>NZ_JBDFMC010000006.1:0-57040 GCF_047238005.1 Sphingomonas phoenicis | reverse complement strand
CGCTGATCGGCACGCTGCCGGCGGCCGGTCGAACGTCGGCGGAACTGGCAGCCGACATCGATACCCGTCTCAATGCCCGCTACCTCCGCGCCGCACGTACCGCCGTGTCGGTGGTAACCGCGACCAACTACACGGTTACCGTCGATGGCGCCGTGACGAAGCCCGGGATCTACGACATTCCCGGCCAGCTGATGCTGTCCCAAGCACTTGCCGTGGCGGGAGGGGGAGCGCAGTTCGCGCGCATGGACGAAGTGATTGTTTTTCGCGACATGGAGGGCAAGCGCTTCGCTGCCCGCTTTGACATGGATGACATCCGGGTCGGCCGCACGCCCGACTTGAAGCTGCGCCAGGGTGACACTGTCGTCGTGGGCATTAACAGTGCCGAGCGGCTTTTCCGCGACATCATCACTACGCTTCCGGGTGCGGCTGCCGTCTTTGTCGCTTTGCGCAGATAGGAATAGGTCTACGATGCAGTTCGCCTCTCCGGCGCCCCATGCAGGGTTCGAGATCCCGCACGATCCCCAGCCTACCGAGGCCACTCACAAGTCCTTCAGCGTCCGCGAAGTATGGGCGGCGATCTATCGTTCGCGGCTGTGGATCGCGATCATCATGGCGGCGTGCATCGGCGCCGGGCTTGTGTACACGATGCTCGCTACGCGGCTGTATACCAGCAAGGTGACGATCGAAATTCGGCAGGAAGCCGAGAAGGTGCTGGGAACTGAAGCCGATCGCGAAGGCGCAGCCTCGAAGAATGACTCCGAGCGTTTCATGCAGACGCAGCTGCAGATCATTCGCAGCCGGGGCGTTGCCGCAACCGTTGCCGAGAGCCTGGGCCTTTACCGTGGCGACAGCTTCCTTGAGACCATGAAGATCGAGCCGGCCGAGGCGGGATCATCGCGCCAGTCGCTTCAGCAGATCCACCGCGAGCAGGTCGAGCAAGCGTTGATGCGCTATGTCGATGTGGACTATACCGGCAGCACGCGCATTGCCGAGCTCTCGTTTGTCAGCCCCGATCCGGCCCTGTCCGCCCGCGTCGCCAATGCCTATGCCGAAAGCTTCATGCGCAACAATCTGGCGCGTAAGTTCGACAGCTCGGCCTATGCGCTGGAATTTCTGCGCAATCAGCTTGCCGAGGCGCAGCAGCGGCTTGAGCGCGCCGAACGGGAGGCGTTGGGTTATGCCCGGCGCCTTCGGCTGGTGGATGCCGCTAGCACCAGCGGTCCGCAATCGCTGATCGCAGGTCGCCTGGGCGAGCTGAACCAGGCGTATTCGGCTGCGATTTCAGAGCGGATCACGGCGGAGCAACGCTGGCAGCAGACGCAGGCGCTATCCGACCTCCGAATTCCGGAAGTGCTGTCTAACCCGGCGATCCAGGGATTGCTGCAGCAGCGTGCCCAATCCGCAGCCGCCTACGAACAGCAACTGACTACCCGCCGGGCAGAGTACCCGCTCGCGCTGGAAGCTTCGGCACAGAAGCGTGAGCTGGATCGTCAGATCAAGTCCATCGCCGGCAACGTTCGCAGTTCCGTCAAGAGTCAGTATGATGTTGCGCTGAGCCGCGAGCGTCGACTCTCGGACCAGATCGAGGCGCTGAAGACCAACAGCCTGAACGAGCAGAGCGAGGGTATCCAGCTTTCGATCCTTCGCCGGGCAGCGGACACCTATCGGCAACAGTACGATGCCCTGCTGCGTCGATACAATTCTCTCAACGCCGAATTGGGGGTGCAGACGAACAATCTGAGCATCGTCGACCGTGCGCAGATCGACGAGGATCCTTCCTGGCCGCGATTGCCACTGATCCTGGCACTGGCGATCTTCGTCGGAATGCTCCTGTCGTTCGGCTGTATGGTGTTGCGTGAGCAGCTGTTCGATGCGGTCCGGCTGCCCGACGACGTCACCGAGCGGCTGCGCTTGCCGCTGCTTGGCAGCGTGCCGGATGCCGAAGATATCGACGCCGCACTTGCCGATCCCAAATCACCGGTCAGCGAGGCGTTCAACAGCGTCCGTACCTCTCTGGCGCTGGCAGAGGGGGGCATGCCGCGGACGATACTCTTCACCTCCAGCCAGGCTGGCGAAGGCAAGTCGTCGTCCTGTCATGCCCTTGCGCTCAGTCTGGCACGATTGGGCAAGCGTGTGGTAATCGTCGATGCAGATCTGCGTCGTCCGAATGCACATCGGTTGTTCGGCGCCAGGAACGATGTCGGACTCAGCAATGTTCTCGCTGGCCTGAAGCCCGTGGAGCAAGCTCTGCAATACCCTCGTCATGAAGGAATTGCGCTCCTCACTGCCGGTGAAATTCCGCCGAATCCGTCCGAACTCGTCAACAGTCCGCAATTCATGAAGCTGATCGGAGACCTGGCCGAGCAGTTCGACACGGTACTGATCGACTCTGCGCCGGTACTGGGCATTGCCGATGCCATCATCCTGTCGAGCGAGGTCGAAGCCACGGTCTTCGTGATCGAAGCCGGTCGCAATACCGTACGCGGCACTGCCAATGCTCTTCAGCGCCTACGCCGCGGCGGCGATCGCGTCGCTGGCGCATTGCTGACCAAATATGATCCGGGTCGGCATGGCTATGGCTATGGTCAGGACTATTCATACGAGTATCGTTATCAGTCATGACCGCGTTGGACGGCTCCATCTCGCGGCAGAGGCGCGCGATACTGCCGTTGATCCTCGCGGCATCGCTGCTGCCGGTGACCGGCTATTACGTCACTACCGCCCCGAAGCTGGATGTGCTGCGGCGTGGTGCCACCACCCATCTGCTGGCTATGGGTCGCAAGCGTCCCGACGCCCAGACGGCGCAGCTCGCTGAGGCTATCCCTGCCATCGCGGCCGATCCGCTCAACCAGCAGGCAGTGAGCGGTGTGATCGCCGCACGCCTGCAGGTCGGCGGTGACACCAAACTCGCATTGCAGCAGGCGGCACTTCTTCGGCAACTCGGCTGGCGCAGCACCAGTGCGCTGCAGAATCTCCTGTGGCGTGGCGGATCAACCCGTGACCTTCCGCTCATCATGGACACACTGGACGCGCTGCTACGTCGTCAGAAGCTTCTGGACACCATCTATCCGCTGCTGAACCTGATGACGGTTGATCCGGACTTCCGCATATTGCTGACACGCCGGCTGACAGGTCGCCCGTCCTGGCGGTACTATTACTTCCTCTCCGCCACCAACCTCAAGGATCCGGCAGAGATCAACGGCCGCTTCGCGGTCATGCGGGCCGTGCAACGCAGCGGCGACCGACTGACCCGCAACGAGATCGCACCGATTCTGCCGCGCCTGCTCGGCATAGGACGCGGCGCTCAGGCCCTGGCACTCTGGCGCACCCACGCCGGTGCATTGACAAGCCCGCTTGCCGACCCCGATTTCGCGGTCGCGGCGAGGCCCCTGCCGGACGACGCGCTTCCGATATCGTTTGAATGGCAACTCGCCAACGGGAGCGGCTATTACGCCGATGCCTCACGTGATGCTCAAGGCAATTTTCTCAGCATCGATTGGAGCGGGCGCGGTACGCCGGTGTTCGTAAGTCAGGTGACCAGTGCGACGCCGGGGCGGTACCGGTTGCTGGTCACCGGCGATACCAACCTGTCGAAGCTGACCGATCGATTGGGATTCCGGCTGACCTGCCCAGACGGCAGATCGGTCGCCTTTACCCCGCAAGGGGCGGCTGGACGTCAACTGCGCCTGCTGGCGGACGGTGTCATATCCTGCGCCTTTCCAACCCTCGAACTGCACGGGTTGGTCCAGTCCGGCATGGCGCCTGGATCAATGACGCTGCGATCGATCCAGATGATGCGGGCTGGTGCGTGACGGATACTGCGGCGTCGGCGAGCGGTGCGCTGCGCGTGCCGCAACGTGTGGCGCTGATCCACTACTGGCTGGTCACCATGCGTGGAGGCGAGCGGGTGTTGGAGGCATTGGCGGAGATGTTCCCGGATGCGGACATCTACACTCACGCGGTCGCCCCCGAGCAGCTATCGGCCAAGCTGCGCAGGCACCGCATCACCACTACCTTTGTAGGCCGGCTGCCGCGTGCAGCGCGATGGTACCAGCGCTATCTCCCACTCATGCCCTTGGCGCTGGAGGCGCTGGATCTTTCGGCCTATGATCTCGTCATCTGTTCGGAAGCAGGCCCGGCCAAGGGGGTGATCGTACGGCCAGGGGCGGTTCAGATCGTCTACTGCCATTCGCCAATGCGTTATATCTGGGACAAATATCATCTCTATCGCCGGCGTGCCGGATGGCTCACCCGCCGCGTGATGCCTCTCATCGCCCATTATCTGCGGCTATGGGATGCGATATCGGCGATGCGGGTCGACGGCTTCGTCGCCAATTCGAGTTTCGTGGCAGCACGGTTGCGCCAAGCTTATCGGCGCGAGGCATGCGTGGTCTATCCGCCTGTCGATGTCGCAGCGTTCGCGACCGCCCGCGTCGTGCAACCCGACGATTTCTATCTCTGGTGCGGCGAACTGGTCGCCTACAAACGTCCCGAGGTCGCTATCGACGCCTTCAACACGCTGGGTCTGCCACTCGTCGTGCTTGGTGGTGGCGAAGAACTCAAACGGCTGAAGGAGCGTGCAGGACCTACGATCCGTTTTCTCGGCAAGGTGCCGTTCGACACGTTGCGGGATCATATGGGACGATGCCGAGCGCTGATATTTCCTGGTGAAGAGGATTTCGGCATGGTCCCGGTGGAGGTGCAGGCGACCGGGCGGCCGGTCATCGCCCTGGCACGAGGAGGCGCGCTCGAGACGGTCCGGTCCAACCATACCGGACTCCTCTACGAGGACGACAGCGCAGACGGCCTCGTCGCAGCCGTACGCGCCTTTGAGGATTCGGGAATAGCCGAGAGGTGTGGAGACGATTGTATCCGCAACGCCCGGCGTTTTGACGCAGATAATTTTCGCGCGGGGATGGCGCGCGTCCTGCGCGAGCATGGGCTTGCGCCGGCGCGCATCCCGCAGCCAAGAGCCCTCTAAACCATGTTCACTGCCCTCGCCGCCCTTGTCGCGTTCCTAAGCGGCTTCACAGATGTTCGCATCGGTGACATCCAGACAGTCGAAATCGTCATCATGGGAGCGCTCGCCCTCTCCTTTCTGCTGCCGCGCCAGGCCGCGCAAGTGGAAGGGCCGGTGGTGACGATCAACCTGCTGCCCCGCATATTGGTGATGCTGACGCTGGTTGCCTGCGGTTCGCTACTGTCGCTGCGTCTGACCTTCTACCCGCCTGATGACATCGGTCTGCTGAAGCAACCGCCCTGGGCGACGATCGTCCGCCTGATCGAGGTTTCGATCTCGACATCGGCCGTGTTCATCGTGGCACTGGCAATCCGCGACGATCCGCGCAAGTTCAGCCTGGTTCTCAAGGCTTATGTCTGGGCTGGATTGCTGAACGCAATCTGGGGTCTGATCGCCTTCGCCATATTCTTCGGCGCCGGCATCGACCTTCCCGGCATCACTCTGGGGGGTCGGATCCCACGGGTGTGCGGCTTTTTCAACGAAGGTGGACCATTCGGCGTCTATATGGCTGGCGTTGCGCTAATTCAGTATATCCGCGGGCCGATGCTTGGATATATCGGCAAGTTCCAATACCGATCAAGTATTGTGTTGATGATGGTCGCCATCATTGGTTCGCAATCCAAAGCGTCCGTTCTCGTTATCCTCGTACTCGCCTTACTAGGTTTTGCACAGCAGCGACGTGCAGCTCTCGTTGCATTTGCCCTAGTGCTGGTTGTTCCGCTTGCAATTGCTAGCAATCTTGTAGAAGGTCTCAACGGTTATTACGACAGCTTGGTCAACTTCCGGGAACAGGCTTACGAGCGCTCGACGGATGGAAATCTCGTCAATGGCCGCCTGATGGCTTCGGTCCTTCTGCCGCGGATCGTCGAGGCACATCCTATCCTTGGTGTCGGCATCGGCAATTACAGCCTGGTACGCAACAATCCCAATATTCTTCTTGGTCTGCCCCGCACCGAGGTTTGGGATCTGCACGGGTTGGGTCTGCTCGGTTACTTGGCGGAACTGGGGATTCCGCTGACGTTGTTCGTGTTGTACATCTACGCCTACCCCTTCTTCACCGCACTGCGCCAACGCGGATGGATATTCATGCTGAGCGCCTATCCCATGCTGGCGGCTCTGTTCGGTGTGCAGCTCAACTTCGCATATCCTTGGGTTGTCATGGGGTTGGCGCTGTCGGCTATATCGATTGATCGCAAGTATCGCGCTACGGGCCGTGCCTTAGTGCCCGCCGCCCCGCGCAGTGCCAGAACCTTGCGCGAGAGTGTAGGTCGTCTGCGCCGTCGCTGATTTCCTACGTTCCTCAGGGTTGGTCAGGCGCGACAACACAGGCGTCACTTAGAACGATATATCGATCGACTTCGTCCAGCGCACAAAGGATGTGGTACAGGCTTGATGCTCGAACCTCTTCCTCGCGAGGACGATCATCGACACCGATTGTCTCGAACCACAGACCCGGCATGCGTGTGTCGAGGAAACGGTTCAGCCCGCGCATCGCTGCCGCTACCTGACGCTCCGCCACCTCTCGCGCATCGGTGTCGGACGCTGCCGCAGCCAACGCGATCCATCCCTTGATGCGCTCGGTCTGGGGCCAGAGGCGCGCGTTACCGTCACGCAGGGTGCCGTCATCGTTGAGAGCGTTGAAGGCGATCCCGCGCCGATCCACTCCCTCGCGCTCGGCACCGTGTACCAGTCGGCGAGCGACCGCCAAGGCATCGGGGCGCTCACGCGCCATGCCCCACCGGGTCAGCAGCCATGCCCATTCAAACTGATGTCCCGGTTCCACGATCCTGCCAGCGTCACCAGCCATGGGATGCCAGTCCGCATCGTAGAATTCACGCAGCCGTCCCGTTTTCGCATCGATAAACCGATGCAGACACAGTGTCGCGATCTCGTCCGCCAGCGCATTCCAGCCAGCATCCACGCCCGGTATCGCTGCCCAGGCGAGAGACGCCTCCATCAGGTGCATATGGGGATTGGCTTCCAAAGGCAGTGCGCCGGCAAGCCCCGCCTCAAAGCCTCCTCGGTCGTGCCGATGTGCTTCAAGGCGCGTCCGTATGGCGGTGGCCAGTATGATCGACCGATGCCGGTCCGTGTGCCGGGTTGCCACTGTCGCCAACGCGAACAGGACAAAGGCAACGTCGTAGAGATCGTGCATCCGCCGTGCGACCGTTCCCTCGGGTGTACGCTCAGGGACGACCTCGCCATCGGCCATCGCGAAACCGGCGGTCAAAGCGTCGAAGCCAAAGGCGACGAGATCGTCCGTTCCCCGCCAGCCAAGGCGTTCGAGCGTGGCGAAACTGTAGATCTGGCGGGCGACAAGCCGTGCGCGTCGCGGCACCACCAGTTCGCGGCAATCATGGTCGAGTCGTTCGACGAAGCTGCCCCGGACACGGTCGACGCCCTTCTGCGCCCATAGCGGAGCGGCACTACCGAGCGCCCAGTCCTTCAGCCCGCGATATCCAGTTTCAAGTTCAGCGCGAGCGCTCGCCATTAATCTGCTTTCCGCAAGGATTCCACATGAGACCTGATGAAACTGGCAAGATCGCCGCCCGTGAACTGCACCGCGCGAACTCCAGCCGCTTCGCCTGCCGCTACGTCGCTCGGCTGGTCACCGATCATGACGCTGCGAGCCCTGTCGATCGGCCAATTCGCCATCAGGTCGAGCAACATGCCAGGCCGTGGCTTTCGCCAGGGATGATCTGCCACTCGGTAAGCGCTATAAATCGCGTCAGGGTGAAAGGGACAGTGGCGGGCGTCGTCGAGGTGACCGCCCGCCTCAGCCAATCGGTCGCCCAGCACCGTCATGACGGCCTGGTAATCCGCTTCGCTATACAGCCCTTTGGCGATTCCCGCTTGGTTAGTGACCACGAACACGTAATAGCCCTGTTCATTAAGCCACGCGACGGCCTCACCAGCACCGGCGACGAGTTCCAGCCGATCGACTTGACCGACATGGCCATGATCGACATTGAGCACACCGTCGCGATCAAGGAAAACAGCAGGCTTGCAGCGCTGCGCAGGGATTTCGAACTGGGCGGCCGCATAGGAGGCCGGAACACCGATATCGATGAAGTAGTGGCCGGCGAAGCTGCGTCCGCGGAGCCGGCCGCTCGTGATCGCCTGGGGTAACACGTCCTGTTCCAACGAACAGGAGCCGCTGGCGACATCGACGAGAGAGCGGGCGAGACGATAGACGCCACCGTTTATTAATGCTGGAGCGTCTGCCGCCTGCGGTGCGGCAAGGGCTGTGATCCTGCTGCCGTCAAGGCCGACCACGCCGTATCGCGAGGTGTCACTGGTCGGGCGCAGCGCCATCACACATCCATCGGCGCCGTCCATTGCAGCCACCGTTTCCAATGCGCGTAAAGGGATATCGAACCAGGTGTCTCCGTTCAGTAGATAGAAGATCTCGTCCAGCCGATCACGAGCGTGCCATAGCGCGCCTCCCGTTCCTGCATTTTCAGGCTCGATCGACATGGTCACGTCGAGATCGAACTTAATCCGGGCTGTAGACGTCTTGATGAAGGTGGCGATCTTCTCCGCCTCGAATCTTGCCAACAGCAGGATACGACGAAAGCCTTGCCGGCCCAATTCACTCAACAGAAGGTCGAGAAAGGGCATACCGGCCACTGGCAGCAGCGGCTTGGGCATAGCTTCGGTCAGCGCCCCTAATCGGGTACCTAATCCGCCGCACAGGATCGCACACTGGGTTGGCCGGGTCATGGTTGCCACGTCTCGCATCCATAGGCGTGAAACTTGACAGGTTCCGCGCGCGCACCCTGGTTCTGCAGCTTTTCGATCAACCGGAAGCGCTCGTCGGGCTCAACCAGAAAGAACATGAACCCGCCGCCGCCTGCGCCCGACACCTTGCCGCCAAGGGCTCCGTTAGCGAGAGCAAATTCGAACAACTCATCGATTCGCTGGGTGGCAATACCCGAAGCTGTCGCTTTCTTGGCGCGCCATGCCTGGTTCAGCAAATCGGCCATGCCGACGATGTCGCCTAGAAACAGACACTGTTTCATTTCTACCGCCGTCGCCTTGAGTGCATGCATCGCATCCATGGCAACGCTGTTGCCAGCGTTGAGCGCACCGGTCTGCTGCTCGATGATCCGGGCCGACTCGCGCGAGCTGCCGGTGAAACAGACGATCAGGGACGATTCCAGTTCTCGCCGGATCGCTCCATGCAGACGCAAGGGGTTGACCAGCACGCGATCATTGCGGAGAAATTCGATGAAGTTGATATCGCCAAAGGCTGCGGCATACTGGTCCTGCCGACCGCCGGCGAGCCGAAGTTCGACCCGCTCGATCTCATAGGCGAGCCGTGCGACATCATACTGGCCAAGCGGTGCGCGCAGCATCTCGCGAAAAGCGTCAACCAGCGCAACCACCAGCGCAGACGACGATCCCAATCCCGAACCTAAAGGGGCATCAACCGAGGTGGTGATGGTCAGGGCACACCGCTTGCCGCCATGATGGTCGCGGATCATGCGTTCATAGACGCCGCGGTGCAGCAGCAGCGGCGAACTTGACAGATCATCCTCCAGGCCATGTTCGATCCGGGTATCGAGATCATTAGCGACAAAGACGATCCTGTTGTCATCACGCGGGGTCAGCGTGGCAAAGGCGAACCGATCTATCGTCACGTTGAGCACTGCGCCTTCGTGAAGGTCGCAGTAGGGCGACAGGTCGGTACCGCCCCCGGCAAGCCCAAGGCGAAGCGGCGCGCGTGATCGGGTCTTGCGAAGCGATACGGTCATAAGTGCCTATTAGAGTGTCTGGTCGAGAAGAGCTGCGATCGCTTCGGCGGTCCGGTCCCAGCTGTACTGGGCAGCATGGCGCATGTTGTGGCGACGCATTGCCTCAAGGTCAAAAGGCGGATCGTCGATGGTCCGGCATGCTTGCTCGATTGCCTCGACCCAGCCGGTCAGATCGCGCCCGTTGACGAACTGCAGCCAGGCGCCCCCCGCCGTTTCCACCAAGGCTTCGGCAGTGGAACTGACGCACAATGCACCCGCTTGCATGCCTTCCAGAAGCGGCAGGCCAAATCCTTCGTACAGCGATGGCATCAACACGATCGATGCCTCGCCGTACAGCCCGTGCAGCTCCTCGTTAGAGATGCCGCGGCGTACGTCTATCGCGCGATCGGTATTCGCCAAGCTCTGCAGATCTATACCTGACCGCTGGTCAACAGCAGGCGCGACGGCGGTCAATTGCCACTCCGGCGAAAGCCGAGCGCGTTGCCAGGCGGCGATCGCCATGGAAAAATTCTTATGCTGCTTGGCCGCGCCTACGACCAAGATGCGCTTTGTTTTATGCGGCGGTGTGGCTGGATCGAACAGGGGCCAGTCGGCGTGATCGATACCACTGAGGCAATTGACCCATGGCTGAACGGCCCCGATCTTGCGGGTGAATTCACGCTGACTAAAGCGACTGACGAACGCCACGCCACGCGCCTGACGCTGCACCTTGCGAAAGGCCAGTCGGGACAGGGTCCTCTTGGTCCATGCCGTTGGAAACAGTTCGTCTTCAAGATGAAGGACATCGTGCACCGTTGCGATAAACGGGCCGCGCCAGCGCAAAGGCACAAAATAGTTTGTAAACCAGGTCAAATCGTAACTGCTCGACAGCGGCTCCAAAGCCCACTGCTCCCGTCCCGAAAAGGGCACGATGTCGCTAGCAACCATTCCCAGATTATCGCAACAGGCGAACAATGATCGGGCCGCGTCCAACTGCGCCGGTGGTAACACAACGTCGAACCGGTGCTGCGGCTGCAAGGCGGCAAGCCGGGGCAGCGTGGCAGCGATATAGCGGCCGATGCCCGAGCCCCACCCAACCCGGCCATCGACGAGAATTCTAGCCAACACTTGTCCTTCATTTTCACGCCCCGGAATGTGGTCAAGGCGAGTCGCCGTTCCAACCGGGTGAACACGCGAACGTCAATACGCGTTCGTGTGGAGCATTACCTTCATTGTCTGGACGATGATCGCGATGTCGTTGCGCAATGACCAGTTGGCGACATATTCGAGATCCGCCTGCAGGCGGTTGGTCAGATCTTCAATCTGATGAGTGTTGCCTCGAAAGCCACGCACCTGAGCCAGACCGGTCATTCCCGGCTTAATTGCATGCCGTTGCCGATAACGGGCATCGACATCCCAGTAGAGAAGATTAGCGGCCTTGGCAGCTAAAGCGTGAGGCCGAGGACCGACAATGCTCATCTCACCTTTGAGAACATTGATGAGTTGAGGAAGTTCATCGATCGAGGTACGACGAATGAAGTTACCGACCCGCGTTACTCGGCTATCGTTGACTTGAGTCAGGCGCTCAGCATGTACATCGGCCGTATGATGGTACATGCTACGAAATTTGAAGATCCGAAAGATGCGATTGCCGCGGCCGATCCGTTCCTGCCGGAAGAAGACAGGTCCGCTACTTTCCCAGCGTATCGCGATCATGACCGCCAGTAACGGCAAAGTGAGCACGAACAGAGCAACAGTCGAGAACACCATGTCAAAGGCACGCTTTATCGCCCTGGAAGACAAGGTCATCGGGCCATAATTGATAACCAACGTGTGACGTTCGCCAAACTCGCGCATACCGATGGCACTGACCTCGTCGCGCACATCCGTCAGTATCTCGCCATCTACTGCCAGCGTTCGTAACACCGGTGCCCAGTCACGAGCACGATTGAGATCGCACGCTACGACCAGTCGATCCGAGCACGCGGTTATGTTGGCCAGATTATGGTAGGCATGAGGGTCGTTAGTGGTAGGATTGAAACCGATATCGTCGGCATCAAGGACAATTTCAGCACCGTGTGTGTTATAGTTGACGCGATCGCGAATGACGATGGTAGTGTGTGCCGTACCACCGAGCATGTGGGCGATATGGGGCTTGAGCAGCATACGGGCTAGGATCAGCAGCAGAAACGAGGCGGCAAAACCGATTGCGAAAACGCCGCGTGACAATTCACCGCTCGCCTTCAGCATATATGCGATTAGCAGGACGATGCCGCCGGCGATCATCAATGCCCTTGCAGCCCGACTAGCTCCAAGATGGGCGTTATCCAACGTCGCGGCACCATAGGTCCCGTTGGTGCCTGCCTGAATGGCGAACAACGGCAGGATAACACCCAACATCAGGAAGCCGTGTTCAATCGGCGCTGGTGCGGCAAGGCTGACCAGAAAGTTCGCAGTACAAAAAGAAAGACTGATCGCCAGCGCATCACTGAACGCCAGCAGCAGATAGCAACGAAAACGGGAAACTTTACGATCCCGCACCAGCAAAGGCGCAAATGCCTCATCTTCTACCGGACGCACGAACTTGCTGGCGACCGGCTGCTCCTGTCGATTGTACACATACGTCATAACGCGGCCATGTAACAAAAACGGCGGAAAAGCTACCTTCCTGAGCCGGCACGGCTTTCAGTCCGAGTGGCCCTCAATCCCCCACCGGGCTCTCGCCGTGCTTCCTCAGCACGTCGTTGAACGCCTCGGCCATCAGTGCCTGCAGGCTTCTCCCCTGGCGCCTCGCCAGCATGTGCATCGCCAGCGACATATCGGGGGTGAAGAAGCCGGCGATCTGTTTCCTGCCCTCGCGGCTCTGCGGGCGGGCCGGGGTGCCTGCGGCGGGCGCCGCGGGGTCGGACGGCTGGGCCGTCACGGGCACTGGCGCGGCATGGGTGCGCAGGTTGGCGAAGCTGGGTTTCCGGCTCATGCGGCGGTCTTTCGTGAGGATGGCGTCTTCATGTCGAGCTGTCGACAGGTCCAGCGGTAGAGGTCGCGGATGTCGTCGGCCGCTTTCCCGGCCGGCTCCAGCTCCATGACCGTCCGCCCCTCGGCGCTGGCATGGCGGTACGCGGCGCGGTCGGGGATCAGGACGGGACATGGCGGGGTGCCGTAGCCGTCGACCAGCTCGCCCGCCTCGGCATAGACGCGCGGCGCGTTGGGGGGGCCGGCGGTGAAGACGACATAGGCAGGCTTGCGGAGGAGCTGGACGAGCTTCGCCGTCGTCTGGATCGCAGCCAGGTCGAACGCCGACGGGCGGCACGGGATGAGGACCAGGTCGGCGACCTCGACCGCGGCCCTCGCGGCGCTGTCGGCATGGGGGGGCGTGTCGATGACGATCAGGCCGGCGCCCTGATCGCGCGCGGCCGCGACCTTGGCCGCCAGGCGGGGGGGCGGGCTGTCGATGACCTCGGGGGGCGCATCCTGACGCCAGGCGGCCCATTGGCTGGCGGTAGCCTGGGGATCGGTGTCGACGATGAGCGAGACCAGCCCCGCCTCCTGCGCCGCGGCGGCGAGGTGGAGGGCCAGCGTTGTCTTCCCCGCCCCGCCCTTCTGGCTGATGATCGCGATCGTCTTCATCGAGGTCCTGACGGGGGAAGCCATGTCGGCGTCTCTACATGTCGACAGCCCGGATCGGCAAGGGCCGGAGCGCGGAAGGTAAGGCTAAGGTAAGGCCAAAATCATGTCGCCGTCGCTTTCCCCACCCCTCCCTTTCACCCCGCTCGCACGCGCGCTCCGGTCGCGATGATCGCTGCCGGAAACCGCCTGATCCCCTCAGGGAGCATGGCGCCGGCGGAGCCGGTGCTTCCCGCAGTTGGAATTATCCCCAGGTGTAGCAGGGGATGGTTAAGATCGCGGGTCCAGTGCCGTCAGGCAATGGCGTCTCGGCCGTTCAGGCCGAGTCTGCTTGTTCCCTGATCAGATGGATGCGGTAGCGGTTGTGGATCGATATGAGACTCGCTCTGTCGGGCATCGATACGGGCACCGAGCCGGGCGAGCATCCGGCCAAGCGGACCGCCGACGGTCGCCTGCGCCAGTTCGCGGCAGGACAGGGTCGCGTGCATCGCCGCCAGCTCGTCGGCGCGGTCGACCGCCTGCTGGAGCGTGTCGTCGGGCACCGGCGCGGGGCGCAGCCAGCGGGGCAGATGGCCGAGCAGGCGCTGGGGCACGGTGGGACGATAGACGTTCGAGGTCTGCTCGTAGCGGGGGCCCGGACCATCACCCTCGACCCGCCTGAACCGGCGCTGGCGGACGAGGAAGCCCGTCGCCTCGAGCTGGTGGAGCGCCCGCGCGACGGTGGCGCGGCCGAGCGCGGTGGCCGCGGCGAGCCGGTCGTAGCTGGGATAGACGCGGCCGCGGTTGAGCCGGGCGAGCGTGCAGATCTCCTCGTACACGCGCACCGCCCCCGCGGTCAGCGCGGCGAGCGCGCGCTCCGAGGCGGAGAGGCTGCGTCGCTCGATCCGCGCGGCACGGCGCAGGCGGCGCCCGGCGTCGAGCGCGGCGCGCGCCATGCGCAGCAGCCGGTCGGTCTCGCCCTTCGCTGGCGGGCTGAAGAACTGCTCCTCGAACGTCCCCGCCTCGATACTGTCGCGGCGCACCGGCGCGCCGGTGCGATGGGGATTGCGCCGGGGAGAGCGTGACGCGGTGCGCGGGGCGGCGCGCATGTTCGCGATCGCCAGCACGCTGGCCTGGCCAAGGGTAAACGCCGTCATCTTCCATCCCCCGAAAGGGCTGGGACCGGAGGCAAAAAGGGAGTGTGGCGCGAAACGCGCATCCTTGAACCGGCAAGCGATCAGGGGTATCCGGAGAAGGTCTGTGAGACCTTTGGGATCGACGTTTGGCGACGTCGCTCCATGATACCCTTGGGATGCCCGGCCTTCGTGCCGGGCTTTCCTTTATGTGGTCACAGCCGCTGTCCGTTTTCGTGCCGGCCCCATGCCGGCTTGTTCCACGACTGTTGCAGTTAATGTCCAACATCGGAAGCGTTCGCGGTTCGTGCTTTCGAGTATGAAATGCAGAAATCGCGACGAACCGAGCCCGTAAAGTCTGTCGACTTCGTGCTTTCGAGTATCAAATACTCCGGCGTCCTCGTGCTTTCGGGTATGAATTGCCCGTCAGACTCGTGCTTTCGAATATCAAATCGGTGTGGACGGCAGGCCCGCGCGAATCATGATTCGGCGACCGGATCACCGGTCCGATCGGGTGCCTGATCGTCGGCCGGCAATGCGGCGGGGCGGCGGGTGACGACGACGCGCGCCGGATTGGCGCGGCGCCCGCGCCGCCCGGCGACCGGGGGCGAGTCCGCGGGCGCGCCCTCCCCCGCCGCGTCCCCCGTCACCGTCTCGACCAGGGCGACGTCGTAGTCGGGGATCGCGTCGGTGCCGGCGATCGCGCGCACCGCCTGGCGGAAATTGGCGAGCGGGTTCTGGTAGCCGATCTGGAGGCGGAAGGTGGCGAGGTCGAGGTCGAGCGCCTCGCCCTCGGTCACGGTCGAGCGGGCGACCTCGTAGATGCGCCGCTCGATCGGGCCGAGCTGGAAATAGGCATGGGCATAGTCGAGCACATGCCGGTCGAGCAGGATCGCCCGGAACAGCCAGTCGCACAGCCGCACCTTCACCGCCTTCAGCCGGCGCTCGCCCGCCCGGTTGCGCGAATAATGGAGCTTCGCCTCCGACAGCCACGAGAAGAAGCCCTCCTCGCCCTCGCCGCCCGCCTCGATATTGGTCTTGATCTGGGTGCCCTGCAGCCGCTCCAGCGCCTCCGACAGCCGGTTGTACGAGCGGGCGGAATGATTGGCGCCGGTGACCTGGAACAGGTCGTGCGCGGTGAAGACGAAATCCTGCTCCACCGCCTCCCCCGCCTCGAGCTTCGCGGCCATCAGGCTGGCGATGTAGAGCACGATCTCCTTGTCGTAGATCGTCGCGACGCCGCTGGCCGACGGACGCACCTCGATCGAGACGGTGTCGGTGCGATAGGTCAGCGGCTTCATCCACGCGGTCTTGGCGAGCGCGAAGAAGGGAAAGGCCATCAGCGACCGCTCGCCGCGGATCTCGCCCATCAACGGGCTGTCGAGGCGGAACAGGTCGCCCTGACCGGTGCGGGGCCCCGGGCGCGGAGTGGCCTTGGCGGGCGGTTTGGCGCGGGTGGCCCGGACCGGGCCGGGGGCGGGTGGCGCGGCGGGCGTCCGGGGGGTCTGGCGGGTCACTGGTATTTCCTACTCGAAAGCACGAACTTTCGGCGACCGGGCCGGGCGGAACAGGCGCGGATACGGTGCGCCGCGCGTCCCATTCGTGCTTTCGAGTATGAATTCATCGCCGGGTCGCCGCTCCTGTCGCGGACCGCCTTACTCCCAAGCCGCGCCGATCCGCAAAAGTCGCGATCGTTGGATTCTAGAACGGCAGGGGATGCCCGCAGCCCAGTCGCCTGAGCTGGGCGGCGCGGGCGGCGGCCTCCGCCTCGTTCGCGACGCGGTCGGGATCGACGGGGATGCCGAAATGGCGCGCCTGCGCCTCGCCGAAGATCATCACGCGCGACCCGGCGCACAGCCGCGTCACCGCCGCGGCCGGGACGTAACCGAGGTCGAGCAGCACCGGCCCCGGCCCCTCCTCCACCCGGACGATGTCCTGGAGATAGGCGCCGGCACGGGTGTCGACCAACAGATAGTCCGCCTTTGCCGCCCGTGCCGCGGCATGGGCGCGCTCATAAGGGGCGTTGGCGACCATGATCCGCCACGTCGCGACCGGGAGGGTGAAGAGGAGCGCAAAGGCGGCACTGGCGGCCAGAATAGACGCGGGCAGGCATCGGCCCAGCCGCTCCTCGATCGCCAGCCAGCCGCCCGCTGCCAGCAGGCAAAAGCACGGGATCAGGTGGTGGAGATAGCGATAGCCATAGCCATGGTCCTGCAGCACCAGCAGCGCGAGACCCCAGCCGCAGGCCAGCGCGCAGCCGATCAGGATGCGGGCCGGGCCGGTCGCCTGCCTGACCGCGCCGGCCCCAGCGATGGCGAGGGGCAGCAGCAGGATGTTCTGCCAGGCGATGAAGCGGGTCAGGCTCTCGCCGATCTGGAGCTGGCTCAGCCGCCAGAGGACGACGTTGACGTTCGCGGGTGGCGGGGTGCCGCTGACCACGAGCTGCCCGCCCATCGTCGCATCGAGCAGCCACGGCCAGGCGTGGCGCCACAGGAACCAGTAGAACAGGCACGCCAGCGCGTAGCAGCCCGCCAGCCGGAACCGCCGGTCGATCGCCAGCCAGACGACGAACGCCATGACGAAGCCGATATGGAAATGCGACTGGTGGAGCCCCGAGGCGAAGAGGCCGACGACGATCGCCAGCGCATGGCCGCGCCGGTCGCCGCGCAGGAAGCAGGCCAGCCACAGCGCGTTCAGCGCGAAATGGCCGGTCATTGCGAACGGCGTCGCGGCGTTGACGACGACTTGGGTCGAGGTCAGCGACATCACGACGGCGACGGTCGCGGCGTGCGGCCGGTCGGGCCAGATCCGCCGCGCCGCAGACGCCAGCGCCAGCGCACCGGCCAGCAGCAGCAGCGGCCCCGCCAGCCACCGGTCGCCGAGCAGCCCCGCCCCCGCCCGGATCGCGGCGTTGACCGGCAGATAGTTGGACAGCCAGGCGCCCGGCCGGACGGTGGCGTGCATCGGCATCATCGCCTGCGCCAGATCGCGAAAGCGCGGCGGGATCGGCCAGCCCATATGCCCCGCCGCGAGATAGGTCGCGGCGAACTCGGCCGACTGCTCGTCGCGCGAGACCGGATAATGGTGGAAGACGAGGAAGGTGCCGGCACAGGCGGCCAGCGCCGCCAGCGCACACCAGAGGAACAGCACGCGGCGGGTGAGCGCGGGCACCGGCGCGCCCCGAAGCGGCCACCAGCCCATGCCCAGCAGCACGAGCCCGCCGGCGGTCAGCAGATACGCGTCGTGATCGAAGAAACAGCCCGCGGCCAGGCTGGTCGACCGGTTGATGGCGAGCAGCCAGCCGACCATCAGCGTGATCGCCAGCTGGAACACCGCGGCGACCACCACCGCCTGCCGCCAGGCGTCGCCGCCCGCTGCTCCCGTCCGGTCGATCACCGGTATCGCCGCCTGCCTCATCGCGCGCCGGCTTGGCCGATCCATGGTTAAAGCCTCGTTGACGAAGCGCGCTACGCCCCGGTGATACCCATTCGGACGGCATCGAACCGCAGTGCCTGGTCGCTCATCTCGCGGGTGGCGATCAGGCCGGTTTCCGTCGCCAGGAACGCCCAGCTGGAATGCGGGCGGGGTGGCGGGCGCAATGCCGCGGGGTCGAGGACGGCGAGGTTGATGCCGCCTGCATGGCGCGCCGACGGCGCGCGGATCGCAGCGAGGCCGGCGGTGCGGGCGGTGCGGCCGAGGCCTTGCGTGGCGCCATAATCGCGGGGGTGGGTCCAGCGGCCGGGCTCGGTGCCGAGGACGCCCCGGGTCAGGTCGATCGCACGCGTCGTGGTGACGGTCACCGAAAAGGCCGACATCGGCGTCGGCGTGCGCGGGCGCCGGAAGCCGGGGGAGCGGGCGAAGCCGATCAGGCGCCAATATGCCGCCTCGGTCACCGCGGTCTCGATCGCCTCGGACGCGTAGAGGATGCCGGGCAGCGTGTCGGCCGGGCGGAAGCGCGAGGGGCGGCCGAGCCCATAGCGGAACGGCGAGGCGAGGAGCCAGGGGAGCGCCTGTGCGGCGGGCGGCAGACTGGGCTTCACCTCGTCGGCCAGCGCCTCGAGCAACGCCTGGTCGGCCGCGTTGCCGGCGAGGCGGTTGGTGGCGATGCGGTGCTGCGCCTCGACGATGCGGATCACGCGGCCGTCATAGGGGGTGGCGGCCGCGGCGAGATCCTCGGGGTGCGGATCAGGTCCGCGCACGCAGGGCATCGACATAGTCGCTGGTGGCGAGCAGCCCGCGGACGCTGGCGATCAGGTCGATCGGGGCGGCGCCGAGATCGAGATTGGGGGTCGCCAGCCACGAGCGGGCCGCTTCATCATCCTGCCCCAGCCAGCTGTCGAGCGAGCGGAACAGGCGGACGAGATGCTGGGCCAGCTCGAACGGCTTGGTGGCGGGCTCCAGCCGGTAGCTACCGGCCCGCAGGCGCGAGACGGTGGGGGCGGACAAGCCGACGATCTGGCCGAGCCGGGCGTTCGACAGCTGCCAGAACTGCGCGATCCGGGCGAGCGCCTCGCCCAGGACGCGGGGGGCGTCGGGATGGTCAGTGGTGGCGAGTGCGATGGCCACGAGGCTGCTCCTTCAGAACGGAATATAGCGATTTGGTTCTGCGGAACAAGGTTCAAACACCTCTTATGGCACCCCGGCGAAGGCCGGGGCTCAGTTGGAGGGGCTCCTGTGATGATGCGCCACGTCCCTAACCAGCGTTCCCCGACTGGGCCCGGCCTTCGCCGGGGTACAAGGGGAGAAGTGGGTTCGCCGCCTATTCCCGGCAAAAGATCCAGTCGCTGCGCAGCCAGAGCGGCGCGAGGCACAGCGGGGTGGAGGAGAGCGGCAGGACCGCCTCCGCCACCTCGATGCCCAGCGTGCCCTGCATGAAGGAGCGGCGGGCCTGCATGCGGGCCCAGACCGCGGGGTGGCGCGCGGCGAGTTCGGCGCGCAGTGCCTCGTCGGCGAAGACGACGCTGTCCTCGCAATTGAGCGCCCAGCCGTCGCAAATCGGGGTGGGGATCACGTCGACCTGCATGTGCATACCCGAGCGCAGCCGTTCGGTGGAGCCGGGGCGGACCGGGCTGGTCGACCATTCCTCATGCCCCGTCAGGTGGCCGGGGTTGAGGAGCGAGCGGAGGCCGCCCTCCGCCAGCGTCGCGGTCACCGCGTCGAACAGTTCACCACCCGTCACGCCGATATCGGCGACCGCATACCAGCGGACCAGCGCCCTGAAATAGGCGGCCGCGACCGCGACGAATTCGTCGTTGGCGTCGTCGACCAGCCCCGCGCGTGCGGTCAGCCCGCCCCACAGCCCGACCGCGGTCGACACGCCGTCGCCCTGCCCGATCCGGCGCGGGCCGGCGCTCGCCAGCCCGATCACCGGGCCGGTCGCGGCGTTGCCCGAGGCGAGCATGGCGTGGACGTTGAACGGCTCGCCCCGGTACAGCATCCGCGCGGCGCCCTCCGCCTCGCTGTCGCCGGGGCGCAGCTGGCTGAGGATGTTCCACACCATCTCCGATCCGCGCGCGGCCGCGGCCTCGAAGATCGCAATCTGGTCGGCGTCGATGATCGATCGCTGGCCGTGTTCGGGATGGAGCAGGACGGGGGTGCGATCGACGACGCTGCCGGCGACGCGCTGGACCGCGGCCAGATAGGGGGCGGGGACGAAACCCGGGGCCTCCCCCTCTCCTTCCCACTCTTCCGGCTCGAGATATTTCCAGCCGACCATGCCGACGCGGTCGCCCGTACCGATGCCGATGTCGCGCAGCACGTCGGTCAGGCGCGGGGCCTGGCTGCGGTCCTGCCCGGGCAGGCTCATCGTCTGCGACAGCCGCACCTCGAGTCCGGGCAGCGGCGAGACGACGGCATAGGGCACGCACTCGTTGCCGGTCACCAGCACGCGGCGACCGCCGGGGCCGAGCAGCAGCAGCGCCTCCTCGAACCGCGGCTCGAACCCCGACAGGAACATGACGTTCGCCAGATGCTCGCGATCGGCATAGACCACCAGCCAGTCGGTCCCCGCGGCCGCCAGCGCCGCGTCGCAGCGCGCGGCATAGCGATGGGCGGGCAGCGCGGGAGGTTCGTCGATGGTGCCGAAATCGGGGATCGGGATCTGCCGGAGGGCGATCGTCATGGGAAGCGTGACCTTTCGAGAGGCTTGCTGGCAACAATATATATGACTTATCCTCGGTTTAATCGGATGAGGGGCGAGGGGGCAAGGGCGATGCGCGGTTTACTGGGGTTGGCTGTGATGGCGCTGTCCGCGGGACCGGGAGTAGCGGGATCTTCCTCCCTCCCCGTCACCCCGGGTCCAACCCGGGGTGACGAGAGAACGGTCACCATCACCCGCGACGGGTTCGGCATCGCGCACATCCATGGCCGGACCGACGCCGATGCGGTGTTCGGGATGATCTATGCGCAGGCCGAGGACGATTTCCCCCGGATCGAGCGCAACTACCTGACGGCGCTCGGCCGGCTGGCCGAGGTGGAGGGCGAGGCGGCGCTGTGGACCGACCTGCGCCAGCGGCTGTTCGTCGACCCGGCCGACCTGCGCCGCGACTACGCCAGGACCCCACGCTGGCTGCGTGCGCTGATGGACGCGTGGGCGGCGGGGCTGAACCACTATCTCGCCACCCATCCCGCCGTGCGCCCGAAGGCGATCGCCCGGTTCGAGCCGTGGATGGCGCTCGCCTTTTCGGAAGGGAGCATCGGCGGGGATATCGAACGCGGGGTCGATCCCGCCGCGCTCGCCGCCTTCTATGGCGGGGCGGCGCCTCCCGCTCCCGCGTTGGCCGCTGTCGGGGCGGATGCCGGCCGGCTGGTCGAGCCCAAGGGATCGAACGGCTTCGCCTTCGGCCCCGACCGCAGCGCCAGCGGGCACCCGCTGCTGTGGATCAACCCGCACACCTCGTTCTTCTTCCGCGCCGAGCAGCAGGTGACGAGCGATCAGGGGCTGGACGTCTACGGCGCCGCCACCTGGGGGCAGTTCTTCGTCTATCAGGGATTCAACCGGCGCCTGGGCTGGATGCACACGTCGAGCGGGGTCGACAATATCGACGAGTTCGCGGTCGAGGTGGCGGAGCGCGGGGGGCAGCTCCGCTACCGTTACGGTACGGCGTGGCGTCCGCTGCGGCAGCGGGTGGTGACGCTGTCGGTGCGCCGGCCGGACGGGACGCAGGGCACGCGCCGCTTCAACGTGCTGGCGACGCATCACGGGCCCGTCATCCGCCGCCAGGGCGCCGGTGAAGGGGGCAACCGGTGGATCGCGGTGGCGATGCTGAACAACCCGCTGGCGGCGCTGGAGCAGAGCTGGCTGCGCACCCGCGCGACGACGCTGGCTGATTATCTGAAGGTCGCCGAGCGCAAGGCGAACTCGTCGAACAACACGATCCTGGCCGCGGCCGACGGCACCATCGCCTATCTCCACCCGCAATTCGTGCCGGTCCGCGACGCGCGGTTCGACTATACGAAGCCCGTCGACGGCAGCGATCCGGCGACCGACTGGAAAGGACTGCACCGGCTGGCCGAGCTGCCGCAGGTGGTGAACCCGCCCAGCGGCTGGGTGATGAACACCAACAACGCGCCCTGGGCCGCGGCCGGGCCGGATACGCTGCGTGCCACCGACTTCCCCCGCTACATGGACCAGTTCGGCGAGAACCCGCGCGGGCGCCACGCACTGATGCTGTTCGACAACACGACGCGCTTCACCGCCGCCACGCTGACCCGGGCCGCGTTCGACAGTTTCCTGCCGCTGTTCGACGAGCAGATCGGCGGGCTGGTCCGCGGCCATGCCGCCCTGCCCGCGACCGACCAGCGCGCCCGCACACTCGCCGCGCCGGTCGCGCTGCTGAAGGGATGGGACCGGCGCTGGGCGACCGGATCGGAGGCGACGTCGCTGGCGGTCTATTGGGGCGAGGCGCTGTGGGCGAGCGAGGGGCGGCGCGCGGCAGCCGCGAACGTGCCGCTGTTCACCTGGATGGCGACGCAGACCACCGATGCCGCGCGGGTCGAGGCGCTGGCGACCGCGGTGGAGCGGATGCGCCGCGACCATGGCACGTGGCGGATCGCCTGGGGCCGGATCAACCGGTTTCAGCGGCTGTCGGGCGTGCCGAAGACGTGGGGCACGCCGCGCTTCGACGACAAGGCGCCCAGCCTGCCGGTCGGCTTCACCTCGGGCAATTTCGGCTCGCTGGCCTCGTTCGGGGTCGAGCGGCAGGCGGGGCAGCGCTGCTTCTACGGCACCAGCGGCAACAGCTTCGTCGCGGTGGTCGAGTTCGCCCCCGAGGGTCCGCGCGGCTGGGCG
Source organism: Sphingomonas phoenicis (assembly GCF_047238005.1). Lineage (NCBI taxonomy): Bacteria > Pseudomonadati > Pseudomonadota > Alphaproteobacteria > Sphingomonadales > Sphingomonadaceae > Sphingomonas > Sphingomonas phoenicis. Next base: position 34,258 of record NZ_JBDFMC010000006.1, on the reverse strand, counting down.
GTGTCGGCGGGCGGCGAGAGCGGCGACCCCGCCTCGCCGCACTTCGACGACCAGGCGCGACGCTACACCACCGGCGACCTGCGGCCGATCGTGCTCGACGCCGCTGGCCTGCGCGGGTTCGCGTCGTATCGGCCGGGCGATGCACGGCCGGCGGAGCCGGCGCGGGTGGCAGAACATGCGGCAGGGCGGGGGAGCGTCTGCGGGGAGCCGTAACGGCATTGCACCCGATGGCAGTTTTTGCCATTATTTCTTGGGCAGGAGACCGGCCATGGCGTCCATGAACATATCGCTGCCCGATCCGATGCGCGATTATGTGCAGCGGCGGATCGACGACGGACAATATGCCAGCATCAGCGACTATGTCCGCGACCTGATCCGCCGCGATCAGGGCGCGATCGACGACGAGCAGCGCTGGCTGGCCGAACTGGATGCCTCGATCGCGGAAAGTCTGGCCGAGATGCACGCAGGTAGCGGCATCGACCTTGACCAGGCGTGCGAGACGGTGTTGACCGACATTGGATCGATCGACGGCCCGCCCCGGCGGTGAGGGTCGTCCTGTCCTCGCGCGCGGTCGCCGATATCGCGCGTATCGGTCGGTTCATCGCCCGCGACAATCCGCGCCGCGCCGTCACTTTCGTCGAGGAATTGCGGGGGACAGCGCAGCGGCTGGGCGATCTGCCGCACGGATTTCCGCTGGTGCCGCGTTACGAACGCCACGGCATCCGTCGGCGCTCGTGGAAGGGATATGGCATCCTCTACTCCGCCCTGCCCGACCGCATCTTCGTTCACCGCGTTCTCGGCCCCGGTCAGGATCACGATCGCGCGCTGGGGTTGAGTTGAAGACCGCCCCGCGCCGGCCACCCTCACGGCCGCATCGGGTGCTTCCCGGCGGTGAGCAGCAGGTCGAGCGCGCCGCGGATCAGTTCGCTCATCCGTTCGCCGGCGAGGACCGGCTGCCCCTCGATGATCGCATCGGCGACGCGCTTGTGTTCGCGGACGCTGGCGCGGGGGACGCCCTTGTATTCGTTGGTGCGGCGGATCGAGAAGCGCAGCGTGGTGTCGACCAGCCCGGTGAACTGGCGCATGAAGCGGTTGTTGCTCGCCTGCAGCACCGCGATGTGAAACGCGATATCGGCCTCGAGCGAATCCTCCTCGCCGCGGTCGGCCGCGGCCATGCGCTGGGTCGCGTCGATGATCGCGCGCCGCTGCGCCCCCGTCGCCGAATGCGCCGCCAGCGTCGCCGCGCGCGGCTCGATCGACATGCGGATCTCGGTGAAGTCGATCAGCAGGTCGATCGAGAAATCCCGCTGCAGCATCCAGCGCAGCACGTCGGGATCGAGCAGGTTCCAGCTCGCCTCCGGCAGCACCACCGTGCCGGCGCGCTTGCGGCCGAGCAGCAGGCCCTTGGCGGTCAGCATCTTCACCGCCTCGCGCAGCACCGGCCGGCTGACGCCGTAGCGCTGGCACAGCTCCGCCTCGGTCGGGAAGGGACGATCGGGCAGATAGGCCTGGGTGACGATCGACAGGCCCAGGTCGTTGACGATGCTGGCGGTGAGGTTCAATCCCTCATCGGGCGCCGCGATCATGCCCATGCCCTCCGTCCGCTGCCGCGTGTCGTTGGTCGCTTCCATGTCTACAGCCTATCGAAGCCGGGTAGCCGGCGCCACTATGCCGTGAGCGGCGAGCGGGACGTCACCCCGAAGCGCAGCCGCGTCTCCGACCGGTACGTCATGCCGGGGTCGAGGCGGGTGGCGGGGAAGTCGGGGCGGTTGCAGGCGTCGGGCCAGTCCTGCGCCTCCAGGCACAGCCCGCCATGGCGGGGAAAGCGGCCGGACAGCCATCCGCCGCTGTAGAGCTGGAGCCCGGGGCGGTCGGTCGACAGCGTCAGGGTGCGGCCGCTGGCGGGATGGTCGAGCCACGCGACCTCGCGCAGGCCGGTGCCGGACAGGCAGAGATTGTGGTTGTAGCCGCGGCCGAGGCGGATCTGCGGGTCGTCGCCCTCCCCCGCCTTATCGCTCCATGCTTCGCCGATGGTGCGCGGGCGGGTGAAGTCGAACGGGGTGCCGGCCACCACGCGACGCTCGCCGGTGGGGATCGCGGCGTCGTCGACCGGCAGGTAGGCGTCGGCCGCGAGGCGCAGGCGGTGGTCGGCGATCGTCGTCCCGTCGACCCCGGACAGGTTGAAATAGCCGTGCGAGACGATGTTGACGTGGGTCGGCCGGGTCGTCGTCGCCTGGTACACGATCGCCAGCTCGCCGTCCGCCGACAGGGTGAAGGTGGCGGTGACGGCGAGCGCGCCGGGATAGCCCTGGTCCCCGTCCGGGCTGTCGTGGCAAAGGACGATGCGGGCCCGATCCGCCTCGACCACCCGCCAGATCACGCGGTCGAACCCGATCGGGCCGCCATGGAGCTGGTTGGCGCCCTCGTTAGCGGCGAGCGGGTAGCGCGTGCCGTCGAGCTCGAAGGCGGCACCGGCGATGCGGTTGGCGACCCGGCCGCAGGTCGCGCCCAGATAGACGCCGCTCCCCTGCCCCGCCTCTGCCGCATAATCCTCGACCCGGTCGAAGCCGAGGAGGACGCGGGCGTTGCGGCCGTCGCGGTCGGGCGCGTCGATCCGGGTCAGGCGCGCGCCCAGATCGGTCAGCGTCACGGCGACCCCGCCGGGCGAGGCGAGGGTGAGGAAGCGGGAAGCGGCCATCGGTCCTCTATCGCACCCGGGTCAGGATCATGCCGACGCCCTGGAAATCGCCGCGCAGCGTCACGTCGACGCCGTGGTTCATCCAGTAGGCGCCGCTTGCCTGGGGCGGGATGGTGGCGGGCAGCGGCTGGCCGTCCATCGCCTCGATCCGGTACTGCGCCTCCGCGTCGAGGCCGCGCAGCGTGATCGTCGGCATCACGTCGAACTTGTGGGTCGAGCCGACCAGCGTGAACAGCGCCGCCTGCCGCTTGTCGGGCGCGACATAGAGGTTGGTCCAGCGCGCATCCGCCTCGTCCGCGCGGTTGAGGCGGTAGAGGTCGCCGCGCTGCACCGTCTCGCGGATCCGCTTGTACGAGGCGACATAGTAGCGCGCGGTCGTGAAGTCGGCGTCCTGCCACTTGTTCAGGTTGGTGCCGATGCCCAGCCCCCCCTGCATCGCCGACAGGAAGCGGAAGGACAGGGTCGTCTGGCGGTTGTTCACCCAGTTGGGGCTGTCGGTGACCCACGCCATCATCGCGGCGGGCGCATAGGCCTGGGTGAAGCCGTCCTGGATCAGCATGCGGTCGAACGGGTCGGTATTGTCCGACGGCCAGACCTGGTCGGTGCGCGACATGATGCCGAGATCGACGCGGCCGCCCCCGCCCGAGCAGCTCTCGATCTCAAGCTTCGGATGGCGTTTCCGCAGCTCGTCAATGATCCAGTAGAGGTTGCGGACATAGGCGACGTAGATCGTCTGCTGGTCGTTCACGTCGGCATCGGGCCAGCCGGGTTCGGACCAGTTGCGGTTATAGTCCCATTTGAGGAAGGCGATGTCGTTCTTCGTGACGAGGTCGTCGAGCACCTGGAGGACATGGTCGCGCACGTCGGTCCGCGCGAGGTTCAGGACCAGCTGGTTGCGCCCCTCGGTCCGCGGCCGTTCCTTGAACTGCATCACCCAGTCGGGATGGGCGCGGTAGAGGTCGCTGTCGGCGTTGATCATCTCGGGTTCGACCCACAGGCCGAAATCCATGCCGAGCGCCTTCACCCGGTCGATCAGCGGAGTCAGCCCGCGGGGAAACTTGGCCGGGTTGACCGTCCAGTCGCCCAGCCCCGCCTTGTCGTTGTTGCGCGCGCCGAACCAGCCATCGTCCATCACGAACCGCTCGACCCCCAGCGTCGCGGCGCGCTCGGCGAGCGCGAGCTGGCCCGCCTCGTCGACCTTGAATTCGGTCGCCTCCCAGCTGTTGTAGAGGACCTTGCGCAACAGCGGCAGCTTCTGCCCCTCCGGCCGGGGCAGGATCTGTTCGCGCTGGAAGCGGTGGAACAGGCGCGAGGCCCCTCCCCGCCCCTCGTTCGAGAAGCCGGTGTAGAAGACCGGCGTCGCCATCGTCGCGCCGGGGCGCAGGCGATAGGCGAAGTCGAACGGGTTGTAGCCGCCCGTGACGCGGATCCGGCCGGTCACGTCCTGGTCGAAGGTCATCCGCCACGACCCGCTCCACGCCAGCGCGCCGATCCACGCCGGGCCGTTCTCCTCGGTGGTGTCGCCGCGGGTGATGGTGAACCACGGATTGTTCTGGCTGCCGGTCGAGCCGCGGCGGCTTTCGAGGACGGTCGAGCCGGCGGTCAGCGCCCGGTCCTGCAGCGTCCATTCCGCCGCCCAGCGCCCGGTCGAGTAATGGAGGCGATAATCGTAGGCGACCGGCAGGGTGTAGCCGGCCGCGGCCACCTGATCGACGCGGACGTCGGTGGTGCCGCGGTTCTCGATCGTCGCGGTGCGGGCGATCACGCCGGTATCGGGATCAATGCGGTAGATCAGCGTGACGAACAGCGGCCGGTCGAGGTCGCTGAGGGTGACGCGGATCTCGTCCTTCATGATCTGGTGGCTGCGGTAATAGAGGACGAGGTCGCGGTTGCCGTCGGCATAGGTGACCTTCAGCGCCGGTTCGGCATAGAGGCCCCCGCCCTGCCCGGCATATTCCTGCGGCACCACATTCGCCGCCACGTCGAACCCCGACAGGCCCGACAGCTCGGGCGCGGCGAGCGGCGCCTTGTCGGGCAGGCGGCTGCCCCAATAGACCGACTGGAGGATGCCGGTGGCGTTGACCTTGAACGCATAGGTCACCTCTCCGCCGTCGAGGCGGAAGATCTTGCTGGTGGCATCGTAGCTGGCCTGTGCCAGCGCCGCGCCCGGCAGCATTCCCGCCCCCGCCACGCCCGTCGCCAGCAATATGCCCCGGATCAGCCTGATCATCACCCTCATCCCATCGTCGTCGGTGCCGGCCGTCGGTCGGCCGTGCGCCGGGAGTTGCTAGCTTCATCGCCCGACGGACGGAAGATATAATGTCATATTTAGAAACACCGGTTGCGGGCGAATGTTGAGGAAGTTGAGGATTGCGAAGGGTCGGCGCCACGTTGCGGCCGGAGGCGGTTCGGGTGCGATTTCCCTGGGTTGCCGGCTCCATGGGGTGACGAACCGGGCAAATGCGGGGCGGATATGTTTCGACAGTTATGCTGTCGTAAGTACCGGACCCTGCAGGGGCGACCGGGTCGGAGGGGAGCGGCGGATCGCATGCGGGCGGTATATCCCGGCAAGGGGGGTGTAGGACAGCGCGACAGGTATACGTGTCGACATGTCGTCACGTCGGCAGCGGCCGTGCTCCACCGCCCTGCTGCCCGAAGCGGATCGTTGCGACATCCTTTCCACCCCGGCGGAGGCCGGGGCCCAGGTGGAACGTCGGTCGCGATCGATCGCGACCGTTACCCGACTGGGCCCCGGCCTTCGCCGGGATGGTCGTCCGGCAGCCATTCGTGCCGCCCCCTTCGCGTCAGCAGGGACGCCCGCCCTCGCGGTTGCCGGAGAGCGTGTAGTTCGTCGTCCGCGCGCCCGGCTGGGTCATGGGGTCGCAGGCCTGTGCCGATCCGGTGCGCGGGGCGGCGCCCTCGATCCGGACGGTATAGGGGAAGCGGGTGCCGCGGACCGGCTCGCCATCGGGCTGCCAGCCCAGTGTCTCGTACGCATAGGGGGTCGCGGTGACGGCGAGGTACAGCGCGGTGCCCGCCGGCGGGGCGAGCGACGCGGTGGCGCTGGCCTGGCCGACGACCGCGGCGAGCGGCGCATAGGTCGCGCGCCCGTCGGTATCGACCGCGACGAGGGTGAAGCGCCACGCGGCCCGGTTGGCGGTCGTGCCGCCCGTCAGCGTCACCCGCACCGTCCCGGCCGAGGGGGTAAGCGGCACCAGATGCGTGCCCCATTGCAGCAGCGGCCGCTCGGCCGGGGGCGCGAAGCTCTGCCCGTCGCTGCCGCTGGCGGCGAGCGGCGTGTAGAAATGCGGCAGCCAGCTGGTCGTGCGGGTCGCGCGCAGCTGGTCGAGCATGGCGCGCTGGTTCCGGAAGTCCATCGCCGCCAGCCGGGCGCCGTACCAGCCGGCATCGTCGGCGAACGAGGCGAAGCCGTTCGGGTACACCCCCGCCTCCTGCGCCAGCCGCACGAAGGCGGGCAGGAAATCCTCCTGCGTGGCGCCGCCCGCGTCGCGGCGGTTGCGCAGCCAGGTGCCGAAGACGAACGGGCGGGTCGCGTCCTGCTCGAACAGATGGGTCATGATCGGCGTCGCGCCGTAGCGTGCGGGCGAGAACAGGAAGCCGTTTTCCAGCTGGTTCAGATAATCCGCCGCGGACGGATTGAAGGCGGGATTGATCGCGAAGGCGGTCCATTCCGCCCCGGTTTCCCAGATCATGCCGGCATCGCCCTTGTCGCGGAAGCCGCCCGAGTAGAACTGGATCATGTGGCCGAATTCGTGGGCGAGCACGTTCGAGCCCCGGGCGACGCCCCAGGCGGAGATGCCCATCGTCTCGGCCGCGCTGGCGCCGCAATCGCCCAGATCGTCGGTGCCGGGCGCGGGACGGCCGGTGCCGCACAGGAAAATGTCGAGCTTCTGCCGGTCGGCCGCGTCCGCGAACGGCATCGGCGCGCCCAGCACGTCGCGGGCGATCAGCCACGCCCGCTCCAGCCACTCGCCGGTCTCGCGGACGACCTGATCGATCGGGCGGTTCTGGCGGGCGATCTCGCGATAGAAGCTGCCGGCGGTGTTCGGGCCGTACCAGATCGCGAAATGCTGCGTCTGGTAGGCGTTCAGCCGGCCGCTGCGCACCAGATCGGCCGAGGACAGGCCGTCGCGATAGACGAGCCGGTAGGCGGCCGGGTCGGCCGCGGCGGGGTGGGCCGCCTGTGCGGCATTGATCACCGTCCGGTCGGCATCGGTGAAGGATTCGGCGCGGAACTGGCGCCGGCAGCCATCCTCCAGCTCGAGGATCACGGTCTGCCGGGCCTCGCCATAATCCTCGCCATACGCATGGACGAGGCGCGCCGCGAAGGGCGCGCCTGAGGCGGTGCCGGGCGCCTCGAGCGGGAAGGCCCCCTCCCCCGTCGCGCGCGGCGTCCAGCGGCGCAACTCGGCACGGCCCCAGGGCGTGGCGGACGAGCGGCTGCGGCAGCCGAGCGGTGTCGCCTCGGCCTCGGTCACGGGCGGAGACGGGGGCGTGGGTGACGGGGTGGTGGTGGGGACGTTCCCGACCGGGGGCGCCGCGCCGCCATCGTCGCTGCCGCCATCGCCGCACCCGGCCAGCAGCGCCGGCAGCAGCAGCAGCGCGGCCTTGTAGAACGATGTCATGCGCATGCCGGCTCCTTCACCATCCGGCACGTCGTAGGCGGGAAGGAACGGCGGATCCGTGAACGGCGCGGGCAGGTACAGCACTCACCGGAACCGTTTATGGACATGCAGGTCGATCTACGGGTCGACCTGTCTACATGTCGATAGGTCGACCGGTCAGAACGCCGGTGGCGCCTCCGCATCGGGGAGCGCGGCGCCCAGCCGGCGGGCGATGGCGGGGGCGATCGCGCGCATGTCGACGACACCCAGGTCGCGACCGGCGGGGATACCGGGGCCGGCGACGATCAGGGTCGAGCGCATCGCCGGATCGGACGGCAGATAGCCGTGCATTCCCTTGTACTTGGCCGGCGAGGCGATCGGTGCGGCGGGGTCGCGGCCGGTCTGCGCGCCGGGTTCGAAGGCGACGAAGAAGCTCGCCTCGCCCGTGCCTCCGGCCCGCGCGATCGCGGTGCGATCGAGGATGCCGTTGATGCGATATTCGCGGTTCGCCGCCATTTTCGCGAGCAATTCCCGTACCCTGGCGACCAGCGCCGGATCGTCGGGCCGGGCGAGGCGGACCGCGGCGGTGCCGCCCGCCAGCCACGGCATCGCCTGCCACCCGGTCACCTGCCCGCCGGCGTCGAGGGTGATGAGCCCGGCCTCGATGAACGGGCGGAAGAGGTTGATATCGGTGGAAACCGGCCGGAAGCCATGGTCAGACACCAGCACGATCGTGATGTCGGGCATCGCCGCGCGGGCGGTGCGGACGAGGTCGCCGACCAGCGCGTCGGTCGCCTCGATCGCGGCCTTCGCGCCGGGCGAGCCGGGGCCGTCGGCGTGCTCGGCATGGTCGATCCCGGCCATGTAGACGGTCGTCAACTGTGTCTTGTCCGTCAACATCGCCTTGACGAACGGCACGCGCGCGGCGTCGCCGGCGACGCTTTCGTCGATCCCCTGCGGATAGCGGGCGCCGACCCGCTGTTCCAGCCGCGCGACCAGCCCGGGGGTGGCGAGCGCGGCGAGGAGCTTGCGGTCTTCGTCGGTGCCGGTGCGCCAGATCTGCGGCAGGTTGGCATCGATCCCGGCCGCGCCGACCGACACCGGCCAGTGGACGTTGCCGGTCGACAGCCCGGCCGCGTGCGCCGCCTGCCACAGCGTCGGCACGCGGATGTCCTGCGCGTACCAGTACCAGCCGGTTTGGTTCTTCTGCGCGGGATCGAAGGTGAGATTGTTGGCGATGCCGTGCTTCGCCGGGGAGGTGCCGGTGATGAGCGTGGTGTGGCTGGGATAGGTGAGGGTGGGGAGGACGCCCACCACCCCTTGCGCATGCGCACCCGCCGCGGAGAGCGCGGTGAGGTTGGGGAGATTCAGCCCCCGCTCCTTCGCCTGCGCGACGTCGGCGGGGCGGAGGCCGTCGAGCGAGATGAGGAGGACGGGGGCGGCGGGGGCCGCGGTGGCGGTCGCGACGAAGGCGGCGAGGGTGAGCCCGGCTGCCTTTGCGGTCCTTGCCAGTCCCGTCATCCCGGCCTCGAGCCGGGATCCCGCTTCTTCTCCGGGCGGGCAGGAAAAGCGGGACCCCGGCTCGAGGCCGGGGTGACGGGTGGGGAGGGGGTGCGGATTCATTGTGGTCGCCATCGCTGCGGGTTCCTGACGTGGGCGTTGCGGGGGTTCTCAGGGCGAAGACGCGGGGGACGCGAAGAAGGGGGGATCGCGCGGAGACGCGGAGACGCGGAGGAGTCCCGTGCGCGGCAGCGCACCTTCCCCGTTACCGGCCGGCGATGGAGGGCCGCTGGCGCGGCGGGGCACGACATTCTCCGCGCCTCCGCGTCTCCGCGTGAACCCCCCTTCTCCGCCTCTCAGCGCGATCCCCCTCCTTCCTCGCGTCACATTCCGTGCGACGCTCAGAACCCCCGGCGCAGCGTGACGAACCACTGGCGCGGGGCGCCGGCGAGCAGGGTCTGGTTGTCGCCGCTCGCGGTGTAGCCGTTGGTGCCGATCGTCGAGATATAGTCGCGGTCGGTCAGGTTGGTGACGCTACCCTCGATCGCCAGCCCTTCCAGCACCCCGCCGACCCCGGTCAGGCGATAGCCGATGCTGGCATCGACCAGCAGCCGGTCGCCGACCGAGCGGTCGTTCAGATAGTTGAAGTAGCGCCGCGACATATAGTCGCCGCCCGCGCGGGCGAAGAAGCGGCCGTCGTCATAGACCACCTCGCCCTTCGCCATGTGCCGCGGCGTATCGACCACGGTGCGCCCCGCGGTCGGCGACAGGACGGTGCCGGCCGCATTGACGACGTCGTCCTGGTAGGTCGCCTTGTTGTACGAATAGCTGGCGAACAGCGTCAGCGGGCGGAACACGCGCCAGCTGGCCGCCACCTCCGCGCCATAGCTCTCGACGTCGCCGGCATTGTTCAGCGTCGGCGGGTTGCCGATGATGCCGGCGCCGTTCGAGAAGCTGAGCAGGCGGTTGGCGAAATCGACGTAATAGCCGACCGCCGACAGCTGCAGCCCGCCGGTGCGGACGCGCACGCCGCCCTCCGCGGTCTTCGACGTCTCGGGCTTCAGCGTGCTGCGGATGCCGTTGAACCCGGCCTGCGTCGTGGCGAACGGCCCGGTCGTCGCCGAGGAGACGAAGGCGCGCATATTCTCGGTATAGCTGGCGAAGACCTCCGCCCCCCCGCCCAGGAAGCCGTCGCCCAGCCGGAAGACGAGCCCCGCCTGCGGCAGGAACCAGTCGCGCGCCTCGATCGCGCCGGCGACCAGCGAGCCGGTGAGGAGGTTGGCGCGGTTGGTGACCTTCATCCCCTTCCACCCGCCGCTGAGCGTCAGCCGGCCGAGGTCGAGCGTGTCGGCGACGTGGTACTGCACCGTCTCGGTGTCGTACTTGCCGTCCCACTGGGTGAAGAAGGGGTCGGACTGGAAATCGCGCGCGTTGCGGTTGGGCGTGGCGGTGTCGGTCATGCCGTAGAAGCGGCGCGCCTGGCGGAAGGTGTTGCTCTCGTACCAGCCGCCCAGTTCCAGCCGGTTGGCACCGGTCTGGAGCGCGAGGCGGGTCAGGTTGCCGGCGCGCTCGATCGCATATTCGGTGGTGCGGAAGGAGAGGGGGGAGGCCGCCCCGATCGCGCCGCCATTGCCGTCGGGGGCGCCCGCCGGGGTCGCGGCATAGGGGGTGATCCACGACCCCTGGCCCTTGTTCTTGTGGTAATAGGCGGTCGAGACCAGCGACAGCGCGTCGGTCAGCCTTGCGTCGAAGGTGACGCCGCCCAGCCAGTCGCGCCGCACCCCGGCCGCGTCGTAATAGGCGTCGTCGACGCTGCCGAACCCGGCCGGATAGGTATAGCCGACCCCGGCCCAGGGCGGGGTGAACCCGCCGGTCGAGCCGTTGTTGGCGGCCTGGTACGCGGCGATCGCGGCGTTGTTCTGGTAGATCTTGCCGATGCGCAGCGCGAGCGGATAGTCGTTCGAGATATTGTCGGCGGTGAGGCCCCGGCGGGAGATGATGTCGAGGCTGAGATCCTGATAGTCGTTCTCGCGCCGGTCGGAGAAATTGACGAAGCCGGTGATGCTGCCGCGGTCGCCCAGATCCTTCACCAGCTTGGCGTTGACCTGATGCTGGCGCTGGACGCCGAAGCCCTTCCACTTGTCGGTCGTAAGGAAGCCGTAGCTGACATAGCCCTTCAGCCCGCCCCCGATGTCGCCGCTGTCGGCGCGGACGAAGGCGCGCACCGTGTCGTTGCTGCCCCAGGTGCCCGAGCCGACGAGGTCGAACGCGTCGGACGGCGCGCGGCTGGTGAACTGGATGGTGCCGCCCAGATTGCTGGTCGACGCGGTGCCGAGCGCGCCCGCCCCTTGCGCGACGGTGGTGGCGGCGAGGTTTTCGGAGATGGCGGCGCGGCTGATGTGGAGGCCGTTGACGTTGCCGTAGCTCATGTCGCCGAGCGGCACCCCGTCGAGGGTGAAGCCGAGCTGGTTCTGGTTGAACCCGCGAAGCGAGATGCGGGTCGACCATTCATAGGCGCCGAACGCGTCGGCCGACTGGAAATTGACGCCGGGCAGCTTGGCGATCGCCTTCAGCGGCGAGGTGCCGGGGGTGAGCCGCTCCAGATCGGCCGCGGTGACCGTCTGCACCTGGCGCGTCTGGCCGAAGCCGAGGACGACGATCTCGCTGTCGGCGTCGGCCGGGGCAGGGGCGTCGGCGGGCGCGTCGAGGGGGGCGGCTTCCGTGGGGGCGTCGGCGGGGGCCGCATCGGGGAAGGCGGGCGCGGCGAGGTTGCGCATCTCCTGCGCCGCGGCGGGTACGGCGAGCGCGGCCACGAAGAGGGCGGAGGCGGCGACGCCGAGCATCAGCCGGTTGCGTACGATCATCGATATGGTCCCCATCGGGCGGCGTGGTCTCGCCGTCCCGTCAGCGGTGCCCGTGGTCGCCGATGGTTACGCTGGCGCGACGATCGTGCGACGGTTCGGTGACGATGCACGGGGTGATGCGCGGGGGACACGGGACGTGTGTCGACATGTAGATATGTATATTTGCCTACATCGCTACCGGTGCGAGGCCGATAGCGACGAGCCGGCCATCGCAGCAGCGTGGCTCATGCGCGAGCCGCACCGAAAAGGCGGAGGCCTGCTGCCATCCATGCCGGCCGTGGCAGGATGGCAGTGCCCGTATCCACTCGTCCATATGTAGATATGTCTACACGTCGACGAGTGGACATAGCCGAAACCGCGGGTCAGAAGCGCGGCAGGGTTATCCGTGCGCCGGCGAAGACGTAGCGGCCGACCAGCTGCTGGAAATAGTTCTGGTTGCCCAGATCCGGCTTCTGATCGAACACGTTGGTGACGCCCCCGAAAAACTGGAAGCGCTCGTTCGCCTGGATGCTGAAATTCAGATTATGGAGCGCGAGCGGCTTGATGAACTTGTACTCCGGCGCCGTCCGGTCGGGGTTGTTGTCGTTGATCTGGTTGGAGTTGCGCAGCGTCTTGTCCATCCACAACAGGCTGTAGCCCAGGCTGACGCCATCGAGCGACCAGGTGAGCGACGGACTGACCTGGAATTTCGGTGCGCGAAAGGCGTTCTCCTGGCGGCGGTTGGTGATGTCGGCACCCGGAGAACCGATGAATTCCAGCTTGTCGAGGTAGTTGCCGACGACGCGGAGCGCGAAATCGCCCGCCGACGCGGTCCGCAACTGGTAGCTGATATTGACGTCGAGCCCCGCGGTGCTGAAGCGTGCGACGTTCTGCGGCGTCACCAGGAAGCTGGTGATGTTGCCGGGCCGGGTCGTGCCGACCGTCGTCGCGGTACGGGTGATCGCACTGCAGAACTGGTTCTGGAGCGTCGGCTGGTCGACGCAAAGCTCGGCCAGCTCGCGCGCGGTGACGGTGTTGATCGCCCCCTCGATCCGGGTGTCGTACCAGTCCGCCCGTACCAACAGGCCGGGGATGAAGCGCGGCTGGATCACCGCACCGGCCGTCCAGGTCTTGGCCTCCTCCTCCTGCAAGGCGGCATTCCCGCCCTGGAAGCCGGGCAGGCTGGTCGAACGGGTATCGAGGTAAGTGGCCGGGTTGGCGACGCCGAGCCCGGTGAGCAGGGTGCGGCAGTTGGCCGCGCGGAACTGCGTGCCGTTCTGGATCTCGTTGTTGTTGCAAGGGTCGGCGATGAACGCGAAGGTCTGCGACGACGCGCCGAACAGTTCGCTGATATTGGGTGCGCGGACCGACACCGAATAGGTGCCGTTGAACGTCAGGTCACGGACCGGCGCCCAGCTGCCGTCGACCTTCCAGGCGGTGGTGCGGCCGATCGTCGAATAGTCCGACAGCCGCAGCGCGGCGCCGACCGTCAGGCGATGGGCGAAGGGCAGGTCGCTCAGCAGCGGCGCACTCAGTTCGCCGAACACCTCCTTCACGTCGAACGACCCGCGGGTGGCGCCCAGCCGGTTGCCGAAGGTCAGCCCCTGTGCCGACAGGGCATCGGGGGTGAAGCGGCTCTCTTCCTTGCGGTATTCGGCGCCCAGCGCAAACCCGACCGGGCCGCCCGGCAGCGTGAAGATCTGGCCGAAATCGCCCGACAGCGATCCCGACACCACATTCTGGCGCAGGCGCGCGCGGTTGGTGGTATCGGCGCGGACGAAGTCGAGCGCGGCCGGACTGGCCTGCCCCTCGCCGAAGGGATTGAAGGGCACGCACTCGCCGGGGCGGAAGGTGGTGGGCGCGAAGACGCGATTGGGGTTGAACGGCTGGTCCGGCGTCCAGTTCGGGTCGACATTGACGCGGCAGGTGATCTGGCCGCTGGGCAGGCGCACGGTATCCAGTGCCGCGAAGTAGCGATCGTTGAACAGGTCGTTGACGTAGCGGTTGGTGACATCGGTCTGGCCGAAGGTATAGGACAGCTCGTACCGGGCGTTCGGCCCGAGCTCCCCGCGAAGCCCCGTCACGCCGCGAAACGTCTCGCGCGTGATCGTCGAGCCGCGCTGGCCGATGTCGAAATTGTCGCGGTTGAGCAGCACGCCATCGGCGCTGACGGGCAGGCCGCTGGGCAGATAGGGATTGTCCGCCGGCAGCAGCAGCGCGAAGTCGAAGCTGGGCTGGCCGAGCGTGAAGGAGCGGGTGTTGGCATATTTGCCCTCGACGAACACCTCCACCGCCGGGCTGAACGCGAACCGTGCCATGGCGTTGACGATGTGGCGCCGGTTGTCGGGCTGGAGATCGTTGGCATAGTCGGAGAGCAGGGTGCCGCTGCCGCCCTGCTGGAACGCGGTCGGCACGAACCGGCCGGGATCGAAGGGAACGGCCCGCCCGCCGATGCTGATGAAGTCGGGCACCGCGTCGAAATCGACATCGATGCCGCCAGCGCGGGCGGAATCGAAATAGCGGACGTTGTTCAGCGGGATATAATCCGGCACCCCGTCGTCGAGCCCGCGGGGGTCATCCGGATTGACGAAGAAGCCCACCGCCTGCGTTCCGCGCAGATAGGAGCGATCGCGCGATTCCAGCCGGCTCTCGCTGCCGAATTCATAGGCCAGCGCGACGTTGCCGCGCCCGTCCGCGAAGTTGCGCCCCGCCGTGACCGACAGCAGCCGCTGCCCGGCATCGCCGCGGGTCGAGATGCCCGCCTGCGCGCGGGCCGTGAGCCCCTCGAAATCGCGCTTCATGACAAAATTGACGACGCCGGTCACCGCATCCGCGCCGTAGATCGCCGATGCGCCCCCGGTCAGAACGTCGATCCGCTCGACCAGATCGGCGGGAATGGTATTGATGTCGACCGCCTGGCTGCCGGGAACCGAGGCGACCTGGCGCCGGCCGTCGATCAGCACCAGCGTCCGTTCAGTGCCCAGGTTGCGCAGGTTGAGAAGGTTGAGGCCGGCACCGCCGACACCGGCACTGCTGCCGGAATTATCGAGCGAGTTCTCCGAATTCTGCAGTGCCGGGATACCCACCAGCACGTTGGTCAGGTTGGTCTGGCCCGACTGCCGCAACGTGGCGGCATCGACGGTGACGACCGGGCTTGGCGTGTCGAAGTCCGGGCGGCGGATGCGCGATCCGGTGACGACGATCTCGTCGGTGCCGTCGACCGATACCGGCTCCGCCCGGGCGGAGGGTGCGGCCGGCTGCGGCAGATCCTCGCTCGATGCCGGTGCTGCCTGCGCCTGTACGGTCTGCGCCTGAACGGCGCCGGTCAGCATCAGGGCGAGCAGCATCGCACCCCGTGCGACACCCGTGCGATACTGGATTCGTGAGTTCATCGGTCGATTGTCCCCGGTCATCTGAAACAACGATCAGGCCGGGAACCATACCGCACCACAACAGATTTCGGGTGATACCTCTATTTTACTACAGACGTGTTGCAGTTTCGCACTTCCGATTTATGCTTATATTCAAATATCTGCTATTATTCCGGCCCGTTGCCGGTCAGATCATCACCCGCTCGACCTCGTCCAGCGTCACATGGTCCGACCGGCGATCGTAGAGCTGGGTGGTGCGGGTCGAGGCGTGGTTGGCCATGGTGGCGGCGCGTTCGAGGGTGCCGCCATTCTTCAGGTAGGCGGTGATGCCGGTCGCGCGGAAGCTGTGGTTGCCGATCGCGGTGTCGATCCCGGCCGCTGCCCCACGCCGGCGGACCATCTGATAGGCATTGGCCTGGGGCAGGGGGGTGCGGCTGAGCTGGCCGGTGCCGCGCGCGATGGTGCGGAACAGGGGGCCCCTCCGGTCCTCCGCCAGCGCGCAGCCGTCGATATAGGCGTGGAGATACTCGTCGAGATTGTGGTGGCAGGGCATCTCGTGCCGCTTGCCGCCCTTTTCGTGCAGGCGCACCCACAGGCGGCGGTTCTGGACGTAGACGTCCTCGACCCGCATCGCCAGCGCCGCGCCGACTCGTGCGAAGCTGTAGACCATCAGCGCGATCAGCGCGCGGTCGCGCAGGCCTATACATGTCGACACGTCGATACTGTCGAGCAGCGCGCGCGCCTCGTGCGGGTCGAGCACCGGCGTTTTGCCGCGCCGCACGCTGTAGGCGGGGCCGCGGACCGAGACGGCGGGGTTCTGCGCCACCACCTGGCAGCGGACCAGCCAGTCGAACAGGTGGCGGACCGCGGCGAGCCGCTGCTTGACGGTGGGGACCGAGACGGTGCGGCCCAGCTCCTCGATCCAGGCGGCGACGTGGAGCGGCCGGATCTGCGCCAGCGCGACGACGCCGCGCGCCGCGCACCAGTCGAGGAAGTCGACGACACCGCGGGCATAGGCGCGACGGGTATGCGGGTTGCGGATCGTAGCGGCGAAGAATTCGAGGAAGTGGCGCTGCGCATGGCCGTCCGCCGCGGCGACGATCGCGGGGAGGGCGAGGCCGGGTCCAAGGGCTGGCGGGGGAAGGGGGGCGGGCGGGGTCATGGTGCGGGGTTCCTCGGGGAGAGAGGATGCCGCATCGTGTCGTCGAGTGCAATCCTACATGTCTACGTTTCGATGTGTCTACATTCATACATGCTGATCAGCCACTATTGCGGCCATCCCGCACCCAGCCTCAGCCTCAGCATGGCTCTGAGCAGCATTCCGCGAACGGGTCGACGGCATCATGATAGCCAATCGCGGTCGTTGCGACCGTGATGAGAATATTCCGGGTTGTCGCATCGCTCCCGCGCGCCCGACCAAGAACGGTACCAGCGGCGTCATCCCAATGTGGAAGGAGAGGAAAGCGACCACCCCGCTCGTCATCTACAGATCAGGTGCAGACTGACGATACCGTCGTGGAAAGGTGGCGCACGTCGCCTTTGATGGTTCAGTCGGTGATCCACGTAGGCGGCCAATTGCAGCTACGCTAATTATGAACGATAAAGGACATTATCATATTAAATTAATTGCCTGATGCTTGTTGCTGCCGGATCCTGGACCATCGGTTCCGCGGATCCCCGGCGAGGTCTCGGTCGGCCCTTTAAAACCTGCTCGTCCTGCACTACCGCGCTCGTTCACCATTATCGCAGGCAGCAGCACGTTGAAGGCGGTCGTCAAATCCCTTCTGGGCATCCGCGTTCCGCCGGCTGGAGAAGTCGGTCTGGACGCATTGACGCGCGACTGGACCTTTGCGCCGTCACCCCCGAATGCGGTAGTCGCCGCGCTTCGCGTGGCGATGCTCGCCCGCGTTCGCCGGGCGCCGGCCTCGCTGACCCTCACGCCATTGAACGCACGTCCACGCTGGATCGTCTATTTCGTCTACCTGCCCGCAGGCGAACTGACCGCCGCACACCGTTTCACATTGGACCGGCTGCGATCGGCGGATGCTTCATTGTGTGTTATCTGCGCGGCCCCTTCTCCCCGTGCTGTTCCAGAGGAGCTGCGCCGGATCGCGGACGCTCTCTACTGGAAGGATCTGCCAGGATTCGACTTTTCCGCCTATGCGCTCGCTGTTCGGGAAACGGCCCGCCTCAGTCCAGGTGCCGACATGCTGATCCTCAACGATTCAACCTTCGGGCCGTTCGCATCGTTGGACGAGTTATGGCCTGCGATGCGGTGGGAGCTGACCGGTTTCACCGCCTTCTCGCAGATGCAGGATCATATCCAGTCCTACGCCTTCCATCTCCGCCAAGTGACATCGGCTACCGTTCAGACGTTACGCACGGTGCTGCCGAGCGACTTCGCTGTCGATCATTACCGTAGCGCAGTGTATCTGCAGGAGAGCCGGTTTGCGGCCGTCGCTGCCAGATCGATGTCGGTGGGGGCACTGTGGCATGCCGACGCACGGCGATGCGGCGATCCCAGCATCTTCGCCGCCCTCCCGCTTGTCCGAGCCGGCTTTCCCTTCCTGAAGCGTTCGCTCCTGTCGAAGAACGCGCACGCCTATCCACGCCAAGCGCTATTGGACACGTTGCGCGATCTCGGCCATCCGGTCGACACGCTATAGCCGGTCCTGTCAGAGACAGCACGGCACCGATCCCTGCCCATCACCGGAACGGTTCATGAATCTGCTGGTCACCATCACCTACAACGCCATCGGGCACGACATACTTGATGGTTTCTTCGCCTCCATTCGGGCGCAGAATGCCGACGATTTCATCCTGCTGGTCATCGACAATGCTTCGACCGACGGAACCCGCGAATATCTGGCCGCGCTCGAGATGCCCAATCTGCGGGTGATCCTGAACGACGAGAATGTCGGTTTCGGCCGTGCCTGCAACCAGGGCATTGCCATGGCGCGGGAGATCAATGCCCGGTGCATCACCTTCATCAATAACGACACCGAATTTGGACCCGATCTGATTGGCGGAATGGCCCGTTCACTGGAGGAGACCGGGGCAGCCGCGCTCGCCCCCCTTATCACTCCCTTCGATCAGCCCGATCATATCTGGTTCATCACCGGCACCTTCAGCTGGCGGCGTGGCATGATTCCGGTCCATGACCATATCTGGCAGCCGAGATCTGCGGCCTCGACCGAGCGATTCCAACGCACCGATTTCGTAACCGGGTGCTGCGTCATCTTCCGCATGACCATATTCGACACCATCGACGGCTTCGACGACCGGTTCTTTGTCTATTGGGAAGACGCCGATCTCAGCATGGAGATGAAGCAGCGCGGTCTTGCCGTACTGGTCGATACCGCGCTGGTATGCCGCCACAAGATCGGGATATCGACCGGCGGCACCTACAGCGCGTTCACGGTGTACAATGCCAACAAGGGATACCTGCTGTTCGTGCGCAAGCATTACGGCCGCGCGGTCCTGGCCTATGTCCTGCCCGTCGTGTTCGCCAAGCTGATCGGCAATCTGCTGCGGGGACGTATCCGGCCGCAAGTGATCGCACCTTGGTACCGCGGATTGCGTGACGGCCTGCGCGGTTGACCAGCGATCGGATTAGTTGCCCGACCTCGTACGCGGCAGCCGCGCGCTGACCATATCTCTGGCTATCTGGCGTGCTTCCCTGAAGCTCGGCGTGGGCAGAAGGACGATACACATCACGTAGACCAGGCCCCCAGCGGCCACCAGCGTAATGAGCGTCGTCCACGGATCCAGCCGCAACCGGCTGCTCGCGAAGAGGACGCACAAGCTCATCAAACCGGTAGCCAGCGCGATATCGGCAACATCGAGCAATTGTCGACCCAACGGATAGCCGATCAGCCTGCCGATCGGCCGGGCATTGAGGACGAGGCTCGCAACACTGCCGAACACGAGCGCATAGGCCAGCCCCTCGATACCGAAAAGGCTGCCGATCACGGCACCAGCGATCCCGATTACCTTTTTCTGGATCTCCAAATGCAGGAACTCGCCGCTCCTTCCCAGCGCCAGCAGCATCTGTAGATTGAGGACGTGGAACGGCAGGAACACGCCGGCAAAAGCCAGGATCCTCAGAATCGGTGCCGCTTTGATCCACTGCACGCCGAAGAGACAGACCATCACCAGATCGGCCGTCAATGCCAATCCCACCACCAGCGGCACGCTGCCCAGCAACGCCAAGCGCAGAGATATCCGCAACCCCTTGGTCAGCGCCTCCGCATCGCCGGTCCGCGACGAAAAGAGAGGAAGCGCGACACGCCCAATGATCGCACTCAGAATTCCACCCGGTAGCGCCTGGGTGGTACTCGCACGATTGAAGAGACCAAGTTCGTGAATGCCGTGCAACTTGCCCACCAGCAGTGCGAAGCCTTGGGCATAAATGACCTCCAGCACGCCGGACAGGCTGAGATACGCACCGAAACGCCAGAGCGGGCCGAGCGGTCTGAGGTCGATCTTCCAACTCGGCCGCCAATCGCTGATTACCCAGAAAGCCACTGTCGTGGCCGCTGCGGCGACCAGGATCTGAAGCGCCAGCGCCCAAACTCCCCAGCCGGCCAGCGCGCTCGCCAGCGCAGCCAGCCCCGAGCAAGCCGACGAAATCAGCCCTACCTTGGTCGTGATGTCGAAGCGGAGATCGCGGTTCACCAGAGAGATATGAACAGAGCAGAGCGCCGAGATGACAATCTGTGCGGCCGCCACCAGCAGCAACGGCTGCAACACCGGAATGCCGTAGAAGCGGGCGATCACCGGCGATGACAGGACGACGATCGCCGCCAGTGTGCCTGCCATCGCCATGTTGGCCCAGAAGACCGCATTCTCTTCGGCAAAGCCGATATCTTGGCGCTGGATCAGCGCGGTCGCGAGACCGCTCTGAACGAAAACGACCGAAAGACCGCTGAAAAATGCAAGCAGGGCGACCGCACCGAAATCCGACGGGGTCAACAATCGTGCCAGCGCGACGGAAATGCCGAATGTCATCGACTGCCGCACAACGATGTCGATGGCACTCCACATTCCAGACGACATGGCAGTCTGGATTGATGGCTTGGCCGGCGCATTCGACATGGGCGTGCGGGATGACGGACTGGACATGGATGACGCTGAGACGCTGGCGATCCGAGAACGGAGAGGACATCGGCGCTGCACCAATTGCCGGTTCGACGCAAGGAAGCCCGTACAGGCGCAAGCGGCGCGGCGCAGCTATCCCTCCTTTGGCGCCATCGACAACAGCTTCGCAGGCGCAGCGAACATCGTCATGCCCGGCTTGACGGAGCGTACGATGATCGCGCCGGCGCCCACCGTCGCACCATCGCCGACGGTGATCCTGGGAAGCAGCCGGGCACCCGATCCAATCATCACGTCCTTGCCGATCCGCACGTTGCCGGTAACATCGACCTGCGAGCTGAGCGTCGAGAACTCACCCAGAACGCTGTCGTGACCGACCCCGGAATAGTTGATGAGGGTCGCGAAGCGCTCGATCCGGGAATCGGGCATTGCCATGGTGTAGGGACACATGATGACGCCTTCCGCAATCGAGGCCGTCCGCACCACGGTGGCGGTCGGATGACGCAGCGTCGCGAACCGAGCACCCCGGGTCTTCAGCAATTCTACCACCAGCCGCTTTTTCGCCGGATCACCCAGCGCAACTAGGAACAGGTCGCCTGGTACTGGCACGTAGTCCTGCAGGGTAGCGAGCCGGGTCAGCTCGTAACCCGGCATGTCCGGTACCACGTCATCGATATAGCCCGCCAGCGCTGGCAGCGTGCCGGCGGAGAGACAGTCGCCTGCCCAGAAATAGAGCTCGCGGCCGAACCCGCCGGCACCGACCAGAATAAGACGTTCCCGTACTGCCATAATGCCGATCCCATGATTTCTGCTGATGCCACGCGTGAGGCCCGATCAGCCGGTCGCGTGCTGGTCCTGCCACCCCGCTCCGACCGGGTGAGCGCCACCCTGCTGCATCCACCCTGCCATGACATGGCGGAAAAAGGCGATCTTTTCCTCTCCCGACGAGAGATAGGGGGGCGGGGTTGCCGACCAGGTATCGGTGGGCACCCGCGCGCAGATGTCCGCATCCTCGGCAAAGACCTTGTGGTTCACTGATATGGAAGATTCGAAGAAGGTCTGCATCGCGTCCGGACTTATTCGAGGCGACAGCCGTGCCGGATAGAAGCGGCTGGTGAAGGCGGCACTGTTCTGATCGATCAACGGATAGAATTGCTGCAGCGAATAGGAATAGCCGAAGGTTGAAGTAAGGAAAGTGAAAGGAAAAAGGTGGATGGCAATATATCCTTCGCTCTGGAATTCGATCTCGAAGAAGCGACGCAGCGAGCGCAAACGGCGCTCGACCCGCTCGTCACCGACGCCAGCATAGGATATATTGTTGATCCCGTAATAGTGATCCCGAGCAGGCTCCATCTTGAGCTTATTCAGCGTCTGATTATGGATCACAGCAACGTGGTATTGATCGAGCGCGTTCTCGATCGCGATCTTCCAGTTGCACTGATAGGCATAGGTATTGAGATCGCCCCGCGTGCCGATGCTGTGCGAGATGCCTTCGAGAATCTCGCTGATCCCGGCAAGTTGTTCCTCGATCGCCATCGCCGGGCGTCGCGATACGAACAGGAATTCGCCGAGCCAATGCGTTTGGTAGGTGTTCAGACGCACATCGGACAGGTCGCAACTGAACGTCTCGCGCTGCGGAATGACCATCCGCCCCTTCGCGAACGACCATGCATGGTAGCGGCAAAAAAAGCGTTGCTGACCATGCGTGCCGTCGAAGATGCGGGTGCCGCGATGCGGACAGCGATTGTCGAACACAACCACGCTGTCTCCATCGTGAAAAGCGACCACCTCCTCGCCGGCCACCTGGAAAGCAAGAAAGCGGCTGGAGGTCGCAAGCTCCGATCGGTGGGCGAGGAGATGCCAGTGCGTTTCCCAGAGTTCGCGATCCATGTCGGCACCCGGTTCGTTGCGCACGGCTGGATTGTTGACCATTATGTCCCTATCTCGATCCATAATCTTTCGCGGCCATTACCCTCGACGACACGAGGTTGAAACCCTGCCTGGCGTCGTCACCATCCAAGCCGGAGGAGCAGGGGTTCTCCGCTGTGGTCGCGACGACGAAACGGGAACCACCGATGCTGCCGCGCACCAACTACTATCGTCCCGAAGCCCTGACAGACGAGGTGAACGCCCTGTTCGATCCCTTTTGGCAGTTCGGGGCGGTCACGACGGAACTTGCCGCAGACCGCGATTTCGTCTGCGTCGACTATCAGGGCACATCTGCGGTCCTGCAGAACTTCCGAGGCGAAATCCGGGCGTTCGCCAATGTTTGCAGCCACAGGTTCAACCGCATCCAGCCTGGCGAGCGGGGCAATCGGCCTCTGATGTGCGCCTATCATGGCTGGACCTTCGACAGCACCGGCTTTCCGCGCGGGATGCCGCGCCGCGAGGGTTTCGCGCTGGATGATCGGGAATTGCTGTGCCTGACCCGCTACGAGGTCGAGACCTGCGGCATCTTTGTCTTCTTCCGCAAGCGGACGGAAGGACCGTCGCTGCGGGAGTATCTGGGTGAATTCTATTCGCTGCTGGAGCAGATAGGATCCTATTTTGGACCGGAAATCGATAGCGGAACGTCACCGCACGCGGCCAACTGGAAACTGCTCGTTGAGAACGTACTCGAATGTTACCATTGCTCGGTCGTCCACCAGGATACGTTCGTGAAGACGCTGGGCGTCGGCAAGGCAGGTATCGAACAGGAACGCTTTGCCGGCCCCCATTCCAGCAGCCATTTTCCGCGGACTGCGACAGGCACGGAGAACCGGCGTCAAAAGGCACTCGCCTACCTGGACGCCCGTGAATTCGCCCACGACTCGTTCTTCCACATCTACATATTTCCCAACCTGTTCATCTCATCGACGCAGGGATTGTCCTTCTATATCGGCAATGCGCTGCCCCTATCGGCAACAGAGACCGGACTGCGCTTTCGCCTGTTCGAACCCAAGCTGGACCTTACCCGCGCGCAACGCGCCGCGCAGGACATGGTGAATCAATCGGGCAAGACGTTGGGCCGCGCCGTGATCGAGGAGGATCGCACGATCCTGGAAAACGTCCAGCGCGGCGTGACTCTGTCAGAAAAGCCGGGAGTGATCGGACGCGACGAGGTTCGGATTGCCGCGTTCATGCACGCCTATGAGCACCTGATGCGGGGTGGCTCACTTGGCGGTATAGCCTCCGTCGACCACCATGTTGCTCCCGGTGATCCAGCGCGAAGCGTCGCTTAGCAGGAACATCGCGGCATAGGCGATATCATCGGGCTGACCGAAACTCAGCATGTGCAGCGCTTCGTAGTTGCGCACCAGTTCGTCGCTGACCGTTTCCGTGAAGTCGCGGTGCATCGCCGTCTCGATGCCGCCCGCAACGATCGAGTTCACCCGGATTTTGCGATCGGCCATCTCGGACGCCAGCACGCGTACCATGCCGTCCACGGCAGCCTTTGCCGCGGAATAGGCGCTCATGCCGGGTCGACCACGCATCGACGATACCGACGACATGAAGACCAATGACCCGCCGTCTACCACGACGCCTTTTTTCGCCGCAGCCCGCGCAACCCCGAAAGCGCCGCGCACGCCCGCTGCGAAGACATCGTCCAGATGCCGATTTTTGGTGACGCGGGCCGGCAGGATCAACGCAGTACCAGCCGAGTGGAAGATGCCGGCGAAACTACCCTGTTCCCTGGCGATCGCCTGAACGAGGTCGGCGGTCGTCTCCGCGTCGCTCAGGTCGGCGGAATGGGTTGAGTGTCCTCCTCCGGCGAGAGAGGCGACAGTTGTGGCGAGCCGTTCCGGGCTGCGGCCAACCAGCGCCACGCGCGCTCCCGCTTCCGCCAGCCGGATCGCGGTATGCTGCCCCAGTCCCGACGAGGCCCCGGTCACGAGGAAGTGACGCCCCTCGAACGCGTCGCGCGCGAAGATCATAGCGTGATCGTCTCGCAGCAGCCGAGCGGCCCGATCCGCATCGATGCAGCGGCCCAGGAGTAGCCCACGCCAAAGCCGAACATCGCGACCTGCCGGTCGCCGGTGATCAGGGCATTCGCCACGTCGGTCGTCATCAGGAGCGGCAGGGTCGCGCTGCTGGTATTGCCGTAGCGATCGATGTTGATCGGAACCTTCTCGGGCGGAAGCTTTGCCTTCTTGGCCAGATGGCGGATCATGAATGCGTTCGCCTGGTGGAGCAGGAACATGTCGTAGTCGTCGACATCGTTGCCGGCAGCCGCCATCGTGTCCCTGACCAGCGACGGCACCGCCTTGAGAGTGAAGTTGAACACTTCCCCGCCATCCATAAACAGCTTGTCGAGCTGGCGCCCCTCGAGCTTGCCGGTCGCCTCGCGCTTGCGGAAAGCTCCTTCGGGTACGATGAGGTTGTCGGCACCCTGACCATCCGTTCCCAGAATGAACCAGGCAGGATCGGCGCCCGACGTCGTTGCCTCAACCGCAGTCACGGTTCCGGCGTCGCCGAAAAGCAGCGCGGTGCCACGATCGTCGGAGTCGTTCATGATACTGCTGGTATCGCCAACGGCGAGCAGGATCCGCCTGGCCGCCCCGGTCTGGACCATCATCATCGCCATCCACACGCTATAGGGATAGCCAGAGCAGCCCAGCGACACGTCGAATGCCAGAATGCCGGTGCGCAGACCCAGCCGGTCCTGCAGCACGCACGACGTTGCCGGCAGCCGGTAGTCCGGGGTCTGCGAGACGAAGATGATGCCGTCGACGCTGTCGCGTTCCCATCCCAAGCTATCAAGCAGCCGTTCGGCCGCAGCTGCGCACAGGTCGGACGTGGTGACGCCGTCATCAACCCAATGACGGGTTTTGACACCCGTCATCTTCACGACATCGTGAACCTTGTTCCCGAACCGTTCCAGGAAATGTTCGTTCTCGATGCGGCGGGACGGCACGCACGAGACCACTCCGACAATCCGCGATCCCGACGTGTGCGCGACCTGCCCGCTGGACACGGCTCAGGCCTCTCGGCGTGCCGCGATCAGACGATCAATGTCGCCAACCGTCTCGCACGAGGTCAGGGCGTCGGCACTGACCAATTCATCGAACTGCTCGTCGATCAGGGCGATGGTGGAGACTACCGCCAGTGAATCCCACGACGTATCCTCCAGCCGCAGGTCGGACGTGACCTGATCCGGTTCGATCTCCAGGATTTCGGCCAGTTCCTCGTAAAACGTACTCACATACTATCCTTTCAAGAGCTTTAGCAGACGATCGAGGCTCCCGCCCACGACAGTCCGACACCGAAACCGATCACCGCCAAGCGGCTGCCGGGCGCCATTTGCCCGTTTTGCCGCAGGTTTGCCAGCACGAAGGGGATGGTGGACGACACGGTGTTGCCGACATGCTCGTAGCAGCGGGGCAGCCTGTCGTCGGCAAGCCCGAGCTTGCGCTGCAGGGCATCCAACATGAACTTGTTGGCCTGATGCAGGACGACATGGTCGATATCGGCCTTGTCGACGCCGCTCGCTTCCAGCAGTCGAGCAAAGGTACGCGGTACTTCGCGCAATGAAAAGTTCATGACGTTGGCACCATGCATGAACAGATGCTCGCGCGAGCGGACATTACCCTGTGCGTCCGCTGTCGCTCGGGCGGTTTCCGGATCGCGCGGCGTGCGGAAACCGCCCGCCTCGACGATCAGGTCCTTGCCGCCCGACCCGTCGGTGCCAAACACGAAGGGACCGATCGTCGCCTCGTCGCTCGCCACGATCAGCGTCGCAGCGGCACCGTCGCCGAATAGAGTGCGGACGCTTTTGTCGCCCTCGTGGATGAATTTGGAATAGGTATCGGCGGTAAGCAGCAGCACCTGGCGCGCCGCTCCCGCCGCGATCAACCCGGCTGCCAGGGCCAGGCCGTAGACAAAGCCCGAACAGCCCAGATTGACGTCGAGCGCGCCGACGCGACGATCCAGGCCGAGCCGGTCCTGAAGCAGACAAGCCGTAGTCGGCAGCAAATAATCGGGCGCCTGGGTGCAGAGGATAAGAAAATCGACGTCCTCGCGGGCGTAGTCCCCGGCGGCAAACAGCTTATGTGCGGCATGAAAGGCCAGATCGCCGGCCGTCTCGTGCTCGGCCGCGACGCGGCGTTCCCGGATGCCGGTCTTGTCCAGGATCTTGTCCGCCGGCCATGCCGGGTAAAGATCGGCAAGCTGTTCATTCGACAGGACACGATCGGGCAGATGCGTCGCGATCGCCGCGATACGCGCGCCCACTGCTCGCCCTTCAGACTGATTAGCGGAAATCATCGGCCTTCAAGGAAAATTGTCAGGAGAATGACTGTAGCAGGCCGGAACTCCCCTTGTCCAAATTCCTCTTGCCGACCAACGAAGCGCTCGCACCGAACGAGAGGAAGAGTGATGTCGGCCGATAGCAGCGTGACCCATGTCCGTGCCCGGGATGGAACCGTGTCAGGCCGCCTGATCCGTCCACGCGACGCGTGTGATCTGCCGCTGCTGGTCTGTATCCATGGCGGCGGCAGCAATGGTCGGTATTTCCAGATGAAGGGTCGATCCTTGTCCGACATGGCGGCGGCACGAGGCTTCTGCGTGCTCCTGATCGATCGGCCCGGTCATGGCGGTACCCCGTTGCTGCCTGCGACGAACCCGATCGCCGGCTCGATTACCTTCATCCGCACCTTCATCGACGAAGTCCGTACGATGCTGGGGGAACAGGGTGAACGCGGCATTGCCCTGATCGGTCATTCGATCGGAGGCGCGATCGCTCTGCGGCTAGCTGCCGAGCGAGGCGATTGGCCGCTATTGGGTGCCGCGGTATCGGGCATCGGCACCACGTCACCAGCGTGGATCACAGCCATGTCGCTGCCCGACGATGTCATCCGGTTTACGCCTCCGGCCGCGTTTGCCGAGGCGCTGTTCCATGATCCGGATCGCACGCTTGACTGGAAGGCGCTGGCCTCACTACGTGCCGCGACCGAACCCTGGATCATCGCGGAGATCGCCGAGATCGTTGACAAATGGCCCGGACAGTGGCCGGCCGTGGCGCGGTCGATCGATGTGCCGGTCCATCTCAGGCTAGCCGAGCATGACCGGATCTGGGAAAGCGGCCACACTGCAGTAGTTCGCATGGCGGCCGCGATCGTTCGGGCTCCCTACGTAGATGCCGGCCTTCTTGCGAGCGGCGGGCATTTGTACGAGGCATGCCGGGAAGGTCCGGCACTGATCGCGTCACAGCTTGATTTTCTGGAACATTGCGCCGACCGGGCCGCCTAGGCTCTATCCGACTGTGGGTGCAAAGAACTCCGCCCGGCATTTCTCGATGAACGATCGTACCATCGCAGCTTCCATGTCCAATTCCAGCGTAATCTGCCGGAGCAGGAGATCGCGGGTATCGACCGCCCAGCCGATATCCTCCTCGCCATAGGCCAGCCCGTAGCGTTCCTCTTCGTAGGGAACCCATTGCTCGCGCGTCATTCCGGAACGCGGGACAACAATGGGGATGCAACCGCATAGCGCCGCATAACGCGCGTACAGGGTATAGGGATCGTAGGTGTAGAAATACTTGGTCCGATTGAATGCCTCTGCCTTTTGCCGATGCGATAACGGATCAATGAGGATCGAACCCCGTAGATCATGCACCAGCGGAATATCGGTACCTTTTCGAATGAGGTAGCATGACCCCTCTCTGTCTCCATAGTTGAATTGGCGATACTCCTGGTTCCACCATGTTATCGCAAGTCGATTGTCCTTGTAGTCGCCAAGTTCCGGATTGTAGAACGCCTCCTGATAGTAGAAGAACAGATCGTCCTGTCCGTAGTTCAAATGCTTGGTATGAAATCCGGGCTTGTGCAGAAACCATCGGGCGACATGGCGCGCGCGAAGCGGATTGCCGTTCACTGTTTCCGGATAGACGACCACAGTCTCGTCATTGACGTCTTCGATGCTGGCAAGCTTGGTGTCGAACGGACCGCAATCGAACGCACGACGGTGCGGAGCGAGATGGTACAGCAGCCAGCTGACATAGCGACGCGGATTGGTCCAGTTACGCCAATATTGCAGCCGGGGGCGATTATCGGGCCAGAGCAGCGCGGTTGCGCCCAGATCGGCGAGACGCTGGGCAAGCAAGTGAAGGACGACAACACCCCCGCTGCGATCGTCGAAGGAGGAGGTAACGATCACGAACTTCATGGGCGACCAGATATCCACAGGCAATGCATGGCCACCCGTCAAGGCGGCCAGACCACACCCGAACAGCGTGGCCGCGTTGCAGGACGGCCATCCTGCGTCAGGCGGACCAGCCTAGCAGGAGGCAGGATCGCCAGGAAGCCCCGGCATGGATCAGACACTCGATAGACAGGCGATCGGTGGCAGCCGCCCCGCCCAGCGCCGGCTCGTCACATCGTCGACCTACGAAGGGATCAACGGAACTGGCGATTCGCCAAGTGAGAGACTAGGTACGCAAGCAATTGGTTAGGAGCGCAAGCGCTAGGACGACAGTAGCCGAGCGACCTCGACCCGCCATCCGTACTTTCTGGAGACCCCGTGAACGACCCCATCTATGTGACGCGGCCCTATCTGCCGCCACTGGCGGAGTTCCTGCCGCTGCTGGAGACCATCTGGGAGCGTCGGATCCTCACCAACTCAGGTCCGCTTCACCAAGATCTGGAAGCGCGCCTAGCGAGTTTTCTCGAGGTTCCTTGCGTCTCGCTCACCAGCAACGGCGCGCTGGCGCTCACCGTTGCGATGGAGGCCGCGAAGCTGGAAGGGGAGATCGTCACGACACCCTATTCGTTCGTCGCAACAACCCATTCGGTCGTTCTGGAGAAGCTGACACCCGTCTTCGCCGACGTCCGGCCGGGTGATCTCAACATCGACCCGGCCGCGATTGAGGCGGCGATCACGCCGCGTACCAGCGCGATCCTGGGTGTCCACTGCTACGGCAATCCGTGCGACGTGGCCGCTATTGAGGCTATCGCCCGACGTCATGGCCTGACCGTGATCTACGACGCTGCCCACGCCTTCGGCGTCCGGCTGAACGGACAAAGCGTATTCGTGCACGGTGATTATTCCTGCATCAGCTTTCACGCGACCAAAGCCTTCAACACCTTTGAAGGAGGTGCGGTGACCACCAGCAGCGCAGCCGCCAAGCTGGCGGTTGATCGGCAGAAGAATTTCGGGATTGCCGACGAAGAGACGATCCCGACAGTCGGCACCAATGCCAAGATGAGCGAGCTAAATGCTGCGATGGGCTTGATCCAGCTCAAGCATTTCGCCCACGTTCGGCACGAGCGAGCACGGGTCGACCAGCTCTACCGTGCCGGGCTGGCCGGCACGGAAGGAATCACACCGCTCGAAATTCCGATGGGCGTAGAGTCCAATTACAGCTATTTCCCACTGCTGGTTGGTAAAGATTTTCCTTTGTCGCGCGATGGGCTGTACGAGCATCTGAAGAGCCAGGGCATCTATAGCCGGCGTTACTTCTTCCCCCTGATCTCCAACCTGCCGATGTACCGTGCCATGCCCTCCGCAGATCCCGGTAACCTACCGGTTGCCAACGATGCCGCGGCACGCATCCTGTGCCTGCCGATCTATCCCGATCTGGAAGATGCGCAGGTAGAGCGGATCTTGGATGCGATCGAGGCGGCGCGATGCAACGCGCCACAATAATCGGCCAGAGCGGATACACCGGCCCGTGCCCCCAGCGGCCATTGTCCTGAATGCTCCCTGGCGATAGCAGGCGGCTGTTCGAAGAGATCGGAAGGAAGCGGGCATCATGGCTGTATCGACAGTGAAACGGGGCCTGATCTCTGCATCTGCATCGGTTGTTTCGTCACTCGTCGCCGATCGGCGACGACGCGCCGGACTGGCACCGCCGATCACGCGGGCAGCGTTTCTGGCCAGCATCCCCGCTGCGTCGTCTATTCTGGAACTGGGGCCGTTCGACGCGCCCTTGATGCGCGGGGCCGGCGTAGCCTATTTCGATGTCCTTGACCAAGATGGATTGCGGCAGCGTGCGATCCAGGAAGGCCGCGATCCGGCCGGCTGCCCCAGGATCGACCATGTATCGCCTACGGGCGACCTGACGGTGATCAAGACCAGCTTCGATCAGGTCTTCAGCTCGCATGTGATCGAGCATCAGCATGATCTGGTGCGGCATCTGGCCGATGTCGCCAGGCTCATGCACGACGGCGGGCTTTATTGCATAATCGTTCCCGACAAGCGCTACTGCTTCGACCATTTCGCAGCGGAAACCGATCTTGCCGACGTGCTCGAAGCGGCTGACCATGGGCCGGCACGACGGGTCGAGCAGGCGATCGAGCATGTGCATTTCTCCATGGCACACAGCTCGGCGTTGAAGCACTGGCTTGGCCTCCATGGGCAACCCATCACCAGCGGAGAGGCAGCCCAGCGCCTGCTCGATGAAGACCTGCACCGATATCGCAGCGGAGAATATCGGGACATTCACGCATCCAAGTTCACCCCGGCGGGCTTCATGTCGGTGATGACGGCCCTTCACGGCACCGGCCGAAGCCCGCTGCGCCCCGTGGTGGTGCATGACACCCGCGTCGGCGAACAGGAGTTCTACGCCGTGCTGGCAAAGGCCGATCGGGCATAGTTCATGTCACACGGGCGGTGCGGCGCCCGCTGCCGACACGCGTCTAGTTTGCCTTTTGAGCCGTAATCCCGCATGGCGCGCCATGCGCCGCATCCGGCTCTCCGTACGCGAGGCATGATCCATGACCAGCGACAGAACCGATCTGCTCAGCCGTCGCGCCATGTTGGAGACGGCAGGGATCGGGCTGGCATTGCCGCTGGTGGGGGATAGTCCCGCCGCAGCGATGACGATGCCGAATGGACGAACGCTCGCCTCGTTCGCTGAGCTTGCCCGGCCGACCGGTGCGGAGGGGGTCGGCACCAAACGCGGCAGCCTTGCAGCGGTTGTCGAGGGCCTGCCGCTTGACGCCCGTGCTCACGGTGTGACCGGTGACGGACGAACCGACGATACAGCGGCGGCCCAGGCATTCCTTGATCATTGTGCCGCCCATGGGGGCCGGATCGCCTGGTTCGGATCGTTGTGCGTCCGCATCACCGGGCCGCTTACCAGCCGCGGCGTGGGCATTGTTTTTGATCCCGCAAGCTATGGCGCTGCCGATGCGCCCGGCTTCGTCGCGGCCGGATCCGGCTACACGGCATTGACGGTGATCGGGAGCGTCGCGGATTTCTGCGTCACCGTGACGGGGGAAGGACACGCCGATATCACCGAGGATGGCAAACTCGAGCGTGATCGCCGGCCGCGCATCAACGGCATTGCCTTTGGCACCGACCGCGACACCATGGGCATGTCGACTGTCCGTATGGCACGCGTCAACAATCTGGCCGGCTTCGGCGTTCGGCATGCGCAATGCTGGGATTCGACCTTCCTGTCGATCAGTGTCGAACGATGCGGCGTGGATGGAACCCACGCCTTCATCGTCGCGGGCGATGCGGAGCGAACCTGCAACGAAACCAGCTGGCTGCGTGTTCAGGTGGAGCAGCCGATCGGGGGAGCGATCTGGATCGACCCGGGTGTCCTGTCCTGCAGCTTCGTCAAGATCCACTCGGAACGTGCACTGGCCCGCAAGGGTGTGCCTACCTGGATGATGGGCGGCTCGTGCACCTATGACTCGGTACGCCTGACGGCGCATAATCCCGCCGAGGCGACTGCCCTGATCGTCAGCAATCAGGCCGACTTCCGCAATCTGCGTGCGGAAGGAGTACCTGTGTCCGTCAATGCCGGCGGCGGGGTGGTGAACCTTCAAAATCCTGGCGCCACGCTGCAGCCGGCAGCCGGGCAGAACGGAACGGTCAACGTCATAGGCGGTACGATTTCCGTGATGGGCATGGGCGGGGGATGGAACCTGTTCGGCTGCCGGGTCAGCCGAATGGAGATCGGCTTCATGCCGAACGAGGTGCGCGCCACCGCGACCGGCTGCACCATCGCCGAGCTGGTGGCGCAACCCGGAGCGATCCAGGGAGAACTGATCCTCTCCGCATCGCGCGTGGAAGCGGCGGCGATAACCGGCAATGACGGTCGATTGCGGGCACTTCACCTTCATCAAGCGAGTCAGCTGGTACCCCGTGACGGAACCCTGACCTGTACCGACCAGATGGTCACGGTGGATGCGACCTCGCAAATCATCGGCAATGTTGTATTGGAGCGGGCCGGTTTCCGGCTCGCCGGAACCGTCACCGGCGATCTGACAGTACGTGGGGCAGTCCACGATGCGCGCGCCGATGATGGCGGACGTGTCGGCGGACGGATCAGCGGCTGGGGTGCGCCCACTGTTGGGGGAACCACGGGCGCGTGGAGCGTGAACCTCCAGCCGGAGGCGGGTAGAATCGGGCAACGCCCTGTAATCGGGTGGCGTCACGCTGCCGGTGACTGGCGGCCAGTGCGGATGGATATCGAGCGTTGATGAAGATGTGGGGCAAGCACAGGCGTACTCGAACGCGCGCACGTCCCGGTCCGTCGATCGGCAGCGCCGGCAGGATTAGCTGGAATCTGATTGCCGCCACACAGGCCATCCTGCTCATGATGGTATTTGGTGGCCCGATACCCGGCCTGGCGGTGACGGTGCTGATTGCCGTTTCGGCGTTGATCCTGATCGCCGGTCTACCCTTTGTCGGCGACGGCAGTCACTGGCAGGAACAGCCACTGGGGCTCAGGGTGGGGCTGGTCGGCATCGCGCTGCTCCCCCTCGCTCAACTCGTGCCGATGCCTCCGGATCTGTGGCATTCATTGCCCGGACAGGTGGTTCGGCTTCGCGTCCTTGACGTCGCAGGCCTATCGAATACCTGGCAACCACTCAGCGTCACGCCGCTTGCTACCGCCGGGGCGGCGGTGATCGCCATCGCCTTTGTCGCACTGGTAGCATTTCTACTGGAACTGTCTGTCCCCGATCTGCGCCGTATCGCTTGGCTGATCCTGGCCATCGTTGCGGTCAATGTGCTGATCGGGCTGGTACAGGTATCGACGGGAGGGCAAGCGCTGCTCTTCTATGCAGCGTCCGACAAGGGGGCGTTCCTGGGATTCTTCGCCAACAAGAACCACGCCGCCTTTGCGCTCGCCGCGTCACTGCCGGTTGCCGCCTATGCGCTGGGCGCCAGGCATCATCCAAAGGGTGCGCGTACCTGGCTCGCCCTGTACGCCGGCGTCGTCCTCATCGCGATCGTCACCACCAACAGCCGCGCCGGGTTGGGACTGGGGCTCATGGCGCTGCTGGTGTTGGGCAGCCTCTATGTGCGCCGGGTAAGACCGATATACGTCCTCGGTATCGCCGCACTGGTCATCGTAGCGACCGTAGTGGTCAGCACCACGTCGGCCTTCGAAACGGTGTTCAGCCGCTTCAACGACGTCGACCAGGACCTGCGCTGGCAATTTCTGTGGAGCAGTTGGCCGCTGATCCGGCACTATTGGCTTTGGGGATCAGGGATCGGCAGCTTCAGCACGCTCTACGCCGCCAACGAGCCGTTGGCGCTGGTCAAACCCACTTACGTTAACCAGCTTCATAATGAGTACCCGCAATTGTTGCTGGAAGCCGGCATTGCAGGCGTGGCCCTGCTTGTCCTGCTGATCGCGAGCTGCCTCTGGCGGGGCGCGCATCTATGGCGCGACCCGACCGCACGCCTGCATCGCCTGCCACTCGCTTGTGGAGCCCTGATCATCGTCCTCGTTGCGTTTCACAGTGGAGTCGATTATCCGCTGCGCCGTCCGGCGGCATTGCCGCTGCTGGCACTGGCTCTTGTGCTCGTCATCCGCGCCGACGTGACCGCTTCAACCGGTCTAAGCCGGCCGAAACAGCGGGCTTGAGTTGCTGCAATCGCTCCTGCTAGCCCGGGGCAACGAGGTGGCGGTGCCGGCTTGGTCATTCGCAAGGGACGAAAAAGTGCTTTACCGGTGCGTTCTGGCGGCGAGTGTAGCCGTCCTTCTTTCCGCCTGCGCCGGCCGCAGCGATCTTCCGACCGGGGCCGACGCACTACCCGTCGCCAGCGCCATTACGCCGGTGACTACCCAGAATCTGGAAGAATATCGGATTGGTCCGCGTGACATATTGCGGATTGCGGTTTTTAACGAACCGGGACTGAGCTTCGACCAACTCACTGTTTCGAGCGGTGGAACCGTCGCACTGC
>NZ_JBDFMC010000005.1:0-152871 GCF_047238005.1 Sphingomonas phoenicis | reverse complement strand
CGGCGCGCTCCAGACGGCCAACTACATCGATCTGGCCAAGCCGAGCGAAAAGGTCCCGGTCATGCACTTCGCCTCGGTGCAGGCTGGCTTGTTCGATCGCATCGTCAATCGCTGCGTTGAGCCCGGCAAGCCCTGCATGGTCGATGTCATGGCCCGCGACATGGCGCGCGGCGGCGGCAACCCGAATGATCCTCGCATGGGCGCCGGCATGGCTCCCGGCCGCGCTGCGGCACCGATCATGGGCGAGAAGCCGACACCTGCACTGCAGAAGGCTCCCGAGGACAAGGGCACTGGTCCGAACGTGACCAAGCCCGCGCAACCGGACCCGCCCGGTCAGCGCAAACCCGGTGACCAGCGCAACCGCGACCTGTCTGCCGTCTTCCCATTCAACGTCCCCGGCGCCGCCCGCGCCGAGCGGGCCTGACCCCCGCGAACGGAACCACGATGACTGATTCCATGCTGAAAACCGTCTTTGGTCGGCTGACCTGGGAATCCTTTCCCTTTCACGAGCCGATCCTCTTCGGCACCTTTATCGTCGTGTCCCTGCTGGGGCTCGGGATTGTCGGAGCTATTACCCGCTATCGCCTCTGGGGGTATCTCTGGAGCGAGTGGTTCACGAGCGTCGATCACAAGAAGATCGGCATCATGTACATCATTCTCGGCATTATCATGCTGCTCCGGGGCTTCTCGGATGCGCTGATGATGCGCGCGCAGCAGGCGGTCGCGTTCGGGGCGAACCAGGGGTTCCTGCCTGCGCATCATTATGATCAGATCTTCACCGCGCACGGGACGATCATGATCTTCTTCGTGGCGATCCCGCTGGTGGTCGGCATCATCAACTTCGTCATGCCGCTCCAGATCGGTGCGCGCGACGTCGCCTTCCCGTTCCTCAACAATTTCAGCTTCTGGCTGACGGCGGCAGGCGCGGTGCTGGTGATGATCTCGTTGTTTGTCGGCGAATTCGCGCGAACAGGTTGGCTGTCGTACGCCCCGCTTGCTGAGCTCGCCTACAGCCCTGATACCGGCGTCGACTATTATCTATGGTCGCTCCAGATAGCGGGCGTGGGTACGACATTGTCCGCCATCAACATGGTTGCGACCATCATCAAGATGCGCGCACCCGGCATGACGATGATGAAAATGCCGGTGTTCTGCTGGACCGCGCTCTGCTCGAACGTACTGGCGATCGCCATCTTCCCGGCGCTCACCGCCGCCTTCTTCCTCCTCCTGCTCGACCGCTATGTCGGCACCAACTTCTTCACCAACGAGCTCGGCGGCGCGCCGATGATGTACTGGAACATGGTGTGGATCTGGGGTCACCCGGAGGTCTATGTCCTGGTCCTGCCCGCCTTCGGTATCTACTCGGAGATCACCGCAACCTTCTCGGGCAAGCCACTCTTCGGTTACTCGTCGATGGTTTACGCGACCGTCGTCATCACCATCCTCTCATATCTCGTCTGGCTGCACCACTTCTTCACCATGGGCGCTGGCCCGACCGTGAACTCGTTCTTCGGTATCGCCACCATGGTGATCTCGATCCCGACAGGCGCGAAGATCTTCAACTGGCTGTTCACCATGTACAAGGGCGACATCCGGTTCGAGCTGCCGATGATGTGGGTCGTCGCCTTCATGCTGACCTTCACAGTCGGAGGTATGACGGGGGTGCTGCTCGCCATTCCCCCAGCCGACTTCGTGTTCCACAACTCGCTGTTCCTGGTGGCCCACTTCCACAATGTCATCATCGGCGGCGTCGTCTTCGCGCTGTTCGCGGGCATGACCTACTGGTTCCCCAAGGCGTTCGGCTTCAAGCTCGACGAGTTCTGGGGCAAGGTGGCCTTCTGGGGATGGGTGATCGGCTACTGGGTCGCCTGGACTCCGATTTACGTCGTTGGTCTGATGGGCGAGCCACGGCGTGTTCATCACTTCGATGACACGAGCATCCAGCCCTATTTCATCATTGCGGCGATCGGCGCTCTCATCATCCTGGTCGGTATCCTCGGCTTCGTGATGAGCATCGTCATGGGCTTCGTGAAGCGCAAGCAGCTCGCCGACACGACGGGCGATCCGTGGAACGGCCGCACGCTCGAATGGTCGACCAGCTCGCCTCCTCCGGCGTACAACTTCGCGATCACGCCCGTCGTCCACGATCTTGACGCCTGGTACGATATGAAGGCGCGCGGTTATGAGCGGCCGGACGGGGGCTTCCGTCCCATCCACATGCCGCGCAATACCGGCAGCGGCGTGATCCTCGCCGGTCTCGCGCTCGTCCTCGGCTTCGGCATGGTCTGGTACATGTGGTGGCTCGCCGCCCTGAGCTTTGTCGGCCTGCTGGCGGTCGCCGTCGGCCACACCTTCAACTTCAAACGCGATTATTTCATCCCGGCGGATGAGGTGACGCGGACGGAAAGCAAGCGGCGGCAGCTGCTGGCCGCTGGAGCCTGACATGACCGATCACGCAATCGACGCCCGTGAGGCGGGCACTACCTGGCATCTCGCCGAAGAGGAGGACCACGACCACGGCGGCAACGGCGCCACCGTGCTCGGGTTCTGGATCTATCTGATGAGCGATGCGCTCATCTTTGCCTCGCTGTTCGCGATGTTCGGCGTGGTAAGCACCAGCTATGCGGGCGGCCCCGTGCCGCGCGAGATCTTTGACCTCAAGCTCGTTGCGCTCAACACCGCCTTCCTGCTCGCCTCCTCGATCACCTTTGGCGAGGCCATGCCGCACATGGAGGCCGGCCGGGTCGGGCCGACCCGCTTCTGGCTGGCGATCACCGGTCTGCTTGGCCTGGCATTCGTCGGTGTCGAGCTTTACGAGTTCTCGCATCTGATCGCCGAAGGTGCGGGGCCGCAGCGCAGCGCCTTCCTCTCCGCCTTCTTCACGCTCGTGGGCACCCACGGGGCGCACGTGACGGTAGGCCTCATCTGGATTGCTGCTTCGCTGATTCAGCTCGGGCAGCACGGGCTCATTCATCCGATGAAGCGGCGGCTGATCTGCCTCAGCATGTTCTGGCACTTCCTCGACATCATCTGGATCGGGGTCTTCACCTTCGTCTATCTGTATGGAGTGATCCGTTGAGCACCGAACCCTATGACGCCGCGCTGCACGCACACGGCGACACGCACGGGCACGGCAGCCGGCTTGGCTATCGCGTTGGATCGCTGCTCGCGATCGTGCTCACGGTCGTACCCTTCTGGCTGGTGATGTCGCAGTCAGGACCCGCACCCGGCTGGATTGCTGCGGTGATCTTCGGGCTCGCGATCGTTCAGATTGGCGTTCACGTGATCTGCTTCCTGCACCTCGACACGCGCTCGGAGGGCGGCTGGACGCTGCTGGCTTTCCTCTTCACGGCGGTGATCGTCGTGATCACGATCGGCGGGTCGATCTGGGTCATGTTCCACCTCAACACGAACATGATGCCGATGCCCGGTGCGCACATGGGCCCGGTTCGCTGACCGGCCTGCGCCGGTAGCAAGGGCGCCGGTCCACGATGAAGCGGCTGCTTCTGATCGGGCTGGCGCTCGCCGGTGTGCTGCTGTTCACCGCGCTTGGCGTCTGGCAGATCGAACGGCGCACCTGGAAGCTGGCGTTGATCGCGGCGGTGGACGAACGGATCCATGCGCCGCCAGCGGTAGCGCCCTCCGCGAACGAGTGGCTCCGGAGGGGGCCAGCAGCGGAGTGGCAATACCGCCACGTGACCGTCACCGGCCGGTTCGTGCACGCTCGCGAGACCCTCGTTGAGGCCGTCACTGAACAGGGCAACGGTTATTGGGTGCTGACCCCTCTGCGGGTCGCCGACGGGACGCTCATCCTCGTTAATCGGGGTTTCGTTCCTCCTGAGCGGGCAAACCGCACCACAAGGGCGCAGGCGCTGCCTGCCGAGCCTGTCGTAATCACCGGGCTTCTGCGGCTCACAGAGCCGGGCGGACGGGTCCTGCGGCCAAACCGGCCTGAGCAGGATCGCTGGTACTCTCGTGACGTTGCGGCCATTGCCCGAGCGCAGGGCCTTACCTCTGTCGCTCCGTACTTCATCGACGCCGACGCCAGCCCCAACCCTGGCGGGTGGCCGCTCGGCGGGCTGACCGTGATCTCCTTCCCTAACAACCATCTGGTCTACGCGCTGACCTGGTTCGGCCTTGCGCTGCTGTGCGGCTACGCGCTGCTGCTGGTCTTTCGCGCGAAACGCTAGCAAGCGCCTACACTCATCCGCTCCGCACTCGCGCCGCTGCTTAGCGTGCGTGCGACGCTGCATTGTCTCGAAGAAGGCGCAACCATGCTCGACAAGATATTCACCAAGCTGGCGGGTCGCACCGCGCAATTCGCCGGACAGCCGCTTGCCTTCGTCGTCGCGGCTGGCCTGATCGTTGTCTGGCTGCTGAGCGGGCCGGTGTTCCACTTCTCCGACACCTGGCAGCTGGTGGTCAACACAGCCACAACGATCGTGACCTTCATCATGGTTTTCCTGATCCAGAATTCGCAGAACCGCGATGCCGCGGCCATGCAGGCGAAGTTGGACGAGGTCATTCGCGCGCTCACCGATGCGCGGAACGAATTCATTGGGATCGAGCACCGGACCGATCGCGAAATCGAGGCCATCCGCTCGCAGCTGGAAGACGAATGCGCGGTTGCGGACCCCGCACACTCTGCCGCCACGAGCGTGTCTCGGTTGCGCAAGCGGTTCTAAGATCCGGGCCGCCGCGAGAGCCGGCATTTGGCCGCCTGTTGTGACGTTCGCCCAGCTTCAGGCACGTACGGTCATAGGTGCGCAGGTCTTGGGGCGGTGTGTCGGTACCTGGGCGCAGCGGTGGCCTCAGGAACGCTTTTGCACTAGCCTGAGCTTGACGGTCTACCGGAAGATCGCCTGAGTGGAGATCATGCTCTGAGTTCAGCGACGTGAAACAGACCAGCAATCCTCTATATTCCAAGCTTTCGACACACGTCTTTCTCGACGAGGATCATCGAAAGACGATCGACGATCTGTGCCTCGAGCAACGTAGCGTCCCCGGTCGCCGGGACATTTACCGGGAAGGCGACAAGCCGGAACATGTCCTTCTGGTGCTGGAGGGCTGGTTGGGCCGGAGCAAGACGCTGCGCGATGGCTCCCGCCAGTTCACATCCTACCATATGCCAGGGGATCTTTGCGGAACGTGCGCGTCGGTTCGCCGCGCTGCGGACCACAACCTAATGGCTATCACGCCGGCGACGGTTGCGATCATGTCGTGCGAGGGGATTGCCGAAGCTCTCCACGACCGACCCACCCTGCGCGCGGCACTCGCCTGGTCCAGCCTGGTCGAAGAAGCACTTGCCCGATCCTGGATGGTCAATCTCGGACGGCGAGACGCGTACACGAGGACGGCTCACCTGCTGTGCGAGCTACATCGTCGCCTGGAGCGGATCAATCATGCGCGCGACGGCGAATTCGAATTGCCGCTGACGCAAGAGGAAATTGCGGATGGTCTTGGGCTAACGGCAGTTCATGTGAACCGGACCTTGCGGCGGCTGCGCGAAGAAGGGCTTATCAAGCAGCACGGTCACCGCATGACTATTCTCGATCCTGACCGACTATGCGCCGTGTCGGGTTTCGATTCCGCCTATCTCAATTAGGGCAGAGCCGACCCAGGCTGTTTAGGCTACGACACAGCCTGCCTCGCCCGGTTCGGCGCCGTCAGCGCGCGCGTAAGCCCAAATGCGATGTCGGCCAGGCAGTAGGGTTTGGGTAGCACAGGCACATGCCCGAGCGTCGGCGGGATTGCGTCGCGTGCAAAGC
This sequence comes from Sphingomonas phoenicis, assembly GCF_047238005.1. Taxonomy (NCBI): domain Bacteria; kingdom Pseudomonadati; phylum Pseudomonadota; class Alphaproteobacteria; order Sphingomonadales; family Sphingomonadaceae; genus Sphingomonas; species Sphingomonas phoenicis. The sequence continues at coordinate 147,103 of NZ_JBDFMC010000005.1, read as the reverse complement.
CGGTAACGAAGATAAAGGGAATGCCTCGGTCGCTTAGCGTCTGCGCAGCCGGATAGCTCATCTGACCTCGCAAGTTGATGTCGAGGACAGCCACGTCGACATCGCTTCCGAGCGCCGCGCATTGCGCCTCATCGAGGCTTGAGGCGACGCCAGCCACTTCGGCCCCCATCTCATCGATCATGTCCTCGAGGAGCATGGCGATCATGGGCTCGTCCTCAACGATCAGCACCCGCTTGAAACCTAACGCTTCCACTCGTCTCTCCGCCGTATCTGGACCCCCGCCCTTATCCAGCGAACAACACGCTATCCCGCACGAGATCGGTTCAAGAGAAGGAGCCCGTCCCAGGTCCTGCGATCTTGTCAAAGATGTCTTACACAAGCGTTAACCGTCCGGGTGGGCAACTGCGCCCATCTCGTCGGACCGTTGGGTATTCGGCGAGGGCACCGAAGCCTGAACCATTTCGATGAAGCCTGCTGGCGTGACCTGTGCCAGAAACGCCGCCGCCGTTCACCTTGTTATAGGTCAGCCCCGGGGGCGCGGTCGTACTGCACGACCGGCCATGACCAGCGCGCCCAGCCCGACCAGCGCCGCGGTGGCAAGCCCGCCGGGCAACTTCTGCGCCTGGACGAGCAGGCTGCTATTGCGCGCGTAGACGTGCTGCGAGCCGCGGCGAGCGCCATCCGCGCGCGGCTCGTAGAGGTTGTCGCGACGTGCGGGGTCGCCCGCGTCACCGGGCTTCTGCTGTACGGCCACGCCGCCCGCCTCCATCATGAAGTCTGTTAGTCGAGGCGCGAGCCCCGCCAACTTCGCCGCCAGCCAGCCGCCGCCGCCAACGTACAGCTCACGCCGTGGCGTCGTGCAGGCAAACAGCACCGCGTCGGCGACGACCCCCGGCGTATAGAGCGGGGGTGGCAGGCGTGGCGGCGCCTCCATGAAGTTCCGCGCGTGTTCGGGGAACAGCGTATCGATCGCCGATGGCTTGATCAGCGTTACCGAGATCGGCGCGCCGTCGCGCTCCAGCTCCATACGAAGCGTGTCGGTAAGCGCCTGTACGGCATGCTTGGTAGCGCAATAGGGCCCCTGCTCCAAGATCGCACGCTCGCTGAGAATTGAACCGATGTTGATGATCGCCCCTCCTCGACTTCGGAGATGGTTGGCGGCCACAAGTGAGCCGGCGAGCACACCAAAATAGTTCACGTCGAACACATGGCGATGATCGGCGACCGGCACCTGCTCGAGCGTGCCATAGGTCGCAGCGGCGGCGTTGTTGATCCAGCTATCGAACCCCCCGAAGGACGATATTGCGACATCGGCAATCCTCCGCACGTCCGCGTCCACTGCAATATCGGCGGTGCAGACGGCGACCCTGCGACCCCGCGCGGCGAGATCGGCGCGGATCGCCTCGAGTGCGTCGGTGTTGCGAGCGGCCATCACCACCGCCGCGCCCCGCGCCACAGCCTCCTCGGCGATCGCGAGCCCATTGCCGCTGGTGGCGCCGGTAACAACGATCACCTGCTCGCGCAGCGGCTTCAACTTGACCATCACGAAAAGCTCCTGTCGGACCGGTGTGCGTCGTGTCCGCTGAAGCATGAACTAGCTTCGTCGCAGGACGATCCGTCGTTGCCATGGGGGAACAGCACCGCTTGGATTGACGCTGGCGAGTTCGATCCGGACGGAGTTAGATCCGTGTTTCCGCGATCCGAACTGGTCGCTGGAGCACTCGCCAGTTAGGATGGCGCGATGACACCGGTTCGCCCCGCTCTTGATGAGGATCGTCGCCTTGCGGCGTTGGCGCGCTATCGGGTGCTGGACACTGCGCGCGAGCAAGGTTTCGACGACTTGGCGGTCCTTGCGTCGGAGGTGTGTGACACGCCCATCGCGGTGGTAAACCTCATCGCTGACGGCCGGCAATGGTTCAAGGCTGAGGTCGGGCTCGGCGTCGACTCCACGCCGCTCGAAACGTCGTTCTGCGGCACCGCCCTCTTAGAAGATGAGTTCCTGCTGGTCCCCGACGCGACGCAGGACGCGCGGTTTGACTGCAATCCGCTGGTCACGGCCGACGGTGGTCTCCGCTTCTACGCGGGCGCGCTGCTCAAGTCGCCCGACGGTTTTCCGATCGGCACGCTTTGCGTGCTCGATCATAAGCCGCGCGCCTTGAGTGAGCGCCAGCAGCGTGCGCTTCGCATGCTTGCCAATCAGGTGATGGCTCAGCTTGAACTAAGGCTGGCGCTGGTCGAGCGGGAGGAGGCCAACGCCGAGCTCCGAGCAAGCGCGGCGCGCTTCCATGCGGCCGTAGACGCGGTGCAAGGCATCGTGTGGACGAACAGTCCAAGCGGCGAGATGGTTGGGGAGCAACCCGGCTGGGCCGCGCTTACCGGCCAGGGCCATAAAGACTATAGCGGCTACGGATGGGCGCGAGCGGTACATCCCGACGACGCCGAACCCACGGTCCAGGCATGGAACGCGGCGGTCGCCGAGCAGCGACCCTTTGCCTTCGAACATCGCGTGCGCCGGCACGACGGTGCCTGGCGACGCTTCTCGATTCGCGCGATCCCCACCTTCGATGAGGGCGGGGCTATCCGCGAATGGGTGGGCGTGCACACCGACGTCACTGATCTGCGGGAGGCCGAGGAGCAATTGCGGCGGCTGAACGGCCAGCTTGAGGAGCGGTTCTCGGAAGCGCTCGCTGAGCGCCAACTGCTTGCCGAGCTGGTCGAGCGCACGGACGCGTTCGTCCAGGTCGCCGACCTCGAGTTTCGTTGGCTGGCGATCAACAGAGCCGCGGCGGACGAGTTCGAGCGGATCTACGGCACGCGCCCACTCGTCGGCCACTGCATGCTCGATCTGCTGGCCGACCAGCCTGAGCATCAGCAGGCCGTGAAGGACGTATGGTCGCGTGCGCTCGGCGGGGACGAGTTCACGGCAACCGGACAGTTCGGCGCCCCCGGGCGGGATCGACGCTTCTACGAGATGAAGTTCAACGTGCTGCGGGACTCAGACGGCCGGCAGATCGGCGCCTATCAGTTCGTCTATGACGTAACGAAGCGGGTTCAGGAACAGGCAGCGCTGGCGGAGGCACAGGAGGCCCTGCGCCAATCGCAGAAGCTCGAGGCCATCGGCCAGCTCACCGGCGGCGTCGCGCACGACTTCAACAACCTGCTGACCGTGATCCGTGGCTCGGTAGACCTGCTTCGACGTGGCAATCTGAGCGAAGACAAGCGCGGCCGATACCTAGACGCCATCGGTGACACCGCGGAGCGAGCCGCCAAGCTTACCGGCCAGCTTCTCTCCTTCGCGCGGCGCCAGGCGCTCAGCGCCGATCTATTCGACGTCGGCATGTCGCTACAGGAGGTCGCGACCATGCTCCAGACGATGACCGGTTCGCGCGTTCAGCTATCGATCGAGGTGCCGCTGAGCCCTTGTTTCGTCGTCGCGGATCGGAGCCAGTTCGACACTGCCATCGTCAACATGGGCATCAACGCGCGCGACGCGATGGCCGGCGAGGGCCGGCTCAGCATCGCTGCGGGCGCGGTTTCCGGGCTCCCAGCGATCCGGGGGCATGCGGCCGTGGCGGGAGATTTCGTGGCAGTTACGGTGACCGACACCGGCGAAGGCATCCCGGCCGATCAGCTGGACCGCATCTTCGAGCCGTTCTTCACAACCAAAGGAGTCGGTCAGGGCACGGGCTTGGGCCTGAGCCAGGTGATCGGCTTCGCCAAGCAATCCGGGGGCGACATCAGGGTTTCCAGCTCACCCGGCGAGGGTACGACCTTTACCCTCTACCTGCCCCGCGCGCAGGCGGACGAGGCAGCGCTGCCCTCCCCCGTCGAAGAGATCAGTTCTATCCACGGAGGCGGAGTTTGCGTGCTCGTCGTCGAGGACAACCAGGACGTGGGAGGGTTCGCGACGGGCGCGCTCGCTGAACTCGGCTACGACAGCATGCTCGTCGCGGACGCAGCGTCCGCGCTCGAGTTGCTTCGCGACGATCCCGACCGTTTCCACGTCGTCTTTACTGACGTGGTCATGCCCGGGATGAACGGCGTCGAGCTAGCGCAGGAAGTTCGGCGCCTCCATCCGCGAGTCGCCGTCCTGCTGACGAGTGGTTACAGCCACGTTCTTGCTCAGAACGGGAACCACGGCTTCGAGCTCTTGCACAAGCCGTACTCGATCGAGCAATTGTCGCGCGTCTTTCGAAAAGCGGTTCAATGGCGGCTTGAGCCGGAGCGGACCATCCCGGCTCCGTAGGTCGGCTTCTGGGGGACAACCGGATCACGTCCGACCTCCCAGCCTTCTAATCGTTACGCCTGGCACCTCGATCAGGCTTTGCAAGGAAACTCCAGCAGAAGAGCGGTGCCGTTCTCCGACCGCCACTCGGGCACAGCTCCGAGCTGACGCGCCAGCCCTTCAATCAGCGATCTTCCTGTTCCAAATCCTGGTCGTGCTTCCCGGCTTTCTACCGGCAATCCCTTTCCATTATCGCTGATCCAAACCCGTAGTCGATCGTCAATCCTATTCGCCTCAAGCGAGATGATGTTCTCGGTTCCGGTCCGATCGTCTTCAAACGCGTATTTCAGACTGTTGGTCGTGAACTCATTCAGGATGAGCCCGAGCGGAATGGCGGTATCGCTGGATATGCTCAGCTCCTCGATCCCGCCAGCGTCGAGCCGGACCGGCGTCTCCTGATAGAGCTCCAGCCGACATTCGAGGAGCGAGGTTCCATAGGAGCGGAGCGACACGCGATCGCCGCCCTGGGCCGCGTAAACCTGCTCGTGGACGAGGCGCAGCGCCTCGATCCGGCCGCCGATGATCCCCAGCTCCTGGCGCGCATCTTCCGTTTGCGCCTTGTTGATCCGCATTCGTACGAGACTGGTAATCGCGCCGATGTTGTTCTTGATGCGGTGCTGTAGCTCGTGAAGGAGCGTCTGGTTCGTCTCCGCCGCGCGTTGCAGGTCGTGCACCTTGTTCAGACGATCGATGACCGGTCCGAGGATGGTCGCATAGGTCCGCAGAAACTCGGTCGTTTCCTCGTCGGGCTTCCAAATATCGCGGCTGTCCACCTGCAGCAGCCCGTAGGGCTTCCGGCCGGGAAGGAAGATCGGCACGTTGACGATGCCGACGACGCCGGCCTCCTTCAAGAGGTCGGGAAATACGAACCGCTCCTCGTTGAGGATGTCGGGCGTGAGGACCGGCTCGCCCAACTCGACGGCATAGGTCTCCGACGAACGCTCGCTCATGGGCAATCGGACATGGCCGACGATGCCCGGCGGCCAGCCGACGCCCGCCCGAACGAACAGGGTTCGATCTTCTTCCTCGATCTCGATGACCTTGGCGAGATCGGTGCCCAGCGCCTCCCCGACCAGGCGACAGGCTTCGGTCAGCACGCCGTCCAGGTCCTCGCACTCCAAGGCGAGGTCCCCGAAATCGGCCAAATTCGCTGCCGCCGCCTCATGCTCTCAAGATCAGCCACGGTGCCCCCTATGCTAAGACTGCTCTCCTAGCCGACGATAGGCGAGATGACACGGATACTTGCCCACCTCCCGCGGGTTAAGTCCTGACAAACCAAGGGGAGTTCACGTGCCCTCACCGTCCGGAGCCGCCGCGTCATGTCCAGTAAGCTGCTCGCCGGGCGTCGGGTGCTCATCGTCGAGGACAATTTCCTCCTCGCGCTGGGTCTAACAGGAACACTGGAAGCCGCGGGCGCAGAGATAATCGGGCCGGTGGCGAGCGTGCGAGACGCGCTTGACGCGCTCGATCCGCTGCCGGACGCAGCCACGCTGGATGTGCAGCTCGGAGAGGAAACCTCGTTCCCGATCGCCGACGAGCTGGCTCGACGGGGCGTACCGTTCATATTCGCGACCGGCACGGCCTGCGCCATACCTGCCGCGCACCGGGAACGCCCGATCTGCCACAAGCCAGTCTCAGATCATGCGCTTCTGGAGGCGCTTGCCGATGTGCTGTGATACGGCGGAAGGCCGCTCCCCAAACCGCGACGGTTAGCTGACCTTTGGCATGGCAGCACAGCGCAAGCCCAAGTCGCGGAGCGCCTCGGCGAGCTTCGCGCCCGTGTAGGGCTTCGGCAGGACGCCCGTGCATCGGTCGCCAGCAAACTTCTCCGCCAGCTCGGCCGCGTGTTCACCACTCGCGATCAGGACAGGCATATCCATATGCAGCGCCCGGAGTTCAGCCAGCAAGGAATCGCCCTTCTTGTCCGGGAGCGCTGCATCGAGCACTATCACGTCGTACCGTCCCTGCGCCGCGCGCACCTTCATGAGCGCTTCCGCTGCGGTCGCCGCCTCGTCAGCAGCGTAGCCAAGGCCACCCAGCGCCTCCGCCACGAAGGCGCGGACAGTCGGCTCGTCCTCCACGATCAGCACGCGCTGGTTCCTCCCGCTTTCAAGCATGTCGCGCACCTTGGCCGCCAGCGCCTGGAACGTGAACGGCTTGGCGATCATCTCCACGCCCTCATCAAGCCGGCCGCCGTGAACGATGGCGTTCCTGGTATAGCCGGAGGTGTAGAGCACCTTCAGGTCGGGCTGGCGCTGTCGCAGCTCGTCAGCCAACTCGCGGCCTGACATGTTCGGCATGACGACGTCGGTGAAGAGGAGGTCGATCGGTTCCGCCTGACGCTCCATCAGCCGGATCGCCGAGGGCCCGTCATGCGCCTCCAGCACGCGGTAGCCAAGCTCGCGCAAGCACTCCACGGTGTACGCGCGCACGTCGTCGTCGTCCTCCACCGCCAGGATCATCTCCTGTTGCCGGCTTACCTCCAGGCCCTCGACCAGATTGCCCGATCCGGGCTCGTCGCCGGCGTCGGACAGGAGGCGGGGCAAATAGATCTTGACCGTCGTGCCCTGGTCCTCCTCCGAGTAAATTTTCACGTGCCCGCCCGACTGCTTCGTGAATCCGTAGATCTGAGAAAGTCCCAATCCCGTGCCTTTACCGACCTCCTTGGTCGTGAAGAACGGCTCGAAAACGCGGCTCAGCGTGTCTCGGTCCATGCCCTTGCCCGTGTCGGTCACCGCGATGACTACGTAGTTGCCCGGGGCAACTTCGGCGTGGTTCGCGGCATAGGCATCGTCCAGTCTGGCGTTCGCCGTCTCGATGGTGAGCGTGCCCCCCTTCGGCATGGCGTCACGCGCGTTCACCGCCAGGTTCAGGATCGCGGATTCGAGCTGGTTGGGGTCGGCCTCGACGCGCCACAGGCCCGGCGAGGTCACGATCTCCACCTTGACCGTCTCGCCCAACGTCCGATTGAGCATGTCGGACATGGCCGCGACCAGCTTGTCCACGTCCAGCGGCTTGGGCGCCAGAGGCTGCTTGCGCGAAAAGGCGAGCAACCTCTGGGTAAGGGCCGCGGCACGCTCCGCGCCCTTCATCGCTGATTCCAGCGCGCGCTTACTCCTCGCGTCCGATACCCCGGCCGCCTGTAGTGCGCGGGTCGCCATATCGACGTTCCCGGTCACGATAGTTAGCAGGTTGTTGAAGTCATGAGCGATGCCGCCCGTGAGCTGGCCCACCGCTTCCATTTTCTGCGCCTGACGGAGCGCCTCCTCCACCTGCTCGCGCTCGGCGATCGCGGCGTCGACACGGCTCTCAAGCGAAGCGTTGAGGTCACGAAGCGCATCCTCGGCGCGTTTGCGCGCGGTCACGTCCTTGAACAGCACGGCCACTTGCCGACGCTCGGGGGGCTCGACGGGGAACGCAGCAAGCTCCAGATAGCGGCCGGTCGCCGTTAGCTCCTGCTCGAAACGGATCGCCTCTCTCGTTTCCAGGACGCCGCGGAAGGTGCGCACCCAGAGGTCGGCCTCGTCGCCGACCACCTCGCGCAGGCGCTTGCCGACGATGTCGGGGATGCCGGCGTTTGTCGCGTAAGCAGTGTTGGCCTCGACATGGATGTAATCGGACAAGGGGCCATGCGGGCCGTCGATGAACTCGATAACACAAAAGCCCTCGTCGATTGTGTCGAACAAGGTCCGGTAGCGCGCCTCGCTTTCCGCAAGCCTGGCTTGCACCTCCTTGCGCTCGGTGATGTCCACCGACGAACCGACGAGCCCGACCACCTTGCCATCGTTGTCGAGGAGCGGGGCCTTTGTGGAAAGCCACACGGCACGGCTGCCGTCCGGAAAACTGATTTCCTCCTCAAGCTGTTCGACCTCGCCGCTGTCCATGATGCGACGGTCGTTCGCCATGACCAGCGCAGCTTGCTCGGCGTCATCCAGGAACTCGGCGTCGGTCCTGCCAATGACGTCGGGCAACGGCTTGCCGACCAACTCGGATGTGCCGCGGTTCGCGGCCAACATGCGGCCGTCGCGGTCCTTGGCATAAACCACGCCCGGCACCGCATTTGTGAAGGTGCGCAGCAGGGTCAGCGCCTGGTCGCGCTCCTGTTCGACCGCCCGCCTGCTCTCCACGTCCAGCAGCACGCCCGGGAAGCGGACGGACGCGCCCGTCTCGTCCTTATCAACGCGGCCGTTCGCCTCGATCCAATAGTATCGCCCGTCAGCCCGGCGCACCCGGTATTGGTGTGCGTAGCGGCCGCCTCGCGTGACTGCTTCGTCAATTGCAGCGGTCAGGCCATCCCGATCCTCTGGGTGAACGGTCGCGATCACCTGCTCAAGGCTCAGCCCCTCGCGCCCGAGCTTGGGGTCGAGCCCGAACGCGGTCGCAAACCGCTCGTCGACCGAGAAGCTGTCTCGGATAAGGTCCCAGTCCCAGGTGCCGATGATCGCGCCTGCGTCGAGGGCGAGCTGGACGCGCTCCGCCTCGCGCCTGAGCGCGCGTTCCGCTTCATGCCGCTCTGTGATGTCGCGGAAGAAGATCGCCAGTCCCTCCTCTACCGGGAAGGCGCGCATCTCCAGCCAGGTGTGGCGGCCATCGCCCCACTCGTAGCAATGCTCCAGTTCGACGGGCACACGCTCGGACATCGCACGCTTGTAGAGACGGCCGATCTCGCTCTCTTCCGTACCGGGGTGAGCTTCCCAATGGGTCCGGCCAATCAGCGCCTCGCGGGGGCAGGACTCAAGCCGCAACGCCTCCTCGTTGACGTCGAGGATACGGAAGTCGTGATCGAGCAGCGCAAAGCCCTCGCCCATGCCGTTCAGCACGCGCCGGAGCCGAGCCTCGGCCCCGCGTGCGGCCCGCTCGGTCGCAACAAGGTCGGACACCTCGGTGTTGATGCCGAACCAGCGTCGCACGCTGCCCGTCGAGTCTCGGACGGGCGTGGCCCGGGTCTGGAACGGCCGGAACACGCCGTCTGCGCCCCGCAAGGGGAACGTCATCGCGAACGGCTCGCCGGTCGCGAGCGCCTCCGTCCATTGCCGCTCGATCTCAGGCAGGAGCTGCGGATCGTGCACTGCACGCCAGCCCCACCCTTCCATCGCGGCGGGCGTAGTGCCGCAATAGTCATGCCAGCGCCGGCTATACCAGACGATGTAGCCATCGCCGTTCGCAAGCCAGCACGCCGCAGGCAGGTGGTCGGCAAGCAGGCGGAACTCGTCTGCCTCTACTGTGCTCGCCGAGAGGTCGGTCAACGTCCCTTCAACGGGCACGCTGCTTAACCAAAACGGGCGCTTGGGTTCGGGTGCGGGCGGGCGATTGGCCAACGTCAGTCCACGTTTTAATTGCGCTAATCCTATTCTCTCAGCCATGTCGGATAACAGCGCAGTTTGGCTCGTAAAAGCGTAAATCGCCTCGCGAGCCGACGAGGTTAAGTGACCATCGGGGCTACGGCACCACGCCAGCGAGCGTCTCGATCAGCACAGAGTCCGAGACTGGCGACCGTTCTGGCGCGAGCAGATGATCAGGCTCCTCACCCTCCAGAGCAAGCCGGCGATCGGCCGCGTCAACGCCACCCGATCGCTAGGCGTCGATCTCGATAAGTTCGTCGCTAGGCGTGTTGACCTGGCGGATCATCTCGCCGGCATAGGGCCGGACGAGCGCCTTTGCCTCTGCCAAGGCTCCGTCCAGCCAGCCTGTCAGATCGGCTGGGCTAAGAATCGCTGGCATCGCCTTCGGGTGCCACGGCTTCACGAACTCGTTCGGCTTGGTCGTCACGAAGGCGTAAGCCTCGCCTCGCTCCGTCTGCTGCCATAGGCCGGCGAAGAAGCCGATCGGCTGGTCCGGCAACGCGAACCACATCTGCTTGGGCTTGCCGTCGTCCCCCTTGCCACCTTCAGGATGAGGCTCGGCGAACCAGGTGAAGGGCACGATGCAGCGCTGGACCGGGGACGCCAGCGGCGTCCTCCACATCTCGATGTGGAGGTGGCGAGCGTTGGTGACATATCTGTCCAACGCGACCTCCGGGTCGCGTTTGCTCGGCACCTTGGTCGGGAAGCCCCACTCCATCAGGACCATTTCGAGCGGCCGGTTCCCGGTGCTCTGCCGACGCACCACGGGTCCGTGCCTCGCCGTCTTCTTGCCGGTCGGGAAGATCTCTCGCGGCGGTGGCAACACTTCGTCAGGAGCGAAGGCCGGGTCGAAACCGCACGCGCGCAACACCGCAGCCTGCTTGGCGGATATTCGATAGCGATTGCACACGCTCTGCCGTCCTCCTGAGCTTCCTGGGCTATGCGCTTCGGGCGTGTCTTACCCCGACGCACTCCTTAGCCGCCACCCCGGTCGGCTGCGGCGCCGCAGTCAGGTGAAGGCGAAGACGGTCGGTGGGACATGAACTCGTGCCAGAGGAACATGTCGGCGCTGATCAGCTCGAAGACGGCGTTGATCGCGGCGTCGCGGGACGGGAGTCCGAAATTGGCCTTGATCCGCTCGACCACATCAAGAGATGCCGGGGAGAGAGCGACAGAGGCGCGGCGGTAGCCGGCGCCCACCTCTTTCTGACGGCTGCGGCGCATCGATGCGGTGCTGCGCTTCAGCGTTTCGGGTTTTGCCGCATCTTCGGTCATGGCCCGCTGTACCGATGTCAGCCGCTGTGTCGAACGATGAGTCTACGAGAGGCCATGCCCTGGCGGCTGCGGTCGAACGAACGATCGCGCAAGCGTGGCCGCCGCTTCCCTCGCGCAGAGCTCGACCTGATCTGGCGTGACGGCCTCGGCCGCAATCTCCACCAGACCGCGGCCGTAACCGAATTCGACGGTGATCTTCTCGAAGAACGAAAGGGCGGTCGTACACGCCGACTGAAACTTGGGGTCGAAGTAGCTGAGGTGCGACAGCGCAATGTCGACGGCGAACATGGCTCGGATGGGGTCGATCCCGAGAACTTGCACGAACTGGTCGATGATCGGCGCGGTGAGCGGGGTCGTTCCCGCCTTGAGCTTGTTGGTCAGGCTCAGGCTACGGCCGAGCCGCTTCGCCATGTCGACGTTCGTTATCCGTTGCCGTCGCCATTCTTCGACGAACAACCTCCGGAAGCGGTCAAGCCGCTCGATTCGCTGTGACTCCGTCTGTTCCAGGTCTCGCATACCGCAACCCCCCGGGGCTATGGAGCTATCATACGGTCGTATGGAGGGTACCTGTCAACTCACTTTTAACGATTTGGTTCCGCGCCCTCGAATGGTGGTGCTGAAAAAATGCAGACTAGCCCAACAGCCAGGGTTAGCCGAACCGACGCCGGTTCGGCATCGCACCCGGAAATCCGCAGTCGAGCCGCATGAAAGACCTCCCGCTGGGACAGCTGTATCCTCAGTGAAATGCGAATATCGCCGGCCTCGTCGAACTTGAGGCTCTTGGCGACCTTGGCTTCCTGGTCCGGCGCAGCGAGGAAGTCCTCAAGCCCTTTCAACACGGTAGCGGTCAGCGGCTCGAAGCGCTGCACGGCGATCGAGTGCGCGCGCATGGCATCCGCAGCCAGCCGGAAGAGCCGCTTTCCAACCTTGAGCGTGTAGATCGCCGTCGACATCCCGGCGGCACTCTATGCTTCATCCCGGACGCATTCCAGTGAAGCGCTCGTCATGAGGGTTGCGGCGGCCCATCGGAGGCAGTCGGGCGAATCACGTTGGGCCATCTAGATCTTCAGGCGTTGATCATCGACCGTGTAAGCCAATTACACACCGTATAAGCCCGTTACACGACAGTGTAAGCTGGATACATGAAGATGTAAGCCGCTTACACAGAAGTGTGTAATAGTTTGAGCAAGAACAGATAACGCTTGCGCGCTTAATAGGTTTCCATTCCCTTAACGCAGGCGACGCAATTTGCTTCGTCTTGTTAGGGGAAAGAGCATGCACGCACTTTCGATGGAAAGGGACCGTACCAACGGAGTCCTTCTCGGCCTGGCGATCATCGCGGTCGTGATGGTCCTGGGCGCGTCGGCCGCCTTCGCTGGCGCCGATACGACGTTCAATACCGCACTGACCAAGTTCACCGACTTCCTCCAGGGGTCGGGCGGCAAGGTCATCACCGTGATGAGCCTGGCCGGCGGCATCGTGGCGCTCGCCTCGGGTCGCTTCAGCCTGGGCCAGGTCGCGGTTCCGGTCGCCGTCGGTGTCGGCGCCGGCACCGGCGTCCCGATCGTCACCTCGACCGTCACCGCGACGATCTGAGGCAGGAGCAACCGCTGGGAGGGCGGTCGACGCTTATGGACCGGTACACCATTCCTTCGCATCTGGATGACCCGGAGCTGATCGGCTTCTGGACGCTGGACGAGTTCCTCGCGATGGCGATCCCGTTCATCTGGGGGATCCTGTCGCAGCACATCCTGATCGGATTGATGGTTGCGGGAGTGGGTTGGTGGGGTTTTCGCAAACTTAAAGCCGGCAAGGCCTCCTCGTGGATTCTCCACATGGCCTATTGGCATCTGCCTTCAAGCTTCACAGGTCTCAAGGCGACGCCGCCTTCCCACCTTCGCGTGATGGTGGGCTGAGATGGATTATAGTGTCGGGCTCGCGCAGTCGCAGCGGGTCATCAAACAGCGCAATGCCCTCGGCATCGCCGCCCTCTGCCTCGCCGCGCTGGCCGTGATCCTCTTCCTGGTCGGCGCGACGCGCGACCGTGAGATCGTCCTCCAGCCGATCGCCCGTACCCCGCTGACGCTGTCGTCGAGCGGCGTGTCGGAAGACTATCTCGAGATGGTCACGCGCGACACCGCGCTGATGACGCTCAATCGCAGTCCCGAGAATCTCGATTACTGGATGGAGTCGATCCTCGCGATCGCGACCCCCGAGTCACACGGCGCGCTGAAGCGCGACCTGATGAAGATCGTGACGGAGCAGAGCGGGTCGAGCATCAGCCAGTATTTCACGATCTCCAGCATGAAGGTCGACCCCAAGGCGCTCACGTCTCAGGTCTCCGGCACGCTGCACACCGTCGTCGGCTCGAAGTCGGTCACCGCCGAGCCGAAGACCTTTCGGTTCTACTGGGCGTATCGCGGCCTGTCCCTGCAGCTGAAGGGCTTCGGGATGGTGACCAAGGCCGATCCGAGCGGCGCCTCGAACGGAGGCGACGCATGACCCCCTTCTTCGCCTACGGGCTCATGGCGAGCGGCGCGGCCGTGGCGTCGCGCTGGTGCCATCTCTCGCGGGGCATCGGTGCCGGGATGATCGCGGTGGGCGTCCTTGTGCTCGCGTCGCCGGCCTGGGCCGATGAGCATGTTTTGGCGCGCGACAACAGCGAGGTCAGCTGCACGGTCTCCAAAAGCGGGCTCACACGGGTGAGCCTGAAAGACGACCGCTTCGCTAGCGTGTCCAAGCTTACGACGGGTGTGGAGGCAGACGATTTCACCGTCGTCAACGAGCCGACGCGCGGGGACATCTACCTCTCCGTCCCGGAAGGTTTCTCCCGCGCCAAGGTGTCGTTCTTCGGCACCACGGCTAAGGGCTACGTCTATAAATTCGCCTGCCGGCTTGGAGCGGACGACGCGCAACAGGTCTTTGTCGAGAACAAGGACATCCTCGGCGATAACGCCCCCGAGGTCGCGCGGGCGTCGGTGTCGCCGCAGGAGGCATCCGCTTCGCTCGTCCAGGCGATGTATCAGTCGGCGTCGCTTGACGGCTTCGACGTGATCCCGGCCGGCACGGAGCCGGTGATGGTCGGCACCCTGAAGGTACAGATGGTCACCGAGTACCGGGGCGCGGCGCTCGCCGGCCGGGTCCTCAAGATCGAGAACAAGGGTCGTCAACCGGTCTCGCTCGGCGAGGGCACGATCGCCCCCTCAAACGCGATCGCGGTCAGCGTCGCCAATCCTCAACTCAAGCCCGGTGAGGCGACGACAGCCTATATCGTCACTCCGTCGGGCCTCGCCAACGGAGCCCGGCCATGAGCCTCGCCGACATGTTCAAGCGCAAGCCCAAGCAGCTCGACGCCGACACGGAAGAGGGCGACGGCACGGACATGATGGCCGGGAACGACGCCGTCCGGAAGAAGCAGCTCCTCTATATGTCTGGGGGTGCTGCCATCGCGCTGGTGCTGGGCTCCTGGTACATCATGGGCGACAACAAGGCGGCGACGGTCGCCGACGCGAATGGCCGCGAGACCAAGATCGCGACCGACGATATCGTCAACCGCAACATGTCGCAAAAGGAGTGGCAGGCCGCTTCCGAAGCGCAGATGCAGTCGATGAACAACCAGCTGAAATCGGTTGATGGCCAGGCGGCGCAGATGCGTCAGCTTCAGGAGCAGGTTGCCGCCCTTCAGGGGCAGAACACGTCCATGGCGTCGGACGGCCAGCGAGTGATGGGCGCTTATCAGCAGGAGAACGATCAGCTTCGCCAGCAGCTCGCGCAGGCCCGGACCGCCCCGCCTCCCGCACCAGCCGCAGCCCCGATGTACGGACCGGCGGGACCGCAGAACTACCGGACGCCCGGAGCGCCGGTGACGCCGGCCGAGGCTGCGGCGGCGGCCGCGGCGGGCGGCTCCCCGCGCCAGATCAAGCTGGTGTCCTTCGAGGGTGGCCCTTCAGGAACCGCCACGCGGATCTCCGGCGGCACTACCAGCTATACGGACAGTCCCAATTACCTGCCGCCGAACTCAATTGCGCAGGCGAAGGTCATCGTCGGCGTCGACGCCTCGGCGGGCGTTCAGTCGCAAACCGACCCGCTGCCCGTCGTCCTCCGCATCACCGGGCCAGCGCGGTCCGTGTACCGCGATGGTAAGCTGCTGACGACGCGCATCCAGGGCTGCCTCGTCAATGGCGCGGCGCGCGGCGACCTGAGCAGCGAGAAGGTCTACGTCAAGCTGCAGCGGATGACCTGCCCGCAGGCGAACGGGCGCTATGCGGTTTCCGACGTGAAAGGGTTCATCTCGTTCGCGGGCAAAACTGGCGTCCGCGGCCGCGTGGTGAGCCGCGAGGGCGGTCTGGTCGGCCAGGCCTTTCTGGCTGGCGTTGCAGGCGGGTTCGGCCGTGGTTTTTCGGCCAACACCGATGCGGTTCTGAACGGAACGAACGTCACTGTAAACGGGAAGCGTCAGCAGCTCGGCATCGGCGAACTCGCGCAAGGCGGCCTCGGCAGCGGCGTCGCGCAGTCGGCCGACATGGTCAGCAAGTACCTGATCGAGCGGGCCGAGCAGTACCAGCCGGTGATCGAGATGCCGACCGGCATCAACGTCGAGATCGTCTTTCTCGAGGGCGTCTTCATCCAGAACTGAGCCGGCCAGAGCGGAAGCAAGCGGGTCGGGAGCGAGAGGCGGAATGCACATGGCACAAGGATCGATCCTCGCAGCCCTGGGCGGCATCATGATGCTGACCGGCAGCGCGGCCGCGCCGACCACGGCGCAGGTGGAGGCGGCGCTCAAGGAGCGTCTGCCGAAGACCAAGGTGACCTCGGTCGACTGCTCCAAGGTGGACGGCCTTTGCGAAGTGGTGGCGGGGCAGAACCTTTTCTATGTCGACCGGAGCGCCCGCTTCCTCGTCATCGGGCGCATCTACGACATGCAGACGCGCCAGGATCTGACGGCAGCCCGCCTCCTCGCTCTGAACCCTGACATGCTGGTCAGCAGCGCCGCGCGGGCCAACGCCGCGGCCGATGCGCCCGAGGCTCCGACGGCCGGCGCCGGTACGCGGGTGACGCAACCGGCCGTCGCGCAGCGGCTCGATCTCTCGCGTCTCTCCAACAAAGGAGCGATCGTGTGGGGCAGCGGCCCTCAGAAGGTGACCGTCTTCTCCGACTTCCATTGCGGCTATTGCCGCGCGCTCAGCGCGACGCTCGAGACGATGAACGTCACCGTGATCGAGCGGCCGATCTCCGTGCTGGGCAGCCGCGAGATCGCCGACCAGGTGCTGTGCTCCCGCGACCGGCATGCGGCGGTCCGCGCCGCCTATGCGCAGGACCCGATCAAGTCCGGCCCCAGGTGCGACACCAGCGGGCTCGACGAGAACGAGGCGTTCGCGCGCGCGCACGGCCTGAACGGCACGCCGGTGATCGTCCGCTCGGATGGCGCCGTGATCGAGGGCTTCAAGCCGAAGCCGCTTCTCGCCCAATGGCTGAAGGGAGCCAAGTCATGAGGAAGGGTGTCATCCGTCTGCCGGCGTGCCCGGTGTCCGACTACCGTCCGCTCCGCAAGCGTCTCGCCACGGTAGCCCTCCTGGGAAGCCTGGGTACGCTGGCGAGCTGCACCACCTTCGGGACCAACATCAAAGGATCGTTCTCCTGCGGTGCGGCCTCGCAAGGCAGCTGCGCCCCGGCGACGGTGATCGACGACAAGGCGCTTGCCGAGATCACGCAGGACACGAGTTTCCAGCCCGCTGGCCCGTACGCGGCCCCGGCCCGGCAGGCCGCTCCTCAGCGGATCGCCTTCACCGCGGGAGCGCCTGCAGAAGTCTCGCCGCAAAAGGTGCTCCGGATCGTGTTCCCGGCGCATGTCGATGGCGCCGGCCGTTACCACGAGACGAGCGTGGTCCAGGCAGTCGTCGACAACGGCCAATGGATGGCGGCGACGAACGGCCACGGGCCGGCGCTTGCCGCCGCCAGCACACTCAACGTCAGCCCCGAGATCCTGTCGCAGCTCGGCGCGCCTATCCCGGGCCAGCCGCAGGAGGTGTCGGCCGCGGACACCGTGCCCCAGCCGGTTGCGAAGGCGACCGCGCCGACCGTCGCGGCGGTCGCAGCCGCGCGCGCCAAGGCGCGCCCGGGCGCCAGGCCGGTCGCGAGCGCCGCGATCCCGCAAGCCGCGCGCACCGCATCGTCCGCGCCGCGGGTCAGCGCCAGGCAGGACAGCGAGGCTCAGCGGTACGCATCCACGGCCCCGAGCAATCGGCCGGCATCGTTCAATCCGTCGGTGGAGAACTGACCGTGGCCCCGAAATCCGGTCTCATGGCCCGGCTGCTGGGCGACGCGCGCGGGGTCGATCAGGGCACCCCTTCGCACGGCGCACCCATGCTGTCGCAGTGGCTTCCCTACCGCAGCTTCGACCGCAAGACGAACCTGTTCTACCAGACGGACTCGGTCGCGTTCGCACTGGAAGTCGCACCGCTGATGGGCGCCGACGAGCGTACCGGCGAGATCCTGGCGCAGCTGCTGTCCGAAAACATTCCGGCCGGCGCGCGCGTCCAGATCCTGGCGTTCCAGAGCCCCCGTGTGGGTAGCCTCATTGCGCGATACGCACTCCCGCGCTTCGCCGCGGGCGGCGTCCACCGAAAGATCGCGGAGCATCGCTCGGCGTTTTTGCGCTCGGGTGCGTGGTTCACGATGTCGAAGGACGGCCCCTTCCACGTCCGCAACCATCGGGTCTTCCTCTCGCTGTCGATCGCCAACGGCAAGTCGACTCCGGCCGAGATCTCCGCGGTGCGCGACAGCATTGTCTCGACGCTGCAGTCGATCAACATGGCGACCAGCAGCCTGGGTCCGGTCGACCTCATCAGCCTGATCGACGATATCACCGCGCCGGCGTTCGACGTCACCGATCACGCGACCGAGTATTCGGAGTATGACCCGATCGCCGACCAGTGCGTCCGGCGCGACGTCCAGACCGTCGTCCAGGCCGATCGGCTGCTCGTCTCGGTCGAGCCGCTCCGCGCCGTGACCAACCTGTCGGGTGAGACCCATTACGAGGAGATCCGGCCCGACACCTTCGACTACCGCTTCTTCTCGGTTCGCAATTTCCCGAACCGCTGGGCGCCGTGGGACGTCCAGAAGGTCATCGGCGACATGTTCTCCGACAAGCTGCGACCCGGCTGTCCGACGCTCACCTCGCTCTGCCTGTGCTACCAGGACGAGCAGGCCGCGTCGTCGAAGGCCAGCTACAAGTTCATGCGCACCTCCAGCCTCGCGGACAGCAAGTCCGCGCGGCTGCTGCCCCAGCTCAAGGACCAGAGCCGGGAGTGGGAGCATGTGAGCCAGGAGCTCCGCCTCGGCAAGAAGCTGGTCCAGGCCTATTATGCCGTCGGTATCATCAGCCCAAAAGGGTCGGGTGATGCGAACGAGCGCACGCTGAAGTCGATGTACAAGGCGGCCGGCTGGGACCTGCTGGACGAGCGGTTCCTGCAGATCATGGCCTTCATGTCCTGCCTGCCGATGACACTCGCAAACGGGCTCGACGCCGACCTCAAGCGCATGAAGCGGCTGCGGACCATGCTGACCAGCACGGCCGCAAACATGCTCCCGATCCAGGGCGAGTACCTCGGCGGACCTCTGCCCCACCTGATGTTCGTCGGGCGGCGCGGGCAGCCATTCTTCTGGTCGCCGTTCGAGAACAAGGCGGGCAACCACAACGTCGCGGTCTTCGGGAAGTCCGGTTCCGGCAAGTCGGTCGCGCTGCAGGAGCTCTGCGCGGCCTTTGCCGGCGTCGGTGCCAAGATCATCGTGATCGACGATGGGCGGTCGTTCGAGCACATGGCCAAGAGCCTCGGCGGCAACTTCGTCGAGTTCCGGCTCCGCGACGGCTTCAGCCTCAACCCGTTCTCGATGATCGACGAGTCGCTTGTCGCCCACGACGAGGACTATCTCGTCGACGCGCTGGCGATGCTCAAGTCGATCATCGGGCAGATGGGCCGCCACGTCGACAAGCTTACCGACACCGAGCGAGGCCTGATCGACAGCGCCGTCAACCGGGTTTGGGAGGCTAAGGGCCGGGACGGCTCGGTCGACGACGTCGTGTCGGCCCTTAAGGACGACGGCACGCCCCAGGGCGCGGACCTCGCGATCGCGATGTTCCCATTCTCCGCTGGCGGCACCTACGGCCGCTTCTTCAAGGGCGCGGCGTCGGTCGACATGTCGAGCGCGCTGACCGTGTTCGAGCTGTCGGACCTGTCGAGCCGCGAGGAACTCCGGTCCGTCGTGCTGACCGCCATCATGTTCCTGTCGTCGCAGACGATGCGGCGCATGGATCGCCAGGTCCCGAAGGCCCTGCTGATAGACGAGGCGTGGCAGATGCTCCGCGGCGGGTCGATGGCCGACTTCGTCGAGACCTACAGCCGCACGTGCCGCAAGTACGGGGCGTCGCTAATCACGGCGACGCAGAGCCTCAACGATTATTACAAGTCCGAGGGGAGCCTCGCCGCGCTGGAGAACAGCGACTGGTCCGTCATCCTGATGCAGAAGCCGGACACGATCTCCGACTTCCAGAAGCACGGCCGGTTCGACATGGACCCGTACACCGAGAGCCTGCTGCGGTCGCTCAAGCGGAACGGTGCCGAATACTCGGATATCATGATCAAGGGGCCGGACAGCCAAGCCGTGGGTCGGCTCGTCCTCGATCGATACTCCGCCACACTTTATTCCTCTAGCCCACAGACGTTCGCGGCAATCGAGCACCTGATCGAGCAGGGCCTGTCGATGGACCAGGCGATCGAGCGCGTCGCCTTTCCGGAGCAGTATATGGAGGCCGCGGAGTGAGCGCCTCCAGCTCCCCGGCCACAGTGTGGCCTACGGGTGCCCGCTTGTCCCGGGATAGCGAGCGCATAGACCTCAGGCGCTTGATCGCCGATGCGAGCTACGCCGCGCTACGGCTCTCGGCCTGGCTGATCACCACCACGCTCGCCAGCTTGGGCGTATTCATGCTGTTGTTCCTGATGATCGGCGACTTCACGCCGCTCGGGTTCTTCTCGCAGCTAGGCAATCTCGGCACCCGCTTCGTCGCCGCGGACGAGCTGCGCCGCTCCAGTTTCATGGGCCAAGTCGACGTCGTCGCGGCCGTGATCTTCGCGCTCGTCACGGTCGCCCGCTGGCGGCTCCTCCTCACCATCCTCGTGCCACGGAAAGGCGACCGACATGGCTGATGTTCTGGAAGAAGACCGGCCGGTAGCCGCACCGATTCATCCCGCGACCTCGGACGCTGGCGCCCCGAGGCCCCACCCCGCCCGCGGCCCTGTGGCCCGCCCCGCCCCGACGAAGAAGGAAGGCCTGCCGCCGATCACCTGGGCGCTGGCGACAATCGCCGTCGCGATGCTGCTCTGGGGAGCTTGGGTGACCAAACACATCGCCGCCCCGCCCGCGCAAATCCCGATGGCGAGCGTCCGCCTCGAGGCGCTCGTGACCGAATACGTGCAGGCGCAGAGCCACGCCAACGGCACGCCCGACGCGGTCACCCAGCAGACCGCACGGTTTATGGGCGCAATCGACGACGAGCTGAAACGCATCGGCGCGAACGGCACGACCGTGCTGGTCGGCGAGGCAGTCCTGTCGAAAAACGTCCCCGATATCACCGATCAGGTCCGCAAGGCGGTGTATGCGAAGGTGCCGCTGCCGACGGCCGCGCCGGCAGCGTCGCCGCAGGTCGGCGCCGCAGCGCCGGTGCCGTCGGGCGCCCAAGAGACGCCCGGCGCGCCTGCTGGTGTCGCTTCTTCGCCGTTCGCGGCCGCCATAGCGGCTCCGGCGGGTCCTGCGCTCCCTGGCGTGACACCGTCGCTCGCGGGAGGCGGCAATGGCGTTGCGAATTGATGCCCGCCTGCAGGGCGACCTCTTCGCGGCCGTCCCGTCTCGCGGCTCGGATGCGTCGGGGCGTCCCGGGCTCGGCCGCAAGCGACTGAGGCAATGGGGCGCGGTCGCGCTGCTAGCGGTCGTCATGGCCAGCTACAACGCCATCAGCGACTGGCGCGAGACGCACGCCTTCATGATCAACGCCAGCGAGAGCCTGCCCAATTGGGCGTTCTTCGTCGCGAAGGGCAAGGCAGCGGGCAAGGGCGAGTACGTCTTCTTCGTGCCGCCCGACAACGCGCTGGTGCGTCGGCACTTCGGCCCCGCCTCCGGCCCCTTCGGCAAGCGCGTGATTGGCATGCCCGGCGATACGGTGTCCCACGACGGCCCTTGGGTGCTGGTGAACGGGGTGCGCGTTGCGCACATGAAGCCCCGCTCGCGGTTCGGCGAGGCGCTGACCCCTGGGCCGGTCGGGCGCGTCCCCGAGGGCTGCTTCTATGTCGGCACGCCCCATCCTGACGGCTTCGACAGTCGCTACGCGGAGATCGGGTTCGCCTGCCGCAAGCAGCTGATCGGCACCGGGACGCCGATCCTGTGATGCGCCGGGCTCTCCTTCTCGTTGGCGCCGTGGTCGCCAGCTCGGCCTATCCCTTTGCGCGCGAAGCTCTCGCCCGCGACCACGGCGTCATGGGTCAGACCTGGGGGATAGCCGAGCCGGACCTCCTCTCCACGATCGATGCCAAGCTGAAGTCGATGCAGGCGAACGGCAGCGTCGCCCGCATGCAGGCCGCGCTCGCCGCCAAGGCCGAGGAGCGGGTCCGTAACCCTCTGCCGGTCCCCGGCATCGGTGCTGTGCGGGAGGCACGGAGCTGGACGTTCGACCCGTCGATCGTTCTCGAACGCGACATCCGCGACCAGGAGGGTCGGCTGGTCGCCCAGGCCGGACAGCGGGTGAACCCGCTCTCGTTCGTCAGCATGAAGACCGACCTGGTGTTCATCGACGGCCGCGACGATGCCCAGGTGGAGTGGGCCACCAAGCGCTGGAGCGCCGCGGCCGCCAAGATCATCTTCGTCGCCGGCTCGCCGTTCGAGCGCATGGGCGAGAAGAAACGGCGCTTCTTCTTCGACCAACAAGGCAAGCTGACCGAGCATTTCGGCATCGCCCACGTGCCCGCGATCGTCGCGCCGGCGGGCGAGGCACTGAAGGTCAGCGAGATCGAGCTTCCTGGAGGTGCCTCGTGAACGCGATGTGGCTCGACTTCCTCAAGACCCCGATGGCCGCGCCCGAGACCAGCGGGCTGCGAGTGCTGCGGATGACCGTCCTGTCACTCGCGGTGGCGCTGGCGCTCTCGATCGCCATGCTGAAACCGTTGCGGCTCCTGCTCGGCGTCGGCGCCGGGGGGGCGATCGCCGGGCTTCTCATGGCGCTCGCAGTGCTGGTGCCGGTCTACGTCATCCGGAAGAACCGCGCGGACGGGGCCTATCTCGACGAGCTGGTCCGCGAGCATGACGACCGCGCCGACGCCGACGTGGACGCCGTTGCCCAGGTCGCGCGATGATCCGAAGGTTCCTCGCCCTGCTCGGCTTCATGATCGCGCTGGCCGCGTTGCCGGCGCCGGCAGCCGCGGTGCCCTCCAACTGCACCGGCAAGTTCGTGAATCCGGTGACGGACATCTGCTGGAGCTGCCTCTTCCCGCTGTCGGTCGGAGGCTTGCCGATCTGGCCAGGGAGCCGGCCCGATACCAAGAACCCCGCGCTACCGGTGTGCGCGTGCGGGTCGCCCGTGCCGCGCATCGGCATCGCCATCGGTTTCTGGGAGCCTGCCAGGCTCGTCGACGTGACCACCAAGCCCTGGTGCTTCCCGAACCTCGGCGGGCTGAGGCTCAATCCGGGCCTCGACATCGGCCAGGGGCAATACACCGGGCCGTTGATCAAGGGGGGAGCCACCCAAGGGACGGCCAACTGGCAGGCACATTATTACGTCTATCCGCTGCTCTACTGGATGGAGATCCTCACGGACTTCGCCTGCTTCGAGCAGACCAGCTTCGACATCGCCTACATGACCGAGATCGATCCTCTCTGGAACGACGACGTCCTGACGACGATCATCAATCCGGAGGTCGCCCTCTTCAACAATCCGATCGCGGTGGCGGCCTGCGCCGGCGACTGCGCGGCGGCGACGGCGAAGCTCCCGATCGACGAGATGTTCTGGTGCGACGGGTGCAATGGCTCGATGTTCCCGATGAACGGGAATGTCGCGGCCCATAACTCGCCGGTTCAGTCGTCTCGTCTCGCCGCTGAGCGCCTCCTGTTCAAGATGCACCGGCAAGGTCTCGCCTGGGGCACGGCGGGGTCAAAGGCCCTCTGCAACAAGTACATCATGCCGATCCTGAAGAGGTCCCAGTATCGCATTCAGATGACCAACCCGACGCCGACGGTGAACGGCAAGTACGCCTGCTCGCCGATCGGTGCGTCGACGCTGCCGCCGGACGCCGGCCGCGCCTACCCGGTAGGGGGCGAGGACTTCGGCTACCTGCTCTGGCGCAAGCGCAACTGCTGCATGCTGTGAGGTCGACCATGCGCAAGATCCTCCTCTCCGCCGCTGCCCTCGCCACACTGGGAACAGGCTGCGCCGTGCTGGCGCAGACGGTCGAAGGGCTTAACCTCGACGCGATCCGCGCGCGCTCCGCGACGATGGAGGCGGACGCCCGGGCGCTCTCGGGCGAGGTCGAGCGCCGCGGCGACGCCTTCCGCCACGATGCCGAGACGATCCGCTCCGTCGCGATGGAAAAGGTCCGCACGATCGACAAGTCGAGCCTGCCCAAGGGACCGGACGGCGCGGTGGATTTCGACGAGATGATCCAGGCCGCGTCGTCGAACATGCGGGACAACCGCGGCACCGCGCCGCAGTTCATGGTGTTCGTCTCGACGTCGATGCCCGACCAGGCGCTGAAGAGCATCATCGCCGAGACGTCGGCCGCGGGCGGAGTCGTGGTTTTCCGTGGCTTCCCCGGCAACTCGGGCAAGGCCTTCATCGCCGCGATCTCGAAGGTGGTAGAGAAGCAGCAGCAGTTCGCGTCGATCGGCATCGATCCCCGCCTCTTCCGCGCCTTCAACGTCACCGCGGTGCCAACCTACGTCGTGTCGTCGACCGACTTCACGCCGTGCGACGGCCTGACCTGCCGTTCCGACCCGCCTCCGTTTGACAGCATGGTGGGCAACGTGACGGTCCGGTACGCGCTTGAGACCTTCGCCCAGGAGAACGGCCCGGGAGCGCTCATGGCTCGCACGGCGCTGGCCAACCTCGGCCGGACGCCCTGACATGCGCGGGGGGCTCGCCATCGCCGCCTCGATCGCCTGCGCTTTCGCAGTGCAAGGCGCATTACATGCGCAGGAGCAGGCGCAGACCCAAGGCGGCTATTACGACCTCAAGGACTACAGCTACTTCACCGAGCAGCAAGCCAAGCCGGCCACCCCGACTCCGACACCGACGCCTGCGACGCAAGCATCGATCAGCGCATCCGTCTCCGCCAGCGCGGCGCCGTCCGTCGCGGCACCGAAGGCCGCGATCTCGGGCAATCCCTCAGCGCCGGCTGCGGCGGCAGCGGGCGTTCCCTACACCTACCCGAAGGGCGACCTCGCCAAGGCCAAGGCAGACGCGAAGGCGCTGGCGACCCCCGCGCGCCAAGCCGCTGCCGGACTGCCGACCGGCACGGACTTGGGGAGCACGATCCCGAGCTACACCGCCGCGTCGCAGCCGGGGACGGTCTATGCTGACGATCCCGACGGGCTCAGCGTCGCGGGCGCCTCGGCCGCGGGCGGCAACGACGCGTGGCGGACGGTCACCGACCCCTCGCGCAAGGTCGTGACCGTCGCCCCATCGGACCTTGCCGGCGCGCGCGAGGTCGAGAAGGACCCGAACAGCTTCCTCTCGGGCCAGGCGCTCGGGGCCGCGGACGGCAGCTGCAAGCCCCTGCCCTCGCCCGGCGGCACGGATTATTACGAGGCCACCTGCAACAAGGGCGCCACGATCACGGAGACGCCGGCGAGCTGCACCGGCCAGATGGACCCGGTCGTCGTCAACACGCTTCGCTGGTTCTACTACGGCGTGCCCGCGGGGAAGGAAGGCTACGGCTTCGCCTCCAACACGGTGATGAACGCCAAGGTCGCAGCGGGCGTCTGCCGCGCCGAGCCGGTGTCCAAGCACATCTGCGACGCGCAAATCGAGCTCGGGGCGGGCGGCGACGACGTCAATGCCTACCGCAAGTTCTGCATGAAGAACGTGAGCGGCACGGCCCAGCAATACTCCTGCTCGGCCGAGATCCCGCAAGGTGAGATCCCCAGCCACTGGAACTTCAAGACCAGCACCGTCTACCTCAAGACGGAAGGCAGCCAGAGCGTCACGGTGAACCGTAACGAGGGCACCTGCCCGGCGTTGGAAGCGGACACGACCTGCACGGCGCAGGGACCCGAGGTCTGCACCGAAGGCCCGGAGACCCGCATCATTTCCGGCGTCGCCGTGACCCAGGCGTGCTGGCGCTGGTCGCGCGCGTTCACGTGCCAGAGGATCACGCAGGCATCGGACTGCGCCGACCTCGAGAACAACGGCAAATGCGCCTACGTCCGTGACGAGTGCCTCGACGATCCCCAGGTCGGGCCATGCCAGGTGTCGACTAAGGTCTACAAATGCCCTGTGCCGACGAAACCTGCCGACGGGACCGAGAAGTACATCTGCGGTGATGACGTCTATTGCATCAACGGCGATTGCGAGCCGATCGAGCGCGAGGCGTCGACCGAGTTCAAGGACGCGGTCGTCGGGCTGCACGTCCTCGGTCAGGCCAACGCGGAGTTCGACGAGGCGACCCTGACGCTGTTCTCCGGCACGCGCGAGACCTGCAACAAGAAGATCTTCGGCGCGTCGAATTGCTGCTCCGGTAAGGGCGTGCCGCTCCTCACGCCGTGGCTTTGCAGCTCGGCCGAGAAGCAGCTCGATGAGAAGGACGACAAGGGTCTCTGCCACAAGGTCGGGAGCTACTGCTCCGACAAGGTGCTCGGCATCTGCGTCACGTCCAAGGACGCGTATTGCTGCTTCGAGAGCAAGCTGAGCCGCATCCTGCAAGAGCAGGGTCGCCCGCAGCTCGGCAAGCCCTGGGGCAAGCCCAAGACGGAAACCTGCAAGGGTTTCACCATCGACGAGTTCTCGCGCCTCGACCTGTCCGTGATGGACTTCACGGAGGTCTATGCCGAGTTCACCGACGCCGCGAAGCTTCCCGACGAGCTGGAGACCTCCAAGCAGATCCAGGAGCGCATCCACGCCTACTACGACGCGAAGGCGAAGAAGTGATGGCCGACGTGGTCCGCTACGACCGCGAGCGCAAGCTGACCGACCTGACGGTGGTGGAGTTCGCGATCCTGACCGCGCTCTGCCGCGTCGGGCCGCACCCAGCGCCGTTCCTCCTCCCGACGCTCGGCGAGTGGTTCGGGGAGACGCTCGGCTTGTCCGATATCGAGCCTGCGATCGGCCGGCTCGGGCGTGTCGGCTACATCACCCGCGCCGGGGATGTCTTGGTGCCCGATGTGAGCGCTCGGGACGCCACCACCACCCTTTACGGCATGCTCTACCGGATCCTTGCGCACGACCTGGTCAGGTTGATCTCGCTTAAGGATCCGTCCCTCCTCGACCTGCTGAAATCGAAAGGCTCCTGACATGCGCTCGCCGTTGACCCTCGCCCTGATCCTGTCGCTCGCAGTGTCCGGAGCGATGTCGACCGCAGCGACTGCCCAGCTGGCCGACTCCGTCGGCCCGGCTGGCGCGCGCGAGGAGGTCCAGCCGGAGGCGCAGCAGGGACCGGACCAGACCGGCGACGATTTCTACTGCCGCGAGCGTCGGCTCGGCGAATGGTTCTACTGCGAGAAGCCCAAGGCCAAGCCGTCGCAGCAGCGCGCCGAGCAGCCATCGCAATCGTCCTCGGAGCAGCTGGCGGCGATCTCCAAGCAGCTGGAGGAGATGAAGGCCAGAGCGATCCTCGAACCGACGACGGAGAACATCTCCGCCTACATCGCCTTCCAGCGCGAGCAGCTGAACCGGGCGTCGTCGTTCGCCGATATGTGGCGGCGCACGATCTGGCAGAACCCGGAGCTCGACTACACGCTGCAGCGGCCGGTCAACCAGCTCGGCAAGCGCACATGGCTCGACGGGCGCACGGCTGACAAGAACCGCGTGCTGTCCTCGATCTCGAAGCGGTACGGGGTCTTCTACTTCTACTCGTCCGCGTGCGCCGCGTGCGAGGTCTTTGGGCCGATCATGCGGAGCGTCTCAGAGCGGTTCGGCCTGACCGTGATGGCCGTATCGCTGGACGGCGGTCCGTCCAAGGCGTTCCCGAACTTCACTGTCGACACGGGTCAGTACCGCGCGATGGGGATGCAGGGGCAGCAGGTGCCCGCCCTGGTCCTATTCGACACCGTGACGAAGCGTCCCATGCCGATCGGCTACGGCGTCATGGCCGCGGACGAGGTGATGGACCGTATCTTCACCCTTACCAGCGTCGAACCCGGGAGTGACTTCTGATGCGCTTGGCTCTCCGGTTCTGTGCGGCCGTCTTCGCGCAGATCACCATGATCCTGGCCCTCGGCGGCCTGGTCGTCACGCCGGCGATGGCCGACGTCGGCTCCGAGATGAACAGCTACTTCAACTCGGCCGGCACCGCAGCGAACGTCACCGGCCCGTCCGCGTTCAACGGGCAGTCGGCCGGCTACTACTCGGGCGGCAGCCTGTGGAGCCGGTTCCCGTCCAAGACGATCAACCCTGTCAACGTCCAACTGCCGAGCGCCCGCGCTGGGTGCGGCGGAATCGATCTCTTCGCCGGCAGCTTCAGCTTCATCAACGCCGACGAGATGGTCGCCATGCTGAAGGCGACCGCAAACAACGCGATCGGCTTCGCCTTCCAGCTCGCGATCGACAGCATCTCCGCGCAGATCGGCGGGGTGATGAAGGACATGAGCCAGCGGGTTCAGCAGCTCAACGCCTTCAACATGTCGAGCTGCGAGGCCGCTCAGCAGGCGATCGGCTCGATTTGGCCGGCGATGGACGGGGCGAGCTCTACCATCTGCCAGCAGGTGGGCGGCGCCAAAGGCTTCTTCTCCGACGCGGCCGCGGCGCGCCACGGCTGCACGAACAAGGGCGAGCGCGAGGACACCATCGCCAAGGCGGGTGATGCGGCCGAGCTCGTCCAGAGCAAGAATTACACCTGGTATGCGCTGATGTCGAAGTCGGCCACCAAACCGCCGACGGAGTACGCGGAGTTCCTGATGACGATGGTCGGGACGATAATCTACGACTCCACGAAGAAGGCGGACAGCATGGGGGGCTTCCACTTCATCGCCCCCGCCAGCTGGGACATGTACCAAACCTTGCTCGACGGCTCCGCTACGGCACCGACCAAGGTGCTGCGGTGTGACACCAGCGACGAAAAGGGCTGTCTCAACCCCACCAACCAGGACCTGAGTGTATCGAACGACCAGGCCTTCCGCACCCGCGTGATGAAGATGCTCGACAGCATGAGCGCCAAGATCCGCACCAACTCGGCCCTCTCCGGCGAGGAGATCAGCCTGCTCGGGATGACCAGCATCCCGCTCTACAAGATCCTTGTGGTAGACGAGGCGGCGCATTTCGGCATGTCACCGGCCGACAAGTCCAGCCTGTCCGAGATCGTCGCGATCGACCTGCTGATGGCGCAGATCGACCGCATGCTCGACGTCGTATCGCGCGCGCAGAGCGGTGCCGCGTTTGTGAACATGGACGAGTTCAAGACGTGGCGCAGCCAGGTCGACAGCGTGAAGACCGAACTGGCCCGCAAGAGCCAGCGCATGAGCGCGAACCTCAACGACACCTACCGCGTGATCGAGCGCACGCAGATGCTCGAATCCACACTCAAGAACACCATGAGCCCCCAGATGACCGCCTCTCTCCGGTTCGGCCGGGGTCTGTCAGCTCAGGGCCTCCGGTAAGAGGGAACGGGTACGATGCCCACGCTCGAAGTGTTCACCATTGGCGGCGGCGAGTACATCGTCAACGTCTTCAACGCGGTCGCGGCTTGGTGCGAAGGTGGCGGCTACCGGTCGCTCCTCCAGGTCGTGATGGTGATGGGCCTTGCCTATTCGCTGTGCGTGGTGGCCTTCTCGCTGGATTGGCGCGCGTGGCTCAACTGGTTCGTCCAGTCGACGCTTATCTACATGCTGCTGATGGTGCCGACCGTGACGGTCAAGGTGACCGACCGGATCAACCCGGGCCTAGCACCCGCCGTCGTCGACAACGTCCCACTGGGCCTCGGCGTGATGGCGTCGTTCACCAGCCAGATCGGCGACTGGATGACGCGGACGGCCGAAACCGTGTTCGTCATGCCCAATGCCGTGGCGCTCTCAAACAACGGGATGATCTACGGTGCGCGACTAATGGAGAAGGCCCGGACCTTCCAGATCACCGACGCCGTGTTCCGGGCCAACCTCGACGAGCAGCTGAAGCAATGCACGTTCTACGACGTGCTGCTGGGTTTCAAGTCGATGGACGACCTCACCCGCTCCACCAACACCTGGGCGGCGATCGGGCCGGGCAGCCCGGCGCGCAGTCAAAAGTGGATCACGTCGACCGGGCCCGGCACGACAGAGGCGTCTATCATCCCTTGCAACGAGGCCTATTCGCGGCTCGACAGCCAATTCAACGCGGCGATCGACAAGGATCTGCTGCCGTTTGCGAAGAACACCTATCCCAAGCTCGCCGACACGATCGCGGCGCAGAAGCTGCGCGACGACTTGCCGATCGTGGCCGGGTACATGCACGGCACGCCCAAGGATGCGTACTCGTACCTGAAGCAGGTATCGACCATCGACGCCTTCCTGGCCGCGCGGGAAAGCTTCTCCGATGCGGGTTGGGACGCGTATGCCTCGCAGCGTGCCGACGCGCAGGCCAAGAACACCTACACCTCCATCGCCCAGCAAGCGATGACGTGGGTTCCCCTTCTCGGCATTGTGCTCACCGTTGTTTTCTACGCGATGTTCCCCGTCCTTTTCCCGCTCTTCCTATTTCCGCGAACTGGCGTCTCGACGCTGAAGGGGTATGCCGTGGGGTTCTTCTACCTCGCGAGCTGGGGGCCGCTGTACGTCATCCTGCACATGTTCGTGATGAGCCGGGCGGCAAGCGCGTACGCGGCAGTGGCGCCGAACGGGCCGACCCTTCTGGTCGCCGACGGCATCGACAGCGTGAACGTCGATATCTCGACGCTCGCCGGATTTCTGATGATGAGCGTGCCTTTCTTGGCGGCCGGGATGGCGAAGGGCGCAATGGCGATCGCGGGACAGGCGACGTCGATGCTGATGCCGGCGCAAAACGCGGCCGAGCAGGCGGCGACCGAACGGACGACCGGCAACTACTCGTATGGCAACACCTCGTTCCAGAACCTCACGTCGAGCATGGTCCAGGCGAACAAGTGGGACACCGCACCAATGGTGACCGGCGGCTTCGCCCGCCAGTCCTTCTTTAACGACGATGGCTCGCAGACGAACTACATGGCCAACGGCGCCATGGTCTACAATTCGACGGGCGCGATCAGCAACCTGCCGCAGAAGTTCACGATCAGCGAGGGCGGCGTGGCAGAGATGCGCCAGAGCGCGGCCGAGTACCACAACCAGGCAAATCAGTTGCGGAACTCACTTTCCGAGAGTTGGGGCGCAGGAAGCCGCAGCTCGAACGCCTTCACCTCTGGCACACGCAATTCGTTCGGCACTGAGGGTTCGTCTGGCACCGAGAGTGGGTCGAATACCACCAGCTATGATCGTCGGGGAATGTCGACGACGGATGGGAACAGCCAGTCTCGTCAGATTACCTCGGGAGTGCGCGGGAGCGAGGGTGCTCGGGACATTTACACGTCGAACGAGACCAGCAGCGCCTCTATGTCGGCGGGCGTCAGCATCGGAGGCAAAGGGTCTTTGCTGGGCAAGCTCTCGCCCATCAGGGCTGGCGCGGATATCAGCCATGGCGGCAACATTTCGGACGGCATTCAGCTCGATCGAGGGACGGAGCGCTCGCGTGGCGATCAGTCTACGGACGGCACAACGCATGGTGCCGATCAAACGCATGGCAACGGCCAAGACACCCAGGTCTCGGACGGCACCTACCACCGCGACGGGTCGTCGTACCGAAACGAGCAGTTCGCCGGCAACACCTCCACGTCTGAGACCTTCAAGGAGCACGCCGAGCGGATCAACCGTGAAGCCTCGGCACTGGACGACAAGGGCCGGCGACTGGAGGAGGCAGCAAGCTATGCCGAGACCCACGGGTACACGCTGACCGAGGACATGAGCCAGTATGTCGCGTCCAGATACTTCGAACTACAGCACGGCGATTATGCGGCGCTGAACGCACCCGACATCTATCGGACAAACCTCAACCTCGATCAGCGCATGGCACGCGACGAGATCGTGAAGGCCGCGATGCGGGACTACATCGGGGGTCCTCGCGGGACCGTTTCTTCGCGCTTGGAAGAACGGGATATCGTCGACGTGGTCGCCCCAAAGCCAGCATCGGTCGAGCAAATGAGCGGCAGCGTTGCCCATCACGTGTCCGGTCGCGGTGGACCACAGGGCGAAGATTCAGCCCGCGACGCGAGGCGTGGTGCTATCGCTGCAGGACAAGGTGAGATCGGAGACGCGGTGACTGGCTTGCAGGAGTCACACACTGGGTCGGTGATCGGTGCCTCCGACCTCCAGCGCGAGCACGCGGAAGGCACGGATACGAAGTGGCACGCTAAGCGAAGATAGCGGCAAGCTGCTCGGGGAAGAAGATGAACGCCGCTACAACAAGCAGGAATAGTCCTATTACCACTAGGCCAAGTAGCGAGCTATCGGACCCAACGAGGACCGTTGGCTCATCGTCGCGAAGACGTGCAAGCTGATCCTCATGCGCTTGCTCGACCCCAGGCCGATATACGCCAGTGGCAGCGATGTCCCAGCTATTCGTCCAGCCACGAAGCGGCATGATCGTGATCCTCGACGTCAGACCTCGAAATCTAGCAGCTTGCCGTACGAGATGCGACAGCTATCTGTGGCTTAAACGTCACAAGGAGGCCTTTGTGCCGCAAACGGCGCTCGATCTCGAGGTTCGCTATGCTCAACTGGTAGGACGCTACTTGACGTTCTACGACGCTTTGCGGCTTCGTAAGCGGCGACCGTAATCGGCAGCACGACGTCAGTTCCAGGACGTCGCCTCGGGCAAGTCAGAGCCGGTCACCGAACACGAGAAGGCGTATGTCTGGCACCTCACCCGAAATCATACAGCGCCCTTCGGGGTTCCCATGGCAGCATCCCATATCGATCAGATATTGGCTGACTTTGCCGTGGGCTCCAGGCCGGTGGACAGCGATGTTGCCACCAAGTGGGACAACGCCTTCCGAGAACACCGCAACGGCAGGGGATACTATTGATCCTCGCGGAGGAGCAAGGCGCCGGACCGTACATCCTCCGCAGCCCGAGAATCATGCGCGGGCCATAATGGCGGCCGACCGTCCGCCTCTGGCTCAGAGCTTGTCCTTGAGGCTCTTTGCAGCGGCAAACGACACCTTCTTGGATGCGGCGATGTCCATCGGCTTCCCCGTCGCAGGGTTCCGGCCCTGGCGTGCCGGGCGGTCCTTTACCGTGAACTTGCCGAAGCCGGGGATCGACACTTCCTCCCCACGTCCGGCCGCCTCAGCGATCTCGGTGAAGACGGCCTGTATCGTCGCCTTCGCCTGGGGCTCGGTGGAGTTTGTCGTGGCCGCGATCTTCTTGGCGAGGTCGGACGTGTTCATGGTAGGTGTTCTCCGGTTCGTTCGTGAGGGACAATAATGACCGTCGAGAGTGAGACAACCATGATGCTCGATCAGGCCGATGCCAGCGCGGTGAGGCAGATGGTCGAGTGGCTCGACGACAAGGCAGTGATCAAGGTGTTCGAGCTGACCGATGGCGAAGGCGCGATCGCGGACCTCGCTGCAGCGCAGATGGAGAAGAGGAACCTCGACTTCTGACGTGGTGACGGCCGCTCGGCACCGGTGGAAGGGGGCAGTCGCGGCTTGACGTTGCTCTCGCTATACGGGCGTTTGACACCAATGCGGTTCGGCGAGCGGCCGGCCGCTAAACTGATGATGGGAGTGGTAATGGCGGAAGGACAAGGCGGCGCTGAATCGGTCAACGCTGTGGAGCTTGCGGCGGAGCTGACGATCGCTTGGCTCAGCAACTCCAATACCCGTGTTGCCGCCGACGACGTTCCTGGCTTCCTCCAGTCGATGCACAATGCGGTAAGCCAGCTTTCAAACGTCGTTCCCAAGGTCGGGGAAGCGCAGCCGGAGGCAGGGTTCGCACCAGCGGTGAGCGTCCGCAAGTCGCTAGCGTCGAAGGATCACATCGTTAGCATGATCGACGGCAAGCCGTACAAGACGCTTCGCCGCCATCTGGCGACCAACGGCCTCACGCCGGAGGAATACCGGCAGCGTTATGGCCTCAAGCCCGACTACCCGATGGTCGCGGAGAACTACAGCGCCACTCGTTCTGCCATGGCCAAGTCGCTCGGGCTCGGCCGCAAACGTAGCGCGCCCAGTGAGCCGGAGCCGGCTCCGGCGCCGGCCAAGGCGGCACCCAAGCGCAGGAACCGTGCGAAGAGCTGATCGGTGAAGGATTTGCCCTAGGGACCGCCGAGCAGCCGTTCGCGTGTCAGTCGGGGATCCTCGAACAGGTCGCGAAGTGCCCGCAGCCGATAGGCATTCCACCACCGTTGCCAGCGGTGCTCGGCAGCATCGTGGAGCATATGGCAGCGCTGACACAGCGCAGCCAAGTTCGCGGGCGCGCTGTTCGCGGGATCATGGTCCAGGTGCGCGCACGCGAGCACGACGTAGGTCACGCGCACGACAGCCAGATCGAAGGCCTGTCGTGTCCTGATGCGGCGCCCCGTTCCCGATCGCCAGCAGGCGTTGTTGGCGTCCCACCAGCGACCGTCGCCGAGGTGCGCGATCAGTCGCAGATGCGGCCGCGCGCACTGCTCACACCGAGCGCCTGCACGATCAAAGCGAATGGCCGCAGAGAGCTGGGGCCAGTCGATCGGATAAAGCCAGCGGTTCTCGGGTCGGATCGGCACAACGATCCTATGAGTCAGCCAAGCGCCAAACGAAAGAAAAATCTTCTCCTTATGTTTATGCCTTGTCGTGGGTCTGTTCCGCAGGATTCCGCCGTTCCCGCGGTGCCTTAGTCTCTTACCGCACCCGTTCGGCCGGGTTGACGGCTCCCCCTCGTTGACGGAACATAGAGAGAACGATCTGAGTCTAGTCGATTATGCCAGCCGCTTCCGTTCCGCTTAACCCTTCTCTCGCCGACCTCCGCGCTTTCGCAGCGCCGGCCGCCCAGGACCACCGCGTCATGCCGTTCGGAATTACTGATCTCGATGCTCGTCTAGGTGGAGGGCTTCGTGCGGGCGCGCTGCACGAAGCGACGGCGCTCGCGGCCACGCTGGCAGACGATGCCGCAACGACGCTCTTCCTCGCCGGCATCGCCGCGCGAGAGGCGTTTGGACGTGGTCAGCCGGTGCTTTGGGTGACCTGCCGAACGGATCTGTACGCGCCGGGTCTCGCCCAAGCGGGGCTTCTGGCGTCTGATGTCATCTATGCCGAAGCGCGGGAGGACGCGCAGCTGCTGGCGGTCATGGAGGACGCGGTGCGAGACGGCACCCCGGCAGCAGTGATCGGAGAGATTTCGCGCCTCCCGATGATAGCGGCGCGGCGTTTGCAGCTCGTGGCAGCCGACGCGGACATCCCGGTGCTACTGCTGCGCCGATCGCGGGCGCGCCAGCCCGACCCGTATGCCGAGCCATCGGCCGCATGGACCCGTTGGCGGATAGGCGTTGCGCCATCCGCACGCCTCGCCGTGGCGGGGGTAGGCCGCGCGCGCTGGCAGGTCGAACTGGTGCGACAGCGCGGCGGTGAACCATTTTCCCTGATCGTGGAGGGATGCGATGAGACGGGTCGTCTCACTGTTCCTGCCGCACTTGGCCATCGAGAGGCTGAGGCGGTTGGAGCGGTACGCACCGCGGCGGCCTGAGCCGCTGCGCGCCATCGAGCTGCCTGTCGATACCGATCCCGGTGCCTGTTCGGTCCCGCGCGGTGGTGGCTGGCGGCCGGGCGCACGATGGGCGCGAGCTGAAGAGCCAACCCGCGCGGAGGTGGAGCGGCAGGTAGCCGCCCTCCCCGTCCATGCTCAGCCTCCGGTCCGAGAACTGGGGCGTCGCTTGGAAGCGGCTGATCAGCCGTTTCGCCACGGCACCAAGCTGGCATCGCCGACTGCGCCGGCCGCAGCGATGGCGGCCGCTGGGACGGGTCACGAGCCGCTGGTGCTCGTCGGAAAAGTTGGTCGACGCGAGGAGGTGGTCTCCGCCTGCGCGTCCGCGCGGAGCTTGGGCATCAGCATCGGCATGGCGGCGACCCATGCACGAGCGCTCGTCGCCGAACTCGACGTGCGGCCTGCTCAGCCCGACGCGGATGCCGCGGTCCTTTCCCGGCTTGCATTGTTGGCGGTCAGGCGGTGGTCTCCGCTCGTCGAGGTCACTCCGCCGGATGGCCTCTGGCTGGACCTGGCGGGCTGCGCGCATCTGCATGGCGGAGAAGAGCGGTTCGCCCGGCGCCTGCGATCGTTCTGCGCGCGCGCGGGGTTCACTGCCCGCGTCGCGGTCGCGGACACGCCCGGCGCCGCGCACGCTCTCGCCCGGTTCGGACCGGCCGATCTGACCTGGGCGCCTGCCGGCGGGACGGTCGCGGCCATCGCCTCCCTGCCGGTCGCGGCGTTGCGGCTCGAGCCGGTGGCGTTAAGCGCCGCGCGCCGCTTCGGGTTCGAGGCGATTGGTGATCTCCTGCCCGTCGCGCGGGGTCCCCTCGCCCGGCGATTGGGCCTCGGAGTGGTGACCCGCCTCGATCAGGCGCTGGGCGCCGCGGCAGAGCCGATCACGGCCGTGAGCGATCCTGTCGCGCCGGCTGTCGAGCGTCGTCTGCTGGAGCCGATCGGCACCGCGGAAGCAATCGTGCAGGTCATGGCGGACCTTCTCGATGACCTTGCCGGTGTCTTGCAGGAGCGTGGGCTCGGCGCAAGGTCGGTCCAGCTATCCTGCCTCCGTGTGGACGGCGGCGAGCAGCGCGTCGCGATCGGCACCTCGCGCGCGACGCGCGATGCGAAGCATCTTCTGCGCCTCCTGAAGCTCAGGGTCGAGCGCATCGATCCAGGTCTGGGACTGGAACAGTTCTGCATGGTGGCGCCGCATACCGAGCCGCTTGTTGCGACGGACCTCGGTGCCGTCCTGGCGGGCGAGGTGCTCGTGCGGGATCCCGCTCGCCTCGTCGACGTCGTCGCCGGCAGGATTGGGGAGCGGTCAGTGTATTGCGTCGCTCCGCTGGAGAGCCACGTCCCTGAGCGGGCGGCCGTCAGGGTTGATCCGGTCGGCGAGACCGGAGCGTGGCCAAGTTGGCCACGGCCGGTACGCCTGTTCGCCCATCCGGAGCCTCTCGCGAGCGTGATCGCGTTGCTGCCTGACCATCCCCCGCGACGGTTCGAGTGGCGCGGCCGCTCCCACCGCGTCGTCGCCGGCGACGGACCGGAGCGCATCCATGGCGAGTGGTGGCGGCGCGAGGCCGAGGTTTGGGCGGTGCGCGACTATTACCGCGTCGAGGACGAGGCGGGGGGTCGGTACTGGGTGTTCCGGCGCGGTGATGGAGTGGAGGACGATACCGGCGATCGAAGCTGGTGGATTCACGGCGTGTTCGGATGACGGACTATGTCGAGTTGCAGCTCCTCACCCACTTTTCACTTCTCCGAGGCGCCTCGTCTCCGGAAGAGCTCTTTTCGGCCGCGGCGCTGCTCGGGTATCGGGCGCTCGGCGTGGCCGACCTGGGTACGGTCGCCGGCGTCGTCAGGGCTTGGGAGGCGCAGAAGCAGACCTCCGTACGCTCGATCGCGGGAGCGCGTGTCGATTTCGTAGATGGCCGACGACTGATCCTGTACCCGACCGATCGGCCCGCCTGGTCGAGGCTATGTCGTTTGTTGACCATCGGGAAGCGCCGCGCCGGC
Source organism: Sphingomonas phoenicis (assembly GCF_047238005.1). NCBI lineage: Bacteria > Pseudomonadati > Pseudomonadota > Alphaproteobacteria > Sphingomonadales > Sphingomonadaceae > Sphingomonas > Sphingomonas phoenicis. The sequence continues at coordinate 110,236 of NZ_JBDFMC010000005.1, read as the reverse complement.
AAAGGCGGCTGCGAGCTTCAATGGCAGGATCTGGCACCGTGGTCTGAGGGGTTGATCGCGATCCTCCTTCCGGAGGAGCCGGACGAAGCGAACTCAGCGGCGCTGGCAGACCTCAAGGCGCTCTACGGCCGACGGGGGTACCTGGCGTTGTTTCAGCGGCGCCGGCCGGGTGATGCGGTGCGCATCGATGCGCTCGCCCGGCAGGCGCGGGAAGCGGGCGTGCGCGCGGTCGTGACGGGTGCCGTGCTTTACCATGCGCCCGAGGCGCGCCTCCTTCAGGACGTGGTGACCGCGGTCCGGGAGAAATGCACGGTGGACGAGCTCGGCTACCGCCGCGAGGTCAACGCGGATCGCGCGCTCAAGTCGCCGGAGGAAATGGTGCGGCGTTTCGCCGCCTATCCGGATGCGCTGCGCGCCAGCGTCGACATCGCGCGAGCCTGCACCTTTGACCTGGGAGAGCTCGCCTACCAATACCCCCACGAGCGGTTGATCGAAGGGCTGAGCGCACACGAGGCGCTGGAGCAGCTAACGGCGGAAGCGGCCGGGCAGATGTTCGCCGACGACGTGCCGGCGGCATACCGGGACCAGCTCGACCACGAATTGAAGCTGATCCGCGAGCTGTCCTACGCGCCCTACTTCTTGACCGTCCATTCGATCGTCCGCGAGGCCCGCCGGCGCGGCATCCTGTGCCAGGGGCGCGGTTCGGCGGCCAATTCGTGCGTGTGCTTCGTCCTCGGCATTACCTCGATCGACCCCATCAAGCATGAACTGCTGTTCGAAAGGTTCATCTCGGGCGAGCGGCGCGAGCCGCCCGACATCGACGTCGATTTCGAGCACGAACGACGCGAGGAAATCATCCAGTGGATTTACGAGACCTACGGCCGGGACCGCTCTGCGCTAACGGCGGTGATCCAGCGCTATCGAGCGCGGGGGGCGGTCCGCGACGTCGGCAAGGCGTTGGGGCTCCCTGAGGACCTGACGAAGGCTCTCGCCGGATTGGTATGGGGATGGTCGGTCGACGGTGTTGGCGAGCAGCATCTCGAGCAGCTGAACCTCAACAACGCCGACCGGCGTCTGCGCCTCACTCTTGACCTCGCACGCAAGCTCATCGGCGTGCCGCGCCATACCGGTCAACACCCAGGCGGGTTCGTCCTAACCCAGGATCGGCTCGACGACCTGGTGCCGATCGAGCCGGCCGCGATGGATGATCGTCAGATCATCGAATGGGACAAGGACGACATCGACGCCCTGCGGTTCATGAAGGTGGACGTCCTGGGGCTGGGAATGCTCGGCTGCATGAACCGGGCGTTCAACCTTCTTGAACAGGCGAAAGGTATCCGGCTCGGGCTTGCGGACCTGCAGGACGACGATCCCGCCGTGTTCGCGATGATCCAGAAGGCCGACACCCTCGGGACCTTCCAGATCGAGAGCCGCGCGCAGATGAACATGCTGCCGCGCATGAAACCGCAGCGATTCTACGACCTTGTCATCCAGGTCGCGATCGTCCGGCCGGGTCCGATCCAAGGCGACATGGTGCATCCATACCTCCGGCGTCGCGAAGGCCTGGAGCGGCCCGAGTACCCGCGCCCCGAGCTCCGCAGTGTCTTGGAGAAGACGCTGGGGGTGCCCCTCTTCCAGGAACAGGCGATGAAGGTCGCTATCGTCGGGGCTGGTTTTACCGCCGCAGAGGCCGACCAATTGAGAAGGGCCATGGCCACCTTCAAGTTTACCGGGGGCGTGTCGCGCTTTTCGGAGAAGCTGATCGGCGGGATGGTCGAGCGGGGCTATCCCAGGGACTTCGCGGAACGCACTTTCCGCCAGCTCGAGGGCTTCGGCAGCTACGGCTTTCCGGAAAGTCACGCTGCGAGTTTTGCGAAGATCTCCTACGCGTCGAGCTGGATGAAGCATCATCATCCCGACGTCTTCTGCGCAAGCCTGATGAACGCCCAGCCAATGGGATTCTACGGGGTCGCACAGATCGTGGGAGATGCCCGCAAGCATGGTGTCGATGTTCGGCCTCCCTGCATCAACGCGAGCCGGTGGGATTGCAGTCTGGAACCGACCAGTGGTCCCTATCTGGCCGTCCGCCTCGGGCTTGGCCAGGTGCGGGGGTTGTCCAATGCCGATGGCGCGGCAATCGTGGCATCGCGCGGGGAGGCGCCATTCGAGTCCGTGGAGGATGTCTGGCGCCGCTCCGGCGTCCAGCGTGCCGCGATCGAGAAGCTGGCCGATGCCGACGTCTTCCACGGCTTCGGCGCGGATCGCCGGCAGGGCCTTTGGGAGGTGCGTGGGCTCGGGGAAGCGCCCCTTCCTCTCTTTGCAGCGGCTGATCGCGCGGCGATTGCCTTCAGTCCGGAGGGCGTCGAGCCGGACGTCGCGTTGCGGCCGCTTACCGACGGGCGCGAGGTAGTCGAGGATTACAGGTCGCTGCAGCTCTCCCTCCGCGCGCATCCGGTGGCGTTCCTGCGGGACGAGCTCGCGCGCCGTGGTGTGACGCGTTGTGCGGATCTTGCCGGTGTTCGCGATGGGCGGCACGTCGAGGTCGCAGGCATCATCCTCGTCCGGCAAAAGCCCGGCAGCGCAAAAGGCGTCCTCTTCATAACGATCGAGGACGAGACCGGCGTCGCGAACGGGATCTTATGGCCCGATCGTTTTGAGGCGCAGCGGCGCACCGTCATGTCAGCGTCGATGATCTGCATGAAGGGTAGAGTTCAGAAAGAGGGCGAGGTGATCCACGTCATCTGCGACCGGATTATCGACCACGGCGACCTGCTGCTTCGCGTCGGCGAGATGTCTTTCCCGCATCATACCGGGCGCGGTGACGGTGCCCGGCATGGTGGCACGCCCGACCGCGGCGATGCTGTTTGGAAGCCGTCCTCCCGTAACTGCTACTGGCCACCCCACGCGGAGGGCATGGATCCCGAAGAGGTCGTGCGGATGCAGTCGCGCGACTTTCGCTGACTCATGGTTCGCCTTCCGCTGCACCAACGCAAGATCATCAGCTATTCCCTCGATGTGCTTCGGGCGGCGGCGGCTCGTTCGTCTGACACGCGGATTGACAGGATCGACGTGAAGCTGGCGCTACGGTGCCTTCTGCCGCACTGCCCCGAGAAGTGGCCCCTGCTGCTGTTCTGGGATGCTGCCTGTCAGCCCAACGAAATTGGCCGTGCGCAAGGAGTCACCGCGGCCTTCAACGGCATCGTGCGCCAGCTGCGCAGATCTGGTTGCTATGAAGAGGTGAGCATCACGTGATCAGCTACATTCTGTTTAGGCACAATGACATTCGAGAAAAGTCGCCCACCTGTCGAGATGATGGGCGGGAAGCGGCCCGGCTACTTTCCGCGACGGACATGGCATAAGCTGCCGCTTGTCAGCACGCCGGCACGGCGCAGGCTCAGGCTGGAGCATCCTCCCTTGTCTCATGCGGCTTCATCTGAAGTCGCGCCGCTTCTTTAGTGGCTTGGACGGCTTTGTATCCTTGATCAGCGCTTCAAGCTCGATGAGAGGCGTACCGTGTCGGAGGCGGGATTGTTGCAGCTGTGACCATGGTGGCCATAAACGATCGATCGGGTCTGTAGCGAGGCGGCTTCAGAAGCACCGCGCCTTCGGATGGGCAAGGCGTGTCACAGGACGTTAACGCCTCTGCGGTATGGGCACCCTCGTCCGGGCGTACTAGTAACGAACGTCCGGACCCCTTGTATCCGGCTCGCGTGCCGCGTACATGGAGATTGCAGGGAGACCTGCAAGGCGACTTGTCCCGGCCGTGTGTTGGGCGAGCGCCGTGGCTACCCAGGGTCTACAAGCCTTGGTTGCCGGCCACCACTCCCTGCCGAGTTCTCTGAGCCGCCCTTCGGGGCGGCTCTTTCTTTTCAAAGAAGCTCGATCCCGAAGCGCTCCCGCAATCCTCGGGCGTTGAACTCCTCAGCAACGATCCACTTGCGGGCATAAGCGACAACGTCAGCAAGCTGCAGTAGGCGAGACGCCGCCGAGTCCAATCGCACAACGCGATTGACGCCGCGAAACCGACCATCGTCCTGCCGTGCTCGCTCAAGCTCGCCAGCGAAGCTTGGATGATCATTGTGCTGGTTCACGTCGGTAACAACATCCACATTCGAGACGCTGTCCCGCCCCAGAACCGGGCGAAACCGCTTGAGGCCGATTTTCACCGTCTCCACCACAGCCTGAGCGTAAAGAACCGGCGGATCGCCTTTCTGGACGGGAAACTTCTGATTGATCATGACTACCCGATCGAGGTGAGAGCCAGCACGCAGGCGGTCGAGCAGGCCTTGGAGATAACCGTCCGAGAGGTTCACCGCATGGATCTCGTTGGCATTTGCCTCGAGCAGGTCACTGAAGCCCTTATCCAGACGTCCAGCCTCGCTCGCCAGCACGAACACCGCGCCGAGATGGAACGGCGCAGATCCGGCCGTCCCATACTCATCGATGAAACACAGGACCTTCTTGTTGAGCCGAACTGCCACTTAGGCCTCTTCTGAACTGGCGGTTGCGGTCGGCTTGCCGCGCCGGCGCAGACCTGGCCGAGCAGCTGCCTCGCGCTTTGCCCGCGCGTCCTCCGCGGCCTCACGGAAGTCGGGTTCGATCTCGGCCAGCTTATCGACCAGCCCCTGAAGATCATACTCGTTCGAGATCTTACCACGATGCGCGGCACGTCGCTCGATACGGCGCACCAAGCCCGCCTCCTCCAACTCCGCGATGTACCGCTGGACCTGCCGTTCGCTAAGACCGAGCCGCTGGGCGAGGTCCGCCTTTTTGGGAAACGGCTTACGGCCGGCATCCCACCAGAAGTCAGCGAGCTGGATGAGTACGGCAAGCTGGGTCGGGTTGAGCCCGAGACGCCGTTGCGCCCGCAGCAGCAAAGAGGGCAGGATGCAGAAGCCCAGGGCAATCACCTTGGCGCCCCACTTGTTCGCCGACCCGGCATTCCCTTTCTTTGGCTTGGCCGCCACGTCGGTCGCGGTAGTTTGGGTATTGTCACTCACGTCAGGTCTCCTTAGACCTCAGATGAGCCGCTTACCGTCGGGGAACAAGGGCGAGTGACCGGACACATAGACCTGGTCGCTTCCAGTCACTTATGACCGGTACGACAGGGTATACACGTCCGCTCTTAATAAGGACGTAGGGAATTCGGATAAGCTGGAAACGGATTAACCGAGTATCAGGGGTACCAGGCGCAGATGACCGGTCGGTTTCGCTGCTGACTTGCCAGCGCTGAGTTGCTCGGGATCCGGCTTAACGATCGTCGGAGCGCCGCTTACATGAAAAAGCGGAACTGGAACGGCGCACTGCCCAAGCGCGGCATGCGTTTGAGGACTCGGGCGAGCACCTTGGCGTAGCTCATGGTGACGGGCAGAGGATCGTAGAGCCCGTCGTTGTTCCAGTTCATCTTGGACAGCGCCAGCGCCGCCATTGCCGTATCGTCCCAGGAACCATGTCCGGCGTGTCGGACAAGGCGGATCGGTTTGGGCGTGCCTCGCCCTCCCTGCAGGTGTGGACGCTTGCCGAGGCCATCCACCGCACCGTGGATCCAGAGCAGGGCATCGCGCGGCCCGAGTTGAACCAGTGTACCCCGCTTGACCGGATAGGCAGCAGCCTCGTTCCGGCGGGGATTGTTAGGGTCCTGCTCCCACCACACCCCACGCCACCCAACCTCGTCGACGACCTGGATGAGATCAACCGCCTCGCACACCGGTAGCGCCTCGAAGCAGCCGGCAATCTCGTCATCTTTGAATTCGGTCGTCTTGTGGATCATGACGCGCCGAGGCGAGCGCCCGGCGTGCCGCCGCCTGTACAGTTCCAGCGATCGGGTAATCACGCGAAACATCTCGGCACGCGACAGAAACGGGTTCTCGCGTTGCACCTGGATTTCGTTGGTATCGAAAGCGATAAACTCCAGCCCCGCCCCGTCCTCGTCGAAGACCTGGCTGCAGCAGGTCACGAAGCGTGGGTTGCCGCTGTCGTCATTGCGGACGGCGTAGGAGATCCCGATGAAGGCCGTCTCCGCTTTGGTATCGGCCAGCTTCCAGGGCACGCCGCCTGCCTTGGCGTAGATGGCAAGGCCAATCCGCCACATCACGCTGGCTCGACATGAGTAGGACAGCGCGCGCCCTTCGCGCACGATCTGAATCGGCATGCCCCGGACCGCGGCGAAAGCTTTCAGATAGTCGTGCAGGTCAAAATCGTCATCTTGGCCGAAGAAGGCGGCCTCCCAGCGATCAGGCAGGTAGACGAACAGGACGTCGAACTCGGTGCGGAAGGCTTCCAGGGACCGCACCGCCTGGATGAGACGGTCAGCGAGCAAGGTCTGCGGCGCGGGACTGGCTGCCAGGTCACCGTCCAGTGCCGGCTCAAGCTCGACACGGCACTTGGCCGGCGCAGCGGTCACCCTCGTGTTGAACACCGCCGAGAAGCCAGGCCACTCGGGAAGATAGTCGGTCCGCTCCCGCGGCGAGAAGGTCCGGTGCAGTTCCTGCATGAAGCCGAACAGGCGGGTAGATTCCCCAGCCGGTGCGATGGTGGCGACACGAATGGGGCTGGGCACTTGCGAGGCAGAATATGGCCCGAACCGTTTGAGGCCGCGTAGCGGATGGATGTCCCGATCGCCGGTTCGCTCAGGATGGAACAGGAGCTCAGGCTCGGGGTACCAGACATGGGGTGAGACTTCGCTGCTCATGGCGTCACCCTGTATGAAAACGCGGTTCGTCGGCCCAAGCTGAAGGACGCGTCGATCCCGTCGCCAATCTCAAGCGCCCGGACGTTTTCTCCGGCAAACAGCCCCGTCCAGAAGTCAATGAGCTTGTCCGCATCGCGATTGTACCGGCGCGCGGTGCGCTCACGCGCGAAATCGGCTGCCTTCGCCCGGCTCGCGACGGAGCCGTCGTCCTCCGTGTCGATCCGGGGGTCTACCAACAGCCAGAGGCGATCGTCCGCCCAATCCAAGCGGATACCGAGGCCCTCGCGCCATTGTACAGTGCCCCCGTCGAGTTGGCCTCTAACAGGGCCTACCAGGGCCCGCAGCGGCGCCCATTGCTCGTCGATTGGATTATGCGGTGCCAAGATGTGAATGTTGCGTCGCCGCTTGGCATTGAGCCCATGTGCCCTGCACAGCCCGCGAACCAGCGCGTCTCGTAAAAGGCCTCGCTCGCCGGAGTCATAGCGTAGCCGCCGATCCTCGAAGACGGATAAGTCGAAATCCTCGATGTCGAACGGCGCGAAAACGCGACGGAACTCCTGGTCGGAGCCGAAACCGATAACGCCCCCGCTGGTCCGGGTGGCAATCAGATCCGCACTTGCCGCCAGTATGGCATCTCGGACCTCAGCTGCTCCGCCAATGCCGCAGACGATCCGGCGGGCATTGGTCGGGATGGACTCCACTTCGATCCCGTTCAACCGAACGAGTGGCCAATTGTGTTTGCCAGTCAGGGCCGGCGCGGCTGTCCACCAACGCTGCTTTTGGCCAAGGCTGTCGAGCGCGGTTGTGTCGAGGTCGGGCAGCAGGCGCACCAAGTCGCGAAGAGCTTCGTCCAGATTCTCGATCCTGACGAGACCGCAATCGACCCCGGCCGCGTGGGCGAGTTCGAGCAACCGGGTAACGCGGTCGAACGGCTCGTCCTCGCCGCGATGGAGCCAAAACAGGCCACCGGGAAAAGCGCCCGGTCGCTCCAGCGCCGCCTCGAATGCATCCATAATGGATGCATCGCGCCCGCTGTAGCCACCGACGATCAGGCCCGCTCGTCGGCAGGAGTCGACGAACACGTCCCTGAGCTGTGCGTCCTGGTGCCTGAGCTCGTCGGATGTGTTCTTGAGCCGGCGCGACCGGAAGTCACCGTGAAGCTTGATCTCGATAGGCCATTGCTGAGCATTGATCTTCTCTGCCGCCAGCTCGGGCGCGTCGAGGGCTATGACGCTCAGGGGCTTGGTGGTCCCATAGGTCTGCGCACAGGCATCTGCGACCAGATGGTCAAAGTTGGTGGTCCAAACGAGATGCGCATGCCCCGCCTTAAACAGTGCAGCCAGAGCTAGATGGCCGTACGCGGGCTTCGCACCGCCGATCATTCCATCAATGAACGTGCGCCGATCCTTCTCGGCGGGGTACGCAGCCTCGAAAAGCGCTGCGTACTCATCGGGAGCACCGGGCGGCGGCAGGCTGCCTGAGCCGCTGACATGGGCATTGAGCAATGCTCGTACGCTCGGATTGCTGGTGTCGGCGATGGTGGCAAGCGGAACCCGCCGCTGAGCGGCGTAGAGGATTTGCTTGAATTGCCAGATCATGTCCCAGGCGGTTGGTACGCCTGCCGATACGGATGCGCCGGCGCCTAAGAACCACATAAGTTGCCCAGGACGCAGCGCGAAGCGTCGCGCAAAGTCATCACTATCGACTTCAAGTCTCAAGTCATTCCTCTCACGCTCATGCCGCGTAGCGCCCATCATTTAGGCGGCGGGCCATGCCGAGGCCTGCAAGCGCATCGAGCACCGGGCGGACGGTGGCGGCGCGCTTGCCCTTGAAGCTGCGAGCGATGTCCGCTGCCGCCAGCGGCGCAGGAGCGGCGGCGAGGATCGACTGTACCGCGCCGACCTGCTCCGGCAAGGTCGCCGGCCAGGAAATGACGTTGCTGACCGGTGCCACCGCCGACGGGCCAAGATCGAGCGTGGCCGCGATCGGCGCGCGATAACCGGGGTCTTGGAACTCGGGGCGCAGGTAGCGGACCAGCCCACGCGCCTCCTCCGCCGCCCGTTCCTTGTTGAGCGCCACCAGGCGGCTGAGGATCGTCTCATCGCCCAGCGTACCAGCTCGATGCTCGTCGCCCCAGCCATAAGCGTCCGCTACGCTCTCATCGATGGCGTCGTGATGCTGGCGGATCAGCGTGACGAGCCCGCGATCGTGGATGTCGCGCTCCTGCGGCGTCAGCACGCGGCCTTCGCGCAGGGCTTCGAGGACGTTGTAGAGCTTGGTGAGCGTTAGGTCGGCATGCTGGGCGAGCACGCGCTTGCGGAGGGCATCCAATGCTTCGGCATCCGCACGGATACGAGCAATCAGCGACCCGGAAACGTCTGCCGGGAAGGGAAACGGATCGAAGCACTCCCCTATGTTGTAGTTCAAATCGTTGCCGACACCTTGCTTTGCTCCCCAAGCGATGCTCCAAATAGAGTGAAACTTGGAGCTCAGTACCGCGAGCGTCAATGCATCCGAAAGCGCGAACGCCACCAAACGACTTTCTGCGAGCGTTGTAATGTCGGTAAATGCGAACATGCGATGCTTTGCTGTCCGCGCGGTGATGACGTATCTATGAAGCCCTGCAAGAGCGGCTCTCAAGTCGTTCCTTGGCTCTCCGTATATCCACCAGCGATCCCGATATGACTTCCGAGCATTTGTCTGACGCTGAGGTAGCACAGCCGCATGAAGATGCTGATAGAGGCGGGGATGCTCCTCAACGAGGCTTCGCACCTCCATTCCATAAGCATCGATCGTATATAGCCCGCGGCCACCGGACGTAAGATCGCGCCCGCTTGTATAGGGCCGGATGATCGACGCGGATGAGGGCTCGAGATCAAGCAGTTTCTGACGTTCGCGTTCATCAATAATGAATCCCGAACCGATCAGGGTCGCTCCCAAGGACGCCAGTCCTGAATTTGCCCGTAGCGGCTCAGCCGAAAGCAAATCGGCTCCCACCTGCAAGTTTGCTCCGACCATCCCTACCTTTTCGCTCAGCACCTCGAGGCCCGGGGTCTTGCTCTCCGACTGAACCGCCAGCGCCTTCCCTGCTACCCTGGCGGAAGAAGCTACCGAAAGAGCAACCCGAACCGCCGCCGAGCCTGTTTCGTCAATCCAAGGGTGATCGGCTATCGCGAAGGCAATCGAGAAATCCTGCTTTCCGGCGAGGTGCTTCGCCACCACTTGCCGATTGAATGTCTGTGTCAGCGAGTTTGTGGTGATAAAGCCAAAGCGCTTAGCTTCGCCTGCCTGAACAGCTCTTGCCGCGACCTCCCACCAGTACATCACGAAGTCGACGGACTGTGGAATTCGCCAAGCGCTGAAGAGCGCGTCCACGTAGCCGCCGCCCAGTCGCTCCCGCATCCGCTTGTTGCCGATGAACGGCGGATTTCCAACGATGAAGTCCGCCTTCGGCCATGTCGCCGCACGCGAATTCGCGTAGCGATACACCTCCACCTGCGCCGCCTCGTCCGGGATTGGCTTGCCGGTGACCGGATGCGGCTTCATCGTCTCGCCATCCCAGCGAGTGACGGGTGCGCCGGAGGCGTCGCGCTCCAGCACGCGCTCGTCCCATGCGATCAGCGCGTCGCGGTTCTCGATGGTGCGGATGTCGCGCAGGATCGGTTCGGGCGGTGGACGGTCGGCGCCGTTCACGCGGAAGTGCCACTGGAGGTAGCCGATCCACAACACCAGTTGCGCGATGGCCGCGGCGCGTGGGTTGATCTCGATCCCAAGGAAGTTCTCCGGCGTGATCGTGTGGCCGGTCAGCTCGGCGAGATACTGATCGTCGCCAAGATCGACCAGGAGGTCGAGAACCTCGCCCTCCAGCTCCTTCATCCGCGCCATGGCGACGTAGAGGAAGTTGCCGGTTCCGCACGCGGGATCGAGCACGCGCGTCTGCGCGAGCCGGGTGTGGAAGGTCTCAACCGTGCGGCGTGCCTCCTCGGCCTTGCCCTGGTCGATGAGCTCGGTCGCGGCCACGCGCACGCCGGCCCAGTCGGCGCGCAGTGGTTCGATGATCGTCGGCCCGACCAGCCGCTCGACATAGGCGCGCGGCGTATAGTGGGCACCGAGCTTGGCGCGCTCCTTGGGGTTGAGCGCACGCTCCAGCAGCGTGCCGAAAATGGCGGGTTCGACCTCCGTCCAGCGATGCTCGGCCGCCTGGATTAGCACCTCCAGTTCCTCGGCATCGAGCGGGATGGCGGTGCGATCCTTGAAGAGATAGCCGTTGAACTTCCGGAGCGGCACGCCAAGCGCCGGGGAGAAGTCGCCGGCGTCCATCGCCGCCCACAATGCGGTGAGCTGGTGCTCGAGGTGCTGCGGCGCGCCCCGTTGGTTCTTAAGCAGGTTGGTGAAGCTCTTCTCGGGGATCAGCCCACTGTCTTCTGCAAACATCGTGAAGAGCAAGCGCATGAGGAAGCCGCTGGTGCGCTCTGCGGTGTGGCCGCGCTTTTCCAGCCGGCGAGCGACCGTGGCGAGCAGGTCGGCAATGTCGCGCGTGACACGGGCCGCACGGGCTGCGGGATCCAGGCTGGCGGGCACGTCCCAGATCGCCGCCAGCCGCTCGCGCACCTCCGGATCGCGCAGATCGTCGAGCATGATGCGGTATCGAGAGCGATCGGGAAACTGAGCGTACGACTTCCCGGTCCCGGTGAAGTCGGCATAGACCTCGATGCAGTAGCCGATGTCGGCGATGAGCAGGAACGGCGGCCAGCCATGGTCCGCCGGCAGCGCCTTCGCATAGCGCTCGGCCTGACCCTTGGCCTGCACCATCGCCTTGGCCCAACCGGGCGTGCCGCGCCGTGCCGTGCCCCGCTTTAGGCGTGTCGACGCCGTCTGGCCGAAAAGGTCGAGATCGTCCTCGCCGCGCTCAGCCGCGGCGCGATCTGCCTCACTTCCCTGCTTGGCCTCAAGGATGAACGCGCCTCGCTTATAGCAGTCGATCCGGCCGAAGCTGACGGTGCCGTCGCCATTGTCCTGGAACACGCGACGCTCGAAAACATAGTCGTTCTGGGCATCGTCGGTGCGGCTGCCGCGCGGCGGCTCCACTCCGATCAGCCGGCACAGTCCGTTGATGAAGCTCTGCGTGTTCGCGAGCTCCGACCCACCCGTGTCGCGCCACTCTGTGATGAACTGTTCGACGGCAGAAGTTTCCCCCATGCGAGCACCTTACGGTGCCGACAGCGCGCGGGGCAACAAATCGATGCTGATAAGGGAAAGTAGATCGGGGTGCGCCAAGCGACCAACGGGTGTCCGGTCTTGGCGAGCAGCAGAGCGGCGCTGAACGGCCGGCAATGGGTTCCGTGTCGAGGTACTGCCCCAGCGGGTATCTGGGATCGCTTCATCGCATAAGGAGTACGGTCGCTCGCGGCACTGATCGTCGAGGAGTTGCTCCGCCGAAAACGACTGTGGGCGCGGAAACTAGTTTCCGAAGACCGGCAACTTCTTTCCAGCCGAGGCTGACAGCGACCGACCCGTAGCTCCGGGGGTGAATCTGGTCAGCGGTCGCCTGGAACGACAACGGCACGACCTGGTCGCCGAACGAGGCAGCGACCGTCGCCACTACGCGGGCGGCGGAAGGGTGATATGGGAGCAGCCACGTCACCCGCGCCGCTGCCGTGCGGCGTCGCACCGCCATCAGGTTGCGCGCGAGCGCCGGGTTCATCGGATCGTTCGACCCGATCGCAAGGAGAGCATGGGCGGCGGGCGGGCTGCCGCGCCACGTGCGCGCGACGTCGGACGAGCTGGCGCCGACCCGCGCGTGAACCTCGCATCGGATCCCTTGCGCAGCCAAAGCCGCGGCGGTGCCGACCCCGGTGCTGTCACCGATTATGAGGCACAAGGGGATCACCGGGAACCTGCCCGAACCGTGAAGGGCGGCACGCCATCGGCGCGCGCCGGCGCGAGCGCCATCAGCCCGCAGACGGCAACGAAGCAGCCCATCGATCCCCATGCTATCTTCGCCAGGCCGAGGCGGCGGCCCCCGCGCCCCTCCCGAACCTTGCGCCAGCTCCGGTCGACGCGGGTCCGCCACGACAGGTAGCCGTCGGCGACATCGCTGGCGCCGAACAGGGCAATGGGGACTGCGATTGCGAGTACGATCGCGCGCACTCCTCCTCCCGAACTCAGCACTGACGTGAAGCCGATCACGGCAAGGAGCGCCGCGAACGCGTGGATCGCGGCGTAAAGCGGAATGATGCGGAAACGTCGCCGCTTAAGAATGGACCGATAGATCGCGAGCGGCCGCTGGCACCGCTCACAATAATGCAGCCTCTTCCCCGGCGTCCAGGGCAGGAGCCCGGTGGAGCAGTACGGGCATTGGGTGAGCCCGAAGCGATCCATCATGTTCACGGCGAGGCTCGTCCTACCGGCGCGGCGCCGTGGAGGGCACCGCTGGTTGGCTGGTCGCGGGTGCCGGAAGCGTCTGCGGAGCCGGCCTCAGCCGTGCCGCTAGACGCGGCTGTGCGCCGGTGATCAGCTTGCGGTAGGCGTCCAGCATCGCGAGCGACGTGATCTTGCCGATGTCGGTGGAGCCGTAGGTGCCCGCGAGCGCGCCGACGCCGAGGCCGAGCAGCAGCCCGCCCCCGACTACGCCGATGTCCTTCTTGCGGGCCGACCCGCTGGCGACGGCCTCCTGAATGCCCGTGTCAACGTCGACGAGGGTGAGCAGGACCTGGCTCTCCAGCGTCTTCGACTTCAGACCCACGGCTCCGCCAAAAACGCCGCCCACGCCACCGCCGGACTCCCGCGATTTCGCATCGGAGTAGACGACCTGCACCTGCAGGAGGTAGTCCGCCTTGGTGATCTGCCGCGCCGGCGCGGATGCGCCCGCGATCGCGCGTTCGCGCTCCAGCGCGGTGAAGGCATCCCCTCTGTCGGCGACGCGGAAGCAGCCGCTGCGGGCAGCCATCAGCTTCACGAGGGGCAGCGGGTCGACATTGGCCGTGCTCCCGCCGTTCTGCATCTGCGCCATCCGCATGAGAGCCTGCAGCTGAGGGGACAGACTGTCGGTCGGGTTGGCGGTCTTTTGCTCGACCAAGGCGGCGACGCCCAGCGGAGTGTCGCAATGCGGCAGAGTGGAGGTGTCGTCGACCCCGGTGCCGCCCTGACCGAGCTTCTGCGCCGAAACGGTGGAAGGGGTGACGGCCGCGAGAGCGGCCGTCACGGCGATCAGGACAGTCCGGTTAAGCACCGGCGAAGCTACCCTTATTCGCGGCTCCGTGCTTGGTCGGGTCACAGATGCCTGCCTTCTCCTCGGCGGCCGTGATCGTCGCCTTGGCCTTGTCGCAGTCGGCGCAATCCGCGCAGTCGGGGCAGTCGTTGCAGTCGCCCTTCGCATGAGCGGCCGCGCGGGCGCTGTAACGCGCCTTCTTCAGCACCGCGCGATCTGCGGCGTCCGGCCCGCCCTTCTCGCCGGCAAAGCTCGCCATGGCGAGCAGGACCGGGCTGCCGGGAGCGGCGCTGGCGACAGCGGGCATGCCGATGGAAAGCGCGACGGCTCCCAGCGCGGCGAGACGATGTAGTTTCATGGTCGTACGTGCTCCCTCTTCAGAAAAAGCCGGTGCGACGGCCGTCGCGCCGGTCGTTGTGGCGGCTGCCACTATCCCCGAGGGCCGACCGCCGGACCTCGAGCTCCACGCCGTCTCCCTTGCGAGAGAGGCGGACGTCCTGTGGGGCGATGTTGTTTCGCTTCGCCCAGCGATCTGCGTCGGCCTCGGAGCCGAACTCGCCCATTTCCTCAAACTGCCATTGGCTCATGCGGTCACCTCGCGCGGCGCCGCCCCTTCCCCACGCACGCAGGGGGGCGCCTTGATTGTGGGAAGCTGCGTGGTCGGAGTGGCGGGCCAAATCGCGATCGCGGCTGGCTAGGTGCTGGCGCTTGTTGGCAAGAGCGCTGGTCATTGCAGCGCCTCCGGATCGCTCAGCATGGGCCGAGTAGGAAGATTGCCGTCGACGCGGCGACGGAGATCGATCCCGTTCCCCCCGCCCTTGGGGAAGGTCATGAGCTGCACCACAGTCTCGTATTGGGTGTTGGGACCGAAGTAGTCCGTGGTCCCGTGCCACTTCCGACCTTCAACTATCCGCATCCGATAGGTCCCCTTAGGAGCGGGGATCACCACCTTGTCGTTACTCGCGACGTAGACCGAAAGGACGTGCTCGTCGGTATCAGGGTCGAATAGCTGAACCACGGCGTTCGCGTCGCTGGTCTGTACGGACAGACGGCTCGTGATCCGCTTCCGCGCGAGATTAGGTGCAACGGTCACGCTTCCTGACTCGGGGAACTCGATCCCGGGCTTTAGGTCGGGCATCCAACCGCCGCGCTTGGCGTCGAAGTACATGGGGACCAGGTACGTCGAGAGGCACAGGATCGGGATCAGCCAGCGCGCGTGGCGAAGAACAGCAGGTCGCCGCCCGCGATAGCGACCCTGCTGATAGGTGTGCCCACGGTTCTTCCGCTCGAACCAGGCACCCCCGCTCGCGGCAGGCTGGGCGGTCTGGCCGATCCAGCTGGCGGAGCCTAGCGGAACGTCCCGCTTTCCCCCCTGACGCTGACGGTAGCGATCGCGCATGTAGTCGCGGTCATCGAGGCCCATGCGATGCCTCCGTTGAAGAGACGAAGGTGCCGCCCTCCGTGTGGAGGCTGGCACCGATCAGACCGCACGCTACCGCCCAGGCAAGCGTGAATAGCCCCGCAGAGGCTCCCAGGAGCCCCAGGAGGCGTCGGCGCGACCGTCGTGGCCTCGACAGTGCGGAAAGCCCCGGCGAGCTGCTGTAGGATGCCCGCGCGGGCGCAGCCGCAATGTCGATCGCATCGGCCGACGGGCAGTAAAGCCGGGTCGGGCGCTGCCGAGGCGCTCGCTCCCGCATATATGGGCGACCGGCGAGGCTCACGCCGCAGTCACCGTCGGCGGCGCAGCCTGCTTTCGGGCGAGTGCCCGCTCGATCGGGCGTACCACGGCGATCAGGACCGCATACACCGCGCAGAACGAGAGCACGTCGGCCCCCCATGCCACCGCGTGCTGGTGGCGCGCGTCAGCGCTGCACTGCGCGATCGTGTGCGTGCCGAGGTCGCAGGGATGCCAGTGCTTGGCGGTGAGGACCTGCTCCCAGGTCGGCTTTGCGTGCATGTTCATAGCTCCAGTCCGATGTCCTTTTCGGGGAAGGGTAAGTCCGGCCCTTTCGGTTCGACGTTCACTCGGATGCTGGTGAGATCGAGCGAGGGGTTGTTGCGGAGGTCGGGCTTGGCCGGAGCGCTCTCCCCGCCCGGTGCCGGCGGGCCGGCGCCGCCAAGCTTCTCCGGGCCGCGGTCGAGGTCAGGCGGCAGGGTCGGGTTGAAGGTCGCGCCGGCGCTGCCTTTGGTCGGCTCGCCATTGTTGCCGTGCTTGCCCGGGTCGACCGACAGCTCGCCTACGGTCTCGAGGGCGGATGTCTTGTTGCCCTCGTTGCGCTCGATCGCGAAGGTCAGCTTGTCGCGGTCGTCGGTGAACAGCCGGACGTCGTCACGGACGCGGGTGACGGTGACGTTGAAAAGGCGTTGGTTGGAGAGGTTGCTCTCCTTGTGCGACATGACGGCGATAGCGGTGTCGGCGGTGACCCCCTGCGCCGCGTGCATGTTGAGGGCATAGGCGAGGCTGATGCGCTCCATCATCGGGTCGCCCGGCTTTAGCTCGTGGACCTTGCCGTCGGCGCTCTCGACCTTGATCCCGTTGCGATGGGCCGAGAGGACGCGCGCGACCTCGTTGTTGTTCAGCCCGCGCTCCTTGTCGTTCTGGGTCCAGCGGATCTTGTCGCCTTCGTGGAGCTTGATCTGCTCGCGCTGGGCGAGCTGCATGGCGTCCGTCTTGTCGAGAGGTGAGATGCGCTGCGGGTCGAAGGTTCGGAGGCGGTTACCAATCATGACCTGGACCCGGCCCTTGGCGTCGACGCCCACCACCTCGAACGTCCCGCGCGGAAGCCCGAGCTCGCGGATGGCGTGGCGAAGATCCACCACCTGGCCCGCCTCGTAGGTCTGCGGGTAGCGAAGCTCCTCGCGGGTGTGGTTCACCTTGTCGAGGACGCTCAGCTCGACCCCTTCGCCCTTCAAGGTGCCTTCGGTGGCCAGGCCATCCTGGATCCGGATATTCAGCTCGGCGCGCGCCTTGCGGCCGGAGGAGAACATCGCCGTCGCGCCGCGCTCCTCGGGGGTCAGCTTCAGCCAGTGGTCGGCCGCGGCCTTCACGTGCTCGGGATTGGCGATCAGCTTGTCGCCCAAGACCTGCATCGCCTCGCGCACGGCGCCGCGGTTGGTCAGCGCCGCGACGGTGCGGAGCTGCTCGGTGCGCTGCCGGAGGTTCTCGTCCATTCGCGCCATGCTGATGCCGCCCTCCTGGGCGACGGCGAACGCCTTGCCGGCGTCGACGGCGGTGATCTGCTGGCGGTCGCCGATCAGGGCGAAACGGTCGACGCCGAGCGCGTTCGCGATCCCGACCAGGTGCTTCATCTGGTCGCTGCCGACCATCGACGCCTCGTCGAGGACCAGCACCGTGCCGGCGAGTTCGGCGCGCGCGCCGTCGTAACCGGTCCCGCGCCCCGCCAGCGCATGGCTCGCGTAGCTATGGACGAACGAGGACACCGTCCGGGTCTCGATGCCGGTTTCCGCTCCCAGCCGGTCGGCCGTCGCCTTCATCAGCGCCAGGCCGACCACCTTGCGGCCCTCCTGCTCGGCGTTGCGCGCGACCGAGGAAAGCATGGTCGACTTGCCGGCGCCCGAGACGCCCTGGACGGCGACGATGCGGTCGGCCGAGGTGAGGATGAGCGAGGCGGCCGCGAGCTGTCCGGCGTTGAGCTCCTTGTCGCCGGACGCGGCGTGGAGGCGGTCGAGCACCTTGTCGGCGGGCACGATCGGCGCGACGGAGCCCTTGCCGTGCTCGATCGACGCGATGATGCCACGCTCGGTCGCGAGTGCGTCGGGCGTCGTGACGTGGGTGACGACGCCGTCGATCCGGTCGTTCTTTCCCGGGATCAGCTTCTCGTCGCGGATCAGCTGCGACACGCGTGCGTCGATATGGGTGGCGGTTACGCCCTTCAGGCCGAAGTTGAGGGCGGTCTGGGTGACCTCCGGAACGGAAAAGGCCGCCTCCCGCTGGGCATGGTGCCGGATCGCGGAGGCGACGGCGTGCTGCGCGCGCATGTCGACGGCCGAGATGCGGAGCCGCTCGAGGCCGCTGCTCACCAGCGGGTCCTTGGCGGAGAACACCTCGCCGAGAACGGTCGCGATCCCGGCGATCGTCTCGCGGGCGCGTTCCAGTGTCTGACCGCGCGTGTCCTGGCGGTCGCTGCCTGCGCGTGCCTTCGCCTCGTCAACGAGGGCCTTCCCGTCGAACCCGAGTTCGCGCGCGCGACCCTTCCAGTCGTCGCGCAGCACCTGTCGATCCTCGACGTTCAGCTTGGGGTCGCGCGACCGCTTGGTGACCTCGCGCAGCGCCTCGGGCGAGGTGATGTTAAGCTTGCCGGCCCGGTCGAGGATCTCCTGGCGCCGCTGGCTGAAGGCGTAGATCACGGCCTTCGGCACGCCGTTGATCTCGAACTGCCCGTGCTTGCCGGTGACGCTGGTCTCGTAGCCGAGCTTGGCAAGCTCGGCCCGGAACTGGGCGTGGTAGGCCGCGCCGATCGTCGTGTTGTTCTTCCAGAGCTGGCCGTTGTGGAGCGCCTGCCACGCGCCGTTGGCCATCTTGGTCATGTTCGCGATCAGGACGTGGATATGGCCCTGCGGGTCGAGCGCCCGGCTCGTGTCGTGCTGGAACAGGGCGTAGACCAGGTTGCCGGTCCGCACGGGCTCGCCGGACTTCGTGCGCTCGTAGGTGCGCCCTTCGGCAAACTTCGCCTCGACCCAGGTCATGGTGTTCTTGACCGCGGTCATGTGCGCGGCCAGCACGCGCTCGTCGCCGGCGACATAGGCGAGGATGCTCGCGGATTTCGGCATGGAGAAGGTGAGGTCGACGCCGGATTGCCGGTTCTGGACCTGCCCGACCTTCTCGCCGCTCGGCAGCTCGCCGTTCAGGGTCTTCTCGAACGCCTCCTTGGTCACCTCCCCTTTCAGCCCGGCGTCGACCGCGCCGACCCCGCCCCAGGCGGTCGCCTCGGAGGAGTGCTCGGCGGTGTAGTAGTCGTCCTTGGCGAAGTAGTTCGCCGCGCCCGAGGCGGACTTGACGGAGGCGACCGACAGCATGGATCAGTCCCCCATTCCGTAGCCGTCGTCGAGCCCGTGATCATGGTCGTGGCCGCGGTGATGATGCGCGTTCGGATCGAGCGCGATGCCGTCGCGCAGCTCGCGGATCACCTGGTCCTCCTGCCGGTCCTCGCCGGGCGTCTGGCCGCCACGCGCCGCGCCTTTCGCGGTGCCGTCCGACCGGGACTGGTCGCTCATGTCCGAGCCGGACCGCGCCCCGATCGCCGACTTGCCCATCCCTCCCAGCGAGGCATCGATCCCGCCCCGGACGCCGGGGGCGACGGGGGTGTTGCCGCTTGGCTGCGTCGGCGTCGTGGCGCTCTTCCCGTCGACGATCGAGGCGGGCTCCCCGGGGGTGGCCGGTGCCGTCCCCGGCTGCTGGACGATCGGCTGGGCCTGGATGATCTCGATCGCCGATGCCGCCTGCTCCGCCTCGCTCCTGACCCGCTGCGGCTCGGGCCTCTCCATCACCGGCTCAGCGCCGTTCAGCGGCCGGTTGGGCGTGTGCTCCGTCCCTCCCTCGCCACCCTCTTCCGCGCGATTGTTCCTGCGTCGCCGGTCGTCCGGCGACACATATTCGGTCGGCTTGAACTCGGGTCGCGGCGCGAAGCCGACGGCCACCTCGGGATAGTTCTTCCACCGCAGCTCGATTCTCGTGGCGGGGAAGCCGTCGGGGAACTTCACGAACCCGTGGAGGGACGGAAGGTTGTTGATGTCGTCCGGGATGACCAGTGGCTCGATCGCCTTGCGCGGGGTGAGCGTGGAGGCGTCGCGGGTGTTGTTATAGCCGTAGCTGTAGGCCTCATCCATCTGGCGGACCTCTCGGCTGCCGATGAACTCCGAGCACTTCTCGGCGGTGGTGCGGTCGGCGGTCGCCAGGATGAGCTTGGTCCGGGCGAGCCCGGTCAGTGCCGTCGCGTTCTGGAGCCCGTAAGTGGCGACCAGCTTGTCGAACGAGTGGATGCCGAGGACGAACGCCCCGCCGTAGTTTCGGGCGCTCTGGAGACCGTGCTCAATCGCGGGAAGTGCGTGGAGTGCGTGGACCTCGTCGAAGAGATACCAGGTCCGTAGGTCGCGGGTCTTCGGCAGGCGCATGAGGTTGTTGACGGCGAGGTCCATCCACAAGGTGAACAGGCCGCGCGTCATCTCCAGGTCGTTGTAGCTCCCGGTGATGAACATGATCGAGCCGTCGCGGTGCTGGGTCGAGATCCAGTTCCGGATGGAGAAGGCCGGCGGGCCGCCTGGGACCGGGTCCGGCATGAAACGGATCGCCTGTCCGTTGACGTTGAGGACGGATCGGATGGACTCCGCCATGCGAGCCGCCTTCTCGGTGGTCAGTGGCGCGGCCACCGTGTCCTCCAGCTTGGCGTGAATCGACTTCAGATCGGCCTGCATGAGGTGGTGGGCGATGGCGGCGTTCGTGGTCTCGCCGGCTTCCTGCAGCTTGATGCACATCTCGATGAACAGCATCCGCGCCGCGTTCTGCCAGAAGGGCTCCTTGTCGTCCGGATGCGACGGGATCAGCGCCGCGGCGGCGGAGACGAAGTCGGCGTAGTTGCGACACTCGTCGAACAGCGTCCAAGGAGCGCACCGTTGGTCCATGGGGTTCAGGACGATATCGGTTTCGGGATTGTAGAACGCCTCCATGAACGCGCCGGTCAGGTCGAAGATGACGGCCCGGTGCTTGCGCTTGCGGAGCTGGGTGACCAGCGAACGCAGCTGAGTCGTCTTGCCGGTGCCGGTCGTTCCGATCATCATCGTGTGGCTCTGCTCGAGGCGCCACGGGTACGGGATGCCTGCAATCGAATAGGGTGTGTGGATCCCCAGCTCGACGCGGTCGGGGAGGCTGAGCTGGGCGACCATCGCCGGGTTGCGTGGCGTCGCACTCGACCGGCATTCGTTCTCGAACTGGTCGTTGTTGTGGGCCTTGATCTCGCGCAGCAGGACCGGACGCTCCACGAGCATGGCACCCCGCTCGTGGCGCTCTTTCAGGATGTCGCTGCCGCGTTTGTTGGCGAAGGTGATGAACCACATGATGATCGGCGCCGCGACGATCGTCGCCACGACCAGGCCGGCCCAGATGATGCGGAGTGTCTTCGCCCATGCTGCCGCCACGGCGGGGTGATATGGGACGTAGCCCATCGGCACATGCGCCACGCTTCCGTTCGGAAGCGTCAGGTTGATGAGGTGGTATTTGTCGGCACCGACCCATGTCCAAAGGGTCGAGTAGAGGCGCATCAGATCGAGCTGGAACTCGTGGTCGTCGAGGCCGAGCCAGACGAAGATGTTGAACAGGACGACGAAGGTCCCGACCCAGATCCAGAGCGGGATTTTGATCCCCGCCCAGGTCATCTGGTATTGGTGGGAGAGGAGCTGCGAGCCGCGGGTGAAATTGTCCGCGTTGCGGGTGATCCGGCCGCGCGCCGAATGATGCTCGATCGTGGCTGCCTGGCCGCTGAAACGGATGTCGTTCCTACGCATGGTAGGTCTCCAGCCGCTGCTTCGCGGCTTCGAGAAGCTCGGCGACGACGTCGCCGTGATCGCGGGTGATGATGACGTCGATCGCCGCCTGCATGTATTCCAGCAGGAGCACCGCGCGGGTGACGTTGAAGGTGTGCCCCGCTTCAGCGAACCGGATGCCTTGCATCAGCGCGGCGCGCGCGGCTTCGGCTCGGGAGAACCCGTGCTTCAGCGCAACCTTATCGAGGGCGTTCCAGTCCGCGCCGTTCAAACGGAGCGTCAGTACCTGGTGTCGGTCTGTCATCCCAGTCCTCGTCGTTGGCGAGGGCTGGTGGGGTTTTCGCATAGCTACAATCGCGCAATCTGGGGGTCCGCGCAAGCCTATTCTGGTATCGCCCGGGATACGGGAAAGTCAGGCGAAAGCAGTAGGTTAGGCCGGGGGTGGCGTTGGTATCGCCCACGATACCCGGTATCGCCCGCGATACCCAGGCGATTACAGTCACTTAACCTTGCGGTCGCCGCATACGGTGTGCGAATCCTAGGGACTGCCTCGGTGGTTCTGGTCTGTGAGAGATGGGGGAGCTGTCGATCGCTCGGGTCACCGGTTGAGCACTGCATCCGCAGGCAGTCCCGGACAGTCGGCGTGGGGAATGCGAAGCGATCCCCGCACCCAAGGACCCGGCTGAAAGCTAGGGTCCGCATCCTGGCGATGGTCCGGCATCAAGCCGGACCAGACACCCTCGATGACCGGCCATCGGACGGGGACCGACGCTCGCTATTGAAGCCGGATTGAGGCGGTGTCATCCTCAGCGATGGAGGCCTTATGAAGGCAAGGAGAGACGGGTCATGGCGCTTAGCATCGAACAGGAGCGGCAGCAGCTGGAGGCCGAGGAACAGCGGCTCGCCGATCGGAAGAAACGGCTCAACGAGCGGGAGCGTGCGGAACGGTTGAAGGTGATCGATCAGTCGGGCTTGATGAAGGCCGGTGGCGCAAGGTTCGAAGCCGTGATGAAGGCGATCAAGACGCTCGGTGTCGAGGAAGCCGAGAAGCGGCTGACGAAGTGAACGAGCCAGTGTCGCGGTGGTTTGGGTCCAGGACTGAGGACCATCCAGACAGAAAGAGGGGAGAGGCTCGCGGGCCTCTCTCCTTCGGCTCTTGGCGAGCACGGGCAAGCCGCCGCACTGGGGACCATTCAGGCATGAATAAGGGGGACATCGGCACCGCCGATGCCCCCCGACACGTGCGTCCCAGGTGGAGGCTTTAGCCCCAGACGACGTGTACCTCGTCCTCGCTGCGTTCGACCGTGGCCAGTCGTTCGAGCTGATCGGCGTACCGCCCGAGCCCGTCATGATGCAGGCGGGTCCGAACCCCCGGATCGCGAACGATGGACCGAAGGTCCGAGACGGCGATCCGACCGCAGACATCGCGTTCGATGCCAAGGGCGTCGAGCACGGCGTAGGCATTGTCGTTGCTGAGGTCGATCGCGGCGGAGCCGTCGATCGACGAAGCAACGGCCATCATCACCTGGCCCATGGCATCGTCCCGCCAGAAGCGGACATTCAGGCCGCGAAACTGCGCCTCCTCCACCACGGCGATCACGCCGGTATCTTGGTCGAACAACGCCGCGATGCTGGCGAGGGACCAGGGACAGACGCGAGCTTCGAAGTCGTAGGCCAGGAAGGCGTCCCCCTCCTCCCCGAAGCGTTCGCCGCGCTCGCGCGCGAACGCCCGGAAGGCGGCGAGATGGCGGACGTTGACCGCGATCGCGGGGGCAATCGCTGCTGCCGATACCGATGCGGTGAAGCTGATGGACATGCTGGGCACTCCCTGTCTGATCTCCCTCCCCGCTCCTCCTGTTCTCTGGCGGGGTATGCCTCGGCATGGTGGCTCCGGGTGGCCCGTGAGGGCCGGGTTGCCTTGAGCCCCATCGTGGCGTTCACGTCATGCCGCTGGCCCGCGCGAGGCGTAGCGAGTAGGCAATCCGGATGGATTGCCACGATGCGAGCGAGCCGGGGCGGAGGGTGTCATTAGGTCGGCCGGCGTTCGCATCGGCGAGGCGTAGCAAGCTGGTCATCCCGAAGGGGATGATCGCGTCGCGAGCGAGCCGATGCGGGGCTTCGAGGGTGCGGCATACGGACCGTGCGAGGCGTAGCGAGTAGGCAACCCGGAGGGGTTGCCACGACGCGAGCGAGTTGGTCCCGCGCCCGTTTGGAGGGTGGCTGGGTCGCGCGTCGGCGAAGCGTAGCAAGCTGGCCATACTTCAAGGATGGCCGCGAAGCGAGCGAGCCGAGGCGCTGCCACCACGGCGTTGCGGCGGGCGCGCGAGGCGTAGCGAGTAGGCAATCCCGAAGGGTTGCCACGATGCGAGCGAGCTGTCCGCAGCGGCGATGTTAAGCGTCCTCCGGGGCAGCCTCGGCGAGGCGTAGCGAGCTGGTCATCCCACCGGGATGACCGCGATGCGAGCGAGCTGAGGCGGGTCCGTGGGCAGGTGGGTCCGACACCGGCGAGGCGTAGCGAGCTGGTCGGCCGCAGGGCCGGCCGCGACGCGAGCGAGCGGTGTCGCCGCTGGCCAGGCAGTCGCGCGGGCGGCACGTGCGAGGCGTAGCGAGTGGGCAACCCGAAGGGGTTGCCACGACGCGAGCGAGCCGTGCGGGCTGAGTCCTGGCGCGCACCGGCGAGGCGTAGCAAGCCGGTCGGCCGACAGGGCCGACCGCGACGCGAGCAAGCCAGTCCGCGCCCTCCAGCCGGGGAACGCGGAAGCGCAGTCCCATGCGGCGCGATGGGGCTCGATGCCCCGGAGCGCCGCCCCGGCGTGACGAAAGAGAGCAGGAGGCCCCGGTTGCCCGGAGCCCCCTGCGAGAGCGTTGTTATGCGCGACGGCCCATGGCCAGCGGACGCTGCTCGGCCGCGCGGAACACGTGGAGCGGGACGCCGGCGTTGCGGAGCTTGCGGGCGAAGTCGAGCTGGACGCCCGACCCCTCGCAGACGATCGCCTCGACGGGGTTCAGCGATGTGATCCGCTCGTTGCGGACGAAGCCGGCGCGGTTGCCGAGCTTCCGGTCTAGGCGGAACAGGACGATCTTGCACCCGCGCGACGATGCCCATGCGGACGCGATTGCATCGCAGCCCTTCATTTGGGCGGTGGTGACCAGCACCATGTTCGGGATGCGGCGCTTGATCTGGTCCAGCCGCTCGTACAGCGTCTCGTGGTCGTGCCAGTTCGCTCCGCCCGAGAAGGCGACAACCGGGCCGTCGGGGTGGTACTCGGCCCGGCGCTTGGCGGCGCGCGCTGCGAGGTAGTCGGCGCCCTCGATCATCGACGCGGTGAGCTTCGAGGACACCTTGCTGCCGCGGGTTGTGGAGAAGGGCCGTCCGGTCTCGACCCGGAACACCTCGCCGGCGTGGTCGCGCATGCACTCCAGCGCTTCGCGGCAACCCTCCAGGGTCTGGCAGAGCAGCTGCGTCTCCTCCAGCTCGGTCGCGTAGATCTCCGACGGATCGAACGCGCGGGCCATCTCGCCGAGCTTCTTGGCGGCGTCGTCCTCGCGGCCCTCGATGCGCTTGGCCACCATGTGGAAGGAGTTGACGAAGCCCCAGGCGAGGTCGGCGGCGTGCTCCTCCATCCGGGTGTCGCGGAACACGTCGAACAGGGTCCGCATCATCAGGTCGACCGCGGCGGCCGCCTGCTCGGGATCGGGCATTTCCAGCTTCTCGGCGGCGTCGACGATGCTGAGCTTCGCCATCTCGCTGCTCTCGATGAAGGCACCGTCGTAGGTGCGCAGCGTACGCTCGTCCGCCCGGGTGTCGTCGGCGATCTGCATTGCGCGCGTGTCCGCGATCGTGCGGGCGAGGTCGGAGAAGTTGCTGAACTTGGTCATGATAGCCTCCATGAGTTGAACTCTCACCTTCTTCTTGGTGAGGTCTCTCATTCGGCATGCGGCGGTCAGGGCCGTCAGGGACGTTAACCGGGAAGCCGCGCCTGCTTGCAGGCGTGGACCCCGGTTAACGCTCGCGAGTGGGGGAGCCGATTTTCTCGGCCCCAGAGCGGAGCGTAGCGGAGTGGCGGGGTCGTGAAAATTGGGGGCACCGCTCGTCCTTGACGGCTCGCCAACCCCGCATGCCATACTCGGACTCACAGAAAGATATATTGGTTTGGGGTGGTACGCCGTCCGGATCGAGCGAGGGCCGGCAGTCGTGCGCCGTCAGGCGCGCGGCTGCCAAGCGGCGAGGGTAGCGCCGAAGGGCGCGACCGATGCCGCTGTCGGCCCGAGCGAGGCCGGACGGCGTCAGGCGAGGGATCGTCACCCGACAGGGCGGAGACCCGCCTCGGCGGGGCTCCGGGAGGCCCGCAGGGCCGACTAGAGCCCGGTTCCGCCCACAAGGCGGAACGCCCCCCTCCCCTCCTCTTCAGCATCTTAGCCAGTCCGATCGACCGCACCGAAACCATCATCATCGGCGCGCACCCAACCTGCCCATTCGTCATATTCCGGTGGACCGTCCTGTCCGGGGTCGTCGGGGTCGATCCGGTCCGCGAGTTGGTCGTCCTGGGCTGTGTCGGCAGGCGTGGTCGTCGGATCGACGTCGCGCCAGCACAGCGGGTCGCAGAGCAGGAGGGGTATGCCGCGATGGACGAGCTGGAGGCCATCCAGGAGAAGCGGACGCGAGGCCGACCGGCGGCAGGGCTGGTTTCGGCAGTTCCGGAAGCCGCACGGGGCCGCGAGCGGCGCGGCGACCTGTTGCACCGGCTCGGCGACGACGGTCGGCTCAGGTTCAGGCTCAGGCTCTTGCCCATGCGACGGGGCGGGATCGAACAGGTCCGATTGCTGGTGCATGACCATCTCCGGGCGTAAAGCGCAGTGCAAATGCACTGCGGGTTTGAGGATGTTCTGGGAGCACGCCGAAAGGGCGGCACGTCAGTGCCGCCCCGCGTAGCGGGTCAGTAGAACTCGACCCGGTCGGCGATGATCTCGCAGCCGTAGCGGTCGTTGCCGTCGCGATCCTGCCACTTGGTGTAGTGGAGGCGACCCTCGACGACGACCAGGTCACCCTTCTTGCGGGCGCTGGCGACCGCCTTGGCGAGACCGTTGAAGCAGGTGACCTTGTGGAACTCGGTCTCCTTGACGGTGAAGCCGTTGCCGTCCTTGTAGGAGCGTCCCTCCTTGTTCAGCTTGGGCCGATCGGTCGCCACGAACACCGTGGCGATGCTGGTGTCGCCGGCCTGGCGCAGCTCGGGGTCGCGGGTCAGACGGCCGGCGAGGTTCACGTTGTTCATCGAAGCCTCCTTGGTGGGGCCGGCGGTATCCCCGCCGGGTGTCACCGAGAAGCGGGCCGGGGTGGGCCACCGCACCGGAGCGTCAGCGGAGGGGAACCGCTTTCGCGGGGGTGGTGCGGGCAGCCGCGCGAAGCGCGGCAACACGGCCCCGCTAAAGCGGTTGCGGTGGTCCGCGCCGGTCCGCAGGTGACATGAGACCCGGCGAGGATACCGCCGGCGCCACCAAGGTCCCCGAGGCTTCGATGGGCAACAGCCGTGAACCTCTCGCGTCGGCCGTCTGGCGCACGTCCCCGGGCGATCGGCGACGGGTCGGCGACACCAGCATCGCCACCCGGCGGTGTCGCCGGTGACAGGCCCAAGCTGAACAAGGTGGGTCGTGAGTGGCGGCAACGGCGCGGCGAGGTGGCCGAGTTCCGCGGCGGGGACGCCTGCGGGTCTCGCGAAGGCGGTCGCCTGCGTCGCCCGAAGGATCGAAATGACCTGGGCGTCGTCGTGGACCGGCGTGCGGCACGGGGGCGGGACCGCGACGGTGGCGGCCGTGGGTGCGGGATGGTGAGCCTCGACGGGTGTGTTCCTGGCCCGTCGACCGGGGCTACAGCGATGTGCCGTCCTTCGGCGGGCGACCGGCTCAGGTGAGGCCGGCGAACTCGGCGGGAAGCGTCACGTTCGCCGGGGCGGCGGCGAACAGCGGCGCGATCTGCGCGTGACCATATCCCGCCAGGCCGCACCCGATCGGGGTGAGCTGGAACGTCAGGTCCGGGCGCGACCGGGCGAAGGCGACGAAGTCGTCGACGTGGCGTCGGATCGAGGTCAGCGGCAGGGTGCGGAGCGATCCATCCTTGGTCGGGATGGCGTAGCTTGCGCCCTGTAGGCCGATGCCCTGCCCGTAGACGGCGCCGCGGTGCTGGCGTGCCCAGAGGGCAGCGCCCTTGCCGTGGCGTCCTGCGAGATTGCTGCCGAAGACGAAGATGGCGGTCATGATGAACTCCGTTGGCGCGGGACGATCGCTGCGCCCGCCGGACCGATCAAGCGCCGAGGCGCACGGTAGCGCATCGCGATCCGGCCCCGCACGAGTGCGGAGCCGGGTCGAGGGGAACCCTGTTCGCCGGGGTGGTGCGGGCAGCCGCGCGACGCGCGGCAACACGGCCCGGCGAACAGGGTTGCGCGACGTGCGCCATGGCGCAGGTCCCGAGCGGGTGAAGCGGTCGTGCGTTACGAGCAGTGATCGGCGGCGTCCGGCTCGCCCGCGAGACGGTCAACCGGCGACGGGATCCCAGGGATTGATGATCGTGGCGGTCGTGCCCGCAAAGTCGGCGACGTTGCGGGTCACGATGCCGAGGCCGTGCGTCAGCGCGGTCGCGGCGAGCCAGGCGTCCTGCTGTGGACGTGGATCGGGAACATGGAGGAGCGCGCAGCGCGACGCGATCTCGCTGGTAATGGGCAGGATGCGATCGGCAAAGGCCGGGCGGACATGGTCCCGCAGCCAGCGGCGCAGCATGTCGGCCTGGGCGTGGTCGCGTCGATCCAGGCGCGCGATGCCCATTTCAAGCTCCATGAGCGTGACGACCGACAGGAAGAGCCGGTTCTCGTCCGCGGCGGAGAACCAGGCGACGACAGCGGGATCGGTGCGTCCGTCAGGCACCTTCCGCAGTTCGGAGACCACGTTGGTGTCGAGGAGGAACATCAGCTGAAGTCCACGGCGCGCGGCGGGTCCTTCGGCAGCGTGGTGTCCAGCTCGATGTCAGACAGGCCCGGCATCCCGATACGGTCGAGAAAAAAGCGCCCGTTCCCGGTGAGCGAGGCATAGCGCTCGTAGGACATGACGACCAGGTCGGGCCGGCTGCGCTCGGTGATGATCACCGGCCCTTCCTTGGCGGCTCGCTTGATGCGGCTCGGTTCGCGGTTGAAGTCGCGACTGGTGAAGGTAGCGGGCTGCACGTCGGCCTCCGTGGGTAGTGACGTAACTACTTAGGGTTGCGGCCTGCCGCTGTAAAGCGGCGGCGCGGCTGGACAGGAAAAGGGGACCGCCTCGCGAGAGGCGATCCCCATTCCGCACCGTCGTGGGCGCGTCAGGCGACGGGTTCGACCGGGGCGGTGGTCTGGCCGAGGCCGTCGTCCGGGCCTGCGCCCGCGCCCGCGCCCTCGCCGGCGTCGCCGACCGGGCTGCCGTCGGCACCGAACGGCGGGGCCAGCTCGTCCTCGCCCTTGACCCCCAGCGCCGCCCCCACGTCGCGGCGACGCTGCGCGCGCTGCCACACGACGTTGTACGAGCCGTCATCCTGGCGGAACGCCGAGATCTGCAGCGGCGCCGGCAGCGACGGGTCGTCGATGCGGCCGTTCAGGAACGCCTCGCCGGTGTTGTTGGAGGTCAGCTCGAAGAGCGCGCCGACCTGCACCCAGGTCCGCCCCGGGGTGAGCGCGTGGATCTCGTACCGCGGCGCGCGCGGGTTCGCCGACTGCACCGGCTTCAGCGCGATGGTCATCGCAACCGCCAGCGTCGAGATGCGGCCCATGAAGATGCCGCCGTCGTTCTGCTTGATCGAACCGATGTTCATGATGTCGTACTCCTGATGCCTTCGGACCCCTCGTCCTCGACACCCCTCTTCATCCCACTCCTCTCCTCGGCCCCGTTCCGGGCCGAGCAGGGCGCGTAAGCGCCCCTCATCGGCGCGCCCTTTGCGCGGCGATGGCCCACCCGAAGGAGACGTCCAGGGCATCGCCGGGAGGTCGGGACACCCGCGAGCTTCAGGCGATCGGCTCGATGTCGCGAAGTTCGACCATCGTGATCTTCTGGGTGCGCTCGCCTCCGACCGGGTCCAGAAAGACGTAGCAGCGATCATCGAACGTGCTGGAGCAAAGGCGCCAGACGACGCCAGCGCGGCCGAGAAACCGCTCCGGGCCAAAGGCGGGGTCGACGGCGCCGGGCGCATCGACAATGCGAACGCGTTGCCGAACCCGCAGCCAGTTCGCGGCCGCGCGAGCAATCGCGGTGCGTTCGTCGCGGGACAGGAAGGCGGGGCGGTCAGCCCGAAGAGGTCCGAAGGTAGCGAGCCGATCGCCCTTGATGCGGTCGAGCTTGGCGTCGACCGGTTCGGGTGGGCGGTCGACCTTGGGACCGGGCGCGTGCCGGTGGTAATGGGTGACGACGCTGGCGCCGAACAGGTCCGCTTGGAATCCGGCGATGCGGATCGCCCGCTGCTCGCGTTCGTAATCCCGGCGCCAGCGGTCTTCGTCCGACAGCGGCCGCGCCGCCGCCGGGTCGGATCGGACGATCGCCATCAGCGCCTCGTAGTCGGCGACCGGGATGTTCGCGACGCGAGGGTTGTAGGGCATCGGTGGTCTCCGACGGGGTGGAAAGCACGCGCGAGGCGTGGCGAGCTGGTCGGCCGCAGGGCCGACCGCGATGCGAGCGAGCCGTG
Source organism: Sphingomonas phoenicis (assembly GCF_047238005.1). Taxonomy (NCBI): domain Bacteria; kingdom Pseudomonadati; phylum Pseudomonadota; class Alphaproteobacteria; order Sphingomonadales; family Sphingomonadaceae; genus Sphingomonas; species Sphingomonas phoenicis. The sequence goes on along the minus strand of NZ_JBDFMC010000005.1, from coordinate 80,146 downwards.
CCGACGTGGTCGGCGGCGGTGTTATGGGGTCGGCGAGGCTTAGCAAGCCGGTCACCCGCAGGGGTGACCGCGACGCGAGCGAGCCGATGTCGTCAGCGCAGTGGCTGGAACCACCACTCCCATCCGGCGAGGCGGGCCAGGGGACCCGTCGCGGCCGCGATCATGAAGAGGGCGGCAAGACGGCGGAAGCGGGTTGGAGCGAGCGGGTGACCGCGATCCTGAAGATCACGCACGCCGCGGAGAAGAGCATAAAGCTGCACGATCGCCTCCGTCGTTGCGAGCGAACGAAAAAAGGGGGCCGAAGCCCCCCTTGGTTCAACCGATGTGGACTAGCTTGGCGATGGCGGTGCCGATGCTGCCGGTCACCGCGCCCACCGCGAGGATGAAGCCGATCTGCAGCTTGGTCAGCGAAAGCTTCGTCTCGATGTTCCCGAGCTTGCCGGTCATCGTGTCGAGCTTCGCCACCAGGTCCCTGTTCGCGGCGTCGACAGTCTTCACGATGAAGTCCTCCGTGATCTCGGTCAGCTCCTGAGCCTCGCGGGCCTCTATACCCGCCTTCAGCGCGGTGCGGAAGAAAGTGATTTGAAAGTCCGCCATTTCAACCTCCATTGCTCGATGGCGGTTCCGCCCGGGCAGGCGGTGGTCAGGGCCGTCAGGGACGTTAACCGGGAAGCCGCGCCGCAGGCGTGGACCCCGGTTGACGCTCGCGAGCGGGGGAGCCGATTTTCTTGGCGCCGTAAGCGGAGCGCAGCGGAGTGTCGGGGTCGTGAAAATTGGGGGAACCGCTCGTCCTTGACGGCCCGCCAACCCCGTCTGCCAGACTCGGACGACACGAGAGAGAGCCCTTGGTTTCCGAAGGGACGCCGTCCGGCCGGAGCGAGACCGCGATGCCGGGCCGCAAGGCGCGGCGAGGTCGGGCGAGCGGAGACGGACGGCGCCCGCAAGGGATCGTTACCCGATGGGGCGGAGACCCGCTCGCGGGGCTCCGGGAGGCGCAGCCGACTAGAGCCCGGTCCCGCCAGTGGCGGGATGCGCCTCTCGCGCTGCTTTCAGGTCGGACGCCAGCGTTCCACCAGTTCGACCATTGCGTCCCGGTAGCCCCAGGCATCGGCGTACACGGTCGGCTCTTGGGCGAGATAGGCCATGACGATCAGCATGTCCTCGGCGATGGTGGCGTCGCAATTGCAGAGGTGGAGGATCGTGAAGTGGCCGTGGTCGGGGCCATTCCACCAGGCGAGCAGGAAGTCTGCGGCGCGACCGGCTTGCCCGGTGTCGCTCCCGGCGACGACCAGGAGCCTGGTGATCGCTTCGCCGGCATCGTCGAAGGTTACGGCTCGGATCGGCGCGCGCGAGGCGGGACGGTCCACGATCAGTCCTCGCGTTCGGTGCGGGGCGGCAGCGTGACGCGGGCGATGCCGTCCTCGCCGGTTACCGCGGCCGCTTCCATCGCTTCCCAGCTGCCGTAATGCGCGAGCGCGCGACGCGCAGTAGCGATCGTCTCCGAGCTGGCGGAATAGAAGTTGCGGCGACGGCCGAAGGCGGTGGCGAACAGCCACGGCAGGGTCAGCGAAGCCGAGACGATCAGGACCAGACTGAGGCCGTGAAGGGTGCTGTTGTCCATGACGGGCATCCTAGTTTGGCGGGGTTATCCGGCATCGTGTTCGACGCCGGGGCGGGTCAGGACAGCAGCGACCAGATTGTCGCGCCTACGCCGTAGATCGAGAGAATGGTGGTGATCGCGATCATCAGCCGTTCGCCGCGCGACAGCGGCGGCGCGGGCATCCGGTCCTCGAAGTCGATCATCGCCATCAGCGGAGGGCGACGGCGAGCAGAAGCAGGTTGAACAGCGCGGACAGGCCGAGGAGCGATGCGACGACGCGGTAATCGCTGGCGCGCCGCGACGCGGCCTGTCGCGCGGCGGCGCGCTCGCGCGCGACCGCGGCCGAGGCTCCTTCGGTCAGGACCATCATCTCCGCCGCCCACCGGCCGACCGTGCTGGGCGGCAGGTTCTCGCTCGCCGGGAGCGTCTCCAGGTCCTCGAGGAGGCTGAACGTGGATGCGAAATCGTGGAGCAGTCGCAACGTCGCGTCGACGCCGTGCGCCGTACCGGCATCGCCGGTCCGGGCGCACAAGGCTTCGACCTCGCGGCCGAACGCGACGACCCTCGGGTCCAAGGTTTCGGTCATGGCGTCTCGCTCACAATCGATCGGGTGTAACGCGGCCGCGCTGCCCGCGCGAGTATCAAGCCGCTGTGGTCGAGACCCGGAAGGGCGGCGGTTCGTATTGACCGTCCGCGAAGTGTTGCGAGATGGCCTCGTAGCTTCCGAGTTCGCGGGCCTCGTTGGCGTTCAGGACGATGTTCTCGTCCTCGTCGGCGGTGAAGCTCTGGCGTGGACCTTCGCCGGTCCACACGACGATCTCGGGGCCGAAGGCGCCCGAGGCACCGCCCGACCAGCGGACGAACGGCAGGCCGTTGGAGCAGCAAAAGTCCTCGACGTCTTCGAGCTCGCCGTTCGGGATCTCGTGGGCGTACAGCCGCAGCGGGCCGTCGTCGGGCAACTGGTCGCGCTCGAAGGGCTCGCCGCCCCACTCGGTCGATAGGGCTTCGGCCTGTGCGAGGGCGATCAGCTCGTCCAGCGAGCTGTCGGGCAGGGTTCCACCGATCGCGATGGACACGGAAACGCGGTCGCCCATGGGGGTTTCTCCAGCGGCTGAGGGCAAGCTGGTTCCGGGCGCGAACTCGTCCCCTTTCCAGCTCATCACAACCGCGGCCCCTTTTCTCTATCTCGTGTAGTTGCGACTCGTTCGCAGAACTTCAAGCCTTTCCGGCAAGAAGGGGGGACGATGCGCGAGCATCGCCCCAGGAGATACTTGTTAGGTATTATTGCTACTTAGTTAAAGCGCGTTCGATGTTTTGATCCGATTTGGAGCTAATTGCTGGTCTGCTCCGCGCGTGCGACGACCTGATGACGATGAACGACGCAAGGCCCGCGCTCGGAACGAGCGCGGACCCTGCGATGTGGACGGTGATGTGCGGCCGCTGTGGACGTCAGGCGTCCTCGGACACGGTCTCGCGGCGCCCGCGGCGGCGGGTCGTGGCCGGTTCGACCGGGGCGGTGGTCTGGCCGAGGCCGTCGTCCGGGCCTGCGCCCGCGCCCGTGCCCTCGCCGGCGTCGCCGACCGGGCTGCCGTCGGCACCGAACGGCGGGGCCAGCTCGTCCTCGCCCTTGACCCCCAGCGCCGCTCCCACGTCGCGGCGACGCTGCGCGCGCTGCCACACCACGTTGTACGAGCCGTCGTCCTGGCGGAACGCCGAGATCTGCAGCGGCGCCGGCAGCGACGGGTCGTCGATGCGGCCGTTCAGGAACGCCTCGCCGGTGTTGTTGGAGGTCAGCTCGAAGAGCGCGCCGACCTGCACCCAGGTCCGCCCCGGGGTGAGCGCGTGGATCTCGTACCGCGGCGCGCGCGGGTTCGCCGACTGCACCGGCTTCAGCGCGATGGTCATCGCAACCGCCAGCGTCGAGATGCGGCCCATGAAGATGCCGCCGTCGTTCTGCTTGATCGAACCGATGTTCATGATGTCGTACTCCTGATGCCTTCGGACCCCTCGTCCTCGACACCCCTCTTCATCCCACTCCTCTCCTCGGCCCCGTTCCGGGCCGAGCAGGGCGCGTAAGCGCGCCTCATCGGCGCGCCCTTCGCGCGGCGATGGCCCACCCGAAGGAGACGTCCAGGGCATCGCCGGGGCTTCACACAGGATCGATCCGAAAGATCGTCGGCTCGTAGGCGTCGCCGCTGGTGAGGCACTCCTGGCAATGGTCCGCCTCGTCGGCCTCGGCGCGCGCGCGCCCGTTCTGTCTCCCCGATCGTGGCGAAGCGGCCGATCTCTCTCTCGGCACCGCGGTAGGTCGCGATCAGCGTGCGCATGACGGTTCGCCTGCTGCGATATGGTCCTGGCGGAGCGCGAGGAGCGACCCTGCGATATGCGCCTCGACGCGCCGGACGGGCATGAAGGTCAGGCGGGCGATGGTGCGGTAGCCGAGTTGGGCGCGGCAGCTCATCAGGTAGACGCCCCGGGAGGCGATCGGCAGTCGGCTGATCGCCCGGACGAACCATCGGTCGCGCGGCGCGAAGTCGAGGTCGTGGGCGAAGAAGATGGCGCGGACGGACGGAAGGCAGGCGGCGACCGCGAGTACCGCGATGCTAGAGGCCAGTCCGGCCCTGGGCGGTCCTGACCGGGGCTGGAGCACGCCGGCCTTGATGTCATGGGCCACCCTCTCGATCAGGTCTGCCGCGATGGCGCGCGCTCGGGTGACGAGCCTGGGCCAGCGGCGGCGTCGGCCGCGGTGGAAGCCGCCCTCCATGTAGTAGGGATGGAGGACGGCGATCAGCGCGCGTAGCGGGCGAGGAACCGCGAGCCCGCGATCTGCGGCCTGGTCTGCGGCCTCGGCAAGGTCGTGGCCGATGAACACGCGGTTCGAGTAGTCGGAGCTGCCGGCAGCAAGCAGTGCGGCCTTCAGCGCCAGTTCGACGCATATTGCGACCATGTGGAGGTGGTGGTCGAGAGCGTTCCGCTCGCCGCGCGTGAGCGGCGCGGGCAGGAACCCGCGAGCGTTGTCCAGCATCCATGCCGCGGTCGGCGCCGGATCGCTGGGGCGTGACGAGGTCGCCATGGTGGGCTCCTTGGGGCTGGCTTGGATGTGTCGGACAGGGTCAGGCGCGCTGCAGCGCGTAGCTGCCGAGTTTCTCGCGGGCTGTGCGCAGGCGCGCGATCGCGTTCTCGGTGAACAGCGCCAGAGAGCTCCCGCTCTCTGCGCCGGTCAGGCGCTGTTGCAGGGCCGTGATCCGGTGGTCGATCGCGTCGGACGTGACCAGGAGGTCATCGAGGTGGAGCACGACGATCGTTTCGGTGGCGTGCAGCGCGTGACGCGGCCCTGCGAACGCGAGGAAGTGCGGCGCGACCGGGAAGTGATGGCGGAGCGCTTCCTCGACCGCGACGGTGATCTGGTGTGCGTCGTGGACCAGCTCGGCGAGGAGCCGGTCACGGTCCATCGTCGGAAAGGAGCGCAGATCGCTGTGCGCCGTGGTGACGGCGATGGGATCGGTGGATGCGAGCGCGACGATCCCTTCGGGTGGGACGACGAGAACGTCACCCTCGCGCACGTGCGGGTCGTCAAAGCAGGCGTTGAAGGCGTGCTGGCTGGTCGGGAAGTGGTGGACGCGGTTCATCACCGTTCCTTTCAGATGGGGTCGACGCCGCGGCGTCAGGAATAGGAGGGCCGCGTGGCGGGGAAGTGCGCCGGCGGGAGGTCGGTGAAGGTCAGCGCGCGGAAGCGCCCGCCCGTGTAGGTGACCGACGACATCGGCGTGCGGTGCCGCTGCAGTCGCTCGAGGAGGCGGTTTGCGCGACGCTGCGCCTGTTCGGCCGCGGCCTCGTCCCGGAAGAGGCCGGCGACGCGGACGAAGGTGCCGGTGTCGAACCACCAGCCGCCCTCCTCGGGGCCGCCATAGTCGATGTCCATGTCGTAGAAGGCGAGAAGCGTGCGCATAGGGGGCTCCTGGATCGACCTGGCCGGGTTTCCCCGTCCTGCCGCTCCCGCTCCCCCTTCCCTCTCGCCCCGGTGGCCCGGAGTGGCTGGGTCACCGGGCTGAGTGTGGTCGACGTGGCTATGCGGCGCGGCGCGCGAAGGTCCCCATCAGGGGTGTGGACGCGGCGAAGTTCCGCAATGCGGTGGCGATGGTCGCGCGTACCTTCGCCTTGCTGGACACGACGATCTCGGGCGCGAGCGGCGAGCCGTCGGACCCGGCGTACCCCGAGGCGAGAGCGCCGGAGACGGTCTCGACGCGGATGAGGTGTCCCCGGTTGGGAGCGGCTCCGACATGCCGGGCGGTGAACTCCCCGAGCTTCCCGTGGAGGCCGTGGATGGCCTTGCTCCAGCGGATATGGCCGGCGGCCATGTTGTCGTCGGATCCGTAGCCACGGTCGAGCCAGGTCCTCAGATGGGTCCGTTGCTGGAGCCGGGTATTGCGCGTGCGCTCCATTGTCCGGCAAAGCGGGAGGGCGCTCGCGACCTCATCGAGAAGGGCGAGCGCCTCACCCTGCAGGGCGACCAGCACGTCGTCGAACTCGCGGCCGGCGAGGGCATCGGCGAGCTGCGCCCGGGCGGCGGCTGCGGTGAGCGGGACGGTGGTGATGTCTCCAGCGGTCGGGTCGCCGGCCCGGACAAACCCCGCGGGCGTGTGGATGATGATCGTCGCTTCGTCGGCGCCGTCACGGGCGCGGATGAGACCGAAGAAGTCCCATGGGTCGTTCGGCGGGGCGAACGCCTGCGCATCCGTGTCGCTCAGGATGGCGAGCCTGCGCGACCAGCGTGTCGGCCTCGGCTCGTCGCTCGGCTTCGGCCAGGCGCTGGGCAGCGGGCGTCCGGTGTTTGTCGCGGTCGGCGCGGGCGGAGGGAAGTTGCTCGTTCGTAGGATCGCGAGGTTGCTGCGCCGGGCGGCATCGAACAGGTCGGTACGGTCGCCGCCTCCATCGGTGAAGCCTTGGTCATAGGCCTGTCGGCGCGACGCGAGCGGAGCCTGTGAGGGGATGCCGTCGGGATAGCTGTGCGGCCAGCCGACATGAGCGGCATACCAACCATCCGCGTAGCGGTTCGCGACGTCCCATTCGTAGCTGTACTGGTCGCGGCCGCGCAGGATCGCGACGTCTCGGTCGGTGCCCTTGCCGCGTCTCAGCAGATTGTCGGTGAAGCTGAAGTTCGCCCTTTGACGTTCAGCCTCCACCTGGACGCGGATCTCGTCGTTGATCGGGCGCATCGCGGCGATGCGCTCGCGGCCTCGGGCGAGACGGTCGGCGGCGGGGGCGCTGGGCGGAAGGTCCGGAAAGTCCCGCCACGCGCTGGCGATGGCGGCCGCGTGCGCGGGTGTTCGGCCTCGCGCGAGCCAGCAGCTCGCGTCGGCCGGATCGAACGGCTCCTCGATCATGGTGGCCTCGTGCGCTGGTGCCGGCCGGCCGCGGTGGTGCGACCGGCGCGGCGGGAATCATAGGGCGGTGGTGGGCGCCGGCAGCGACATGAACTCCGGCTCGTCATCGGCGATCGGCTTGTCGAACTCGGCCGCTTCCCGCTCGGTGAAGACGGTGGCGGTGGCGAGCGCGCCGAACCCGTCGGCGTTGTTCCAGAAGGACAGGCCGTGATCCCTGTGGCGCGTGGCGAGCACGAAGCCGTCGACTCCCTCGAACGGGCCCTTCTCGATGCGCTCGAACGCGCGCTCGAGGATCGACTGGGTGTTGTGCCACTGCAGGCCGGCGTCGGTGATGACGACGCAGCCGCCCCCGAACTCCCCGACACGGAGCCGGTCGCTGTCATACGACCAGGTGAAGCCGCAGGGCAGCGCCGACTTGCAGGCGCGGAACAGCAGCTTCGCGATCGGGTCGATCCCGAACTGGTCGCCGGTGAACCTCACGCGGACGAGGGGCTCCCCCGGCGTGTCCTCGATGTCGATATCGGCATCGAGGTAGATGCAGTCGCGATCGTCGAAGAGCTCGACGAAACTCCCGAAGGGCGCATCATTCTTGGGCGGGAAGATCGTGCGGAACCGCTCGTCGAGCGTTTCGTACGCGGCGGCGAGCTCGTCGTCATCCAGTCCGTCGTTGAGGAAGGAGGCTGCCGCTTCGGCCTGTCGAAGGAGCGCCGCGTCCTCGCGCGACATGAGCAGGGCGAATGCGGCCTTGAGGTAGCTGTTGGACATTGGTCTCTCCGGTAATGGCGGCGCCGTCAGGCTGCCGCGGCCTCGGTCAGGCGCGCGCGGGCGATCGCGGCCTCGTCGGGAAAGGCGCTGCTGAGGTTGCCGTGCAGCGTCGCGAAGTCGGCGATCGGGAAGCTCCCGTCGGCGCTTGGCCGCGTGACCAGGAGTGCGCTCACCAGGATCTCGATCGGGTCGGCGTGGACCTCGGTCGGCGTGGCGTCGTCATAGGAAACGGGCGCTCGAAATCCGGCTTCGAGCCAGGAGCCCAGCCCTTCCTCGACGGCTTCGGCGTAGGCGCGCACGGCCTCGTCGAGCTCGTTCTCGACTTGGAGGACCAGGGTGACATAGCAACCGAAATCGTGGCGGTTGGACAGGCCGGTCAGTCGGCAGCCGGGGGGCGGCGCGCCGTAGCGGGCGATGATCGCGTACTTGTAGGCGAGCACCTCGAGCTTGTTCAGCGTGTCGAAGCGCGGCGTCTGGCCGAGCTGCGCGCAAGCCTCGTTGGCGGGTGCGCCGCCAATGTCGACGAAGTAGGGCATGGGGGTCTCCAGCGGTCCCGATCGGACCGCCTTACCCCGCCCCCTTCCCTCTATGTCGGGCCGGTTAGTCGGCTGGGCTAGTCGCGGGAGAGGCGGCGCTTCATCTCGACCTGGTGTTCACCGTCGGACTTGCCGAGCGTCTTCATGCGGTCGGTCTCCAAGGTGGCGCCGAGATCGGCCGGCAGGAGGGCCCAGGGGCGCGCGGCGGCAAGTGCATCCGCGGCGGTCGGCAGCTCCCTGAGATCGGTGCCCTTCCAGAAGAGGACCTCCTCTTCGCCTTCCAGCGTCGGGTGTGGTGCAAGCACTTGGACGAAGAATGTCTCCAGTGGCCGGTCCCAGCCGATCGCGATCGTGTTCTCGCCCCGCAATCCGGTGAATACGTGTCTGCTCATCCTGACCTCGATCTTGGGCGGTGGCCACGATCCGTTGCCATCAGCCGCGGTGATTGCGCGGGTTCGCTCAAGCGAGCGTGACCCACGCCTTAAGCCAAGGGTGCGGCCCAGGCTCAAAGCGAACGACGCCGACGATGTCCTCGACGCCCATCGCGACACAACCCTCGAGCCAGTCGATATAGGCGCTGGATTCGGCTAGGTCGGTTTCGAGCAGCTCGTCGAGCATCGACGCCTCGCGCGCAGTCTGCTCGGGCAGCGCATCCCAATCCAGCGCGTCGAGGAAGCGGCCTCGGCGGTCGATGTAACGGGTGAGGCGACGCTCGTCCTGTCTGGCGATGCCGATGGCTTGATGGATGTGCATGGTCCGGCCCCTTCTATGGACACCGGATCAGCTCCCTCTCTCCTTCCCGTCGGAACGACGGGCTATGGTCCGATCTGTTCGCGCAGGACGTCGGAGCGCGACGGATAGTTGAGCCTCGGCAGGGCGTACCCGGAGCGGCGCGCGGCGCGCGTAAGCTCGAAGCAGTAGGTGAAGAGGGGGCTTTGCCGGGCGCTCGTCAGGATGCCGCCTGCGCGGCATCGTTGGAGCCAGTCTCGGGGGTGCTCTCGCGGCCTCGGCCGCGGTGCGCCGAGGCGGACGAGCTTGTCGATTGCGCCGGCGTGGCCGCTCTCCAGGTTGCGGATCTTGGACAGGGTCCGGTCGGAGATTGTCTCCCCGGCGATGCGAAGCACCTGCCGCGGCCTCGTCCGGCCTCGGTAAGCGCCCGAAAGGGCGGCGTACACACCGCCGCAATGCCCGAATGCCGGGTCGGAGAAGCTGACCACGCTCTCGATGCTAGGGCGTACTTGCCGGAGCAGCCGGAACGCTCGTGCGGCGAAGTAGCTTTCGCCGTTGGCGGCCACGCTGGGCAGGCAGAGCAGTCGCTGCAGGACGCAGCCCCTCGCCGGGTCGGTAAAGCCGGTGTGGCGCGTGATGACCGCTCCGGTGGCGGGAACGCCGAAGACGATGACGCCTTCGAGTGCGGGCGAGCCGCCCTTCCCTGCGCCGAATATTCCGACCGCGACCTGCGCCGCAGGATAGCGGGTCAGGTAGTGATGGTCGGCGATGAACGCGCGCGCGGTCTCGTGATCGAGGACGTCCACGGCGTAGCGTCGTGGGTCGATCAGGGTATCGCCCGCGACGAATAGGCTGCGTCTGTCGCGCCAGCGCTGGCTTCGGTCGGTCAGCATGATGATCGCCCTGGTTGGTCTGCGGCCTCGGTCAGCGCCGGGGCCGGTTGAGGGATCGCGCGATGTGGCCGGCATAGACGCCGACGGCCGACCAATAGGCGGCGAGGGGCGGCTTGTGAGTGCGCCAGCTCTTGTCGGCTCGGCGGCGAGCGTCCTGCTGAAGGTCGAGCAGTACGAGCCGCAGCGCGGCCTGGGCAGCGGGATCGAGGCCGCGTAGCGCGTCGATCGCCGGCAAGGCGAGCACGGGATTGCGCGTTTCTGCGCGCGCGGAGCGGTCGATCACATGAACCATGTGTCGATCCCGTCCATCTCGAAGGCCGGCTGGCGATTGTCGATGGTGAGCGCGAGCGCGCCGGGCTTCACCCAGATCTCGCGGGGCGAGAGCGCGAACTGCTCGCCGGCATCGGCGAGGAGCAACGTCTCGCCCACGGTCTCCGCGATCCCGCAGGAGGCGGGCGGCGGGATCGCGTTCCCGACCCATTCGCGCTTCTCGGCATCCGAGGTGCCGATCAGGTCGATGTACTCGGTCGGAGCGAGGATCCCCTGGATGACGAGCAGCTCGGCCGATGTGAACGGGCGGTGCCAGGTCCCGTCCAAGGCGACAATCCGCGCGACAAGGCGGTCGTCCTTGGCCGGAAGCGCCGCTGGACGTTCGTCGACGGATGGCGGGCGCGGGTCTGCGACCGACCAGCTGCCGTTGCACTTCTTGGCGAAAGCCGGGAGCGCGCCGGTGTGCTGCCCCCAGCCGACGATGCCGTAGTGGCTCTGTGAGAGGTAGTCGTGGCGATCGGCGCGGCTGAGCGCCCGCGGCCTCGGGTCGGCGACGGAGAGTGCGCCCGAGCCGACGCGGTCCGAGCCGGTCACCGTCGGCGCGGCGGCGGTCGCCGGCACGACGCGCATCTTGTTCGCGTGTTGGCCCATCTCGCCGTTGTGGTAGATGGGATCCGCGACCACGAACGCGCCCATGCCGGTGGTCGACGCGCCGATCACCGCGTTGGTCGGGCTGTCGTAGGCGCACACGCGGTACTTACCGTTGGGATGGCGTCCTTCGCGGGCGCGCGGATCGAGCACGGCGGTGGCCTCGGTGGCGAGTTTCACGATCCGAAAGGTATTGGCGACGGGAGCCCGATCGCGGCGCGGGTCGGCGACCGCGTTCCGGCCCGAGCCGGCCCACATGTTCGCGGTGACGACGCCGGCGGGTTCGGTCCAGTCCCGGATACCGAGCTGGACGCTCGCGCTGTGACCATTGATCCGCGGGTCGGCGACCGAGTGGGCGCCGGTGCTGGGCTTCGGCGAGCCGGTCACGACGCCCGTGGAGCTCGTCCACGCGATCACCCCGAGGACGTGGCGATGGGTCGCCGGACCATAGCAAGGCGACGGGTCGGCGACCGAGAAGGTGATCGGCACGGTCGGGGTGCCGGTCCGTGCGGCTGACCTGCGGCCTTGATGGCTGATGTTGGGGTCGGCGACGCTTAGCGCCCCGCCTGCGACGTGCGCGGCGCCGCTCACGACGCGGGCAGCGGCGTCGTAGGAGGCTACCGACAGGAGGCTGGTGTGGGTGCCGGCCCGGTAGCCGGGGCGAGGATCGGCAATCGAGAAGCTGCCATTGGTGGGGCCGCCACGACTGCTCACCACCCCCGTGGGATCCACCCAGTGGCGGACGCCGAGGTAGCCGCTGCCGTCGCGGGACGAGAACGCGCGCGGATCGGCGACGGAGAAGCGGCCCTGGCCGGGCGCGCGGGCGCTGGTGACCAGCGGGCTACGGTCTTCCCACCGGCATACGCCGTAGGCGTTGTCGCGCAGCGGCAGCTCCGGGCGGATGCCGTAGTCGCGCAGGACGCCGTTCTCGACGGCCAGCTTGTTGAGGGAGCGCCAGTCCGAGCCGGCCTCGACGAAGGCGAGCCGGACCCAGGTCTGCCATTGGAGCGAGGGGACGCGGTGCATCGGACCGGCGAGCGGATCACCGGGAAGCGGCATCTGCCCGATCACCTCGCCGACACCGCGCAGCGGGTATTTGCGGGGCTGGTACACGAAGGGCGGGACCAGCTCGGCGTGCCGGGCGATCAGGATGAAGCGCTTGCGGCTCTGGGCCAGGTGGCCGATCTGGCCGCAGTCGTGGCGGTCCTCGTTGACCGAGTAGCCGTAGGCGCGGAGTAGCGCGATGATTTGGTCGAGCAGCCATCGGCCGCGGGTCTGGATGCGCGGGACGTTCTCGATCAGGATGACGCGGATGGGGTCGTCCTTGTAGGCTTCGAGCGTCAGCCAGATCCCCCTCAGCGTGAGTGCGTTCAGCGCCTGGTACTTGTCCGTCAGGCTCTTCGCCTGCGACAGGAGGCCGCTGAAGCCCTTGCACGGCGGGCTGAGCAGCATGCAGGTGAGCGCACCCAGCGCGGCGCGAATGTCTGCCGGCGTCGTCTCCCGCCAGCCGCCGTCGGGCTCGCGGCCGTGGAATGCGCGGAACTGGTCGCGGCTGAAGAGATCCATAACGGTGCCGGGCACGCCGGTGAGCCGGCCGAAGTTGCGGATGGCGCCGGGATCGACGTCGATCCCGCCGGCGCACTCCCAATGCGCCACCATGTTACCGACCCGGGGGCGAGCCTGGTTGAAGCCTTTCGCCCCGGCGCCGATCCCGGCGAACAGGTGCCCGTGGCGGTAGACGCGGGTGATGGTGGACTGAAGCATGGGACCTCCGGAAGCGTGGTCGCGGGGCGCTGCTCGCCGTCGCGCGCTGCCTTTCCCGCTCCCCCTTCCCTCTCAGGCCGCCTCGAGCTCGTGGTAGATGTCTGCCGCCCATGTCTCGATCCAGGCGGCGGTGATCTCGTCGTGTTCGAGGTCGCCGCTCTCGATCAGCTCGCGGACCTGCTGGCGAGCGAGCGCGATCGCGTGTTCCCACGGGTCGGGGCACACGGTCGTCGGCGCGACCGTCTCCTCGGCCTCGGGCAGGAAGCGGGGCGGGCGCGCGGCCCGCGCGCACTGCTGGCGATACCAGCGTTCGAGGTGGTCGGCGACGAGCTGGTCGGTCTTGGCGACTTGGCGACGATGCGCGTCTCGACGTGCCGCGATGCCATAGGCTTGGGAGTCGATCGAGGCGACCCAGCGGGCGAACGGCGCGAGGAAGGGAAGAGCGTCGCCCTTGACCCCGAAGCCGTGGAGCTTCGTGCCGATCGGTAGCTCGCGGCTGAGCCGCTCGACGACGGCGACAAGCCCCTCGGGACCGTGGATGGGGCGCCGACACATGCTGCCGACGCCGATGACGGTGCCGGGCAGCATCAGCCCGTGGAGCGCGTCTAGGCAGCGGACATAGTCACACGGCGTCCGTCCCTGCAGGATCGGCATGAAGCGGTCCCGGATGCCAAGGTCGATAGCGCGGGCGTGGCACTCCCGGTTGGTCGCGATCGTGCGCGAGACCCGGTCGCGGACCTCCTCGCGGTCGTGCGCGACCTCGACCTCGCAGCAATAGTCGGCGGAAGCGACGCGGCGGAAGGGGAAGGCGGCGGCCAGTGCCATGTAGTCGCCAATCGTCCAGGGCATCCCGCCATATTTGACCGTCATGGAGAATCCGGCGCTGTCCAGATCGACGCTGGCGAGCGGCGCGGCGTTTGCCAGTGTGCTGGTCCGCCAGCCCGACCATTCGCGCCAGCCCTCGGCCTTGCGCCACCTCGACAGGCAATTCGCCGAGATCAGGACCGGCGCGCCCAAGGCGGCCGCGCGGGCAAGCAGCGGCCCGCGGGCGAGATGGGGCAGCCCGACGATGATCTCGATGCCGGAGGGGGCGATGGTCGCGCACGGGGTGACGGGGGTCATTATAGGTCGTCGCGCAGCATGATCGTGAGAACCCGGCAGGTGACGCTCGCGTCGGCGGGATCCTCGGAACCGTATTCGAGGTTGCGATCGTAGCAGTCGATCGTGAAGTAGGCCCTGACGCCGGCGACGAGGAAGTCGCCGCGATCGCGCACCTGGTCGCCGTCGGCGAACCGGTGGCGGCGGATCGCCCGTAGGAGCGTCGCCTGGGCGACCGCCTGCGCGGCGACGGTATCGTCGGCGAGCGCGCCGAGGCAGGTGCGGGTGACGACGATACGAGCGGTCCTGTCGTATCCCTGCCGGCAGCGGTCGTTGAGCCTGCCGATGGCGTCGCTGCGCGAGGCCAGTCCGGTGATGCTGTCCATGGTCTCGTTCCCTCTTGCGTGGGCTTTGCGGGCGCCCTCGAGAAGCCGATCGCGCGTGCTGCCGGTGGCTGACCCCGTGCCGCGGCTGCTCAGGCGGCTATCCGGTTGCGGTCCGCGGCGAACGGCAGACCGGCGTTGAAGCGTGCGAGCCAGTCCTGCATGGTCGGCCTTTCGGAGACCGGCACCATCGCGGCGACGTCCTGGAAGCGGATCAGGTCCAGCGGGGCGTCCCGCCAGATGCGGTCGATCTCGTGGGCGGGCAGCAGTCGCTCGTGCCGGATGAAGTCGGTCATGCGGCCCGGCCGGGCGCGGGTCGTGCGCCGCCACAAGCCCTCGGCGGTATGGAGGCGTGGCGCCGCGCGCGCCTCCACCAGCACGATCAGCCGCAGGCACCAGGCGGGAAGGCCGCGGATTTCGTCGGGCTTGTTGGCGATGCACAGCCAGCACGCCGACTTGGGCGGGACCGGAAGCCCTTCGGCCTGGATCCTGGCGACGCAGGCGTCACGGTCCCAGCCCCACTCGCGCAGCGGGTACTGGCAGTCGTACAGCGGGTCGTCGATCGACAGCGCGTGGTTCGCGCGCATCGTGTCGCGGGGTCCGGCGTCGTAGCCGATCAGGCGCACGACACGCTGGCCGCGCGCCCACGCATCGATGGCGGGCTGCCACGTCGCGAGAAACGCGTCCTGCGGAGCCTTCTTGTATTTCAGGCTGCAGCTCGAGCCCCCCAGGCTCTTGCTCGGCAGGGTCGCATTGGTCAGGCACATCTCAAGCAGCCCGTAATAGGGCGGCCAGTGCTTGAACCGCTTGGGCGTGTAGGAGACGAGTTCGTGGCGGATGCCGCGGGCGGCCATCCATGGCCGGATCACGTCGAGGTAGGCGTAGGTCTCCGGCTTCTCGACGCTCGTATCGGCGCTCAGGACGAGGTCGGGGATCTCGCCGCGAGCGACCTTCTCGATCAGGAGCGCGGTGCTGTCGACGCCGATGCCGTAGGCGAGGACGACCGGCGGGGCCGGGATCATGACGCGTCGGCCGGGGTGGTCGGCGAGATCGTGATCGACAGGCCATTTCTCGTCACGTCGATGGAGACGGCCCGATCCTCCGGGATCAGGAACGAGTAGCCCGACAGCAGGTCACGCAACCGCTTCTCGAGCGCGGCATCGCCGCCCTCCAGCAGGCGGATCGTCCTCTCGATGGCGTCGCGGCTGAAGCGTTCCTGCTGGGTGTCGTAGCTGTCCGCGTCACCATCGTCGCTCGCGTAGAACGTGGCGCTCTCGAGGAGCTCGGCGACAGCCACGGCAGAGAGGCCGCTGCCGCGGCGAACGAAGATGGGCGTCTCCTCGGCGGGGAAGAACAGCTGGGCCGTGGTCGCGAAGGCGACGTCGGCATCGCAGGCGACGTCCACGAAACCGCCCAGGTGCGACACCGACGCGGTCAGCGTGATCGCGTCGACCCACCCGTCCTCGGCTTCGGCCGGCGGCTCCAGTTCGTCCGAGACGGTGAAAGCGAGGTCGCCCTGGACGACGTCGAAAGCGAGGGTTTCGATACGCGCGAGGCGGTCATACCATCCGTATCCCTTGAAGGCGTCCTTGGCCTCGACCAGTGGGCCGCCAAACGGGTTGTGGGCAGCGATCGCGCGGGCTGCCGGCTGCGCGACCAGCGCGTCGAAGTCGGGCATCAGGACCATCGACGGATCGGTCGAGCGCTCGCCGGTTTCGTAGTTGCGGTAGGTGTCGGCGGCGGGCGCGACCCAGGTGAACAGATACGGCTCGGCCTCCGGCAGGACGATGCCGAGGTCGCGCGCCTCGCTCCATTGTTCGAACGACAGGCGGTGCGTGCCGTGCGCCGCGATGGCGCGGTAAAGCGCACATTGCACCGACCGGCGCAGCGCGGCGACGCCGTCGTTCTCGACAACCTCCTTCCGGGCCGGGAGCACGAGCTGGATCTCCGGCGCGTTCACGATGTCGACCCGCGCGACCCAGTGGCCCCCGCGATCGGTCTCCTGCACATGGGGGAGATGGCAGGGGATGGTCACGCCGTGAAAGTTTAGGCTGGGGTCTTTGACCGAGTGGTGCGACGCGGAGACGTTGAGGATGCCGATCCGCGTTCCGTTCCAGACCTCGACGTGAACCGCGTCCGCGAGCCAGTCCTTCCGGGACTGCTGCGTTCCGTTGAGACTGACCGCGACCGGGAGATGCAGCGCGGCCGCGGCGACGTCGCGCTCGATCGTCGCCAGCCACTGCCCGGGCATCCGGATCGTGATCGACGTTCCGTAGGAGATCGGGTCGGGCGAAATTGCGATGGGGCGACTCGTCTCCCAGGCCAGCGCCGGAATATGCGCCATCCAGCCCTGTCGGTCGGGCTGGGAATAGGACCGGATGATGACGTCGCGGCCGGCGAGGCTGAACACTCCCATTCCGGCAGGGTCTTCGGCCTTGCGCGTATCGTCGGACCAGCCCGACCGCCCCAGCGTCACGATCGATGCCGGATCGGCGATGCCGTGGCCGTCATCGACCACCTGAAGGTAGGAGGCGTCGCCCCCGTCGACGATCGTCACCGCGATCTCGCTCGCCCCGGCGCGGCGCGCGTTCTGGAACAGCTCGCAGATCACGTCATAGGCGGTGTTGTTGAACAGCCGAGTGACCTTGGTGATCGTCTCGGGCGCGACGGCGGTCGCGATCATGGCGGGGATCATGGAAAAGCTCCTGGAGGCTGGCGCGGTCAGTCACGCCTGCTCTCCCGCTCCCCCTCCCCTTCGGCCTCGGCCGCCCCCGTCGATGGAAGCTCGACCTCAGCCTGATCGCTCTCGCGCGACGGTGCCTGGGCGTTCGGCACCCAGCTCGCGATATCGTCGCCTTCGCGTTCGCAACGCTGGCAGGTGGTGGAATCGTAGGTCGACAGGAGCGACCATTCCTGGTGGTCGCGATTCCATGTCGCGGCTGCGTCCTTGACCAGGTCGGCGCTCCCGCAGACGTCGCATACCGGGGTGACCGGCGACGCTGTCGGCGAACGCAGGGCGTCGGTGCCGCACACGCTCCAGTCGCCGTAGAGCTTGCCGTCGTGCGGCAGGCAGTCACCGGCGAGCTGGATCGCATGCTCACCGTGGCCGTCGTGGAAGTGGATGTCCGCCTCCGGGAAGAACTTCTCCAGTACCGCCCGGGCACCGCGGATCTTCACCTCGCTGCCGTAGGTGGTGTGAACGTAGCTGAGCGGCCCGATAGTGGCCCCCTCGGAACCCCAGTCGTCCATGTCCTGGCCGAGGCTGTCACGGCCGTGAAAGAGATACAGATAGACGCTCATGGTAGGAGACTCCGGCTGGCGGCCGCAGGCGGTGCGAGCGCAGTGCAAGGCGCATTGCAATTGTATTGCGGTTCAGGTCCGGTCGGGTCAGGTGACCTGCTTGGTGATTGGAGCGGTGCTCTCGACCCGTGTGGCGGCCAGGCTGTCGAAGGTCTCGACGTCGCCGCGTTCGGCATAGCGCGCCTGGTCAACCAGGCCGTGGATCGGATTGCCGGTGTACCGGGCAAACCCGAGGGCATCGACGCTGTCGACTTTGCGGAAGGTGATGCCGACCATTCCCTTGGGGACCCAATCGGCCCAGTCGCCGAACCCCGAGGTCGAGGCGTACTGGCCGACGACGGCCAGGTAGGCGGCGCGTCGGCGCAGGACGTGGCTCTCCGATGGCGGCACCTCCTCGCCCGTGAAGGCGCTGTAGCGTTGCGGATGCCATGCCCGGACGGAACGGCGCGCATTCTCGACCTGCAGGCCGATCCCGGCGATCGGCAGGCGCCGGAACTCGAGCGCGAAGCCGAGCATCACCAGCGACCAGTCGACGTCCTCCTCGTAGAACGGATCGTCGCGGCGCAGCGCGTCCGGCATGGACGCTTGTCGTTCGTCCGACAGGACATACCCGCCGTGGCTGGGCGTCTTCACGTGCCAGACGCCCGGGAGGACCTGACTGGCGGTGTCGGGAACGCCCCAGATCGTCTCGGCAGGTGCGGGGCAAGGATGGTGGGTCAACTGTCGTCTCCTTCGCGGTACGACTGATCCCTCCCCCTCCCCTCCCCGACCTCTGGAAGATGCTGGTCGTTCTAGGCATTGTCCGGCGCGATGAGTGACGAGCAGGATAATCCCGTGCCCGCGTGGCTGTTCGCCGGCGAAGCCGGTCTGATGGCGCTGTGCGCGGATCCGGACGGCGCTCCGCTGCCGGACGAACACGGGCCGTGGACGCGGGTCCGCCAGGTGACGCTAGATCATGCGGACGAGGAAGAGGCGCGCCGCCTCATTCGGGAACATGGCTTTTGCTGCTTCGACGCTGCCATCGAGGATGCTTCGTGACTTGCCGGTCAGCCGATGTGGAGCTGGTCCATGATCGCCGCCTCAAGGCCATCGGCCTCGAGATCCTCGTTGTGGATCGTCACCACGGGCGCGATCGTCCGCAGCTTCTCCACCTGGCGTAGCTTCAATCCGAGGCTATCGGCGTCCGATCCCGTCACGACCTCCAGCGCAGCTTCCATGACCTCGCCGGTCGTGAAGTCGCGTAGGTCGAGAAGCATGTCGGGGCGCATCTCGCCGGCGCTCGTCGCGACGTCAAACAGCAGGCGCTTGAAGCCGATCCCGATACCACGACGTCGGAACCGGTACTGCAGGTCGAGCAGGCCGACGATCGTCTCGCGCTCGGCGGCGTTGTGGATGGCGACGAAGTTCGAGGGCCGGGCGATCGGCTGAGCATAGGCTCGCAGCGCCGCGTAGCCCTCGCGAGGATTGTGCTCCCCCACGACGGCGAGCACCAGGTACGGGGCGCCGATCTTGCGCTGGTGGACGCCGATGTGCCGGATGCGGTTCTTCACCTCCAGCTCACGGCCCTCGGCGAGGGTGATGGTCGTTCCCGAAATATCGACGGCATAGAGCAGGAGGAAGGCTTGCGGGGCGTGGCCGCTCGGCCATTTCTTGGCCGCTTCGCGCAGCTTCGCGAACACCACACCGCGCTCGTAAGGTTCGACGTGGGTATAGAAGTGGCGAGCGAGCGGAACGCCCGGCGCGATCTCGACGCGCTCGGCCGCCCGGCGCATGGCGGCGAACTCGCTGGCCATCGACGTCGTGCGCGGCTCGCCGGCCTCCAACGGCTCCACGATGTTGACGTGCGCCATCTCCATGAG
Source organism: Sphingomonas phoenicis (assembly GCF_047238005.1). NCBI lineage: Bacteria > Pseudomonadati > Pseudomonadota > Alphaproteobacteria > Sphingomonadales > Sphingomonadaceae > Sphingomonas > Sphingomonas phoenicis. Next base: position 60,917 of record NZ_JBDFMC010000005.1, on the reverse strand, counting down.
CAGCCACAGGAGCCGCGCCAGACGGGGGATGGCGACGCCGCGGGTGCGATCGTCCGGCTCGTCCTCGTCCGGCAGCTGGGCGAGTTTCTCGGGCGCCAGGCGGTGGGCAGAGAACATGCCGTCGGGTTCGTTGATCGTGCGCGGGGTCGCGGTGGCCTTCTCGCGGATGCGGGGCGGTGCCTGCTCGCGATAGAAGGGACAGTCGAGGTCGTGTTCGGGGCGGCGCTGGCGGACGCTGGTCAGGCGTCGCAGGTAGTAGGTCTCCGCCTCCGAGAGGTAGGCAGGTGACAGCAGAGGTGGGGCGTCAGCGTCTCCCAGGCAGTCGCACGCGATCCACTGATGGTGGTCGCGCGCCTTGACGACCATGATCACCGACGCGCGGTGATCGCTGTCCTCGCCATCGCCCTTGTACCAGCGGACGAGCGCTGCGCGCACGACGTCCGGCACGGGCGTGCGCTGCTGGAGTCCACGAGTGTCGCGCGGGACCAACCACATGACCAACCCATACGATATTGTGCTTGCGCGGTCCACGATGTTCACGGTACGTTCACGGCCGAGGAGAAGCGCGCCATGAAGACCGACTGCATCGAAGCGATCGACCTCGATCTGACGCTCAAGGAGGCGTCGGTCGATCCGGCCATTCGACCCACCCGGCGGATGATCGCGACCGCCTGCATCGGCCTGGGGCCGGAGGACGCCTACTATTCGGTCCGCGAGCTCCGTGAGGCGATCGAGTGGATCCATGCGGGAGAGCCGGCCGGAAAGCGCAAGCTGACGACGATCCTCGGCAACCGGTGTGACGACTTCCAGCGGTGCATCTTCTACGCGCTGGCGGGCAAGGGCATCGTCCTCATCCTCGATGATCTGCTGTGGCTGGAAGGGGTGCTGGAGGCGCGCGGCCGCTTCGCGGGTCAGCTGATGCGGATGAAGCGGCCGGTCGCGCCGCTGTTCTCGCCCTATGTCGAAGCCGAGCCGGATGGACCGGTCGGCAGGTTCGACCCGGATTTCGAGATCGGGGCATCCTGGTCGTTCGATCCCGGCCCCGGCTACGAGGCGTTCGACCGGATGACGGGCCCGGAACTCCCGGCCTGACGGCAAAAGAAAAGGCGGCCCTGGCGTGAGCCGGGGCCGCCCTTCTCGTTAGGGGGGTGATGGTTCAACGTCGCGTGCGGGCAAGCCGTTCCCAGTCAGGCAGCCGTCTTCAACGGTTCGGGCTTCTTCCCGTCCGGCAGGATTTCGCGGAGGTGGTCGTGGATCATCGACGCCGAGAACGGCTTCCCGATGAAGGTCGCTCTGGGCGGCATATCCCCTTGGCTCGGCTTCATTCGCCCGCTCGCGATCACGATCTCGATCCACGGGTAATGCTCGGCCACGTGCCTCGCGAGATCGAAGCCGTTCGTCGCGCCCGGCATCTCGACGTCGGAGAACAGAAGGGTGATGCTCTCCGCGAAGAGCGGCAGCATTTCCTTTGCGGCATCGCCGTCATCCGCCGAATGGCAGCGGAAGCCTGCGTCCTGAAGGATGTCGACGATTTCCATCTGGACAAACGGGTCGTCTTCGACCGCCAGGGCATAGGGAATGGTGGACTTGGACATGGCTGATACAACCCTGATCTGAGTTATTGGTTCGACCGCTGCTCGGACGGCGCCAGCGCTGATCGCCGGTCGCCGCGCCTCTCGCAGGCGAGCCGGGCACCCCGTCGCCAGCGCGCCGGCTCGATCCAATCACCGGAGTGGATGCCGCGGCGATGCGCGCGCGCGTCCTCGAACGCCGCGACGTACCGGGTCGCGCGTTCGGGATCGCGCTTCAGGTACTCCACGGCCGGAACCGCGAAGCCCTGCGCGATCAGCTGCTCGCCGAGGTCGGAGCCGTCGACGCTGACGATCGCGACCGGCCGACCGTAGCTGCTGTTGCCGACCAGCCGGATCGAGGCCTCGCCGCTCCGGAGCATTCGCGCCGTCGCGTCCTGGGCGAGCTTGCCGCAGGGATAGCAGCCCCCTTGTCGTCCGCAGAGCTGCTTCGATTCCACCGCGTCGGCGCCAGAGAAGCGGAAGTCGAGCGAGACGGTATCGCCGTCGAGCGCGCGCGCCCTTCCTTGCAGGGCGGGCTGCGCGCCGTCCCGCTGTGGGCTGGCGCCGCAAGCGGCGAGCGCGACGAGCGGGAGGATGACCGGCCCTTTCATGCGAGGCGCATCTCGAGTTCGACGTCCGCGCCGTCGACGCACTCTGCGACGATGCGCAGCGGTTGGAGCGGGTTGCCGGTGCGGACGATCGAGACGCAGTCCGTCCCGTCGTCGACCATGCGCGCGGCGATGCGCTGCGCGTTCAGGCTGCTGCAGAGGACCCGACGCTTCGGGCTGAGGGCTGACGGGTCGTGAAAAGCGATCATGACCGTGATCCTGGGTTGGTGGTGATTGTCGATCAAGCGAAGACGGTCTTGTGGACCTTGGTCTCGGGGATGATCGTCCATGCCATCTGGCGCAGGCCGCTGACCCGGTAGCCAGGATAGCTGGACCCGGGCTTCGCGGGCCCGATGCGGCGGCCGCGCTTGTGGACGACGAACTCGTCTCCCTCGTAGCCGTCGGTGAACTTCACCGGAGCGGGCAGGCGGATCCGCATCCCGTCCTCCAGCGCCCGAGCGGTGCGGGCGAGATTGTCGATGCAGCGACGCCGCCAGTTGAGCGCTGAGGGATCGTCGGTGTCGCCGAGGAGGGCGAGGATGCGCTCCGGACACTCGGCCTCGCATGGTCCCATGTGTTCGGTCAGTCGGGTAGGATTGGTGCTGCTCATGGAGTCAGCCCTGATCCCCCCGCCGAACCGCACGTGCAGCTTTCACCGCATGCGGCTCTCCACTGTGACGAACCATCACTTTGCCGTAGATCGGGCAGGCGGCCTCTGTGAGTATCCCAGTGGCATTGCTCGCACAGGACCACCGTCCTGCGGGCGCGTGCCACCTTCATTCTCACGACAAAACCGCGGTGCGAAACATCGGCCATCCCCCGGATATGGTGCACCTGACACGGAACATCGGATCGACCGCAAGCCTCGCATTGCTTGGCATTCTGACGATCAACCCAGTCCGTACGTGAGTGGGTGAACACCTGCGTCCAAGGCTGGATATCAATCCTGGACGAGGTGGCCGGATCACGTTTCAGATGAGCCAGTTTCCAGACTTTGACCGATCGGGGCTGGCCATCGACGTCGTAGCCGATGGTGAATTCCTGCCCCGTCCTCATGCGGGCCACGACCGCTCGCACATTGGTTTTGTGCTTGCTGGCCAAGGTCTTGAACAAGCTCCACCGCTGGAGAAACTCAAGCCTGTTCAGCTTGAAGCTCACATCCTTGGCGAGAGCATAGTAGTTCGCAAAACCCCGCAATTCGGCGTTGTAAGCTAGGACGATCTCAACGTCGCTGCAGCTGAGCAGCAGGCTACGATGACGCGGCTTCAACACCGACAGATCACCATAACCTTTTGCAGAAGCGAACGCGTGGACCTTCTCCCAAGGGACATGCAGCTGCATCACTTCCGACGGCGGCCTACGAAGGAAGCTGACGGAACCTTGTCGGCTCCGGACAACCCGTTGGCGTGTCGTATATGTGCGGACCTCATATCCAAGGAAGGCGGCTCCATCGCTCGCCTTGCGGATACCGCTTTTCTCCTCGGACACCGTGAGCGCCAGCGCCTCGGTCAGGAATGCCCTGACTTCGGCGAACACGCTTCGTGCATCCTCCTTGCTACCGATAACCCCAATCATGAAGTCGTCCGCGTAGCGACAGTAACGAAGTCGGCGATAACCGGGGTCCATCGCGTCTCTCGACGGGATGGACCGCTTTTGCGGCAGTAAGGTTTGGATTTTGGCCAAGGAGGCCGCAACCTTCACCTCGTCGACATTGTCTTTGGCCCGCAGCATGGTGACGCGCTTCCGTTGTTTCTGGATGCGCCCAGCCAGTCGCCCATATTCCGGGTTCGTGGCACGGACCTTCCCCCTCTCGAAAGCCGCGATCCGTTCCGCCATGAACATATCGAGTTCATGGAGGTAGATGTTGGCCAAGATTGGAGAGACGATACCGCCCTGCGGAGTGCCGCTGTAGGTCCGGGTGTGAACCCGGTCTTCCATAACACCCGCCTTAAGCATGCTGCCGATCAAGCCGATGAATTTCTCGTCATCGATCCTTTTCCGCAACAGCCGCAGGAGGATGTCGTGGTCGATGTTCTCGAAGAACCCCGCGACATCCACATCTACGAGCCATTTCACCCCCGTCCATACGGCTTTGACGTGTTCAAGCGCCGTATGACACGACCGGCCCGGCCGGAATCCATGGGAGGCGTTCGAGAACACCGGTTCATAGATCCGTTCGAGCAGTTGCCGCGCCACTTCCTGAACGAGGCGGTCGTCGCGCGTGGGAATGCCCAGCGGACGCCGTTTGCCCTTGCCTTTCGGGATAAACACCCGACGCACTGGTTTGGGATCATAGGTCCCTGCCGTCACGCTGGCGATAATCGGGTCGAGGTCTTCCGGTCCGAAGTCCGCGAAGGTCTCGCCGTCAATACCCGGCGTCATCGCACCCTTGTTGGATCCGATCTTCTGGAGCCCCTCCTCCCAAAGGAGGCGAGACCCCATCAGACGATAGAGTCCATTCACCCTTTTGCCCGACGCAACGAGCGCCGGAATGGCCTCCAACCGGCCTTTCACAGTTTCTGGCAGCATCAGCACACCCCATGATCGGTGGTTGAAGAATCACAGCTGCCGCCCTTCCCCCGGTCTTCCCCGCTTTCGGCCCGATCGCTCGAGACCTTATACAGTTGCACCGCCGCCTCCGAAGAGGTCGATGTCCCGGGCATTACCCCGGGCATTTGAGTAATATGGCGGCTCCGTACCCATGCAGGCCGGCAGAAGCCGCCTGTTTAGGGCATCCCGTAGTTACGCTGAATGGAGATGCGGCGCGGTTAGGTGTCCCGTTCGTCCACTAAACCCCTCGACGAGAGGCGCACCGGATGGGCTGAGAAACAGGCGGCCAAGACATGAGACCGCTGTCATCATCCGGACCTGGCGTGACAGTCGCTTTCGCCAGTATCGCTATATAGATTGCTGCAGACTGGGATTTAAGCAGTGTAGCCTTCACCATACGCACCTTGCCCTGACCGTCATCGCCTCCATTTGCGACTAAGACGCATCTGGCCTTTTCCGAACATGCTATTGTTCCCCGTCCCTTTCGGGATTTCAGACCTTGTGAGGCCCGAGGTTAGTCCGGCGAGCAGAGGCATTCTCAACTTACCTCATCATCACTGATACTCCATTTCAGCGCCGCAACGGCGCACTGTCCTTGTAGCCGAACACGTATCCCTCCTTGTCGCGCGGGTTCCACTTGACCAGACACACGACCGCGAAGGCCGGGCCGTCGACGCCGTCGGTGCTGGGCACCGCGGCCGCATAGTAGACCTGGTTGCGCTGGCAGGATGACGCGATGATGCGGAGCGCCCTGCCCTTTCCGGCATCGTCGCGCCGGTCGTAGGTGAACTGCCCATCGAGGTAAGCCTTCGGGGAGGCGTACGGGTGCATCGACGACAGCGGCATGGTGAGCCAGCCCATGATAGATCCTTTCGGGAGTGAGCCGCGTCAGGCGCGGCGGGGGTCGAGATGGTTCAGCGCGGCGGCGTCGGCGGTGAGCCTGACGAACCGGCCCATGAGGTCCGCCACCACGGCCGTGATGCGAGCGTCGGGGAGTTCCTCCGGGTGCGCGGACAGAAGCGGCACCGGCGACGCGGTCATTTCGGGGAAGAGCGCGGATAGGACGGTGGCCTCGATCGCGGCGGCAAGCTCGTGGATGGCTCGCCCCTGCGCGGCCTTTTCCAGGCCGGGCGGCATCTCCAGCCACGACATGGGCGCGATCACCTCGGTCATCCGGGCGAGGAGCCCGTGCCCGTGCCCGAAGTCGCTGTGATAGTGGATCAGCGACTGACGTTCCGGTGACAGCGCCGCGAAGCGTGCATAGAGGCGATACTGGTAGCGCGGGCTCGCGCCGGTCACGCGCACGCGGGTGGCGAGGGCTTCCATGGCGTATCAGCCGACCAGGGCGATGGGCTGGGTGGTGGCCGGGGCCAAGCGAAGCTCGCGCCGGAGCCGCTCGGCGAAGCGCTCGGCGTTGAGCAGCTCCCGAATGGCGGCGAAGCGCCGGCGGTCGCCCAGATGGTCGTGCTGACCGCGGACGCGGCGGAACGTCACCTCATACTCGGGCCCGAGCGCGCCGAGCGACAGCTGGACCCAGACCTCCTCGCCATGGAGCGTGATCTCGCCCGACACGGACGGGCCGGATCGGTTGGACCGGATGGTGTAGCTGCCGTCCGCCAGCGCCAGGGCGGCGGCTAGGTTGCGCATCGCCTTGCGACCATCGGCGTGGAAGAGGTCCTTGGCAGCGGCATCGTACGCGACGCCCCGGATTGCGAGCGTCAACAGCGCGGGGAAACGCTGCAGCTCGTTGATGCTCTCCATGCACCGTCGCCGCATGATGGCCTCGACAGGCCGGTCCTGGGTGACCGTGCCGAGGTGCCGCGCCAAGAGGACGACCGCGGCGTCGCTCTCGTGATCGACGCCGGCGTTGCGGCAGTCGTCGATCGCACGCGTCAGGGCGTGGAGGCCGGCAGTGATGGTGGTCAGCGCGCTGGGATCGAGCGCCTGCTGATGGCGGAAGGCGACGTCGTAGGGCATGGCGGTCTCCGGGTCCTGAGCGCCTGTCGCGCCCACAATCCCGCCTCCCCCTCCCCTTCGCCCGGTCAGAGCATCAGGCCGGCCGGGTCCGACGATCGTTCCGCTGCGGCGAAGCCTCTTTCCCAGGCGGCCGCGAGCCGGCTGCCACGTCGGTAGCAGCAGCCGGGGTTGCCAAAGACAAAGCACCGCCAGCCCGACTTCTCGGCTTCCCACAAGGGATCGAGCGGCGCGGGCGCGAGCAGATCCAGGAGATCGAGCCTCATGACGACGCCTGGTCGGCTTGCGCGATCATCAGGTCGATCGCCTCCTCGAGCGCCTGTTCGTCGCCGTTGACGACGCGGAGCCCGGGACGCTGCCGGCGGGCAGCGGCGGCAACGACGGACGGGTCCCGGCCCTTCAAGGAATAGCTGTAGACCTTGCCGTCATCGATCGCGACGAGTTGCGTCCTGAAGGCCCGGCGGAGGCGCTTGGCTTCCTCGATCCTCCCGATCAGCGCGGCGACCTCGAACTCGAGCGTGTGATCGAGCACGGTGTCGCCGATACGGGTGGACGCCCGGTTCGCGGCGAGCCATGCGTCGACGGAGCGTTCGGTGATGGTGCCGACCTGATGGAAGTCGTCCGCGGCGCCGTGACCACGGTTGGACGCGAGGAACGCCTTTGCACCATCGATCCAGACCTCGGCGGTGTAGGAGGTCGTCTCCTCGGAGAGCGCGGTGACGACCTTCAGCTTCTTCAACTCGATGCGCATGGCTGCGGCTCCTGCGAGGATGGGTCATGCTGCGAGCGCTTCGGGCTCGCGCCAATCGGTCGCTGCCTCCTCAGCGGAGGCCGGGCTGGCGGGCCGCGCGAGATCCCTCAGGTAGGCGAAGGCCTGCTCCGCCTTGGAGGCGGCCTTGATGATCGCGCTCGAGTCCGACTTCAGGATCTTGAGCCAGTGATCGATATAGCTCGCGTGGTTATCGTGGAGGTCGCCCGGCAGCCCGAGCTCGGCACAGACGAGGCACTGGCCGATCGAGGCCACCAACTCCTCGAACGCGTAGGCGCTGTCCCCGAAGCGCTTGCCGAACTCGCGCCCCAGCCGGTTTGCGGCTCCTGACCAGTGGGTGTATTCGTGCCCGAGCGTGCTGGCGTAATGGTCGTCGGAGCGGAACGCGCCACGCTTGGGCATCTGGATGTAATCGCCGATCGGCGAGAAGTAGGCCTGGTCGCCGCCATGCCGGACGTTGCCCGGCAAGGCGTCGAAGAACGCATCGATCGCGGCGCGATGCTCGGACTCCACGCGCGGCGCGGGCGGTGCGGGGACGGGATAGTAATAGCTCGGCAGGCCGTCGATCTGGTCGACGTTGAAGACGATGTACGAGCGCAGGAAGCGGATGTTCTTTGTCGCTTCGGCGCCGGTGACGCGGTCCGTCTCCGTCTTCGAGAAGCTGGAGAAGTACACGCTCAGCGAGCCCCGCTCGCCGCGCCGGACCTGGCCGCCCAGCTCCTCGGCCTGACGATAGGTCATCCAGGTACGGCTGTCATAACCGCGGGCGTCGCCGATTGCCCAGAGGTAGAGGGTGTTGATCCCGGTGTAGGGCGTGCCGCAATGGCGCAGCGGACGGCCTCCTGCGCCCGTCAGGCCCCACGGCCGGGACCAGGGCAGGACGCCCGTTTCGAGCTTCTCGATGATTAGGTTCGTGATCTCTGCGGCGACGTCGCGCCGCGGCGCGTCGGATTTGCGACGGTAGGTCATGTCGGATGCTCCCCAAGAGGCGCGGCAAGACGCCTGCGAAGAAGAAGGCGGCCGCCGGATCGGGACGGCCGCCAGTTTGCCCGGGAGGGGGTTAGGCGGGGGCTACTCGGCGGCGACCAGGTCGGTGTCGTCGTTCACGCCGTCCAGGCCGGCGCCATCGTCCGCGGGCAGCTGCTCGCCGCCCGGGCCGCCATCGCCGTCGAGATCGGCGTCGTCGTCGGCGGGGTCGGTCTCCTCGACCAGATCGACCGATCCGACCGCGTCGAAGCGCATGGCGTCGGGCACCCAGGCGAGCGCCGCCTCCTTGGTTTCCGCCTCGGTGATCGCCTCGCCGGCGAACAACCGCTCGCAGCTCGTCTCGATGTCGCCCTTCTTGGACCCGATGTAGCGGGCGGCGAGCGTGGCACCCCCCACCTCGGTGAGCGTGGCGAGGCAGGTGCCCTTGCTGACCCGGTTGAAGAAGTTCTTCACATTGGGCCGCCACCACTTGGCGACGTCGATCTCCAGGATCGACGCGAGACGGGCATGCAGCGGGTTGGTCGTGACCGCGCCGTAATCCTGCTTCGCCTCGAGCGAGTCCGCGACGACCATCGCCAGCCAGGCGGCCTTGGCGTCGTCGTCGAGCGCCCGGAACGCCTCGAACCGGTCGACCGCCTCCTTGGCCTCGGACCAGCTCGTGTCGAGCGCCTCACGCGCTTCGGCGACGGCCAGCTTCGCCTGGGTGGGAGCGAAGTCGGGCGGCATCTGCGGGTCGTTGGGCCGACCGGCCGTGAGCGTGGTTCCGGACCGACCGTAGTTGCGGGAGCGGTCGACCATCGCGAACAGGGCATAGTCGAGCGCCAGTCCGGGGTCGGCCAGGATCGAGGCGGCGAGGATGTCGCGGCGCTGGACCGCCAGCTCGTCGTGGAGCTTCGCGCTCAGCTTCTTGCCGCCCGGCGCAACCGCCTCGGGCGGGAGCGAGCCGGTTTCGCGCGTGGCGCCGGTCGCCTTCGGCTCGGTCGTGTCGCCGGGTGCCCGCAACGGCGTCTCGCTGAAGTAGGAAGTCTCCAGCACGAGTTTGCCGGCGCGGTCGAGCATCAGGAACGTCCCGACCTGTCCCTTGATCTCGTCGGGCAGCACTGGCGCCTTGCCGTGGATGCCCTCATACTCCGCCTGCAGGGCCTCGTACTCGGTCTCCAAGGTGGCGTAGGTCTCCTCGTCCGAGCCCTCGATCTCCTCAGAGATGATCTCCATGCGGGCGGCGATCTCCTCCGACCGGGTCTCCTCCGCCTCGGTGAGCGGCGCCGGCTCGAGCGGAACGCGGTGGAGGTCCGCGGTGGCGCCGTAGAGGTTGGTGGTCGCGATCGGCCGGATCCAGGCCAGTCCCTGCTCCTCGCCAAGGCGCTTCGCTTCGGCTTCCATGATCGTCGCGGCGAGCGACTGGGCGAGTTCGGGGTCCGACCAGCGGTCGCCGTCCTCGCTGAACAGTTCGCGCTCCACGCGGCCGCCAGCGGCGGCGTACGCATCCTCCCCGACCAGGATGGCGACCGGGTCGGTCGCCTTCATGGTGTCGTTTGCGATCGCGCGGCGGATCTGGTCGGCGTTGATGTAGGAGTGCTGGCCGTATTGAGCGAACACGCGTTCCTGCTTGGCCTGGTCCTCGGTGGAGCCATAGGCCTTCGCCATGTCGAGCGTGATGTCGCCGTTGGCGAGGGCCTCGAACACCGGGGCCGCCAGCTTCGCGAGCCGCAGGCGTCCCTCGATGAAGCGCCGGGTCTGACCGAACCGTTTGGCCACGGCATCGATGTCGCCGTCGGACCGCAGGAAGTGTTCGAACGCGCGGCATTCCTCGGCGGGGGTCATCGCCTCGCGCTGGAAGTTCTCGGTCAGCGAGAGCTCGCGCAGCTCGGCCTCGTTGCCGGTGACGATCTTGACCGGCACGTCGTAGTCGGCGGCGACGATTTCGCCGAGTTCGGCCCGCATCATCGCGCCGAGGTAGCGGCGATCGCCGGCGATTACCTCGAACATGCCGCGCGGCTTGCACGGCGTGATCAGCAGGTTCTGGATGATGCCGCGCGCGCGCTGGCTGGCGGCCATCGCCTCGATGTTCTTGGGCGGCGTGGTACGGGCGTTCTTCTCGGAGCGCTTCAGCTTCGAGAGTTTGACGGTCTGGGTCATTGCCAGTCTCCTGAGCGTGGAAGATGCTCGGCGAAGTCCCTCACCAAGCACCCTCCCCGCTCCCCCTCTCCTTCCCGCTCCGGTCCTGACGGCCTCAGCCGTCGTGTTGCGCCGTCAGGCGGCCGATCACCTCGGTTGCGCCCTCGTTGGGGATGAAGACGCGCGTCTTGTAGGAGATGATCTCCGTGTAGCAGCCGATCGACTTCAGCCAGGGCAGCTGCGCCACGGGCGCGCCGACCAGTTCGATGCGCGGCTTGCCGTTGACCCGCGCGCGCTTCACCTCGCAGGCGAACGGGCGCTTGAGGACGATCGAACCCCCGCCCAGCGCCGCCTGGGCGATCTCGTCGGGCTCGAGCACTTGGGGTTCGTCGAGGCCGAGCTTGCTGAAGAGCGTGTGGATGTCGCGCGGGAAAACCATGCGGCCAAGCCAGGAACGCCCTTCCCCATCGACGATGCGGTTGACGACAAGGTGATCGCTCGGAAGCGCGGACCAGATCGGCAGCAGAAGCCCCGTGGCGAGGCGGATCGTCTCCGTGTCGACCTTGGTCCGCGCTTCCTCGACCTCGGCTTCCCAGGCGGCCGTGAACACCTCGGGCGGGCACTCCTCCCACGCGGTCTCGTAGAGATCATCGAGGGCGAGGTATTCGCGCCGTGTCGGGCGCATCAGCTCGATGCGGAGCACCGCGACGCCGTCCTCGGTCATCCCGGACCTCGCGGCGGTCCGCAGCGCCACCTTGTCGGATCGGCTGTTGCGCATGAAGGTCGCCGTGCCGTCGCTGTCGGCGATGCGGAGAGCCCGGTCGAGCGGCACAGGCTGCCGGCGACGGGCGACCTCGATCGTGAGAAGGTGCGACGTCGCGCCGCTGATCGGATCGGTCCGCAGCACGGTGTCGTCGAGGACGGTCGCGGTGTCGACCGCCATGGTCTCGACCCCGACATCGAGTGTACCGGCCTCGCGCGCGGCCGCGACCCGCGTTTCGACCAGCGCGAGGAACTCGTCGAAGATCAGATTCTGCAGCCCGATTGGCAGGGCGAGGAGGCGGTTGAGCCAACGCTGGATCGGCGGGAGCTCCTCCTTCAGGACGCCGTCCTTGTCGAGGAGTTCCAGGCCGGTGCGATGCTGGAAGTCGACCAGGTTGGTGCTCGTCAGCTTGCCCGCTTTGAGCAGGTGATACCAGCTGATCAGCGCCGCCTTGGCATATTCCGATTCGAGATTGTCGGCCGGGTCGAAAAGGTTCTGGCCCCCCGTCTGCCTCTGACCCCGGGTGAGAGCCCCAAGGCTGTCGAGCCGGCGCGCGATCGTCGACGTGAAGCGCAGCTCCCCCTTGCAGTCCGTGGTGACCGGCCGGAACAGCGGCGAGCAGGCCTGGTGGGTGCGGTGGGTGCGTCCGAGCCCCTGAATCGCACGATCGGCGCGCCAGCCAGGTTCCAGGAGGAGGTGGACACGCTGCTCCTGGTTCTTGGCCGCGAGGCTGGCATGGTACGAGCGCCCGGTGCCGCCCGCGTCGCTGAAGACGAGGATGCGCTTGGTACCTTCCATGAAGGCTGCGGCGTCCGCCTGGGTCGCTCGCGCGGAGCGGCTCTCCAGTTTCTGGGTGCCGCTTGCCGTGCCGACAAGGCGCTTGGTCCGTCCGGTCACCTCCGCGACATTGTCATGGCCGAAATGTTCGAGGATGCCGTCGAGGACGGCCGCGATCGGCGGGAGCGCGCAAAGCTGCTCGATCAGCGCGTCGCGCGCAGCCTCGGCCTCCGGGTTGGTGACCGGGGTGCCGCGCTCGTCGAACATGGGTCGGCTTCGGGTCTCGCCGGTGTCGTCTCGGTAAGGTGTCATCTGCTGGACCGGGAATGCGCGCTGCAGGTAGTCGATGACTGCCTCGCGCGGGGAGAGGTCGAGATCCAGCTCGGCCCGTTCATCGGGTGAAAGCTCTCCCAGCCGACGATCGAGGATCGCCTCGGCGGTGCTGACCAGCTGGAGCACGACCGACTGCCCGGCCTCCAGATGCTGGCGGACGGCGGCGAGGACCGTCGGGAGCTTGCACGACAGGAGGAGCGCACCGAAGAAGCGCTGCTTGCAGCTCTCGAAGCGGGACCGCGCAGCGGCCTTGGCACCCGAGTTCAGCGTCTCGCCTTCCACCGCGTCGACGACGCCGGTGAGTTCGAGCGCCGTCTCCATGTTGCGGTGGATGATTCCCCAGGCGTCTGCGTAGGTATCGTACACCTCGATCTGCTCGGGCGAGAGTTCATGCCGGAGGATGTCGTACTCGACGCCGGCAAAACTCAGCGCTCGCGCTGTGTAGAGACCGGTCGCCTTGAGATCGCGCGCGACGAGCTCCATCGCGGCGATGCCACCCTGTCGGATCTCGGTGATGAACGCCTCGCGGTTGGCGAACGCAGTGTCGGGACCCCACAGGCCCAACCTCACCGCATAGGCGAGGTTGTTGACTTCGGAGGCTCCGGTCGCGGACGCGTAGAGCACGCGCGCGCCGGGCAGGCGGTTCTGGAGCAGAACGCCGGCGATGCCCTGCTGGGAGCCCTTCTTGGCGATCATGCTGCCCTCGCCCCCCGCGACGCCGCCCATCTCGTGGGCCTCGTCCCAGGCGATCACGCCCTCGAAGTCCTCCCCTGCCCAGGTGAGGATCTGCTCGAGGCGGCTCGCGTCGCCCCGGGACGAGCGCAGCGTAGGATAAGTAACGAACAGAACGCCTTCGGACATGCTGATCGGTTCGTCGATCTTCCAGCGCGAGAGCGGCTGCACGTCGGCGGCGAGCCCGCCAAGAGCGGTCCAGTCGCGAACGGCATCAGCGTGGAGCGCCTCGTTTTTCGAGACCCAGATCGCGCGTCGACGGCCGGCGAGCCAGTTGTCGAGGATCACGGCCGCAATCTGGCGCCCCTTCCCTGCTCCCGTCCCGTCGCCTAGGAAAAAGCCCTTGCGATACTGGCTGCCGTTCTCGTCGATGATGAGGCCGACGCCCTCCGGGTCTGCCCGGAACCGGCCGGGGATGACCTGGGTCCACGCGTGACCCGCATAGACGACCGTCTCCAGCTGCGAGGAGGACAGCAGGCGCTCGGTGACGGTGCGCTCGGGCAGCGACGGGACGTGGCTGGGGATCGGAGCCGGGATCGACCCCATCGCGACCGACTCGACCAGGGCCGTCGGATGCTCGCCGGCGGTGTCGAAGACGATGCGGCTCGGCCGGTAGGGCAGGTAGACGCCGGTCTGCTCCGCGAGTGGCGCCGGGGTCTCAAGGACCTGATAGGTGACCGGCGCCACCTCGTTCCGGGTAGGCGCGCGGAACAGGCGCGGCGCAGAGGCCGGTTTCGACCGGACGCTTCGGAAGAGCGACACACTGCCGCCGCGTGTCACCGGCGCCTTGTCGATCAGCGGGGCCAGTGTCAGGCGCTCAGGCACGTCGAGCGCGGGCAGCAGCTCGGCGACGGTGCCCCGCTGCAGCGTTACGCTGGTCCCCTTCCCGACGGCCTTGTCGAGCACGTAGAGCCGTACGGCGACGCCCGTGCCGTGCTTGCCGTAAGCGTCGGTCAGGCGGATCGACGTCCTGATCGAGACCTGGTCCAGGGTCGCCGCCCAGATCTCACCCATCCGAGCCGAGTTACTGAACCAGTCCGGCATGATCGCCACCACGCGTCCGTTCGGCCGGACGCGCTTGATCGCGGCCTGAAGGTGGCGCACCGCGGCGAGCGCGTCGAGGCCGCGCCCGATCGACCGGGAGAACGGCGGGTTCATGACGATCAGGCTGGGGCGCGGGAGCGAGGCCATGATGCTCGCGACCGCGGCGCCGTCGTGGCCGGACACCGGTGCATCGGGGAAGGTCGCCAGCAGGCGAGCCCGTCGTGCGGGATCGATTTCGTTCAGCTGCAAGGCGGCCAAAGGGCCGAGCTGCGCGACGAGGAGGCCATTGCCAGCGCTGGGCTCAAGGACGACGTCGTCGGGCGTGGCGGCCGCAAGCATGAGGGCCACGGCGGCAAGGTCGAGCGGCGTTGAGAACTGCTGCCACTCTATCTGCTCCTCGCTTCTGACCGTCTGCGTCGGCAACCGGTCGAGCAAATCAATCGCCTGCAGCACGTCCTGCTTTGCAATCTGCTGGCGCATTGTACTGCAGTTGCGCATGGCAAGCGCAAGGGCATGCTCCAGCACTTCGAAGCTCTCGCGCTGGGTCCAACGGTCGTCGGCGTCCGAACCGCCATAGGCGCTGGTCATCGCCTCGTTGAGCATCGCCCGCGTGATCTTCGCTTCGCCGAGGACGGCGGGGACGAGAAAGCGGGCGGCGGTCGTGCAACAGGACGCGCGATCGCGCGCGGCGTCGAACAGGTCGCTCATGGGGGTCTCCTGGGTTGTGGCTGCCCGTCGCAGCTCACCGACCAGCTCCCCCTCCCCTCCATGCTCCGGTCTCGACCTCCGCCCAGTCGGCGAACTGGCCGGGTGGCGGCATGCGCCGCATTTCCAAGCCGCGAGGGCGATAGGCAGCCCACGCCTTGCGGCAGGCTCGGCGCCCTTCAGGGTCGTTGTCCTCGGCGAAGATCAGGAACCGCACCGATGGCGGGATATGAACCCGGTCGAGCCTCGCCGCGCCGAGCGTGGCCCAGCACGGGATGCCGTTGAGTTCGGTGAAGCGAGCTGCCGTTTCGAAGCCCTCCGCCAGCGCCAGCGTGTCGGTGATCGGTCGTCCCTGCCAGCTCGCACCATGAGGCGTTCCTAACATGACCTTGTCGATGTAGCCGCCATTCTCCAGGTCGAGGAAGACGCGCTGGATCGCGCGGAGCGCACGCGCCTCGCGCGCGGCGACGAGCAGCGCCGGAAGGAACCGGGTCAGTGGCTTCGGACCGCGCGGACATCGCGGATGAAAGCGAAGGTCGTCGAACGGCGCCACGATGCCTCGATGCAAGAGGTAGGCTTCGGCCGGCGTACCGTTGACCGGCACCGCCTCGGTCCAGATTCGCTCGACATTGGGCTGGCGTGCTGGGCGTGATGGCGCGGGGACAAGGTAACGCTTTCCTGGCCGCAGGCGCGAGATCTCTCGCAGAATGTCGCCGGGATCGCACCCGGCGAAGCAATGAACAAGAATCCCGTCATGTCCCTGTCGGATCGACAGGCTCGGCGTCTTGTCCGCGTGGGCCGGGCACGGGCACATGGCGTGGTAGCCCCGCCAGGTGCCGCCCAATGTGCCGACGATGTCGACAACCAATTGGGTAGGCTTCAGTGCGACTAAGGGCATCGTGCATCCTTTCTCACGATGCACCCGCCCCCTTCCCTTTCCTTTCGGGCATTTGGGATGAAAATGACAAACGTAAAAAAGCGCGGAAGTCCTGCGCTGTGCAAAGCACGATACAAGTGCACTGCGCTTTCGCCTTGCATCTGACTTGCGCTTGTTAAGGCTCTCAGTCCTTAGGGCGCGTGGCCAGGTCCAGCAGGCGATCGAACGCGTCCGACTGGGACAATTGCTCGCGGTCGCAGAACTCGTCGAACCGAGCGAAGGTCGATGGCTTGATCCGCATGGTGAGCGTCTTGCTCTTGGTCTCGCGCGCTCGGCGACGCCGAGGGCCTGACGCGGCCTGGTAGTCGTCGGGGAGGCTCATCGGGGCGCCCGGCCGCGCCGAAGGCGTGGCGCGAATATCCGACAGGTCGAGATCGCTTGGAGCAGGGGACCTGTCCGTCCTCGCGAACTTCTTCGGCCCGGGTGCGGAGGTCTCGCTCATGCCCGTGATGCTCCCTTGATGATGGCGACAATCTCACGAAGCAAGGATTGCACCTGCTGACGCGCGCGCTCGGTGCGTGAGAGGCCGTGGGCGTCGAGCTCCTCGAGCGTCATCCGGTAGAGGAACATGGCCTTGTAGGCGTCACCCTGGAAAAGCTCAGAGGAGAACACCTCCACCGCCTCGCGGGTCTGGTCCATGATCTCGCGATCGGCGCGTGACATGATCGCCGCGCTGCGCTGGGTGAAGACGACGCGGTGGGGCAGGGGCCTTCGGCGTGCGCTCTCGATGAACTCCATCTGGTCCAGAAACTCGATCGAGCGTTCGAGGTCCGCGGCCGAGGCGCGCTGGGGAATGACGAGCAGGTCTGCCTGTCGAGTCGCGTGGAGAATGGCCTCGTTCATGGCGCCCTTTACGTCCACGATAACGAACGGGTGCTCGCGCGAGGCTTCATAGACCGCGGTTTCCAGCTCCTTCTGGGACATGCGGTGGCCGTCCTCGACCACGATCCGATCCTTCAGCTTCCAATCCTCGTACCAGCGGTACAGCGAGTTCTGCTTGTCGGTGTCGATGATGTGGACCGTTTGCCCGGCCGATCGGATCTCCGAGGCGAGGGCGAGGGCAGTCGTCGACTTCCCGACGCCCCCTTTGATCGATCCAACAAGTATAACCGGCATGCTGTCCCCGCTCTGTACCGCTGAAGCGCAGGACATTGTGCTGCGCTTTGCACTTCAACCTGCACTGTATGGCGCAGCGTCCTTCGCTTGGCAATGCGCGTTACAAGCGGGTGGTAGCTGGAAAGCGACTGGCAATGCGCTTTGCACCGCGGTTGTACTGCAACTGTGTAAAAACTTTCCACGTTGTCAGGCAGCATAGCCTGTGGTCCGCTTGACGCGTGGTGGGGATCAAAAGCCTTTCGTCGACGTGTCTGGTCGGAGCTGCCTTGGCGGTGCTAGGCTGGTCGAGCGCGGACGCGCAGCAGGTCGAGCTCGTGCCGTTCCGAACATTCGACGATGGCGTGGTGATCGAGATAGGGAAGGGGGCTGCGCACCGAACCGCAAAGCCCTCGGTACAGGCCCGACCGGCAGTGTCGCCGGAAGCGCTTGCCATCGACTTCGCGGGCCTGGTGCCCGCGCCGAGCTTCGTGCCTGCGGTTGCGCCCCTACCCGCGCCAGTTGAGCGATCAGCGATCCCGGTCCCGCTCTGGATGCAGACGGGCAGGGCAAGTGCGGCGGGGATGGTCGCAGCGGCCGCGGTCGGGCCGTACCTCTACAGCCCCGCCGCTTGCTCGATCTCGCCCTACAGGCCCCGTGGCGATCTGCCGGCGTTCCTGGAGCAGCGTCGCGCACGCTACTATCCCCTGATTTCTGCGGTTGCCTGCGAAGCCGGGGTTCCCGTTGGCCTCTTCGATGCCCTGGTTGCGCAGGAAAGCCGGTACGACCCGCTCATCGTTTCTGCCAAAGGCGCGGTCGGCCTGACGCAGTTGATGCCGGGTACAGCGTCCCATCTAGGCGTCTTCGACTCCCGCGACCCGCTCCAGAACCTCCGGGGAGGCGCCCGCTATCTCCGCGAGCACCTGGACGAGTTCAAACGGGTCGATCTGGCGCTGGCCGCGTACAATGCCGGGCCGGGACGGGTGAGGCTGAACGGCCGTATCCCGCCGTTCCGCGAGACGATCGGCTACGTGTCGGCAATCACGCGGGGGTGGAGCGCGAGTGCTTTCCGCACTGCGACGATCCAGACTGCAGCGACGACGGTCAGGCCGCCCGTCTTCCGGGGCGTGCAGCTCCTCGCTTACACGTCGACGAGCGTGCCGAACCCGAGGTGATGGGCGTAGAGGGTCGCGATCGCGAGGATCGCGGGTGCTCCTTGAAGGTAGTTGAGCTGCCAGCGGACCCAGACCCGTGGCGCAGCGAGAACCTTGTCGAGCACGGTCGTCGTCGTGACGGTGCTGGCTCCCGTCCGATAGTCATGGATGGTCTTGATGATCGCAAACACGGCGCACATCGCCACAAGCAGGCCCACGGCGGCGTAGAGGGAGATCCAGGCGTCGAGAGTCGCTTGCCGCATACCCGATCCTTATCGTCGAGACCCTTTCGGATACTTAACGGGGAAGCGTCGAGTTTCGTTGCGACGGGACGCGGTAGGGGAGGGGAGGGGGCTACGCCTCGGCCGAAACCTGCGCGCCGATGGCGCGCTGACGCGGCCGCAGCCGGACCGTCGTGGTCACCGACTTGCGCCGGCGGCCGATCGTGTCGGTGTGCTCGCCGCTGACGGTCTCGAGTAGGTCGACGTCGTACTCGGGCAGTCGGTTCTCACCCTCGATCGTCTTGACGAGCTGCTTCAGGCGCTTCACCGGCCCCATCGAGCCGATCTTGCGGTGAAGTTCCTCAAGTTCGATCTCAATAGGCCCAGAACCGCAATAGCAGTGGGCAATTTCGTACATTCGTCGCTCGATCGCACCCAACCTAAAATAGTCGTGGTGGTAATGGTATATCCGCTGATCACGCTTTATCGCGCGGTATAGCCAGTTGCATGGTCGAACTCGCACGTATTTCAGCAGCTCGTCGCCGTTTGCCTTGCGTTCGTATTCGACTTGAGCTTCGGAAAGCCAGGAAAACCAGCCACGATCGATTTTCGAGCCGGTCTCGATATTCGTCTTGATCTGTGTGCCTTGAAGGCGCTCGAGCGCCTCAGCAAACCGCTTGTAGTCCCGCGTGGAGGGCCGCTCGACACCGGTGATACGGAAGAAGTCATGCGCCGTGAAGGTGACGTCCTCATCGGCAACCTGGCCATCAGCTATCGCTTGAGCCACCAACGAGGCGACGTAGAGTAGAATTTCCTTGTCCCACATCGTCGCAACGCCGGTCGCGCTGGGACGGATCTGGATCGTCACGTCGTCGTGACGATATTCGATTGGATCCATGTGCGCATTCTTCGACAGCGCGAAGAACGGATAATCCATGATGCTGCGCTCGCCCCGCACATTCCCGTGCAGCGGGCTGTCCATGTCGAACAGCGAGATTTGCCGCGGTAGGGCGGGGGGCTTCGCCATCATCGCTCCTTTCCGATAAGTCCGGCCATCATATCAGCTTCAGCCGGGTTATCATCCCCGACGCGACATAGGGTAACTGAAAGCACGAGGATTGATGGCGCTGGGGACGTCCGGCTACGATTTTCCCATCCGGGGCCGATGGGGCAGGGGAGGGGGCTCGTGCTTTCAGTTTCCGTATCTCCCTCATAGCAACCGCCCCGAGCGGGCGTTCCGTGCAAGGTTGAGCGCCGCGGCGGCGAGCTGGCCGACCGAGCGAGGCTCGGCCCCGGATGCGAGCGACCGCATGCCCTCTGACCTGGCGTTGTCTTTGAGGCCGTGAAAGGTTCGCCCGAGGTTGAGCAGACCCGATGCGGCGTGCCTGTTCATACCGCGCAGATAGGCACCGGGGCGATCGACATCTCCACGCATGTGCTTGTGGGCCGTGGCGAGCACCGAGGCGGCTGCCCCCTTCTGACCCATGAGGCGGCAGGCTTCGTGCCACACGTTTCGATGGATCGAGGCCTGGTCGACGAGCCGCTCGGCCGTACCGATCAGCGTTCCCCAGGTCGGCGGCTGGGTCCCGGGCAGCATGAATTCGGGAATGACCGAGGCGATGAAGCCCGGATCGACGCCGTGCTTCGCAAGGTCCGCCTCGACCTCCGTCTGGGGGTTAGGGTCCCGGACGTCGTACCGAGATCCACTACTCTTTTCCGGAAAGCCGCTACTGTAATCTGCTTTAGCAGTTTTAGGTTGGTTTGTAGTTGTAATGAGGGTGTCTTCAAGGTCGTCCGAGGGCGAATCTTTTTCCTGATTCTTGCTCGATTGGAGCCCGTCGAACACGCTGGTAACCGCCTTTTGCAGCTCCTCGGCGCGTGCCTCGATCTGCTCGACACAGGCGCCAAGGAGGGCCTCGTCCCGGACGGCTCGCATCTGGCGGGTAGCCAGCTGCGCGATCTCGACCGCGGTGCGCGCGTCGATTGACTCGATCATCTCGTCCTCGACAAGCTGGGCGAGGCTGCGGATGCGCCGGCGGGCAGCCGTCAGGCGCTTGCGAAGGACGTCGATCCGCTGGTCGGCGGCGGTGCCCTCGGCGGCGGCCTGGACGAACTCCTCGTAGCGCGCGCCCAATGGGCTGAGGTCTATTCCGTAGGCGTAGATCAGGCGGCCGTCCTTGCCGCGCGCGCCGATCCGGTTGCCGTTGGCGCTGTCCCGGTGGGTGAGCAGCCCGAACCGGGCCGCGCTGGTCAGCATTTTTTGAAGTTGCCGGACCCCGATGCCGAGCTTCTGGGTCAGCTTCTCGTTCGACGGAAAGACGATCGGGCGCTCACCGTCCATCCAGTCGACAGGCCGCGACCAGCTCATCAGCGTGTCAATCGCATGAACGAGGCGAGGGGGGATGCCGAGATATGGGGCCGCGCGCTTGAACATGGTGAGGACCTGCCTGTGGCTCACCTCCTCTGGGAGACCGGCGAAGGCCTGCGCAAGCTGGTTGGTGGCGGCGGTTCGCTCGTCGATCCGGCGGTGGCCGGCGCCAGGAGCATAGGCATAGGACATCATTCGGAAAATCCCCTTTGGGACTCCGTGCGGACGCAGACATCCGTGGCGCGTATCGCGCTTTTCTCTTGCTGCGTTTGCGGAGCTCGGCTAGGGAATCGCTGCTACACGGCCTCTCCGAGGTTCCGAAAAGCCCGGCCTAGTGCCGGGTTTTTCTATTTTGCACGGCGTCCCCTGTTCTTGGTTTCTCGCGGTCGATCGACGGCGAGGTCGCGCGCACCGGGAATCCCCGACTTGGCAACATCCGCAAGGTAAACGGCAGTGGGCGCGAGAGTCGCGTCCCGCGGCTCGTGCTTTCGGTTTCCCTATCCCGCGAATCCTCGTGCTTTCAGTTTCCCTATGCCGCCCTGAAGCGCCGGATCCGCCCGCCTGGGGGACAGGGTAACTGAAAGCACGTGCGCTTCGAGCATGTCAGGCGCTCTCCGGGGTCCGGCAGCTCGCTCTCGTGCTTTCAGTTACCCTATGGTCGAGAGCGTCAGGGCAGGAGGCTGGTCAACGGCTACATAAACCCCTTGCCGGCGTGGTCTCGGTACCGCTCGGTCTCACGCACATATTCGGCGACCATGTCGATCGAGGCGTGCCGGCTGTGCTCGCGCATCTTGAACAGATTGGCGTTCTGGCGTCCCGCCTCGGTGAGGAACCCGGCGCGAAGCGAGTGTCCGGCAAACGCCTCGGGCGGATATCCCGCTGCCGCCGCGGCCGCCTTGACCACCAGCGCGACGCCCTTGGTGCTCATGGCCTTGTCGGTGAGGCGGCCCTGCGGGGTGAGCTTGCGGAACACCGGACCGGACGTGATGCCGGCCTTCTCGATCCAGCTCTCATAGTGGCGCACCGGTTCCAGCCTGGGCCCGTCGAGAATGGCGACACCCTGGCCTTGGCCGAATTGATCCGTCTTCGAGGTCTTGATCCTTACGGTTAGCCCTTCGCGGTCCCGGGTCACCTGCGCGAGGGTGATGGCCACCAGCTCCGAGCGGCGGAAGGCACCACCCATGCCGATCGCGAGCAGCGCGCGGTCGCGATGCGCGCGCAGGTCGTCGCCAGTGATGCTGCGGAGCATGTCGCGCAGGATGTCGCCGTCAGCGGCGCGCTTCTTGAGCTTCTCGGTGCCCGCCTTGGTGCGGCGAATGCCGCCCATGACGAGGCCGAGGTCGCCGGCGCCGGGCTGCGACGTCGGCGGCTCGACCTTGGCCATGCGATGCGCGAACACGATTGCGGCGAGGCGCCGGTCGATCGTGGAGCGGGTCAGCGGCCTGGGCGCTCGGGGTGCGCGCAGCTTGCCGGTCTTGGTGCGCTGTTCGGCCGCGGGGGTGAAGCCGGTGGTGGCGAGCTCGCTCAGGAACGCGGCGACCGTCGCCGGCGTCGCCGGCAGCGGGCGGTAGCGCCGCTCGAGGCACCAGGCGAGAAACAGGTTCCAGTCGGACTTGTAGGATTGCAGCGTCGCCGCGGCGCGCCCTTGCCGGAGGAACGCGTCGACGCGCTCTTGGTCGCTGGGCGCCAGCTCGGGCAGATACAGATCCTGCGGCTCGACACGATCGACGACGGTCAGCGCGCCGGTGATGATCGCGTCGAGGTCGGCCGGCGGCGCATCGGCCGAGGAATTGCGGATCCTGTCGGCATCGTCCGCTGCGGTCGACGACGCGTCGATCTCGACGCGGTCGTCGCCAGTCTCGCCGACGCGGTCCGGATTCTCATCGTCTGTGACCATGGGCGTGTTCGCTCGACAAAGTGGATGAGATGCGGTCGCACGGGTGTGAGACCGGTCTCGATCGGGGTGCAAATCCGTAGCCGAAGCGCCCTCGCCCGCCCACCATGTTTTTTCCAGGAAGGGGTGTTACTGGAATAAACAATGTCGATGCCGTTCGGGCGATACGGTTCGTGACGATGCTCCGAGGGCGTCAAAGCAAATCCGCGACGAGCTGCGAGGTCGAGCCATTTCGGCCTCTTGATGACAGTTGGCAACGTTGAGGATCGTGGCCCGCTCAGACAGCATTGATCGACTGAACGGATCGAACCGGAACGACCTGACCTAGCCTGACGTTCGCAAAGCCATGCTGAGTAGATTCAACGGTGAACGATGGAGCAGATAGCGGGCTGGATCGCGCCGGCCGCAACCATGATCGCGGCGATGATGACCGCGGCGAACCTAGGCGCGCGGGTCACAGGCTGGGGCTTCGCCGTGTTCACGCTGGGCTCGATCTGCTGGTCGATCCTAGGCATGGGTACGGGTCAGCAGGGGCTGCTCGTCTCAAACGCTTTTCTCACCGTGGTGAACTTGGTCGGCATCTGGCGCTGGCTCGGCCGGCAGGCCAAGCACTCGGACGGAAGCAGGCGCGCGGCGAAACGCTCGGAGCGCATGAAGGGGCCGACGTTGATGTCGGCGTGTACGCTCGTAAACGCGCCTGTGGTCAACCTCGACGGCGAAACAATCGCGACCGTGGTTGACGCGATGGTCAGCCGCGAGGATCGCGACATCGTCTATCTTGTCGTAGCCCGAGGCGGTCTAGGCGGTATGGGCGAGAAGCTGCATCCGCTCGATCCGGCGGCCGTCGAATTGAACGGCTGCGATGTCGTATCCCAGCTTTCGGCCGAACAACTTGACGCGCTTCCCGAACTCGAGCCTGACCGCTGGCCGGGTGCGCTACCCCTCGACGCACGACTTGGAGCAATGCGAGGGTTGAAGCTGGTGGGCGCGGGCTGACGAACGATGCATAATACGAGCGATCGTTTCTGCGCCAGCCTGTCGCCGCCGGCGTTCGACATCGCGGTCAGACTCAGCCGCCCGTACTCACCAGATGTAAGCAGGAACCAGCGTTCACTGCTGCAATTTGCAACCTTGGGGCTGATCTAGGCTGAGCCGACGATTTTGAGTGACACCGGCTCTCCACGAGCGGCCTGTTCCCGTTGGGCCGCGTATAGCGCGGCTAAATCAAGATGGATTGCCTTGATCGAGCGATCCGTAGTCGCAGCAGCTAGATCAAGTTCCTGCTGTGCGCGGCGAGCAAAATAAGCCTGTTCGCTCTCATTCGCCAATGTCTCCTCCTTGATTGCCCGTTCCAGCATAATGGCTGGCTTTTTCGTTTTCGAGCTAGTGACGTGCTCCCCAAAGCTCCTCCAGTCATAACTGGAGTCCGGGGTTGATATGGTGCCCCTCGGGGCGGTGTTGCACAACCCGCCTGGCAGCATCGGCGGGCGTCAGCCCGCCTATCCCGCTATGCGGTCGCACGTGGTTGTAGTCGTCTCGCCAGAGCCGCAGCACCGAGCGGGCATGGCCGAGCGACACGAACAGCGTCTCGTTGAGGCATTCGTCACGCAGACGACCGTTGAAGCTCTCGACGTAACCGTTCTGCTGCGGCTTGCCGGGCGCGATGTAATGCCACTCAACGGGCCGGTCCTGCGTCCATCTCAGGATCGCCAGACTGGTCAGCTCGGTGCCGTTGTCGCTGACGATCATCAGCGGCGGTACGCCTCGAGCAGCGACGATAGCGTCGAGCTCGCGGGCAACGCGCGCGCCTGACAGCGAGGTATCGACCACCAGCGCCAGGCATTCCCGCGTGAAGTCGTCGACCACCGCCAGGATGCGGATGCGCCGGCCGCTGATCAGCGTGTCGCTGACGAAGTCGAGGCTCCAGCGTTGGTTCGGCCCTTGTGGCAGCGCCATGGGCGCTCGCGTGCCCATGGCTCGCTTGCGGCCACGCCGGCGCCTGACGCGCAGGTTCTCCTCGCGGTAGAGCCGCAGCAGCTTCTTGTGGTTCATGACCAGCCCCTCACGGGCCAGCATGATCCCCAACCGCCGGTAGCCGAAGCGGCGACGTTCCGCCGCGATCTCGCGCAGCCGCGACCGCAGGTCGCCATCATCACCACGCCGGGGCGCGTAGCGCACCGACGTCCGATCCACGCTGAAGATGGTACAGGCCCGACGCTCGCTGATGCCGAACAGCTGTCGCGTATGCTCGACAGCCTTCCGCTGAGCGGCAGGCCTCACCAGTTTTTTGCCGCCACCTCTTTCAGCACCGCATTGTCGAGCATGGCATCCGCCAGCAGCCGCTTGAGCCGGCCGTTCTCCTCCTCCAGCACCTTCAGCTTGCGCGCCTGCGACACGTCCATGCCGCCATATTTGGACTTCCACGCGTACAACGTCGCGCTGCTGATGCCGTGCTTGCGGCACACGTCGGCGGTCTTCATCCCGCCCTCCTGCTCACGCAGCACCGCGATGATCTGCTCCTCGCTGAACCTGGTCTTCTTCACGTCCGTCTCCTCACGAAGGCGGACTCTAGCTCAGACTGGCAGAGTTTTAGGGGAGCACGTCATTCGATAACCGCTTTCAGCAGTTGCGCGATCGCTGTCTTTGGAAACCGCCGTTTCACCGTCACGGCAAAGAAGCTTTCCGTGAGTCCTGCAAGGCTGTCGAACTCGACGAGCGTTCCCGAGGCGAGCTCATCCCGTACGGCGATCGGCGGCAACACCGCCAATGCAAATCCTTCGCGTGCAAGGAGCCGCATCATGGCAATATCGTCGACCTCAGCAGCAATTTGCGGGTGCAGGTTCAACCGATTCACAAAAGCGTCGAAGCCAGTGCGGATGCTGCTCAACGGCGTTGGTACGATAATCGGATGTGTTGTCAGCAGATCCTCGATGGAAGATGGTTCACATCGCAAGCGCGGCACTCCGATCAAACTCACCGGTTGGTCAGCGACCTTCTGCACGACAAAGGGCGCCAGTACGTCGCTCGCCGGCACGACATTAGTCAGTACGACGTCGAGGGTGAGAGCCTGTAGCGCAAGCAGCAACTCGGCAGCGCTTCCAGACCGAAGGACCAGTTCGATGTCCGTTCTTCCAAGCAGCGGCTGGAGGAAGCTCAACTGGAAATTGCGCGAAAGGG
This sequence comes from Sphingomonas phoenicis, assembly GCF_047238005.1. NCBI lineage: Bacteria > Pseudomonadati > Pseudomonadota > Alphaproteobacteria > Sphingomonadales > Sphingomonadaceae > Sphingomonas > Sphingomonas phoenicis. The sequence goes on along the minus strand of NZ_JBDFMC010000005.1, from coordinate 35,143 downwards.
TGGCCAACGCCCCAACCCGTACCGCTTCTCGGGCCACTCCGGTTTGACCGAGAGTGCCGAGTAGCTCGTCACCTGCCGCGAAGATGGTGTTGGCATGATCGAGCGCGACCCGGCCTGCCTCGGTCAGGTGTAGACCTCGGCCGCGTCGCTCGAAAAGAGCGTGGCCGAGCTGTTGTTCCAGCTTCTTGATCTGCAGCGACAACGCGGATTGCGACAGGTTGAGCTGCTCCGCCGTGCGCGTGAGATTCCCGTCGCGCGCTACCGCCCAGAAGTAGCGAAGATGGTTGTAATTCAGCCGAGCCATACCCGTCGTTCTACGACAGCGAACGTTATGAGCTAAACAATATATTTTTATCTATGCGAGCGTATTGATAGCGCGTCTCCTGTGAAGCCGGAGACCAATTGGTGCCTTTATCCCTGATTCCATATGCGTCTCCCGTTCTGCTGATCGCTGCCGCCGCGATCGGCTGGTGGTCGCCAATCCGTATGGGAAGAACGTACCTATCGGCCATCGAGGCGCTCTCGATCGCGGGGCTGATCGCTTCGATCGCCTCGGTCGCAGCCCTGGTCATTTCAGGAAGTGGAACCGCGGTCCTTGCAGGGACACACGGATGGGGCATGTCGTCGCGGCTTGATGTGATCAGCGTCACCATGCTGACGCTTGTCTCCTTCGTCGGGTGGGTGGTCGTACGGTACTCCGCGACTTATCTCGACGGCGAGCCTCGCCAGCACGCTTTTATGGGCTGGCTCTGCGCGACGTTGAGTATGGTGATGTTCCTCGTCATCTCGGGCAACCTCGCGCAACTCCTGATCGCTTTCTTCGCGACCAGCCTGTGTCTCCACAAGCTCCTGCTTTTTTATGCCGATCGCGTGGCGGCACAGCGCGCCGCGCGTAAGAAGTTCGTCACGGCACGAATTGCGGACCTGGCGCTTGCTGTGGCCGTGCTGCTGCTGAGTTGGAACTACGGCACCGGCGACATCGCCTCCATCCTTGCTGATGCTAGAAACGGGATCGGGGGGGCAGCCGCGATGGCTGCCGCAATGGTGATAGCGCTGGCAGCGCTGCTCAAGTCCGCTCAGTTCCCCGTCCATGGCTGGCTCACCGAGGTCATGGAAGCACCCACGCCCGTCTCGGCCTTGCTGCATGCCGGCGTGATCAACGCGGGCGGGTTTCTCCTTATCCGCTTCGCCGACGTCATGCTGCTGTCCCCTGGGGTGCTAGCTGTTCTCGCGATGATCGGCGGCTTCACGGCGCTATTCGCCGGCATGGTGATGCTCACCCAACCGGCGGTGAAGACCTCGCTTGCCTGGTCGACGATCGCGCAGATGGGATTTATGATCATGCAGTGCGGGCTCGCGCTGTTCCCGCTGGCGCTCCTCCACATCGTCGCGCACTCGCTCTACAAGGCGCACTCATTCCTCGCATCCGGCGGAGCGGTCCAGCGGATCGCAGCCGCCAGGCGTCCGGGGCCAGTAGCCGTTCCTGACTGGAAGGCCGTTGGACAGGCATTCCTGGCGGCGATTGCGCTTTACGCCATCGTCGGGTTCGCCTTCGGCATCCAACACAAGTCGCCGCAGGCAGTTGCCCTTGGTGCGATCCTCATCTTCGGCATCGCCTACCTGCTTGCGCAGGGTCTCGCGGACGCAGCACCGCGTGCGTTGATGCGGCGGATGGCGATCTATGCTTCGGCCGCGTCGGTCGGGTATTTCGGGCTTCATGCGGTCGCGTTCAGGGCTACAGCTGGAACCCTGCCGCTAACGCCGCAACCCGGCGCGCTGGAATGGGCGCTGCTCGTCCTCGCGGTGACAAGCTTCGGGCTCGTCGCGTTCGCACAATCGCTGTTTCCGCTCTGGTCTTCCCACCCGTCTGTCGCGGGCCTCCGGGTCCACCTGTCCAACGGACTCTACGCCAATGCCCTTTTCGACCGGCTGCTCGGCGGCTGGTCGACAAAACGGCCCCTGTCACTGGATCGGAGCGCGAAGTAATGTTGGATGTCTCAAGCACGTCGGAGCACAGCCTCCACGACCTGTTCGGGGCCGCGGATGCCGCAGCCCTTGCGATCCCACCCACGTGGCCGCTGGCGACAAGCGTCGCCGTCAATCCGTATCTCGGCCAAGCCGACCTGGACCTCGCTCAGGCCGCAGCGCTGCTCGCGAGGGTGGCGGGCGCGAGGGTTACGATGCCGAGGGACTGGTACCGCATGCGCATCGCAGCCGGCACCATCACGCAGGCGGACCTCACCGCAGCACTGTCGACCTCGTCGCGGCCGGCCTTGTCGACGGCGGCCTTGCTCGCCGCAGTGGACGAGACGCCGCCCGAGCCAGTGGCCCTCCCCACGATCGCTGATCTCGTGGCGGATGTCTCCGGGATCGATTGGCCGGCGATTATCGCGGAACGGTTCGGAGCGTGGGCCGGCGCCTATTTCGATGATGGGCAGGCGCTCTGGAAGCTGCCGGCGGGGAAGAGTGCCTATGCCTCGTGGAAAGCAGTAGCGACCCACGACCTTACACCCGAGATCGCCGGATTGCGCGGGTTCGCTGCCCTCGTCGCCGACGCCCCCGACACTGCTACCGACGCGCTGGCGAGCGCAGCCGCGATGCTCAGCCTGCCGTCGGCAGCGATGCAACCCTACTTTCATCGCCTGCTGCTATCCTTGGGTGGCTGGTCGCATTATGCGCGCTATCACCTGTGGCAAGCCAAGCTGGCGGGTGGAGACGATGACACGATCACCGACCTCCTCACCATTCGTTTGGTTTGGGAAGAGGCGCTCTGGGCTCAATACGGCGATCAGATCGCTGACAAGTGGTACGCGGCAGCAGCAGCCTATGCCGCGCCTCTTGAACCAAGCGAAAACGACGTCATCGATGCTATTTTACAGGAAGCAGTCGATCGCGCTTCGCAGCGCGAGCTCAGTGAGGCACTGATCTCGTCTCCATCGCATCCTAAAGCGGTGGAGCCCGACCTTCAGGCAGCTTTTTGCATCGACGTGCGCTCGGAGGTGTTCCGTCGCGCCCTGGAGTCTGTCGGGAACCGGATCGAGACCAAAGGCTTCGCAGGATTTTTTGGGCTATCGACCGCGCATCGTCGCTTCGCATCGGATGTCGTTGAGCGGCGCTTGCCGGTGCTGCTCAACCCGGGAGTGTCATCCAGCGCGGGAAGCGACGCTGATAACGCCGAGGATCAGGCGCGGCGCTATGGCCTGCGGGCGTCGCGGGCGTGGGACCGCTTCAAGCTCGCGGCGGTGTCGTCGTTTGCGTTTGTCGAGGCGTCCGGCCCGATTTATGTTGCCAAGCTCGTGCGTGACGCGCTGGGCTTCGCGCCGCGCGAGGCACGCGCCGATCCCGCGCCTAGACTCGATCCGCCGCTGGACTTGGCGACGCGGGTAGAGGCGGCGACCTCCATCCTGCGGGCGATGTCCCTGACAGACCGCTTCGCGCCGCTGGTGCTAATCGTCGGTCACGGCGCCAGTGTCGTGAACAACCCGCACGCCAGCGCGCTGCAATGCGGTGCCTGCGGCGGGTTTTCTGGCGAGGTCAACGCCCGACTGCTCGCGATCCTGCTCAATGATCCCGCGGTGCGCGAGGAGCTACTGAGCGCCGGAATTGCCGTACCCGCACATACACTGTTCGTCGGCGCGCTCCACGACACAACCACTGATGAGGTTCAGCTGTTCGCGGACGACCAGCCGTCCGAGATGCATCGGGCGAGGATCGAGAGCGCCAGGTCATGGCTGGCCACGGCAGGTGTGATGGCGCGGAGCGAGCGTGCCTTGCGGCTACCGCGCGCAGCGACCGGACAGAATATCGTCGGTCGCAGTCGCGACTGGTCCGAGACCCGCCCGGAATGGGCCCTGGCAGGGTGCAAGGCGTTCATCGCCGCACCGCGCGCACGCACGGCTGGCGTTGGGCTTGAAGGCCGCGCCTTCCTTCATGATTACGACTGGCGGACCGATCCAAACTTCGGTGTGCTGGAATTGATCATGACCGCGCCTGTCGTGGTCGCGAGCTGGATAAGCCTGCAATATTACGGATCGACGGTCTCACCCGACGTGTTTGGAGGCGGCAACAAGCTGCTTCATAACGTCACTGGAGGTATCGGTATCGTCGAAGGCAACGGGGGCCTGCTCCGGGCCGGGCTGCCGTGGCAGTCGGTCCATGACGGGTCGAAGCTGGTTCACGAACCGGTCCGTCTTGCAGTGTGCATCGAAGCACCCCGCGAAGCCATGTCGGTGATTCTGGAGCGGAACCCCGGCGTCAGGGCGCTGTTCGATAATCGCTGGCTTCACCTGTTCGCGCTTGACGAAGCGGGGCGGCTTGCCTGGCGTTATACAGGCAACCTCTCCTGGACGTCCGAAACCAAAACCAGCGTAAGCGTCCGCCCGGTCGAGCAGGCAGCTTAATCCGTGCCAGTCAACCAAACGGACCTTTTCGCGATCGTACGCGAGACCTTGGGGTCGGTGCATTCCGAGCGGCAAGGGCGGATCGGCGACAGTGAGGACGGTGGCTCGCTCGAACAGAAGAAGCGTGAAGGCTACTTCTGATGTCGGGCATCTTGCCTCTTTATAACGGTGACGACGCGCTTCTTGCGACCATGCATGCCAAAGAACGCGTGATCGAACCCTTGGCTCGCAGGTTCTTGGGCCTGCGGCTCACGGTCGCGGCAAACATTGATACTGATGCGTTTGGCACCTTCAGCCGTGATGTCGCTCGGGCGGGCTCGCAACTCGATGCGGCGCGCGCGAAGATCGAGGCCGCCTTCGCTATCGACCCGACAATCGATGTGGCGCTCGCCAGCGAAGGAAGCTTCGGGCCTCATCCATATCTCCCGTTTTGCCCGCTGGAGCGGGAGATTGTCGTTCTGCATGATCGTCGCACCGGGCTGGAGCTGATCGGCCACCACGCGACGCCCGATACAAACTTCGCTCATGCGGTCGTATCGGACATCGATGCCGGTTTGGCTTTTGCCGAACGCGCGGGGTTTCCGGCTCATGGCGTGATCGTGCTCGGCGCCCGCGACGGACAACCCGCCCCCGATCTCGCGCTGGTCAAAAGTGCCGAGAGCCGTGGCGAACTCGCCACTGCCATCACGGAAACTCTCGCGAAAGGTGGAACCGCGTTCATCGAGACCGATATGCGCGCGCATCGCAATCCGCGACGGATGCGGGCAATTCGCCGGGCGATGATCGACCTGATCCGCAAGGCGCGCAGCCCTTGCCCCGACTGCAGGCAACCCGGGTTCGCCATAACCGAACGTCTCTCGGGCCTGCCCTGCAAATGGTGCGCGGCACCCACGCTGCTGACCCGCGCGGACGTTTGGACATGCTCAAGCTGCGGTCTGCGGCGCGAGCAACCGATTGCCGCGATCAAGGCCGACCCCGGGCACTGCCCCGAGTGCAACCCTTAATCTTGAAACTGGAGGTTTACATGGCAACGCATGAACCCGAGGCGCTTCTCGCGGTCGCTCAAGCCCGCATAGCGTGGGTACTCGACCACCCGAATATGAGCGAGTGGCTTAAAAATGCCCTTCGAACAGCGGAAGGGAATGATCCCACGGGCTTATGGAACGATGTCGAGATGCTCCGCCATTTGATCGTTCCGCGATCGCAGGCGCAGATCGAAATTGCTCTTTTAACGCCAATAGCCAATTAGACAGCGCGACGAAGCTGGCCGTGGATATCATGTAGTAACCGCGCATCGACATCTGACAATGTTGGATCCACCAACGAAGCAATACGGATCGTAAGGGTTAATGTTCGATGGCTGCGAAGGAACGCGTTGGTTTCAGGGATGCCGCGCGCTGGTTAAGTGAGATTATCGGACCAGACAGAGCGTATCTGCGCCTGGCCGTGGTCTATGGCGTGGCGATCAGCCTGTTGTCTCTCGCGACGCCCATCTCCGTCCAGCTGCTCATCAACAGCGTGGCGCACACAGCCCAGCCTACGGCGCTCTGGACGCTGTCGGGCTTGCTGTTCGTGCTCCTGCTCCTAGTGGCGTTGCTGAGCGCGTTTCGGGTCCACCTGATGGCGCTGTTCGAACGTCGGGTGTTCGCGCGCGTGGTGGCGGAGGTGACGGTGCGTGCCGTCCACGCCCAAAATCCCTTCTTCGGCGACGCCAAGCGCGCCGACCTGTTCAACCGGTTTTTTGACCTGACCGTGGTACAGAAGGCCGTTCCCAGCCTGTTCATTGGCGGGTTCACCATCCTGCTCCAGTCGGCGGTAGGACTGGTGATCACCAGCTTCTATCATCCGTTCTTCCTCGCCTTTAACGGCGTGCTGCTGCTGACCCTGCTCCTGGTTTGGCTGATCTGGTCAAGAGGCTCTTTCACCTCGGCCGTGGCGCTCAGCCATGCCAAGCATAACGCTGCCCGGTGGCTGGAGAGCGTCGGCGGGTCCAACGGGTTTTACAAGTCGAGCCGCCATCTCGACTTCGCAATGGACCGCTCGGAAGCCGTCACCGCCACCTATATCGACCGGCACCGCCACTACTTCGGCTATAGTTTCGCCCAAACGCTATCCTGCCTGCTGCTCTATGCCGTCGCTTCGGCCGCGCTGCTGGCGCTCGGCGGCACGTTGATCCTACGCGGCGAGCTGTCGGTAGGACAACTGGTCGCGGCAGAGCTGATCCTGTCAGGCGTGTTCTACGGGATCTCGCAGCTGGGCTGGTATCTCGACAGCTTTTACGACCTTATCGCCTCGTCTGAAGAGCTCTCGCTGCTGTTCGCCATTCCCCAAGAGCGGCCGCCTACGACGGGCAGGCAGGCGCCGCGCGACGGTGCTGTCCGCCTGCGCGATGTGCGGCTCGGCTCCACCCGCTTTGACTTGGAACTGGCTGCGGGCGAGCAGGTCGTAACAATCGCCGAGCCGGGCCTCGATCGCGAGCTGGCGCTGGTGCTCAAGCGCCATGCGGCCATTGATAGCGGTCTCGTCACCATCGGCGGTACGGATTTGGGCGGCCTCGACATGTATCTGCTGCGCTCGGCCGTCATCGTGCTCGACCGGCCGACCATCGTGGAAGTGACTGTCCGGGAATACCTCGCGTTAGCCGCGCCGGACGCGGCGTCGGAACCGATGCTCGACGTTTTGGAGCAGGTCGACCTCGCCGACCGGATCGCGCAGCTGCCGGAAGGTTTGGATACGGTACTTGCCTCGTCCGGCTGGCCGCTCTCGATCGGTGAGGTGATGGAACTCAAGCTTGCCAATGCCTTGCTCTCGCGTCCGCGCGTGCTGGTCCTGTCTTCGTTGTTCGACCTGATGCAGCCGAACAAGCTGGCCCGCGCGCTCAACACCCTCAAGCAAGGGGGCACAACGGTCATCCTGTTTACTGGTAGGCCGGGGGCGATTGAGCTGGACGGCTGGCTGCTCATGAGCCGTTCCGGTCAGCGTCGTTATGCATCGTTAGACGCTTTGGAGCAGGCGCGCTCGGCAAAGGAGTCCGCCCGTGCCCTATAGGCCCGAGCATCTCGGCCATTTCCGCACGCTGGCGGGGATGCGGCCACCCCGCGTCACGGTCGCGTTCGCCTGGATGATCGTGGTCGGCGTCGCGCTCGCGGCGGCGATCATGGCCTATGCGCCCTGGGTGCAGACCGCGATCGGCGACGGTCAGGTCGCCGCACTCGATCCGGGCGACCGCGCCCAGCAGGTGACGGCGCTAGTACCCGGGCGGGTCGAGCGCTGGTACGTCCATGACGGCCAACATGTCGGGCGCGGCGATCCGATCGCGCGCGTGGTCGACGTTGACCCCAACTACCTGTCTAGCCTCGCGGCCGAGCGCGCTCAAATTCAGGCCGAGATCGCGGCTGCGCGCCAAGGCCAGGCTGTTGCTGCGATCGATGTCGGCCGCTCGCGCCAGCTGCTCGCCGAAGGGTTGGTCGCGCGCCGCGATTTGGAACAGGCGCAGATCAAGGTGGCGGATGGCGCAGCCAAGGTCGCGGAGTCGCGCGCCAAGCTCAATCGCATTGACGTCCAGCTCAGCCGTCAATCGGCGCAGTTGGTCCGCGCTCCTCGCGACGGGCGCATCCAGCAGCTGAATGCAGCCGCTGGCGGCGCGCTGGTGTCGGCCGGGACCGTGCTCGCGGTGGTCGCGCCGGAGCGCGTTCAGCGCGCGGTGGAGCTGTTCGTGGACGGGCGTGATGTGGCGCTGGTGCGCCCCGGCCAGCCGGTGCGCCTCGAGTTTGAGGGGTGGCCGGCCATTCAGTTCAGCGGCTGGCCTTCGATCGCGCAAGGACTGTTCGACGGGCGGGTTCGCGGCATCGATCCGAATGCCGGCACGAACGGCCTGTTTAGAGTGTTGGTGGAACCGGCCCCGGGCAAGCCGACTTGGCCCAACCGGCGCTTCGTGAGGCTCGGCGCCAAGGTGCGTGGCTGGATTCAGATGGAGACCGTTTCGGTCGGCTATGAGCTGTGGCGGCAACTGAATGACTTCCCGCTCGAGTTCGGCAAGCCGCAAGGGCAGGCAAAGGGGGCGGCCGAGAAGGATGACGACGCAGCCGTGCTCAAGGCGGGCAAGCCCAAGTGATCGCCCGCCTTCTCCTCCCGCTGCTGCTGCTCTGGTCGGCAGTCGTCGTCGCGCAGGACGTGCGTCCGCTGACGCTCGATGAGGTGCTCCGCTCGTCTGCAATCAATGCGCCACAGATTGTTGAGGCGCTCACACGCGTACGCCAAGCCGAAGGGCGATCACTGGCGGCCGACGGCGCGTTCGACACGGTGTTTGATGTCGACGCGCAGAGCCGGGTCGCGGGCTACTACGACGGCAGCTACGTCGATGGTCGCGCGACGCGACCGCTCACGGGCAACGGTGGCCAGCTCTACGGCGGCTACCGCGTATCACGGGGCACATTCCCGATTTATGAAGACAAAGCCTATACGGACCGACTGGGCGAGTTCCGGGTCGGCGGACTATTCTCGTTGCTGCGTGACCGCGCCATCGACGAACGGCGCGGACGGTCCGTCATCGCTGCGGGCGATGTCGACGTGGCGCGACTTGAGCGCGAGATGGTGGCGATCGGCGTCCAGGGACGTGCGATCGCCGCTTACCAGAACTGGGCAGCCGCCGGGCTAAGATTGAAGACCTATCGATCGCTGCTGGCGCTCGCCGAGGAGCGGCGCGGCGGGATCGGCCGTCAGGTTCAGCTCGGCGCACGTCCCGAGATCCTGCTGACAGAAAATGAGCAGAACATCGTTCGACGGCGTTCGCTGGTGGTTCGCACCGAACAGGAGTTCGACGTTGCCGCCAACGCCCTCTCCTTCTTCCTGCGCGACGAACGCGGCGAGCGGGTCACACCGCCTGCGGAGCGCCTGCCTGATACGCTGCCGGAGTTCCGCGCCAGCAGACCGGTTGGTCCGGTCGATCGCCCCGACCTGCGCGCGATCACGGCGCGCGCCGATCAGTCGCAGATACGGTTGGCGCTAGCGGAGAACGAGCTGAAACCTCGTCTCGACCTGCGTGGTGAGCTCGCTTACGACCTTGGACGCACGGGATTGGGTGGCCGCTCCCGCGATGGCGAGGAGGCGATCGTGGGCTTGCGCTTCTCCGTGCCGCTCCAGCGTCGTCAGGCCAAGGGCCGCATCGCGGAAGCGCGTGCGGAGATCGACGGCCTCCTTGCGCGCCAGCGCTTAATCGCAGACCAGATCGCCGTGGAGGTGCGCGGCATCGTCATCGCCGCCGAGGGCGCGGAGAGAACGGCTGAGCTTGCGCGGCAGGAGGCCGAACTCGCCGATCGCATGGCTGCTGCCGAGCGCCGCCGGTTTCAGCTTGGCGCGAGCGATTTTTTTCTGCTGAACTTGCGCGAGGAAGGGGCGACCGACGCCCGCGTGCGGTTGCTCGACGCGCAAGCGCGTGCGACACTTGCCGCGGCCGATTTGGCGGGAGCAACGGCCGATCGCGTCCGCTTAGGGCTAGAAGGAACCAATGTGCCTTAACACTCAACCGAAACTTGAACACGGTTGGGAGCGGTCCGATGACGGAATTCACATCCTATCTTGGTTCCTAGGGTTGGATGCTGACCGTGCACCGGACGGCTTCGCGCCCCTTGGTGGAGGATACCTTATCAGGAGTGGTGTCAAAACCGAACGGGACTGTTGAAGAACACCGGACACGCTGATCTCTTTCCTGTGTTTCGCTTCCGGGAATGAAGGAGCGGCGCCATGATGGGCACGGCTTGCGATAATGGAAGGACCGGGCCGGGCTCGCGAACCATAGATCGCATGTTGCCGCGCGACCACCTTCTTCGCCGTGTCGACCGGCTGCTCGACCTGAGCGAGCTGAAGACCGCGTTGGCGCAGCATTATAGTCCGTGCGGTCGACCCTCGATTGATCCCGAGCTGCTGATCCGGATGGCACTGATCGGACGCATCTACGCTATCAGGTCGGAGCGTCGACTGTGCGAGGAGCTGCGCTACAATCTCGCTTACCGCTGGTTCTGTCGTCTTTCGGCAGGTGCATCCGTCCCGCATCATTCTACCTTCAGCAAGAACCGGCACGGCCGCTTCCGCGATGCCGGAGTGTTCCGTTTGCTGTTCGAGAACACCGTCCGGCGCTGCATCGAGAAGGGGCTGGTCGCCGGGAAAGACGCCGCGATCGACGCATCTTTCATCGCCGCGGATGCGAGCTGGCAGCGCAAGGTACTCCCGGTAATCCTGCCTGACGCGAACTGTGCGACCCGCCCGGTGCGCGAGTGGCTGGCCGATCGGGCGAGGGCTCCAGTGCCGCTCACCGACATGACCAAGGGATTCCCAGGTGTGTCGCGCACCGATCCTGCCGCGGCTTGGACGGCTCGCACCGTGCGAGGGCGGTTCGGTTATGCACTTAATGTCCTGATCGACACCCCGAGTGGAGCCGCGCTCGATGTCGAAGCGACGCCCGCCCGCTTCGCGGACGAGGTCGACGCGGGACGCGATATGCTGGCGCGAGCCGCTGATCGTTTCGATTACCGGCCCACGCGGATCGCCGCTGACAAGGCTTATGGCAGCGCCGCGTTCCTCGCCTTCGTGCGTGATCGCGGGGCGATGCCCCACATTCCTGTGATCGCCTTCGAGGGGCAGAGGAGGAGTTCCTGGTCGAGGCGGCTGTGCTGAACCTCCTGCTGTTGGCGCGACCGGATCATGCCGGTTCCCGCTCGCTTGCGGGGAAATAACGATAGAATGTCGAGCGGCCTACTTGCAGCAGTCTCGCAACTTTGGCGGGTGTGTCCCCCGCCGCGAGCAGCTTGCGCGCGGTATCAAGCATATCGGGGGTCATTACAGATTTCCGACCTCCACCGGTGCCGCCCTTCGCGCGAGCCGCTGCCAGCCCGGCAATCGTCCGTTCTTTGATAAGCTCGCGCTCCATCTCAGCCACGGACGCGAGAATATGGAATAGCAGCCGGCCCGAAGGGGTGGCCGTGTCGAACCCATCCGTCGGCGACCGAAAGTCCACCTTACGCCCCGACAGGTCGGCCGCCAGTTCGATCAGACCTTGGATCGAGCGGCCGAGCCGGTCGAGCTTCCAAATTACCAGCGTGTCGCCGGCACGCACGAAGTCGAGGGCTTCCGCCAACCCGGGCCGATTGGCCTTTGCGCCGCTCGCCTTGTCGGTGAACAGCTTCTCACATCCGGCTTTAGTCAACGCATCGGTTTGCAGCGTCAAATCCTGATCGGCCGTCGAGACCCGCGCGTAGCCGATCAGCATTTGTCCCGAAACTCCATCCCAAACAGCCAATTTCGGGACTTATATTTCGGGAACATATTTCGGGAAAGCGAAACATGCATTCCGGGTGCCAAGGAGCTTTGGTCTCGGCTGTCCCGTTGGAGGTTCGTTTTCGGGAAGGCTAGAGTAGCAGTAGCTGTCGTGCCGCGCCATGATGCATCGAGCGATCATCCGTGTTTGGTCAGCCAAGACTCTGATCCGTATCAGCCCACATCAATGTGGCGCTGAAGCGCGCGTCCAAAGCGCCGGATCACCTCGGCGCGTGGCAACGCCACAACGATCGGCAGCCGCCAGACGAAACGTGCCATGGTCAAACCGATGATCTGGGTTGCGACCAGCGGTGCGGCCGGAAGAAGGGTGGGTTCAACCGCAACGAAGAAGCGGGCGATCTGCTCGCCGAATTGGGCTATAATCCGCATACGCGCGGAATCGCTCGCGATCGTGGCCCTTACCATCGCGGCAAGGGCGGCCCCGTCCTGCTTATCTTCCCACAAATCGAGAACGTGTGAGACCAGCGCCGCACCGAGTTTGTCGACAGGCATTCCGGCGAGCCGTTCGATCTTGAGGTCAAGCGCCGCGACCTCGGCGAACAGCGCCTCCTTCGAGCCACAATAGCGGATCACCAGCGCCGGGTTGATCGCCGCCGCCTCGGCGATCGAGCGGATCGTCGTCCGCTCGTACCCGCGCGCCGCGAACAGGGGGCGCGCGGCAGCTATAATCCGCTCGCGCCCTATATCCGATCGGCGCGGCGTCTTCGTGTCCATTGCGGTTACATGCAAACGCTCGTTTACAATGTCCAGCAGCTTGGATACGTAAACGGGCGTTTACATCAGGAGAGCGGTTATGGTGAAGGCGTCGGGCGTCGAGCCGGGACAGCGGCGGCTGAACGGACCGCAGACCACGGGCCGGACGTACCGTAACCTGTCGGAACCGCAGTTCGCGATGACTCGAGAAAACAACGTCCGCGCAACGATGCGCGACGGCTCGGCGCTACTCGCCGACGTAATCCGCCCCGACGCACCGGGGCGGTTCCCCGTCGTGGTCGCGGCGTCTCCGTACCCGCGGCAGATGCAGGATCTAGGTGCGCCGCTCGGCTTCATCGAGGCGGGGCAGAGCGACTTCTTCGTGCCACGCGGCTACGTCCATGTCATTGCCAACTGCCGCGGCACTGGTGGCTCGGACGGCACGTTCGGCTTCTCCGACGCGCAGGAGCGGCGCGATATGCACGATCTTGTGGAATGGGCGGCAGCGCAGCCCTGGTCCGACGGCAACGTCGGCATGATCGGAATCAGTTACTTCGCGAGCACGCAGATCATGGCCGCAGTAGAACGGCCGCCGCACCTGAAAACGATCATGCCGATCGCGTTGACGGCGGATCTCTATCATTCATGCACACCCGGAGGATTGTTCAGCAGCGCGCTGGTCACGCCTTTCCTCGCGATGGTCGGGCTGGCTTCGAAGCAGCCGGACTCGTTGTGGCGCAGCAAGTTGGTATCGGCGGCGAAGGCGGTTCTGCACGTACCTGCGGTGCACGATCGCTTCGCCACGATGAACGGCGAGGCGGCGCTCGCCGGCCTGCGCAAGTTGGTCGGCCTGCCGCACGATCCGCATCCCTGGGACGATCTGTGGCGGGCGATGGCAGTCGAGCATCCGTTCCGCGACGCCTGGTGGCAGGAGCGCAACCTCTTGCCTTTGCTCGACCGGGTCGAGGTGCCCGTGTATCTCGGCTGCGACTGGCAGAACGTGCCGCTCCACCTGCCGCAGACGTTCCCCGCGCTGGCGGGATTGACCAACAGCCCGAACGTGCGCGTCGCAGTGCTCGACGAGTACGGGCTGACGTGGCCGTGGGAGAGCCTGCATATCGAGGCGCTCGCCTGGTACGATCAGTGGCTGAAGGATCGGGACACCGGTGTACTCGAAGGGCCTAAGTTCCGTTACGTCCTGCCCGGCGAGGGCGAGTGGCATGCGACAGAGGCTTGGCCGGTGCCGGCACGCTATGAGCCGTTCGCCTTGGGGGCCGACGGGGTGCTTGGTGGTGACGCGGTCATGGCCGGCGAGCGGCAGATGATGTCGCTTGGCATTGGTTTCGACCGGCCACACGCCAGCGAGAGCGATCCGCCGGCGATGCTCACCTGGACCAGCGCGCCGCTGGAGCATGACACCGACGTGCTCGGCCCGATCGAGCTGCGCGTCGATGCCACCCACACCGCACCCGATACGGCCTGGATCGTAGTTTTGCAGGATGTTGCCCCCAACGGAGCGGTGCACGAGGTCACCGCAGCTTACCTGCGTGCCGGCCTGCGCCGCTGGGACGAGGCGGCGAGCCGCGAGGGCGCGCCGGTGCTGCCGTACGACCGCTTCGAGCCCTTGCTAATCGGCGAGCCGGTTGCCTATCGCATCCCTCTGGTGCCCATCGCCCGCCGTTTCGCCGCAGGCCACAGCATCCGCCTGCTCGTCACCGCCAACGATCAGGACTCCTCCGTCCCGGCGCTGATGAACTTCCGCCATGCCAGCGCAGGCACGAGTTGTCTGACGACGATCTTCTCGACTTCGACGCTGCTGCTACCGCTGTCGCGATAAAAGCAATGAACTAGGCCACGTGGACAAAGGGCAGCCACAGCTTGACTGAGGCGAGCGCGACGAAGCCGAGATAGGACTCTGCGGTTTTGTCATAGCGGGTGGCTACACGCCGCCAGTTCTTGAGCTTGCTGAACAAGCGCTCGACGAGATTGCGCCAGCGGTATTTCTCGCGATCATGGGGGATCGGTATCCGGCGGTTGCTCTTGGCTGGGATGACGGCCTCGACACCAGCCTTGGCGAGTTCCTCGCGGATGGCGTCGGCGTCATAGCCCTTGTCGGCGAGCAGCGCCTCGATCCGCTCGGCCAGCATCCGGAACAACGGCCTGAAGCCCTTCACGTCGTGAGCCTGTCCTGGCGTCAGGACGAAGCATAGTGGTCGGCCCTGACCGTCGCAGCGGGCGTGCAGCTTGGTCGTGAAGCCGCCTCGCGAGCGGCCAAGCCCCTGGAACTCCTGATCCCCTTTTTTAGCCCGATGGCGCAATGGTGCGCCCGGATCACGGTACTGTCGATCATGTCGGCCGTGGTGTCCCGTTCGACTACGCCGGCGAGCGTCTCCAGCATGGCCTCGAACACTACCGTCACAACTCAGCGACGATAACGCCGGAACACGCTGTTCCACTTGCCGTACTCGTCCGGCAGATGTCGCCACTGCGCCCCCGTCCGCGCCATCCACACCATGCCTTCGAAATAGGGCCGGTTATCTCCCGCAGGCCGGCACCCGCGGCCGCGCTCTGCCGGCAGCAACGGACCGATCAACGCCCACTCATCATCGGAAACCCCGATCCGCTCGCCCAATGCCGCCTCCAAAAGACAGCCTTGAATCAACCGATCAGACGCCCGTCAACCTTTGTCCACGAGGCCTAGGGCGCAAGCCGCCATGCTGCGCCGAGGTCCGGCCCTCCGGGTTGGGCGAGCATCAACAGCCAGCCGCATCGGAATTGACCGGGATCAAACAACGCTGACGTGCGCGTGCTAGGACGGGATCATGATCTGTTGACGCGTCAGATGTTCCAGCTGACGGCAATGCTAGAGCACGGCGCCATTCGACGACCTCCCAGTAGTGTTGTTCAGTCTGAGTAGTGTCGTTCACCACGCGGCAGGTTGGAAGTGGATCGTCGGTCCGAGTAGCTGGATCCTGCGCTGAAGCTTGATAAGGAGAGTGTCCGATGCCTTACAAGTCAATCTTGGTTCATGTCGGCCCTCAACCCACCTCCGGGGACGCGCTCGCGGTTGCCAAGCAAATCGCGCATCGCTTCGACGCAGCTCTGATCGGTGTGGCGGCGGAATCTTTTGATGTGCCCATGAGCGGTGTCGAGGACAGCCTGGCGCTGGCGACGCTGCGCGAGCAGGTAGAAGCGGACCTCGACACGGCCTCAGCGCGCTTCCGCGAAGCCACCGAAGACAGCGGGCTGACCACCGGCTGGATTGCTATTCCCGGCGACCCGGACCGGGTGCTGGCGGTTCGTGCCCGCGGAGCAGACCTCATCGTCGCTAACCGGCCCGCCAAGGGGATCGGATCGTCCATGGCTCCCAGCCTCGCGTCACTTGTACTCGATAGCGGCACTCCCGTCCTTGTCACGCCGAGCCATCTGCATCGCGACCTGCGCGCCGAACGCATCGTCATCGGCTGGAAGGACACGCGTGAGTCCCGCCGCGCCGTCAGCGATGCACTACCCTTTCTCTTGGAAGCGGAGCATGTCCTTGTAGCCGCCATCTGTAAGGAAGCGCGATCGGACGAGGCGACCGGTCTGGACGAGATTGTGTCGCGACTGGAGCGCCACGGGATCAAGGCGGAGGGAAGGCTGGTTCCTCGTAGCGCAAAATGCGTGGGGCATGACCTCGAGAACGTGGCCCGGGAGGCTCATGCAGACCTGCTGGTGCTGGGAGCCTATGGGCACAGCCGCTTTCGTGAATGGGCACTTGGTGGGGTTACCGAGGACCTGATCGAGCGGTCCTCCCACCATATTCTCTTCAGCCACTAAGGCCTGCGCTCGGTCGCGGCTGACATACGGGCAAGCTCTAGGCGACAGAAGCCGAAGCCGGGACAGCGCATCTCTGCCGCACCCTCCGGACAGGCCGCTGTGGTGGTGAACCGCTGCCATGGATTGGTGATCCGCGAGGCGTTTGCAGCGTGGCCGCGAGGAGGTGGAAGCCTCCAGGGTCGCCTTCGATCATCTCGGAGGGTAAGAGAAAACAGCACATGAAGGACGGGACTATCGAACAAGGTGAATGATGCAGTTGATGGTTGCCACCCTGATGGTCGCGGTGACGGTGATCATGCATCTCGCGGGGCTCGCGTTGCTGGTCTCGCTGCTGCGGGGTCACCGGCGGCGCTTCGGAGAGCGCCCGCGCGAGCTTCCGCAGCTCACCGCCATTCTTGGCGCCGCCTTCGGTCTGTTCGCCCTCCACACATTCGAAATCTGGGCGTACGCCTTCCTGTTTCTTCAGGTTGGCGCCGTCGCAGGCTTCGATGACGCTCTCTATTATTCGACAACGACCTATACCACTCTTGGCGCGGGTGACATCGATATAGCCAAGTCGTGGCGGCTCGTTGGTGCGATCGAGAGCGCAAACGGGATCATTCTGCTCGGCTGGTCTACCGCTTTCTTCGTGTCGGTCATCAATCGCATCCGGATCTTCGAGCAGGAGATCACGGATCGTGCATGACCCCTTCGCAGTCCGACGGCCTATCCAGGCCAGCCATGCGACATCTCACAGTCTCGCCAAGAGGCGCAAATGAAGGAGTGCATATGGAAAGCAACTGCCTGAGCGAAACCGACCTGGCGCGCGTGGTCGATGCTTTCTACGACAGGGTGCGGTCCGACGCCGAGCTGGGTCCGATCTTCAATAAGGCGATCGGCGACTGGGAAACGCATCTTGGAAAGCTGGCCGACTTCTGGTCGTCGGTGATGCTGACGAGCGGGCGCTACAAGGGCCAGCCGATGGCCGCGCACTTCCAGCACGCGAACCACATGACCCCCGCCGCGTTCTCGCGTTGGCTCGCCCTCTGGCGTGAAACCACAAGCGCCCTGCTTCCTCCCGACCAGGCCGCGGCGATGCTCACCAAGGCGGAGCGGATCGCCGAAAGCCTCTCGCTTGGCATTGCGTTCCAGCAAACCGCCGAAGCGTCGCCGGCGACACGACTTGCGTCGCTCAAACACGCGGCCAGTGCGGAGTGAACGCGGAGAATTTCGTTGCTACGTTTCCGGCCGACCTGGAAGCGTACAAGCGGACCGGCACCTTCACCGAGACAAGCGTGCCGGCTGGACTGCTGAAGGACCACAGCACCAAGGAGGGCACGTGGGGGCTGATCCACGTTGTCGCGGGGCGGCTCCGATATCGCGTGAC
Source organism: Sphingomonas phoenicis (assembly GCF_047238005.1). Lineage (NCBI taxonomy): Bacteria > Pseudomonadati > Pseudomonadota > Alphaproteobacteria > Sphingomonadales > Sphingomonadaceae > Sphingomonas > Sphingomonas phoenicis. Next base: position 17,533 of record NZ_JBDFMC010000005.1, on the reverse strand, counting down.
CGACCCTCGTCGCGAGCGCTTGGAAGCTGTTTTATCACCGGATCTGCCGCCCGGCGTGGTCGAGCCGACGATCCTTCATCACGTCGAGCCGCTTGGCGCCGTGCAGTTCTACGTCGAGTTCTATCGTCACGCCAAAGACCGCCTACACACTAAGCCGAACGAGACGGCCATGGAATGATCGGAGGCAACTCGTCTCCCCGCGCGGGCCGAAGCACAAGTCGGACTAGTCCCGTTCGATGCTCCCTGGCATGCCGGCCATGGCTCGCGCTGGATCGACATACCCGAACGAAGATGAGGACAATCGTGAACGACATTGCCATCGCGATCGCGCTTCATCTGCTCGCGATCGTCATCTGGATCGGCGGCGTTGGTTTCGTCGCCTTGGTCTTGCTTCCCTCAATCCGTCGACATAACTCGCCCGAAACGAGGTTGGCAGCGTTCCTGCGGGTCGAGGAGCAGTTCGCCTGGCAGGCGCGTGCCGCAGTGCTCCTAGCGGGCGCCAGCGGGATATGGATGCTGTATCGCCTGCAGCTGTGGTCGGCCTTCACGTTACCGAGCTACTGGTGGCTTCACGCGATGGTGGGCATCTGGTTCATCTTCGCCGCCCTGCTCTTCCTGATCGAACCCTTGTACCTCCATCGCCACCTGGCCCAGACAGCCCGACCCGCGCTCGCCTACCAGCGTCTTGAACGTCTGCACCGCCTGCTTCTCGGCGCAAGCCTCATCACCGTCGTGGGCGCGGCTGCGGGTAGTCACGGGTTATGAGGCGCGGGGTATGATCTGGAGCCCGAGGGCTTGGGCCGATCGGAGGCGCGCCAGACCTCCGACGTCGCTGATCTTTTCGATGGCGTCCTCCTTGATGCTCCTGAACGGCTGTTCAGGCGATGACGTGGAGGCTCGTCGGCGGGCCGCTGGCTCCGCACCGTCGATCGAGGCGCTGGCGAAGGTGGCCGATGCCGGTCGCGGGGGGAAGCTGTTTGGTCAATGCGCGGCGTGTCACACGATCGCTGAAGGCGCGCCGGATCGCACGGGGCCCAATCTGTTCGGCATCATCGGGAAGCCGGTTGCCGGTGGCAGCGAAACTTTCGGGTACACCTATGCCCTGAAAACCAAAGGCGGGATCTGGACGCGCGCGCGCCTGCATGCGTGGCTCGCCGACCCGCAACGGTTTGCGCCCGGGACGCAGATGCTATTTCCGGGGCTCGCCGACCCGATCGACCGCGCGGACGTCATTGCCTACCTGGAGGGGCAGACGGGCCCGAAGTGACGGCGCCGTAGCGCGTCGTCATGTCACGGGAGTGCGCGTCCGAGGACGGTCGAGTGGATTTTCTACTCGAAAGCACGAAGCCGGGCTTGGTCTCGATGATATCGGGACCCGCGGGACGAGCATCATGGCGCGGGAGTGGGACGGGCTCGCATGAGACGGGGCAACTGCCGCGGCCGCGATGGCAGATTGCGCGAGCAGCACCGGAGGCCCGAGCCATCAATCGTTAGCGGGCAGAGAAACACCCGCTGCGGGAGCCAGAGCTGCGGCCAGGCGTTGATCTTGATCATCGGCTGCAAGGAAGAACATGATGCAACAACCAGGACTGCATGGCCGTCACCGCGATAAAAATGGTGAGATTTCCCGCAAGCACGGCAACACGCTGGTGAGCACGTTGCGCAAGGTCTACGGCCCATCCTTCGCGTCGGACGCGAAGCCACATGAAAAGCTTTCCGACCTACTGGCCGAGCTGGACGAACCGTCGCTGACGCGCCTCGTCCACGATCACGAAAAGGGCCACCTTGAGCGAAAGATCGGCGAAGCCGAAGCAGCCTAAGCGCCTCGGGCGAGACAGACCTGCACCCGCCGACAAGAGCAAGAAACGCCGCGGGGACGAGGCGCGGTGAAGGCATCGTGCCCTATCAAGAGCATCGGTTAACGTCGCAGGGGCTGCCGGCGCGAGCGCAAGTCTTCGGGCCTGTGCTCCGGCTTAGCTACTCTTTCCTAGAATGAGGATCGGCGTGCAATGAGGACCCCGGTAGCGGGGTGATCGGCGTCTAAAAGGGACCCCACATCCTGATGTTCTAGGCGCGTCTGCTTTGGTGGCGACCAGGGCGGCGGGATCGGGATGCTGATATTGGAGACGGTGGTTCGGGTTCGGCGCGAGCACGCCGAGGGCAAGTCGATCAAGGCGATCGCGCGTGACCTGAGGTTGTCGCGCAAGGTGGTGAGGAAGGCGATCCGGGCGCCGGAGGCGGAGTTCACCTATCGGCGAGCGGTGCAGCCGCTGCCGAGGATCGGACCGTTCCAGGAGCGGCTGGATGCGTTGCTGGCGGAGAACGAGGCACGGCCGCGGCGCGAGCGGGTGCGGATGACCCGGCTGCACGATCTGCTGCTGCGCGAGGGGTTCGAGGGCTCCTACGATGCAGTGCGCCGCTATGTCGCGCGCTGGAAGATTGCGCGGCGCAAGGATGCGGGCGTGGTGACGGCAGCGTTCATCCCGCTGATGTTCAGGCCGGGCGAGGCGTACCAGTTCGACTGGAGCCACGAGGACGTGGAGATCGCCGGCGTGCCGGTGCGGGTGAAGGTCGCGCACATGCGGCTGTGTGCGTCGCGGGCGGCGTACGTCCGGGCTTATCCGCGCGAGACGCAGGAGATGGTGTTCGACGCGCATGCGCGCGCGTTCGCCTTCTTCGGCGGGGTGCCGACCCGTGGCATCTACGACAACATGAAGACCGCGGTGGCGAGCGTGTTCACCGGCAAGGACCGGGTGTTCAACCGCCGCTTCCTGATCATGGCCGACCACTACATGGTCGAGCCGACCGCCTGCTCGCCGGCGGCGGGATGGGAGAAGGGCCAGGTCGAGCACCAGGTCCAGACGATCCGCGGGCGCTTCTTCCAGCCGCGGCTGCGGTTCGCCAGCCTGGAAGAGCTGAACGGGTGGCTGGAGGCGGAGTGCCGGCGCTGGGCCGAGCTGCACCCGCATCCCGACCAGAAGGAGCTGACCGTCGCCCAGGCGTGGGAGGCGGAGCGTCCTGCATTGCAGTCGATGCTGGCACCGTTCGATGGCTTCCACGAGACGCCGCACGCGGTGACCGGCACCTGCCTGATCAGCTTCGACCGCAACCGCTACTCGGTCATGGCCAAGGCGGCGCGGCGTGCGGTGCAGGTGCGCGCCTATGCCGACCGGATCGTCGTGCGGCTGGACGACGAGGTAGTTGCCGAACACGCCCGCTCGTTCGGCCGCGACCGGATGATCCTTGATCCATGGCACTACCTGCCGGTGCTGGCCAGGAAGCCTGGTGCCCTGAGGAACGGTGCGCCGTTCCAGGGATGGGAGCTGCCGCCGGCGCTTGCCCGATTGCGGCGCAAGCTGGGGCCCGGCGATGATGCCGACCGGAGGTTCGTGCGCGTGCTCTCGGCGGTGCTGACCGATGGGCTGGATGCGGTCGAGGAGGCGATCCGCGAGGCGCTCGACAACGGTGCCGCCAGCGACGACGTGATCCTCAACATCCTGGCACGCCGACGCGAGCCGCCACGGCCGCCGACGATCGTCACGTCGGACGCGCTGATGCTGGCGCATCCGCCGATCGCCGACTGTGCCCGCTACGATCTGCTGCGAGGCGCCCGTGCAGCGGCATGAGATGATCGCTGCAATGAGCGGCCTTGGCATGAAGGGCATGGCCGGCGCGTTCGACGAGGCGGTCACCACCGGCGTGCAGCGCAAGCGCACGATCATGGAGATCCTGACTGATCTGCTGCGGGCCGAAGCCGCACATCGCCATGCCGCCTCGATCCGCTACCGCATGGGTGCCGCCAAGCTGCCGGTAGTGAAGGACCTCGATGCGTTCGTGTTCGAGGGCACGCCGATCAACGAGGACCTGGTCCGCTCGCTACATACCGGGTCGTTCCTCACCCGCCGGCGCAACGTTGTGCTGGTCGGGGGTACCGGCACCGGCAAGACCCACCTGGCGGTCGCCATCATGGCCAGCGTCGTGCGTGCCGGCGCTCGTGGCCGCTACTTCAACACCGTCGACCTTGTGAACCGGCTCGAGGAAGAGGCCCGGATCGGCAAGGCCGGGACCCTGGCCGCCCAGCTCTCCCGGCTTGATGTGGTCGTGCTCGATGAGCTCGGCTACCTGCCGTTCGCGCGGTCCGGTGGGCAGTTGCTGTTCCACCTCGTCAGCAAGCTCTACGAGCGCACTTCGGTGATCATCACCACCAACCTGGCGTTCGGCGAGTGGCCCACCGTGTTCGGTGATCCCAAGATGACGACCGCCATGCTCGATCGGCTCACGCACCACTGCGACATCGTCGAGACCGGCAATGACAGCTGGCGTCTCAAGCACCGCAGCTGACACCCGGGGCAGATGGCAAAGGACGCTTCGCGCTGGTTGCGCCTCCGGCCGGGCTACGCCCGCCCTACGCCGCAACCAGCGCGAACGGTACGCCCATGATCCCCGTGCCGATGCTCGACGAAGGGGGTCCCTTTTACACGCCGATAAGGGGTCCCGGTTGGACGCCTATTTACATTCCTAGAATGGCCCGAACGGCCGAGAGAAGCCTGGCAACATGGCGGGCGATCGGCGATTGGCTCGAGAGGATGGGCTGAGTGCCATGCGAAGGTCTCGCGACATTGTTCTCCTGGGCGACAGCTCACGACGAGTCACGTCGGCCCGTGGAAGGAATTTTTCTTAAGGGCGTCGGAGGTTTCCACTTGTCGCGGTGGCGGCTTCAGCGGGGCAGGCTGAGCCTGCCGCAAATGCGGGCGTGGGACGTTGATGTCGCGCCTGGATTAGCAACTCTGCGGGCCGCCGCCAGAGCCTTGATGGACTTCTCGCGATCGGATGGGCCGGCTCGCTTGGCCGCCCCGAACAGTTAATTTTTTATGGTGCGGTCCTCTATGTGGTCAGGCGGGCAACGGTAGCCGGCTCCGCCGTGGCGAAGATACTCATTCTCACTCCGATCAAGACGGACCGCCCGCTGCCGCGGGCGGTCCGCGTCCGATATCAGGCGATGATGAGATCGTTTTCGACCTCGGTCGCGCCTGGGGCGCCCCACGCCGTTGTGCCCGCGACGTAGCGATCTCCTGGCGTTTCGACCGAACCGGTCAACTTTACCTTGCCGCCCTGAGTCGTGACCGTGATTGTTTTGGGATCGAACCACGAGCGATGCAGCGCGAGATCGATGTTATGCCCGATGTTGGTAGCATCCGCCCGCGGCTTGATCGTGGTCTCGTTGAGCACGCCGACGACGCCGTAGAGGCCATGAATATGCCGTTCCGCTGCGTCCTTCTGATAATGCCAGTCGACCTCGCCGGTGAGCGTCACCCACCCATTCTCGACCTTGATCTTGACGGCGTCGCGCGGGACGCTGACTTCCCAGTCCAGGCGCATTGCGGCCGCCTTGGCGATGTCCTCATCGCTGCGGACCATGGTGGGGTGGAGCTCGACCTTCAGCTCCTCGACCACCGCCTTGACGCCCTTGACCCGTGCCGCCGCATGTTCGGCTGCGCGCTTCTGAAGAAAGTTGTCGACGTGCCCCGTAAGCGTGACGACGCCGTTCTGGGCAGTGACGCCGATATGAGCGGCAGTGACACTCGGCTCCCATGCCTCGTTCCGTTAACTATCGTTAACCATTTGCGGCTAAATCATTTCGGCATGGTATCGGCTTCGGATCTCAGAAATTGGAAAGCGGAATTGCCGCAGGCGCTACAGCTCGCGCTTGCGTACTTTGCCGCCGCGTTAGCTGCTGTAACCTACGCCCGCGTCGACGGCGGCGTGGCGCTTCTCTGGTTCGCGACCCCGCTGCTGGCAGTCGACCTACGCTATCGCCCTGAGCGGTCGTGGGCGCTACGCCTCGCCGCCTGCGCCGCAGCAAGCGCGCTTGCGACCAGTCTCGAGGGGCTCGGTGTCGGCGTTGCCCTTCCGTTCGCGCTCATCAACATTGCCGAAGGTGCCGCAATCGCATGGCTGATGCGTCGGTTCGTGCCTGTCCCGGGCCATCTGACGTCCCTCCGCGAACTCGCTATCCTCATCATCGTGGCAGGAGTTGTCGTGCCGGCTGGCACCGCGGTTCCGGCTGGACTTCTCGCTCATTGGGCGACGGGGCTCCCGGCCGGAAGCAACGCCTTCAACTGGTACGCCGCTCATGCGCTGGGCACGCTCACGGTGATGCCCATGGTCAAGCTCGTCATCGGCGGAGATGTGGCAGGCTGGGCGCGTTCGGTCGAGCGACGCGAGGCGTGCGAAGCGGCGCTGCTCACCGGGTTCCTTGTTGCCGTGACCGGGCTCGTATTCGCGCAAACGCGACTGCCACTAATGTTCGTCCCCCTGCTTCCATTGATGCTCATGGTGTTCCGGCTCGGCCGCCTCGGCGCCGCGACGGCCCTCCTGGTGATCACGGTAGTGGGCGCAATCTGTACCGCCCGCGGGCTGGGACCCGTGGCAATACCGGGCGCCAGTACCAGCACGAAACTCCTGCTCTTCCAGCTGTATCTGGTGGTCGCAACATTGATGGCGCTACCGGCCGCGACCGAGCTGAAGCGGCGTAAGCTCCTGTTTTCGGAAGTGCAGGCACAGGCGGCGCTGCACAAGATCATCACCGACCGAAGTGGCGACATCATCATGGCGGTGACCGCCGACGGCATCATCAGCTTCGCCTCGCCGTCGCTCGTCACCATCGCTGGCTATGGACCGGATGCCGTGGTCGGGAAGCTCGCTCGCCACATCGTCGCGCCTGACGATGTAGACGCGGTCGAAGAAGCCCACCGTCAAGCCATGCAGGCGCCTGATCAGACAATCATGTTCGAGTTTCGCGCGACGAAAGCTTCGGGTGAGCTTGCATGGTTCGAGAGCCATACCTGCGCGATCACGGACGAGAACGATCAGATATCCGGGAGCGTGAACGTCGTCCGGGACATATCCGAGCGCAAGGCATTGGAATCGAGCCTACAACGCGCAGCCGGCACCGACGCGCTGACAGGCCTTCCGAACCGGCGAGCTTTCGAGGTGGCCGAACGCCAGCTCCAGCAACGCCTGCTGCCGTGGCGGCATTATCTCGCCGTCTTTGACCTCGACCACTTCAAGGACGTCAACGACCAGTTCGGCCACGGCGTGGGCGACGAGGTGCTCTGCGCCTTTGCCGACATCCTGAGAGCCAACACTCGCTCGAGCGACACGGTCGCACGCCTGGGCGGAGAGGAGTTTGCCGTCCTATTCGCCAATCTGAACCTGCAGGCAGCGCGTGACGCGTGCGAGCGCGTGCGAATGCAGTTTGCAGCCGCCCGTATGATAACCGCGGACGGACGGACCGTGCACGCGACCGTCAGCGTCGGGCTCGCGGCGCTCGACGGCGACACTGGCCTTGCAGATGCGCTGACGGCGGCGGACGTCGCGCTCTACCAGTCCAAGGATCAGGGTCGCAACCGGCTCTCGCTCGCGGCCTGATCCTGCCGGCAGACTGGCGAAGGTGCTGAGCCGATTGGACGAAGCGCGCCCTGCTCGCTAGGAAAGCGCGTGTTTTTGTCCCTCGCTCCCGTATTACTTCTGGCTCCGATGATCGCGGCTCCGCAAGCGTCCGTGCCGGTTGCGATCGATGGCCCGATTGAGAAGCTCAAGCCCGGAGAATATCTTTGGGCACCGCAGATCGCTCCAGACGGCCCAGTGACGATGATCGTCAGCCTCAAGGCGCAGCGTGCCTTCGTCTATCGCAACGGCGTGCCGATCGGCGTGTCCACCATCTCCTCCGGCATGCGCGGGCATGAGACGCCCACCGGCGTCTTCACGATCCTGCAAAAGGACGTCGACCACACGTCGAACCTGTACAGCGGCGCGTCGATGCCGTTCATGCAGCGCCTGACCTGGGACGGCATCGCGCTTCATGCGGGCGCCCTGCCGGGCTACCCGGCAAGCCATGGTTGCGTGCGCCTGCCGCTCGCTTTCGCCAAGTTGCTCTTTACCGTGACCAAGCTCGGCCTGACGGTCGTGATCACCAACGACAGCCTGGTGCCCGAGGTGGCGCCCGCAGCGGGCATGCTGGACCATGCGCTCGATGACGGCCATACGGCACCGACAACCTACCGCTGGACGCCTGAGCTGTCGGCGGAAGGCCCCCTCTCGATTGTGGTCAGCGGGCGCGATCGGCGGCTCGTGGTTTTACGTAACGGCGTGGAAATCGGCTCGGCCGCGATCCGGCTGGACGAACCCATTACGCAAACCGAGGCGTTCACCCTACGCGCGATCGACGCCGGCGGTCCGCATTGGCTGCGCCTCCCTCTTCCCGGACAGCGCCTTTCCGACGCCGGCGAACTGAGCGCCGCGGACCGGGCGCGAGGTCACCTCCCTGATGGCTTCCGGGTCCAGCTGGAGACCGCCCTTCGCCCCGGCGCCACGCTTCTGGTCACTCGTGACTCGCTCGCGAGTAGCGGCACCGGGAGCCGCATCTCCGTGTTACAGGCCGACCGCTAGTTCAGGTCAGTTGCCGGCTGACGCGAACCAGCGTTGGATCGTCGTCGAGCGGTTCTGCGATGAACCCCATCTCCTGTTCGAGCGCAATTGCCGAACGGTTCTGACGATCCTCGAGTGACTCGATGCTCGCGTAACCACGTTGCCGTGCGGTCTCGACCAGGTGTTCGAGCAACGACCAGCCGATCCCTTTCCCCTTGTGGTCGGCGCGGATGCTGATCGCGACCTCGCCACGGCGCGTAGCAGGATCACCCGCGAGTATGGCTGCGGCGACGATCTCGCCCGCCTTGCTCTCGGCAACCACGCTGTCCGTCTCGGGCTTGTGCTCGATCATCTCGACCAGGCGATCGTGGCTGACTTCGCGGATTGTACTCAGAAAGCGAAAGCGGAGGTCTTCAGGTCCTAATGCGCGGAAGAAAGCCGCGAGCTTCGCCTCGTCAGCGTCGCGGGTCGGGCGGACCCGGAACCAGAAACCGCTTCGTGTTTCGAGCTCGACTGTTCCTTGATCTGTCATGCCATCACTCCCTCGAGCGTTGATCGCCTCGCACCGACAAGGCGCTCGAGCCCAGGACGGTCCACCAGTTCGATAGTGCGGCGGCTCGGGAGAGCGATCAAGCCGGCCCGCGCCAGTGCCTGCAACTGGCGGCTGATCGTCTCCATCGAGAGCCCCAGGAGATCGCCGATGCTCCCCCTTTTCAAGGGCAGATCGAGTGTGTCGCCGCTCGGTGCGCCGGCCCGCTGGCGTCGTGCGAATTCAAGTAGAAAGGCTACCACGCGTTCGCGAGCGCTTTGCCGACCGATGATCAGCAGCCAGCGCCGCGCCTCGGACAAGCTGTGCAAGGCACAGCGCAGAAGCGCCCGTTGCACAGCCGGGTAGTCGCGCGAGACTTGCTCCAACGCAGACCGGGGGAAAATGCAGAGCTGGGCGTCGGTCAACGCGCGTACCGTAGCGTTCGCAGGCGGGCCAAAGGGATGGCCGACGATCTCGCCGGGAAAGACGAGGCCGACGCTCCGGGCGCCGTCGCCCTCGGACCGAACTACCTCCAGCACGCCCCTGGTAAGATTGCCGACGATGGCATCGCCCGCGGTGGAGCAGATCAACTGGTCGCCCGATCGAATGCGCTGGCGCCGCCCAATCCTGCGCAGTGCCTGGCCCTCGCTTTCGCCGACCTGGTCGCACAGCCCGCAGAGATGAAGCACGGTAGCGCGCGTGGCGGATCGAGCGGCGCTCGCCGGCGCGGCAGAAGGGCCTTCAAACGGCATGGCTGAAGCGACCGATGCTTTCGCCACGATACTGGTCGAGCCGGGCGGCGATCACGCGCGCATAGGGCAAGCCACCTTCCGCAAGCACGATCGACTCGCCGCGCCAGCGCAGCAGCCCGCGTGCTTCGAAATCGAGCAGCAAGGCGCGTACGCATGATCTGCCGGTCAGGGGTGACAGATCGGCAGCGCCGCGGGTCAGGATATCCTCGACGATCGTTCCCCGCGCGCGATCTTCCGGCGTGCGCAGCACGCCGCGGTGCGTTGCGAAGCGGCCGGCGCCCAGCGCGAGATGCCAGCGGCCGGTATTCTTCTCGTTCTGCAGCAGACGGTCCGGAAAGCTGCTGATCGCACTCGCGCCAAGCCCAAGCAGGCATGTGGCCCGATCGTCTGTGAAGCCCTGGAAGTTGCGGCGAAGGGTGCCGTCACGCGCTGCGATCGCCAGGGGGTCACCCGGCGTGGCAAAATGATCGAAACCGACCGGCTGATATCCCTTCCCGGTCAGAACGCGATGAGCAAGCGCGGCCTGGTCGAACCGATCACGCGCGCTCGGCAGCTGTGAGGCATCAATCCGGCGCTGCCGAGGCAAGAGCTGCGGGACATGCGCGTAGCCGAAGACGGCGAGCCGATCCGGTGCCAGGGCCAGCGCTGCCGCGAGGCTCGCTTCCAATTCCCGAGCGGTCTGGCCCGGCAGGCCGTACATCAGGTCGAAATTCAGCGACGTGATGCCCGCCGTGCGCAGCAAGGAGACCGTCCGCTCGATCAGCTCGGCGGGCTGCACGCGCCCGATCCTCGCCTGGATGGCGGGATCGAACGTCTGGACGCCGAGGCTTGCCCGCTCGACTTGGGCAGTCGCCAGCGCCGCGGCCCATGTTTCGTCGAACCCGCGCGGGTCGAGCTCGACCGAGATAACCGGCCGGTCGTGGCGGAATGCCGTCTTGATCCGGTCGACCAGCCTCAGGAAGACTTCCGGCGCGATCGCGTTCGGGCTCCCGCCCCCGAATGCTATCCGTCCAACGACACCCCGTGACCCAAGCTCCGCGGCGAACAGGTCGATCTCGTCGTGAAGACGGTCCACATAGGCGGATAGGCGCGCCTCTCGCGTGGCAGCGCCGGTATTGCAGCCACAATACCAGCAGATTTCCCGACAATAGGGAATGTGAACGTAGAGCGAGAGCGGCTCTTCAGCGGGCAGATCTGCCAGTCGGGCTTCCAAGTCGGCCGACGCCACTGTTTCGGTGAACTCGGCAGCGGTCGGATAACTCGTGTAGCGCGGCACCGGCTTGGCGAGCAGTTCGGGGTAATAGGTCCACATGGGCGAAAACTGCGCGACTTCCCCAAAACCGTCTTTGACTCGCGTCAAAGCGGTTCTTGCGACCTCATCCTAGCTGCTGCGGCATCAAGGATGGAGTAGACGATGACGCGGTATCTGGTTTCAAGCGCAGCAATAGCGGCGTGCGCGCTTCTGGTGGCGAGCCCTGCAGCAGCGCAGAGTGCGCCCTCCCCAGACGATCGGACGGGCGTCGCCGCAGGTGACGTGCTCGTGCGGCTGCGCGCGATCATGGTCGCGCCCAATGAGCGCTCAGGCAGCGTCCTTCCGACCTTCCCGGGCGAAAAGGTCAGTGTCGACAACAGCTTCATGCCCGAGGTCGACGCCACCTACATGGCCACCAATCACCTCGGCTTCGAGCTGATCGCGTCGACGACGAAGCATCATGCCGACGGGCGGACGGGAACCACGGGCTCGATCGGCCGGCTTGCATCGACCTGGGTGCTGCCGCCGACGCTGACCGCGCAATATCATTTCGCGCCGACCAGCCACGTTCGGCCCTATGTCGGAGCCGGGTTGAACTACACCATATTCTGGAACGAGAAGGCATCGGCCGGCCTCGAGAAGGCAGTCGGCCAGACGAACGTGCATATGAGCGACAGCTTCGGCTGGGCCGCGCAAGCGGGTGTCGACGTCGACATCACGCGCAAGGTGTTCGTCAACCTCGACGTCAAATATATCGACATCGATACCAAAGCGCGCCTGCGGACTACGGCGATCGGAACGCAGCAGGTCTCGTTGCATCTCGATCCGCTGGTGGTCGGCGTGGGGCTGGGGATCAGGCTCTAAACGGCGCGCAGGCGCCGCTCGTACGCCATCAACGCTTCAGAAGGATGGCGACGGCCCCACCCTGCCCGGCTCGATGCACTGCTGATCATTGAAAAGGGGGACAATCCCCGCGTCCACCGCTAAGGTGGCGGCATGGCAAGTTCGGATATCTGCTCGGAATGTGCGGTTCGCGATGCGGCTCTATGCGGTAGCCTCGATGATCGCGAACTCAAGGCGCTCAACGCGATCGGCGATCGCCGTCGCTATCCCCGGGGCTCGACGATCATTTGGGCGGGGGATGAGAGCGTCATCTGTGGCAACGTGCTGGACGGCATGCTCAAGCTCGCGACTTCCACTCCGGACGGTCGCGAGCAGATTGTCGGGCTGCTCTACCCGGCCGACTTCGTCGGCCGGCCCTATGCGGAGGAAGCCGATCACACAGTCGAGGCGCTGACCGACGTCGAGCTGTGCGTGTTTCCGCGGCGTCAGTTCGAACATGTGCTCGACGACCATATTCGCATGGAACGGCTGCTGTTGCAGCGGACGTTGACCGCGCTCCAGGAGGCACGGGCGCGCATGCTGATGATCTCGCGCAAGACCGCTGGCGAGCGTGTCGCCGACTTTCTCCTGGAGATGGCTACCAAGGTCGGTGACGCCGGATGCCGGGCGAGTGCCGGCGCGCCGTTGACCTTTGACCTTCCGCTGACTCGCGGCCAGATAGCCGACGTTCTTGGTCTCACGATCGAGACCGTAAGCCGCCAGCTCACACGTCTCAAGACCGCGGGCATCATCAGCCTCCCCGGCGCACGCGCCGTGACGATTTCCGATCGCGGCGCCCTGGAAGCGCTCGCGGCAGCCTAGGTCAAGCGGTCCCGCCGCGCTCCAGGCTGTGCTCGAGCGCCAGCCGCGCCTCAGCGGACAGGCGCGTTCCGGCCAAACTCAGCAGCGCCAGCTCCTCGAAGTCGATTGCGCGGCGATAATTGTCGAACAGGCAGCGCAGCATATAGCTCAGCATGTCGATCTTCTCGAGCTCGAGCGTCTCCCCCTGGAGTAGCTCGATCACGTCCTCCGCATGCACCGCATCGGAGATCTGACCAAGAAGGATGCGCGCGAGCACACCTTGGCCGAAACGCAAGGCCTCTCCGCCGAACAACCGTTCAAGACAATTGCTCGTTACCTTCACGTGATCGCGAATGCAGCAGCGCACGTTCTCGGCGAGGCTTACTCGCTGCTCAAGTCCCGGGTCGTCGCCCAACTGGTCGGCAAGATCCTCTGCCCGCTGACACATGCGACGAACCGCGACGTGGTCGGCGAGCAAGGGCGCAAGGTCGACCTCGTTGACGACGTGCCAGTTGCGCCGGAAGGGCAGAACCCGGCGCTCGATGACCATGTGTTCCAAAGTAGACCCTCCTGCTCTAAGCCATGACGGCGGCCCGCGCAGAACACTTTGACCGCGATCAAAGCCGAGCGGTTCTTTCTAAAGGAGGGCGCGAGAGAGGCCCCTTGCCGTGATGAAGCGGGCCGGTAGACAAGCGGGGGACGAAGAGGATCATGATGGAATCGAAGGCAGCGGAACGAACGGCGGTGGTGCTCGTGCGACGGGCGCTCGGCTTGCTCGACAACGCCGACGCCGGCAGCAGCGTCTTCGCCTGTCTTCTCTCCGAAGCGCTGGACGCGTGGGCGAAAGCGGAGACGAATGCTGCCTTGACCGCTTCCGAACCGGAGCTGATGGGAATCGATGGCGCCACCTTTGCGCTGGCCGACGGGCGACCGATCGCGATCAGCCCCTCGGCCGTGACACACCTATGCTGCGAGGAGTCCGGCACGACCGTTCGGTTCGTCGACGGCACGCAGGTGCAGCTCAAGGATGAGTTCGACGATATCGTGAGCAAGCTGGCGCTGCCATGCGCGGGTCAACCGCCGGCGAACGGCTTTATTCCGGTGGATGGCGCCCGTCATGCGCTCCGCAACCTGCTCACCATGGTGTCGGCACTTACCAGTCAGGCGATGGATAGCGACGAGCCGCTCCTCGTCAAAGGTCAGGAAGTGGCAGCCCGCGTTGCGTTGCTCAGCAGGATCAGCGATCTGATCGTGCAACCAGAGGCACACGTTACCGACTTACAGACGCTGGTCGAGCTCGCGCTGGCTGACGGACGCAGCAGTCGCGTGCGCATCGTCGGTTCGCCCGTGGCGGTCGGTCCGAGTACGGCCGCCGCCATCGCGCTGGCGGTTCACGAACTGGAAGTTCACTCGCTGCGCTGCGGGGCATTGAGCGGACACAACGGCTATGTGTCGCTGCGATGGGAGATCAATGCGGTGGAACAGCCCCATATCTGGCTGCAGTGGGCGGAGCGCGACGGTCCACAGGTCCGCCCGCCCCTGGACGCATGGAGTGAGCGTCTGCTCGGAGTAGCGACGCCTCGGCGGCTGGGCGGCGTCGGCGGCGTCGACGAACTTCCGAGCGGCCTCGTCTGGTCGCTTCACGCCCCGCTCGCGGCGCTACAGGCCTGATCGCATCAGTGGCGGTCGCCGGGCGGGCGGCCGTGCTGCTCGACAATCGCTGCGACCGCAGCACTGCTGATCCGCTCCGCCGTCCGCAACGCTGCCTTCGGCGTCATCACGACATCGACGCTGTCGGGGCCTGTTACCGTGACCAACCCGTGGTTCGCCTCTGCCTTCGAAGGCTCGTCATATACTTCTTTCATGGCTCACTCCTCTGAACACTAAACGCTGTGGGCTGTAGAGGAGTTCAGCGATTCTCTGCCGACCCGCTTCTCAGGCAGAGCCGGCGTGATCCTGACGCCGGCGAAGCGCCGCTTGCGCCTGTTCGCGGTAGTGCCCGGCAGCAAGGTTGGCACAGGCCTTTTCCGCCGCTGCGCGGACGCGCTCGAGCTGCTCGGCTGCATAGACGGGCTTCATGCCGGGGACTACCGAGTCGATCCGGATGTGCTCGGCCTGGCTCAGGCCCAGCCCGCGCATCAGATAGACGTCGAAGATCTCTTTCAGCGAGAGCACCTGCCCCTGCTCGCCGAGCCATGAAAGCGGCGTGCCGGACGTGCTGAACGAGAGGAGCGGCTTGCCTTCGACCAGCGGATGTCCCTTCGCCGCGTGCACGTCCCGAAAGCTGTAGCCGGCCCCCAGCACCCGGTCGACATAGCCCTTGAGCATGGCAGGCGGCAGCCCGAACCAGATCGGGTAGACGAAGACGATGATGTCGCAGGTGCGCACATGTTCGAGTTCGACCGCTACGTCGGGCGCCGGCAGCCAACCGGGCTCGGTGGGCCGCTCGGTGGCGCGGAGCACCGGATCGAAGCCGACGGCATAGAGGTCGCGAACCAGCACGTCCTGGTGGTGGCTTTCGACGACCTCTCGATAGGCGTCGACGATGGCGTGGTCGAAACCTTCGGGGGCAGGGTTGGCCAGCACCACCAGATGACGAAAGCGCGGCGCGGGCTGCTGGTTGTGAGGGTCGATCATATCAGGTCCTCAGGCGGTCTTACGGCCCCATTCACGGTTGAGCGCGAGGGCACCAAGCGTGCAGGCCGCCCCCGACAGCAGATAGGCGCCCACGGAGATGAGGCCGAAGTTACTCGCGAGCAGCAGCGCAGCCAGTGGCGCGAATGCTGCGCCGATGAACCACGACGCCGTGGCCGTCGTCCCCGCGCCTGTGTACCGGTGGCGCGGAGAGAAGCTGCTGTTGGTCGCGCCGGACGACTGCCCGAAGGAGATCCCGAGGAGGATGAACCCGAGGATCATGTAGACCCACTCGCCGCTCGGACCCCGCCCCAGCAATTGCGGCGCGAAGCCGCTATAGGCCCCGATCAGCGCGGCTGAGACACCGAGGAGCGTGCGGCGCCCGATCCGGTCGGCGATCGTGCCCGACGCAGCCACGGCCAAAAGACCGACGGCCGCACCCACCATCTCGATGACGAGGAAATGCACCGCGCTTTCGCCCGAGGTCAGCACCACCCAAGATAGCGGGAAAACGGTAACGAGATGAAAGAGCGCGAAGCTGGCGAGCGGCGCGAACGCGCCGAGGACGACCGTGCGTCCCTCCTCGCGGAACATCTGCGTCACCGGCGAGGGCTGAAGCTCGCGGCTTTCGAACAGTTCCTCGAATTCCGGCGTCGAGATGAGGCGGAGACGGGCGAACAAAGCCACCACGTTGATGACGAAGGCGACGAAGAACGGATAGCGCCAGCCCCATTCCAGGAAGTCGGCCGTCTTGAGCGTCGTCAGGAGGAAGGCGAAGACCGCCGCGGCCACGAACAGGCCGATCGGTGCGCCGAGCTGGGGGATCATCGCGAACCAGCCGCGGCGGTTCTGCGGCGCGTTGAGCGACAGCAACGCGGGCAGACCGTCCCAGGTGCCGCCCTGCGCGAACCCCTGGCCGAGCCTGAAGAGAGCAAGGAGGACCGCTGCCACGCTGCCGACCTGAGCATAGCTCGGCAGGAACGCCATGGCAGCCGTGGAGCCGCCGAGCAGAAACATCGCGATCGTGAGCTTGACGCCGCGCCCGTGGCGACGATCGACCCACAGAAAGACGAACGCCCCGATCGGACGGGCGATAAACGCGAGCGCGAAGATCGCGAACGAGTAGAGCGTGCCCGTGAGCGCATCGACATAGGGGAAGATCAGGCTGGGAAAGACCAAAACGGACGCAATGGCGTACACGAAGAAGTCGAAGAACTCGGTCGAGCGACCGATGATCACGCCAACCGCGATGTCGCCTGGACGAACCTTGTGCTCTCGGGCATTGATCAGCCGGGCGTCCCGCTCGAGCGCAGTCGAGTTCGCCGTGCCGAGGGTGCTGGCAACCATCCCTGTTCGTCCTCCGTTCCGTCATCAACCGGTCTGCGACACAGGATCGCAACGATCTTGCCCGGCTGATAGTTCACCCTAGCCTTTGATAAACGATGCACCTTTGATCCGAGTCAAAGTCGGTCAAGGAAGGGAGGGTTAGCAGGCAAGCATGCTGAGAACAGGATCCAAGCTCATTCGAAAGGCCTTGCGCCTGCCCGTGCTCGCGCTGCCTGCGCTGCTCGGGGGCTGCGACATGGTCGTCATGAACCCGACCGGCGATATCGCCGTCCAGCAGCGCGACCTGATCCTGTTTGCGACGGGCGTCATGTTGCTCATCATCGTGCCGGTCATGGTGCTGACGGTCGTGTTCGCGCGCAAGTACCGCCGCGGCAACACCAACAAGACCTACGACCCGAAATTCGATCACTCGACGACGCTGGAACTGGTCATCTGGGCGTGCCCGCTGCTGATCATCATCGCACTGAGCGCGGTCACCTGGACGAGCACGCACCTGCTCGATCCGTTCCGACCGCTCGAGCGGATCTCGCCTGGCAAGCCAGTGCCGGCCGGCACCAAGCCGCTCGAGGTGCAGGCAATCGCGCTCGATTGGAAATGGCTGTTCGTCTATCCCGATCTCGGCATCGCGACGGTGAATGAGCTCGCGCTCCCGGTCGACGTTCCCGTCCACTTCTCGATCACCTCGACCGACCAGTTCAACACCTTCTACGCCCCGACGCTCGCCGGCATGATCTACGCCATGCCGACGATGAAGTCGGAGCTGAACGCGGTGATCAACAAGCCCGGGACAAGCGAGGGCTATTCGGGAAACTACACGGGCCGCGGCTATTCCGACATGCGGTTCAAGCTCCACGGCCAGACCCCGGCTGACTTTGATCGCTGGGTGTCCCAGGTAAAGGCCGGCGG
>NZ_JBDFMC010000004.1:0-69821 GCF_047238005.1 Sphingomonas phoenicis | reverse complement strand
CTGGCGCTGCTCGAGGGCGAGGCGCGCCGGCTCGGCGCCGAGCGGCTCCACCTTCTGACCGACACCGCGGCGCCATTTTTCCGGGTGAACGGCTATGCAGAGGCCGATCGCGCTGCGGCGCCGCCTGCGGTTGCCGCCTCGCGCGAGTTCACCGCGCTCTGCCCGGCGTCGGCCACCTTTCTCGTGAAAGCTCTTTGATGCCGCTTCGTACGCTCACCGATCCCGACCTCCTGCCGGCACTCGATCCAGCCTATATCCGCGCGCGGCCCGCCACAGGGCTCGGGCCGCTTGATCCGGCACCTCGGATACTCCTGCTCTACGGCAGCTTGCGTGAGCGCTCCTTCTCGCGGCTCGCCACGGAGGAAGCGGCACGCCTGCTGCAGTTATTCGGCGCGGAAACGCGGATCTTCGATCCCTCGACACTGCCGCTCCCCGACCAAGTGGCCGGAGACGATCACCCGGCCGTCCATGAGCTGCGCGAACTGGCGCTGTGGTCCGAGGGCCAAGTCTGGTGCAGCCCGGAACGTCACGGCCAGATCACCGGCATCATGAAAGCGCAGATCGATCACCTGCCGCTCGAGATGAAGGGCATGCGCCCGACCCAGGGCCGTACGCTCGCGGTGATGCAGGTGTCTGGCGGATCGCAGTCGTTCAACGCCGTCAACACGCTGCGGCTGCTCGGCCGCTGGATGCGGATGTTCACGATCCCGAACCAGTCGTCGGTCGCGATGGCCTACAAGGAGTTCGACGAGGCCGGACGCATGAAGCCGTCGAGCTATTATGACCGCATCGTCGACGTGATGGAGGAGCTGGTCCGCTTCACGGTCCTGCTACGGCCACACGCGACGCAGCTCGTAGAACGCTACTCGGAGCGCAAACAGGCCGGCGTGCCGGTCGACACGACGACGGACCTGTCGAGCATCGCGACCGCGCCACAAGGCCGCTGGCGGTGAGCCGCACCACCCGATCGGCAAGGAAGTCGCCACGGCGCCGCCCGACCTCGTGTCGGGCGGCGCGACGCGGACCTGAAAGGGCAGCCGGCGCGCCAGCCCGCCAGGGCTGGCGCGCCGGGGCGACGGGCCGCCTTGCGCTCGTCAGGAGAGGAAAGGGGGTCCGATTATCACCGGACCCCCAGCTTTGCTGTTCAGGCCGTTTCCTCGTCGATCATGCCCTCCTGCTCGCTGCCGTCCTCGTCCATGTCGGCGTCGCATTCCTCCGGCTCGCGCTCCGCTCGGTCAAAGGCACCGATCCGCAGCGGGGCGGGAAGCCAATGGGCGGGCAACCGCTCGGACACGTTCACGGCAAGGTCCGCCTTCTTCTTGATGGTGGCGCAATTCTCGGCACTCGACGCGCCCACTTCCTCGCGCAACAGGTCGATCATCGCAGCACGGCGCATCTTGTCGAACAGGCCGATGGGGGCGGTCCAGCGCGACGCGATGTTCACGCCGCTCGCGCGCACGATCTGCTCGAATTGGTGGTGGCGCTGGCCGGGGGAGCCGCCCGCGAACACCGTGCCGTCCACCGTCATCGCGACAAGCCCGGCCAGCAACGCCATCTTGTCGTCGCTGCCCATGGCACGGATCGCCTCGAACCGGCCTTCGGCGGGAATGGCGGCGAAACGGGTCGCCATCATGTCCTCCACGGCAAGAACGTCGCTCGTCGCCATCAACTCTTGCGCCACGTCGGTCGCGACGGCCTTGGCCTGAACCTCGATCGCCATCTGGTGGCTGTGCGCGCCGTGGAGCAACTGGCCCGCGAGGCTGTCGAGCACGATGTCGAGTGCCAGCGCCGGGTCGGCCGCGACCGCCTCCTGCACGACCCGTGTCTTAATGCGCGTGAGGTCGGCGAACAGGCTGTTGCTGTAAAGCGGGACGGGACCGTCGTGGTTCGCCTTCGGTTTCGGCTCGGCCTTGGCGCGGTAGAAGCTCTTGCCCAGTGATCCGTCATGCGACACCCAAAGGGCCACGCCGCCCACCGCAACCTGCTCGCGATTAAAGGCGCGCAAGCCTTCGGTGATCGCGTCGCGCTCGTCCGATAGCGGGTCGATCCGCTCGCTGTCCTCGCCCTCGGCCTCTGCGATGGCCTCGATCTCGGCGTCGATCGCGGTAAGCCTCGTCGCCTCGTCGTGGGTCGGCTCGCGCGTCGCCGGGTACATGCTGCCCTTCATATAGAGGTCGTAAGGGCGTTCGAGCGCCGCACGGACTTCGTGCCACCCGATAGCGCGATACTCGTCCGCGAGTGCGTCCAGCTTCTCTTCTGCCAGTTCTCGCACAAGCTCGGGATCGTCCGCAAAGCCTTCGGCCCCTTGGCTGAACAGGTCGACCGTGATCGTACCGCCTTTGGCCTCGTAAGCCTCCCGCCCGACGAACAGGAACGGGCCGCTGGTGGTGTCCACCTTCTCGGTGGTGAGCATCCGGCGGATAGTGTGCGCGTGGCCGTTCGCGGCCTTCCAGACCTTCATCTGCTGGCTGTGATCGTCGGTGAGGGTGAGCGCACGTGCGGCCTCAAGGCTCAACTGATCCTTGGCGATCAGGTCGATCAGCGCCGGGGCAAGCGCAGACAGGCGGAGCATCTTGTAGACGAAGCTGACCGCCTGACCGAACCGGGCCGCAATCTCCTCGGCGTCCATGCCCGTGTCGCGGAGCGCGGCGAAGGCGCGGATGCTGTCGGCAGGGTGCATGTCCTCGCGCTGGAAATTCTCGGCGAGCGACAGTTCGATGGCTTCTTCCTTGGTCCGCAACTCAACCGGGAAGGTGTCGCTGCTTTTGATCCGCTTGCGCTTCACCAAGATTTTGAGCGCGCGGTAACGCCGCCCTCCGGCAAAAACCCACAACAGCCCCTCGTCCTCATAGGCGACAAGGTTCTGCAACAGCCCGTGCGCTTCGATGTCGTCGGCCATCGCCTCGACGGCGGACGGCTTCACGCGGCGCTGGTTGAGCGGGGAAAGGCGAAGCTGGGCGAGCTTGGGATGGATGATAGCCATGATGATGCTCCGTGATCTGGATGGATTTGACTGGGAGGGGGTCAGCCTTCGAGGCTCGCGAGTTCGTCGAACTCGGCCGAGGCGCGCTTCGCGCTGCCGCCTGCGTAGGTGACGCCGGTGCGCGGATAGAAGAACACGCGCTCGCCCTTGCGGTACGGGGTGCCGTCGGCGCTGGTGCCGGGGGACTTCGCGCGCTTCCAATAGGGATCGCCGGTGTATCGGGTGTAAGCCATTGTCCTTTCTCCTTCTTTCGAGGCGCAGCCGGTTGCCGCTGCAACCGGGTCTGCCTCTCCGGCGAGGAGCGGGATGGGGAGGGAGGAGCGAAATCGATGGCCTGGCGCGGGCAGGCCGCCCTAGCGCGGCCGGCGCCCCACAAGGGCGCCGGGTGCCGCGCTCGGCGGACCACACGGGGCTGTCGATTTTGCTTCGGGAACGAAAGGGCAGCAGCCCTTGGTGTTCCCCGCGCCAGCGGGCCTCCGGGGGAGGGCCGCGGTGCCCTGCCAGCGACGTCCGCGCCGCTGGGCGCGGCCATAGGTGTGCCACGTGGTACACCTTACGCGAGGATCGTCACCCGCTCAGGGCCGAGACGCCGGCACGGTGGCTCGATCGGCGCAACGCGCCGATAGAGCCGTGCCCGGCAGGGTCGCGCCCGACCGGGATCGTTGCCCCGAAAAGCGCTTTGCACTGGGCAGGTTGCTCAGCAAAACAGCGCGCTGCCCTTGGACGGGTGGGAACTGACCAGGCGAGAACGAATGACCCCGATCGAGAGGATCTATTTTACATCGCGGATCATCCACGGCGATTTGAGTTCGGCAGATGGTGAACTGTCAGGTCAGCTCGGTCCTGCGGGCACGTGGGTTCCGTTCATCAAAACGGCCCTGATGGCGCTCGGGAACCTTGCCGATTTGGAAGGACCGATGCGCTTCATATACCGGGACGCACCAGAACTCGCCGACCAGATGAAAGCGATCGACGCCGACCTTCAGTTTGCGAAATACCTCCGCAATGTCTTCGGGGGTCATCTCAACGAGGCGCTGATCGCCAAAGCCTATGAGTGGCGGCCCGAGCTGCGGATGCTCCCCGATATTCGCGAGCTGAACGGCACCGTGATGCTCAACGTGTTTGTGCTCGAGACAGCGATCAACACCTATGTCGCGCAGGATGGCCAGCACGGCATGTTCTCATCCGAAACGGATCTTGTGTACCCGCCCGATATGGAGCGGTTCTGCACGTGGCTTTCCACCACAGTTCGGGCCGCCATTCGGATTTGCGACATGCTCGGCGAGATCACCCATGTCTCAGTAACGCCGCTGGGCGAGCGAGCCGATATGTTCGAGGCGTACAAGGCTGCCGGGCTGACCGCCTTCGCTCGGATCAGGAAGGGCCGGTAAGGCTCGCTCACCCTGTGCTGCACGTCGCGAGACGACAAGAAAAGGCGCGCGCCGGTGCCGCGAAGCGAAGCCGGCGCGCGCGCATAGGAGCCTGGAGCGACCCTCGGGGTCGCTCCAGACCGTTCCCTAGTCGGCGTCACCATCGTTGATGGCATCGCACGCGGCTTGGCAGGCTTCGCGGCTGCCATAGGGGCCGATATGCGGGGTGTTGTTGTCGTCGACGCCCCACCAGCCCTTGTCGACATGCCGCTGTCCCGCATCAACGAGCGGGTCCCGCCACCAATGTGGATCGGATCGAGTGTACCTTTGATCGACATATGCTTCGTCCTTCTATGCCCGTGATTGGGCGCACAGAACCGCGCGAGACCCGCGAATTGGGCGTCGCTCTACCGACCGAAAGCATCCGGTCGGCGCGGTTCGATGATTGATTTACAAGTGTCGATTTCGCGCACGCCCGGGACGGTCGGGAGAACAGGAACGCGGCCCGTTTCACGAAAGATCGGGGCCGCGTATCCATCACGCTGCGACCGACATCGCCGCGTTGCTCATCCGGCTGAGCAGCCAGTCCGCGGCGGCCTGCGCTTGCGTCGCGGCGGTGAAGATGCACCTTTTGTCGTTGCGGAGCGCCTGCAGCCAGCTCGCCAGATAGGCCGCGTGATCTTCCCGGTCGTGGAGCTTGATGCCGATCGCGCCGCTGACGAATGCCGCACCCAGCTCGGCCACCAGTTCCTCGCGGGCGTAATCCTCCCGCTTCGTGGAAATGAGGGTGGGGCGGGCGAGCCGGTCCACGTGGCCGGTTGCGTGGCAAAGCTCATGGGCAAGCGTCGAATAATAGTCGTCCCCGGTGTGGAAGTCGGCGAACTCGGGCATGACGACGTGATCGCCGCTCGGCTGATAATAAGGCTGCGATCCGTGGTGCCGGACGGTGACGGGAACGCGGGCAAAGAGGGTGTCCAACTCCGAGTCGCGTTCGTGGGGATTGGTCGCGGTGAGGATCGGCGCGGGGGCCGGATACTTCGCCTCGACGCCGTCGATCTGCTCGGCATTGAAGACGGTGTAGCGCTTGAGGAATGCTACCTGCCGCTTGCCATCGTCGCTGGCTTCTCCGCCCCTGTCGGCGTCCACCTCGATCGTGTTGGCATAAACGACGGTTGAGCCCTTCTCGCCCTTGCGGACGCACCCGCCGAGCGCGAGCGCCTGCTTGAAGGTCAGCCAATGCGGCGAGGCATAGCCCTTTGTCATGGCCGCTACCCAAAGGGTCAGGACGTTGATGCCGCGATAGGGAACGCCGGTCGAGCGCAGCGGGATGTTGGGGGCGGTGCTGCCGTTCCACGATTTCGACCAAGGCCGGGTGCCCGCCTCGATCATGGCGATCATCTGGTCGGTGATCTCTTGGTAGATGTCAGCCCGGTTGTCGGTGATCCGTGCCATGGTCTCTTCCTTTCCTTCGAGGCTGAAAGCCGGTCGCAACAGCAACCGGCTCTGCCTTTCCGGCGAGGAACGGGATGGGGAGGGAGGGCGAGAATCTGGTCCCTGGCGCGGGCGAGCCGCCCTAGCGCGGCCGACGCCCCAGAGGGCGTCGGGTGACGCGCTTGGCGGATTACACGGGGGGCCTGATTGTCGTTCGGGAACGAAAGGGCAGCCGCCCTTGGTGTTCCCCGCGCCGGCGGGCCTCCGGGGGAGGGCCGCGGCGCCAGCGAGCCTGTGCCGGGCCAACGGCCCGTCCTCGGACCGTGACATGGCCTTGGCAGCGGGCGTGCTTTGGGCGATCTGTTGATGGATGATCGGCACAACGCCGTGACGGAGCGACAGCGCGTGACCAGCATTCGGATCCTGCACCGCGACCCAACCGGCAAGGTCTTTGACGGGGGCGTCGAGTATGGGGTGGAGCAGTTTGCCGGCCAGGTGCCCGCGATCGGCGACACGATCCTCGATCCCGGCGTGATCGCGGGTCAGGATCGGAACGATCCGCAAAATCGGTCGATCTGGACGGTCGTCGGCCGTGTGTTCAACCCGAGGGACCGGGAAGACACCGTGGCACTGATCGTGGAGAGTCGGGACGGCAACCTCGCCGACGAAGCCTTCGCGTGAGATTCACGGCCGAGGGGGAGGTCGTTGCGGCTCCCCCCTGCGGTTACTCGGTTGATACGCCATGGGTATACCCTGAGTGACGTCTACATGGGCACTGGCTATACTTTGCAGGGCCGCTCCGGCTCCCGGCCGGAGCCCTGAGAGGCGCTCCCCCGGGCGCCCCTAGCGCCTCACGGGGGCGGCACCCGGGGCTCCCCCCTAAACTTGAACCCCCTACGCGCGAGGGGCATATCCGCCGGGAGAAAGGAATAGCCCCATGGCGGCCAAGAAGCAAACTGACAGCAGCTCCGATCTGCGAACGAACGAGAAGAAGTGGACCAAGCCGCTGATGGATGCGGGTTGGACGGCGCTGCCGAGCGTTATCATCGAGAACCAACGTCAGCTTGGTCTCGAACCGCTCGATCTCAACATCGTGCTGTATCTGGCGAGCAAATGGTGGACGGCTGAAGGGAAACCTTACCCGTCCAAGAGCACCATGGCGCAGGCCATGAATGTCCACCCGCGCACGATCCAGAAGCACATCGCCAGTCTGGAGGCTGCCGGATACATCCGGCGCGAAGAGCGCCGAACCGACCAGGGGAGCCGGACGAACATCTACCATCTCGACGGCCTGATCGAGGCGGCCAAACCCTTTGCGGATGAAAAGATCGCGGAGATCAAGGAGAAGTCCGAGATCAAGAAGATCCGTCAGAACCGAAAAGGGGCTCCCAAGCTGCGCCTGGTCAAGGATGATGACGCGTGAATGCACACATTCAGGAAGCGCCACCTCGGGTGGCGCCGCGCCTGAAGGGTGCGCCGAAGATCCGTCAGCTCTTCTGGTGCGATTTCCCTCAGGACGCGCAGCTACCGGAGTTTTGGAAGCGGCGGCCGGTGATCGTGATTTCGTATCGGAACACGCTGCATGGAGCGGTGACGGTGATCCCGTGTTCGACGCAGGCGCAGCCAGGTAATCAGTGGGCAGTCCCGCTCCAAACCACCATTGACGGACGCGCGGCGTTCGCGATCTGCGACAAGATGACCACGGTAGCGGTCAGCCGGCTCGTGCCGGACAAGGGCGGCATAGCGCGGATGACGGAAGCCGAGTTTGACGGCATCCTTCGGGTGGCACTCGCCTGGCTGCCCGTGCCCTCGACACCGGCGCCGGAGGCCTGAGGGGCCGCCCTGGAGCGATTAGATATTAGTTGAATCTTCAGTAGCGGGTTCTATATCGGGAGGCATCTGCGGCCTCCCCCTCGGGGAGTGTCCGTTTCCCGCGAGGGAACTAAACGGTCGGGGCCGCCTCAAAAGGGCGGCCCTTGGCTTATCTGCCGCCCCTGCGCCGGTGCCGCATTCCCCGCTCCACTGATCTTATCGATGCGCTAGAGCGTTCGTCGTCCGGATTCCATGCTGGAGGCGGCAAGGGTGAGCCACCGTGCACTCCAACGTAGTGCCACCGATAAATTCGCTGTGAGCGGATTTTCTTCGTTGACTGGCGAAATGCGTTGGGGCATCACACTCCTGTTCAGTTCGAAAGGGGATGTGTCGCTATCAACCGAGGGGGAAACTCCTCCTGGAGAAGAAATCTTCTCTGCTTTGTGGCTCCGTGCGTGCGAGCGAGCGGTGCCGCGGGCGGCCACCGGACGGCCCGGTGTCCGCCTTGGTGTTCAGGGTTAACGTGCTTCTACCCCACCCTCCAAAGCCTTGGCGGCGCCCCTGCATGGTGCATGGGGTTGGCAGAGGAGGACGCCATGCGAAAGCTTGGTCTGAACGAGAAGCGTGCGCGAACGAAGACGGTGCGACGGCAGCATTGGGCAAAGCGCCTGATCCGTCCGTCCACTTTGAAGACGGTGGTGGCCCTGGGGCGAGTGGTGGTGCAACTGCTCCACGTCGCCCTCTCCATCATCAAGGTTTTCCGCCAGTAGTTCGCACCCTGAATAGCCTCCCGAAAGGAGTTGCAATGTTGGGTGAAGCTCTTCGCCTGATCCGAGTTTATCATGACCTCAAGCAAAAGCAGGCGGCTGAGCGGTTGGAGGTTTCGACGTCGTATCTGTCGGAAATTGAACGCGGCTTGAAGACGCCGACGCTGGACATCATCCAGCGTTATGCGACTGTGTTCGACATGCCCGTCTCATCAATCATGTTCTTTTCGGAGAACCTCGACCAGAAGAGCACGCTTGATCAGGCGCGGACCTTTGTGGCTGGCAAGGTAGTGAGCCTGCTACAGTTCCTCGAGGCGCGGTCCGGTCGGACCCATGCCGAATAAGACGATCATCCCGCTCAATCAGTCGCAGCTTTACAAGCTCACCAGTCCGCGCCGTCTCGCTGACGTGCTCGGCCTTGCGGAGCCAGAGCTACGCGCAATGGCAGTCGGGTCAGATCGGTATCGGCAGTTCGAAATTGAGAAGAAGAGCGGCGGCAAACGTCCGGTCGAAGATCCGATCGCGCCGCTGAAGCGTGTCCAGAGCCGCATCGCTAAGATGCTGGCTAGGATTGAGCCGCCGCCCTTCTTATTCTGCCCGGTGAAGGGGCGCTGCTACGTCAGCAATGCGGCGCGGCATCGCGGCAGCCGCGTCGTTCACTGCCTCGATATCAAGAAGTTTTTCCCCAACACGCCGCGTGTGCGGGTGATCGCCTTCTTCCAGAATGTTATGGGATGCCGGGGCGACGTTGCCGGTCTGCTTGGCGATCTTTGCACTTTCGAGGGTCACTTGCCGACGGGCAGTCCGCTTAGCCCCATCCTGGCATATTACAGCTATCAAGATATGTGGGCTGAGATCGCGGCATTCTGCGCAGTTAAGGGTTACACGCTGACGGTCTATGTCGATGACGTGACGATTTCGGGCGCGAAGGTGCCGGTCGCGGATGTTTGGCAGGTGCGACGGATGATCCACCGAACGGGGCTGCGCTATCACAAACTCAAGCATTACGTGGACCGGCCAGCAGAAATCACGGGCGTCGTCGTGCGTGACGGGAAGGTCGTCGTACCCAATCGCCAGCGCCTGAAGCACCGTCAGACGATGTTGGCCCTTCAGCAGCTAGGGAGCGCCGATCAGCGTCTGCAAGGTCGCCTAACCGGCTTAGCGGGGCAAATGCGTCAGATCGCTAGCCTAAATGAGGCGGACTGACAGACGCCGGTCCCAGTAAGCGGCACACGGCCAGGAGTGTGCCACGTGGCACACCGGCTTTAAAGCCATCGCCCTTGAAGGACCCTGCCGTATTCGATGACCAGGGCAACGGTGCCGGCGATCAGCGCGGCAAGCGCGAATAGCGCGAGCCGCGCCGGGATGCCGGGGCGCGATCTGCCGCCATCGGTGATGGCGATGGCGGTCCCGATCGCGAATGCCAGGATCAGCGCCGGCCCCAGCTCGTAGAGGACGAGGCCAGGCAGCCTGTTCGGAAGCAGGTACGGATACGCGCGCAGGAGGCGACCGGCCAGCACGGCCGCGATTACGAGCGAGAACGCCGCGCCCCACCGCCCGATGGCCGTCGCGCGCGGGGAGCCGCGCTCAAGCATCGGCTGCACGCGCCCGACACGCTACGCCTGCCCATAGGGGCGGCCCGTTGGAGCCTAGTCGATCGTCACCCGAATGGGCGGAAACCGGGCTACGGGGTTCCGCGGAGCGGAGCGCGAGCGCCGCGGAGTAGAACGCGAGCCGGAGGCAGGCTCCGGCTACTTCTTGATCGTTCCAACGGCGCATCCCTGCGGCACCTGTGCTCTGCGGACCGCGAGCTGCCGCATTCCTTCGTAGTCCACGCCCCATAGCCCCGCCCGCTGTGCTGCTGCCTTCTGCATCAAGTCGACATAGGCCCCGCCCGAGAACACACGGTAATCCACCGCATAACCCTGGGCGACCATCGTTGCCCCGACACTCGCGCCGTTCGCTGGAAAGCGACATGCCAGGTTCAACCGGCCGTAGCTCTTGGGGTCGGTCCGGCACTGGCTCTCATGCCGAAGCGCGTAGTCGAACATCGATACCGAGCAGTCCAACCCGCCATCGCGCGCCGCCAACCGCTGCAAGGCGTCGCTCGACAATGCCTTGAGCCGTGGCAGGTCGTCATCGGGCGCGTCGATCCCGACGACCCGCACCCGTCCATTGGGGAAGTCGATCGTATCCCCATCGATGACCCTCGGGCTCGGCGACGACAGCCGTGTTTTGGACACCTCGACGAGGGACTGCCTGTTTTGCGAGATAGCATAGCTCGCGACGATCAGGAACGTCGCGCCCATCGTCCATCGTTGAAAGCGCGTCGCCCCGGGAAACAGCTTCATAGCGAACGTATCTCGCGCAGAAGGTCGTTCCAGTCGCCAGCATGGGGCGGCGGCTTGACGACGAGCTGGCGGCCGTTGGCCGTCAGGTGCGGGGTG
Source organism: Sphingomonas phoenicis (assembly GCF_047238005.1). Classification (NCBI taxonomy): domain Bacteria; kingdom Pseudomonadati; phylum Pseudomonadota; class Alphaproteobacteria; order Sphingomonadales; family Sphingomonadaceae; genus Sphingomonas; species Sphingomonas phoenicis. Next base: position 59,011 of record NZ_JBDFMC010000004.1, on the reverse strand, counting down.
GCGCGCTCGATCGCGCGCGCCGCCTCGGCCCCATGCTGGCTGTAGATGATGACGGTATGGATGCTCTCGGGGATAGCGATGGCCTGATACCGCTCGATCCCCAACACGGGCCACACGGAATGGCCGGCGCCGAGCAGGTTCATCACGCTGGCCGCGTCCTCGACGCCTTCGGCGAGGCGCAGGATGCCGTCGAGCGGGATGCCGCCCCAGCGGACCGCACCGACGCCCGGATTGCCGAGCATCCGCTTAGGCTCGTCCATGTGGGCCTTCCAGCGGCCGTCCGGCGTCAGGAAGGTCCGGTGTATCGCGACGACGCCGACGTCCTCCTCGATCGGGACGATCAGCGCCGGCGCGAACGCCTTGGCGGCGCCGGCACCGCACTGGCAGCGCGGATCGAAACGGGCGTTGATCCCGTCGGGGACGATCGAGCGGCCTTCGCGCAGGTAGCGATCGGCGAGCGTGCCGGCGAAGGGCTCGGCGTGACGCCACACGGCAAGCGCGAGCTTGTTGAGGTCGGCCTTGCCCTCCTGGCGCTGACCCGGGTCGTGGTCGACAGGCGCGAGGATCTTGCCCGAGCGCAGTGCCGCCATGATCGCGTCGACCGTGCAGCCGGCGAAGCAATGGAACAGCACGGCACGTTCGCCGACGCGGATCGACAGGCTGGCCTTGCCGTCGGCGTGGGCCGGGCACCGACACATGGCGGATGCGCCATGCCATTTGCCCCCAAGCTGGCGGACGATGCGGTCGGCCTGATCCTCGATCGTAGCGGTCTGACGTTGGGCCATCTAAGACACCCCCGGTGCAGGACGCATACAGGCTATCGGGGGAAGCCACAAAGCACCAGCGAAAACCGCATGAATCACTACGGGGGAACAGGGTGGAGTTGGATTTACTGCTCGAGCGCGAACTGACGACGCTGCGGCCACCTGGCGGCACGATTACCGACGTCCATGTATGTCAGCGCGACTGCGGCAGGTGGCACATCAACGTCCGGGTGAGCTGGCGCGGTACAGCGCTCTTCCACGTCGGCCTCTACGATAAGAAGCGGATTCGCCTGTATAAAAAGGCTGCCTCGGCCATCCGCCATATCGTCCTTGGTTACGGGTATGAGGACGTGATCCATGTCCATCCGTGGCCCGGCCTGAAGGACCAAGCGACGTTTTAACGCGATAGGATGTTGCCGCCGGAATGAACCAATTGTCATTTTCGGGCTAGGCAACCACGTCCGAGCGATTTAGCTTGTCTTCACTCTAGGAGTGAAAACATGGCAAATCGCTTGTTTTCGTTTGTGCCAGTTGCTGGCCTCCTGACTGCCTCGATGGCGGCGGTTCCGGCTCGCGCAGCCGATTCGACCTGGGCATGTGAAGTGATGCTCTGCGCGAGCAATCCCGGTGGCTGGATGCGATTCCGGGAATGCGTGCCCCCGATCCGCAAGCTCATCACTCATCTCGGCCTGGGCGGAGGCTTCCCGACGTGCAGCGCCGGCGGGGTTCGCAAGGCGGACTATACCAAACCAAAGAACGGACGGCCCGGATACGTCGTGATGACGATGCAGGACGGCTCCCGCACCCGATACACGGTGCCGAGTAGTGCACAGGTCGCCCAAGCCGAGGCGACAGCGCAGGCGGGGCCGGTACCGGGCTCTGGAACACTGGAGCGGTAACGATGCTCCCGTCCGCGATCGTCCTGGGGTTGGCAGCGCAGTGTGCGCCAGGTGTCGCCCCGGAGACCATCGCGGCGATCGTGCAGACGGAAAGCCAGGGGTTCGAGCTGGCGATCAACGTCAACGGGCTCGGCCGCAAGGTCGGGCCCGCGACGAACGTGGCACAGGCAATCGCGATCGCCCGCTCCTATGTCGGCAAGGGCTATTCGGTTGATCTCGGTCTCGGGCAGATCAACTCCCGGAACATGAAGGCTCTTGGCCTGACCTGGGACAACGTGTTCGATCCCTGCACCAACATCGCCGCGGCAGGCGCGGTGCTGTCCGGCAACTACCATAGCGTGCGCGCGGGGCTGCACCCGCAGCGCGCGCTCCGCATCGCCCTATCAATGTATAACACCGGGTCGCAGTCGCGTGGCTTCTCCAACGGCTATGTCGGGAAGGTGATCGGCAATGCCGGCATTTCCGACGGTATCCGGCCCGTCGCGGTTCGCGTGAGCGCGTTCACCGACGCGACAAACACCGGCGAAAGGTCGAGCGCGGCTGCGCAGCTCGCCGCGCTCGTCGAGGAAAACACGTCCCAAGCGGGGCAGCCCAAGGCTGCGCCTCCCCCACCGCCGCCATCCTGGGACGTGTTTGCGAGGGCGGAATATGAGCGAGCGCGGCTCGCCGGAGAAGGAGAAAACCGATGAATCTCGCATCTTTCGGTGGGCCGGCGCTCGCCCTCCGAAGCCGTGTCACCGCGCGCGTCGGCGCGATGACTCCGCGCCAGCGCAAGGTCTCGCGGCTGTTGTCGATGTTCGGCCTGGTGGCGCTGACGTCGCTGCTCTCGGCCGAGCCGGCGTTCGCGCAGACTAATCTGGAGAGCTTCGGCAACGCCGTTCTAGGCCTGCTGAGCAATGGGCTGCTGCGCATCGTCGCGATCCTCGCGCTCATCGCGGCGGGGTTCGGGTGGCTGACGGGGCGGGTCAACACCGGGGCGCTCGTCACCGTCATCATCGGCATCGCGATCATCTTCTCGGCGCCTTGGATCGTCGACCAGCTCCAAGGCTGATGCTCTTGGAAGCGGGGCGCGCCGCACACCCCGCTTCCGCCTGTGTTTCGCGAAAGGGCCTAGCGTGGACGAAGAACGGGAAGTGATGGCGCGCAACACGCTGTTCCTGGCGGTGACGCGGCCTGCGCTGTTCGCGGGCATCCCGATCGAAGCGGCCGTGGTGATCCTGCTGGCCTCCGTGATTACCCTGATCGGCACAACGAACCCCATCTACGGCCTGGTCGTCGCCGCGGTGATGTTCGGCATTTCGCGCCTGGTGGTGCGCCACGACGTCAACGCGTTCCGGCTGATCTTCCTGTGGGGTCGCACCAAGGCGGCCAACCGCAACCGCGTCTTCTGGGGCGGGTCGAGCTACACGCCGCTCCCCCTGAAGGGCATCAAGCGAAGGGGGTTCGGCCGCAATGGGTAGGACCAGTCGCCTCTCCGAACAGGTGCCGATGAAGGTCGCGCTCAAGGAAGTGATGCCGACCAAGTTCCTGCCCTATGCGCGGCACGTCACCGACGAAGTCGTGATGCTCGATTCCGGCGCGATCATGCTGACGTTCGAGCTGCAGGGGCGGGCGTTCGAGACGGCCGACGTGCGCGATCTGAACGACTGGCACGCCAAGCTCAACGGGATGCTGCGCAACCTGCACGACGATCGCCTGTCGATCTGGACGCACCTCGTCCGCGCGCGGGTCGAGCAATATCCGGGCGGCAACTTCCGGTCCCGGTTCGCGCGGGATCTTGATGCCGCCTACTTCGCGCGGATGAACAGGGAGCGGTTGTTCATCAACCGCTTCTTCGTGACGCTGGTGCTGCGTCCCTCGGTCCATGGCGCCGACAAGCTCGTCCAGCTCTTCAGGAACAAGGCGCGCGCGGAAGCGGAGGCCGATGCGGTCGACACCGATCTGCTGGAGGCGCTAGAGGACAAGGCGCGCGATTTCGAGAAGTTGATGGACCGCTGCTCGCCGCGCAGGCTGTCGATCTACGGGCACAACGGGCTCAAATTCTCCGAGACGATGGAAGTCGCGGAAATGGTGATGACGGGCCGGCATCGCCGTGTTCCGATCATCCGGGGGCACCTCGGCAGCGCGCTCTATCGCCAGCGCGTCGTCTTCGGTGGCGAGACGGTGGAGGTCCGCGACGCCGATCGCAGCGCCTTCGGCGGCATTTTCGGCATCCGGGAATATCCGGCGACCACGACGCCAACGCAGTTCCAATCGCTGCTGGCGGTCGACTTCGCGTTCGTGCTGACACAATCCTTCACCTTCCTGGGCCGTGCTGCGGCGTCGGAGCGGTTCCGGCTGCGGCAGAAGCAGATGGAGAACGCCGACGATCGAGCCGTCAGCCAGATGCTCGATCTCGTCGACGCGGCGGACGACCTCATGTCCAACCGCTTCGTCCTGGGCGATCATCACTTCACGCTCGCGGTCTATTCGGACAGCCTCAAGGGGCTGCGCGACAACATGTCGATCGCGCGCGCGGCGCTTGCCGATACCGGCATGGTCGCGGCCCGCGAGGGGGCGGCGCTGGAGGCTGCCTATTGGAGCCAGCTCGTCGGCAATTTCGCGTGGCGCGCGAGGCCGGCGCCGATCACGTCGCTCAATTTCGCCGCCTTCTCGCCCTTTCACACCTATCCCGCCGGTCTCGCTACCGGCAATCACTGGGGCGACGCGATTGCGCTGATGAAGACCAGCGCACGCAGCCCCTACTTCTTCAGCTTCCACAAGCGCGACATTGGCCACACGCTGATCGTCGGCCCGACGGGGGGCGGCAAGACGGTCATCGTCAATTTCCTGATGGCGCAGGCAGAGAAGACGGGCGCGCGCCAGATATTCATCGATAAGGATCGCGGCGCGCAGATTTTCGTGCTGGCCTCGGGCGGCACCTACCTGACGCTCGAGAACGGCAAGCCGACCGGCTTCGCGCCGCTCAAGGCGCTGGAGAACAAGCCGGAGGATCGGGCCTGGTTGTCGCTGTGGGTCCGCCAGCTCGTCCGCACCGAAAGCCGACCGATCACGGTCCAGGAAGAGCGGATGATCGATGAAGGAATTGCCGCGGTGATGCGGCTCCCGCGCGAGGATCGATCGCTCGACGCGCTGCGCACGATGCTCGGCATGGCGGACGCGGGCGGCATCGGCGCCCGCCTCGAAAAGTGGACCTCGCGTGGGTCGATGGGCTGGGTGTTCGACAACGCGGCGGACGAAATGACGCTCGATGCCCGGTTCATCGGGTTCGACATGACGGATTTCCTCGACAACGCCGACGTCCGCACGCCGTTGATGCTCTACCTGTTCCACCGGATCGACAAGCTGCTGACCGGCGAGCGCACGATCATCGCCGTCGACGAGTTTTGGAAGGCGCTCGGCGACGATGCGTTCCGGAGCTTCGCGCAGGACGGCTTGAAGACGTACCGGAAGCGCAACGCGATGATGGTGTTCGCCACGCAGTCGCCGGCCGACGCGCTCAAGAGCGATATTGCGCACTCGATCCTCGAACAGGTGGCGACCCAGGTGATGCTTCCCAACCCCAAGGGAGCGCGCCGCGATTATGTCGAGGGCTTCTCCCTCACCGACGCGGAATACCAGCTCATCCGCGAGGAACTGTCGCCGGAATCGCGCAAGTTCCTCGTGAAGCAGGGCCATGACAGCGTGGTGGTTGAGCTGGATCTGACCGGTCTCGATGACGAGCTGGCGGTGCTGTCCGGGCGTGCCGAGACGACGCCGATCGCGGTCCAGGCCGCGGCCGAGTTCGGCCCCGATCCCGCCAACTGGCTTCCCGTCTTCCACCAACGTCGCCGTCCAAGCTGAAGGAGAAGGGACATGCGTAGACTCAAGGCAATCGCACTCGCGCTGTCAGGATCAGCGCTCACGCTGGCCGGCTCGGCGCACGCGCAGGGCATCCCCGTCCACGACGTCGGCTCGATCCTCCAGCAGATCGAGCAGGTGAAGCAGGGCGTTCAGGTCATCCAGCAGGGCGCCGATCAAATCCGCGAGGCGCAGAAGCTCTACCAAGACCTCAACAAGATGACGGACATCGGCAACGTCGCCCAGCAGCTCAAGAACGATGTGCTGCGCACCAGCAACGTGTCGTCCAGCTCCCTCGACGGCTACACCAACGGCGATCTCAGCGTCGTTGGCGGCCTGCGGGGCAAGGCGAACGACGTCTATCAGGATCTCATCGGGCGCGGCTCGCAAACGATGACGGCCGATCAGCGTGCCGCCTACGAACAGGGTTCACGCGAGGCGGCCGTGACGACGGGCCTGGCCGGCAACGTCGGCGATGCGGTGACGAGCCGGCGCCAGGGCCTCGAGGCGCTGCGCAGCCGCCTCAACAGCGCCAGCTCGGCCGCGGAACGTGCCGATATGTCGGCGCGGCTCCAGCTCGAACAAGCGCAGATGATGAACGATCAGATGGCGCTTCAGGCGATCGAGCTTCAGCGAAGGGCAAAGGCCGAAGCCGGCTATCAACGGTCTCTGGCGTCTAATCGATCGGAAATCGACAAGCTGCGGGCTGAGGCAGGGGTCAACCCATGACCAAAGCTCTTTGGCTCTTCTCCTGCCTTTTGGCGCTGGCGGCATGTGGCACGAAGGAGTCCGACTCCGACCAAGGCAAGCTTCGATCTGACATGCCGCTGCGCACCGCCAAGTATTTCACGGAGAACCAAGGTGAGCTGGCCGAGACAGACGCAGTCTGCACAACATGGAAGGCTTCACAGCGCCCTCCTGCGTCATGGCCTGCAGTAGTCGTGAACAACTGCAACAACGTGGATACCGCAAAGACCTTGCTACGAAACAAGGCCGATACGGATAGGCTTCGCAAAGAGGCAGGCATCTGATCGAGGCTTAGATATCCGGGATCAGCGTAATGGGCTTCAATATCTATACCGCGATGTTCAACCAACTTGACGCCGCATTGGCGGGGGTGGTTGCGGCCTACGCCGGGGTCATCGGTTGGATTTCCGGTCCACTCCGGGTTGGGGTGACAATCTACATCATCCTCCTCGGCTTCGCGGTCCTGCGCGGCGCTGTCGAATATCCGTTTCGCGAGTTCGTCTATCGAGGGATGAAACTTGCCGCGCTCGTGTTCGCGGTAACGACCCTCTACGGCGCGTCAGTCGGCCTTCTCGCCATGAATGGCCTGCCCAGAGAAGTCGCGAACGCCGTAGGCGCGCAAGACGTGAACGGACTTGGCGGCTTCTTCGACGCGATACTCAAGGGTGCGGTTCGCGCCATCGCGAACATTAAAGAGATTGTTCAAACTCACACAACGGAGGAAGGGACGAACCTGGCCGGCATCCCGAATAATTGGGATGAAATCATTGTCAGTGAAATCATCAACGTCGTCATAATGCTGGCTGCGCTGCTGGCGTCGGCCCTCGGTTTCGCAATCTGCGCCTTCGCTCTATTCGCCCTTTCCTTGTTGGCTGCAGTCGGACCTCTCTTTGTCGCCGCTCTCCTATTCGACTCCACACGACCGTTCTTCTTCCAGTGGCTCGGCAGTATCGTAAATTACGTCATCCTCGTTGCCTTCGCGTTGCTAGTGACGGTTTTCATCGCCAACGCGGCCGACGCCTTCATTGACGCGATCACGCAGGATGACTCGCTGATCCTAGCGGCGGTCAAGGCGCTCGGGTTCTACGCCCTCGGGTTCTTCTTCTTCCTTCAGATACCAGGCATGGCTGCGGGCTTGGGCGGCGGTGGCGCATCACTCGCCTCGCAGTTCGCTAACGCCGCGACCGGCGGGATCGCGCCGATGATCGGTCGCGCATGGTCAAACGCTCCACAAAGGGCAGTGAATCGCTGGCAGGCAAATCGCGCCCGCCGAGCGGAAGCGCGGGCTGCCGGCGGCACCCTTTACAACAACAGCTAATCGGAGACCCGGCATGAAGCTCGGTTCGGCCTTAGCCTTTCTCGCTCTCGCGGCTCTTACTGCTCCGGTTCCATCGGTCGCTGCGAAGGACGATAAGCTGCCCCGCTGCAACGGACGGCAGAAGCGTCCTGCAAACCTCTACGGGACGGCTCTTCCATCAATCCCGTCGCGCAACGCAACGTCGGCCGCTGCAGCACCGTCCGCTGGAGGTGTGCCACGTGGCACACCTCAATCAGCCCCAGCGCCGGCGACGAACCTATTCCCACCCGATGAAGCGGCGCCAGCTCCCCGAGGGTCGGACACGTCGCAGGCCAGCAAGGTGCCGGCGATCGGCGCACTCACTCCGAGCGCCGGCCCGACTGCCGCGCTCTCAACCTCCTATGCGAGCTGCTGAGATGGCGATCGGAGTGAAGGACAAAGACGAGGATCTGAAGGCCTATTTCGCGGAAGCGGAAAGCTGGGACCGAGATCGGTTCGTGGCCGCGGTTCGCTCGCGCCGGATCGCGTGGATCGTTGCTATCGTCGCGATCGTGTTCGCGGCGATCTGCGCGGCTGCGGTGCTGGCGCTGTCGCCGCTGAAGACGGTGGTCCCCTATGTCGTCACGGTCGATCGTTCGACAGGCGCAACGGAAGTCACCCAGGAGCTGCGCGGCGACAAGACGATCACCTATGACGAGGCAATCCGTAAGTATTTCCTCGCCGACTATGTGCGCGCTCGCGAAGGGTGGATTCCCCAGGCGCGGGAGGAGTTCTTCCGCAAGGTGCTGTCGCTCTCGGCGCGGGAGGAACAGACCCGTTGGACAGCCTTCTACAAAAAGGACAATCCGGACTCCCCGCAAAACCAGTTCACCGCCAATGACGCGGTGTTCGTGGCGATCCGCTCGGTCGCGTTCATCTCGCCGAACGTCGCGCAGGTTCGCTTCATCAAGAGGCTCCAGCGCGATCAACAGGTGATCGAGACGCCCGCTATCGCGACCATCACATTCAATGTGCTGTCGAAGCCGGAAACGGAAGCCGGTCGATACGCCAATCCGCTCGGGTTTCAGGTGAAGACATACCGGGCCGACGTGGAGGTTCCGACGCGATGAGGACGATCCTGCTTCTGGCCACAGCGATCAGCACCGTGGCGGCAGCGCCGGCACTGGCGCAGACCCCCGCGCAGCACGGTCCCGACGCGCGTATCCGCGAGGTCAACTATACCGACGGGAACGTGATCCAGATCCGGAGTGCGTTCCGGACTGCAACGCAGATCGAGTTCGCGCCCGGCGAGGTCATCAAGTTTGTAGCGATGGGCGACACGGTGTCTTGGGAGGTCGCCCCCGCTGACAACTCGCTGTTCGTGAAGCCGCGCGAGCGGGCTGGCGCCACCAACCTGATCGTCGTGACGGAATTCCAAGGCACCAAGCGCAACTACACCTTCGAGCTGTCGGCCGTCGCGACGGCTCGCTCTCGGGGCACTTTCTTCAAGGTCCGGCTCCGCTATCCGGAATATGAGGCGGCACAGGCCCGCTTGGCGCAACAGCGCGCGCAGCTCGCCGCAGCGCTCGCCGCGCAGAACGGCGCGATCAAAGCCGCGCTGGACATCGGTGTTCTCGAAGGCACCCGGAATCTCAACTACAAGGTCCAAGGCTCGTCGGAGCTGCAACCGTCCGAAGTCAGCGACAACGGGCAGTTCACCGTGATGCGCTTCCCGAACCAGCGCGAGATACCTGCGATCTTCACCGTCAACCCCGACGGTAGCGAGGCCACAGCCTCGTTCGACGTGCGCGACGAGTTCGTCGTCGTCCATGGCGTCTACAAGGAAATGCGTCTGCGCCGGGGCAAGGTGGTGCTGTGCATCTACAACGAAAGCCCGAGCTTCTACGGCCGCGATCCCAAGACGGACACGGCGTCGGAAGCGGTCGAGCGCACGACGGAGAACTGACGTGTCCGATAAGCGATTCGACGTCGACGCGACGCCCGACGTGAACGAGATTGATCGCGCTCCCCCTGCGGCCGATCGCCCGAACCGCATTCCGTCACTGAACGCTGTCCAATGGGACAACAAGAAGATGGTCGTGGGTGCGGCGCTGGCCGGCGCGGTTGTGTTCGGCGTACTGTCGCTCGTTTCCGGGTCTGGTGGCGACAACAAGGCATTGGAAGCCAGGAAGGCCCCGCCCCCGGCTGCCGAGGCGCCCTACGATCCGAACTCCGTCATCGCACCGACGCTCGCGGCCGCGCCCCGCGATCCGAACGCCCCGGTCCAGCTCACCGGCGAGCAAGTACCGGCCATCGGCCCTGACGGTCAGCCGATCACTCCTTACGGATCGGCAGGTGGGCAGCAGCAGAGCCGCGGCGTTAGCGAAGCGGAGCGGCGTGCCAACGAAGCCCGGGAGTTGCGCGACAATGCGCGGCGATCGACGCTGATCGCCTACAATGGCGACCAGACCGCCAGGCGCGTGCTCGGAGACGTCGCCGGCGCCGGCAACCCGCAAGGTGATGGCGAAAATGCGCCGTCCAGGACCAGTCTCGACAACCTCAAGCAGACCTCGGCGATCGGGACTGCCACGGCGCGCATGATCGGCGACCGCAACTATCTCGTCACAGCGGGCGCCATCATCCCGTGCACGCTGCAGACCGCGATGGATAGCAGCGTGCCGGGCTACACGACGTGCATCATCCCTCGGGATGTTTATTCGGACAACGGCCGCGTCGTGCTGCTCGAGAAAGGCACGCGCGTCTTCGGCGAGTACCAGGGTGGGTTGCAGCGCGGCCAAAATCGCCTCTTCGCGATGTGGACGCGGGCGGTCACGCCCCGCGGCGTCGCGATCGACATCGGCTCGCCGGCATCGGACCCGCTTGGTCGTGCCGGCGTCACCGGGAAGATCGATCGGTTCTTCTGGCAGCGGTTCGGCGCCGCAATGCTGTTCAGCGTGCTTGATGCGGGCGGGCAAATCGCCGGCCAGGCCGTCAGCCCGCAGGGCTCGACGGTGTTCCGCACTCCCGGCGACACGACATCGCAAATCCTCAACGACACGCAGCAAATTCGCCCGATCGTGCGCGTCAATCAAGGGACCGAGATGGCGATAACCGTCGCCAAGGATTTCGACTTCTCGCAGGTCTATGGGCTCGGCCTCAAATGAACGCGCCGTTCCGCAACACGGCGATCCTCGATCACGCTGTTCGCCCGCTGCGCCAGTATCTGGATGACGATGGTGTAACCGAAGTCGTCATCAACGAACCGGCGATCGTCGGCGTCGAGCGGCATGGAGGGTGGACCTGGGAGCATGAGGGCGATCTGACGCTCGATGCCCTCAACCAACTGGCCAGGGCCGCAGCCGCGTTCACCTCTCAGGACGTGACGCGCGAGAATCCGATCTGCTCGACGATCTTTCCGACCGGCGAGCGCGTCCAGCTCGTGCTTCCGCCCGTCGTGCCCGACGGCACCGTGTCGATCACGGTCCGCAAGCCGTCCACGAAGACGATGACGATGGCGGACTTCGAGGCGAACGGCCTGTTCGCGGAGACGAAGGTGGCCACCAAGCGGGTCAGCCCCGTCGAGGAACGATTGCTTGGCCTGCTCCATGCGGGTCGGCATGTGGAATTTTTCGAACTCGCGGTTCAGAACCGGCTCAACATTCTGATCTCCGGCGCGACGGGCTCCGGCAAGACGACGTTCTCCAAAGGCCTCATCAAGCTCATTCCAGAAAATGAGCGGCTACTCACGATCGAGGACACGCGCGAGTTGGTGGTGCCCCACAAGAATGTCGTCCATATGATCTACAGCAAGGACGGCACCGGCACGGCCAAGGTGACGGCCAAGGAGCTGCTGGAAAGCGCTCTGCGCATGCGGCCCGATCGCATCCTTCTCCAGGAGCTGCGTGACGGGACTGCGTTCTTCTACCTGCGCAACGTCAACAGTGGCCACCCCGGCTCGATCACGACAATTCACGCGGACTCGGCCGAGCTGGCGTTCGAGCAACTGACGCTGCTGGTAAAGGAGAGCGAGGGCGGCGCGGACCTGGCGCGCGAGGACATCCGCTCGCTGCTGAAAATTCTGGTCGACGTCGTGGTTCAGATGAAGAAGATCGACGGCAAATTCCGAATGACCGAGATCTACTATGATCCGGCAGGGCGCCATGCCGCCTAAAAAGGGCGCCATCCTCGCGCTCGGCATCCCGGTCGGGATTGTGGTCGCCTTCCTCATCACGTCGGTCGTCGCGTGGATCTACCTCGGACTCCCCAGCGCAAAGTTCGACATATTCAAGATGCCGGCGTTCTTCTGGTATTACCGGCATGACCCGGTGGTGCTGAAGGCCCTTGCCGGGGGTGCTCTGGTCGGCGTCATCATCGCCGGCCTGATGCTGTGGTGGGTCGCGAAGCAGAAGCCGCCCCTCCACGGTGCCGCCCGCTTCGCCAAGGAAGGCGAAATCCGCCGCGCCGGCTTTCGCGCCGATGACGGCATCGTCCTAGGTAAGAAGGGTGGCAAGTTCCTCACCTTCGGCGGCAGCGAACATTGCATCGTCGAGGCCCCTACCCGCTCGGGCAAGGGCGTCGGCATCGTCATTCCGAACCTCCTGTCATGGCAGGAGTCGGTCGTCGTCCTCGATGTGAAGCGTGAGAATTGGGACGCGACGGCGGGCTTTCGCAAGAAATACGGCCAAGCGGTTTACCTGTTCAACCCGACCGATCCGGAGGGGCGGACCTCCCGCTACAACCCGCTCGGCTACATCGATCGCACCGATCCCGACCAGGTAGTGATCGAGCTGCAAAAGATCGCAACGATGTTGTTCGTCCCTCCCGAACGTGGGGAACCGTTCTGGACGGACTCGGCGCGGACCGCCTTTGTCGGTGTCGGTGCTTACCTCGCGGTCGCCGACCAACCCTTCACCATCGGCTCGATCTATCGGCTGATGACGACGGGCGACACGCGCGGGTTCTTCAAGCGCGTCCTCGAGGATCGCTCGCTTGCTCTGTCGCAGGGGTGCCGCAACGCCCTCGCCGATTTCACGTCGGGGGCGGACAATACGTTCGCCGGGATCGTCCAGACCGTCACGTCCAAGCTGAGCCTGTGGCTCAACCCCCGCGTCGACGCGGCGACGGAGGAGTGCGACTTCGATCTGCGCGAGCTGCGCACCAAGCGCATGTCGATCTATCTCGGCGTTTCCCCAGACGAGCTGGATCGGGTCGCGCCGCTCTACAACCTCCTGTTTCAGCAGCTTGTCGACCTGAACGTGCGCGATCTGCCCGGTGCCAAGACGCCGCTCAAAGTCCTCGTCATCCTCGACGAGTTCGCGCGGATCGGGCGGGCACAGGTGATCGCCAGCGCCTTTTCCTACGTCGCCGGCTACGGCATCCGGCTCCTGCCCGTCATCCAATCCCGATCGCAGCTCCGCGCCGTCTATGGCGAGCATATCGCCAACGAGATCGTCGCCAACTGCGGCGTCGAGGTCGCGTTCACTCCCAAGGAGCTGCGGGTGGCAAACGAGCTGTCCGAGCGGATCGGCTACGTCGGGCAGGAATCCATCACAAAGTCGCTCACGATCCACGGCGTTCTGGCGAACCGCTCCAAGTCCATGTCGGACCAGCGCCGAGCCCTTCTGCTCCCGCAAGAGCTGATGCAATTTCCGGATAGCGAATTGCTGCTCCTTCGGGGCGGCATACCTCCGATCCACGGCGACAAGATCCGCTACTATGCGGACGGACTCTTTCGTGCGCGTGTCGAGCCGGCGCCGGAAGTGCCCCCGATCCCGCGCACGTTGCGCGACGACGAAGACCTGCCCGACTGCGCGATGCCGACATTCGACCAGCTCACGGACCCTGACCCGTTCACGTTCGCAATGGATTGCGTCGTTACCCAGGATCACCCCGACATGCTTATCGACGTGTCGGCCGAGCAGCGTGGCGACGAGGTCGTTGGTGTAATAGAACAGGAGCGGTGACATGGTTGAAAATGTCGAAGCTGCCGGCGCCGGCAAGGAAGGCGAGGCCCGCCGTAGGCGACCGATGGAAGTGCCGCCTGAGCTGGACTCACGGTTTCTGCGGGTCGGGAACAAGCTTTATCGGAGCGCACACGACAAGCAGCCGGTCGCGACGATCACGCCGGATCGCATCAAGGCCAAGGACCGGGACTCCCTCCCTGACCTGATCCGGCTCGCGAAAGAGAATGGGTGGACGTCGATCAAGGTCAGCGGCGACGCCGAGTTCCAGCGAGCGGCCTACCTCGCCGCCTCCGCACAGGGTATCAAGGTCGATGGCTACAAGCCCGACGACAAGACGAAGGCTGCTGCCGAACGCGAGCAAGCGCGGCAGGCCGGCCTTCCCGACAACCAAGGGCAAACAACGCGGACTGCCAACCAGGCGCGAGACGCGAGAGAACAGCCCGAGCCTCGAACCGATCTGGCGGAGCGGTTTCGCCGGCAGTCAGACGTCCAGAACGCAAAAGATCCGGAGCTGCGGAAGGCCCAAAGCCATGTCGCGCTCGCGATGACGGTTGCAGCCGACCGCTTCCCCAACGACCACGAGAAGCGGCGCGAGTTTGTGGCGGAACGCAAGGAAGATGTCGCGGCGCGGCTCGGTCGCGGCGAGGCCATCGCCGGCATCGAGGTGAAGGCTCGACAGGAGCAACAGGTGCGCGAGATGACCCAGGACCAAGTCTTGCAAAAATCGCGATCCCGGTGACTGGGCGCGAGCACAGCCGGGTGTGCCATGTGGCACACCCTGGCCGTCATGCCCCTAGTCTGATGCTGCAGGCTCCTCGCTTGCCGCCTGGGGCGCCGGGAACAAGCCGGCTCGACCCAACCCCTCGATCCCGGTGAACATCACTGCTTGGGGACTGGCTTTCACGTTCGCAGGGGGATCGGTATTCTCCACGATTAAAACCTGTCGGTCGCTCCCCCAGCTCTCGAAATACGAGTAGAAGTGATCGTTCAGATCCGTGCTGCGGAGGTCGTCCGCCGCTCCGTCAGGCTCCCGGTAGGACAGGAGTGGCGAGTCAACGACAAGGAAGCCGGGATGGGGCGTCTTTTCCGCCACGCAATACTCGAGGAGACCTGTCGAGAACGCTGTTTGCGTGATCGCACGAAGCCCCTTCCCGAATGAGGTACGCGCCTTCCCGTTGATGACAAGGTCGCGGACCTTCATATCGAAGTGAACACGATCCACGCCTGGGAAGTGCCACGCCTTCAACACGTCTCGAACGATGGTCGCAAATCTGTCGGCCGTGCTGGTTGATAGATCGACGTCCGCGGTGCTCGAGCTACCGGATCCGTCTGCCATTTCGCGTTCGAGCTTCGCCTTTCGATCCTCGAAATCCAGCAAGCCCCGATGGACTGCGATGCCTTCACGGACTTCACCGGTCTTGTCCGCGAGCTGCCGATAACTCGAACGGAGCTGCTTCAGATTGGGAGCGACCACCCGATCGATCTCACCTGCCACAGCGGTGAGCCGCTCTTCCAGACGTGGCAGTCGCCGTTCAAACTGAACAGCTTCGTTCCTGAGCGCATCTATCGTGGAATCGAGATCGGCCTGTCGGGACGTGATCTTCGCGATTTCAGCACGAGCCGCAGCGGCGATAAGGCTGGCATTACCCTCGCAATCATCGGTTTGCTTATGCTGGTCTGGAGCAGCCCCGCATAAGGGGCAGTCAACCTCGCCCAAAGCACCAAACAGCGTTCCAGCCTCGGCGATTGCTTCGAGTCGTGCGAGGTCGGATCGATAATGAGCGCCAAGCAGCAGAAAGCGTTCGAGGAGAACCGTGATCTCGGCGAGGCGGTTGCGCCCTTCTTCTACCCGTCGAGCCAGGTCGCGGCGCTCGGTCGACGCGGTGCGGAAGCTTGCTTCCGAAATCGCTAGCTGCTCACTTTGACCTTCCATGGCCGCCTCGAGCTTATCGAGCTGCTCCTGAAGCTCGTCCGACCCCGCGAGATCCTTCACCTGTTTCCGATAATCCGCGATAAGCTGATCGAGCAGCAGGATTTGTGCGTCCCGGGTTTGATCTTCCGGCGAACGCGTCTTGGCTGCGGCAAGCGAGGTGTCGTCCACTCCTGTCAGAAGCAGCTTGAACACCGACGTGTTCGCGGTGTCCCCCATCCCATACCCGCCGTCTGAAAGCGGAGATCTCTGCTGAATAATCTCTTCCTCGTTGATGACCACGAGTCGAGCGAGATTTCGAAAACTGAGGCTGTTCGTGTCTCCCTTCTTATTTCGGCGGACACGCTTGTGCGCCAAGCCCAGCTTCTCAAGCAAAAATGCCGACAGATTATCATCGCGCCTGTCGTTGTGCTGATCGGCGAGTACCTTCCCGTCGATCGACGGCATCTCCTCCGCAAACAAGCCTTCATAAAGGACGAAAGGGCCGCCATCGACGGCGCGGCCGATTGTGAACTGATCGCCTACGGTCGTCTCCATGCCCAAGAGCACATGTTTGTAGCCGACCCGCTCTGGGATGTCGCGAAGCGGGCCCTTACCCCCAAGCATGAAGTCGATCGTATCAACGATGAATGACTTCCCGGTGTTCGACGCACCATAGATCACGTTCATGCCGGGCTTGAACGTCACGACGGCAGGTTTCCGGAACGGGCCATGATAGCTCAACGAGCAAAGGCGCAACCGCACACTCATGCCGCTCCGCCTAAGCTTTGCTCGACATGCTGGAACTCCATAACCCACTGGTCGAAGAACCGGCGCATCAGCTTGTCGAACTCACCGTCTTCATACGAGCCAAGGTGGTCGACTAGCCAAGTGGCTCGGCTCTTAAGCTCCGTCGAATACGGCGATTGCAACGCGTCCAAGAAGGTCTCCGCGAGCTCTCCTGCCTGGTATACGATGCCGTCCTCACGCGCCGATCGAGCGACTAGGTCGCGTGTCATCATCAGGTGCAAGCCGTCCTGCACGATGCTCCGGCGCACCTGCGTAGCTGGCGTCGATATTGGGGTTTCAGGATGAAGATCCTCCGGCCCTCCTAACATCTCGGTATGCACCAAGAGGTAATCGAAGGCCGTCAGACGCTGGATGTCGAGTTCGCGTGGGAATGCCGCGGCGAGAATGGCTACCGCCCGCATCCCCGCCTCGAACGGGCCGTTGAAGGTCAGATTGCCGTTGCTCACGGCTGTGTCCATCGCAGACGATCGTCGTTGGCGAGCTGATGGCAGATCCCGTGACGATCCTTCACGAACGCGCTCGATCCAAGCGGGTGTGCATCGAGCGGAACGGTCTGAGACGCCTGAGTGACAGCCTTTACGCGCTCGAACCCGTCGACGAACGTGCCCTCGGCGGTATCAATGACGCCGTCGTGGATCTCGTCCTGCAGGCTTTCGAATGTGCCAGGGTCGACCTTCTCGCGAAGAAATACCCGGAACGCCTCGGCGTGGTAAAAACTCTCGCGCTGACGGTTCAGGTGATCGCTGAGCGGTTTCCACTTCTTGAGCGCCGCTATGTCGGCGATCGCTTCCTTCTTGTGTTCGGCATACGCGGCAAGAAGGTGCTCAACATAACGTTGTTCGTGACCCTGCACGGCTTCGGGTGGCTTCTCGGGAAGCGGACGCGCAGGTAGCTCCCCGCCAAAGCGCTCGAAGAAATATGGCGTCTTCCGATGCTGCTCGATAAGCTCTCGCGGCGAGATCGCCTTGAAGATCGAAAAATCGAACTCGTCGACGTACGCGGCAAAAGCGCCGGTTAGATCGACACTCTGTGTGCCAGTGATGCTCTCCGCTATGTTCTTCGCCCAAACCTTCTTCGTCTCAGCCTTAAGGTTAGCGGCGTGACCGAGCAGCAAGTTAAGCTTGGTCCCGACGCCGCGCGGCGCGACGAAATAATAGGCGCGTGGCGCAGTGTAGTGGCCGTTAAAGGAGAACCACAGGATTTTCCCAATCTCCGGCCACGCCACGGTTGGTGACAGGGGCTGGGCGTAGTGCTTGCACTGAAAGTTGTCCCAGACGCCGTTCAGGCCGTTTGCGTCGACGAACCCGGCAACGTCGATGCCTTTGTCGCCGCTGCCAGTGAACCGAGCAACCGACTTGTATGATGCGCTGAGCGCGGCCGAGACCCACTCTTCAATGAAGGTTTCCCAGTCGTCGGGGCTGTAGATCATCAGCCGTGCGATCGGGGCGATAGGAGGGCCGCTTTGAAATTGTCCGACGTTCGGGAGGGTTTTAGGCAGCGTTGGGGGCGACACTTCCTTGAAATCAGTCATCCAACCCCCTGCACCCCTTTGACGCGGGCCCTAAACGTCCACTCTCGCGGGTGGAAGAGGTATGCCGTTCTCGACGAATTGTCTCCCGATTCCACCACCGGTCTGGAGGCGTCGGGTCCGTGACGCTCATCGCCGCCTCGACGGAGGTGGAGGTGTGCCACGTGGCACACCCTGCTCCCGTGCCGGTTCGCTCCTGGCTCGCCTTTCCGCATCCCGCACGCGCGCCTCAGCCTCGCGCAGCATCCGATCGGGAACGGTGTCGATGCTGGCCCGCTCCTGAAGGAATTGCCGCACGTCGCGCGCGAGGTTGCGGTCCTCGCGATCGGGGCTGCGGTCGAGCCGTTCGGCCGCTGCCTCATAGCGCCGCTTGGTGTCCTGCCAACGCGCCCGCGTTTTGGACACAAAGGCGGGCTGCTGCGCCTTCCCAAGCGCGATCTGCATCGCCTCGCGCGCTTGCCGTAAATCGGCTTCAGTCGGCTGACGTGAAGCGCCGCTACGTATGCGTGCGCGGAGCTGCGTCAGCGCCATGCTGGTGCCAGCCCTTCCCTGGCCTCGCGTGTAGCGTGGCGTTGCCTCGGCCTCGACACCGCGGCTGCGGAGCGCCTCCGCGAATGCCTCCCGAAAGCGAAACAAATCCTCCCGCCTCGGATCAAAGCGCTTGCGATCAAGGCCCTCGGCCTGGACCGTGAGATGGACATGCGGGCGCGGCGTGTCCGTATGGAGCGCCATCAGATAGTCGTGGTTGTCGCCGATCATTCGCTCGGCCGCCTCACGAACCGCCTGCTTTACGGTCTCCGGATCGGTTCCCGCCGGCATGGAAAACACCATTGCCACGGCCGACACGGTCGTGCCCTGGCGCCAATATAGCGGATCGGACCACTCATCCGCGATCCGCTGCGCGTCCTCCTTCGTCGAGATCTGCTCGCCATCGCGCGTCTCGATCCGGATGTCGCCGTGACGGCCGATATAATCGAGATGTGCAGCGAGATGCTTGGCGCCCTTCTTCCGTCCGGTCACCTTGACGAGCACTTCGGGCGTGCATCGAACGACACGCGCCAGCGTAGCCCGGGCGTCTCCTCGATGATGCGACGCTGCCGGCGATCTAGACGCAAACGGCCCCGTGCCGTTGACGACGTTCCGGGCATATTTGACGTTCGGATCGCTGACGAGGCGCGGCTTGAAGCTCGGCTTCATCGCCTCCCATAATTCGTCCTCGCGATCCCCGAACGGCATCAGTCGGCGACCTCCCAGAAAGCGATCTCACCGCGCAGCACGTCCGCCAGCGAGGCGATCTGCACGTTGATCTCCTCCCGCATATCCGCGATCCGGCGCAGCTCGCGATCGATCTGCAGGCCACTGTCGGCCATCATCGCGGCGTTACCAGCCTTCATCGCCTGATTGAGATTGCGGCCGATACGCTGGAGCTGCATGCGGATCGGCGCCACGGCATCGCGCAAGCCGTCGTCCACGCCGGCCTTTAGCGCGATGTGTCGGCGCACCAGTGCCTTGATCCATCCAGCGCGATCTACGCCCCGCTCGGCCGCGCGATGATCGAGGACGGCCGTTTCGGCGTCCGTGAAGGTGAGCGACACGCGATTGCCGGCACTGTCGGCGCGCGGAGCGATCCGGGGGGCATCGGCTACATGCTTTAAGGCTTGCTGAAGTACGGTGCGGAGAAGCGCGCTGCGCCCTCCCCTGCCCTCGGCCACGGCGTCGAACGCGGCAAGCAGTTCGCGATCGACGCGCGCCGTCAACATCGCTGAATCTTTGGTGGGGGATGCAGATTGCGGCGCGAGCGACATGGCCCTGCAAGGGTAATGTAATACAGTGAACGCAGCAACACCTATCCTGCCATCCAACACCCCATACCAAAATCAGCCTTCAAGTGTGCCACGTGGCACACCCAATCCGTCTCCGAATTGAAGAAGTCGCGGAAGGAAGGATTGGACCTGAGCGTCAGTGTCGGTCGCTACCGACGCTCTCCGTCAGCTGGGCGATCAGCGCCAGCTTACGATGCGGGGTTCCGCCTCATCCTCAAAGTGGAGCAATGCCTCGACAACCATCGCGCGCTTGCCTTCGATCTCAATCGTTGGGCGCTCCACCCGCTGCTTGCTCGCCCTGGACTTAGATGGCGAGCGAAGCGCGGGTGCAGGGGCCTCGGCCAAAGCACTGTCTGTCAAAGCATGACCGACAGGCACCGGCGTTTCGTCCATTGCCCGATCGGCCTCGTCGTCCCGGATCACGTCCGTCGTCGCCGCCGCTTCGCCTCCTCCAGCCGCTGCCGGATCATCTTCGCCGGTAGGCGGTGTCGTTTCGGCTTGAGGGACAGGCGCGGGCTTCGGCGCCGACTTCTTTGCGCCAACCTCGCGCGCGAACCGCTCGCACGCCAGCACCGTCATATCCTCGATTGCGGTGTTGGCGACGAATGCGCGGGTTCCCGCATCGTCAGCCTTCGCGGCCTGAACAAGGGCAACGGCGCTCCGCATCGAAATGTCGGCAAACAGCGCAGCTATATAGTCCGGTGCCTTCGCGAGTCCTTGATAGCGGGTCAGCAGCGTACGGTTTCGGCCGGTCGCCCGGGCCAGCTCGGCGAGCGAGCGTCCATTTGCGACCTGTCCGGTGACGAACCGGATCATGTCGGCCGTCGACAGATCCTCGCGCTGGTCGTTCTCGATGAACTGATCGATCCGGACTTGCTCGACATCGTCCGTCTTGCTGACGATCGCGCGGACTTGCACCCCGAGCTTCTGGCATGCGCGCCAGCGCCGCTCGCCATACATGATCCGATAGCGCCCTTCGGCATCCTTCGGCGCAACGGTGATGGGCTGAAGTTGGCCACGCTCCTTGATCGTCTCGGCCATCTCGTCGATCTTGGCCGGATCGATCTCGCTGCGGACGTTCTCAGGATCGGGGTACACCAGCTCGGGATCGAGGAGCTGGACGCGATCGGCGTCCGCCACGGCCGCCTTCTCGCTGAAAACGTCGAAGCCGGAGAAGTCTGTCATTTGTGGCTCCCGATCCGGGTCATGGCTTCCTCGAGAAAAGCGCGCATGGGCGGGAGTGAGGTCCGCACATCCTTGTCGAACCGCCACACCGGCACATGCTCTTGGATGGCCTGGCTGTAGTGCGCTCGCTCTGGGAGGAAGTTGGTGAACAGGTTGCGCCCGATCTTCTCTTTGATCGCGGCCAGCATCTTCATCTGATGCGTGTCGTTGGCGCGTACCCGGTTGGGCACGAGTCCTACGACGTGGATCGGCGTTTTCCGACGCTGGTTCACGGTCTGGATCGAATCCGACACCTGCTTGGTCGCTGCCGGCCCGAACGGCCCCAGTTCGACAGGGACGATCAAGTGGTTGCACACCAACAGAGCCGCGAAATTGATCCACGACCAAGAGGGTGGCGTGTCGATGATGCAGAAGTCGAAAAACGGATCGAGCGTTGGAAAATTGGCGTTCAGAGCCGAGAGCGCGCGGGGGTAGTCAGCGTCATATTCCCCGCCCATGCGATTGGAGTAGATCGCGAGCCGGGGGAATGTAGCGGGGGGAGCATATTTCGGCTCGAATAGCGGCTTGCACGTGCCGAGGCTCTCGAATTCGGCGAGCGCGTCCGTCGCATTGCACTGGCGATCGAGATCGAGGAACAGCACACGATGACCGGCGTCGGCGAGCAGCCATGCCAAATGGCACGCGATCATGGTCTTGCCCGCGCCGCCCTTCTCGACATTGATGGCGATGGTCTTCACGCCCTACCAGCCTCGATCAGAATTGTTGTTCCAGTGCTCATAACCGCGATAGTTGGAATCCGTGCGGGTGTTGCGGCGCCCCTCCTCGTCCGGAGTGTCGCCACTCCAGATGCGCGGGGTAGAACCGCCACCGCCTCTTAGGACGGCCCACGCGATCAGGACGAATAGTCCGATCGTCAGCAGATTACCCAACATGGCCTTCCTCCGTCGCCTTGATGAAAGGCGCAGCCTGTAATATACGATACCGCAAATGCCGTCAATATGCGGTATCGGTAATTACTAGGGCAATGGATGACGTCTAGCAAGGTCCGTTCCGTTGGTCGCCCTCCGATGGAGGATCAGACGCTTGCGCGTTTTCCGAAGGGTACGCTTGGGCGCATCAAATCTGTCCTGCGCGAGAGCGAGAGCCAGGCCGACTTCATTCGCGAGGCGGTCGAGCTGGAGCTTCGCAGGCGGGAAGGGCCGCCGGTAGGCGGCCCCGACCGCGCCTAGTCGCGATCCTCCGAACTCTTGGCGAGAACCGCGAAGCCGTCCGCGATCAGCTCCACCGTGTACCGCCGGCCCTCGGCCGTATCGTAGGAATTTTGGCGGACGCGGCCTGCGATGTGGACCAGGTCGCCCTTCTGCGCCTTGGCGGCGCGCTCGATCAGCTTGCCGAACAGGGTCACCTCATTCCAGTGCGTGTCCGTCACCCATTCGCCATTCTCCTGGCGGTTGTAGTTGGCGGCGACGTTCACCTTCGTCACCTTGTCGTGCTCCGTGATCTTCCCGACCCGGCCGATGATCCGAAATTCCGCAATGTTCTGCATGGTCCTGTCCTTCCGATCGATCAGGCTCATTCCTGATGGGAATTGGACGGGCGTGCAGGCGCCGCGATCAAGCGAAAAAACGGAGGGTCCGCATCGCGGAAACCGTAGGCACAGCCGGTTATTCGCTTGATCGTAGAAGGCGGCCAGCGCCCATCTTTTCCCATCGTCCAGGGATAGCGGATCGGCAGGGCAGGCCTGAGATCAATGCGGCGCAAGTCGTCGACCGCGGTATCGCCACGGCCCAGCAAGTGACGGCCAAGTCGTTCGTCGCCGGCTTTGGCGGTAGGGCCGCATCACGCCGGGAGTTGAAGACGCTTCGGTCGAGCCACCCCCTACGCCTTGGCGCTACGGCCGCGCTCATGACCCAAAAACGGCTGCAGCAAGCACGAACATCGCGATTTGGAACCGACAGAAGTCGCTTGCTCCCACTGGGGAGCATTCGCGCCGGCGTAGCCGGTGCGTCCTTCGGTGTCGGAAGGTGGTGAGGGTGCTGGTTTGCGATGTCGGTGGTTCTTTTGCGCCGTCAGGCGAGGTGCGTTGGCCGACTAGGCCAACACCGTCTGCCCCTTATTATATGAATCTGTTAGCGGTTGCGGATCAATTTGAGCTTCACGCTCCCGACGATCGACAGCCGCGCCGAGCTTCGCGAGAATCTTGCCGAGCGAGCCACTGACGGTCGCCTCAGCGAGCTCACGGCAAGACAAGGATTTCAGCATGTGCCGGGTGTCGGCTTCGCGATCGGCGTGGCGCTGCACCTCGTCTTCGGGAAGCGGGGCGGGGCGTAGCCAACGCGGAAGGTAGGAGAGCACGCGTTCCGGAAGAAGCGGACGATAGGCGTTCGATGTCTGCTCGTAGCGCGGGCCTGGCCCCTGACCGGCAACACGATTGAACCGGCGCTGCCGGACCAGGAAGCCGATTGCCTCGAGGATCGCGAGTGCTCGCCCGATCGTCGCGCGTCCGAGCCCTGTTGCGTCGGCCAGATAATCGTAGCTCGGGAAGACCCTGCCGCGGTTCAGTCGGGCGAGCGTCAGGATTTCCTCGTAGACGCGCACGGCGCTTCCGGTGAGCCGCGCGATGACGCGCTCGGACGTGGTCAGGATTTTGGCGCCAAGGCGGGCGTCGCGGCGGAGGCGGCGCGCTGCGTCCAGCGTCTTGCGCGCGACATGCAGCAGCCGATCGGTCTCACCTTTCGCCGGCACGGCGAAGAAGGCGTCCTCAAATGTGCCGGCTTCCACACTATCGCGCAGCACAGGGGCGCCCGTGCGATGCACGGCGCCCGACCTGGCCGGCTTGCGCCGGATGGCGACGCCTGCGAGCGCCGCGAGGGTCGCATCCCCCACCGATAAAGCCATCTTCCACCCTCCTTTTCGGAGGCCGGGACCAGGCAAAACTCATCCGTGGCGCGAAGCGCGCTCCCTTGAACCGAGGCTCGGAAACCTCTATGTCAGGAGTGTCTAAGGTCTCCCGTTTCACGCTTGCCGGCGTGCGACATTGAGATTTCAGGGTGCCCGGCCTTCGTGCCGGGCATTCGTTTATGTGGTCACAGCCGTTCCCCGCTGTGCCGATCGCTGCATGCAACCGGCTCTTCACTATTTGTGCAGGATTAGCTGCGTCCTCGAAACAGCTACGATTCGTGCTTTCGGCGACCAGAGACTGGAAAAGTTCGTGCTTTCGGCGACCGCATCAACATGCGTTCGTGCTTTCGGTGACCCGGCTTCGTGCTTTCGACGACCGAAGTTCGTGCTTTCGGCGACCGGTGACCGAATCACCTTCCTGCCGATTCGGAAAACGCTAAGCGGCTCTGCCGATCAGCCGGCTTGCAGCAACGGTTGCGGCGTAATCCGGATGCTGTCCTTACTCCCCGATCGACGCGGACGCCGATCAGGCGCAGTCGAGCCGACGTCATTCAGCACGAAACTGAAGCCGGGAACGGCATTCGTGTCGACGATACCCTTCAGAACATAGCGGAATTGCTTGAGCGGGCTTTGGTAGCCGAGTTGCAATCGCAGGTCTTCAAGCTCGATTTCGACGGGACCATTGATGCAGGCAGAGCGCGCCACTTCATACAGACGGCGCTCTACGGGCCCGAGCTGGAAGTAGTTGGGGTCGTAATCCAGTACCCGCCGGTCGCGGAGGATCGCGCGGTAGAGCCAGTCGCAGAGGCGCACCTTCACCGCCTTCAAACGCTTCTCGCCGGTCTTGGTCTTCGAATAGTGGAGCTGCGCCTCGGACAGCCAGGAAAAGAAACCCGCTTGGCCCTCGCCGCCTGCTTCGATGTCCGTCTTGATCTGCGTGCCCTGCAGGCGCTCCAACGCGTCGGACAGGCGCGAGTAGGAGCGTGCCGAGCCGTTGACGCCGGTGACGCGGAAGAGATCGTGAGCCGTGAAGTAAAATTCTTGGCCGACCTGATGGCCAGCATCGAGCTTAGCGACCATCAAGCTCGCGATATAAAGCAGGATTTCCTTGTCGTAGATCGTCGCCACACCCTTCGAGGTGGCGACGATCTCGATCGACACGCTTTCGGTCTTGTAGGCGAGGGGCTTGGTCCACTTGCCCTTGCTCAGCGCGAAAAAGGGAAAGGCCATGAGGGAGCGTTCGCCGCGGACCTCGGTCAACAACGGGCTGTCGAGTGCGAACAGGTCCCCTTGCGGCTGCGACGCGTCGCTCATGCCGATCGGCTCGCGATCCGGGCCGAAGCCCGTCGGTCATTGAAAGCACGAAGACGAGGGCTCTCGGCAGGGCTGGAGGCCTCCGCAATCGCGCCGACCGGCGTGAAGTTCGTGCTTTCAATGACCCAAGCCTGGTGGATCGGCTTCCGCAGACCCGGCGCTGCAACCCGGTGCAAAGGCGCTTCGTGCTTTTGATGACCGGCACGCGGGACCACGATCCCGTGTCTCTCAAACGATCGATTTTGATCCGCAGCCATGTGAGAACGTCTAGCAGGCGTGGCGCGTGTATCAAAACACATTCTCGATTGCGATCGGTCGTGTTAGGCACGTGAGATGAGTTTTGAGAAGGTGCCATGCTGATCGGCTACGCGCGGGTGTCGACCCCCGAACAGGATCTGACGCCGCAGCTCGACGCCCTGCGTGAAGCGGGGTGTGAGCGGACCTTCAGCGACAAGGCGAGCGGTGCGAAGGCGAACCGGATCGGCTTGGCCGAAGCCCTGTCACACGCTCGCGCCGGCGACGTGCTGGTGGTCTGGAAGCTCGACCGGCTCGGCCGAACGATGAAAGGCCTGGTCGACCTTGCGGCGGAGTTGGCGGACCGGGGCATCGGTTTCCGGTCGCTGACGGATGGCATCGATACCGCCGGCACCGCCGGCAAGCTCGTCTTCCACATCATGGCGGCGATGGCGGAGATGGAGCGGGACCTGAACCGCGAGCGCACGACGGCCGCACTGATGGTGGCGAAGCGCGAGGGCAGGGTAGGCGGCCGCAAGACAGTGATGACGCCCAAGCGGCTCGAGGCGGCCCGTAAGCTCCTGGCCTCCGGAATGCCGATGCGCGAGATCGCGCCGGCGATCGGCGTCTCGGTCCCGACGCTCTACCGCCACCTTCCCGCGCCGGAACAAGAGGCGATCAGCGCGGAAGGGGTATAGCACCGACCGGATCAGTCGGCGTCGAACGCGGTTAGAATGGGGCAGGGGCCTTCCGAGCCCGACCCACATTCATGAGCAAGCCGCTGGAGTGATGCGCGGACGCGCTTCAGCTCCTGGATCTTTGCATCCAGCGCCGCGATCCGCTCGTTGGCAAGCTGGCGTGCCCGAGCGCGATCGTCGGTCGCGTCCAGCGCCACCAGTTCTCCGATCTGCTCCAACGTGAAGCCAGCGGCCTGCGCCGATCGGATGAACCGGAGCCGGCGAACATCGTCTGCTGTGTAGCGGCGAATACCGCCATTCGAGCCCGATCCTTCAGGCCTCTCCGGCGTCTCGAGCAACCCTCTGCGCTGATAATAGCGGACCGTTTCTACACCGACGCCGCCCTCGCGCGCGAGCCCCGCAATTGTCACGTCGGCCATGCCTTGACTCCGTACCATGGTACGGCCCCTATATAGGTGTCGCGAACATGGTGGAGAAGAACATGGCGACCGCGGCGCCCAAGAAGGCAACGATCTACCGCATGGTGATGCCGACGCACACCTGCCCCTACGGCTTGAAGGCAAAGGACCTGCTGCACCGACGCGGCTACGAGGTCGAGGACCATTGGCTGACGACGCGCGAGGAAACCGACGCATTCAAAGCCGAGCACGGGGTCAAAACGACACCCCAGACCTTCATCGGTGGCGAGCGGGTAGGCGGCTACGACGATCTGCGCCGGTTTTTCGGCAAGACCGTGGCCGACCCCAAGGCGGTGACCTACCGGCCGGTCGCGGTTGTGTTTGCGATGACGGCATTAATGGCGCTGGCGGCCAGCTATGCCGTGCTCGGCACACCCTTCACGGTACGCGCCGGTGAGTGGTTCATCGCCTTCTCCATGTGTGTGCTGGCGCTGTTGAAGCTCCAGAACGTCGAGAAGTTCGCGACCATGTTCCTCAACTACGACTTGCTCGCGAAGCGCTGGGTGCCATACTCCTATATCTACCCCTACGCGGAAGGCGCGGCGGGCGTGCTGATGGCGGCCGGCGTGTTGACCTGGTTGTCGGTGCCGATCGCGCTGGTGATCGGGACGATCGGGGCGGTCTCGGTCATCAAGGCCGTGTATGTCGACAAGCGCGAGCTGAAATGCGCGTGCGTGGGCGGTGACAGCAATGTGCCGCTGGGCTTCCTGTCGCTCACCGAGAACGTGATGATGGTCGCCATGGCTATCTGGATGGTGCTGGGCGTCGCGCACTGATCTGGTGCAGCGTCCCGGCGCAGCCTAGAAGGGCCGCATGAGCTTCGGCCGCCTCGCCCGCACACTCGCTCTGCTCCTGCTGGGCGCGATGCTGTTCGTGCGGATGGGCCCAATGTGCGAGGCCATCGCGCAGGCTGCTCCGCCTGCGGAGGCGCATGCCGGAATGGCCGATTGCGATCGAGCGCCGCCCACGCCCGTGAAAAAGGCCCCTTCGGTGGACTGCGTAGGAGCCTGCATCGCAACGGCCCTCGACGTTCACACGTCTCCCGCGCCGCAGCTCGCCGTGCGGACGGATCCGCCCGCACCCGAGCCTCATGCCCTTGTTGGTCGCTCGGGCGGTCCTGCACCGCCACCTCCTCGAACCGCCTGATCGACGTGGATTCCGATCAATCAGTGCGTTTGAGGAAAATTACACATGAAGACCATCAAGTTCATCGGCGCGGCTATCGCGCTCGCGCTCGTTCCCGCCACGGCCTTTGCCGCCGCTGACTGCTGCGCGGGGAAGGAGTGCTGCAAGGATGGCGCCGACTGCTGCAAGGACAAGGACGGCGCGAAGAAGGATTGCTGCGCCGACATGAAGGACATGAAGCACGGCGAGCACGCCGGTCACGACATGTCGGGCATGCAGAAGAAGTAAGCTGGGAGGGGAGGCGTTCGCGCCTCCCCTTTTCAATGGCGGGCGAACACCCTGCGGCCGCTCGGCCCGAACGCGATCACGTCATAGGCCTGGGCCTTCATGCCCGGCATTTCCATGCCCGGTGAGCCCATCGGCATCCCGGCGACCGCGAGGCCGGTGACGCCCTTCGGATGCGTGGCCAAGGCGCGCTTCATGTCGGCAATCGGAACGTGCCCTTCGAAGGTCATGCCGTCGATAATGGCAGTGTGACAGGAGGCGAGGTCTTGAGGCACGCCGCGTGCCTTCATGAACGCCGGCCGGTTCGCATCGTCGACGACGCGGACGGCGCGGCCGAACTGCTCCTTCACCTGCTGCGCCCATTTCTCGCAACAGGGGCAACCCGGGTCGCGATGCATCAGGACGGGACCCGCGGCGAGAGCCCCCGCAGGGGTAGCGCACGCCAGCGCGGCGGCGAGAAGGCGAAAGCGATCCATATCTGAGTTCCCGGGTGGCCATCCCCCCGCACGGTGACGGGGGGAGGGACGGTAGTCGATTACTGGGCGCTCTTGCCATGCGCCCGCAGCCAGGCGTTCAACTCGCCGATCTCGCGGGTCTGCTCTGCGATCGTCTTGGTGGCCATCTGGCGAACCTTGGGGTCCTTGGTCTCGCGAAGCACGATACGCGACATGGCGATGCCGCCACGGTGGTGCTCGACCATCTTGCGGACCCACGTCTCGGTGGCATCGGCACCCATCGCCGACATCATCTTCTGATGCATGTCCATCTCGGCCTGCGGGTACGGGTTCGCCGGCGTCGGCCGCATCATCTGCCCGTGGTTCATGCCGGAATGGTCCATGCCCTGCATCTGGGCGACCGCGGGAGCCGCGCCGAGGGCGGTCGCGACGGCCATAATCATCATCTTCTTCATCGTGTCGCTCCTGCGTCAAAACTCCCGCTCAACAGGGATACGGGCTCAAACCGATTAGCCCTCAAGCGATGTTGCTCAGCGGATCGGCTGAAGCGTGTTGACGCCGACGCTCTCGTCGGTTTCGGGGGGCGGGGGAGGCACCTGCTTGTCGCGATAGGAGGGGAGGTCGGGCGCATTGTCGGGCGTGGGGTGCGCCTCAAGCCGGGCGATGTAGCGCTTCATCTGCGCGATCTCGCGGACCTGAGCGTCGATGATCCCGTCCGCGAGTTTCCGCACCTCGGGGTCTTTGATGTGAGCGCGCTCGCTGGTCATGATCGCGATCGAGTGATGCGGGATCATCGCCTTCATATAAGCAACGTCTCCGACCGTCTCCTGGCTGCGGACAAGCCACAAGGCACCGGCGAACACCGCGATCGAGGCCGCCACGATGCCGAGATTGGCCCGTCGGTCGGGATACATGCCCCACATGAAGCCGATCATGATGAGCGCCATCACGGCGCCCATGACGATCGCCATCCACGTCCGGGTCTGACTGTATTCGACATGGGCGAGCGCGTAAGTGTTGAGGTACATGAGCCCGAACATCACGACCGTCGACGTCGCGATCATCGCGGCGAAGCGCCCGTAGCTCATCCCCATACCGCCCTGTTTGGAGCCGGGGTCGTCGTGGTTCATGATGCGCTCTCCTGTGCGGCCCCACCCACTGAAGGATACGCAGCTCTCTAGCGGACCCCTTGAGCTTTTCTGCGACGTCGACGGGGCCAGCGCATGAAGAGCAGGATCGCCCCGGCGACAGCGAACACGAGTCCGCCCGCTGCGAAAGCGTTGAGCCACGGCGTGTTGAACCGCTCGTGCTCGGTCCAATCCATGATGTGAAGCCCCCAGAAGAAGTCGTAGAGCCGCCACGTGCCGGTCCGGACCGATGTCAGCCGCCCCGTCTCGGCGCCCACGTAGATGCGGGTCCCGTCGTCATCGGCGAAGGAAGCACGCCAGGCGGGGAGGGCACCGCGGTACTCGGTGCTGAGGCGCTCGATCCGCTCGACGACGGGCGCCGAACCAGTTTCGCCGCGATACGCCTGCCTTGCGATCAGCGCTGCGGCCGGGCCGTCGACCGGGGGCAGCGGCTTTGCGGTGCGGGCGTCCAGCAAACGCACCTTGCCGTCGCCGAGCTGGGCTTCGACGATCGGCCGCCCCAGCAGCATCCGGTGCTGGAGCTGACGCACCGGCGCTCCGGCCGATGCGAGAAGGGCAGGGACGGGCGCGAAATCCTGAGTGGCGATCAGGGCCGGTTCGACGTTCCGGTCGATCCGGTGATCGCCATGCACGGTGTCGATCGGCAGCAGGCTCATGACGAGCCCGCTGGTGAACCAGACGATCGCCTGCGCCCCGATCAGGAGCGCAAGCCAGCGGTGAACCTTGCTTGCCCCGACATGGAGGCGGAGCCGCGGGCTCAGAACCAGGTCCTCACGCCCGCGACGAAGCTGAAGCCGCCCGTATTGTCACCGCGTGCGCGGGTGAAGCGCGCGGTGTCGCCGAACTGCCGCTCCCACGACACGCCGATGTAGGGCGCGAACTCGCGCCGGCCCTCGTAGCGAAGCCGAAGCCCGGCCTCGAGGTCCGTGAGCCCGGAGCCGGTGCCGGTTTCGGGCACGTCCTGCGCGGAGAAATTGGCCTCCACCCTAGGCTGGAGCACGAACCAGTTGGTGATGCGCTGGTCGTAATAGCCCTCCGCACGGCCAAGCACGTCGCCCTTGTCGGAGAGGAACAATGCGCCCTCCACCTCGAACCAACCGGGGGCCAGCCCCTCGATCCCTACCGTCGCGTAGGTGCGCGAGGGGTTGGGCTTGAAGTCGTAGCGAACGCCCGCCTGAAGGTTCCAGTATGGATCGAGCGCGCGGCTGTAGAGCGCCTGCACCTCGGCCTGTTCGAGCGGCTTGCCGAACGTGCCTTCGCCCTCGCTCTTTAGCGTAAAGCGATTGATGTCGCCCCCGATCCAGGCCTCGCCATCCCAGCGATAGCCGTCGCCACCCTTGCGAGCCTGATATTCGGCGAGATTGAAGAGGATCTGATAGACGGTCATTCCGCCATGCTCGCGGCGTAGATCGTTCTCGCGCGAGCTGGCCATGGCGTCCGCGCCCCAGAAACGATCGGCGAGGTGGTCCCCGGCTGGAGCGGGAGCGGGCTTGTTGCCGGGGGGAAGGTCGGTTCCGACCTTGGCAGCGGGCTGATCGCCGGGCATCGCCATGCCCGGCATCGTGCTCATGTCGTGGCCGGCATGCGGGTCCTGCCCCGCACCTGTCGATGCTGCCATGCCCGGCATAGCAGACATATCGTGCCCGGCGTGCGGGTTCTGGGTGGGCGCAGCCTGCTGCTGACCGCTCATATCCATTCCCTGCATCCCGCTCATGTCATGCCCGGCATGAGGGTCGGCAGCCTGCGTCTTCGCCGGTTGCGCGCGCCGCGGCGCGGTGCGTCGGACGGGAGCCTTACGCTTAGTCGCGGACTTGGCCGCGGCTTTCGCCTTCGGCTTGGCGGCCGGCTTTGCCGGCATCGTCATGCCCGGCATGTTGTGCATGGAATGGTCCATGGTCTGCCCGAATGCGGGTGTCGCAAGGCCGAGCGGCGCCATACCGGCGAGGAGGAGCGACCGGATCACGCCGCGGCCTCCCCGGCCTTGCGGACCTGGACAACGCGCATCATGCCCGCGTGCATGTGGTAGAGCATGTGGCAGTGGAAGGCCCAGTCGCCTTCCTCGCCGGTCACGTCCCAGCTCACCGTGCCTCCCGGCTGCACCAGCACCGTATGCTTTCGGGGGGCATAGGCGCCCTTGCCGGTCACCAGGTCGAAGAAGTGGCCGTGGATGTGGATCGGATGTCCCATCATCGTGTCGTTGATGAGCGTCACCCGTACCCGCTCGCCGTGAAGCAGCGTGATCGGGTCGGGGTTCTCCGACAGCTTCTCGCCGTCGAAGCCCCACATATAGCGCTCCATGTTGCCGGTGAGGTGGAGCTTGATCTCCCGCTCCGGTGCGCGTGTGTCCGGGTTGCGGTCGAGCGCCATCAGGTCGCGATAGGTGAGAACGCGATGCCCGACATTCTCCAGCCCCTGCCCGGGATCGCCGGTCCGATCGACCGGCATCGGCGAGATGGTCTGCACGCCCGGTCCCTTTTTAACCTCGGGGGCATTGCTGAAATCGCGCATGGAATGGCTCATGCCGCCCATGTCCATCCCGCCCATCTGATCGCCGTTCATCGCCGGCATCGTGCCGGAGCCATGGTCCATACCGGCCATGGCGCCGCCCTGAGCCTGGCCGTGGTCCATGCCTGCCATGCCGCCTGCCGCGGTGCCGGCCGCGCCGTGGTTCATTTGGGAATGATCCATACCCGCCATCGCGCCGGTGCCCGCGCCATGCCCCATCGCAGCATGGTCCATGCCGGACATCGAACCCGCAGCGCCGCCCATGGCGCCATGATTCATGCCGCCGTGGTCCATCGTGCCATGATCCATGCCGCCCATGCCCATGTCCTTCATGGTCGCGAGCGGGCGCTTGCGGAGCGGGGGCACCTCGGCCGCCATGCCCTCGCGCGGAGCGAGCGTCGCGCGGGCCATGCCGGAGCGATCGATGCTCTCACCGACCAGCGTATAGGCGCGCAGGTCGGGCGGGGTGACGATCGCGTCATAGGTCTCGGCCGGGCCGAACTGGAACTCGTCGATCTCGACCGGGCGCACGTTCAAGCCGTCGGCCGCGACGATCGTCATCGGCAGGCCCGGAATGCGGACGTTGAAGGTGGTCATCGACGAGGCGTTGATGAAGCGCAGCCGCACCCGCTCGCCGGGGCGGAATAGCGCGGTCCAATTGTCCTTGGGGCCGTAGCCGTTGACCAGGTAGGTGTAGACCGAGCCCGTGACGTCGGCGACGTCGGCGGGGTCCATCCGCATCTTGCCCCACTCCAACCGCTCTTTCAGCGACTGATCCTTGCCGGCGAGAAGCCCGGCCAGGGTCTGGCGCTGGCGGTTGAAGTAGCCCGACTCCTTCTTCAACCGATCGAAGAGGTAGTGCGGGTGGTGGAAGCTGTGGTCGGACAGCACGATCACGTGCTCCCGGTCGAACTTCACCGGATCGGGGTTCTTCGGGTCGATCAGGATCGGGCCGTAATGCCCCTCCTGCTCCTGAAGCCCCGAATGGCTATGGTACCAGTAGGTGCCGCTCTGGATGATCGGGAACTCGTAGGTGAACGTCGATCGCGCCGGAATGCCGGGGAAGGCGATCCCGGGAACCCCGTCCATCTGGAAGGGGAGAAGCAGCCCGTGCCAGTGGATCGAGGTTTCCTCGTCGAGCTCATTGACGACGTGGAGGCGGACGTTCTGCCCCTCGCGCAAGCGGATGAGCGGAGCGGGCACGGTGCCGTTGATGCCGATGGCGTGGCTCTGCCGCCCGTCGATCATCATCATCTGATGCGCGACCTTGAGCGTGATGTCCTCGCCCGACACCGTGGGCAACGGCTTGGCGATGCCGGCCGAGACGGGCTGTGCCCATGCCGGCATATAGGCCGACAAGGCGAGGCCGCCGCCTGCCAGACTGGCACCGCGCAGCACCTGGCGGCGGTCGAGAACGCGCGACATGCAAGCTCCTAAGAATGGGGCCGTGAAGGGCCGTCGACCCTTCTACGCGGCCGATCTGTCCAACCCTCAGCGGTTCCCTAGTTTTTCGAGCAGCCGCGCCCGCGCGCGATAAAGGCGAGTTTCCACCGCCTTCTGGCTGATCCCCAGCACCTCGGCCGTTTCGGCCTGGCTCAGCCCTTCGATCGTCCGAAGTACCAGAGGCTCCTTCAGGTTAGCCGGCAGGGTCGAGATGGCGCGCGTCACGCGGTCGAGTTCCTGCCGATCGCCGGCTGCGTCGTCGATCGGCACCTGTTCGTCGACGATGCTCTGGACCTGTTCGTCGTTCGGCAGCGCGAACGACAGAAACCGGCGCACGGCACGCTTACGCGCCCAATCGCGGCATTTGTTGACGGCGATGGTCGTTAGCCACGCCTGCATTGATCGGTTGGGGTCGTAGCGCGACAAGGCCTGATGCGCGGCCACAAACGCTTCCTGCGTCACGTCCAGCGCTTCGTCGGCATCGCCGAGGAAGGCGCGCGAAAGCCGGAACATCGGCTGCCGATAGCGTCGCACGATCTCGGCGAAAGCGGCTTGTCGGCCGGCGATGCTGAGCGTCGCCAGTTCGCCATCCGACAGCGCGGTCCAATCGAGGCTCACCCCTGGCCGTCGGTGAGCGCCTTCACCACCGCGTCATCGAATTGAGAGGTCTGATCGGGCCGGAGAAGCTGACGCATGGCGAAGATGTGCGCCAGCGTCGCCTTCTGCAGCTCGCCCATCGCGGCATGGCTCTGGTCGACCGCGGCGGCCACTCGCGGACCATTGCCGTGCTCGGCCTCGATCGCCTCGGCAAGGCGGGCATTGGCGGCACGCATCTCCAGCTCGAGGGCGCGGCGTTGCACCGCGAACCGGTCTTCGAGCACCTTCAATCGGGCCTGCTGGTCGCCATCGAGCGCGAGCTTGTGGTGCAGCACCTCGTGGAGCGCCGCACCGGGTTGCTTGGGCTGCGGCAGCAGCGCGCGCCCGATAAAGACACCACCAATCGCTGCCAGGAAGGCGAGCAAGGCGCACAGGACAACCCGCTTGGTCGAGGTCATGGCTCGCCGATCAGCAACGCGGAAGGAGCGAGGGGGGAGGCTCCGCCGAGCGGCGCGAGCGAGACGGCAGGGCTTGCCGTCGCGGGCAGCTCGGCACCGACGATCCCGACACCGAGCGCCGCGGCGGTTATCACACCGATCCCGAGCCCGGCTCCGCGCACGGCGGGGCGGCTGCCGATCCGTCTGAGGACTTGGTCCTCGATACCCTCCAAAGCGGCCGGGGCGGGTGCGCCCGCTAGTCGCGCCAATGCTCTGTCTAGATCGTCCATGCTTTCCACTCCACCCCTCTATCATCGGATACGCATCGCTGCCCATCATCCCTCAACCGCCGGTGAGGGGTCGGGCAGCGCGCCGCGTAGAAGGGTGCACGAACCTCGTCGGAGTACCCCATGCGTAGTCTCGCCCTTCCTGCCGCCCTCACTCTCCTGAGCCTCGCCAGTGCGGCGCAGGCTCACCCGAAGCTCGTTGTGGCCTCACCCGCGCCCAACGCGACCGTTGCCAAGCCCGCGCGTGTCGCTTTGCAGTTCAGCGAGAGGCTGATGCCGAAATTCTCCGGTGCGGACTTGATGATGACGGGCCATGGCGGCACCACGCACCCACCGATGAAGGTTGCAACCACCACCCAGGTTGCACCCGATGGCCGAACGCTGGTCGTGGTGCCCAAGTCGCCGCTCGGCGCGGGCCGCTACAGCGTCGCATGGCACGTCGTCTCGGCCGACACGCATCGGGTGTCGGG
Organism: Sphingomonas phoenicis; assembly: GCF_047238005.1. NCBI lineage: Bacteria > Pseudomonadati > Pseudomonadota > Alphaproteobacteria > Sphingomonadales > Sphingomonadaceae > Sphingomonas > Sphingomonas phoenicis. Next base: position 23,910 of record NZ_JBDFMC010000004.1, on the reverse strand, counting down.
CAACTTCGCCTTCGCGGTGAAGTAAGGTGGATGCCGACTGGCCGTTGATCGGGGTCCGCTTCGCGCTTTATGCGACGTTGAGCGGGCTGTTCGGCCTGTCGGCGTTCAGCCTCTACGGGCTCAAGGCCGGGGAGCGCGCAGACGCACTCGCCTTGCGCCCTTGGCTGGTGGGGAGTGGCCTGCTCGGCCTTCTGTTTTCAGGCATTGCGCTCGTCCTGCTCGCCGCGGCAATGGCTGGAGCGCCGCCGTGGCCGATCGATCGGGAAGCGATCGGAATGCTGATCACCGGCTCCGCGACGGGCACGGCGTGGGAAGCGCGCATGGTCGCGCTGATTGTGGCCGTGATCGCCGCGCTGATCGCGGCAGGACGTACCGCGCCGCTCGGCATGGTGGCGCTCGCGGCGGGCATTGCGCTCGCGACGCTCGCCTGGACAGGCCATGGCGCGATGGATGAGGGCGCGACGGGCTGGGTCCATCTGCTGGCCGATATTCTGCATCTGTTGGCGGCCGGAGCCTGGGTCGGCGCACTGCTCGGGTTGACGCTGCTCGTGGTGCGACCGGCAGTTCGCGTCGACGTCGCGCATCTCAGACTGACCCACCGGGCGTTGCACGGCTTCGGTCTGGTCGGCACGCTCGTGGTCGGCACGATCGTTGTGACGGGCCTGGTCAATGGCTGGCTGCTGGTCGGTGCCGGCAATTTACCGAGACTTCTGACCACCCTTTACGGCCAGCTCCTCCTCGCCAAGCTGGTACTGTTCGGCGCGATGCTGGGGCTGGCCTCCCTCAATCGTTTCCGGCTGACGCCGGTTTTCGAGCGCTCGGTTGCCGCGGGCGATCATCGGGCCGCGCTTGGTGCTCTGTGGCGCAGCCTCGCGATCGAGACGAGCTGTGCGGTCACGATCCTCGCTCTGGTCGCCTGGCTGGGGATGCTCGAGCCCCCCGCAACGGCGATGTGAGGAGCGGGCGGCCGATCGCCACCCGCCCATCACCGATCAGGCGGCCATCTTCTCGCATGCATCAGCACAGCGCTCGCACGCGGCGACGCACTCTTCCATGCCGTCGAGCCCGCGGCAGGTCTCTGCGCAAGCTCGGCAGATCTGGGCGCAGATGCCGCATACGAGCTTATGCTGGTCGGACCCGCGCGCCATGAAATCGAGTGAGGTGGCGCAAATTTGCGCGCAATCGAGCATGATCTTGATGTGGTCGGGCGCGGCATGTGCGCCGCCCACCTGAAGGCAGTGCTGGGTGGTCATCGACAGGCAGGTGACGTGGCAGTGATGGCAGGCGTCCATGCAAGCCTGCATCTCGGCGCTCATATGATCGTGCATCGGTGATCTCCGCGTGAGCCCCCGCTCAAAGAGTAATACGCGGCTTGCTACTTGTACCCTCAAGCGTGCGAGAGGGCGTCTATGACGCGGCAATCAGCGATGATCGTGGCAGTGCAGGCGCCGCCCCACTGCGCGATCTCAGCACGGAGCGCAGCAAGGTCCGCTAGCTTGCGGTCAATCTCCTGAATGTGAACCGTAGCTATCGCGTCGGCCTCTGCGCAGGAACCGCGAGGATCGTCCGCCAAGCGAAGGAGGTCGCGCACCTGGTCGAGGGTGAAACCCAGATCACGCGAGCGTTTGATGAACGCGAGACGATCGAGATGCGATTGCCCGTAGAGCCGATAGTTTCCACCGCTGCGCTCCGGGGGCGCGATCAGACCCTCGGCCTCGTAGAATCGAACCGTCTCGACCTTCAGCCCGGTCCGCTGCGCGATCTCACCAATCTTCATCGCTTACCTCTTGACCCTCTAGTAGGATGAGGGTTCATATAGAGCGTCTGATCCACGAATCGAGCTTCGATAATGGCAGACGCTTGTTGCTCAGCGAAACGCGACACGATCGCGGAACTCGGTCGCAAGGCCGAGCAGCGCCGCGTGCTAATCATCGTGATGCTCATCAATCTCGCGATGTTCGTGGTCGAATTTGGCGGCGGCGTTGTCGCGCGTTCCTCCGCCTTGATGGCGGATTCGGTCGACATGTTCGGCGACGCGGTGGTCTATGCGCTCAGTCTCTATGCACTGCATCAGGGGGCGCGCTGGGGAGCGGGCGCGGCGCTGGCGAAGGGCGGCATCATCTTGGCTTTCGGCGTCGCGGTCATTTTCGAGATCGCGGACAAGATTGCGAACGGCGTTCCTCCGGCATCGGGCTTGATGCTCGGGGTTGGCAGCGCCGCGCTGGTTGCGAACCTCATCTGCCTGGCGCTGCTCTGGCGCTTCCGCCGCGAGAATGTGAATATGTCGAGCACGTTCGAGTGCTCGCGCAATGATGTCGCGTCGAACGTCGGGGTTCTCGCGGCTGCCGGATTGGTCGGCCTGACCGGCTCGGTTTGGCCGGACATCATTGTCGGCGGATTGATCGCCGCGATTTTCCTGCGCTCGGCATGGCGCGTGCTTCGCGAAGCCTGGCCGGCATGGCGTGCCGCGAAGGCACCGGCTCGCGAGTTATTGCAATGACATGGAAACCTCTCCGTGGTAAGGGCGGGTTCGTGCGAGCCTTTTTGCCTCTCCTGACATGCCTGATGCTGGTTCTCACCAGCTTCTCCGGCATGGCTCATGCCGCCGATTTGGCGGGGGGAAGCATCGCGGGCGTTGAGTTTACCGTTCATACCGCCGGTGACATCGACGAGGTTCCGTCGGATGCGGACAAGAACGTCCCGCACCATCACAATTACTGTCACGGGCATGATGTTGGTGCGCCTGCGCGCACGACGATCGAATATACCCACGTCCTCACGATGCCCAAGCCGACAATCTCCGCCTCTGCGTCGCTCGATGGCCGCACTGGCATGGTCCATTTGAGGCCTCCGCAAGCCTGACGTCCGATTTGGGCGCGCGTTGGGCGCGCCCCTGTCGATCATCGTCAGGAGTCCTATTTTCATGTATCGTATCCTCGCGGCCATGCTGGCCGCAGCGTCGTGCGTCACTATGGCGCAGGCGCAGGTCGGACCGTCCGCGGCTGTTACGCAGGACGTGCCGATCTACACTCTTGACCAAGCGGTCAGTGCAGCGGGTGGTTCGGCCCCTGCTGCCGAAGCGGCGACAGCCGCGATTGACGCGGCCCGTGCGGGCCGTACGGTCGCCGGATTGCGGCCCAACCCGGTTGTCCAGGGCCAGGTTGAGAACGTCATCGGCTCGGGGCCGTATCGGGGTGTCCGCAGCGCGGAATCTACGGTCGGCTTTGCGATCCCGATCGAGCTAGGCGGCAAGCGCGGCGCCCGCGTCGCGGTCGCCAATGCGCAATTGTCCCGGGCCGAGATCCAGGCCGCGATCATCGCAGCCGATGTCCGGCTTCAGGTGACGCAGCTCTATGTCGAAGCGGTCGCAGCCGACCGGCGGGTGGCGACGGCGCGGGATCAGGCCCGGATCGCCAGCGACGCGCTGCGCGCTGCGAGCGTCCGGGTGCAGGCGGGACGTGCGTCGCCGCTGGAGCAACAGCGCGCGGATGTCGCGCGCATCAATGCCGATGCCAATGTGGAGCGGCAGCTTCGCTTGGCAGAGGCCGCCCGCGCCAATCTGGCGCGTCGGATTGGCCGACCGATCGACGGCGCGCTCGATGACACGCTGCTCGATCGCCTGCCGGGGGCGAACGTCTATGGGCCGGTGGCACCGGTCAACACAACCGGCACGCTCGCGCTGGCGGCGGCGAACGCGGATTTCTCGATCGCGGAAGCCGGCGTGCGGCTCGCGCGCGCCAATCGCGTCCCTGACCTCAATGTCGGGCCTGCGATCCGCCGCCTGGAAGCGACCAACGATATGGCGGCGGTGTTCACCGTGTCGATCCCGATCCCGGTGTTCAACAATGGTCGCGCGGCGATCGCGCAGGCGACCGCGCAGCGGACACAGGCGGATGCACAGCGTCGCGTGACCGCGCTCGACATCGAACAGGCGATCACGGACGCGCAGGCGCAAGCGGCCAATGCCGCAACGACGGCTCGTGCGGCGTCTGGGCCGGCGCTGGCGGCTGCACAGGAGGCCGCCCGCATCGCGCGGATCGGTTATCGCGAGGGCAAGTTCGGCCAGCTCGAATTGCTCGATGCGGAACGCACTCTCGCTGAAACGCGGGTCGCCGCGATCGATGCGCTTGCCAACTACCAGAATGCCCGCGCGCAAGTGGAGCGACTGACCGCTCCTGCGCCCAATGGGGGAAATCAGTGATGAAGAGCTTCTATCTCGCGGGCGCGGCGTCACTCGCCCTGCTGTTGGCTGCCTGCGGTGGCAAAGACACCGGGAACGAGGCGGCCGCCAATGGAGCAGCCGGCAATGAAGCGGCTGCTGGTGCGGAAAAGGGCGGTGCTGAAGGCGGTCACGCTGATGAGGGCGTCGTCCTATTGGGTGCCGATCAGATCGCTGCGGCGGGCGTCCAGGTCGGACGGCCGATCATCGGCGGAGCCGGAACGATCGAGCTTCCCGCGATCATCGAGGGCGATCCCCAAGGCACGCAAGTCGTCTCGGCCGCGATCGCGGGACGGGTGGTCGCACTGACGCGCAACCTTGGTCAATCCGTGGGGCGCGGCCAGACTATTGCGGTAATCGAGAGCCGCGAGGCGGCGCAAATCAAGGGCGAGGTCGAAGCGGCACGGGCACGGCTTCAGCTCGCCAATTCGAACCTCGCACGCGAGCAACGGCTGTACGCGCAGAAGGTGTCTCCTGAGCAGGATCTGATTGCTGCCCGCACGGCGGCGACGGAAGCGCGGATCGCGCTGACGCAGGCGCGGAGCATGGTGTCGGCCGCCGGTGTCGGCGGCGGTGGTCTCAACCGGCTCGGCATCGCCGCGCCGATCTCGGGACAGATCATCGCGCGCCCCGTGACGCTGGGACAGACGGTTGCGGCGGACGCCGAACTCTATCGCATTGCCAACCTGAGCCAGGTGTCGATCGCGCTCAATCTGAAGGCTGAGGATGCGGGCCGGGTACGCCCCGGCAACACGGTACTGGTCAAGGCGGCGGGCCGTCAGGCGACCGCGCGCGTGACCTTCGTGTCGCCAGCACTCGATCCGCAGACGCGGCTCGTGCCCGCCCTTGCCACGCTCGACAATCGCGGTGGTGAATGGCGGGTCGGCGAGCCGGTGACGGCTGCCGTCCAGCTCACGGGCAGCGGCGGTAGCGGCGCAATCCGCGTGCCGACAACGGCGGTCCAGAGCTTCGAGGGCAAGTCGGTCGTGTTCGTTCGCACGCCTACGGGCTTCAAGGCGACTCCGGTCCAGCTCGGCGATGCATCGGGCGACACGGTGATCGTCCGCTCGGGCCTGACCGGCAACGAACAGATCGCCACCACCGGAAGCTTCACGCTCAAGGCCGAGATCGGCAAGGGCGAAGCGAGCCACGAGGATTAAGCCATGATCGCCCGCATCGTCACATGGGCGGTCGAGAAGCGCTGGCTTGTCCTGCTGCTCACCGTCATCGTCGCCGCCATCGGCGCGTTTTCCCTCTACCGGCTGCCGATCGACGCGGTGCCGGACATCACCAATAATCAGGTCCAGATTAACGTCCGCGCACCCGCGCTCTCGCCCGAGCTGGTCGAGAAGCAGGTGTCGTTCCCGATCGAAACCGCGCTCGCCGGCACTCCAGGCCTTGAATATACGCGCTCGCTGAGCCGCAACGGCTTCGCGCAGATCACCGCGGTCTTTTCGGACGCCACGGACATCTATTTCGCCCGTCAGCAGGTGGGTGAACGTCTGCAGGGCGTGCAGGAGAACCTGCCCGATGGCGTAAACCCCGAAATGGGTCCGATCGCGACCGGCTTGGGCGAGGTGTATATGTACACCGTTCGGCTCGAGCATCGCGCAGACGACAAGCACAAGCCCGGTGAACCGGGCCAACAGCCCGATGGCAGTTATATCACGCCAGAGGGCGAGCGACTGACGACCGAAGAGGACAAGGCGACCTACCTGCGCACTGCGCAGGACTGGATCGTCACGCCGCTTCTCAAGAACACTCCGGGCCTCGCCGGCGTCGACTCGATTGGCGGTTACGCCAAGCAGTTCCTCGTCGTGCCCGATGTGCAGAAACTGGCCTCGCTCGGCATCACGCTGACCGACCTGGGCAATGCGCTGGAGCGCAACAACACCAGCGTCGGCGGCGGCTTCGTCAATCGCAATGGCGAAGGTCTGGCTGTCCGCTCGGATGCGCTGGTGCGCAATGCCGGCGAGTTGGCCAGGACCGTGATCGCGACACGTAACGGCGTGCCGATCACGGTCGAACAAGTCGCGACCGTGAAGACGGGTCAGGCGATCCGCATGGGTTCGGCCTCGGAGAATGGCACGGAAGTCGTCGTCGGCACCGCGATCATGCGGATCGGCGAGAACAGCCGCGTCGTGTCGACCGCGGTCGCGGAGAAGCTTAAGACGATCAACGCGTCGCTGCCCCCTGACGTCGTAATCCAGCCGGTGCTCAACCGCACCGAACTGGTCAACTCGACGATCAAAACGGTTGCCAAGAACCTGTCGGAAGGCGCGGTACTGGTCATCGTCGTGCTCTTCCTGCTGCTCGGAAACTTCCGTGCGGCGCTGATTGCGGCGCTGGTCATCCCGATTACCATGATGCTGACCGGCTTCGGGATGCTGCGTGCTGGCGTCTCGGCCAATCTGATGAGCCTCGGCGCCCTAGACTTCGGTCTGATCGTCGATGGCGCCGTCATCATCGTCGAAAACGCACTGCGCCGGCTTGCCGAGCAACAGCATCATGAAGGCCGATTGCTCAGCGTCAAGGAACGGCTCGCAACCGTGGCAGCCGCTGCGCGTGAGATGATCCGTCCCTCGGTGTACGGGCAGGCGATCATCATTCTTGTCTATGTGCCGCTGCTCACATTGACAGGCGTGGAGGGCAAGACGTTCGTGCCGATGGCGCTCACCGTCATCATCGCGCTCGCCTTCGCCTTCATCCTCTCTCTCACCTTCGTGCCGGCGATGATCGCGATCTGGCTATCGAAGAAGGTTGAGGAGAAGGACGGCCGCATCATCACGTGGCTGAAGAAGCGCTACGAACCTGGTCTTGATCGGGCCATGAAGCGTCCGACCGTGACGATCGGGGCGGGTGTCGCGAGCCTTGTGGTGGCGGCGCTGGCCTTCACCACGCTCGGCTCGGTGTTCCTGCCGCAGCTCGATGAAGGCGATTTGCTAATCCAGTCGCTCCGTATTCCGGCGACGTCGGTCCAGCAGAGCCAGGCGATGCAGGTGCCGATCGAGCGAATGATGTCGAAGCAGCCGGAGGTGCAGTTCGTCTATTCCAAGACGGGCACCGCCGAGCTGGCGGCCGACCCGATGCCGCCGAACGCAACCGACATGTTCGTTATCCTGAAGCCGCGCAAGGATTGGCCGGATCCTGAGCTTCCCAAGGAGGAGCTGGTCAGCCGGATCGAGGGTAAGCTCGCGAAGATCCCGGGCAATGCCTACGAGATCACCCAGCCCATCCAGATGCGCTTCAACGAGCTGATCGCCGGCGTGCGCGGTGACATCGCGGTGAAGGTGTTCGGGGACGACTTCAACCAGATGAACCGGACGGCCGAGCAAATCGCTGCGACGCTGCGTAAGACGCAGGGTGCCGCGGACGTGAAAGTCGAGCAAACGACAGGTCTTCCCATGCTCGACATTCGCGTCAATCGTGACGCGATGGCGCGCTTGGGCGTTACGGCGCAAGACGTGCAGGACACCGTGACTGCCACGATCGGCGGGCGAACCTCGGGCCAGATCTTCGAGGGCGATCGTCGCTTCCCGGTGGTGATCCGCCTGTCTGAGGCGCAGCGCGCCGACATCGGCCTGCTCCAGCAGGTGCAGGTGCCGGTCGCAGGCGGCGGCTATGTGCCGCTGTCCAGCGTCGCCGAGATCAAGGTGGTCGACGGTCCCAACCAGATCAGCCGCGAGAATGGCAAACGGCGCGTGGTGGTGCAAGCCAACGTGCGTGGCCGCGACGTCGGATCGGTGGTTGCGGATGCGCAGGCAGCGATCGCCAGCCAGGTTCGGCTGCCTGCCGGTACCTATCTCGAATGGGGCGGCCAATTCGAAAACCTGCAATCGGCAAGCGAGCGGCTGAAGCTGGTTATTCCGGCCTGCTTCATCCTGATCCTGTTGCTGCTCTATGGCGCATTGGGATCGGTCCGCGATGCCGCGATCGTCTTCACCGGCGTGCCCTTCGCGCTGGTGGGCGGTGTCCTGCTGCTCTTCTTGCGAGGCATGGACTTTTCGATTTCGGCGGCGGTGGGCTTCATCGCCCTGTCGGGCATCGCGGTCCTCAACGGCCTCGTGATGGTCAGCTCGATCCAGGATCTGATCCGGTCGGGGCTATCGCGCGAAGAGGCGGCCCATGTCGGCGCAATGCAGCGACTGCGGCCCGTGGTCATGACCGCGCTCGTCGCCAGCCTCGGCTTCGTGCCGATGGCGCTTGGCGAGGGCGCGGGTGCGGAGGTGCAGAAGCCCTTGGCGACAGTTGTCATCGGCGGCTTGATCTCGGCGACGCTGCTGACGCTGTTCGTGCTGCCGACCCTCTATGCCCGCTTCGGTCAGAAGGTGATCGAGAAATCCGAGCACTACAATGAGGAGCATGAAGGGGACGACCACGGTCAGACCTTCGTGAACAACTTGGCCTGATGGGTGAGCGGGGGCGATCCGCGATCGCCCCCGCTCATCTCTGGGAGATGAGGATATGCCTCGCACCATAACCAGCTCAATGCTTCACGGCGGGCCACTGCGGATCTGGTCGGCACTCACCGACCCGGATCATCGCCGAGCTTGGAGCCCGCTGGTACTCCTCGATAACCCGGGTCAGCTCGGCGACACGAGAGGAACCTTTGCGATCCAGGGCATCAACCGGCCGATTCGGACGCCGGCACGGATCGATCAATTCGATAAGCCGCGAGCCTTCGCTTGGTCCTGCGGCATCCCTTATCTGTTCACGCTCGAAGAGCGGTACGAGCTGGCAGGGGACGATGGTGGCACCAGGCTAACACATAGCTGCACGCTGCGCGGGGCGCTGTCTCTGCCGTTCGCGGCGATGATGTTGCGTCGCCTGCGGTCCCTGATGATCGAGGCTGACGATCGCCTCGCAACCTATCTGCGCTGGCGGGTGGGTCAGCCTGCCCTTGGGATCAATCGTCAGCGCGTCCCCTCCCGCTACAGGAGGAAGGCGCGATGATGCCGTCGAAGCGGGTACTGCCCGCCCTCATCCTCGTTGTCGGGCTGGCGGCTTGCACGGAAGGCAAGCCGCCAGCCCCGCCAACGGAGCAGCAAATCCATTCGTCCGACAGCGCCGTGGCGACCGGGGAAATGGGGCGCCATCCCTATCGCTGTTCCGACGGGGAACCGCTGTTCGTCGACTACAAGGACAACGGCCTGCAGATCGATTTGCGGCGCTCCAGCAGCGCCGTGCCCATAACGCTGACCGCGCCAGCGCAGGGCCTCCAATATGTCGGCGAGACAGCCACCGCGACCTTCAAGGGGTCGCAGCTCACCGTCGTGGAAGGCGAGGGCCGCACCCGAATCTGCGAACGGGAGGGCACCCGATGAACCGTCCTGTCTTCCGACATGTCGCACTGCAACGGGAGAGAAACGATGTCTGACACGTCGATCTCGAATGTGATGGCCATTCGCGCCGAAGTGATCGCGCGAAGCCGCGCTTTGCGTGAGGCGCAGCCGACGGCACCACCCGGCGTGACGCCGACCGCTCCGGTGTCGAACTTCGCCGACACCCTCAATGCCGTGGTCGCGAAGGTCAACGAGACCCAGGAGCAAGAGGATGTCGTCACCGAAGCATATGAGCGTGGCGAAACCACCGACATCGCAACCGTCGCGCTCATCCAGAGCCGCGCATCCATTACTTTCGAGGCGACCCTGCAAGTCCGGAACAAGCTGCTGTCCGCTTATCGGGACATCATGAACATGCCGATCGGATGACGATCGCTACGAGATTTAGGGCGTAATTGATATGATAGTCGGCGCGAGGCCTCGTTTTAAGCAGATCATTATCGAGGTTTGGAAGCCTCTCACGATCCTGTTCGTGTGGGACGTGGCGGTGACGGCATTCCACATGATGACCCCGATCAAGGAACCGCCTTTGCCGACGGCGCTGTTTGGCACTGCCATCGCGCTCTTCATGGGGTTTCGGACCAACGCTGCTTATGCTCGCTGGTGGGAAGCGCGAACCCTTTGGGGCGCGCTCATCAATGCGTCGCGCAGCCTGGCTAGGATCACACGCAGCCTGACCAAGGGAGAACCCGAGGGCAGCGAGATGCGGCACAACATCATCCTGCGGCAGATCGCCTTCGCGCACTCGATGCGCTGCCAGCTTCGCCGACAGTCGCCCTATGAAGAGATTGGCCGGATCGCTGGAACGGACGTCGCCGATATGGCGGTCGCTCGCCTGAACCCTGCGAACGCACTCTTGGAGGACATATCGGGCATCTACGCCGACGCGCTCGCGGAAGGTCGGATCACCGAAATCCAGCAGGCGACTGTAGAGCGCGTCCTGATCGACATCGCCAATGCGCAGGGCGGCATGGAGCGGATCAAGAACACGCCGCTGCCCAATGGCTTTCGGTTCTTTCCGAACCTCTTCACGCGCGTGTTCTGCGTGCTGCTCCCGATTGCGCTGGTCGAATCCCTGGGGCTCGCCACGCCGATCGGATCGACGCTGATCGGACTCGTCTTCCTTGCGGTGCTGAGCATCGGCGAGGATCTGACTGATCCGTTCGCCAATAGCGTCCACGATGTCCCGCTCACGGCCATGTGCCGCACGATCGAGATCGACCTTCTTCAGACGGCTGGACTGCCAGCCCCTGAGCCGGTGACGCCCGATCACGGCGTGCTGTGGTGAGGGCGATGCACGCCGTGCGGCACCTGCCTGGCCTGACAGCCGCGCGCATCGGCGCCGTTCTGTTCGCGGGTATGGTCGTAGGGGCGTGCAATCCCGCGCCGAGCGGACCGACTGAGCCGGCGCATGAAAAGCATCTGACACCTCGATTGATTGCGCAACGCATCATGTATTGCGACGACGGATCGCGCGCCGATGTCGACTTCATCGACGACGGCCTGAAAATGGCTGTCACCTGGCTGCCCAGGGGCAGAACTGAGATCCTGCGCGCGCAACGTACTGGCGAGGAATTTCGCGGCGACCGGTCGCGGGCAGTCGTGGCCGGCGGGTCGATCGCCTTCACGCAGCGCGGGAAGATCCGCGTCTGTCATCGAACCCCGGAGGAATCATAGGATATGCAGGCATTGCTGTACACGCTTGCGCCTGTGCTGGCGGTCGTGCTCGGCGCGATCATCGCGAGCCGGACCAAATTAAATCCTGGCGTCGTGGCGGGCCTCCAGCATCTCGCTGCCGGCGTCGTGTTTGCGGCGGCAGCGACTGAAATCCTGCCGCAGGTCAAGCATGAGGCTTCACCTAGCGCTACGTTGATCGGCGGGGCGGCGGGCGTTGCGACGATGCTGGGTCTCAAGGCTTTCGAGGCCCGCTTCAAGGGGCCAATGGCACTGCTCGCCGCGATCGGCATTGACATTCTGGTCGATGGTCTGGTGCTCGGCCTCGCGTTCGTCGCGGGTGAGAAGGCGGGATTTCTGCTGACGATCGCGCTGACGCTCGAAGTGCTCTTCCTTGGTCTGACACTGACCGACGAGCTGGCGGAAACCTATCGCTCGCGCCTGCGCATCATCGTGACTGTGTCGGCATTGGCGCTGCTGCTGCCGATCGGCGCACTCGCGGCTGTTCCTGTCGCCACGCTCTCACCGGTAATGGTCGCTGGCTTCCTGAGTTTTGGTCTGATGGCGCTGCTCTACCTCGTCACGGAAGAGCTGCTGGTCGAGGCGCACGAGAAGCCTGACACCCCACTCATCAGCTCGATGTTCTTCGTGGGATTCCTTGCCCTGCTGACGCTTGAGGAGATCATGGGATGATTTCGAGCAACGACAACAATGGCGGGCAAGAGCGTCGCACACTTTGGATCGTCCTGCTGCTGAACGCGGCGATCGCGGGGGGTTTCTTCGTCTCAGGATTTTTCGCGGACTCGAGCGCTCTGATCGCCAACGGCGTCGACAACCTGTCCGATACGGCCGTGTATGCGCTGAGCCTTGTGGCGCTCACCCGGGGCCAGACGTGGAAGACACGCGCCGCGGTCGCTTCGGGCGTCATGCTGCTGATCTTCGCGGGCGGCATCCTGATCGACGTTGGCCGGCGCTACCTTCAAGGCAGCGAACCGATCGGACCGACCATGATGGTCATGTCGGCGATCGCCGGCGTCGTGAACTACCTCTGCCTGCGGCTGCTCCAGCGGCTCAAGGATCCGGACGTCAACCTTCGGGCCGCCACCACCTTCAGCTTCAATGACTTCATTTCCAATGGCGGCATCCTGATTGCCGGCGTGCTGGTGCTGTGGCTGGGCACCAACTGGCCGGACCTTCTGGTCGGCTTCGCTACCGCCATCATCGCCATCAAGGGCGGTGTCGAAATCCTGCGCGACGCGCGCGCCGAAACCAAGAAAAGCGAAAGGAGGTCGTCATGAACGACAAGCTCGAACTCGATATTCCAGTATTGTTGCCGGACCTTCCTGACGCGGCCGACGCTTGCCTGGACCGTCTCGTATCGACCCTGTCGAAACGCGAAGGCGTCGAGCGAGCGCATGTGATCTGCCTCGAAGGCGACACGCCGGCGGCCCTGTGCATCCATTTCGACGCCGCCAAGCTGCCGTTGCCACGATTGCGCGAAATGGTGCGGGCCGCAGGCGCAGAAATCACCGAACGCTACGGCCATGCGATCTGGCAGGTGACAGGGATCAGTCACGAACGGCGGGCGCGCACGGTCAGCGATGCGCTATGCGCGTTGCCCGGGGTGGTACAGGCAAGCGCCAGCACCAGCGGGTCGGTCCGGGTCGAATATGATCGCCGAGAGACCACAGAAGAGGAAGTGCGCGCTGCTCTTCGCAAGCTGAAGGTGAGGGTTGGCAAGCGGGTCGCCGCCGATGACCATGCCGGCCACGACCACGGCCCCGGGGGCCACGACGCGGGCGAAGAGAAGCACGGCCCCGGCGATGGTCACGACCATAGCCACGCCGAATTTCTAGGCCCCAATACCGAGCTGATCTTCGCGCTTGCCTGCGGCGCGCTGCTGGGGATCGGCTATGCGATCGAGAGGCTGGTTGTTGGCGCACCGGAGTGGCTGCCCACGGCCTGCTATGTCGCAGCCTATTTCTTCGGCGGATTCTTCACGCTGCGCGAGGCGATCGACAACCTTCGGATGAAGAAGTTCGAGATCGACACGCTGATGTTGGTCGCTGCCGCCGGCGCCGCTGCGCTGGGCGCATGGGCCGAAGGCGCGCTGCTGCTATTCCTGTTCAGCCTTGGCCATGCGCTTGAGCATTACGCGATGGGACGCGCCAAGAAGGCGATCGAGGCGCTGGCGAAGCTCGCGCCCGAAACCGCGACCGTGCGACGCGACGGCCAGACCAGCGAAATCCCGGTCGAGCAAATGGTCGTTGGGGACATTGCCATTGTCCGCCCGAACGAGCGCCTGCCTGCTGACGGCTTCGTCACCAAGGGCACCAGCGCGATCAACCAGGCCCCGGTGACGGGTGAAAGCATCCCGGTCGACAAGGTGCCGGTCGCCGATGCCGCAGCGGCGCGGGCAAAGCCTGATGCAGTGGACGCGGAAAGCCGGGTTTTTGCCGGTACGATCAACGGTGGCGGCGCGATCGAGATCGAGGTGACACGCCGTTCCAATGAAAGCGCGCTCGCCAAGGTCGTGAAGATGGTGAGCGAAGCGGAGACGCAGAAGTCGCCGACGCAGCGCTTCACCGATCGGTTTGAGCGGATCTTCGTGCCTGCTGTCCTGATCCTGTCGGTGCTCCTGCTCTTCGCATGGGTGGTCGTCGACGAGCCGTTCCGCGACAGCTTCTATCGCGCGATGGCGGTGCTGGTGGCGGCAAGCCCGTGCGCGCTCGCCATTGCAACGCCGAGCGCTGTCCTGTCTGGCGTTGCCCGTGCAGCGCGGGGCGGCGTGCTCGTGAAGGGCGGTGCACCGCTCGAAAACCTCGGGTCGCTCAAGGCGATCGCTTTCGACAAGACGGGCACGCTGACCGAAGGTCGTCCGCGCATCACCGATGTCGTGCCCGTCGATGGCGCCGATGAAGGCGAGCTGCTGGTGCTGGCCGTCGCCGTCGAAGCGTTGAGCGACCATCCTCTGGCCCAAGCGATCGTCAAGGACGGCCGCGAACGACTGAACGATCGTGCCGTGCCGACTGCCGGCGACCTCAAGAGCCTGACCGGTCGGGGCGTCACCGCGAGCGTGGATGGCGAGACGGTCTGGATCGGCAAGGCCGAGATGTTCGGGAGTGAGGGCATTCCGGCGCTAGGGCAGGGAGCGCAGAACGCGATCGCGAAACTGCGCGAGAACGGTCGCACGACGATGGTGGTCCGCAAGGGGGACCGCGACCTGGGCGCGATCGGCCTGATGGACACGCCCCGCGAAGCGGCAAAGACCGCGCTGCGCCGGCTGCACGAGATGGGCGTGTCGCGGATGATAATGATCTCTGGCGACCACCAGAAAGTCGCCGAAGCGATCGCTAACGAAGTCGGGATCGACGAGGCGTGGGGCGACCTCATGCCCGAAGACAAGGTTGCCGCGATCAAGAAACTCGCCGGCGAAGACAAGGTCGCAATGGTGGGTGACGGCGTGAACGATGCCCCGGCGATGGCAAGCGCCACGGTCGGCATCGCGATGGGCGCGGCGGGGTCGGACGTTGCGCTGGAGACAGCCGACGTCGCCCTGATGGCTGACGATCTGGCGCACCTGCCATTCGCGGTGGGCCTAAGCCGGCATACGCGTGGAATCATCCGGCAGAACGTCTTCGTCAGCCTGGGTGTCGTCGCCTTTCTCGTTCCTGCCACCATCCTTGGCCTCGGTATTGGGCCAGCAGTGGCGGTTCATGAGGGATCAACGCTGCTTGTTGTCATCAATGCGCTCAGGCTGCTCGCCTACCGCGATCCGGCGGGGAAGGCGGCATGAAGTGGATGATCGCCTTCGACCTCGACGGCACACTTGCCGAGAGCAAGCGGCCGCTATCGGAGGATATGGCCGCAACCCTCGCCCGATTGCTCGCCGTCACGGATGTGGCGGTGATCTCGGGCGGGGACTGGCCGCAGTTCGAAAAGCAGGTCGCCTCGCGTCTTCCTGCCGGCGCCGCGCTTGACCGTCTCTGGTTGATGCCGACCACAGGCACAAAACTCTATCGGTTCATCAATGGCGCTTGGCGCGCGGTATATGCCGAGCTGTTCGACGACGCAGAGAAGGCGACGATCCGCACGGCCTTCGATCAAGCCCTGACCGATGCCGGCCTCGCCGACGAACGTATCTGGGGCGAACGGATCGAGGACCGGGGCAGCCAGATCACCTTTTCGGGGCTGGGGCAGGCAGCGCCGCTAAAGGAAAAGGAAGCGTGGGATCCCGACCGAAAGAAGAGGACCGCTTTGCAGGCCACGTTGCGCGCGACGCTGCCGGACCTCTCGATTAATCTGGGTGGCACGACATCGATCGACGTGACCAGGGCAGGGGTGGACAAGGGCTATGGCCTGAACCGCCTGAGTGCTGAAAGCGGCGTCCCGCTCGACGGGATGCTGTTCATCGGCGATGCGATCTTCCCCGGTGGGAATGACTATCCCGCCGCTGAAATTGGCCTCGATACGGTGAGAGTGCGCGACGTTGCGGAAACCACCGCCGTCGTGACCGCCATCATCGCATGTCTGCACCGGTAGGGATCTCCGGTGTTCACGATCCCCGCCTTGGGCCTGAACGTCTGTGGGACTCCCCGCCCGACCTTACCCCTTTACCTCCGATCTGGAGCAATCGCGTAGAACAGGCAGGCCGGCATGTTTCAAAGCTCGTGGTGGGAGATAACCACCCATATCATCAGTCTCGCCGTCGCCTACGCACTCGCCCTTCCTGTTGGCTGGGATCGCGAGAAGGACGCCCGCAGTGCAGGCATCCGTACATTCCCGTTGGTTGCAATCGCCAGTTGCGGCTTCGTGCTGGTGGGCATCGCGATCCTCGGCCGCACGTCTCCAGCGCAAGCCAGGTTGCTTGAAGGTCTGATTACGGGCGTCGGCTTCATCGGGGGCGGCGCGATTCTGAAGAAGGGCGACAAGGCGTCAGGCACGGCGACGGCGGCCAGTCTGTGGGCGACTGGGGCACTCGGCGCGGCCGTAGGCTACGGCCTATACGACATCGCTTTCATCC
Organism: Sphingomonas phoenicis; assembly: GCF_047238005.1. Taxonomy (NCBI): domain Bacteria; kingdom Pseudomonadati; phylum Pseudomonadota; class Alphaproteobacteria; order Sphingomonadales; family Sphingomonadaceae; genus Sphingomonas; species Sphingomonas phoenicis. The sequence goes on along the minus strand of NZ_JBDFMC010000004.1, from coordinate 7,652 downwards.
TGAGCGCCACCACCTTCCTCACCCTGCGCTGTTCTCGTCCGCTTAAGCGCGCCACCAATGGCGACGTCGGCACCTCGGCGAGCCCATGACGAGCCCTTGGGCGAGCCGATGGATGCGGCCTGTGCGATGCCTTACCCGGCGCTGGGCACCGGTGAGGACCATCGCGGCGCGGGACCGCCAACATCGCTTGCTGCGCTGGGCGACGCTGCTGGAGCGCAACCCCCACCAGATCATCGGCCTGCTGTCCCCCTCTTGGGCGGGCGGCGACGCGCGCGGCACGATGGTCGATCGGCCGAGCGCGATCGATGTCGCATGGAGCGACGTGGTGCTGCGGGTGATGGGGTTGGCGGGGCGATCGCGCGGTGAAGCAAAATCGTTCTTCGGGTTGTCGGATGCCGAGCTGGATCGGATTGCCGCAGGTTCGTGGCGGTGTCCGGTTCGACCCGCTTGGCAGCTCGCCGTGCGGATCAGGAACGTCGAATGTCCGCGCCTGGAAAATCGGATCGTTGGGTCCGTCGTCGCCCTCCTGCTCGTGATTTGCGCGATCTCCTATTGGATCTTCTGACGAGGCTGGTTTGTGTTCGACATTATAACATCGATCCTCGCGTCACTAGGCGGCCTTGGCGTCTTCCTGTTGATGCTGGCGGAGAACGTCTTTCCGCCGATCCCGTCGGAAGTGATCCTGCCACTTGCCGGCTACACCGCTGCGCAGGGGCGCGGCTCGCTGTGGGTAGTGGCAATCGCCGGCACCCTTGGATCGGCTGCAGGGGCAGTGCTGTGGTACTATGTCGGCCGCTGGATCGGCATCGATCGATTGAAGCGCTTTGCTTCCCGCCACGGCCGATGGCTGACGTTGACGCCCGGTGAGGTCGATCATGTCGACCGCTGGTTCGACCGCTACGGTCGTTGGGCGGTTCTGTTCGGGCGCATGGTCCCGGGAGTCCGGACCCTGATTTCGGTGCCCGCTGGGGTCAGCGGGATGCCCCTTGGTCCATTCTTGGTCTCGACGCTCGCCGGCTCGGCCATATGGACCGTGATCCTCGTGCTGGCGGGCTATGAGCTGGGCGAGCGCTATAGCCAGGTGGCGAGCGTCATCGAGCCGGTCAGCAACGCCGTGCTCGCGCTGGCCGTCATCTGGTATCTTTGGCGGGTCGCGACTTTCGGGCGATCAAGGGGTGGCCACTGATGGCTGGCCTGCTGCCCGTGCCTCCTGCCGGCCTTTGGCTCATAGCGGCTTCGATGCTTGTCCGCATCACACGCTTCGCACGTGCCTTTAGCCTGATCTCGCCAGCTAGCGCGATCGTTCTCATCAAGTGGGTTGCACGGCTTCACCGCAACGGATTTCACGCATGGCGTCGCAACGGAGGGAAGTGGCGTTGGGCCGTAACATGGAGAGGATCAACATAATGAGAAACAGTAAATAGCGGGTGCTCATCGCCGCTGGACCCTTCTCGCCTTTGCGGACGCAACCGCCCATCGCGAGCGCCTGTCTCGACACGAAGCGTCGCAGAAGAGCCCGGCCTAATCACCGGCTCCAGGAGATCCGGTGGCTCGCTACGCGACGTCGTTTGGATGGGGATACCTGACGCAAGGTGAAACCGCGCCCATATGTCGAACGAGCCCGAAACCCTGTGGGGATCAGCCGGTGTTCGCAGTTGCCGGGTTCTAGCAGCGCACAGAGGACGGCAACGGCTTCACGATGGTGACGTGTGCCCCCAACACGCTCGTTGCGCCGATCCATCCCAAGGCGATGATTACGATCCTGGAGCCTGAGGATGTCGATACTTGGCTGCGCGGCTTCTATGACGAGATCGTCGCCCTGCAGAAGCCCTATGACCCCGCCAGGATGACGGTACGCGGGCCGGTCTTTCCGACCCGACGCCCCGAACGCTAAGGCGAAGCCTAGCGGCTCCGATCCTTGCCACGATCCGGGGGCGGCGTGCTCCGGTCGGGCGGCGGGGCGGACGCCCCTTCGAGCGCGGCCCCGATCTTGATCCGGTCGGCGACAAGCTGGCGAGTGGATTCCCCGACCGTGTTGACCATGCGCGCGCTTTCGCCGCGCTCGCGCGCCTTCTGCATGGCGTCGTCGACGATCGTCTGGGCGGGCGCGAGACGTGGGTCGGCGTGGTTCTTCTCGGCCGTGTTCTTCAGGAACAGCTCGGCGAGCCGCTCCTGGCCTGGCGAAGCCCCAGGCGGCAGGATCGGTCGCTCCAGCGAGCGGACGGCGCGCTGGAGCTGCGCTGGCTGCTGCGAATTGATCTGGACGCCGAGAGCCGCGCCGATCTCGCGCACGCGCTCAAGCGGGGTCTGCTGGGGCGTGATGACGGCATCGACCTGACGCACGCCCAGATAGGTGAGAAGGTGCGATTGGTAGATCGGACCTTTGGCGTGGCGAACATAGGCCAGTTCGGTGCGTGCGTTGGCGATGACAGGGGATGGGGCGCCATCCCTAACGAGGCTGCGCAGCCGGTCGGCCGCCTGCTGGCGGGCGGCGGGAAGGTAGCGGTCCAGTTCCTCGCGTGCCTTAGTCAGCGTCACCCGGTAGCGCTGCCCTTCGGGCGGCGCGCGTTGAGGCAGCAAGGCGATCCCGGCAGGGCCGATCCGCGCCTCGGGCGCGAGGTCACGACGGATCGCCGCCTCGGCGAGCACGGCGGCCATAGGCCGATGATCGCCGGTGAGGAAGCCATGCCGGGACGCGTCCATCCACGCGGTCTTATCGATCGACGCGATCCGTATGGGATGGCCGGCATCGCGGGCGAGCTGCGCCGCATGGTGGCGCATCGTCCGCCCGTTCCCCTCGCGGAAAGGGTGAATTGCATTGATCTCGTTGATGTGGTTGCCGAGCCGGTCGAAAAACTCATCGCGGGCGAGGCCCTTCAGGGCGTCGCCCGCGCGCGCGTCGGCAAACCGCTTGTCGAGCTCGCGCGCGATGTAAGGCACGTGCGCGAAACTGGAGCCGCCCTTGGCGATGTTGACGGTGCGGTCCTGACCCGCCCAGTCGTAGAGGTCCTGGAAGAGGTGCCGATGCAGGGCGCGATAGCCGTCGGCCGTCGCTGGAAAGGTCAGGCGCGCGGCTTCTGCGCCGCGCGCCAAGGTCAATCTCCGCTCGGCCTCCATGAGGGTCTTGTCGTCCGTGATCCCAAGCCGGTTCCGGAGCGTGTCCGTACCGGGGTAGGTGTAGGGATCGTCTGCCAAGGTCAGGCTGCGATCTGGTGGGTTCCTGGCTTGTAGAGGCCGAGGATGATGGACGGCATGAGCGAAGGGGGAACACCCTCATCGAGCATCATGGCGAACATGGCATCTTCGTCACCGGTCGGCGTCATGTCCTCGATGACGAGGTTGGCGCGCGCCTCTGCTACGTCCTCGCGCCACAGCGCGATCTGCTCGGGGGTGCCGCGTTGGAAATCCATGGAGCGGATGCGCTCGCGCAGCGTGTCGAGATTGATCTGGGCCATCGCGTCATCCTTTCGCCGTTAACCCTACGCGCTCCCCCGCGATTTCTCAACAAATCACGTTGGCGCAGGTCCGTTTCGGCACGGTTGATCCGCGCGCAGTCGAGCGCGGATCGCTACGCCATAGGCGTTAGTATTCGCTGGCCAGCATGATCGTCAGCACCCGTTTAGTCTGCTCGGAATTCCACGGAGCGTCACTGCCGTAGGTGAGGCTCGTGTCGTAATAGTCGATCTTCCAGAACACCGTCTGCCCGACCGCCTTTGCATCGTCGGGGCGGTCCTGCGTCCACGCGCCGCTTGCGAGTTTATAGACCGCGCCGAAATCGTGCTCACCATAAGGGTCGTTGTCGCCGTCAAACTTCGTGAACCGGGTGATCGCGACCAACGCGGCGAAACGGTCCAGCTCGGGGAGGGCCTGGAATCCCATCGTAACGTTGGCGAGGCTCGCGAGGCCAGGGTGGGTACGCGCCGCATCGTTGAGACGCCGGATGGTGTCGATCTGCTCGGGGGTCGGCATGGGTGATCCTCCTTGTTGGCATGGGCCGCAAGGCCGTTCGGCCTCACGGCCCTGCCTGTCCGGCGAGGACGGGATGGGGAGGGGAACGAGAATCTTGGTAAGCTGGCGCGGGCGAGCCGCCCTAGCGCGGCCGGCACCGACGGGGCCGGGCGCCGCGCTTGGCGGCTTACACGGGCGGCAAGATTGTCGTTCGGGAACGAAAGGGCGGCGCCCTTGGCGTTCCCCGGCGCGGGTCGCCCCGCGCCAGACAAACGGATAAGGTTCGGGAGGGGACTTCGGGGGGAAGCGCGAATGTCGAACTGGGCGGAGCGGGCGTCGGCGTCGTTGCTACCGCTCAGCCGCGCGAGCACCCTTGGCGCCGCGCTCAAGGAGTGGACCTATACGGGGCGCTTCTTCGACCTCGAAGCGGCGGACGGCACCTGCGAGCTGTGCGGGCAGCAGGAGCTTCGCTACCATTTCGAGATCGAGAACGACGGCACGTCCGCGTCGTTGCTGGTCGGCTCCGAGTGCATCAAGCGCTTCGAGATCGCCGGCATTGACGAGCAAGGGCGACGGCTCGATGCACGCGATACGGGAAAGCTGGTGGACCGTCACCGCCGCGGCCTGGTGGAGGACGCGCGCAAGCAACGCGTCATGACCGCGCTGCTCAAGCTCGGTCGCAAGGCACCCGACTTCGACGCGCAGAACTTCATCGCCTTCGTCGACGACAAAGGTGCGTTCACCCCCAACCAGGTGGCGATGATCTTCTGGCGGCTCGGCTCGGCCGGGGTGGAGTATCGCCCGGCCGACTGGAAGGTGCGGCTGCGCCGCGACAGCGATATCGGCCAGCTCCGAACGATGAAGCCGGCCGCTTTCAAGCGAGTCATGGCGGCGCTCACCGCGGCGCAGCGGCGCCGGATCGACGAAATCGAGGCTCGCTTAGCTCAGTATGGGCAGCGCTGGCGCGAGTGATGTGCCGCCCGCGGTGCGGACCGTGATTTTCTGCTTTCGTTCCGCTCGGCCCTGACTCATAGAATCGTCATGCCGATCATGCCGGAACATCGCTGGCTGTACCCGATCGACTGGCCCGAGCTGTCCAGGCTGATCCGGTTCGGCCGCGCTAAAGGCCGCTGCGAGCATTGCCGACGGCCGCACGGTGCGCGCGTCTTCCATCTTGGCGATGGTCGCTGGTGGGATGCCGATCGCCGACAGTGGCGCGACGGGCGGGGACGGCGCATCCGTGTCGTCGGGGCAGACGTCGCCGCGATCGTCCGGCTCACGCGGGTGTATATCGCCTGCGCGCACCTCAATCACGACCCGACCGACAATGCGCCGCGCAATCTCGCCGCGCTCTGCCAGCGCTGCCACATGATCCACGACGCGGCCGAGCATCGCCGGCGCCGGTGGTACAACGCCTATCGCAGGCGTGCGCTGGGCGATCTTTTGGCTCTGCTCGATGGGCTGCCGACGATCGGGGCGGGGCAGGGTGTGCCACGTGGCACACCTGCGCGTCACACCGCCTAAGCCCCCCATTCACTCGAACCGCGGTAAGGGAGAAGGCCTATCGCTCTATGATATATCTGCTATGCTGGATATATGGAAAACGAGTTAGCGATCGCGGCACTGGGGGCGTTGGCGCAGGGCACGCGCCTCGACGTGTTTCGTCTGCTGGTGCGGCACGAGCCTGACGGGTTGGCTGCAGGCGAGATCGCCCGCCGGCTGGATGTGCCGCAGAACACGATGTCGGCGCACCTTGGTATTCTGGCCCGTGCCGGCCTCGTTCGCTCCGAACGGCACAGCCGGTCGATCATCTACCGCGCCGACCTCGACGGGCTGCGCGCGCTAACGCTGTTCCTCGTCAAGGATTGCTGTGCCGGCAACGCCGAATTGTGCGGGCCGCTCATCGCCGAACTCGCTCCCTGCTGCTGAAAGGACGCCCCATGAGCCGGACTGACTCGGTCGTCGACATCGTCATCTACCACAATCCCGAGTGCGGCACGTCGCGCAACGCGCTCGCCATGATCCGCAATGCCGGCATCGAGCCGCACGTGGTCGAATATCTGAAGACCCCGCCGTCGCGCGCGCTGCTGGTCGAGCTGATTGAGCGGGCGGGCATCTCGCCGCGCGAGCTGCTGCGCGAGAAAGGCACGCCCTATGCGGAGCTGGGGCTCGGCGACACCACACTGTCCGACGAGGCGCTGGTGGACGCGATGATGGCGCACCCGATCCTCATCAACCGCCCGCTGGTCGTCTCACCCTTGGGCGTGAAGCTCTGCCGCCCGTCCGAAGCCGTCCTCGATCTGTTGCCGAGCGGGCAGCTCGGCGCGTTCGCCAAGGAGGACGGCGAACAGGTGGTGGACGCGTCCGGCGAGCGGGTCGGCTGAGCCCATGTCGACGATCGCCCCTGTCGCCGGACCTGCGCCGGCGCGCGCCGGCATCGGCACCTTCGAGCGCTACCTGACGCTCTGGGTGGCGCTCTGCATCGTTGCCGGCATCGGCTTGGGGCACCTTTTGCCCGGCCTGTTCGCGCGCGTTGCCTCGGCCGAGGTAGCGCGCGTCAACCTCATCGTCGCGGTGCTGATCTGGCTGATGATCGTACCGATGCTGCTCAAGATCGACTTCGGCGCGCTCGGGTCGGTCCGCCAGCATTGGAAGGGGGTGGGCGTCACACTGTTCATCAACTGGGCGGTGAAGCCCTTCTCGATGGCAGCGCTTGGCACATTGTTCATCGGTTGGCTGTTCGCGCCGCTTCTGCCCGCAGGGGAGGGGCCGTCCTACATCGCTGGCCTGATCCTGCTCGCTGCGGCACCGTGCACGGCCATGGTGTTCGTGTGGTCGAACCTGTGCGAGGGCGAGCCGACCTACACGCTGTCCCAGGTCGCGCTGAACGACGTCATCATGGTGTTCCTGTTCGCGCCGCTCGTCGGGCTGCTGCTCGGCGTCGCTTCGGTGACGGTGCCGTGGGACACGCTGCTGATCTCGGTGATGCTCTACATCGTCGTGCCGGTCATCGCCGCCCAGCTCGTGCGCCGTGTCGTGCTGACGAACGGCGGACAAGCCGCGCTCGACCGGCTGCTCGGTCGCTTGGGGCCGGTGTCGCTCGTCTCGCTGCTGGCGACGCTCGTCCTGCTGTTCGGCTTCCAGGGTGAGGCGATCGTGGCGCAGCCGTTGGTGATCGCACTGCTTGCGGTGCCGATCCTCATCCAAGTCTATTTCAATGCAGGTCTAGCCTACTGGCTCTCGCGCCGCTTCGGCGTTGCCTGGTGCGTGGCGGCGCCTGCGGCGCTGATCGGCGCATCCAACTTCTTCGAATTGGCCGTGGCGGCCGCGATCTCGCTGTTCGGGCTCAAGTCGGGCGCGGCGCTGGCCACGGTCGTCGGCGTGCTGGTCGAGGTGCCCGTGATGCTGTCGGTCGTCTCGATCGTGAAAGCATCCCGGGGCTGGTACGAGCGCGGGGCGCACGCATGACCGGCCTCCGCGTCACGTGTCTCGCGCCGGGCGAGCTGGATGATCTGGCCGGCGCGCTGGCAGCCGCCAAGCTGCCGACCGCCGATCTCGCCGAACCCGGCCGCGCCTTCGTCCGCTTCGACGACGACGCTGGGTTGGTCGGGTTCGGCGGGATCGAGGGCGAAGGGTCGGACCGCCTGCTCCGCTCGCTGGTGGTCTTGGCCGATCGCCGGGGCGCCGGCATCGGCGGTGCGATG
>NZ_JBDFMC010000003.1:0-20970 GCF_047238005.1 Sphingomonas phoenicis | reverse complement strand
CGCGCGCTGCGCGCCAGCGGGATCGAAGTTACGGCACTGCACAATCACATGCTGAACGACGAGCCGCGCCTGTTCTTCATGCACTTTTGGGCGAACCAGGATGCAGCCAAGCTCGCCCGCGGCCTGCGCGCTGCCCTTGACAAAATGAACCTGCAACGAAGCTGACGATCAGGCGATCGGCTTTTCGGGCCGTCATCGCCGCCCGACCCCGACCACGGCCCGATGGGCAACTGGAACAGCGCTGGCAAGACAGTCGAGCTGTTCGTGACGCCCGAAGGCCAGGTGCTCGGTAGCGAGGAATGAAAATGCGATTGAGGCGTGTCAGCACCTTAAGCTCGGACGCGCCCCTTCACCCGGCCCAGCCGGGTTCGGAAAGGACGAAAACGGTGAAACGTGCAACCATGATCTTGGCGCTGATGGGGGCGGTCGCTCCTCATGCTCCGGCGCTGGCGCAAACCAAACAGTCGGACATGCAAGGTGCCGCGCTTCTCGCGAGCTGCCGCGCCGCGGAGCAGAGGTGTGGAGCATATCTCCAAGGCGTGCTGGACATGATGATCGTCGCGCGAAAGGCCGAGTGCGGCGCGCCGCGCGATGATCGTGCGGCCTTGCGTGCGGCCTATCTGCGCTGGGCGGAACGGGACAGCTATTTTCAGAGTGTCCACATGGTCGCGGGGGCCGAACAGGCCTTGAGTTCGGCTTGGCCGTGTCCGGGGCAAGTGAACCGCTAACAGGCTCCCCTAAAGCTCTCAGCTACTTCGCCTTGATCGTGGCAAGACACTCGGCTCAGCCTGTTCAACAATCGGTCGTTTTCTGAACAGGCTAACCGCAAGCTCTTGTCATCTTTAGGGGAGCCTAACTGCATCCTGACGCTGGCGAAGGTCAGTCGCCCAACGATTGAGTGCGTCAATCTCCGCGGCTAAGGCCTCGGGACGGGGCAGGGGACGATTCAACTCTCTCGCCGATGAGTGAAGCAATTCGGAGCATCGTCCAAAACCATCGCGCATGGCCTCGCAATCGGCAGGGCTAATCACCGTAAGCTTGATGAGGCCGCCCGTGCTGACCTTGTAGGATAGCCGGCGCAAGACATGCCCCACCGTTTCCTCAACGGCGGTCTCCCACGTATCGCGCAGAACACCGGCGATCGATTTGACGGTCACGCGCCAATTATCCTCGTCGCCTTGCTCGAAATGACGCCGTTCGTTTGCGAGCTGGCGGGTAAGGGCGCCCATGATTTCGACGGCGCGGCGCGCTTTGAAAGGGGGCTCGTTGCGGCAAAATCCAGCCTTGTCCGCTCCCCGCGACACTGATCCCATCGACACTTGCGGACGTGGCTGCGCCTCTTGGGCGGCTCGCTCCAACTCGAACAGGAAAGCGAGGTCATGGGTTAACACGATCACCTGCCGGCGCGAAGCTTCATCGATGAGACGCTTCGCCACAGCCTCTCGATGCATATGGTCGAGCGATGACACCGGATCATCGAAGACAATCCCGGACTGATTGCCGGCGGTCGCCAGCTCGGCCATGAACGCCGCTAGAGCAACACAGCGATGCTCCCCTTCGCTCAAGACCTCACCCACAGCGGCCCTGGGCTGCCTGACAAGCGCCACCTTGAAGCGGGGAATGCCTTGTGCGCTGTTCTGCTGGCGCAACTCGACGGCTAGGTTCGCTATCCCAAAACTCGCGACCTCAACCGCAAATTGCGCGCGAAGTGCGTCTGTGACGAGCGCCTGCGCGATCTCGGTGCTCTTGCCCGTTATACGATTGGTCGTGGTCGCGCGCTGCGCTACCTCCAACTGCGCGATCTCACCGCGACGTGCGATCTCCGCAAGCACGTCGTCCTTAACGCCGGCCAGCCACTGGCGATCGGTAAGCTCCGCTTTCTCGGCGATCAAAGCGGCACGGACCGGCGAGCCTGCTTCGGCGATGAGCGCGGCGGACCGGGCCTCAACTTCCGCCGCGAGATTGATGATGGCTTGGCGGTCATAGGCGAGGATGGGGGCCTCAAGCACCAGTGCCGGATTGGCGTGGCGGCGAGCGATCCAACGGTGACGCCAGCGAGCCTCCACCAAGTTTCGGCGTAGATCGTTCGCTACAGCATCCTGGCGCAGCTCGTCACGTATGGTCGCGACAATGGCGCGCGCATCCGAACCACTCAGCCCGCTGCTGCGGAACGTCGTCACGGCATCCTCATGCGCGACGCGCGTTGCCTCGGCACGTTGCTGGCTATCGTCACGAACGAATGCCTCAAAGCGACCGAGGCGATCTGCCGCCTCCGGCGCGAGTTCCTGCTGGCACAGAACGCACACATCACCCGGCTCGATCGCCGGAAACGGCTGGCCTGGGTATGCTTCCTGCTCGGAATAGGTCCGAGCGCTTTCCCATAGCCCACGCCATGCGTCGCCGCCGATCGCCGGCAAGGGCTCGTCCCGAAACAGGGCTCCTGATGCCGCTATGGCCGCCTCCCGAGCCGCCTCCCTAGCTGTGGCAAGCTGACGCAGCCTTTCAGCATTTGCCGGAGCGAGGGCGCTGAACAGGCGGTCTAATGATGCGACCTGGTTATCGATCTTTGTCCTCAACGCGGCGAGCTGACGTGCGGCACGCGCGGGATCACCTGCGAGATCAGCGGTAATCTGGGCGAGGCGATCCAACTCGCCCTGGTTCAAGGTCGCTAGGGCTTCCACCGTGGCGGGATCAGTACCTGCGGCCAAGCCGGCGAGGAGACGGCCTACCTCGCTTGTCGGGCTGCATGTCGGCACCGAGATAGCTTGCGGCGTACGAGCCTTGATCGTTGAAATCTCGCCAGCGAGCTTGTCCTTCACCGACCTGCAGAGCTGCGCGAGCGAGGCCAGCAGCTTCAGCGGGAAGGGTGTATAGGCGAGGTCGTTCGTTTCCTCGACGTGGATATTGGCGCAACGAGAGTCGAAGACGCTGACGGCGGTGAGCGCGGCATCGCCTGGAGTGCCAAGCCGCCACACATAGGAATGTTCAGCGCCGCCTATTGTATAGTCGATCGTTGCCGTGGGAATGCCGGGAACAGCCTCGTAAATGTCGGGGATGATGTCTTCGCGATTGGGCGTCCTGGCACGGCAAGCTTTTTTCAGAATACGCGAATAGCCGGATTTGCCTGATCCATTGTCACCATAGATGATCGTTAGGCCATGCGGCTGAAAGGCCAACCGCTGATCGGGCGCCAGCGCATTAACGTGGTTCACGCCATGGACGCGGCGGAGATTGACTTGGCCTTGAATGCGGGCGGGATCACGGAAGTTGTCAGCAGACACGGGGTCGGCCGCTACCTGGCCCTTGCAGATGGCAACCAACTCATCGACATCATGGTCGGCGAGGCTATGTCCTGTAGCTAACCGACGAAGCGCGTCACGCTGCCAGCCAGGACTATCCTCCGACCAAGTGACGATGTTCGCGAGTGCCTGTGCTTCGCTCATTGTTGTGATCGCCCCTTCGATCTCCCCCAATTGGGTTCTGTTGATTACACCTGACGCAGTTCGTCCAAAAAGCTGGTCAGCACATGCTCAAGGTCCGGAAATACCGGGTGCTCCTCAAAATGCCGGCTTAGCTCCGTCTCGATCGTTGCCGGCGATTTGGCATCTTCCTTGGACTTTTCCGCCCATTTCCGGCCGGGATGGAGCGTGTCCCACGGCGAGCGCTTATTGGCTCGGGTGGTCGCGTCATCTCCATGCTTGCCCAAGCCATAGAGTATGCTCGTCTCGCTGTTCCAAATCGGCCGGAACAGATGGATCATGTAATCCTCGGCCGCCGTTTCCCAGCCGCTCTGAACGACCAGCGATCGGAACTGAAAGTCGGCAAGGTCGAGCGTGGTGATGGCCGTACCGATGTTCTTACGGTGGTCTGAAAGACGCCCACAAAGCCGCGGCCCCTGCTCCAGCGGGGTACGGGCATTGTTGATCGCGGGCGCGGCCTGGCCGACGTAGATTGGCGTCTCGCTTCCGCTGATGGGCGCATACAGCGGAAATGGGCCGTTGTAGTAGATGGCGTAGATGCCGGAGCCATAGAAGCGCGGTATCTCGGCCAACGGGTGACGCTGCTGCGCGACCAGCGCGAGCGAGACGAACCGCCCCACCACCTTGGGATTGCTGGGATCAAACACCGCCGAAGGCTGCCGGATCGGGTCCAGCGTGTTCAGAAAAGAGCCTAGCTCCTCGATGACACCCCGGATTTCCTTCTCAAGCGTCCGTCGCCGCGGCGCCGACAGGGTGGTCGAGGTCGTCTGTTCGATGAGCTGGTCGAGATTCGCGCGCAGTTCGGCGATCGGCGACGGCGCGGGTGTGGGTTTACGGCTCATGCGGCGGTCAAATGCCTCGCCACGTTCTCTCCAACGGCCTGCGCGAGCTTCACCGGGACGGCGTTGCCGAGCTGGCGCATGGACTCGGTCCATGAGCCATGAAAGCGGTACTTGTCAGGGAAGGTCTGTAGCCGGGCGCTCTCTCGGACGCTGAAATAGCGCACGCTTCCATCGGCGCGACGCAGCATGTTCTCGCCCCCCGGGACACCGTGGACGCCCGCCTTGAGCGTCTTGGCTGGTTCATCAAGCGGACTGCCAGTGTGGCCCACATAGCTGCGGGCGCCACCTTGGAATCGATGGTTGAGGCAGGCAGCCGCGAGTTCCGGCTGAAGCTCCGGATCAGGAAGGTCTCCGATCGCGTCCCGCACGGTCAGCCACGGCTTGTCCGCCGGCTTCTCCAACAGCGCCATGCCGCGGGCGCGGAAGCGTGGATCAAGCACCCGGTCGCGCTTGGCGATCTCGTGCCGCTCCCAATAGTCACCCGTTCGTACCTGCTCCCATAGCAACGCTTCGAGCGAGTGGGTTGCCTCCGGGAAGGACCATTCAATGCCAAGGTCCGCGCGGAAGCCGACGAACACGACACGCTCACGCCGTTGTGGCACCCCGTGATTGGCTGCGTTGAGCACCCGATACACGACGTTGTAACGCAGCTCGTCCGAACCGCCCTTGGCGGTGTGGTGACGCTCTAGGCGCGCCATGTGCTCCATCCACGTCTCGCCCGGCCGCAACGTGAGTTCGGGATAGGTGAGCTGGTGGACGATATGAGCAAGGTAGGTGGCGAAGCTCGCCCTGGTCAGCCCCTTCACGTTCTCAAACACGAACGCGCGCGGGCGCGTCTCGCGCACAACCCGGACAGCTTCCGGCCACATGTCGCGCGCGTCGGCATGTGCTCGATGCTTCCCGCCAAGGGAGAATGGCTGGCAAGGTGGTCCACCCGTCACAAGGTCGATCTTGCCTTCGTGCTGTCGAAAATCGACGGCTCGAATGTCACCCTCGGTCGGCAACGGCCAATGGCTAATACCACCCGCCTTTACCTTGCGGTTCTCTCGAATCGTATCGCAGCACCAGCGATCCCATTCGACCACCTGCATGGGACGGAATCCCGCCTTGCTGATCCCCATGCCCAGCCCGCCGGCGCCGGCGAATAGCTCAATGGCCCGCATGGGCGTTTCCTTGGTCGTCATCGAGAAATCCACGTATTTTGTTCTTCAAGTGTTCCGTTTGCCCGCATTCGCATTCCCAAACAACCAGCTCCCGCCAGCCCTTTCGGTCCAGCATCGCACGATTGCGCTCGTCTCGATCGCGGTTGCCCTCCAGCTTCGGTCCCCAGAAATCCTGCCGGGATTTTGGCATTCGCGCCAGTTTGCAATTCGGATCGGGATGACGATGCCAGAAACATCCGTGGACAAAGATGACTTTCTTCCGGCCGCGAAACACAAGGTCGGGGCTACCGGGTAGACGCTTGTCGTGAAGCCGATAGCGGTAGCCCATGCCATGCACGATGCGGCGCACCAGCATCTCGGGCTTGCTGTTCTTGCCCCGAATGCGGCTCATGCGCTCGGAGCGGCCTGCCGGGGTGAGAGTGTCCGCCACCCTAACGCCTCGCCTCGGGCTCGATCTTGATCGTGCAGCGCACCGCCTCTCGCGCCTTATCCGCGCGCTTCCGGCACGCCTCCAGCGCCTGCCGGTTAGCGGTGACGATCCGATCGCCTGCCGCGATGTTGGCGAAAGCGTCCGGCGCGCTGGCGCGCATGAGGTGCTGGCCGCCTTCCCACATCGGCAGGTCGAGCGAGCGCGCCGCCATCTTCTCCGGCCATTGCCAGCTCGCGGGCACGGCGCGGGCAACGATGCCGGCGAACACCGCCCACAACATCATCCCGACCACCACACCGCCGATCGCGCTCCACATCAGCCAGCGGTTCTGCTCGTCGCCCCGGCGCGCTGATACGACGTAGCCGTGAAGCTGGCGGGTCACGTCCTCCAGGCCGGTGCGCGCCGTGGCGATCGTCTGCCGGTCTTCCTGGCGCGCCGTGCTCGCCGCTGCGGTGATCCGTCCCGCCAACTGTTCGGGCGTCATCGCCAGCATAGGGCTTTTGACCAGCATATCGACGCGCTGCGCGGTGGCGGTGATATTGTTAGCGATGACGCCCAGCGTCTCGGAATAGTCGGGCGGCTCGGGCACCTCCATGCGCTCGGCCGTCAGACGCTCGACGGCACGGCGCATCAGCGTCACCTCGGCGCGCAGCTCCTGGAACGCCTGCGCGGCTTCACTCGGCCCTTCCTCATCCGCCATCACGTCTTCCCCTTATCGGCTCATGCCCCTGTCGCGCTCGCGGCCGATCCCGATCGACTGCTCCAGCGATCTCTCGATGCTTCGGCCGCGCTCCAGTTTTAGCTCCAGCTCGGGCGCACGGCGCTCCAGCGCCTTCGCCAGCTCGGGGTCGCGGCGTAGCCCCTCGGCCATCACACCCATGCGCGTGGTAGCCTTTTCCACCCGCGCCTGGTCGCCGCCTGCCCGCTCGCGCGCCAGCCCACGCCAGCTCTCCACGAACCGGTCAGCGCGCGCGCCGGGGTCGAGCCGCACCCGGCGCTCCTCGGCCATCGCGCGCACCGCACCGCCTGTGTTGCCCCCGGCCGCCTGCCCGATCAGCCCGGGATCGCGACGGAACGCGGAAGCGAGATCGCGCGCGCCATCAGGCCGCACCTGATCCAGCGCCTCGCCGGCGCGGCGCAACGCGCTCTCCTGATGCGGCAGCACCGGCAGATCCTGCGCGCGCATCCGGCCTATATCGGCAGACGCCCGCGCATAGCGTTCAATTGCCCTGGCCTGGTCCGGCTTGCCGCCGATCGCCGCCTCGGTGCGATCCGGGGTAGGTGCCTTCTCCGGCGTGGCGGCAGGCTTGGGCCGAAAACCCGCGAACATATCCTTGGCCTTGTCGCGGACCTGATGGACGATTTCCCGCGCCCGCTCGGGCCAGCGTATCTCCCGCCGCTCGGCGAAGCTGCGCGCCCTGTCCTCATCGGACGGCACGGCATAGTCGCCGGCCATGTCCTTGGCGCGGTCGCGTGACAGCGTGCGGGCAAGCTTCGCCAAGTCGGCGAAGTCGTCACGGCCATAGTGGAGCTGCACCCCGTCACGGTGCCGCGACATGCCGACATAGGCGCTGTGCCGGTCCATGCCCGGCGTCGCGAGGAGGTGCGCGCGATCGACAGTCACGCCCTGCGACTTGTGGAAGGTAGCGGCATAGCCGTGATCGACCGCGGCGTAGTCCTTGAGGTCGAACGCAGCGTGCCCACCCCCGTCGAGCCGTACCGCCATGTGCCCGCCGTCGATCCGCTCCAACGTGCCCAGCGTGCCGTTCTTCACGCCAAGCGAGCGCTCGTTGCGCAGGAACATGATGCGGTCGCCGGCCGCGAAGTCGCGCGCGCCCCGATCGACGGTGACGCCAACGTCCTCGCCCAGCCCGCCCGACGCGCGCACCCGTCCGCGCGCCTCCTGGTTCAGCTCGCGCACCTCGGCATTGGTGTGGGTGAGGATGATGCGCGTCTGGTCGGGATCAGCCTGGCGCTGGCGATCCCAGCCTTCCACCAGCTCGGCGCGGGCCTGCTCGCGCGTATCGGCCGCGTGGACCATGCCGCAGTCGCCATAGGCGTGGATCGCCTCGCCCGTGCGGCCGGTCGCCAGTGCCCGCGTCGCGTCCTTCTGCCAGCCTTCACGCTGTCGGCGAACCTCGGTGATTTCGGCCGCGCCGTGCGCTTCGGCGATCGACCGGAACGCCGCGCCGGCTTCGATCGCCTGCAACTGCTCGGGATCGCCCACCAGCACCACCTTGGCGCCCGCGTCGCGGGCACGGGACAGCACCCGCTCCATCTGGCGGGTGCCGATCATGCCCGCCTCGTCCAGCACCAGCACGTCGTTGCGCGTGAGCTGGTCGCGGCCCTGTGCCCAACCATGTTCAAGGCTGGCGATGGTGCGGGACCGGATACCTGATCCGCCCTCCAGATTCTCGGCCGCGATCCCGGACAGGGCGGCGCCGCGCACCTGATAGCCCTCGCGCTCCCAAGCCTCGCGCGCAACGCCCAGCATCGCCGACTTGCCCGTGCCGGCATAGCCGATGACCGACGCCAGCCCGCGGCCCTCGGTGATATGGTCGAAGGCATCGCGCTGCTCGCCCGACAGGACCAGCCCGCGTCCTTCCGCAGCCTCCAGAGCGCCGGCACGGTGCCGGTCGGACACACCATGCGCGTCGCGCCGCGCCAGCTCGTCGCCGGCTTTCTCCAGACGCGCCTCGGTCGCAATCATCTCGCGGGACGTGAACCGCTCCTGGTCGCGCCCGTCTTTGCCCAATGCCACCAGCTCGGGACTGGCCCGCACCGCCGCCATCACCTGGTCGAACTGCTCCTTGCCATCCGAATGACGGAAGGCGAACGCAGCAAGATCGCGGGTGGTGAAGGTCGCCTGTTGCCGTGTGATGCCGTCGAGCGCGATGCGCGGGTCGGCCGCGATCTTCTCGCCATTCTCCCGCGCGATGCGCCGGTGATCCTCGGCACGCTCGGCGTCCTCGCCGCGGTCGAGCCGGCGCATTCCTGCCGGGCCGATCTTGTGCTGCGGCTCCAGCGCAATGCCCTGGTCTTCATAGGAACGGTGGTCGATCCGCCCCTCCAGCCCCAGCTCCGCCATGCGCTCGTTGACATGCGCCGCCCACGCTTCGCGCCAGCCCTTCAACAGCTCGGTCGAGTTCCAGTCCCGGACCTTCTTGCCGAACCCCTCCTGCCCAACTTCGCGCATCGCCAGCATGACATGCGCGTGCGGCTTCGGGCTGCCATCCTTGGCCTTGTCCCAATGCACGTTGAGGTCGGCGACCATCCCGCGCTTCACGAACTCCTTCTCCACGAAGTCACGAGCGAGCTGCACGCCCTGCTTCTCGTTCATCTCGCGCGGGATCGAAAACTCTACCTCACGCGCCAGTTGCGCGTCCTTGCGCTTCTCTCCTGCCTCCACCTCGTTCCACAGCGTCGTCCGATCCAACAGGCGCTCCGGTGCGTCCTTCGGCAGCAGCACTTCGGAGTGGATGACGCCCGCCTTGTTGGAGAAGTCGTGGCTGCGTCCAAGCCGCGCATCGTGCAGCTCGGATGCGGAGCGATAGGCAGCGGACGCAACGGCGCTGGAGCCGTTCGCACGGCTGATGACCTTGGCGCTGAAATGATAGATCGCCATCGCGACCGGCATGATGCACTTCTTAGCGCACGTCGGCAACGACGTATAAGCGCGCACTCATGATCTGCTTCGCATCTCCTGATTGACTCGGTGCTGGCTGTTGATGTGGGTTGCCCTCCCCTATAGGTTTGCTAGGCTGCTGCGGTCAAAAACGCGGAGAAAGGAAGCACCATGCGCAAGGTGCGGGACTATAACGCGGAGCTGAAAGCGCTGGAGGACAAGGCGCGTAGTCTGAAGGCGCGCCGGGTCGAACAACTCGGCCAGCTCGTCACCGCCACGGGTGCCGATTCACTCGACATGGAAACACTCGCCGGCGTGCTACTCGATGCCGTCGCCTCACAGAACGCGGAAGCGAAGGAGGCGTGGCGATCGAAGGGCGCGGCTTTCTTTCAGCGGCGCGGGCGCAAAGGTGGGCGAACTGCTGGCGGCAACCGTGACAGCGCTGGCACGCAACCAGGCGCTGATCCAGCGTCTGGAAGCGACACGGCGTCGGACTGATACGCGGGGCTGGGTCGTGCAACGGCGCGAACGCACCCGCCACCTGATCGAGCTGGGCGGCCTCGTCCAAAAGGCCGGTCTGGTCGATCTTGCTGATGACGATCGCGCGACCATTTACGGTGCGCTGCTCGAACTGGTCGGACGCGCTCGCGGCGATGATGCCAGCGATATGGTGGCGCTCTGGAAGCGACGCGGCAAGCGGGCCTTTGACGCGGAAGCGGAAGGCAAGGAGACGGTGGCATGACGACGCTCGACCTTGACGCTCTCCGGACGGAAGTTCGCGCGCTCGACTATGTACGCGGCACGCCTGCGGAAGCCGCGATGTGGCGCGAGGATGACGCGGACTCCCGCGCCAATCTCGCCATCGAGGGCATGGACCTGAACGCGGAGGATGAGGCGCTGTTCGACATGCTTCGCGACGAGGCCGTGCCCCCTCCCCTCGCCACGCAAATCATCCTCAAGCTCTACGATCATCCCAACGCCGATCCGGGGCTGGCGATCACGCCGCTGGAACGGGCCGGCTGATGCCCGGCCGGCGGATCAGCCCGCTGTTCGCGGTGCTCGTCGCCGCGGTCGTGCTGTTCGCCAGCCATAGCTGGCTCAAGGGCATCTTCGGTTATGGCGAGATTGCCACCGACATTCCGTTCCTGCTGGCCGGCGCGATCCTGTTCCTGGCCTGGCGCGTCAATCGCCGCGCCGCGAACCGGCGCAGCTCGCTGCTCGGCTCGGCCCGCTTCGGCGATCGGGGAGACGTGCGCCGGCTTGAGGGAAACGGGGATCTTCTGATCGGCCGCTCCATCGAAGGCGGCAAGCTGCTGCGCTACGACGGACCCGCCCATCTGCTGACGATGGCCCCTACCCGCTCAGGGAAAGGCGTCGGCACGATCATCCCCAACCTGCTCACGCTGGACCGCTCGGTGGTCTGCATCGACCCCAAGGGCGAGAATGCCCGCGTCACAGCCCGTGCGAGGGCCGCCAAGGGCGATGTGTGGTGCCTGGACCCCTTCGGCGTCTCGGGGCGCCCCACGGCCCGCTACAACCCTCTGGCGTGGCTTGATCCGACCAGCCCCGACTTGGCGGAGGATGCACAGACGATCGCCGATGCGCTGGTCCATGACGCACCGGGGCAATCGGGCGAGGCACACTGGAACGAGGAAGCCAAGGCGCTGATCGCCGGCGTGATCCTGCACACCGTCGTCCACGAGCCCCCTGCCCGCGTCACGCTGGCGACCGTGCGCGACAAGCTCACCCGCGATCCCGCCGGCTTCGCCACGCTGCTCGCCGACATGCAGGCCAGCACCAGCGCCGGCGGCCTCATCGCGCGCGCCGCCAATCGCCAGCTCGGCAAGTCGAACCGGGAGGCTGCGGGCGTGCTCTCCTCGGCGCAGCGCCACACCCACTTCATGGACAGCCCGCGCCTGGTGGACAGCACCTCGGCATCCGACTTCCGGTTCGCGGACCTGAAGGAGCGGCCGGGCACCGTGTTCCTGTGCCTCCCGCCCGATCGGCTCGACACCTATGCGCGCTGGCTGCGGCTGCTGGTCGGGCAGGCCGTCACCGACATGGCGCGATCCCCTGCCCGCCCGGCAAGCCCGGTGCTGTTCCTGCTCGATGAGTTCGCAGCCCTCGGCCGACTGGAGCCGGTGGAACGTGCGATGGGGCTGATGGCGGGTTATGGCCTCCAGCTCTGGCCGATCCTTCAGGACATGCACCAGCTCCGCGCGCTCTATGGCGAACGCGCCGGCACCTTCCTGTCCAATGCCGGCGTGGTCCAGACATTCGGGGTCAACGATCATGCGACGGCCGACATGCTCTCGCGCACGATCGGCGACACCACGATCGAATATGAGACCGCCAGCACGTCACAGAAAACGAGCTGGTTCGACAGCCCGGACCATTCCACCAGCGTCAGCGGCCACGTCGCCGCGCGCAGGCTGGTGACACCGGACGAAATCATGCGGATGCCCGCCGACACCCTTCTGCTGCTGCGGCAGGGCGAACGCCCGCTCTGGGCGAAGAAAATCCGCTATTACGATCAGCGCGAGTTCGCCCGCCTGTTCGATCCGGCGTGATCGTACACACCGGCAAGGTGCAACGGTGAGCTTTGGGATATCGCCTGACCTGCCCTGTCCGCCGGGCCTAACGCTGACAGGCACACACCGCCCGATCCGCTTTGCTTCTCCTGGAAGCCTGCGGCCGATAGGCCGCCCTTGTGACGGCGATAGCCGGCACGAAACAAAGGCGCATTGGCCCGTAGGGTCAATTCCGCAATGTCTTCGAGCTATCCGGGTGCGGAGTGCTGGTGGGTTAAGAGATTCTGTTAAATAGGAATCGTTAAGAAGGTTAAGGCTGGAAAATGGGCCAAAAAACCCACGTTTCCTGCGGCCTTCCGGGAACCCCCGGTGTGTGATCCCACGTGATTCGGTGTGTGATCCCACGATAGTAGGGTGTGTGATCCCACGACGCTTCGGTGTGTGATCCCACGACAATTTAAGTTCGATCTAGACTGTGAATACGGCTGCCTGACTATGTGTGGAGCGCCAGCTTGGAGCGCCTATGAGTTTCCTCGTGGCACCCCGGTGTGTGAAACCACGATAGTCAGCGCCCGCGAGCGAGCTTGTCCATAAGATCGTCCACCTCGGCCGCGCGGCGTCGATCGGCTTCGACTCGGCTCCGCCGCTCTTGCTCGGCCTCCAACCTAGCGGCCAGCGCCAGTGCCTCGGCTTCGCCGCGTAGGCGGAACAACACGGCAGGGCTGCCGTCTGCCGTGGCTGCCATCTCCATAGTGTAATCGGGAAGCTGGTCGGCCTCCACGACTTTGCGAAGCATCCTGTTGAACTCCTTGGGCTTGCTGTCGCTGCCGGTTTTGTCGCGCAGCACCTCCACCCGGCACGTCCACCCACCCTTTTGGTTGCCGGCATGTTTGCGTGCGATGCGGTACAAGGCGCGCTCTAGCCCGCCAGTCAGCAGGAAATAGTCCTGGTGCATGGTGAGCAGCGACCGCTCTCCCATGATGCCCTCATAGACCCAGTCCGATAGGGTGATTGTCATGCCCCGGGGCTGATCCGTGTCGGGGTCCACCTCCAGCGTCCACTTGTCAAGCCAATTGAAGCCGGCCTTGGTGCGCCGCTTCGGCGCACGGATAGACGTCGATATGGAGGTCGTCTGAAGCCGCTGGAGCGCGGCTTGCAACTCCTGATAGGCCCGGCCGCTAGTGTCGCGCTTGATCGCCCTTAGCAGGTCATAGGACGTGGTTCTAAGCGTCCGCGGAAGATCGTTGACCCCCTGCTCCCGCATCCGGTTGAGTGTCGAGGCTGCCCATATGAGAATATCGGCGTCCCATATCGTCGCCATGCCATATGCCGGGATCGCCTCGATCTTCACCCACGTTTCGCCATCCGGACTGCTATATTCGATCGGCTTCACCCGCTTGCGCTTCTGAAGCGAGAAGAACGGCCGCTCCATCGTCTCCCGCTGGTCCTTCAGCGGAAGATCGCCCATCAGCGGGATAAACAGGTCGAACTCAGGATTAGGGTTCGGGCGTTTGGTCATGCAGCATCAATCCTGCCATCCTGCACACTTGGGGATGTGCAGGTGTGCACACTATCACGCACGGCCAAATTGCCGATCAGCATCGTACTTGGCGACCAGTTCGCTGATCGCTTCGGCGAGAAGGTCCTGATGGCTGCGCCTCGTTCGTGCCGCCAAGACCCGGAAGGCCTCGGCCGTGGGGTCCGCCGGGTCGAAATAGGCACCGAGATGGTATTTGCCTGGCCGCTTCCCGCTCGATCGGGCGCTGCTCGCCGACGACACCGGAGTTGCGATCGGCGAATTATCCGCCTCTGCCTCGCGACGGGTTTGTGGCGCCACTGCCGGGGCCAACAGAGATGTCCGCTTCGCCATGTTCAAGCCTTCACGTTTGCAGGTGTGCAATTTATCAAATCATCAAGGAGGTGCTTCTGCAAGGCTGCAACCTCTTGGGCAGCCTTGCCTTTTGGCTCATGCTCGATGACGCCCAACCCGTAGGGCCAAGCTGCACGATAGGCGCTACGCTCTCGTAGAACGGTGCGCGCAACCCGGAGGCCGGTCGCTTCGGCAAGTGTCCGCGCGTCGTCCAGCAATGTGGACGCAGTTGGGGGAGCGGCGTTCAGCACAACAACGCCTGCCCGCCCGGTGCTGGTGATGAGTTGGGCAGTCCGCTTGATCGCATCCAGGTCGATAAGCGAGGGACGGCAAGGGATCACCACGAGGTCCGCGCGCTGGGCTGCGGCTGCGGCTTCCGCACCGGCAGCCGGTGGCGTGTCGATGATGGTCAGAGCAAACCCGTTTGCTTCGGCAGCATCTATCGCTTGGTCGAGCCGGCGCGCGCTGATCGGCTCCACATGGGGCAGCTCGGCCTCACGCCGTTCGCTCCACGCCGTTGCGCTTTCCTGCGGATCAAGGTCAAACAGCGCCGTCCTGATCCCGGCCGCCTGAGCGGCGACCGCAAGATTTACTGCCAGCGTCGTTTTACCGACTCCGCCCTTTTGCGCTGCAAGTGTGATAATCTGCACGTGTGCACACCTTCATTTCTGATACTGTGACGTTATGCACAATATCAGAATGGCACAACCCTGCTGTGACTCGCGCCCGGTGGTTCGTGGCTCCAACCTGCATCCGATAATGCGAAGTGCACCAGCTCCGCGTTGCCGATCGCAGGCGGCTCACCCTTTCGCCAGAAGCCCAGCATCTTGCCACGATCGTCCAGCGTGCTTTCTGTCACGACCGCACGCACCGCCTGGATGAACTGCCCGTGGCTGAACACATAGGCGAGGCCGGGGGAGGGCAGGGCGGCAAGCCGTGCCAGCACCGCTTCAGCACGGCGAAGCAATGCCCCGAAGCTCTCCGCACCCTCCCCGTCGCAATAGGCGGGATCGGCGTCGGTCCAGTACCGCTCCAGATGGGGCATTCGCTCGCTGCTGCGTGTGCCGTTCCACTGGGAGGGCTGGAGATAGGTAAACTCCTCGATCGGCCACACCTCCACCGGGACGACCGGAAAGCGCTGGATCGTCGCCTCGGCCGTCTGACGGGTGCGAAGATAGGGAGAGGTCACGATCAGGCTGGGCGTCTCGGTCCAAGCCCGCGCTACCTCCCGCGCCTGACGCCATCCCAGCTCGGTCAGCTCGATGGATGCGAGGTCATGGCAGGGCACGCCGGCGTTGCCGGTGCTCTGCCCGTGACGGATGAATACGGCCCTCATGCCGCCGCCTCCTTGTCCGCCAGCTCCCGCAATCCCTTGTAGAGCGTCGTGCGGCTCACGCCGTACCTTTCGGCTACGGCTGTCACGGTCGCGTCGGGGTCGGTCAACAGCAACCGGGCTTCGCGGAGCTGCCGGGAGGTGAGGGCAGGGGGGCGCCCGCCCATGCGTCCGCGGGCGCGCCCTGCCGCCAGACCGGCACGGGTACGTTCGCCGATAAGGTGGCGCTCGAAGTCAGCGAGGCTGGCGAAGATATTGAACACCAACTTGCCTGATGCCGTGGTCGTGTCGATCGCCTCGGTGACGCTCTCAAACGCGATGCCGCGGCTTGCCAGCTCGTTCACTGTCGCGATCAGGTCCGGGAGCGATCGGCCAAGCCGGTCGAGCCGCCACACCACCAGCGTGTCGCCGGCACGCAAGGCCTTCATCGCCTGCGCCAGCTCGGGCCGGTCGGCGTGCTTGCCGGATGCGTGCTCCGAATAGATCGGCTCGCATCCCTTGGCGCGCAGCACGTCAAGTTGCGGAGCGAGGTCCTGGTCGGCGGTGGACACGCGCGCATATCCGATCCGACGTGTGCCAGCCTGGCCGGGCAGGGGGGTGGCAGCCATGTTCAACATTCAACCTGCGACAGGGGTTTTCTGATCGCAGTTTTTCGCACGGGTTATTGAACAATTCAATGCCGCGAAACGCCAGCTTTCCTGCTGCTGCCGATGGTGTGCATCAAACGGCCGTTTTCTGAACAGCGGTAATGCGCCGGGTTGTTCTTGCGATCTGCCCGGCATAGGGGAGGGGGGTATATGGCTCATCTCTCCGGTTCCAACGCCGACCTGATCGCACGCGTGCGTCGTATCGCCGGCCAAGTCGGGGCCGTCGAACGCGGCCTCACGTCAGGCGACTCCTGCGCGACGGTTCTGCACTTGGTCGCGGCCGTCCGCGGCGCGGTGAACGGGCTGATGGACGAAATTATCGCCGAACACCTGGAAGCGCACGTTGCTCGGTCGGGGCTGACGGACGAGGAGCGCGCCCACGGAGCCGACGAGCTGCTGGCGGTGATCCGCCGTTACGCCAAGTAGGATTGTGCTCGATGCCTACCGCTTCCGAAATCGACCGCTTTGCCCACGATCACGTTTTCCTGGGCAGCTCGCACGACGAGAACGCCCGCCGAACCCTGTGGGTGGTCGCACTCACAGCCGTGATGATGGTCGGCGAAATCATCGCCGGATACCTGACCGGCTCGATGGCGCTGCTCGCGGACGGGTTCCACATGGCGACGCACGCCGGCGCGCTCTCGGTCGCTGCGGCGGCTTATGCGTATGCCAAGCGTCACGCGCGCAACCCGGCCTATAGCTTCGGCACCGGCAAGGTTGGCGACCTCGCCGGTTTCGCCTCGGCCATGGTGCTCGGCCTGATCGCGCTCGGGATCGGGGTGGAATCGGTGCTGCGCCTGTTTCAGCCCATCACGGTCGCATTCGGGGAGGCCACGATCATTGCCGTCGTCGGCCTAGGTGTGAACATCGCCAGCGCCTTTCTGCTCTCGAGCGGTCACCACCATCACGGGCACGGGCCCGGGCACGATCATCACCACGGGCACGATCATGCGCACGCCCACGGCTCTCACGGCGGCGACAACAACCTCCGCTCGGCCTATGTTCATGTCCTCGCCGACGCGCTCACCTCGGTCCTCGCCATCGCGGCGCTGCTCGCCGGCCGGTATCTCGGCTGGGTCTGGATGGACCCGGTCATGGGGATCGTCGGCGCGGTCGTCATCGCCCGCTGGTCATGGAGCCTGATGCGCGACACGGCCGCCGTCCTGCTCGATCGCACCGACGCGCATGTCGCCGACGAGGTGCGCGAGCTGGTCGAAGCTCCCGGCGACGCCCGAGTGACCGACCTGCACGTCTGGAAGGTCGGACCGGAAGCGCACGCGGCGATCGTCAGCGTCGCCGGCGTTCGGAATGGCGAGCTGGTCCGCCAGCGGCTCGCGCCGGTTCACGAGCTGGCGCACCTCACGGTCGAGGTGCGCTGATGCTCTACCTGCTTCTCAAGGCCGGCATATCGGCCGTCATCATCGTCGCCGTGTCGGAGATCGCCAAGCGCAGCCCCGGTTTCGGCGCGCTGATCGCCTCGCTCCCGCTCGTCTCGGTGCTGGGCATGATCTGGCTCTGGCGCGACACGCACGATCGGGCGCGCATGGCGGCCCATGCCGGCGCGACCTTCTGGTACGTGCTGCCGTCCTTGCCGATGTTCCTACTCATTGCGGCGATGCTCAACCGCGGCGCGCCGTTCTGGCTGGCGCTCGCCTCGGGGTGTCTCCTCACGGTTGCGCTCTACCTCGCGATGACGTGGGTGGGGCCGCGCTTCGGGCTCCAGCTCTAAGCGAGCCCGGACAAGCGAAGCGCGACGCCCGCCGCAGCGCACGCGCCTAAGGTCGGGATCACGCCCGACTTGAACCGGAACATCGCGACCAGGGCCGCGACGGTCAACGCTAGCGCGGCCGGGTCGAGGGTGGACAACACCGGCACGTCCAGCGTCCTGCCGGCGATCGGCAGGGCGCGGACTTGGTGAAACAGGGTGTGGAGCGCGAACCACACCGCCAGATTGAGCACCACGCCGACCACGGCTGCGGTGATGGCGGCGAGCGCGGCCGACAGCGCCTTGTTACCGCGCAGCTTCTCGATGAACGGCGCGCCCAGGAAGATCCAGAGGAAGCAAGGCACGAACGTCACCCAGGTCGTGAGCAAGCCCCCCAAGGTGGCGGCGAGCAGCGGGGGCAAGCCGGTCGCTTGCCGGAACGCGCCCATGAAGCCGACGAACTGCGTCACGATGATCAGCGGCCCCGGCGTCGTCTCCGCCATGCCAAGTCCGTCCAGCATCTCGCCGGGACGAAGCCAGCCGTAGTTTTCGACGGCCTGCTGAGCGACATAGGCGAGCACGGCGTAAGCGCCCCCGAACGTCACCACCGCCATCTTGGAGAAGAACAGCGCGATCTGCGTGAACACATTGCCCGGTCCGACTGACGCGAGCAGCGCCGCAATCGGCGCGAGCCACAGCGCGAGGAGCGCACCGCTGATCCGGAGCGACCATGCGAGGCTGGGGCGGGCGTGGTCGGGGACGTGCTCGCCAAGCGCGGTTTCGGCATCGCGGACGATCTTGCCGCCCGATGCACCGTGGCTGCCCCCGCCCATGAAGGCGGGGTGGCGTGCGCGCCCGCCAAGGAAGCCGGCGATGGCGGCCGCAAGAATGATGATCGGGAAAGGAACGCCAAGGAAGAAGATCGCCACGAACGATGCCGCCGCGATCCCGCGCATGACGTTGTTCTTCAGCGCGCGCGAGCCGATGCGCACGACGGCCTGAAGCACGATCGCGAGCACGGCGGCCTTCAAGCCGAAGAACAGCGCCTCAACAAAGGGGACGTTGCCGAACAGCGCATAGACCCAGCTCAGCGCCATGATCGCGACCAGGCCGGGGAGCACGAACAGCGCGCCAGCGACAAGCCCGCCCTTGGTCTTGTGGAGCAGCCAGCCGATGTAGATGGCGAGCTGCTGCGCCTCGGGGCCGGGCAGCAACATGCAATAGTTGAGCGCGTGAAGGAACCGCTCCTCGCCGATCCATCGCCGCTCCTCGACCAGCACGCGGTGCATCATCGCGATCTGGCCGGCCGGGCCGCCGAAGCTTAAGGCGGCAACCTTGGCCCAGACCCGCAGCGCTTCGCCGAAGGGGATGCCGTGATCCCGCGGGCTCGGGCCTGCGATCGGCGCGGTCGCGGTCGCCTCCATCGTCATTCTCCTCGTCGCCTGGTGAAGTGGGCGTAGAAGCCGTCGAGCGCGCCCGCGCCTCGCGCGAGCCGGTCGGGGTCGTCGGGCGTGGCGGCGCATATCCCCTCGATCAGCGCGCTGACGCCGGCCGTCTCCGGCCGGCCGAACTTGTCGTCGGCGATGTCGAGGTCGTGGATGATCTCCGACAGCGCGACGAGCGCCGGGTCGCCGTCGAGCCCTCGGCGGAACACCAGCGTCTCGAAGGTGCAGCGGTCGCCTTCGTGCGTGAACTCGGCGTCCGCCATGTCGAAGCGCAGCTCGCCGGGCTCGGGGGCGTAACCCTTGCCCTCCACGAACTTGAAGGTCGCGTCCGGGTCGATGAAGCGCCGGATCAACCACGCTGACGCGATGCGGTCGACGTGGATGTGGACGCGCGTGACCCAGGTGCGCCCGCGAAGCTCGGCCTGGGCCAGCTCGGGCGCGCCCGGCCCGGTCACGTCGGGGTGCTGGCCCGCCCGGGCTTCCGCCGGGGCAAGCGCCGCCTCGGCCGTTTGCCGCCCGTGCGCGCCGAAGAAGTCGATCGCGGCGATCTCGTCCAGCCGGCGGCGCAACCGGCGAACCTCGCCGGGGGGAACATACTCGCCTTCCGCCAAGGTCCGCGCCTCGCGCGCCAGCTCCTCGTAATCGGCATCGCGCGCCGCGTCGAAAGTTCCGCGAAGCTCGGGGTCACCGATGCCACCTACCAGCCGCGCCTCTAGGATCAGCGCCTCGCCGCCATTGTCGGCAATCTCGCGGTGCAAATCCTCGAACAGCGCGCGAGTGTCGGCGCGGTTGGGGAGCGCGTGGACCGCGTTCTTGAGCGGCGCGGCCCCGATCGCCTGCAAACGCCGCCACACCTTCACCCGCAAATAGGCGGGCTTGGCGGGAAGCTGCGGGATCAACAGCAACCAAGGGCTGGGTTCGGCGTTCGTCATAACTGTATCATCCGGATTTTGGAGTGTAACGGTTGCATCATCGTTCATGCAACCATAGACATGCTTGGGTTGGCGAACGCGCGAGGAGAGGGCGATGTCACGTCTGACCGGGACCATGCTGGCGCTGCTCGTCTCGGGCGGGATCGCTCCTACCGCGGCGCACGCGCAGCGCGGGGAGACCGTCGCGTTGCGCGAAGCCTATCCGTGCCGGCGCTGATGATAGGAGAGATTGGATGATGAAACCCCTTCTGGCCGGCGTTCTCGCCGCGCTCGCCGCCCCGGCCTGGGCCGCGCCCGACTGGAACAAGGTCGATGCTGCGCTCGGCCGACCGGGCACCGAACAGGCGGGCGGTGTCCATCGCTACGGCTTCCCGCGCTCCGACCTGCACGTCACTCTCGACGGCGTGGCGATCAAGCCAGCACTGGCGCTCGGCTCCTGGGCGGCGTTCCAGCCGATGGGTGACGACACTATGGTGATGGGCGACCTGGTGCTGACGCACGAGGAGGTGAACCCGGTGATAAGCCGCCTCTTGGCCGGCGGCTTCACGATCACCGCGCTCCACAATCACCTGCTGCGCTCCGCGCCCGCCACCATGTACCTGCACATCGCCGGGCATGGCGACCCGGTGAAGCTCGCGACCGCGTTGCGCGCCGCGCTGGCGGAAAGCCGCACCCCGCTCGCCGCGCCGTCCAGGGACTCGCAACCGCCCTCAGCCGGGGCCGGCAGCTCGCCGCCCGTCGATCTCAACACGGCCGCACTTGACGGCGTGATGGGGGCCAAGGGCAAGCCGAATGGCGGCGTCCTCCAATACAGCTTCCCGCGCGCGGAAAGGTTGATGGATGCCGGTATGGTCACGCCGCCCACGATGGGAACCGCGACCGCGATCAACTTCCAGCCGACCGGGGGCGGCAAGGCCGCGATCACCGGCGATTTCGTGCTGGTAGCGAGCGAGGTCGATCCGGTCATG
>NZ_JBDFMC010000002.1:3230000-3663896 GCF_047238005.1 Sphingomonas phoenicis | reverse complement strand
CTCAGCACCCACTTTCTTGTACATGATCCGTTAAAAGGAAAATGCGCTAGCGGCGAACACGCTGGATCGCATTTCGATCGGAGCCGGCGATGTTCGCTATCAACGGCCACGTGGCACTTATTATGGAAGGCTGGCTTGCAACGGTCCTAGGGCATCGGCTCCGCCGGCATCGTTGCCTTCCCGCCAGCAGGTGTTCGAATGGCTGATCGCACACCCAGACAACGGGCCGGTGAGTGACCGGCCCGTCTTCTGTTTACAGACCGACGCTCAACTTCAGATATCCGAACTGTCCCGGTACGTCGTAGGTCGTCGGGTCGAAATTGTTGAGGCTGCAGCTGAAGCATGCCGGCGGATCAGAGTTGAAGACGTTGTTCACGCCCGCGGCGATGCCGAAGCGCTTACCCATGAACAGAGGCGTGATTCGGATCTGGATGTCGCCATACAGACGACTGTTCATCCGGTTGTCGGCACCGGTTTCCACGACATGGTCGATATAGCGGCCGGTGAACGAAGCGCCGAGCCAATCGGACTGCCAATCGATCGTCGCATTGCCCTTGTACTTGGGGAACGCCTGATCGGG
The DNA here is from genome assembly GCF_047238005.1 of Sphingomonas phoenicis. NCBI lineage: Bacteria > Pseudomonadati > Pseudomonadota > Alphaproteobacteria > Sphingomonadales > Sphingomonadaceae > Sphingomonas > Sphingomonas phoenicis. Next base: position 3,663,316 of record NZ_JBDFMC010000002.1, on the reverse strand, counting down.
GCTGCCGCGCTCGGTGCCCTTGCGATCGAGCACGACGAAGCCGTTCGATGCCGACAGCACGTATTTTAGCAGCCGGGTGGCGTTCAGCGACAGGCCGAAGCTACCGACGCTGGTCTGCGGCGACCGATAATTGGCGGTCAGGTCGATGCCGCGGGTGCGGATGCTGTCCAGGTTCTGCAACGTCCCGTTGATCGCGTTGATGAAACCATTGGCGGTGCGGATCACCAGGGCGCAGCTCGCTGCGTCGCCGCCCAACGCACAGTTGTTCAGCGTGGCATTGGGGTCGAACGCGGCGATCGCCTTCCGGACCCGGATGTCGTAATAGTTGGCCTCGATGTTGAAGAGGCTCGCGAAGCCGCCGCTGCGCGCCCAACGCGGCGCATAGACGATCCCAGCGGTTATATTGCGGGACTTCTCGGGATCGAGATCGCGATTGCCCTGAGTGATGACCGGCAGCTGGCCGGGCTCCTCGGCGTAGCTGCCATTGGCGGGCACGCCGTCGGCAATGCAGTTGGCCCGCACCGTTGCATTGGTCTGGAACAGGCCGGTCGACGCGCTGGAGCACGGATCGTTCACGGGCAGATCGAACCGCGAGCGCCCGCCGAACAGTTCGCCGAGGCTCGGCGCGCGGAACCCGGTGGTGTAGGAGCCACGGATCAGCAGATCCTCGACCGGTTTCCACAGGCCGGTGCCCGTGTAGGTGGTGCTGCTGCCGCTCAGCGAATAGCTTGCGTGCCGCACCGCCCCGTCGACCTCGAGCGAAGAGAAGAACGGCGCGTCCTTCAGGATCGGAATCCGGAGCTCGGCATAGACCTCGTCCGAATTGTACCGGCCGCGTGCCGGCTGGGCGGGGATGTCGGCACCAAGACCGGCCGCGACGATCGGATCGGGATCGAAGCTGGCACTCTGGATGCGATGCTCGTAGCCGACCGCGATCGCGAGCGGCCCGGCCGGCAGATCGAGCAGGTCGCCGCTGACGTTCAGCGTGTAGTCCCACAGATGCTGGTCGCTTTTGTCGCGTTGCGTGAAGCCAATATAATTCAGCATTGCCGGCGTGATCGATCCAGCGCCGCCGAACAGGTTCAGCGGCACGCACGCACCGGTGCAGTTCGCCACCGGCCCGATGGCCAGTGCGACCAGATCGGCACGCACGTTGCCGGTGAAGCTCTGGTGCGCGTCGTTGACGCCGACGGCGGCGTTGGCGTCCCAATAGAACTTGCGCGAAGCGACGTCGAACGACCCGTCGAGGGTGGCGGTGGCGGAGAACGTATCGACGCGCTGGTTGAAGGTTCGCTGCCCGGCCTCGACCAGGCGCCGCGCAACGAAAGAATAGTTGGGCGCGCGCCCGTTGGCGGTGCCGTTGGGGTTCAGCCCCGATTCCAGCGTCACGCCAAACGGGTTGAACGGGTTCGTCGCATCGATGCTGAGCGTGTCGAACAGGCTGCCGGCGCCGTTGCCGGCGTCCGGCCCGATGAACAGCGGCTCGAACGCGGCCTGGTTCTCGGAATTTCGCCGATTGTAGGATGCCTTGACCCGCAGGTTGGTGCCGCCGCCCAGCTCCTGCCGGAAGCTCATCCATGCGCCGTACCGCTCCGACGGTGTCAGGATATAGTTGAACGGTGCGAAATTGAATCGGTCGGATGCGGTGAACGCCCTCAACTCAGCCAGCGTAGGATTGTTGTCGGGCGGGTTGCTGATCGTCTGGTTGCCAAAACTGGTCAGGAAACGACCGTTGACCGCCGCGCTGCTGCAGCCGCCGATCGGATCGGTACACGCCGTCTGACCGGGATTCGGAAACAGCGAGATGTCGCGATCACCCGATCGCACCGCCTTCTGGTTCACATAGCTGGCACCGAACACCAGGCTGCTGCCGGTCCGGTCGCTCTGGATGCCGTAACTCGCATCGACGTTATAGGTGTGGCCGTCGCCGGCGCGGAAGGTGCCGAACTGCCCGGCGAGGCGGAGGCCCTGCTGCCGCTGCTTGGTTATGACGTTGACGACGCCGGCGATCGCATCGGACCCATAGAGCGGAGACGCGCCCGCCTGCAGCACCTCGACCCGGTCGATCATGCTGGCGGGGATCGTGTTGAGATCGACGGTCGCCGGGATGCCGCTGCCGCTCGTGCCGTTGACGAAGCGCAGGCCGTCGACTAGGACCAGCGTCCGCTTGGCGCTTAGATAGCGCAGGTCGATCTCGGACGAGCCCGCACCGACGCCGCCGCCGTCTGGCGGATTGCCGAGATTGCCCGAGTTGTTCACCTTCGTGTTCAATCCACCGGCGGCGCTGGGCAGCCGCTGAAGAACATCCGCGATCGAAGTCAGGCCCGTCCGCTGGATGGCGGCATCGTCAACGGTGATGACCGGAGAGGCCTGATCGAGCGGATCGCGGCGGATACGCGATCCTGTGATGACGATGTCTTCGCCGGAAGACTCGGGTTGCGTCGCTTGCGCGAGGACAGCGCCCGTCTCCTGCACGCCCGCATTCTGCCCGTCGGCATCTTGGGCGACGGCGGGCGTTGCGATGATAGCGATGCACAGCGCAGCGCAGGGAACTCCGAGATGAAGCGGCGATTTGGTGCGCATTGATTATGTCCCCTGAACGCCCGGAGGGTGTCATTCACCCTTCCGACCGCCAGAAACAATCAGGCTCTATAATCCTAAGCAAGTCGCTTCCGTGTCCTAATCTCGCGAACGATCGTTTTGCCACCGAAGCGTGTCAAAGAAGATACAGCTATAGAACAGGATTATGCTGGGAGGCTTTATGGCGGCATCTCGGCCGTGATGCAGAGATGACATGCTTGTCATCTTCGAAGAGTTGCAGCGACGCTCAACATAACCAGCCGTTCGATCTAATCGGAGCCCACCCAACCCTGACCATCCATTCCGCCTATAGCCGCTGGAACGAGGCATCGGGCATCGACCGATGCCGGGCCGAGATGAAGGCAACTGGCCAGCGTGCCGCTCACATGCCGTCGCTATAGCGCCGCACTATTCTCCCGCAGGCACGACACTGTTCTTGAACTCGACCCGGATCGCAAGGAAGGGCGCGGATCCTCGGTTCATGACGGCATGCAATCCTTCCGGATCACCTCTTTCCGTTTGAGACTTGGCGCACGCAGGCGCATCGAAACGCCCGGTCTCGACCGGCCGGCCCTCGATCAGCTTGTAGGTGATGTACGTGATTGGCTGGGGCTGTTCGAAATACATCACGCTCGGCCAACGATGATCGTGAACAGGTTCCGTCACGTCGGGCGCCACCTCGACACGCACGACGCGGATCTTGTCGTCCTCCAGCAGGATACGATGACTGTTTGGCGCAGCCGCAACGGCATCGAAGCTCGCAGGAGCAACCTGGATCGCCAACAACGCTAGACAGATCATTACGTCCCCCTGCCCCTTTGGCTCAGTTTGTCATTGAAGCGATGCCGCAGCAACGGAGCGACCGGTGAAAGGCCGGACGTCGGCCTTCAACCGCAAGTTCGTGCATCCTGAATTAGGACACTCATTCCGCCTGCGGAGAAACCAACGCCAAATAGCCCGGGACGCTGGTTGTGCCTTACCAGCGAGTTCATCTAAGAGCATCCGCAATCGCAAGGACCCGGTGAGACCCCGGGTGGCTATGCCGGCCGCCAATCCGCCGGACAACATCACACATGCAACCCCTACGCGCTGACCAGCTGCGCCATGTGCCCTGATGTGGAATTCCCATGAAGTTCGATCTTACATCCTATCGCCGCCAGTGGTTCGCTGACGGTGCCGCCGCTCGCCGCGACATACTGGCCGGCATCGTCGTCGCGCTTGCATTGATACCCGAAGCGATCGGCTTCTCGATCATCGCGGGCGTCGACCCGCGCACAGGGCTCTACGCCTCGGTCGCGATCGCCATCACCATCGCGCTGATCGGTGGCCGCCCGGGCATGATCTCGGCCGCGACTGCCGCGGTCGCGGTGGTGGTCGTCCCGCTCGTTCGCGATCACGGCGTCGACTATCTGTTCGCCGCGACGATCCTGATGGGAATGATCCAGATCGCCGCAGGGCTCCTGCGCCTCAATCTGGTCATGCAGTTCGTCTCACGATCGGTCATCACCGGCTTTGTCAACGCGCTCGCGATCCTGATCTTCCTGGCCCAGCTGCCGCAGCTGACGAACGTCGGCTGGCAGACCTATGCGATGGTCGTGGCCGGGCTCGCGATCATCTACGGCTTTCCACGCATCACGAAGGCCGTCCCGTCGCCGCTGGTCGCCATCCTCATCCTGAGTGCGGTCAGCATCGGACTAGGTTTGTCGGTCAACACGGTCGGCGACATGGGCAAGCTGCCGGAGGGGCTGCCCGGCCTCGCCCTGCCGAATGTGCCGCTGACGTTCGACACCTTGCGGATCATCCTGCCCTATTCGCTGACGATGGCCGCGGTCGGATTGCTCGAGTCTCTGCTTACCGCGCAGATCGTGGATGACATGACGGACACGGACAGCGCCAAACGCGTGGAATGTGCCGGCCAGGGAGGTGCGAACATCGTTGCCGCGATGTTCGGGGGCATGGGTGGCTGCGCGATGATCGGCCAGTCGGTCATAAACGTGACCTCGGGCGGTCGCGGGCGGCTCTCCACCTTCGTGGCGGGCGCGTTCCTGCTGTTCCTTCTGGCAGTGCTAGGCCCCCTCGTCGGGCGCGTGCCGATGCCGGCGCTGGTCGCCGTCATGATCATGGTGTCGATCGGAACGTTCAGCTGGAACTCGATCGCCAACCTCCGGCGCCACCCGCCGACTTCCTCCATCGTCATGCTGACGACGGTCGTGGTCGTCGTGGCTACCCGTGACCTGTCGCTGGGCGTGTTCGCCGGCGTGCTGCTGTCGGGCATCTTCTTTGCCGGCAAGGTGCAGCGAATGTTCGCCGTGGAGCGAGAGGATAGCGCAGACGGCAAACGCGAGACCTACCGGGTCACCGGCGAGATCTTCTTTGCGTCGGTCGACCGCTTTACCCGCGCCTTCCAGGCTGAGGGTTCCGCCAGACATGTCCTGATCGACGTCAGCGGCGCACACTTCTGGGACATCTCGGGCGTCGGCGCACTCGACAAGGTCGTCGGCCGCCTGCGTCGGGACGGACGCGAAGTTGACGTCGTCGGCTACAACCGTGCGAGCGCCGACCTCGTCGATCGCTTCGCGCTCCACGACAAGACCGGCTTCGAAAGCGGGTTGGCGCCGCATTGACCCGGCACCGATCATCCACGACCGTTTGAGCCCACATAAGAGCCGGTCAGTCGTTTTCAGCCGTCGCAAGTACCGGAGCATCGATGAACGATTCGGTGCGGCGATCATTCTGGACCGGCGAACATGTCCCGGTGCGGAGCGATCGACCATGAAGACCAGCGGCAACACGATCCTGATGACGGGTGGGGGAAGCGGCATCGGTGAGGCACTCGCCCACCGCTTCCACGACCGTGGCGACACCGTCATCATCGTCGGGCGACGACCGGAAGCGCTGCAACAAGCGGCGAAGGGACGCGATCGAATCCACATCATGACCCTGGATGTCGAGGACGCCGAAGCCGTCGACGCGTTTGCCGATAAAGTCGTGGCGGACTTCCCGTCGCTGAACGTGCTGTTCAACAACGCCGGCATCATGATGTTCGAGGACCTGACGAAGCGGCGCAGCCTGGTCGATGCTGAAGCCACGCTCGCGATCAACGTCCTCGGCCCGATCCGACTGACCAACGCGCTGATCGACCATCTGACAGGACAGCCCGATGCCGCGATCGTCACGGTCACCTCGGGCCTCGCCTATGTGCCGCTGGTGGCGGCACCGACCTACTCGGCGACCAAGGCGGCAATCCATTCCTATACGGTTTCGTTGCGGACCCAGCTTGCGGGGAAGGTAGAGGTGATCGAGCTGGCGCCGCCGGGCGTGCAGACCGATCTTACGCCGGGGCAGGCGAACCGTCCGGGCTACATGCCGCTCGACGCGTTCGCCGATGCTGTCGCCGCGCAGTTCGGCCGGCAATCGACTCCGCCCGAGATCCTGGTCGATGAAGTGCAGTTCCTGCGACAGGCCGAGCGCGAGGGCCGGTTTGACGAGACCTTGAAGACGCTGACGGAGCGCGCAGCGAAGCAGCGTGAGGAGGGCAACCGGCAGCGCTGATCGTGCCGCATGGCAAGTTGGCGATCACCAAGGTCAATCAGCGCTGATCAATCCGCAGCTCACCAATACCATGCGTAGTGGCTCTCGAGCCGCAGCCCCCTCCCTTTCATACGCTGCGTCGATATGATGAGCGCAGATTGTGAGAGGCCGTGTTTCGGCGCGGCTCTGATGAAGCCGCGCTCTTTAACCCCAGCCAGACATGGCCACTTTACCCCTGCCCTCAGGCTTCACGTCAGACTTAGCACCATGAGTTTCATGATCTGAAGTCATAAGCCCAAGCGATTTACCCCGTCTAATCCGTACAGGTGCCGCAGGTTACATGGTCGTCTTCACGGTTCAGACGATTGAACCCATAGGTGAAGCAGGATGTGATGTTGCAGAAGCGCCCACAGGATCGCAGCGGCCTCGAGATATCATGGATCGTGCCGATCCCCGGTACGACCAAGCTCGAGCGGCTTGAGGAAAACCCTGGCGGCGTCGGGCATGCCACTGACCGATCAGGACTTGGCTGCACCGAACAAGGACCACGCCCATGACCAGCAGCGCATGGCGCAGCACTCCGACATCTTCGATTTCGACCCCGACGCCGGCGACCTCGAGGCCATTGCAACGCTCGATCAGAACGCCAGCAGCTTCTTCGACCATCGCGTTCCGGCGATGGTGAAGTGGCTCGGCGAATGGAAGCTCGGATTGTCATTTCCGGGTGATGTTCCGGCATCGGCCCGCGGAGAAAAAGAGAGGGTAGAATGGGAGAAGAGACGGTGAAGGCCGCTGCTGCTGCAATGCTGGCGATGGCTGTGCCGGCCGAGGCTCAGGACCGACCGTCGGTCGCGCCGAAGAACATGCAGACGATCGCACCGACACTGGCGCGCTATACTGACTTGGTGCTGTTCGGCGACGTCTGGGTCCGTCCCGAACTCAGCCCACGCGATCGCAGCATCGTCACCCTGTCGGTGCTGATCGCGACCGGTAAGGGCGCTCAGTTGGCCAGCCATCTTGGCCGCGGCCTCGATAACGGCGTCAAGCCGCCAGAGGTGGCGGGCATGGTGACGCAGCTCGCGTTCTACACCGGATGGCCGAACGCCGTGTCGGCCTTGAATGAGGTCGAGAAGGTGTTCACCGCGCGCCAGGTCGATCCGGCGTCGTTCACGGCCATTCCCCCGACCACCGCGCCGCTCCCCGCGTCCGATCCCGCGCGCGCTGCGACTGTCGTGACGACGCTCGCGCCGATCGCACCCAAACTCGCGCAGCTGACCAACGACGTCGTGTTCGCCGAATTGTGGCGACGCACCGATCTGTCGCCCCGCGATCGCAGCCTCGTCACCATCGCCGCGCTCGCGGCAGGTGGTGACGGCGACCAGCTCGCCTTCCACGTTCAACGCGGCGTCGACAACGGCCTTACCCAGGCGCAGATCGTCGAGGCGATGACCCACCTCGCTTTCTACGCGGGGTGGCCAAAGGCGAACGCCGCCATCGGCGTCGCGGGCAGAGTGTTCGCCAACAAGGACGTTGCCGCCATGTCCGACGTCCAGGTCATTCATCCCGGTCAGGAGCCGAGTTCTGGTCCCGCCGACTATTTCACCGGCGGCGTGTCGGTCACGTCGCCGTTCAAAGGCACCGGCGACGCGCGCCTTGGCGGTGCGACGGTGACGTTCCAGCCGGGGGCACATACGAACTGGCACACGCATCCATTGGGGCAACTGCTCATCGTCACCGCTGGGCATGGATGGGTCCAGGTCGACGGCGAAGCGGCAAAGCCGATCGCGACGGGCGACACCGTATTCATCTCGCCGGGCGTCAAGCACTGGCATGGTGCGGCCCGCGATACGGAGATGACGCATGTCGCGGTGTCGGAAGCGCAGGACGGAACGTCTGTGACCTGGCTCGAACCGGTCGCCGAAGACTTATACGACAAGCTGTAACGGGAGAGCGGCGATGATGGTCGAGATGGAAATATCGAGCCGACGAGTCTTCGCCGGCAGGCCCGCCGCGGCCACACTGGTGGTGGCTCCGCACGGGGAAGCGAAAACTGCAAAGGCAGTCCAGGCCGCGATCATGCCGGTATTGCTCGCCGTCGATGGCAGGCGCCATGACCTCACGCTCGATACCCGTGCGACGCTGCTCGATGCGCTGCGCCGGCAGCTGAAGCTCACCTTTGCAAAGGGCAAGTCAGCATGAAGTTCGACACGCCAGCAGGCGCCAACCCGATCGATCAGGGAAAGGTCGTCGGCAAGCCGCATACGCGCATCGAGGGTCCGCTGAAGACGACCGGACGTGCAGTCTATTCCTACGAGAACCATGAGGCCGCGCCGAACGCCGCCTATGGCTATATCGTCGGCTCAGCCATCGCGAAGGGCCGCATTTCGTCGATGGATGTGGGCGAAGCCAAAGCAGCGCCCGGCGTCCTCGCGATCGTGACGGCGGACAATGCCGGTCCGATCCAGACGGCAGGGTTCTACGTCGCCAAGCCGCTCGCCGGACCGGAGATCGAGCATTATCATCAGGCGATCGCGCTGGTCGTCGCCGAGACGTTCGAACAGGCGCGCCATGCCGCCTCGCTGATCCACGTCGATTATGCGCGCGCGCAGGGCGCGTTCGACCTAGCCGCAGCGCGCGCCGGCGCAAAGCCGCATCAGCGTCAGCTGGACATCCTAATCGGTGACTTCGACAAGGCATTCGCGACGGCCCCCGTGAAGGTCGATGCGACCTACACCACCCCCGACCACAGCCACATGATGCTGGAGCCGCACGCCACGATCGCGCGCTGGGACGATGACCACCTGACAATATGGTCGGCGCAGCAGATCGTGGGGTGGGCGCGCCGTGACCTCGGCAACAAGCTCGGTATTCCGCAGGAAAAGATCCGCATCGTCGCGACCTACATCGGTGGCGGGTTCGGCGGAAAGGGTAGCGTCTGTTCGGACGCGATCCTCGCGGCGCTTGGCGCTCGCGCCATCGGCCGTGCGGTGAAGGTGGCGCTGCCGCGTCCGCTGATGCCGAACAACACGACCCACCGCCCGGCCACGATCCAGCGGGTTCGTCTGGCGGCGGGGCGCGACGGCAAGCTGGTCGCGGTCGGCCACGAAACCCTGTCGGGCAATTTGCCGGGGGGCGGTCCGGAAATCGCAGCCGCGCAGACGCAGTTGCTCTACGCAGGGGCCAACCGCCTAAACCTGACCCGGCTCGCGACGCTCGACCTGCCCGAAGGCAACGCCATGCGCGCACCGGGTGAGGCGTCGGGCCTGATGGCGCTCGAAGTGGCGATGGACGAACTGGCCGAGAAGCTGGTGATGGACCCGGTGGAGCTGCGCGTCATCAACGATACCCAGGTCGTGCCCGGCGAGGAAGGCCAAACGCCGCGCCCCTTCTCGATCCGTCAGCTCGTCCCCTGCCTGCGCACCGGCGCCGAGCGCTTCGGCTGGAAGGAGCGCCAGGCCAAGCCCGGCAGTCGCCGGGAAGGCCGCTGGTTGATCGGCATGGGCATGGCATCCGCGATCCGCGGCGCGCCGATCATCCCGGCAGGCGCCCGTGTCACGCTCGACGGCAAGGGGATCGTGACCGTCGAAAGCAACATGACCGACATGGGCACGGGCAGCTACACCATCATCGGCCAGACGGTCGCCGAAATGATGGGCGTGCGCCTCGACCGCGTCGTGGTGAAGCTCGCGGACTCGGACTTCCCTGAAGCGTTTGGCGGCGGCGGACAGGGTGGTGCCGCATCCGCCACCGCCGGTGCCTATGCCGCGTGCGTCAAACTGCGCGACGCCGTGGCGGCAAAGCTTGGGTTCAACTCTGCCGACGCCGAGTTCGTCGACGGGGAGGTCCGTGCCGGCAATCGCCGGGCGTCGCTCGCGCAGGCCGCGAAGGACGGCGCGATCACGGCCGAAGACAAGATGGAATATGGCGACCTGTCCAAGCACTTCTCGCAGCAGACCTTCGGTGCCCATTTCTGCGAGGTCGCGGTCGATGCCTATACCGGTGAAATCCGCATCCGGCGGATGCTCGCCGTTTGCGCCGCGGGTCGCATCCTGAATCCCATCACTGCCCGCAGTCAGGTGATCGGCGGCATGGTCGGCGGCGCGGGCGCGGCGCTGATGGAAGAGCTGGCCGTGGACAAGCGCTTCGGCTTCTTCGTCAATCACGACCTCGCCGGATACGAAGTGCCGGTCCATGCCGATATCCCGCATCAGGAAGTGGTCTTCCTGGAAGAAACCGATCCGACCATGTCGCCCGTCAAGGCGAAGGGCGTAGGCGAGCTTGGTATCTCCGGCGTCGCACCGGCCATTGCCAACGCGGTCTATAATGCGACGGGAGTTCGAGTTCGGGAATATCCGATCACGCTCGACAAGCATCTGGCGAAGCTGCCGGAGATCGTATGATGCAGGGTTCGTTCCCGCGCCGTACCGTGCTGGTAATAGCCGCCGATGCTGTCACTGGACTTGCTCATCGGCAACGCGGCCAAGGCGACCCGCCCGTGCGTCGTGATCCGGCATTCGTTGCCAGCGAAGCAGGATAGCAAGTCAATCCAGACGGTCATTCGACGGGTCGTTCCAGCGCAGCACGGGTATCTGCCAGCGCAAGATCGACCAGCTTGCGCATCGCCGCCGCGGCGGCTGCAGGGTCGGTGTCGGCGATCGCATCATAGACCGCGACATGTTCGGGCATCGGATCGCGCGGCAGGGCGCGGTCGCGCTGCTTGAGTTGGGTCGTCCATTCGACGGCCGCGGTGATGCCGGCACTGAGCGTTATCAGGGCATCGTTGCGCGATGCTGTCAGGATGGCGGCGTGAAACTCGCGGTCGGCCGCCCGTCCCGCATCGTTCGACAGAGTGTGGCGACGCATCCTGCCCAGCGCATCTTTCAGCGTCTTCAAATCGTCACGGTCGCGGCGCTCCGCCGCGAAGGCCGCCGCAGCCGGTTCCACCACCGCGCGCAGCTCGAACAGACTGCGGAGCAATCGCATGTCGGGTTCGTCCGCAAAGGCCCAGGCGAGCACATCGGGATCGAGCATGTTCCATCGATGCCGCGGCAGAACGCGGGTGCCCGATTTGGGCCGGCTTTCCACCAGTCCCTTGGCGATCAACGCCTGAACCGCCTCGCGATAGGCGCCACGCGAAACGCCGAGCGACTCCGCGAAGACGAGTTCGCCCGGCAACGCATCGCCCGGCGTGTAATCACCGGCCAGGATCGCCCGCCCCAGCGTGTGCGCCACCGCGCCGCGCAACCGTCGCCCGGAGGACTGCGCCGGCTTCTTTTCGTCCGTTGGACCGGTCATCGCTCCTTCCGACATCATAATCCGCTGACTGGAAGCGTCATCGCATGGAGCATAGCACCGCGGCGACCACGAGCGACAGTCACCGTCAGTGTATACCGCAAGGACACCATCACGTCAGTCGATAGAGTTCGGCGCCATGCGGCGATACCGTCCGCGTGATGCGGCCACGGGCGGTGCCGGCGGCGCGGCCGGACCAGAGATCGCGGATTGCGACCGGTCCCGACTTGCCTAAATCACGCAGGGCGATCGTTACCTCCTTGGGCTTGTCCGTGGTGTTGAACAGCGCGAGGTAGCGGTCCTGGCTTCCCTCCGGCCGAGCGGACCAGATGCGGGCGCCGTCCTGCACGAAATGCGGACGATTGTCGGTACTCGCCTGATTGACCGCCAGCACATCGCGGTTGGTCAGCAGCGCGAGCGTCGGCGCATCGAGATAGCGCAGGTCGCCGCCCATGATGAGCGGCGAGCGGGCGATCGACCACAATGTCATCAGTGTGCGCTGTTCGTCGGGCGTGAACTTCGTATCGCGCTTGCCCAGCGCCAGTCGGCCCAGCGGCAGCATGTCGGCATCGGGCCAAGCGCCCGGGCGGCGCCATGTGTTCCAGTTTTCCAGCCTGGTGAACTGCGCCTCCAGCATCGCCCATTCGTCCCAGAAGTCATCGCTGATCCGCCACATCTGGGCATATTGGCGAACGTGATCGCCGCGGATCACCGGCGTCTCGCCGGGCGATAGGCTGAGCATCATCGGACGACCGGTGTTGACGATCGCCTTGTGCGCGCCCTCGATTTCAGGCGCGTGCGCGTCATAGGGGCGGCTCATGTCGTCCATCTTGACGAAGTCGACGCCCCAGTCGGCGTACAGCTTGAACACGCTGTCATAATAGGCCTGCGCGCCCGGCTTCGTCATGTCGACGCCGTACATGTCGGGGTTCCACGAACAGATGCTGGTCGTATCGGCGACGTCGGCGGCACGGTACTTCGTGCCCAGGATGGGCAGATTCTTCTTCACCGCCAGCCGGGGGATCCCGCGCATCAGGTGGATGCCGAACTTCATCCCCATGCGGTGGACGTCACTGGCCAGCTGCGTGAAACCGGATCCGTCCGCACTCGACGGAAAGCGGTTCGGCGCGGGAATCAGCCGGCCGTATCCATCCATTGCCGGCACCGGGTTGCCATTATACTCGTAGCTCGACGCCTCCGGCTCGTACCACTGGATGTCGACGGTGAAGATGTCGTAGCCGAACGGTAGCAGCTTGCTGGCCATGATCGCGGCCGTTTCGCGCGCCTGCGCCTCGGTGATCGTGGTCGCGAAGCTGTTCCAGCTGTTCCAGCCCATCGGCGGCCTTGGAGCGAGCACCCCCCTGCCCGGCACCTGCGCCTCAGCGATCGCCTGCAGCACCATCGACGCAGCCGCCCCGGCAAACCCGGAGGTCAATATCCCCCGGCGATTGATCTGTGCTCCGTTCATCTTTGCCCTCCCGTTTGGCTCGTCCGTTACATCAGCGATGGTCGCGAAATTTGGACCAGCGGGTGCCCGAGCCTGTCACAAAATAGTATCACTACACCTACTAATGTCGATGGCGATCGGACAAAAAACATCATCGCATTTGCTCTAGGTCCGCTGCATCGCGTCAAATTCTAGGAAAATTGCAGACAGAACAGCGTTTTGTGAAATGCTGCAACGCACCGCCGTCCAGCACGATGTTATCTGGCCGCTCCCAACACCCCCGATTGACATATCAATACTCTTACCAGATATTTCTAACGAGAGCAGTTTACGAGCTCACATAAGAGGAGGGGATATGAAAGCTCATCTGTTGGCAGGTGCCACCGTGCTCGCCTTTCTGACGGTGCCGGCAACCGCGCAATCCAACGCCAATTCGGTCGCTGCGACCGGCACACCTCAGGCGGATGCGCCGGCCGAACCCCAGGGGCCATCAGAAGCCGCGTCCGACGAGGACATCGTCGTCACCGGCATCCGCAGCAGCCTGCGGTCGTCCGTCGCCACCAAACGCAATGCCGACAACATCGTCGATTCGATTTCGGCCGAGGATACCGGCAAGTTTCCCGACAACAACGTGGCGGAATCGCTTCAGCGTATCACCGGTGTCGCGATCGATCGCAGCGGCGGCGAGGGACAGTTCATCACCGTTCGCGGGCTGGGTCCGGAGTTCAACACCGTCCTGGTCAACGGCCGCATCATGGCGACCGACAATGACGGTCGCGAATTTTCGTTCGACGTGCTGTCGTCCAACATGATCCAGCGCACCGACGTCTACAAATCGTCGCTACCGCAACTGCAGGAAGGCGGCATCGGCGCGACGGTGAACGTCGTGACGGCACGACCGCTGGACGGCAAATCCGGCTTTCACCTCTCGGCGGCCGCTGGCGGGATCTACGATACATTGGCCGACAAGGTCAGCCCCGATCTGTCCGCGGTGACGTCCTGGACCAACGATGACAAGACGTTCGGCGTCGTGCTGTCCGGATCGTACACCAATCGCAAGAGCCAGAATGATTTCGTCAATATCGGCGGCTGGATCCTGGGGCCGGAGGGGCTGATCAACGCACCCGCCACCGCCACCGGCCTCACCGCCGCGGCGTTGACGACCAGCGGCGATATCCACACGCCCCGCGACCTGAACTTCAACCGCGAGAGCAACACCCGCGAAAGGATCAACATCGCGGGCGCGATCCAGTCGCAGATCAACGACAACCTCCTGCTGACCGTCGACGGCATCTATTCGAAATTCAACGTCTCTCAGGACATTCGCCGTTTCGGCCTGTTCTTCACGCCGCGCTTCATCGGGTTGCAGACCGATACCAACGGCACGGTCACCGGATTCAACCGACCTGGCTCGCAATTCCTGGCTGCCAATCCGGCACTGACGGCGGCGGCGCTGGCCGACGATCGCGTGACGCTCTCGCAGAACGACAACATCGTCTATACCTACGATCGGAATACCGAGAGCTATCAGTTCGGTACCAATCTGGCCTGGGACGCCACCGATCGCCTGAAGCTGAAGGTCGACGTCTCCGCCACACAGGCGACCCGCGAACAGCCGCACCAGTTCGTCGTCGTCGGCACATTGGCCCAGACATCGCCGCGGTTCGATCTGACGCCCGAAAATGACATCCCCACCGCGTCCAATTTGGGGCCGATCACCGATCCCAACATCCTGCGTGCGCACTACGCGCTCAACCAGCTGGTGGAGGTCAAGGACAAGGGGATCGAATTCCACGCCGACGGCGACTGGAAGGCTGAATACGGTCCCCTGAAGTCGCTCGGCTTCGGCGCCGCCTATAACCAGCGGCGCAAGACGCGCGACATCGCCGACAATTCGGACTCGGTCTGCACCTATTGCGGTTACGAGGTCAGCATCCCGGCCAATCTGGTGCAGGCGTACGAACTGGACGGATATCTGACCAAGGCATCGGGCAGCGAACTGATCCCGCGCAACTTCTTCACGTTCAACCCGGCCGACATCTTCGCCTATATCTCGCAGCCCGCGATCCTGGCCATTCCACGACAGGGGCGCACGGCAGCGCAGCAGGCAGCGGAGGCAACCCGTGTTCAGGCGTTGGACGGCGGTCCATATGGCCTGCGCAATCGCCCCGCACAGCGGCTGGACGTGCAGGAGAAGGTACTGGCCGGTTATCTCAACGCCAATCTCGGGGGTGACCAATGGTCGGGCAATGTCGGCGTTCGCGTCGTCAACACCAAGGTCACGTCACGCGGCTTCGGACAACCGATCATCAGCATCACGGTGAATCCCGGTGACGATAACCTGAACTTTAACTTTGGCCCGGCGCAAGCGATCCAGATCGACAACGAATACACCAACGTCCTGCCATCGGCGAACTTCAAGTACGAATTCACGCCGAAGGTATTCCTGCGCGCGGCCCTGTCAAAAACGGTGACGCGCCCGACCCTGACGTCGCTTGGTACCGACAATTCGTACAGCGGCCGGATCACGAACGCGACGTCGGGCGGTGGCAATCCGTTGCTGAAGCCGTTCAAGTCGACCAACTACGACCTGTCACTCGAATATTATCTGGCCGATGTCAGTTATCTGAGTCTTGCTGGATTTGTGAAAGACTTTTCCGATTTCCTCGAGACCCAGACGTTGCCCGTGCAGTTCGCGGGGCGCCAGTTCCTCGACACTCGCACCCGCAACGGCCAGTCGGGCCGGATTGCCGGCGTCGAGATCGGCGGACAATATACGCTCGATCGGCTGCCCGGCATTTTCTCCGGCTTCGGCGTCGCGGGCAATTACACCTATGTCACCAGCTCGGTCGAGCGGGGCGCGGGCGCGTCGGCGCTCGATTGCGGCTACAACGGCCTGTCCCCGCATTCGGCGAATGGCAGCGTCTTCTACGAAAAGTTCGGCATTCAGGCGCGCGGTTCGTACAACTGGCGCTCGTCGTTCCAGCGCGCCTGCTTCGGCGCCGCATCCCGCCCCGAAAATCGCGAGGCCTATGGCCAGTTCGATGCCAGCATCGCGTACGACATCAACGAGCAGTTCCAGGTATACGTGCAGGGGGTGAACATCACCAACCAGTACGTGCGTGACTACTCGGTGCGCGAGGAGCGGCTGTTGCTGCTCCAGAATACCGGCGCACGGTATCTGTTCGGGGTCCGCGCCCGCTTCTGACCTTTCCCTACCCCCCCGCTGCGTGCGGGGGGGCATCGGCGCACGGTTGGCTCGGAACGACCAGCCGACTAGTACCGCCACCGGCTCACACCGGCCGAACGGTCCTCAGTTCGTAAACCGATGCAGCCGAGCCGGCCGAGGTGAAACGCACCCGGACACGCTCGCGCCCACGAGTCAGTTCCAGCGGCAAGGCATACTCGACTGCCACGAAGCGCTTCACCGGGCGAACTGCGCGCTTCTCGCGGACAAGGATCTGGCTATTCACCTCGATCAGGAAGTCCTGGCCGACATCCTCGCCCCAATACAACGCCCGAAGCACCATCGGCCCGTCTTCGACCTTCAGCGACGCCTCGACGAAGCTGCCGGGCGTGTACCAGGCCATACGCATGCCCCGGCCACCGTACGACCAGATCTCGGTGTCCTTGCTCGTCAGGCTATGCGCACGCTCCTGCGCGGAATCGGTTGGCTGCAGAAGGTCGATCGTCCGCCTTTCCACCTCCTTCCGCTCGAGTTCGGCCGCGGCGTGCGCCGTCGCGAGCGCATCCCATTCCGGCTTGTCCAGCAGGGGGAAGTAGACTGCCGTTCGCTGATCATATTGATCGAAGAACGGCCGCAGGGTGACTGCCGTCGGCGCGGCTTCACTTACCGCGAAGACGTGCCTTTCAGGTTCCACCGCGCGCACCGCCGCGGCGGCATCACGCGTCAGCAGCGCAGGCGCGATGCCATGCCAAACGCCTGTCTCATCGCCGAGATCGGCCGCCAGCACGACCGGGCCATGGCGAAACGCCACCAGTCGCGGATCGTCCGGCATGGCCTCCACCTTCAACGTCATCGGCAGGCTTAGCTCGATCGTGTCTCCGGCGTGCCATCGCCGGGCCAGTATTGCGTAGCCGTTCCGGTGCGTCAGCGCGGTTGGAGCACCGTTGATCGTGATGCTCGGACCGGCCGCCCAGGCCGGCACGCGCAGCGCCATGGCAAGCGGTTCCTTCGCCGGCCGGCTGACGACGAGCTTCACGGTGCTGCCGTAAGGGAACTGCGTGTGCATCTCCAGCTGCAGCCCGCGCTCGGTCCAGTCCAGCCGCGAAGGAATGAACAGGTTCACGTACAGTGTCGAGCCATCCTCCCAGTAGATGGAGTCGCCATGCTTGGCGTGGCTCTCCATTCCCGAGCCGACGCAGCACCAGAAATGGTCGGTTGGCGAGGAGTAGGTCCGTTTGGCGCCCGAGCTCAGCGGCATGTAATAGACGAAGGCACCGGTCTTCGGGTTCTGTGACGCCATCACATGATTGAGGTGTGCGCGCTCGTAGAAGTCGAACAGATCGGCGCGGGGCTGCCACCCGTACAGATGCCGGGTCAGCTTCAGCATGTTATAGGTGTTGCAGTGCTCGCACGTGCGATCGGACACCCGCGTCGACAGCTGCCGCGGAGTGCCGAAACTCTCACGGTCAGAGTTCCCGCCGATCACGTAGCTGTGGTTCTCCGTCACCGTGCGATGGAAGAACCGTGCGGCGTCGGCATCGCGCGGATCGCCATCGAGCTCGTAGAGCCGGGCCAGCCCGATCACCTTGGGTATCTGCGTATTGGCGTGCAGCCCTGCCAGCTCGTCATGGCCTGCGGCGAGCGGATCAAGCACCTTGCGATGACGCAGTCGCTTGGCGAAAATCAAATACCGATCGTCGCCCGTCACGGCGAAGGCATTCGCGAAGCTGTCGTTCAGGCCACCGAACTCCTGATCGAGGACCGTCTGGACCTCGGCATCCGACAGTGGCGCGAAGACGGCGACCATGTAGTCGCTCATGCCGCGCAGGACCGGCTCTGCCTCGCGGATCCCGGCGATCTGGATCGCGTCGATCACGCCGGCATGAACCTTATGCCAGGTGTATAGCGGTACCCAGCTGTCGTTGAAGCCGCCCAGCACCGTCGTGTTCGGGCTGATCTTGCGTCTGCGAAGCTCTTCGAAGGCGACCTTGCCGTCGATCGTCCTGCCGTCGCGCTCGATCGTGGTGCCGCCGACATAACCGTCGCCGTGTGCGCCCTGGGTCTCCGCCAGTTCGGAGACGACGTAGCGCAAACGACTGCGCGGAGCCTCGTCGTCCGTCTGTGCATACAATAGCGCGAGCGCCGACATGTAGTGACCCAGGGTATGGCCGGCGATGCTCTGGTCCTCCCAACCGGCATAGATCGCCCCTTTCGGCTGCAGGCCGGCTCCCTTGCGGAAATTGTGGAGCAGTCGATCGGCTTCGAGCGACATGACGTAGCCTCGATTGGCTTCCACCGCGTCGGCCCAGATCGAAGGGGTGAGGCGGACGTCCTTCAGCGGCAAGGGGCGGATGGATGCAGCAGGCACCCGCATGGCCGCGGTGGCGATCGAAGCAGCCCCGGCCGCCAGGACGCTGCCCCCCACGAGCAGCGCGCGGCGATCGATCATGTGGAAGGAGCAGCCATGCTCCGGGGCGGCCGTGTCGCTCATCTCAACTCCTCGATCGTACACGCTGCCCGCAGCGCCGATGTTCCGCTCCTTGGCACGCGGAGGGGCAATCCTCCGAATCTCAGCCGTCCGCGCACACAAGGAACACCCTGCGCTCGAACGTCTTCCAAGGATAGAAAGGGTTGTTGAAGTCCAAGCACCGCTCGCCGAAATTGTTGGCGATCGTGTTGCCCCAACCTCAACTCTGACACACTGATGCCGTTGGGAGCGTCCATCCCGGCACCAGAGACGATGCCCCGATCGACGCGCAGCCCCATGTCACTATTTCAGGTGGCGACAAATGCTGAAACTGCGCGTTATACCGGTGAGCCCGAAGCGGATCGGGCAAGCAGTCATGGGAGCGAAGGATGGCACGATCGGCGGAGAAGCGCGGCAAGGACGAGACGGTCGCAGCCGAAAAGAAGGTCAAGGCGACCGGCAAGGCCGCCGGCGGGGCCCGCGGTGGTATCACCGCGCCGGTGACACCTTCTGCCGACCTGGCCGAGATCGTCGGCAAGGACGATCTGCCGCGCAGCGAGGTCGTCAGCAAGGTATGGGAGTACATCAAGAAGCATGATCTTCAGGATGCCAAGGACCGCCGCCAGATCAACGCCGATGCCAAGCTGGAGAAGATCTTCGGCAAGAAATCGGCGAGTATGTTCGAGATGAACAAGCACCTGAGTGCGCATCTGACCGCCAAGAAGGCCTGAAGCACCCGTCGCGGTCGGGCGATCAATCCTCGCCCGACCCGCCGACCGGCCCCGTCATCGGTGGTGCGAACACGGGATCGCCGCTCGCCGTCCATCGAACGCGCTGGACATGAGGTGCCCGCGCGACGGTACACTTCATCCCCGCCCGGCGGTTGGCGTGGAAGACGGTCCATGTCCTGCCGTCCCGGCCGGTGAAAAAACCGTTGTGACCGGGCGCGAACACCTGTCCTGCTGGATTGCTTTGCAGCACGGGCGTTGCCGACTTCGTCCACGCCGACGGATCGAGCGGATCGCTGTCGGCGGCGGCGCTCAGCAGGCCGAGTGCATAGCCATCCGACCAGCATGCGCTCGCCGAGTAGGTCAGGAACAATCGGCCGGACGGGCCGCGAACGAACGCCGGTCCCTCCAGTATCTGCCGTCCGCCTTGCCGTTCCCAGTCGCGATCGGGACGTGCGATGATCCGTTCGGGTCCGTCCAGCGTCCACGGATCCCGCATCGGCGCGATGGCCAGCACGCTGTCCGGCCCGACATAGGGTGAATAGACCATGTAACGTCGCCCGCGATGTTCGAAGGTCGTGGCATCGATCCCGGGCCAGCGCGTCACGATCCGGCCGCGATCGATCCAGCGGCCCCTGGTCGGGTCTGGCGATGCATTCTCCAGCACGAAGATGCCGCGATGGGCATCATCGTCATGATCGCTGGCGGCGGCGGTGTAGTAGATGAACCAGCGGCCATCGATGCGGTGCAGTTCGGGTGCCCAGATCGACCGGGCGTTGGACCCGGTGGCCGGCGGTGTCCAGACGATGGCCTCCGGTGCCCGGTCCAGCCGCGACAGGTCGTCCGTCCGCCTGATCGCCAGTCGATCGCCCAGCGTGCTCATGTAGTAATAGGTCGCACCTTGCCGCACGATCCATGGGTCGGGCCCGGATGGCAGCAGCGGATTGGTCGGGACGACGGGCGCGTCCGCCCGCGCCCCGATCGCTGCCGCAGCGATCAGCATTGCTGCCGCGATGACGGCAACGCGCTTCATCGTCCGCACCTCCTACGCAAGCGGGCCGTTCTTCGCCGGTACGCCGAAATCCGGGCTGCCATCCGGTCGATAGGCGATCGGCTGGACACGCGTGTGGCGGTTCGGATCGAACAGCGGATCGCCCTTGATCTCGCGATAGTCGCGCGCGTGATAGACAAGCATGTCGCGACCGCGCTCGTCGACGGTGAAGCTGTTGTGTCCAGGGCCCCAGACGCCGTTTGCTGCCGAGGACGCGAAGACCTGCGTCGGCGACTTCGTCCAGGCGGCCGGATCCATGATGTCCGCGTCCGCTCGCGCCGTCAGCATGCCCATGCAGTAACGCGCGTCGGTCGCGCTGGCGGAATAGGTCATGAACAGGCGGCCGTTCCGCGCCAGGACGGCTGGCGCCTCCGCCACCTTGAACCCCTGTGTTTCCCAGGCGAGGGTCGGCACCGTCAATCGCGACGGCTTCGCCGCCAGTGTCAGCGGCGTGGCGAGCGGCGCCAGGTAGAGGTTGCTGTTGGTGTCGATCCCCGGCTCGCGTTGCGCCCAGGCCAGATAGCGGGTGCCGCGATGGACGAAGCTGGTCGAATCCAGGTTGAAGCTGTCCCACGGCGTCTGGAGCTGCCCCAGAACCGCCCATTTGCCCGCCATCGGGTCGGGCCCGTCGCAGACGATCGCGTACGTACGGATGCGGAACACGTCCTCGCCGCCGCCGCTGGGGCCCGCGGCGAAGTAGATGATCCACCTGCCGTCGATCAGATGCAGCTCCGGCGCCCATATGAAGCCCGACATCGGCCCGTTCGCCTGATGCCGCCACAACACCTTCTCTTCCGCCGAGGTCAGGCCGGCGAGCGTGCGCGATCGCCGCAGCACGACCCGGTCGTACTCGGGCACCGAGCCGGTCAGATAGTACCAGCCATCGACGTGGCGGAACACCTGCGCGTCGGCACGCTGGCGGACCAGCGGATTGACGATGCGCCCGGCGGGCACCGCCGCCCATGCGGGGGCGCCGGCAATGGCAATGCCCCCCGCCAGGAACAGGCGCCGCGATACATGATCCATGGCAGACATCTCCTTCGTCATTGCGGTATCGCGGTCGGCCATCCGTCGCTGCCCCAGCGAAGCGGCGCGATGCGGAGCGTCGGTGCCCCCCGGTTTTCGCGATCATAGGCGTGATAGACCAGGATGTCGGTGCCGTCGGCGTCACGAAGATGACCGGCATGCCCGGGGCCGCGGAACCCCTCCTTCTCCTGCAGGTCGGCGCGCAGCAGGATCGTGCCGCCACCGTGCGTCATCGAGCTCCCGTCCTTGCCCAGATAGGGTCCCTCCACCCGCCTCGACCGGCCGATCACCGTGTAATAGGTGCTGTTCACCCCCTTGCAGCAATAATCATAGGAAGCGAGCAGCCAGTAATAGTCGCCGTGTCGGAAAATGTAGGGCGCCTCAATCGCCGATGGCGCGCCGCGGGGCACTTGCCGCGCCGCGATCGTGCGAGGCGCGGCCTTGGGATCGAGCAGCTTGCCGGTCGCCGGGTTCAGCTCGAACAGCTTCAGCCCGGTCCAGAAACTACCGAGGGACAACCAGTGCCGCCCCTGCCCGTCCGCCACGAACGCAGGATCGATCGCGTTGAAGTCGTCGCCGGGCTGCGACATGACCACCAGCCCTTCGTCACGCCAGCCATATGCCGGCGCGGCGGGATCGAGCGTCGGACTGGTTGCCAGGCCGATCGCCGAGCGGTTCGATCCGAACGTCGATACCGCATAATATAGCCGGTAACGGCCATTCACCCGCGCGATGTCCGGAGCCCACATGTTGGTGGCGCCGGGGACCGCCCTGATCGCCCAGTCCGGAAGGCGATCGAACGGCGGGGCACCCAGGCGCCAGGTCGTCAGGTCCGCAGAAGTGCGCGAAGCGATAATGCCGTGCGGCCCCTTCCCCAATCCCGTGGAAAAGACGTGATAGGTGCCACCCTCCCGGATGATCACCGGATCGTGGACCGGCGACACGTCGCCCTCCGGTGAGCGCTGCTGCGCCGCGCCGGGTGCACCCGCCATCAGCAGCGCCGCCATCCACCAGTGCCGCATGGCCCGCCTCTGCCCCGTCACTTCCGGCGCGGTCGCCGCGGCTCGGGCACGGGGCCGGTCGCGGCCGGCACCACGCCTTTCGGCGCCGCACTCAGTCGGCGGATCAGGTCGGTTTCCGCCTGACGGTAAGGCGTGCCGTCATTCCGGAACACCTCGTGAAACCAGATCGTCGGCTCGGCCATCACATACGGCTTTTGCCAGCTGTCCCACGGCAAGCGCGTCTGCGTCTTCCCGTCGACGAACCCCCAGTTCATCATGCCGACATTGTATCGCTTGCCGATCGGGAGCGACCCGTCGAACGTCGATCCGTTGCCCCGCGCCATATATTCGGTGCAGATGATCGGCCGCTTGTAGGGCAGCAACTGGCGTATCCGCCGCTCGAACGTCTCGGGCCAGCTGTAATCGTGGAACGTGACGACGTCGGACTGCGCGAGTTGCAGCTTCTCCATCGGAGACGACTTGCCGCCGGGCGTCCAGTCATCGCCCAGCCAGACGCCGGAGGTCAGCGGTTGGGTCGGATCGGCGTCGCGCGCCCATTCGAAAACCTGGGCCAGCAGTGCACGGACCAGCGGCTCCTTGCCATCCTGCCCCTTGTACTGATCGGCGCCGTTATCCGGCTCGTTCCACAGATCCCAGCCGAGCACGCGATCGTCGTTGGCGAAAGCCCCGATCACGCCCTGGACATAGGCCTTGAACTGCGGATAGCGGCTGCGATCGCGCAGTCCGGCCATTCCCGGCCCCTGCACCCAGCCAGAATTGTGGACACCGGGGATCGGCGGGTGTTGCGGCCCCAGTCGTGGATCGGGGTCCCAACAGCTGTCGAACAGCACGAACAGCGGCTTTATTCCATGGCGCTGCGCCATCGTCAGGAACTCGTCGATCCGCCGTTTGAACCCTTCCGAATCCTGCTGCCACAACTGGTCATGCAGGAACACGCGCATCGTGTTCATGCCGATGCCTTGCGCCAGCCCCAGTTCGTAATCGATGCGCTTGGGATCCCACGTCGCCGCTTGCCACATCTCCAGCTGGTTGATGGCGGTTGCCGGTGCGAAGTTCGAGCCGATCAGCCATGGCTGGCGAGCGTACCAGTCATTCGCCTGCGCCTCGGTCCAGCGCCCGCGTGCCGCCGCGGGCTGACCGGTCATGGCGCACAGCGCGACCGCGGCGAACAATGTGTGCCTCACCATCTTCATATCGACGCTCCGCCAATATCCGGTCGCTCTCGACGGCGAGCCCGGAGGCAGGATGGTCGTTCCAGGATCTTGCTTGCCGGACCTTCGCTGCATCCCACTCTCCCTATTCGGCTTTTTCCCCACCCCTCCGTGGTTGGAGGGCGCGGGGCGCGACGGAGTGACGTTCGACAAGACACCCGACTGTGTCCGACATAAACGATCCCGTCCGCGCTTCGGACCTATAATGTCGCCGGTTTGTCGGATTGTCGAACCACATTGTTCCACTCGAATCCCTTAGCCATCGCCGTTTTCGATTTAACTGCTTCCAGCCCCCGCAATGCCTTCAACCGTCTGCGAGTGCATGGATTTGAACACGGCGCGCCCGTCCGGACACCGTGGCCAAACTGCAACACCCGGAAACATAATTGTCGGACAAGAGTCAAATGACGCGAAACCCGCCTCATCGTTGATCCACGCTATTGCCTCCTGTTCGACCGCATTTTAGCAGATTTTGTACTAGGTATTTTGCACCGATCTGCACGGAACACCGTGGATCCACATGTCGAAGGGGGAGGACCATGAAGGTCAAAACAGCTCTACGCGCATCCGCAGCGATCCTTGCCGTTAGCGCCGCAGCGCCGGCGATCGCCCAATCCCAGGCCAATGCGCCGGTACGCGCCGGCCAGGGCCAGGATCTACCCAAACCAACCACCGCGTCCGACCAGAACGCGAACCCATCCGTACCGCAGCCGTCGGTGCAGGAGAGTCCGACCGAAAACGAAGAGATCATCGTCACCGGCCTCCGTCGCAGCCTGCAATCCGCCCAGGCGATCAAGCGCAACTCGGACGGGATCGTCGATGCGATCGTGGCAGAGGATATCGGCAAGCTGCCCGACACTTTCGCCTCTGCCGCGCTGGCGCGCGTGTCCGGCGTTCAGGTGACGCGCGGCGCGGGCGAAGCGGCTGGCGTCCAGATCCGCGGCCTGCCGGATATCAGTACGACCTATAATGGACGGGAGATCTTCACCGCCGAAGGCCGCTTCGTGGCCATTCAGGATTTCCCCGCAGGCACCGTGGCCGCGCTGGAAGTCTACAAGAACGGCACGGCGAACCTGATCGAGGGCGGCATCGGCGGCCAGGTCAATGTCCGTGGCCGGCGACCGTTCGATTTCAACGGTTTCGAGATGTCGGGATCGCTGAACGGGGTCAACTGGGAGCATTCCGGCCGCCTGACCTGGAACGGTAACCTGCTGGTCAGCGACCGGTGGGAGACCGGTCTGGGCGAAATGGGCCTGCTGGTGAACGCGTCCTATGTGGGTTTGAACTATCTCGATGCGACGCGCGAGCAATCCGTCGTGATCGGCACGACGAACGCGGCCAACGCATCGGTGGCGGGCGTCCGCTATCCCGATGCGCAGGGGCGATTCACCAGCAATGGCGATCGCTATCGCCCGTCCGCCAACGCCGCGTTCCAGTGGCGTCCCGCCGCAGGCCTGGAGATCTATATCGATGGCCTCTATCAGGGCTATCGGGGCAAGGACACCAATCAGTGGATGTTCGTGCCGATCTTCGGCGGCGCGGACTTCCGGCTCGACAACCTGACCACCCGTGCCGACCGTCCGACGGTGGCGCAGAGTGCGACGGTCGTAGGGGCCAGCGCGCCTGACGGCTACTACACCTCCGCCAACGGCAAGACCGACACCTTTCAGGCGGGCGGCGGCGCGGTGTGGAAAAGCGGCAACCTTCAGCTGTCCGGCGATATCGCCTACACGGACAGCAAGTACACGTTCGATCTGGTCAACATCGACTACGCCTTCGGCAGCTCGCCGGCCCGCAACGTCGTCTTCGACTCACCGGGTACGGACGGGGGTCCCAGCTTCAATTTCCTCAACTTCGACGCCACCGATCCCTCGAACTACATCGCGCGCGGCCTGTTCCAGGAGTATCTGGTCGTCAGCGGCAAAGACATTCAGAGCCGCGCGGACGCGCAGTATGAGTTCGATGAAGGCTTCCTGAAGCGGATTCAGGTCGGTGTCCGCTACAACGATCGCGACGCCACCCGTGATCGTGGAGCTCCCTATGTCAACACCATCAACGGCACGCTCGTGCCCGATCTGCGCATCCCGATCTCGTCGCTGCCGGTCACGGTCCAGAACACGCGTCCGGCCTTCACCTACAACAACACCTTCGGCGTGCGGACGTTTGCCGGCATCTCGTCGGCCAGCATCCGCGACAACCTGCCGGAGCTTCGCGCCTTCTTCCAGGCGCCGGAAGGCCTGCCGGCGTTCAACCCGACCGAGAACTTCACCGCAAACGAAAAGGCGTATGCGGCCTACGCGCAGCTCAAGTACGGGTTCGACCTCGGCGACACCATGTCGATCGATGGCCTGATCGGTCTTCGCGCGATCAAGACCAGAACGCGGATCAGCGGCTTCGTCCGCGACGAGACGACAGGCACGGGTACGCCGACCTTCGTGCCGACCACCGCGCGGAACGACTATACCGACTATCTGCCCAATGCCAGCGCGCGCATCCAGTTCACGCCGGAGGTGCAGTTGCGCCTGAACTACAACCAGACGCGGACGCGGCCCAACTTCTTCGATCTCAACCCGACGCTGACCGTCGGGCCGCCGCCGACGATTTCGCCCGAATGCCAGGCGAACCCGTCGCTGCCGCAATGCATCACCAGCAATCTGCGGAATATCACCGGTGGCAACCCCGATCTTCGGCCGCTGACCTCGGACAATTACGACATCAGTCTGGAATGGTACTTCTCGCGTGCCGGGTCGTTCACCGCGGCGGTTTTCCGCCGCGATGCGCTGGGATTCATCTCGCGGGTGAACCGGGAGCCTGTCGACATCGGCTACGGCCCATCGCGGCTGAACCTGCCCGAGAATACCGGCAAGACGCGATTCCAGGGTGCCGAGGTCCAGTTCACCAGCTTCCTCGACATCGACGGGTTGCCGGACTGGGCCAAGGGGTTCGGCCTTCAGGCGAACGGCACGTACGTCGATTCCAGCGGCGATCTCCCTTCGGGACTGGGCGACTCGCCCAACGTCGCGGGCCGGAACCTGCGGTTCACCGGCGTGTCCAAATGGTCGGGCAACCTCGTCGGCCTGTACGAACGACCGTTCTTCTCCGCCCGGCTGGCCTACAATTATCGGTCGGACTTCGTCGTGGAATATGGCGTCGTGAATCTCGATGTCGACTCGAACAATGCGCCACGTACCGGCGCGATCGTGGAGAAGGGTCGTGGCCAGCTCGATTTCTCGACCACGGTGACGCCGATCCCGAACGTGACCCTGGCGTTCGACATCGTGAACCTGCTCGGCAATCCGCTGAAGCGCGGGCGCGTGTTCAACGACGCCGGGGATGAATTCGCCCGTCAGGTCGTCTATCTCGAGCGGGTCTACTCGCTGGGCGTCCGGTTCCGCTTCTGAAGGGAACGAAACAGATGAACATCCGCTCGCGTCCGCTCCGCCCCGCCGCACTCGGCATCGCCGCCGCGGCGGCAATCGGCAGCATGGCCCTGGCCCGCAATCCGCAATTCGAGGGTGCCGATCCGCACGCCGTGATGATCGATGACGAGATGTGGGTGTTCCCTACCGGAGGGCCGGGCGGCAGCTGGGCGGCCGACCGCTTCGGCGCCTTCTCGTCGCGCGACCTGAAGACGTGGCGCTCGCGCGGCGAGCTGTTGCGGATCGACCGGATCGGCTGGATCCGCGACGACGGCGCCCGCGAGCATTTCCTGTGGGCGCCCGGCGTTGCCAACCGCGATGGCAAATGGTTCCTCTACTTCTCGGTCGGTCCGCAGAACCCGACACCCAGCAGGATCGGCGTGGCCGTGGCCGACCGTCCGGAGGGGCCATACACCGACATCGGACGCCCGCTGGTCACCGGCGGCAACGGGTTCGAGGCGATCGATCCGATGGTCTTCACCGATCCCCGTTCCGGCAAGTCTTACCTATATGCCGGGGGTAGCGCCGGCGCGAAGCTGCGCGTCTGGGAGATGAACCGCGACATGACCAGTCTGGCGCGCGAAGTACCCGTCGATCAGCCGCCCCAGTTCACCGAAGGGGCGTTCATGCATGAACGCAACGGCACCTACTATCTCTCGTACAGTCATGGCCGCTTCAACGGCCCGGATTACTCGGTCCACTACGCCACCGGTCCCTCGCCGACCGGCCCGTGGCGTTACCGCGGCGCCATTCTGACCAGCGATCGACAGCATCAGGGGCCGGGGCATCACAGCTTCGTCCTGACACCTGGGGGTCAAACCCTGATCGTGTATCATCGTTGGGAACAGCCGCCCGGTCCCGCCCCCTTCAAGGGCGAGCGGCAGGTGGCGATCGATCGCGTCGTCTACGCCGCCGATGGCACGATCAAGCCGATCGCGATGACCGACGGTAATCGCGCGCCGATGCTGGCTAGAAAGTCGGCCCGCCGCTGATCGTGCATCGCGCGGTTGCCGCTTTCCGGTGCGGCGGCTAGGCCGTGGCCATGAAGCTCATCATCGGCAACAAGGCCTACTCCTCCTGGTCGCTGCGCGGCTGGCTGGCTTGCAAACAGTCGGGGCTCCCGTTCCAGGAAGTCGTCGTCCCGCTCTACGACGCGGAGTGGGATCGCCGGCGCGAGGGTGACGAGTTCGCTCCGTCCTCCGGCAAGGTACCGATCCTGTGGGACGGAGAGGCGGTGGTCTGGGACAGCCTGGCGATCGTCGACTACCTCGCCGACAAGGTCGGTCGCGACCGCTTCTGGCCGACCGACGAGGTCGCTCGCGCCATGGCCCGATCCATGGCGGCAGAGATGCATTCGTCTTTCCAGAACCTGCGCCGCAAGCATCCGATGAACATCCGTCAGGTCTTCCCGGCCGCGCGTCCCGACGACGATGTGATCGCCGAACTCGGCAGGGTCATGGAATTATGGGCACAGGCGCGGGCGAGGTTCGGCGGCGGCGGCGACTATCTGTTCGGCGAATTCGGGGCCGCCGACATCATGTTCGCACCGGTCGTGACGCGCATCGTCACCTGGCAGCTGCCGATCGCCCGCTTTGCCGCCGGTTATATCCAGGCCATTCTGGGTCATCGCTGGATGCAGGACTGGATCGCCGGTGCGCAGGAAGAGGATTGGGTCATCCAGCAGTATGAACAGCCCATGGAGCGTCCCGGCACCTGATGATCGAAGTGTCACCGCCTGTTTCGATGGCTGACGGAGCATCCGTCGCACGTCGTCGTCCAAGCATCATCGCATGACGACGACAACCGATCCGCTCCATCTCGCCGCATCGTTGATCCGCGCGGACAGCGTCACTCCCGCCAGCGGCGCGGTGTTCGACGTGCTTGAGGCGGCACTCGCGCCGATCGGCTTCTCGATCGACCGTTTCATGGCGGGCGAGGCGCCGGATGGCCCGGTCGAGAACCTGCTCGCCACCCGTAACGGCACTGGCCGGCATCTCGCCTTTGCCGGCCATCTGGATGTCGTTCCCGCTGGTGATGGCTGGTCCGGATCACCCTGGTCGGGCGAGGTCCGCGGTGGCCTGCTCTATGGCCGCGGAGCGGTGGACATGAAGGGAGCTGTCGCCGCCTTCGTTGCCGCCGCCGCGCGCGAGCGGCAGGCGCAACTTACCCTGATCGTCACCGGCGACGAGGAGGGACCCGCGACCTACGGGACTATCGCGCTGATCGACCGGATGGCGGCACGCGGCATCCGTCCTGAACTATGCCTGGTCGGCGAGCCCACCTCGGCTGGGAGGCTGGGTGATACGATCAAGATCGGACGTCGAGGATCGGTCAATATCTGGATCGCGGTGAAAGGCCGCCAGGGTCACGTCGCCTATCCCCACCTCGCCGACAATCCGGTGCCGCGGCTCGTCGCGCTGCTCGTCCGGATCGAGGCGATCACCCTCGACGCCGGTAATCGCTGGTTTCAGCCGTCCAACATCGAGATCACCGACCTGCATGTTGGCAACCCCGCCACCAACGTGATCCCTGCGCAGGCGCAGGCAAGATTGTCGATCCGCTTCAACGACGAACATGGAGGCGAAGAATTGGTCGAGCGGATCCGGTCGATGGCCGCCGATCATGGCGCGACGATCATCGCTCGCATTTCCGGCGAAGCATTCCTGACGCCCCCCGGCCCCTTGTCGGCGATGGTATCGGCCGCGATACACGACCGTACCGGTCTGACCGCCGAACTGTCGACCACCGGCGGCACCTCGGATGCTCGCTTCCTGTCCCGCATGTGCCCGACGGTGGAATTCGGGCTGCTCAACGCCACCATGCATCAAGTCGACGAGGCGGTGGCGACCGACGATTTGCATGCATTGACCGACATCTATGCCGGGATCATCCGCCGCGCGGGCGCCTGAGCACGATATAGAGAGCGCCCAGGCCGCCATGGCGCGGATGGGCTCCGCGTACCGCCGCAATGGCATCGGCATGTCGCGACGCCGCCAGCCAGTCCGCCACCGCCGCCCGGATCGCGCCGCGCGCGTGCGGCCGTTCGCTCTCCGGCCGGGGCGGCTTTCCCGTCACCAGCAGCAGGACGCGGTCGCCGCGACGGATCGCGCGGTCCAGCCCAGCATCCAGCATCGAGTGAGCCGACGCCAGCGTATGCCCGTGCAGGTCGATCGAACTGTCCGGCGACACGATCCCGCGGCTCAGCCGCCGGTCCCATGATCCGTCCAGATTGTTCTGCGGCGGCGCCTTGGCGGTTATCGCCGTCGGCGGTTGGCGGAGTGGCCTGATCACCGGACGGGCGGCCGGCTTGGACGTGATCGGCTCCTGCTTCACGACCGGCACCGGCGCTTTTGCGATCGCCGGGCTGGGAGCAGGCAGCGTGGGTCGAAGCGGTCGCACCGTGGCCATCACCCTGCCCCATGCCTGCGATTCGTCAGGGTAGAGGCGTCGCACCTGCCGCTCCCGCGTTCAGCCGCGCGACAGTGCCGATCGGCAGCAGGAGGAACGCCGTGCCGCGCGCCGACATGCCGCCCGCAACCGTCTCTGCGAGCGGCCCCGCTCCCCAGAAGGTATCGAAGCGGTTGGCGCCCTTGATCGCACCACCCGTGTCCTGGGCGACCCACAGCCCCGTCGCATCCGCGCGGTCGGCCGACAGGAAGACCGGCGCACCCAGGGGAACGAACTTCGGATCGGCGGCCGCGCTGATCTGCCCTGTCACAGCGTAACCCATCGCACCCTGCGGAGGGCCATCCAGTTCGCGGAAGAAGACGAAGCTCTTGTTCTCCCGCATCAGGGCCTGGCCTTCGTTGGGGTGCGCATGGAGCCAGGCGACGATGCCCTGCATCGATGCCTGGCCCGGTGCGAGCAATCCCCGCTGTCGCATCAGGCTGCCGATGCCCGTATAGCTGCGGCCGTTCTGGGTGTCGTAGCCGATCCGCAGCACGTTGCCGTCCGGCAACCGCAGTCTGCCTGACCCCTGTATCTGCAGAAAGAAGAGCTCGACCGGATCAGCCGCCCAGGCGAGCACCGGCGCCGTTCGGGCGATGGCGCCCTGCTCGATCTCCGTCCGATCGTAATAGGGTATCAGGGCCTTGCCCTGCACTCGTCCGCGGACGGTCTTGCCCTTCAGGTCGTCGGAAAATTTGCCCAGATCGACATCGACCAGATCGGGGGGACGGCCATAGACGGGAACGTCATATCCCGGTCGCCGCTCCAGCGAGCCGCGAATTTCCGGCTCGTAATAGCCCGTGGCGAACAGCTTGCCGTCGCCGACCTGCACAGTCTCGAACCATCTTGCGAAAAAGGCGCGGGCGTCACCGCCCGCCGCTGCCGCGGTGCAGGCAGCCTGCCAGTCGCTGCCGCTGGTCAGTCCGGACCCGTCCGCGCGCCGCATCAACCCGGGGCAGGACCGCGCAAACGCGTCGCGTGCCGCCGTCGCCTGTGCATCAGTGAACGGCAGACTTCCGACCGGCGGACCACCGATTACACCCGCCTGGCGCGCCGTGACGACACCGGCCGGCATCGTCACCGGAACAACCGGAAAGGGCGTCGCCGCTACGATCCGCCCGGTCGCCCCGCGAACATTCGGCGCCTCGTCGCCGCGCGTCAGGTGATGGCGGACAGGCCTTTCAGGGACAACAGCACCGCGTTCCACGGCGGGTGGTGGCATTCCACCACCAACACACGCCCCGAGAAGCGATGCCAATGCAAGCCCCAGCAGCGGAATCGTCCGACGACCCGCTACCTTTCCCTCCGGCGTCGACAACCCCTCAAGCCTCGTCGGTGTCGGCAAGCGTCCAGTTGGGATCGGTGCTCTTCAGCGTCCGGCTGAACGTCCACACATCGTGCGTCTCGACCGCATCGGTCAGCGACCCGGCGATCACCTGACCTTCCGCATTCCGCGTGACTGCCGCGATATCGGCATCGAACCGGACCGCGATCCGCGCATCCCGACCCATCAGTTGCGCATCGGCAATCACTGCCCGCTCGATCGTCACCAGCCGGTTGTCCAGCGTCTCGCCGGATTCTCGCCGCTGCGCGATCGCCTCGGCGAAGGCGGCTCGCACGTCGGGCGCCACCAGATCGGCGAGCGCCGCCTCGTCGCCGCGCCAGAACGCTTCCAGCACCATGCGATAGGCACCCTTGGCGCCCTGCAGGAACTGGGCGACGTCGAACCCGGGCTCTCCAGCGATCACGGCCCGCAGCCCCTGCTCGGCCTTGGGTTCGATATTGCGGTCGGCGCGCTCCCGCACCTCGGCAACGGCATCGACGGTTCGGGGGAGCGCAGACGCTGCCGGCCGATCTTCCGCCGCGCGTGGCAAGGGCTGCTGCTCATGGCCGGTGCGCTTGCCCAGCACGCCGTAAAGCCTCAGCGCCACAAAGGCAGCGATCATCGCGAACACAACTACGTAGAGCACTAGGCCTCCGATCTTCGCCTCTCACATAGGCGTATGTCGGCCGCTATTCAAACCCGGCCCGTTGAAACTGCAAACGGCCGCTGCTAGTCGCGCCCGATCGGACGAAACGCGCAAGCAGGCCGCTTCGCTCCCCCTCCATCTGCCCCCTCCACTTGAAGGAAGACCGACATGGACGAACTCGACAACGGCGCGTCGGCGCAGCCCATCGCGAACGGCGCCGACACCGCTCCTGCCGCCGGCCTGATCTCGCAGTACACCAAGGATCTCAGCTTCGAGAACCCGAACGCGCCCGCCATCTTCCAGACGCAGGCGCAGCCGGCGATCGACGTGCAGTTCAACATCGGCGCCAGCCAGGTCGCCGACGAGGTGCACGAGGTGGTTCTGAAGATCGACGTGCGGGCGGAGATCGACGGCCAGGTCGCCTTCATCGTCGACCTGTCGTTCGCCGGGCTGTTCGGCTTCCGCAACGTCCCCGCAGACCAGATCCAGCCGTTCATGCTGGGCGAGGCACCGCGCCTGCTGTTCCCGTTCGCCCGTCGCGTACTCGCCGACGCGGTGCGCGACGGCGGCTTCCCGCCGCTGCTGCTGGAGCCAATCGACTTCGGGCAGCTCTACCTGCAGCAGGCGGCACAGCAGCCGACCACCAGCGAGGTCGGCACGGCCTGATCTCCGCCGGCGGAGATCAAAGGTGAACCTCACCAAGGCACTCGGCTCGGTGGGCGGGCTGACGCTCGCCAGCCGGGTGCTGGGGTTGGTGCGTGACTCGCTGTTCGCCCGGTTCGTCGGCGCGGGTTTCGCATCCGATGCGTTCCTGATCGCGTTCCGCCTGCCCAACATGTTTCGCGCCCTCTTCGCCGAAGGCGCCTTTTCCGCCGCATTCATCCCCATGTTCAACCGCAAGGTGGCAGAGGGCGATGCGGAGGCCGAAGGGCGCGGCTTGCCGCATGGTATCGCCTTTGCGGAAGACGCCTTGTCGGTGCTGCTGCCGGTCCTGATCCTGATGACCGCGATCGTCGAGGTTGCGGCATGGCCGGTTACCTGGGCATTGACCTTCGGCTTCAAGGATGTAGCTCCGGGCCAGTTCGCCTATGTCGTCGAACTCTGCCGGCTGACATTTCCCTATCTGCTGCTCATCAGCCTGGTGTCGCTGCTCGGCGGCATCCTGAACTCGCTTCACCGCTTCTGGGTCAATGCGGCCGCGCCCATCCTCCTCAACCTTACGCTGATCGCGGCACTGATCTTTGTGCACAGCGGCGATCCCCTGCTCACCGCCCGCAACCAGGCGATCGCCGTCACCGTCTCTGGGGGCTTTCAGCTGCTATGGTTGTGGTGGGCCTGCCGCCGTGCCGGGGTGATGCTGCGACTGAAGCTGCCACGGCTCGGTCCCGACGTCCGTCGGCTACTGGCGCTCATCTGGCCAGCGGCCGCCGGAGCGGGTGCGGTGCAGATCAACCTCGTCGTCTCCACCGCGCTGGCGGCACGGTTCCTGCCGCACGGCTCGGTCAGCTACATCTATTACGCCGATCGGCTGAACCAGCTGCCGCTCGGCCTGATCGGCATCGGGCTGGGCACCGTCCTGCTGCCCAGCGTGTCGCGCCTGCTCGGCCGCGGCGAAGACGCGGCGGCGATGACGATGCAGAACCGCGGCATGGAACTGGCATTGTTCCTGACCCTGCCGGCGACCGTAGCGTTGATCGTCTGCGGCGGACCGATCGCGGCTGCGCTGTTCCAGCACGGTCGCTTCGATGCCACCGACACGCTCTACACCGCACAGGCACTCGCCGCCTTTTCGATCGGTCTTCCCAGCTATATCCTCGTCAAGGTGCTGACCCCCGGCTTCTATGCACGGTCGGACACGCGCACGCCGGTTCGGTATGCCACCATGTCGATGGTCGTGAACCTCGTCCTCAACCTCGCCTTCATCTATCCGCTGGGCCATGTCGGCCCGCCGCTCGCCACGGCGATCGCCAGCACGGTGAACGTCGCGCTGCTCTATCGCAGCCTGTCGCGGCGTGGCCACTTCACGGCCGATGCGCAGCTCCGCCGTCGCGTGCCGCGCATGCTGATCGCCGCCATCCTGATGGGCGCTGCCATGTACGCGATGGGTGACCTGTTCCGGCCCTATGTCACGGGCACCAGCCTGATGCGCTGGACGGCGATGCTGGTGCTGGTCGTCACCGGCATGCTCGTCTATGCGGCGTCCGTCTTCGCCACGGGCGCGCTGCGTCCCCGCGATCTGAAATCCTTCCTCCGCTAAGGACTGTCATGCGCATCGTCTCCGGCATCCAGACGACCGGCAACCTTCACCTCGGCAACTATCTCGGGGCGATCCGCCAGTGGGTAGCAATGCAGGACCGGCTGGTCGACAGCGGCGGCGAGGCGTTGTTCTTCCTGGCGGATCTCCACTCGCTGACGGTCGCGATCGATCCCCGCGAGCGCGCGGCGACGACGATCGAGATGGCGGCGACGCTGCTCGCGGCGGGCATCGACCCCGCCCGCGCGATCCTGTTCAACCAGGCCCGGGTGCCTGCCCATGCCGAGTTGTGCTGGATCCTCCAGGGTACGGCGCGCATGGGCTGGCTGAACCGGATGACCCAGTGGAAGGACAAGGCCGGCAAGAACCGCGACGGCGCGTCGGTCGGCCTCTTCACCTACCCCGTTCTGCAGGCGGCCGACATCCTCGCTTATCAGGCGACGCATGTTCCGGTCGGCGACGACCAGAAGCAGCATCTGGAACTGGCACGCGACATTGCGACCAAGTTCAACCTCGACTTCGGGACCGACCTGTTCGTCCTGCCGGAGCCCTTCATCTCGCCCAGCGCCCCTCGGATCATGTCGCTGCGCGATGGAACCGCCAAGATGTCGAAGTCGGACCCGTCCGATGCATCGCGCATCAATCTGACCGATCCGACCGACGTCATCGCGCAGAAGATCCGCAAGGCGCGCACCGATGCTGAGCCCCTGCCCGCGACGATGGCCGAACTGGCGGACCGTGCGGAAGCGCGCAATCTGGTGACGATTTATGCAGCACTGGAGGGAACCGAGACGGCGGTCGTGCTGGACCGGTTCTCGGGTCAGGGCTTCGGTGCGTTCAAACCCGCGCTCGCCGACCTCGCTGTCGCCGTGCTCGACCCGATCCGCGAGCGGCTGATCCGGTTGATGGACGATCGCGCCGCCGTTGCCGCGACGCTCGAAGACGGGGCTGCGCGCGCTCGGGCCCTGGCGGCCCCCACTCTGCTGGCGGCGCAGCGGGCCGTGGGCCTGCAAATCTGATCCGCAGCATGACCAGCGCCGCCCCCAACCAGCGGGCGGCGCGGATCACGCACCCAGCTCCCGCATCAGCACACGGACCGCCGAATCGACATCGCGATCCGTGTCGCGCAATTCCTCGATCCGCTTGACCGCGTGGATGACGGTCGAATGGTCCCGCCCGCCGAACTTGCGCCCGATCTCCGGCAAAGATCGAGTCGTCATCCGCTTGGCCAGATACATGGCGATCTGCCGCGGCCGCGCGACTGCCCGCGCTCGCCGGGACGAGACAAGGTCGAGCGGCTTCAGCTCGAAATGGGCAGACACCAGCTTCTGGATCTCGTCGATCGTGACCCGCCGCTCGGCTCCGCGCAGCGCCTCGCCCAGTGTCTGCACCGCGAACTCGAGGTCGATCCGCTCGCCCGTCAGCTGCGCATAGGCGACGACCCGGTTCATCGCGCCTTCCAGCTCGCGGATGCTGGTATGAATGCGCTGGGCGATCAGGTCTATCACCTCGACCGGCATGTCCGCACCGGGCAGGTCCGCGATCCGGCGTTCCAGTACCGCGCGGCGCAATGCCAGCTCGGGCGGCTTGATGTCCGCGACCAGCCCTGCACCCAGTCGGCTGATGATCCTGGGCTCGACCCCGTCCAGCCCCTGCGGAGACCGATCGGCGGCAATCACCAGGCGCTTGCCGGTCCCGACCAGCTCGTTGATCGTGTGGAAGAATTCTTCCTGCGTCGCATCCTTGCCAGCGATGAATTGCAGATCGTCGATCAGCAGCAGGTCGGCGGAGCGTAGCCGCTGCTTGAACGCGAAGGTATCCCGCGCCCGCATCGCCGCGACGAAATCGTACATGAACCGCTCGGCCGACATGCACAGCACCACGGCGTCCGGGTGCTGGGCCAGGAAGGCGTGGCCGATGGCATGCATCAGATGGGTCTTGCCCTGTCCGGTGCCGGAATGGAGAAACAGCGGCGAGAAGCGCGGCTCACCCGGTTCCGCCAGGATCCGGGCGGCGTTGAAGGCGACCCGGTTGGACTGGTCGACGACGAATCGATCGAATGTCAGCCGCGCATCGAGCGCCGGCCGCTCGACGGGCTCGCCCGCCCGGACCGGGGCCGACGGTGCCGGGGGCGGAACGATCGAAGCCGATGGCTTGCCGGCTGCGTCAGCTTCGGCTTCCGCCTGGATCATCAACGCGATCGGCTGCGAACCGGGTGCTCTCGTCTCGACGACGACGTTGCGGATGATCGGCAGCACCTGGCGAAATTCCAGCTGCAGCCGCTCGGCATAATGGCTGCGCACCCAGTTGGTCATGAACGCCGATGGCAGGGCGAGGCGGACGGTATCGGGTTCGTCGTCCTCGATCAGTTGGATCGGCTTCAGCCACTGATCGAACACCCGTCCACCGGCCGACTCGCGCAGCGAGGAACGCACGCGAGCCCAGGCCTTCGCCTGTTCGCTCGCTGTTCCCTGCTGCCATTGGCTCACGCGCGCATCCCTCCCTCGGCCGAAGCACCATGCTACGCCGTTCGATCGTTCACACAGGCAATAAGCCCCCGTTGGGCACCCGCATGGATGCCCGGCCCTTGCTCGTCTGCTGTCATGTCGCCCGGTGGTCACCGATGGCGTGGGGGCATTTATGAAGGCCCGGCGGCAGCGATCAAGCCCGGTCGCGGCCACAAAAATGAAATAAACCGGATTGACACGCCTTCCGCCGCAGAAATCCGTCAAACTTTCTTATAAGCACTTGATATTGCTGGATTATACGTCACTTTGCGGACGCGCTCGGGGCAGGAATCCCAGCAATTCCGCCATTTCCACGGTGCTGCGAAACATCGTCGCTCCAGACACGAAAAAACCCGCCGGGATCGCTCCCGACGGGCTGTTCGCCAGACCGCCCCGAACGAGCGGCGACCGGTGTTGTCAGGCCAGCGCCGAAAGGCGCTTGGTCAGACGCGAGAACTTGCGGCTCGCGGTGTTCTTGTGGAGCACGCCCTTCGACACGCCACGCTGCAGCTCGGGCTGCACCGCCGCCAATGCCGCGGTCGCCGCTGCCTTGTCGCCCGACGCCAGTGCGGCTTCGACCTTCTTCACGAAGGTACGGATGCGGCCAACGCGTGCACCGTTGATTTCGGCGCGACGCTCGTTGCGACGGATACGCTTCTTGGCTTGCGGCGTGTTCGCCATCGACAGTCCCTTGGTCCAAAATGAAAAAAGGGAGCGTAGGGTGTCCCACGCTCTCCGGTTGGGGCGCGCCTTACCGCCTCCATCGCTGTCGGT
This sequence comes from Sphingomonas phoenicis, assembly GCF_047238005.1. Taxonomy (NCBI): domain Bacteria; kingdom Pseudomonadati; phylum Pseudomonadota; class Alphaproteobacteria; order Sphingomonadales; family Sphingomonadaceae; genus Sphingomonas; species Sphingomonas phoenicis. The sequence continues at coordinate 3,625,403 of NZ_JBDFMC010000002.1, read as the reverse complement.
CAACCTTTCGGGTCAACCGCGCTGACAGCGCGGACACCAGAACGTCGACCGCCCCGACTCGACCCGCCGCCGCACGCGGCTACCACAACTGCACGGCTCGCCTTCCCGACCATAGACCAGGAACTGCTTGGAGAAATATCCCAGTTCTCCGTCCGGCGCCGCGAAATCGCGCAGCGTCGATCCGCCTGCCTCGATCGCCGCCAGCAGCACCGTGCGAATCGCTACCACCAGCCGTTCGAGCCGGTGAAGCGAAAGTCGCCCGGCTGCGCGATCGGGCGCGATTCCCGCCATGTGCATCGCCTCGCAAACATAGATGTTGCCAAGCCCGGCAACGATCCGCTGGTCGAGCAGCATCGCCTTGATCGGCGCCGCGCGCCCTTCCAGCACGGTCAGCAGATGCTGGGCGGTCAGATCCTCGCCCAACGGCTCCGGCCCCATCGGCACGAACGGGGGGTATAGCGCCAGCGCCTCGGTCGAAACGAGGTCCAGAAAGCCGAACCGCCGTGGATCGTTCAGGGCCAGCCGCCGGCCATCCTCGGTTTCGATCACCAGATGGTCATGCACCAGCGTCTCGGCCGGATCGACCCTCCACCGGCCGGACATGCCCAGGTGGAAGATCATCGTGTCGCCGCGATCGGTATCGATCAGGCCGTATTTGGCCCTGCGTCCCAGCGAGACGATGGTCGCCCCCTCCATCCGCTGGCGCAGGTCGACCGGGATGGCTTTCCGCAGATCGGCACGACGCGCCTCGACGCGGGTCAGCCGCCGCCCCGCAAGCACCGGCGTCAGTCCGCGGACGGTCGTCTCAACTTCGGGAAGTTCCGGCATGACGATCAGCTAGGTTGCGTTTGCCCCGCCCACAAGGCGCGGCTAGGGGCAGGGCATGACCGACACCGTCTCCTTCGGCTACGAAGACGTCCCGCCCTCCGAGAAGACCGCGCGTGTCACCGGCGTGTTCCGCAGCGTGGCGGGCAGTTACGACCTGATGAACGACGCCATGTCGGGCGGCATGCACCGGCTGTGGAAGGACCGCTTCGTCCGCCGGGTGAAGCCCCGTGACGGCGAGCAGATCCTGGATATGGCGGGCGGCACCGGCGACATCGCGTTCCGGATGGAGCCGAGCGGCGCGTCGATCACCGTGGCCGACATCAATCCGGCCATGCTGGATGTCGGCATGACCCGCGCGCAGAAGCGCGGCATCGACGGTCTGGTCTGGACGGAAGCCAATGCCGAGGTACTGACCTTTCCGGACCGGTTCTTCGACGCCTACACGATCGCCTTCGGCATCCGGAACGTCACCGACATCCCCGCCGCCCTGAAAGAGGCGCATCGCGTCCTGCGCCGGGGCGGCCGGTTCTTCTGCCTCGAATTCTCGACGGTGGAGTGGCCCGGATTCGCCGACGTCTACGACGTCTACTCGCATCGCCTGGTGCCGCGGCTGGGCCAGTTGCTCGCCCGCGATGCCGACAGTTATCGCTACCTCATCGAATCGATCCGCCGGTTCCCGCCCATGCCTGCTTTCGAGGGGATGATCCGCGATGCCGGCTTCGTGAACACCAGGGTAGAGCCGATGATGGGCGGACTGGTCGCGATCCACAGCGGCTGGAAGATCTGACCCGGTGACATCGCCGATCGTTCATGGCTGGCGCCTGCTGAGATGGGGCCGCATCCTCGCGCGCCACGGTGCGCTGAGCGGGATCGAGAGGGATCCGAACACACCGACGCCGCTGCGCCGCCTCGCCCGGGTCGCCCGCATTGGTGCGCGCGTTCCGAAGGTGCCCCGCTACGCCGATGCCTTTCAGGCGATCGGACCCGCCGCGATCAAGCTGGGCCAGACCCTCGCGACGCGTCCCGACCTGGTCGGAGAAGCGGCCGCCCATGATCTGCTCCGCCTCCAGGACCAGCTGCCCGCCGTTGCCTTCGAGACCATCCACGAGGCCATCCGGGCCAGCCTGGGCCGCGATCCCGCGCTGCTCTTCAGCCGGATCGAGGAGACGCCCGTCGGCGCCGCCTCGATCGCGCAGGTCCACCGTGCGGTCACGACCGATGGTCGTCAGGTCGCCGTGAAGGTGCTTCGGCCCGGCGTCGAAGAGGATTTCGGCCGGGCCATCGACACCTATCAATGGGCGGCAGCGCAGCTCGAGGCGCTGAGTCCGGAGGCACGCCGCCTGCGCCCTCGGCTGACCATCGAGAACTTCCGCCGCTGGACGATGCGCGAACTGAACTTCCGGCGCGAAGCCGCGTCCGCTTCGGAGCTCGCCGAATCGATGACGGCGGAGCCCGACTTCGTCGTCCCCGCGATCGACTGGCAGCGGTCGACCGCCAAGGTGCTGACGGTCGAGTGGATCGACGGCATCAAGCTGTCGGATCGCGCCGCGTTGCTCGCCGCCGGCTACGACCTGCCGAAACTGGCGCAGACGCTGGTGCGCGCGTTTCTTCGCCAAGCGATCGCCGAGGGCTTCTTCCACGCCGACATGCATCAGGGCAATCTGTTCGCCCTGCCCGGCGACCGGATCGCCGCGATCGATTTCGGCATCATGGGCCGGATCGATCGACGCGCGCGGGTGTGGCTGGCGGAGATCCTCTACGGATTGATCACCGGCAATTACAAACGGGTCGCGGAAATCCACTTCGAGGCGGGCTACGTCCCGTCGCACCACAATGTCGCGGAGTTCGCCACCGCGCTGCGCGCCGTCGGCGAGCCGATGCGCGGGCTGCCGGTGAAGGACATGTCGATCGGGATGATGCTCGATGGGCTCTTCTCGATCACCCGCGATTTCGACATGGTGACCCAGCCCCACCTGCTGCTGCTCCAGAAGACGATGGTGATGGTCGAGGGTGTGGCAACCAGCCTCGATCCCGAGATCAACCTGTGGGACTCGGCGGCTCCCTTCGTCCGCGAATGGATCCGCACCGAGCTGGGTCCGGAAGCGGCCATCGCCGATCGCCTGATCCTCGACCTGAAGACACTGGCCCGGCTGCCCGACCTCGTTCGCCGGATCGAAGCGCGCTATCCGGTTCCCGGCGGCGAGCCACCTGCCCCGCCATTGCAGCAGATCGAGGTGGTCAGGCTGGGCGGCGGCTGGCGCTACGCGGCTGTTGCTATCCTGTCCGCCGCGGCTGCCGTGGCCGCCACCCTGCTGCTTCACTGACGATCCGGCGATGCGGCGCCCGTACCCGCCTCTCTTCCTGCCCGGTCCGACGCGACTGGCGGCGCTGGGACGCAGGCGTGCGCTGATCGTCATGGCGGCGGCGGCGATCGTCTGCCTGTTCGCAGCGCTGCTGCCGGCGCCGGATCCCGAGCCCCACCTGTCCCGCCAGATCGCCTTTCACGGCGCGATCGCGGACCGGATGCGGCGTGGCGGAGAGGATTATTACACCGCCACGGCCGCGGCCCTGCGCGGCAGCGACATGGCGCTGCGGCCCTTCACCGCGTTTCCGCCGCCCATCACCGCGACTGTTGTGGCGATCCTTTCCGTGGCCCTGCCCGCCTTCATGATGGCGATCGCCGCCGGGGCCGCGGCAATCTGGTCGGCCCGCCTGTCACCCTCCCGTCCGCCGCACCGGGCATGTATGGCGATCGCGATCGCGGGAACGGTCGCCGCAACGTGGTCGGGCGCGCTCGTCCTGCCGCCGCTGTGGAGCGGCCTCTTCATCGCGCTGTCGCTCGCCTTGCGACGGCCGGGCCGCTGGATCGACAGCGTCGCGGTCGCTCTGGCAGCCGCCATCATCCATGAAGCAGCGATTCTCTATCTCGTCCTGATGGCCGTGCTTGCCTGGCGCGAACGTGCACGTCGCGAAGCAGCGGGCTGGCTGGGCGCGATGATGCTCGCGGCCGTCGTGATCGGGCTCCACGCCCATGCCGCGACGAATGCCACGGGGTTGTTCGATGCGACGAGTGGCTGGACGCCGGCCGGGCCGCTCGGCGCGATCGCGGCCCTGAAGGCCGCGACCGGGGCCAGCCTGCTGCCCGCCGGATTGGCGACAGCCCTGGTTCTGCTCCCGGTCGGCGGCTGGGCGATGTGGCGCCATCCTGCGGCGACACGTGCCTTCGCGACGATCCTCGCCTGTCTGGTGCTGCTCGCCGTCTTGCCGGCAACACAGGTCGCCGTCGCCCTGCTGATCGTCCCTCTGCTGTTCCTCGGCCTGCTACCCGCGGTCGACGCGGTCCGCGACCTGATCGCCGCCGTGCTCGACACGCGGCGCATCACCGTGACAAGGGTGGTACGATGAAGCGCATCCTTCTGATCGTCGGCGGAGGTATCGCAGCCTACAAGGCGTGCGAGCTGATCCGCCTTCTTCGCAAGCGCGGCTATGGCGTGCGTTGCATCCTGACCGAAGGAGGCAGTCGTTTCGTCACCCCCATGACGCTGGCGGCACTCAGCGAGGATCAGGTCTTCACCACCTTGTGGGATCTGAAGGACGAGGCGGAGATGGGTCATATCCAGCTCAGCCGTCAGGCGGATCTGGTCGTGGTCGCCCCCGCCACTGCCGACCTGATGGCCCGCATGGCGACGGGCGTTGCCGACGACCTCGCGACCACGCTGCTGCTTGCCACCGACAAGCCGGTGCTCGCCGCGCCGGCGATGAACGTCCGCATGTGGCAGCACGCGGCGACACGCCGCAACGTCGCCCGCCTTCGCGCCGATGGCGTAACCGTCCTCGACCCCGATGAAGGCGCGATGGCTTGCGGGGAGTATGGTCCCGGCCGCCTGCCAGAGCCGCACGCCATCGCTGATGCGATCGACCTTGCACTGACACCGCTGGTCGGTAAGGTCCTGACCGGGTGCCACGTCCTCGTCACCGCGGGGCCGACGCACGAACCGATCGATCCGGTCCGCTATCTGGCCAACCGATCGTCGGGGCGGCAAGGCTTTGCCCTCGCCGGCGCCCTCGCCTCTCTCGGCGCCCGTGTCACGCTGATCGCCGGGCCGGTGTCGCTGCCGACCCCCGACGGGGTCGACCGGGTGGATGTCGAAACCGCATTGCAGATGGCGACTGCGGTCGAGGCGGCGCTGCCGGCGGACGCGGCGGTGATGGTCGCCGCCGTTGCCGACTGGCGGGTCGCGGCCGCCTCGCAGAAGGTGAAGAAGGACGGGCGAACCCCAGATTTCGCCCTGATCGAGAACCCCGACATTCTCGCCGATCTTTCCAGATTGGATCGCCGACCATCGCTGGTCGTCGGCTTCGCGGCGGAAACGGAGCACGTCGTCGACCACGCGCGTGCCAAGCTGACGCGCAAGGGATGCGACTGGATCGTCGCCAACGATGTGTCGGGCGACGTGATGGGCGGTGACGCCAACGCCATCCACATCGTGACGGCTGACGGCGTGGTCGACTGGCCGCGACAGAGCAAGGAGGATGTCGCCCGGGGGCTCGCGCGGCGCATCGCAGATGCGCTAACAGGGGCGGCATGACGACGATACGTATCGCCCTCTGCCGCCTTGCCCATGGCGACGGCCTTCCACTTCCGCGCTACGCGACCGCCGGTGCCGCCGGGATGGACGTTGTCGCGGCGGAGAACGTGACCCTGCACCCCGGTGAACGCGCTGCCGTCGCCACCGGCTTCGCCATCGCGATCCCCGCCGGGTACGAGGTGCAAGTGCGCCCCCGCTCCGGTCTGGCACTGAAGCACGGCATCACCTGCCTGAACACGCCCGGTACGATCGACCACGACTATCGCGGCGAGGTGAAGATCATCCTCGCCAATCTGGGACGCGAGCCGTTCGACGTCGTCCGGGGTGAGCGCATCGCACAACTCGTCCCGGCGCCCGTTCAGCGCGCCGAGTGGGCGGAGGTCGTCACCCTCGATGCAACCGACCGTGGCGAGGGCGGGTTCGGATCGACTGGCCGTTGAGCACTTGGGCCCTCCTGTCCGTTGCGCAGCTCCTCGCCGCGCCACCGGTCGCCGGCTGGTCCGATCTGCCGGTATTTCCCCTGCCCCGTGCCGCGATCGCCGCGGATGCATCCATGTTCGTCAAGGCAGAGGTGGATGCGGGTCGATGCCGCACGCCGGACGGTCGGTCTCTGGACGCGCCGGTGGCGATCCTGGTCGGTACCGCCGGCATGGTCCGCCAGATCGTGCCGCAGGCGATCGGCTGTCCGACGGTCGAGCAGTTCACCGTCGGCTATCTGCTGTCGCTGACCCGCGGCGGTCCGGGGTCCGCGCAGCTCCCGCGCGCCGGCTGGTACAGCCTGACCGTCGGCTATCGCTGGTAGCTGCATCGTTTGCGGCTCGTTTTTCGCGATAGAACGACCATTATATTGGCGTAACCTTCATCCTTTGCTGCTAGGCAGACGTCGCGGCTGCCGGTAAGTGTGGCTGTACTGCATCGGTGTAGAACGCGTCTTCACTATGCAGGGTTACCGTCTTGTCTTGCAGGCTCCGGTGTGCAAGGGACTGCGGTGACGACCATGAAGGGAGTTCATTATGCGTCTTGGGAAGTATCTCATGGCCGCCGCCGTCGCCACGATGACGGTTGCGCCTGCAATGGCCGCTCCGGCCAACCCGGCAGCCAGCCTGTCGGTTTCGAAGTCGGCTCGTGCGGGTTCGGTTTCGGCTAAGAAGAACGAGCTCGCCGGTGGCGGTCTGATCGTCGCCCTGATCGCGGCTGCTGCCGTGGTCGCCGGTGTGGTGATCGTTGCCGACAGCGACGACGACGCCGACAGCAACTAATCTCGGCTTTTCGAAGCTAAAGGAAATAGCGGCCTTTCGGGGCCGCTATTTTTTTGTGCGTCGCATTTGTATTATATTACATGGCGCGCATGCAGACATTCTCCGATTCAGAGCTTGACCGGTACGCCCGCCATATCGTCCTTCATGAGATCGGTGGCGTGGGTCAGCTGCGATTGCGTCAGGCGACGGTCACCGTCGTAGGCGCCGGGGGCATCGGATCACCCGCCCTTCAATATCTAGCCGGTGCCGGAATCGGGAACCTGCGAATCATCGACGACGACGCAGTCGACCTGTCGAATCTCCATCGCCAGACCATCTACGACTCTGCCGATACCGGCCTGCCGAAGGCGGCTGCGGCCGCTGTCGCGATCGCCCGCCTGAATCCGTTGATCGCCACCGATGTGCGCATCGAACGGATCGATCGGGCGAATGCGGAAACGCTGCTCGCCGGCTCCAGCGTCGTCATCGACGGCACCGACAATTTTGCGACACGCCTGCTGACTGCCGACGCCGCGCATGCGCTTCGTATCCCCCTTGTCTCGGCCGCGATCGGGCAGTTCGAGGGGCAGCTCGCGGTTTTTCGGGGGTGGGAGGCGGATCTGCCCTGCTATCGCTGCCTGGTCGGGAACGATCCCGGGCGCGTCGAGGCCAGTTGCGCCGACCAGGGCGTGCTGGGCCCGGTCACCGGTATGATCGGCGCGATGGCCGCGCTGGAGGCGATCCGGGCGATCGTGCCGTTCGGGGATGATCCGGCAGGGCGGCTGCTCCTGATCGACCTGCTGTCGTGGCGCTTCCGCAGCCTCATGCTGCCGGCGGATCCCGGTTGTCCCTGCTGCGGCGATCAGGTGGCGGCGTAGCCCCGGTACCATTCGACGAACGAGGGGATACCGATCTCCAGCGACGTACCAGGACGGTAACCCAGCTCCCGCTCCGCATCGCCGACATCGGCGAAGGTGGCGGGCACGTCGCCCGGTTGCATCGGCTGGTTGTCGCGGATTGCTGGCCGACCGCAGGCTTCCTCAATCAGGTCGATCAACTTGCCCAACGGTTCCGGCCGGTTGTGCCCCAGATTGTACAGGGCATGCGGTGAGGTGCTGCCGCCCGGCTTTGCCGTTCCGTCGTCGGCCGGCGGCCGGTCGAGCGACGACAGCACGCCATCGACGATGTCGTCGATATAGGTGAAGTCCCGCTCCATCCGCCCATCGTTGAAGACCCGGATCGGTCGACCCGCCATGATCGCCTGGGTGAACAGCCACACCGCCATGTCCGGCCGTCCCCATGGTCCATAGACGGTGAAGAACCGCAAGCCGGTCTGCGGCAGTCGGAACAGATGAGCATAGCTCTCGCTCATCAGCTCGTTGGCCCGCTTGGTCGCGGCGTAGAGCGAGATGGGCTGTTCCACCGGATCGCCGACACGGAACGGCATGTTCCGGTTGGCGCCGTACACGGAAGAAGACGAGGCGTAGACGAGATGCGCGACCTGCCGCGCGCGCGCCAGTTCGAGCAGGTTCAGGTGCCCGATCAGGTTCGACCGGCCATAGACGTCCGGTCGCTCGATCGAGTAACGGACACCCGCCTGCGCACCCAGATGGACGATGCGGTCGAACGACGAACCCGCCACGGCGGCCTGCAGGCCGGCCTGATCGGCGAAGTCGACTTGGGTGAAACGCACCCTGTCACCGTGCCGCTCGGCCAGGGCGGCGAGCCGAGCCCGCTTCAGTGCCGGATCATAATAGTCGTTGAGGTCGTCGATCCCGATCACCCGCTCGCCGCGCGCGGCCAGGCGCGACGCGACGTGGAAGCCGATGAAGCCGGCAACGCCGGTGACGAGGACGCCGTTCACCCCAGCAGCGTCCGCGCAAAATCGCGGATCGCGGGGCCGATATCCTCGCGGGCCAGCGCCAGCGCCAGATTCGCCTGGATATAGCCGGCCTTGTCGCCGCAGTCGTATCGTTGCCCGTCGAAGGTGAAGCCGTGGAACGCCTGGCGCCCGATCAACTTGGCCATCGCATCGGTCAGCTGGATCTCGCCCCCCGCCCCCGGCTCCTGCGCGTCGAGGATCTGCATCACCTCCGGCTGCAGGATGTAGCGGCCGGGGATCATCAGGTTCGACGGCGCCTTGCCCTTCGGCTTCTCGACCAGTGCGACCACCTCGGTCAGGCGGCCGTCCTGCTTGCCCGGCGAGATGATGCCGTACTTGTCGGTCTCGCTGTCGGGCACCTCCAGCGCGCCGATGACATTGCCGCCGACGCGCTCATAGGCCTGAACCATCTGCTTCAGGAATCCGCCGACCATCAGCTCGTCCGGCAGCAGCACCGCGAAGGGTTCGTCGCCGACGATCTCGCGCGCGCACCAGACCGCATGGCCAAGGCCCAGCGGCTCCTGCTGGCGGACATAGACGGGGCTGCCGGGCTGCTGCCGGATGCCCTCGATCAGGTGCATCGACTTGCCCCGCGCCTTCATCGTCGCCTCGAGTTCGTAGGAGATATCGAAGTGATCCTCCAGCGCACCCTTGCCGCGGCCGGTGACGAATATGATCTGGTCGATGCCCGCCTCCAGCGCCTCTTCCACGGCATACTGGATCAGCGGCTTGTCGACGACGGTCAGCATCTCCTTGGGCATCGACTTGGTCGCAGGCAGGAACCGGGTACCCAGTCCGGCTACGGGAAACACCGCCTTACGCACCCGCTTGATCATTATTAAGCCACCTTCCGACATCGTCTGTCGAGGCGCTTATCTGGAGGGCATCGGTTATGCAATTGAGGGGGCTCGGAACTGACGACGATCGCCGCCGCAACAGCCGGGACGATCGCGGTTGAGCCGCGTCTTCGTCGTCATCGGCACCCGGCCCGAGGCGATCAAACTGTTCCCGGTGATCCACGCGCTGACAGCCCGCCCTGGCATCGAGGTAGTGACCTGCGTCACCGGGCAGCACCGCGAGATGGTCGATCAGGTGCTGGCGATGGCCGCCATTCGTGCAGATGTCGACCTGGACCTGATGCTGCCCGACCAGACGCTGGATCAACTCACCGCCCGGCTGATCGAGGCACTGGGCCCGGCGATCGACACCGCGCGCCCCGACCTGATCGTGGTGCAGGGTGACACCGTCTCGGCGATGGCGGCCGCGCTGGTCGCGCTCTATCGCCGCCTACCGGTCGCCCATGTCGAGGCGGGACTGCGCTCCGGGTCGTTGCACGATCCCTGCCCGGAAGAGGGCAACCGCCGCATGATCGCCGCACTCACGACGCTGCACTTTGCCCCGACCCCGATCGCGGCGGAGGCGCTGCGCGGTGAACGGGTGAGCGGTGCCGTCCACCTCACCGGCAACACGGTGATCGACGCGCTGCGGCTGACGACGCAGGCGCTGGACCGCGATCCGGCCGGCACGGCACCGCTTCGCCGGATGCTGGACGGGCTAGGCGACCGGCGGATCGTCTTCACGACCGTCCACCGGCGCGAGAGCGTGGCGGCGCTGGAAGGAATCGCACGGGCGCTCAGCCGGATCGCGGATCGTGGGGACGCCGCGATCGTGCTGCCCGTCCACCCCAATCCGCAGGTGGGCGCCGTGCTGCATCGTCGGTTGGGCGGGCATGCCAACATCGCCTTGACCGGGCCGCTGGATTATCCGAATGCCGTCACTGCCCTTTCCCGATGCGATATCGTGCTGACGGACTCGGGTGGCCTGCAGGAGGAAGCACCGTTCTTTGGCAAACCCGTGCTCGTCATGCGCGACACCACGGAGCGGCCCGAGGGCATCATGGCGGGCACCGCGAGACTGGTCGGCACCGGGGAGGACGCCATCGTGGCGGCCGCCGCCGACCTGCTCGAATCGCGGGAACGACGTGATGCGATGGCCACACCCCATCTGCCTTACGGACGCGGCGATGCGAGCGGGCGGATCGCCTCTCTGATCGATGCATTCCTGCGCTACCGGGCGCTGCCCATCGACGGGCGCGCCTGATCGCCCGGTAATTTCCTGGACTGTTCGACGATGCTCAAGAAGATCTTCGCCAAATCGAAAGCCGCGGGGCCGTCGGTGCCGCCTGGCGAGCGCATCTATGCGGTGGGCGACGTCCATGGCTGCATCGACGAGCTGGACGCGCTGCTGGCGTTGATCGACGCGGACGACGCGGCGCGGCCGGCGGCGGAGACGACGATCGTGTTCCTGGGCGACTTCGTCGATCGCGGACCCGCGTCGGCACAGGTGCTGGACCGGCTGATCGAGGTGCGGGAGCGCCGGCCGGGCAGTCGCTTCCTGATCGGCAACCACGAGGAGCTGTTCGTTGCGGCGCTGGCCGGCGAGGACCGGCCGCTGCGACTGTTCACCCGCGTCGGCGGGCGCGAGACGGTGTTGAGCTACGGCATGTCGACCGAAGAGTACGACCAGTCGGATTACGACGCGCTGCTCGTCCGCATGCAGGCGATGGTGCCGGAGTCGCACCGCCAGTTCCTGGAGTCGCTGGAGGACATGGTCGTGAAGGGCGACTACGCCTTCGTCCATGCCGGCATCCATCCGGACACGCCGCTGGAGGAACAGCGGTCGCGCGACCTGCGCTGGATCCGCGAGCCGTTCCTGTCGCACCGCAAGCCGCTGGAGAAGGTGATCGTCCACGGCCACACCATCGTCGAGGTGGCGGCGCCCACCGGCGTGCGGTTCCCGATCGACACCGGTGCCTACCTGACCGGCGTGCTGACCGCGCTGGTGCTGGAGGGTGACCGCCACTGGCTGTTGCAGACGCCGGCCAACGGATGATCCAGGTCACGCCATAAGCAAACGGCGCCCCTTCCGGTTCGGGAAGGAGCGCCGTCGATACTGACAAGGTCTGGGGCTTCAGCGGCCGCCGGAACCCGGGGGGCCACCGGGCGCCGGGGGGCCGCCGGGCATGCCGCCGGGAGCGCCGCCCATCATCATCTGCTGCTGCATCTGCATCTGCCGGACCTGCTCCTCTGGCAGGAAGTCGATCAGATCGACGTCGAACACCAGCGTGGAATTGGCCGGGATCGGGCCGGTCGCCTTGTCGCCGTACCCCAGCGACGGCTTGATCCAGACGCGGTACTTGGCGCCCTTGTGCATCAGCTTCAGCGCTTCGGAGAAGCCGGGAACGACGCCGGCGACCGGCATCGGCGTCGGCTGCTGCGACTTGTCGAAGGTGGTGCCGTTGAGGAGCTTGCCCTCGTAATTGACCAGCGCGACGTCGGCATCGGTCGGCTTCGCGCCCGTCGTCGCGCCCTTTTCCAGCACCTTGTACTGGAGGCCGGACGCGGTGGTGACGACACCCCTAGCGCGGGAATTGCGGGTCATGAAGTCGTCGCCCTGCCGGGCGAGCGCCACGGCGGCAATGACCGCCAGCGCCAGGCCGATCCACAGATAGACGAGGTAGCGGCGCTTGACCGGCTGTAGCGGCACGGCGGTGACGGTCGACATGGGCTGGAGCACCTGGAGTTCGGGGTGCCGGCCCGGTCGCCGCCACCGGAAGGTAAGGCTAAGGTAAGGCGTGCGACATGTTCGCCGCCGGGATCGGGCGGGCATCGGAATGCTCGCCCGTCAGTATCTTACCGTGCGCCGTCGCGCTCGGCGCGCTTGCGCTCCAGCTTGCGGGCGCGGCGGACGGCGGCGGCACGCTCACGCGCGCGCTTCTCCGACGGCTTCTCGTAGTGACGGCGCAGCTTCATCTCGCGATACACACCCTCGCGCTGCAGCTTCTTCTTGAGCGCGCGCAGGGCCTGGTCGACATTGTTGTCGCGAACGATGATCTGCATAAAACCCAATCAACTCCGGTCAATAACGATAGCGGCGCGAAGCGATCCGCGCCGTGAGATAGGCCCGCCTACCAGCGTGCCCGTATTTAAGCAACCCCGGCAGCGACCCGCAGGTTCCGCAGGCTCGCGCCGCAGTGTGGCTGCGCCGCCACATATCGCGTCAATCGGCGAATGTTGCAGCCCTGCAATCCAACCGATACGCGGCAGTCGCACGCCCGCCGTCATGCTACAGCACGCCGCGACCATGGACCTGGAAACCCGACTCCTGATCGTCGACGACGATCCCGGCATCCGCGAGCTGACCGCGCAGTTCCTCTCCGCGCACGGCTATATCGTCGACGTGGCAGAGGGCGGCGCGGCGATGCGGGCGGCGCTGGCCCGGCATGCATACGACCTGATCGTGCTCGACGTGATGATGCCGGGCGAGGACGGGCTGACGATCCTGCGCTCGCTGGATCGCGCCACCGCGCCCGCCGTCATCATCCTGTCGGTGATCGGCGAGGAGGTCGACCGGATCGTCGGGCTGGAGATGGGTGCCGACGATTACGTCGCCAAGCCCGCCAACCCGCGCGAATTGCTGGCGCGGGTCAGGTCGGTGCTGCGCCGACGCGGCGAGCGACCGGAGCCGCGACTCGCCGTGCCGGGCAGCGGCGGGCCATCGCCCCGCACCTATCAGCGGTTCGCCGGCTGGCGACTGGATCCGCAGGGTCGCCAGCTGATCGATCCGGACGAGGTGGTGATCAACCTGTCCGATGGCGAGTTCCGGCTGCTGATGACCTTCGTCGACCATCCGCGCCGCGTGCTGACCCGCGATTTCCTGCTGGACCATTCCCGCGGGGCGCAGGCGGAGCATTTCGACCGGGCGATCGACGTGCAGGTCAGCCGCCTGCGCCGCAAGTTGTCCGGCGACGGCGGGCGGACCGGGGACGAGCTGATCCGCACGATCCGCAACGAAGGCTATATGTTCGCGGCCGATGTCGAGACCCGCTGATCCCGGTGCCGGCGGGCACCGCGCGCGGTCGATCGCCTGGCCGATCTTCGCGCTGGTCATCGCCTCCGTCGTGCTGGGCACGACCGTGGTGTTCGCCGTCACCTTCAGTGGGCCACCGCCCCGGGACGCGCGCACCGGCGCGAGCGCGGTGGTCCGCACCCTGCGCAGCGGCTCTCCCGATGCAGACGGCGGGCGGACGCTCGCGTTCCGGACCGCCGATGCGCCGCCCGCGGCGGACGACCGGTTCCGGCCCGATCCGGTCGCCCGGCAGGTCCTCGCCCGGTCGCTGGGGGTGCCGATGGCCGATGTGGTCGCGCTGACGATGCGGCCGGGGCCGGACGGCACCGCGTTCGGCCGCGATTTCATGCTCGGCTGGCGGCGGGACGGCGCGTGGCGCATCGTCGAGACGCCGCGGCCGTTGCTGGCGCCGTGGCACCTGAAGACGCTCACCGCGATGCTGGTGGCGATCCTGGCGCTCGCCCTGCCCGCCTGGTTCATCGCGCGCGCCATCTCGCGCCCGGTCCGTGCCGTGGCGCGGGCGGCGCGTGAGGCGCGCGCGGGCGCGGCGCTGCCGCCCTTGCCGGCGGGCGGATCGAGCGAGGTGCGCGACCTGTCGCGCGCGGTGGCCGCGATGCACGCGCGGCTGGCCGCGCATGCCGAGGGGCGGACGACGATGCTGGCCGCCATCGCGCACGACCTGGGCACGCCGCTGTCGCGCCTGTCGTTCCGGGTCGAGCAGCTGCCCGATGCCTCGCGCGAGCGTGCCGCCGCCGACATCGCCGAGATGCGCGCGATGATCGCCGCCGCCTTGTCGTTCGCCCGCGACGAGAGCGCCGACCTGTCGGCGCGGATCGACCTCGGCAGCCTGCTCGACAGCCTGGTCGAGGACATGCGCGAACGGGGCGCCGCCACCCTGTCGCCCGGCCCGCGCGCCGTCGTGCGCGGCGATCCGGGGTCGCTGCGCCGCCTGTTCGCCAATCTGGCCGAGAACGCCATCCGCTACGGCGATCATGCGACGATCGGCTGGCGGATCGTCGACCGTGAGGTGGAGGTGACGGTGGACGATCGCGGCCCCGGCATCGATCCCGCGACGGTCGAGCGGCTGTTCGAACCGTTCGTGCGCGGCGATCCCTCGCGCAACCGGGCGACCGGCGGCACCGGGCTGGGGCTGGCGATCGTCCGCTCGATCGCCAACCGGCACGGCGGCGAGGCGGTGCTGGAGAACGGCCCGACCGGGGCACGGGCCAGGGTGACGCTGCCACTGGCGTGACCGCGGCGGATGATGGGGCGGATGACGGCTTCGTCATACCGGATTGTCATGGAAAGGCGTGCCGCCTACAGGGCGGAAATCGTTGTACGTGCAGGAAGACGCGTTGGAAACCCGACTGCTCATCGCTTATGGATTGATCGCCGCGATCGTGCTGGTCGGCGGCGTGACCGCCGCGATCATGTCGAAGAAGCGGGCCGAGCGCCGGCGCCGCCTGCGCGGCATCAAGGACTATAACTAGGCGCGGCGCGCCGGCCATCCGCGTCCGCTGCAACACATCGCAACAATAAAACCGCCGCCCGACATATCGCGGCAAGCCGGCCCGGCCAGATGCTTCCCCGACATTCACGGGGACCGCCGCCATGACCGACCATCATCATCCGGAACCGCATCACGGGCATAGCCTGGCCGAGGATCTGCCGCGGATCGAGGCGCTGGTCGCCCGGCGCCGCGCCCTCAAATGGTTCGCCGGCGCGGGTACCGCGGCGCTGGTCGCCGGATGCGGTGGCGGTGGCAGCGGCGACGCCTCGTCCTCCGTCGACGTGGTGACGGGCGCGACCCCGACGCCGACCGCCACAGCGACCCCCACCCCGACGGCCACCGCGACACCGACACCCACGGCGACCACCGCCTGCGTCATCGATCCGACGGAGACGGCCGGCCCCTATCCGGCCGACGGCACCAACACCTCGTCCGGCACCACGTCGAACGTGCTGACCGTCAACGGCGTCGTGCGCAGCGACATCCGGCCCAGCTTCGTCTCGTCGACCGCGGTGGCCGGCGGCGTTCAGGTGACGATGACGCTGACGGTGGTGAACGTGAACGCCTCCTGCGCGCCGCTCGGCGGCTATGCCGTGTACCTGTGGCACTGCGACCGGTCGGGCAACTATTCGTTGTACGGCAGTGCGGCGGCGGAGAGCTATCTGCGCGGCGTGCAGGTGACCGACGCCAACGGCCAGGTCACCTTCACCACCATCTTCCCGGCCTGTTACGACGGGCGCTGGCCGCACATGCATTTCGAGGTCTTCTCCAGCCTGTCCAACGCGCTGGGGGGCCGCTATGCCTCGCTCACCTCGCAGCTGGCGATGCCGGCAGCGGCTTGCAGCGCGGTGTTCGCCGATGCCACGACCTATCCCGGCAGCGCGTCGCGCTTCGCCCGCGTATCGCTGTCCAGCGACGGCATCTTCGGCGACAACAGCGCCGCGCAGCTGGCGCAGCAGACGCCGACGCTGACCGGCAGCCCCACTGCCGGCTACACCGCCACCGCCCTGATCGGCCTCGCCCGCTAGAGCGCGCGACGGCCTACGACACGCGCGGCGCCCCCCCTGTCGCCGCGCTGCCCCGGCCGGACCCACCGTCCGGCCGGGGCTCCCCCTCTTGGCGACGCGGGCGGGCGCCCGTAAGGCCGCGGGCATGACGACGCTCCGCCTCTTCAACAGCCTGTCGCGGTCGATGGAGATCTTCCAGCCGATCGATCCCGCCCGTCCGCGCGTCTATTCGTGCGGGCCGACCGTCTACCACTATGCCCATATCGGCAATCTGCGCGCCTATGTGTTCACCGACACGCTGTCGCGGGTGCTGACGTGGAAGGCGGCGGCGATGGGATGGGGGCCGCTGACCCACATCATCAACATCACCGATGTCGGCCACCTGACGTCCGACGCCGATGCCGGCGACGACAAGATGGAGGCACGGGCGCGGGCGACCGGGCAGGACATCTGGGCGATCGCGCGGCACTATACCGACGCGTTCAGGCAGGACCTGCGCGACCTGAACATCCGGGCGCCGTCGCGCTTCCCGCTCGCCACCGATCACGTCGCGGCGATGATCGAGTGGGGCACCGCGATCGAGGCGCGCCACTGCTACCGCTTGCCCGACGGGCTGTATTTCGACGTGTCGACGGTGCCCGATTACGGCCGGCTGGCGGGCCATGCCGCCGAGGACGGAGAGGGGCGGATCGATGCGGTGACGGGCAAGCGCCACGCCGCCGACTTCGCGATCTGGCGCACCTCGGCGCCCGGCGAGAACCGGCAGATGGAGTGGGATTCGCCCTGGGGCCGCGGCGCGCCGGGCTGGCACCTGGAATGCTCGGTGATGAGCCGCGCCTATCTGGGCGAGCGGTTCGACATCCACACCGGCGGCATCGACCACCGCGAGATCCACCATCCCAACGAGATCGCGCAAAACCAGGCGATGAGCGGCACCGCCGACACCGGCGCGAATTACTGGCTGCACAACAATTTCGTGGTCGAGCGCGATGCCAAGATGTCGAAATCGTCGGGCGCGTTCACGCGCCTGCAGACGCTGGTCGATCGCGGTTACCACCCCCTCGCCTATCGCCTGATGTGCCTGCAGGCGCATTACCGGTCGGAGATGGAATTCTCGTGGGAAGGGCTGGCGGCGGCGCAGACGCGGCTGAAGCGGCTGGTCCAGGCGGTCGAGCTGCTGCGGGCGCGGCCGCCGGTGCCGTCGACGGGCAGCGCCGCCGGCTATGTCGAACGGCTGGACGAGGCGGTGTCCGACGACCTGAACACCGCGCGCGCACTGCCGGTGGTGGACGAGCTGATCGCCGACAAGCGCGTGTCCCCCGCCGACCGGCTGGCGGCGCTGGCCGACATCGACGCGGTGCTGGGGCTGGGGCTGGCGACGCTGGGCCGCGCCGATCTGCGGGTACGTCCGGCCTCCGCGACGATCGACGAGGCGGCGGTCGCGGCGCGGCTGACGGAACGGCGCGAGGCGCGGGCGGCGAAGGACTTCGCCCGGTCGGACGCGATCCGCGACGAACTGGCCGCTGCGGGGGTCGAGGTGATGGACGGCGACCCGCTGGGCTGGGACTGGCGGATCAGCTGAGCGGCCGGTCGCGCGTGGCGAGGACCGGGGGGCGCCAGGGCAGGGCGCGGTCCGCCGGCGCCGATGCGATGGCGGCATCGATCGCCGCCGCCCGCGCCTTCGACGAGGCGTGGGTGCGGCTGCGGAACAGCCCGCCGTCGACATCGCCGCCATGCTCCCGCCAGAACCGCGACGCCGCGGCCGGGTCCCAGCCGCCGTTACGGAGCAGCGCGACGCCCAGCAGGTCCGCCTCGTCCTCGGTCCGCCGGAACAGGCGGCCGCTGCGCCCCAGTTCGGAGAACATGCCCCAGCTGACCCCCGCCGTCGCCAGCCGCTCACGGTGGTGCAGGACGATATGCGCCAGTTCGTGCGCGACCACCGCAGCCACCGCCGCCTCGTCGTAACGGTCGAAGAAGCGCACGCCGATACGGACGACCTGCCCGTCCGAATTGGCGATCATCGCCTTTCCCGGCACCACCTCGAACGTCGCGCGGCAGCCGGGGCTGGCGGCGATCGTCACCGGCCGATCGGCATCGGCGCGGCGCAGGGTAACGACCAGGGGCCGGTCGGCGGGCTGGCGGTCGACCAGCGCCAGCGCCGCATCGCGCGTGCGGGTGGAGGGCGGACCGGCCGGCGGTGACGGTACGGCGCTGTCGGCGATCGCCGCCAGCCCGTCGCCTTCCCGCACGCCTGCCGCCGCCGCCGGCCCGCCGGGCACCACCGCGCCGATCGCGACGGGGGTGGGGAAGCCGTCGACGGTCGTGCCGGCGGGCAACGGCTGCGTGACATACTGGTCCACCGCCTGCACCAGCCAGCCGGGCGTCGGGGCACGGCGGTCGCACAGCGCCACGTTGGCGGTCGCCAGCCGGTATCCGATCCGCGCCAGCATCGCGTCCGCCCGCGCGACCGCCCGGTCGTCCGAGGATGGCGGGGGCGCGGCGGCCGCCGTCTGGAACAGGAGGACGGCAAGGATGGCGGCGTGGCGACGGGCAGGCGACATGGGCACCGCCTATAGCCGCACCGATCCCGCGCTGTCGCGCCCCTGCCCGCTCCCATGCCGCCGCCGGTGCATTGCCGGCTGCGCTCTCGCCTCTTACAGCGCCATCCATCCCGCGGCGCAGGCCGCAGTCCAAGATACGGAACACTCGACCATGCGCATCGTGATGATCGGCTCTGGCTATGTCGGCCTGGTGTCGGGCGCCTGCTTCGCCGATTTTGGCCATCAGGTGGTCTGCGTCGACAAGGACGAGGGCAAGATCGCCGCGCTGCAGGCGGGGCGGATGCCGATCTACGAGCCCGGGCTGGACCAGCTGGTCGCGGCCAATGTCGCGGCCGGGCGGCTGGCCTTCACCACCGACCTGGCGAGCGCGGTGGCGGGGGCGGAGGCGATCTTCATCGGCGTCGGCACCCCCGCCAGGCGCGGCGACGGCCATGCCGACCTGTCCTATGTCTATGGCGCGACGCAGGAGATCGCCGCGGCGATCACCGGGCCGACCGTGGTCGTCACCAAGTCGACCGTGCCGGTCGGTACCGGCGACGAGGTCGAGCGGATCATCCGCGAGGCGCGGCCCGACATGGACGTGGCGGTGGTCTCCAACCCGGAGTTCCTGCGCGAGGGCGCCGCGATCAGCGACTTCAAGCGCCCCGACCGCGTCGTGATCGGCACCGACGATCCGCGCGCGCGCGCGGTGATGCAGGAGGTGTACCGGCCGCTCTACCTGAACGAGAACCCGATCCTGTTCACCGGGCGGCGCACGTCGGAACTGATCAAGTACGCCGCCAACGCGTTCCTGGCGACCAAGATCACCTTCATCAACGAGATCGCCGACCTGTGCGAGGCGGTGGGCGCCGACGTGAAGGACGTCAGCCGCGGCATCGGCCTCGACAACCGGATCGGGCGCAAGTTCCTGCATGCCGGCCCCGGCTATGGCGGATCGTGCTTCCCCAAGGACACGCTGGCGCTCCTGAAGACCGCCGAGGATTTCGAGAGCCCGGTCCACATCGTCGAGGCGGTGGTGAAGGTGAACGACAGCCGCAAGCGCGCGATGGGCAGGAAGGTCCTCCACGCGCTGGGCGGCACCAGCGGCGGCGACGAGCCGCGCGGCAAGACGGTCGCGCTGCTCGGCCTGACCTTCAAGCCCAACACCGACGACATGCGCGACGCGCCCAGCGTGGCGATCGCGACCGCGCTCGCCGATGCCGGCGTCACCGTGCGCGCGCACGACCCCGAGGGGATGGAACAGGCGCGCCGGATGATGCCCGACCTGACCTATTGCACCGATCCGTACGAGGCCGCGCGCGGCGCGGACGCGGTGGTGATCGTGACCGAGTGGGACGCGTTCCGCGCGCTCGACCTGAACCGGCTGAAGGGCGTGATGGCCACGCCGGTGATGGTCGACCTGCGCAACGTCTATCACCGCGCCGGGGTCGAGGCCGCGGGCTTCGCCTACACGGCGATCGGCCGGTGAGCGACGCGGGCCGTATCGTCGCGGTCATGCCGGCGATCGCGCGCGGCCTGATCGAACCGCATCTGCCCGCCGGGATCGAGCCGCGCTGGTTCACCAGCCCGGACGAGGCGAAGGCGGCGATCGCCGATGCGACGATCGCCTGGGTCGACATGCAGCCGACCAGCCTGGTCGCCGAGACGATCCGCGCCGCCGGTCCGCGACTGCGCTGGGTATCGACGCTGTACGCCGGGCTGGACGCCTTCCCGCTCGGCCGGCTGCGCGACGGCGGCGTGACGGTGACCAACGGCAGCGGCATCAACGCGGTCGCCGTCGCCGAATATGCGGTCATGGGCATGCTGGTCGCGGCCAAGCGGTTCGACAAGGTCGTCCGGCTGGCCGATGCCCGCGAATGGCCGTGGGATGCGCCCGGCAAGGTCGAACTGGCCGGCACCCGCGCGCTGGTCGTCGGCTATGGCACGATCGGGCGCGCGATCGGCGAGCGGCTGACGGGACTGGGCGTCGCGGTCGACGGGGTTACCCGCTCCGGGCGCGACGGCACGCTGCGCGCCGATGCGTGGCGCGCGCGGCTGGGCGATTACGACTGGCTGGTGCTCGCCGCCCCCTCGACCGGCGAGACGAGGGCGATGTTCGGTGCGGCCGAGCTGGCGGCGATGAAGCGCTCCGCCTGGCTGATCAACATCGCGCGGGGCGACATGATCGATCAGGACGCGCTGGTCGCCGCGCTGGGCGACGGCAGGCTGGCCGGCGCGTTCCTCGACCCGACCGATCCGGAGCCGCTGCCGGCCGACCATCCCCTGTGGTCGGCGCCGAACGCGATCCTGTCGATGCACCTGTCCGGCCGCAGCCAGACGACGATGTTCCAGCGCGCCGCCGCGCTGTTCCTCGACAATCTGGTCGCGTGGCAGGCCGGCCGGCCGATGCAAAATGTCGTGGATCTTGCCATCGGCTATTGATCGCGAGCGTTGTTGACAGCGGCGACGCAACCGGATCGGTGCAGAAGGGTTTGCGCGCGCGCTCGCGATGGCGCATGGGCGGGCACGATCCGCAGGAGCTTGAGAACCATGGCCGCCAACTGGGCCCCCGACAGCTGGACCGCCGCCGAGGCGCGCCAGATGCCCGACTATCCCGATGCCGCCGCGCTGAAGGGTGCGACCGACACGCTGTCGACCTATCCGCCGCTGGTCTTCGCCGGCGAGGCGCGCAACCTGACCACGCAGCTGGCCGAGGTCGCGGCGGGCCGCGGCTTCCTGCTCCAGGGCGGCGACTGCGCCGAAAGCTTCGCCGAGCACAGCGCGAACAACATCCGCGACACGTTCCGCGTCATCCTGCAGATGGCCGTCGTCCTCACCTGGGCGTCGAAGCTGCCGGTGGTGAAGCTGGGCCGCATGGCCGGCCAGTTCGCCAAGCCGCGCTCGACCCCGACCGAGACGATCGACGGCGTCGAGCTGCCGTCGTACCGCGGCGACAACGTCAACGACATCGCCTTCACGCCCGAGGCGCGGCAGCCCGATCCGCAGCGGCTGATCCGCGCCTATTCGCAAGGGGCGGCGACGCTGAACCTGCTGCGTGCCTTCGCGCAGGGCGGCTATGCCAACCTCCATCAGGTCCATCGCTGGACGCACGACTTCATGGGCCGCAGCCCCTGGGCCAAGAAATACAGCGAGACCGCCGACCGGATCGGCGAGGCGCTGGAGTTCATGGCCGCGTGCGGGATCGATCCCGAAACCGTGCCCCAGCTGGCGCAGACCGATTTCTACACCAGCCACGAGGCGCTGCTGCTCCCGTTCGAGCAGGCGATGACCCGTCAGGATTCGCTGACCGGCGACTGGTACGACACGTCGGCGCATTTCCTGTGGATCGGCGACCGCACCCGGTTCGAGGGTTCGGCGCATGTCGAGTTCCTGCGCGGCATCGGCAATCCGATCGGGGTGAAGTGCGGCCCCTCGCTGGAGCCGGACGTGCTGCTACGCCTGCTCGACACGCTCAACCCCGGTCGCGTTCCCGGGCGGATGACGCTGATCACCCGCTACGGCCACGACAAGATCGAGGCGCACCTGCCCCGGCTGGTTCGTGCGGTGACGCGCGAGGGGCATCCCGTGGTGTGGAGCTGCGACCCGATGCACGGCAACACCGTGAAGGCGACCACCGGCTACAAGACGCGGCCCTTCGAGCGGATCCTGGCCGAGGTGCGCGGCTTCTTCGCGGTCCACCGCGCCGAGGGGACGCACGCCGGCGGCATCCATGCCGAGATGACCGGGCAGAACGTGACCGAATGCACCGGCGGTGCGATCGACGTGACCGAACAGTCGCTTGCGGACCGGTACCACACCCACTGCGATCCGCGCCTGAATGCCAGCCAGAGCCTGGAACTGGCGTTCCTGCTGGCGGAAATGCTCAACACCGAGATGGCGGAGCGGCGCCTGGCCGCGGCCTGACGATTACCCGCGGCCGGGCGGGCGATCTTTTTGGAGGAACCGGCGCGCGCCAGCTTGACGCCACCGGCCACCCCGGATAGACGCCCGCCTCTCGCTACACGGCCCCTTCGTCTAGCGGTTAGGACGTCGCCCTCTCACGGCGAAAACACGAGTTCGATTCTCGTAGGGGTCACCAGTCAAGCGCGCTATCGCGTTGTATTTGGCTGATAAGGTGGGATATCATCTAAAATCGCACCGTGGACGGTCCCACATTTTGCGTGGGTCACGATGATATGATTCGGGATATAACGGGACTAGTCGCGACCGTCGGTAGTCCCAGCACGGATGCGGCGCTTCGATCGTTAGCTCCGCGATCTCTTCAAACCATTGATGTCTTGGTCTGTCACACCGGCGACTGCCAGCCACGCCAGCCGTTCGCCCAGCGACCTTTCACCGTCCTAGTAATCAGGTTGCAGCCTTACCCGGTCACTCCCAGTTTTTCGTCCCCGACAGTTAGTTTCAGGAAAGCATATCTGGGAACACGTTTCGAAAAACGTGCCTCGACCGCAGCGCATCGTGACCGCATTTTCCCGCCGCATGTTCCCAACCGGGAAGCCGGATCAGCTAAAGCGGGCCTTGCCTAAAAAGCGTTGGTAGGTCAGCATATGATCTCATGGCCTATATTGACCGATCGCTAACGAACTGGGGCGGCATCGTAGCCACCGTGATCGCGGTCCCGATCGGACTCGTTTGGATGTTCG
Organism: Sphingomonas phoenicis; assembly: GCF_047238005.1. Lineage (NCBI taxonomy): Bacteria > Pseudomonadati > Pseudomonadota > Alphaproteobacteria > Sphingomonadales > Sphingomonadaceae > Sphingomonas > Sphingomonas phoenicis. Next base: position 3,602,237 of record NZ_JBDFMC010000002.1, on the reverse strand, counting down.
TTGAAATCGTCGGCGGCACAATGGGCTGCGAAGGCAATAGCGCTCCCTGTGGGCCAAGGCTGCTTCCCTTGCTGAGCGGCCTAGCGGTTATCGCTCTAGCAGCCTTCATCCTTGGGCGAGTGCTCAACCGCTTGATTGCGCGGTGGCGAAGAACCGCTGATTGATGTGGCGGAGCCAAGGAGATCAATATGATAGCGGCGATCCTGTTCGGAGCCATGCTCCAGACAACATATTTGCCTCCCGAAGTCTGGAAGGAGCGCAACCAACCCGAAACGCCTGTGTTTCAGCCTTGCGAACTCGGTGATGGCACGACGATCGCGCGTTCGCTCAAGCAACTTCCCTCCGATGTCACGCGTGAGCTCGCCGGATTTTTCAACGCTGCAATCCCGATGTCTGATGCCGTCGGTCCTTTTAACAGCATCGACGTCGTCGACGGGCCTGTTCCGCAGCGACGCTTTCTCCGTGCCTATCAGACCGGACGTAACTGGATAATCTGGTATTAACGAGGTGGACTTGCCTCTGGCCCACGGACGATCGCGGTGCGCCGGGATGCGGCGGGTGGAAGTCGCGCATCAGTGTTCAGGATCGAACCGGGCACAGCGTTCGCTGGTGATCTTTGCGCCGCGACCAATGCAATCCTATCCGGTGTTCGAACCGCCTCATCGTGACGGGCATTCACTCACGATCAAGCCGCTCGGTTCTCATTTTTCTTCCGTGTGAGTTGCAACAAGCCGTTTCCGATCTCGATTAGGCCATCGATACCGGGAACGGATGATCGGCCGGTGAACGGCGTGTAACGGCTATCGGTCCGCGAAACGCATCCTTTCGATCACCTCATCGTACTGCCAACTCGATCGTACACCTCACCATCCTTCGCTCCCTTGTCGCCCTAATTCGGCAGGCGTCCAACGCCTCCCTATTGTCGCTGACGATGTGCACGCCTCTCCAATCGCATCCGACATTGCCGGATTGCCCGCGACCAGCAGGCGGATGCCGGCATCGGCCATGCCCAGCCCGAGGGTGCGGGCAGCGAACCGTTCCGCCAGCAGCCAGCTTGCCGGCATGATGTGGACGACGATGTAGGCCAGCATCGTCATGCCCAACGGCCCCGCGATCAGGCCGCCGATGCCCCATCGCTGGCATTGCTTCTCCTGCTCGGCAATCGACCGGTCGACGCGGTTGGACCACTCCTGTGCCTCGCGGGCCTGATCGAACGCTTTTCGGCTGGCATTCAGGGCGGTGATGGCCTCGCGCTGCGCCTCGTGATCCGGTTCGCGGAGACGGGTGGTGACATCTTCCACCTGCGCCAAAAGGTCGTCTACCGTCCGGCCGTCGGTGCAGGCCGTGACCAGCCAATCCAGCTTCCTGTTGGTCAGCGCAAAGCTGGGGGCGTAGTCGGGGGTTTCCGCCAGCCGGGCCATCACCTCGGCATGGCGTGCATCGGCCTCGTGGTTCATGGCGCGGAACGCCCGCACGGCAGGGTCGTCGTTCGGTATCATCGCATGTTCGTCCATCGGTCGTCTCCTTCGCTCATCGATCGAATCCGTGCTCCCGGTCGCCGGCATCGCGCCCGGCGGCATGATCGGGGGTATGGGCGTCCGCGCGCGCCGCGCTGCGCACCACGTCCACGTCGATCCGGTCGTCATGCCCGCCGCCCAGCAGGATCGCGGCCATCACCCGGTCGCGGTCGAGGCCGCGCGCCATGTCGGTCATCTTCGCGTCCGCCTTGCGCGCGGCCCTGAGGTCGCCGTCGCGCACGAGCTGGTCGCGGTCGCGCTGCAAGTCCTGCCAGCCCTCGATGAAGCGCTCCGCGCGCAGGAACGGGTCGGCGCGCGCCTCCGCCTCGTGCCGCATCGCGCGGACCGCTTCGTTGCCGCCGCCATCGGCGGCCTTGCGGACAAGTTCGGGGTCGCGACCGAAGGCGCTGGCCAGATCGGTCGAACCTTCGGCGCGGATCGCGTCCAGCGCCCCGCCCGCCCGCGTCAGTGCCTGACGCTGGCGGGGGAGCGCCTCACAGCCCTGCGCCTGCGTCCGCTCGATCGCGGACCAGGCGCGCGCGAACCGCTCGACCGCCAGCCGTTCGTCCCGCCCGCGCTCCGGCTCGCGTACCCGTTCGGTCTGTAACCGGCCCGCATCCCGCGTCGGCACGGCATCTTGCGCACGCTCCGCCCCGTCCGGCCACCGCACCCCCGCGAAGATACTGCGCGCCCTCTCGACCACCTTCCGCGCGAACCGCTCGAGCAACCAGATCTCGCGCCGCTCCGCGAACGCGCGGTCAGCGTCGAATTCACTGGTGGGCAGATGATCCGACGCCATATCCTTGGCGCGCTCGCGCGACAGCGTGCGGACCAGCCTGCCCATATCGGCGAAGTCGTCGCGGCCGTAGTGAAGCTGCACCCCGTCGCGGTGCCGCGACAGCGCGACATAGGCAGCGTGACGGTCGAGGCCGGGTGTCGCCAGCACATGCGCGCCGTCCACGGTCATGCCCTGCGCCTTGTGGATCGTCGCCGCATAGCCGTGATCGACATCGGCATAATGCTTCACGTCGAACGCGACGCTGCGCCCGTCGTCCAGCCGCACCGCCATCCGGTCGGGTGACAGGCTATCCACCTGCCCGAGCGTGCCGTTCTTTGTGCCCAGCCCGCGCTCGTTACGCAGGAACATGATCCGGTCGCCGGTCGCGAACGCGCGTTCGCCGCGTGCCGCCTTCACGGTCACGTCGTCGCCCAGCGCCCCGCCCGCGCGCAGCACCGCGCGCGCCGCCTCGTTCAGGTCGCGGACCTCGGCATTGGTGTGGGTGAGGATGATGCGGGTCTTGTCGTGCGCGGCGATGCGCTCGCGGTTCCATCCCGCGATCAACGCCGTGCGGGCCTCGTCGCGGGTAGCGGCGGCGTGGACCATCCCCTGCGCCGCATAGGCATCGATCGCCTGCGCGGAGCGACCGGTGGCCAGCCAGCGCGTCGCCTGCCGCTGCCAGTTCTCGCGCTGGCGGCGCACCGCGCTGATCTCGACCGCGCCGTGGCGCTCGGTCAGCGTGCGGAACGCCGCGCCCGCCTCGATCGCCTGCAACTGTTCGGCATCGCCGACCAGCACAATCCGTGCGCCGCCCTGCTCGACCGCTGCCAGCACCCGCGCCATCTGCCGCGTGCCGACCATGCCGGCCTCGTCCATCACGAGAATGTCGCGCGGACTAGGCAGATCGCGGCCCTTCGCCCAGTCCATCTCGATGCTGGCGATAGTTCGCGACGGGATGCGCGACCCCTCCTCCAGCTTCTCGGCCGCGATCCCCGATGACGTGCTCCCCAAAGCCCTACCAGTCATAACTGGAGTCCGGGGTTGGTATGGTGCCCCTCGGGGCGGTGTTGCACAACCCGCCTGGCAGCATCGGCGGGCGTCAGCCCGCCAACACCACTATGCGGCCGCACATGGTTGTAGTCGTCGCGCCAGAGCCGCAGCACCGAGCGGGCATGGCCGAGCGATACGAACAGCGTCTCGTTGAGGCATTCGTCGCGCAGACGACCGTTGAAGCTCTCGACGTAGCCGTTCTGCTGCGGCTTGCCCGGCGCGATGTAGTGCCACTCGAGAGGCCGTTCCTGCGTCCATCTCAGGATCGCCAGGCTGGTCAGCTCGGTGCCGTTATCGCTGACAATCATCAGCGGCGGTACGCCCCTGAGCGCGATGATGGCGTCGAGCTCACGAGCGACACGCGCGCCTGACAGCGAGGTGTCCGCCACCAGCGCGAGGCACTCGCGCGTGAAGTCGTCGACCACCGCCAGGATACGGATGCGCCGGCCGCTGATCAGCGTGTCGCTGACGAAGTCGAGGCTCCAGCGCTGGTTCGGTCCCTGTGGCAGCGTCATGGGTGCTCGGGTGCCTATCGCTCGCTTGCGGCCACGCCGACGCCTGACCCGCAGGTTCTCCTCGCGGTAAAGCCGCAGCAGCTTCTTGTGGTTCATGACCAGACCCTCGCGAGCCAGCATGATCCCCAGCCGCCGGTAGCCGAAGCGCCGACGTTCCGCCGCGATCTCGCGCAGCCGCGACCGAAGGTCGCCATCATCACTACGCCGGGGCGCGTAGCGCACCGACGTCCTGTCCACGCTGAAGATGGTACACGCCCGACGCTCGCTGATGCCGAACAACTGCCGAGCATGCTCGACAGCCTTCCGTTGAGCGGCGGGCTTTACCAGTTTTTTGCCGCGACTTCCTTCAGCACGGCATTGTCGAGCATGGCGTCGGCCAGCAGCCGTTTGAGCCGGCCGTTCTCCTCCTCGAGCACCTTCAGCTTGCGCGCCTGCGACACGTCCATGCCGCCATACTTGGCCTTCCACGCGTACAGCGTCGCGCTGCTGATCCCGTGCTTGCGACACACATCGGCGGTCTTCATCCCACCTTCCTGCTCGCGCAGCACCGCGATGATCTGCTCCTCGCTGAACCTGGTCTTCTTCACGTCCGTCTCCTCACGAAGGCGGACTCTAGCTCAAACTGGCAGAGTTTCAGGGGAGCACGTCAGTTCCTTCCTGTCCTCATCCGTCATAATCGTGAAGCGCGGCAGCGGCGAGCGCCGATGACCGTCGAACGACGGAGGGACACGCCATACGCCTCGGGCGTGGTCGGCCGAAGGCAACAGCATATTTCGCAATATTGAACGGGTTTATAGCACTACCGGCGATATCAGAAGCCGGGCACCGTCACGAGCGGTCAATGCGAAGGGCGATCTATTCATTGTCCCCGGCGACCTTCGCCTGAGCGATTTTGAAGATCGGCTTGGCGATACTTGGAATTCGGCGAAAGGCGGAAGCGAGCCAGACATCAGGGCGCAGTCTGCCATTCATCGCTACATACAGTTTGCAGCCGAAAAGGTGAGTGCTGATATAGTTCTTATCGATCTTGGACCGAATTTGGGAGCCTTGAACCGCGCAGTGTTGGCGTCATCGGATTATTTCATCACTCCTGTTGCGCCTGACCTTTTCTCGATTCAGGGAACGGAGAATCTTGGCAACAAGCTGATTTCGTGGCGGCGTGATTGGGATCAGGTTAATCAGGCGTGGCACAATACCGAGCTTTCGATACCGCGCGGTAGACCGACATATCTTGGCTATGTCATCCAGCGACATAACGTTCGCTCGAACGCGGCAGGAATGACGGCGGGTTGGAAAATCTACGGCGACGAATTGATCCCCGCCATCACCAACAATATTGTCAACAAGCTTGCGCCGATTGATCAAGTCATAAAATGGCAAGATAGCGACTACAAGCTTGGCCAAATACCAAATCTCCACAGTCTCATTCCATATTCAATGGATGCCAAGAAGCCGATATTTTATTGCAATAGCTCCGATGGATTGAACGGCGCACATATCACAAAGGCTCGCGAGAGCGCGGACCATTTGGATGATATTGTCACCACTCTTGAACAAGTGCTTGAACCCGATTTCTGACGGGATCGTCGTCGCAGTGCCGTTCCTTATGCCCTGTACGGTTCACAGGCGATGCCATCATCATCACCGTCCATGCCAGGACGGTAGCCGGGTTCGCCGCGATAGATGGGTGCAGTGCCAGCAGCGCGGGCATCGTTACAGCCGCGCCAGTGATCGCCGGGCTGCGGTGGCCGTTGCCGTTTGAAGCCAGTGGCGACTCCCATGCGATTAGCCGTCGAGATGATGGCGTCGCGTCCTTGCACGGTCGTCGCGGTCGATCCGATCCCGACGACAGCGCCCGTTAGGCCCGCTCCTATGAACACGGTGGCGATGGTCGATCGATATCCGGTCATGGCCGCTCAATAATGCCGGCCGCGTAAACGAACGGTTTGCGGAGTTGGTCGCGGGGAAACGGCGACGCGATATCGCGCGCCGATGTGGCCTCTTGCGGGTTGGGACGAAGTGGCGCAACTTGCTCGGTGGCGGGCAGCCCAGACAGGACTGCTCATGATGACCGACTCAACCTGACCTAGCTGGACGACAGCACAGGAACGGCGTCGGCGGAGAGAACGGCAAGCGTTGCGTCAGGCAAGCAGTGGCGAGTTTCTCGCGTGCTGTCGGCCGATGGGGAGATGCACCACGCTACGGTCCACCGTTCGTCGCCGCGTTCCTCCAATATCCCCGATAGCCGACGCCTGCGCCTCACAGCGCCGAAGGCATGTCCCTGTCTCGCATGGGGCGGCTGGATGCCGGCGTCCGGGCAACCGACATACCCGCCAGTCATGGAAACGCACCCATGTCCAATCCCGACCGTATCATCCGTTTGAAGACCGTCCTCGCCCGTACCGGACTGTCCCGCTCCACCCTCTACCGCAAGATCGCAGACGGGACCTTTCCCCATCAGGTGCCGATCAGCATCCACGGCGCTGGCTGGCACGAGTCCGCCGTCAACCGCTGGGTCGCCAACCCGGGGGCTTGGCGCGAAGAGCCGACAGCGGTGGCGGCGCAATGACTGCGCCGCCCATCCCCGATCCGATCTGCGTGCGCGTCAACGACGCCGCCCGTATGCTCGGCGTCGGCCGCACCACGCTCTATGCGCTGATCGCGGCCGGCGAGCTCGAGACGGTGAAGCTCGGCAAATCCACCCGCATCACCACTGCCAGCCTGCACGCTCTCGTCAGGCGGCAACGCACAGCGGGATAGGCGCGGACGCCGTGGCGGCGGCGTCCTTGCCCTCCCTCGCCGGCACGCGGTCTAGATACTCCGCCCAGCGGGCCATCAGGTTGCGCCGCTTCTCGAAGAAGTCGGTGCGGCGATACGCGGCCTCCACCTTGTTGGGCAGCTTGTGCGCCAGCGCCTTGTCCGCCACCTCCTTGGGAAAGCGCGTCTTCTCCGACGACCAGTCGGTGAAGGCAGAGCGGAAGCCGTGGACGGTCACCCCCGTGATCCCGTCGTCGCGCAGCAGCTTGGTCATCGTCATGTCGCTGATCGCCTTGTCGCCCCTGCCCGCGAAAACGAGGCCGGTATCGCTGGTGCGCTCCTTCCACCGTTTGCGCAGCAGCGCCACGGCCGGGGCGGACAGCGGCACGACATGCGTCTCCCGCGCCTTCATCCGCGCCGCCGGGATCGTCCAGATGCCCTTGTCCAGATCGAACTCGGTCCACACCGCGAACCGCGTCTCGTTCGAGCGCACCGCATTGTAGATCGTGAAGCGCAGCGCATCGCGGCCCGTCGTCGGCGTCGCCGCCGCCAGCTTCGCCATCAGCGCCGGAACATCCATATAGGGCATCGCCTCCAGATGCCCGCCCTTGTCCATCTGGCGCGGCAAGCCCTTGCGCACCGACCGCAGCGACGTTTCGTCGGCACGCCAGCCCTTCACATGCGCGAAGTCCAGCACCGCCCCGATCCGTTGCAGCATCCGCCGCGCAGTATCGGGAACCGTCAGCCAGATCGGCGACAGCACCTCGACCACGCACGCGCTGTCCACCTGATCGACCGGACGCGTCCCGATCGACGGGAAGACGTGGTTCTCAAAGCTCGAAATCCAGTTGGCGTGTCGCCGGTTCTCCCAGCCCTCCTTCAACGCGTCGTAGCAGTCGCGCGCCGCCCTCTCGAAGGTCGGCACGACTTTCCGCGTCCGCCGCCGCTCGGCGACCGGATCGCCGCCCTCGCGCACCTTGCGCCGCAGTGCCGTCGCCGCGTCGCGCGCCTCGGCCAGCGCCGACCCCAGCCCGTAGTCGCGCCGCCGCCCGTCCTTCTGCATCCGCAGCACCCATGTCCGCGCACCGCTCTCCCGCACCAGCAGGCACAGACCCCGGCCATCGACATGCCGGCCGGGTTTCGCGTTCTTCACCTTCAATGCCGTCAGCGCCATCGGTTCGGTTCCCTGTCCGCGGATGTCACGGATGCCGTCCCACACTTTCATGCCGACAGCAGACCCACGATCGGTCCCACATTTCGATCCGTTTTCAGGCAAATGGGGGCGACCGACCACGAACAGCTTACAAGACAAACCGCTGTAATTACAGTGTAGTTAGGGACGCCCCGGCATCGCCTGACACGGAAGTTCCACACTCGTAGGGGTCACCAGCGCTTCACGCCATTGATGATCGTGTCCGCCCTCGGCCGGGCACAGGCGGTCGCGTTGCTGCTGACTGCCGGCGCGGATGTGCTGGCGGTGGAGCCGCGGATGGGCGCGACTGCGCTGCACAAGGCCGCTCAGTCCGGCAGCGCCGACGTACTCGGCCTGCTGCTCGATCACGGCGCCTTCGTCGACCAGCAGTCGCCGGTGCTGGGCAACACGGCCATCATGGACGCGCTGCTGCACAAGCACGCCGACGCGGTACGGCTGCTCCTGTCCCGCCGCGCGCGCACCTCGATCAGGACCACTGGCAGCAAAGCGCGCTCGACCTGGCGCGGGAGGACGGCCTGGCGGCGATCATCGCGCTGATCGAGGAGCGCGATGCCGCAGACGCGGCGCACGTCACCGGCCTGCCGCTGGTGACGGCGGTGAAGGCGGGAGACGTGGAGGCAGTGGAACGGCTGCTCGCCGATGGAGCCGATGTCGAGGTCCGCGTACCCGTTATTGGGTCGTTCGACGACGATTATACCCCCTTGGGGCTGGCGGTGCGCGAACGGCACGACGCGCTGGTGCGCCTGCTGCTCGACGCCGGAGCGGACCCCCGCCGCACGATCGGCCTCATGCGCGGCTCGGCGCTCCACGACGCAGCCTATTTCGGGCTGGCGGATCACATCGCCATCCTGACGAGCTCGCGAACCGAGGGCGATCCGATGGTGGAACTGGACGCTCAGGGCCCATATAACGGCCTGACCGCGCGTCACGACGCCGTGTGGCACGGTCATGTTGAGGCCGTGCCAGCATTGATCCGCGCCGGCGCGCGCCGTGATCTGCGTTCCCATGCCGGCCTGACCCCGCTGAGCATGGCGCGGCTCTACGGCTACGATCGTATCGCCGAAATGCTCGTTCAGGACGAGCATGGCTAATCCAAGTTTGTCGGCCGGCCACGCTTTCTCGTGAAACAATGTTCGGTGAGGTGCCAGGTGGCGCCAGCCACGCCACGATTTGCGCAGAGGCGGCTTTTCGCAAAGCCTGTTTCCAGATGCTCTTTCCCGAAACTGCACCGGAAGGATGGGGTAGCGGCAGGTCTCAGCGGTCTCGCCACACGAGTTCTGGTAAATCGTCAACGACGGAGAAAGCGACGCTCGGGGTCGTCAAGACGATGTAACACTAGACACCCTGCCGAGGCAGGATGAGCCAGCTGCCGCGTGGGGGGACCGCTTCAATCATCCGCTCCATAGACAAGCCTCCGAGCAGGGTGCGGATCGCGGCGATCGGTCCGCCGTGGCTGACGACCAGCGTGTCGGCATCGGTCGGTAACGCATCCCAGGCGGCGCGGGCACGGGTGGCGAGATCCTGTCCGCTTTCGCCGCCGCCGGGGTGAAAGCCAGCAGGATCGGTCATCATCCGGTCCATCAGGTCACCGGTCTCGCGCCAGATCGCATGCCAGCTGCGGCCTTCCCATGCGCCGAAGTCGCGCTCCAGCCAGCGCGGGTCGGCGGCGATCGGACGGTTGGTGAGCGTGGCGATGCGTTCGGCGAGGACGCGGGTGCGGATCGCGCCGGAGTGCACGATCGTGGCGAAAGATTGTGCTGCAAGGTCGTCCGCCAGCGTGCGCATCGCGGCGGTGCCGGCGCGGCTGAGACCCATGTCGGAACGACCATAGCAGCGGCCGGACCATGATCTGGCGACCGGCGTGTGGCGGACGATCAGGACGCGGGCGGTCATGCCACCGCGGCGAGCAGCAGCGCCAGCTGCGCCATATAGGCCGCAGAGCCGAGGCAGTCGCCGGTGCTGCCGCCGATCCGCGCGCGCAGAAACCGGGTCAGCCAGCCGAGCAGCAGGGCCGTCGCGATGCCCGCGCCCAGCAGCGCCGTCGGGCGCAACAGCGCGATCGGCAACAGGCCGGGGATCGCCAGCAGCACGCCGAGCAGGACGCGGCGTGGCGGCATGCCGCGGCCCATCCGTGCCGCGGCACCGTCCGGTTGCGCCGGGGGCAGGATCGCGGCGAGCAGCACGGCGGCAAGGCGCGCCAGCGTCGCCGCACCGACGATCGCCGCCACCGCCAGCGCCGGCGGCAGCGCGACGATCGCCGCGACGCGCATCGCGACGGCAAGGCCAAGGCCGAGCGTACCATAACTCCCGATGCGGCTGTCGCGCATGATGCGCAGCGCCGCATCGCCGCGGGCCGTGCCGCCGAACGCATCGCAGAAATCGGCGACGGCATCTTCGTGGAAGGCGCCGGTCAGCAGCGCCTCGATCGCGAGCGCCAGCAGCGCCGCGATCAGCGGTGGCCACCATGTGCCCGCCGCGACGAACACGCTCGCGGTCGCCGCGCCGATCGCCGTGCCGACGAGCGGCAGCCACGCCATCGCGCGGGCCATGCCGTCCGCCGCCTGCGCCGCCGTCAGCCGCGCCAGTGCCGGCACCGGTATGCGGGTCAGGAACTGCACCGCCAGCAACGGCGGCGCCCACGGCGGCGCGGTCGCCATGTCAGTCCGCCCGCTCCGCGCCGATCGCGTCGAGCCGAACGACATCGTTGAGCACCGCCGCCGCCGCATCGAGCAGCGGCAGCGCAACCAGCGCGCCGCTGCCCTCTCCCAGCCGCATATGCCAGTCGAGCAGCGGATCGAGGCCGAGATGCGCTAGCGCGGCGGCATGGCCCGGCTCGGCGGAACGATGGCCCGCGATCATCGCCGCGACGGTGCCGGGGGCAAGGCGTTCGGCGACCAGCGCCCCCGCGGTCGCGACAAAGCCGTCGAGCAGCAACGTCGCCCCCCGCGCGGCACCGCGGGCGAAGAAGCCGGCGATCGCCGCGATCTCATACCCGCTGACCATGGCGATCGCCCGCATCGGATCGGCGGCCAGCGACGGCGCCGCGCGCGCCACCGCATCGGCGACGATCCGTGCCTTCACCGCGAGCGTCGCATCGTCCGCCCCGGCCCCGCGCCCCACGGCGTCGGCGGCGGCGACGCCGGTCAGCAGCGCGGTGAGCGCGGCGGCGGGGGTGGTGTTGCCGATCCCCATCTCGCCCGCGATCAGCAGCGCCGCGCCGTCGTCGGCGGCGCGATCCGCTTCCTGTGCGCCGACCTGCCACGCCGCATCGAAGCGGGCGACATCCATCGCCGCGCCGTGCGCAAGGCTGGCGGTGCCATCACCGATCCGGGCGTCGCGAAAGAACGACGGCGCCGCCACGATCCGCGGGCCGGCCACACCGACATCGACCAGCCGCAACGGGCAGTCGTGCGCGCGGGCGAGCGCGCTGCTGGTCGCCTGCCCCGCCAGGATCGTCGCGACCATCATGCCGGTGACCGCCGAGGGCCACGCCGACACGCCGTCGGCGACGCAGCCGTGATCGCCGGCGAACAGCACGATCCGCCGCGGGCGGGTGCGCGCATCGATCCGCCGCTGCGTGACGGCGAGCCGCACCGCGACATCCTCCAGCCGGCCGAGGCTGCCACGCGGTTTGGCGAGGGCGTCGAGATAGGTGCGGACGTCGGTTTCGGTCATGCGGCGGTCCTTGCCAGCGCGATCAGCGCGTCGATGTCGAGTGCCCGTTCCAGCGTCGCGGCGATGCCGTCCAGCGCGGCGTCGATCACCTCGCGCCGGTCGAACCCGTCCGAGGTGATGCCGAGCGGCGCGATCAGGTGCGCGCGCGCGCCGGCACGATCGAACAGGCCGTGGACGTAGCAGCCGGCGATGCGGCCATCGCGCGCGACCGCGCCGTCGACGCTGCCGTCGTCCATCCGCAACAGCGGCGGCGTGCCGGGATCGACGCGGGTGACGCCGGCGTGGATCTCGTACCCGGCAAAGCCCGTGTCCGAGGAGGCGAAGGTGCCGGTCACCGCCCGCGTGCGCTTGTCGGCGGCGATCACGGTGTCGACCGGCAACAGGCCGAGCCCGGCGACCGTCCCCGCCGCCCCCTCGATCCCCGCAGGATCGGACACGGTGCGGCCGAGCATCTGGTAACCGCCGCAGATGCCGAGCACGCGTCCGCCGCGGCGGACATGCGCGGCGATGTCGACGTCCCAGCCCTGCGCGCGCAGGAAGCCGAGGTCGGGGATCGTCGCCTTGGTACCGGGCAATATCACCCAAGCGGCCTCGCCCGGGATCGGCTGGCCCGGCGGGATCATCGCCAGCCGGATGCCGGGTTCGTGCGCCAGCGCGTCCATGTCGTCGAAATTGGCGATCCGCGAGAGCATCGGCACCGCGACCAGCGCACCCTCGCCGCGCGTCGCATCACGCCCCAGCGCCACCGCATCCTCGGCCGGCAGGCGCGCGGCATCGGCCAGCCACGGCACCACGCCGACGCTGCGCCAGCCGGTGCGGTCCGCGATCGCCGTCAGGCCATCGTCGAACAGCGACAGGTTGCCGCGGAATTTGTTGACGATGAAGCCGTGGATCATCGCTGCATCGGCGGGATCGATCACCGCGCGCGTGCCGACCAGCGATGCGATGACGCCGCCGCGATCGATGTCGCCGACCAGCACCACCGGCACCCCCGCCGCCCGCGCAAAGCCCATGTTGGCGATGTCACCGCCACGCAGGTTGATCTCGGCCGGCGATCCTGCACCCTCCACCACGACGATGTCCGCCTGCGCGCACAGGCGGCGATAGGCGGCGAGGACCTCGTCCAGCAGGTCGGTCTTGCGGCGGCGATAGTCGCCCGGCCCCATCAGCCCGCGCACCCTGCCGTTGACGACGAGTTGCGCGGTGCGGTCGCTCTGCGGTTTCAGCAGTACCGGGTTCATGTCGGTGGTCGGCGCGACGCGGGCAGCGATCGCCTGCAACGCCTGCGCCCGGCCGATCTCGCCGCCATCGGCGGTCACCGCGGCGTTGTTCGACATGTTCTGCGGCTTGAACGGGCGGACGGTGAGGCCGCGATTGGCGAGCGCGCGGCACAGGCCGGCGACCAGCACCGACTTGCCGACGTCCGATCCGGTCCCCTGCAGCATCACAGCGCCCATGCGACGACCCCCGCAGCGATCCATAGCCCGAGACAGGCGATGCGATAGAGGTGCAGTGCACGGCGCAGGTCGGCGGCATCGGGCGCACTGCCGCTGCCCAGCGTCGCCCGCATTGCCGCTTTGCCGTCGTAGGTGACCGGCCCACCCAGCCGGCGGTCGAGCGCACCCGCCATCGCCGCCTCCGGCCAGCCGCCGTTGGGCGAGGCGTGGCGGCGGGCATCGCGCAACATCGTCCGCCACCCGCCGCCGCCGGCGAGGCAGATCAACACGCCCGACAGGCGCGCCGGCAGCCAGTTGATGCCGTCATCAGCACGCGCGCAGGCCCAGCCGAACCGGATCAGGCGCGGCGTGCGATGGCCGACCATCGAATCGGCGGTGTTGATCGCCTTTGCCGCGAACAGGCCGGGCAGACCGGCGATGAGGAACCAGAAGGCGGGGGCGACGACCCCGTCGCAGAAGCTTTCGGCAAGGCTTTCGATCGCGGCGGTGGCGATGCCCGCCTCGTCCAGCGTGGCGGTGTCGCGGCCGACGATCATCGCGACGGCGTGACGCGCTGCGGGGAGATCACCGACAACGAGCGGGGCCAGCACGGCAGCGACATGATCGTGCAGGCTGCGCTGCGCGAGGCCGGTGGTGGCGACCAGCAAGACGACGATCAGGGCCCAGCCCTCCCCCGCCAGACGCCCGACGATCCAGCCCGCCGCAACGCCGAATGCGACCAGCGACACCAGCAACGTGACGCCCGCCAGCCGCTGCGTCGCGGGATCGCCACGGTTGCAACGCCGTTCGAATGCGGCGATCCACGCACCCGCCGCCTGCACCGGATGCGGCCAACGGCGCGGATAGCCCAGCGCCGCCTCCACGATCAGCGCCGCGAGCAGAAGCGCCGCATGGGTCACCGCGCGATCGGCAGGATGAACCGCTGGCCGCCGGGGGTGACCCCGATCTCGACGTCGACGCCATAGGCCTGCGCGATCAGCGGCGCGGTCAACACGTCGTCGGCGGGACCGGCGGCGATCACCCGGCCGCCGCGCATCAGCACCGCATCGTCGGCGATCCGCGCGGCGAGGTGCAGATCGTGCAGCACCAGCACCACGCCGCTGCCGGCATCGGCGACACCGCGCAGCCGTGCCAGCACGTCGAGCTGGTGCGCGGGGTCGAGGCTGGCGAGCGGTTCGTCCGCCAGCTGCCATTCGGGTTCGCCCGCCAGCACCCTCGCCAGCAACGCCCGCCCCCGCTCGCCGCCCGACAGTCGCTCGACGCCGCGGGTGCGCAGGCCGGTCGTGTCGGTGGCGGCGAGCGCGCGCTCGACCGCGGCACGATCGGCCGCGGTCGCGCCCCAGCGGCCCTGATGCGGCAGGCGGCCGAGGCCGACCAGCGTGGCGACGTCGACGTCCCAATGCACGTCGGCGGCCTGCGGCAGGAAACCGATCCGCCGCCCGCGTTCGCGGCGGTCGAGGCTGGCGACGTCGGCACCGTCCAGCCGTGCCGCGCCCTCGTCCGGAACACGCAGCGCAGCGAGGCACGCCAGCAGGCTGCTCTTGCCCGCGCCATTGGGGCCGAGCAACGCGGTGACCCGGCCACGGCGGAATGCGACGTCGACCGCATCGAGGATGCGGTTGCCGCCGATCGACAGGCCGATGCCTTCGGCCGTCAGCAGGGTCATGCGAGCCTCCGGCGCATCACGATCAGCAGGTAGAGGAAGAACGGCCCGCCGAGCATCGACATGGCGATGCCCAGCCGCAATTCGCTGACCGTCGGCAACAGCCGGACGAGGCAATCGGCGAGCGTCAGCAGCAACGCACCGCCCAATGCCGACGGCAGCAGGATCGCCGAGGGGCGGTTACCGGCGAGAGAGCGGACGAGGTGCGGCACCATCAGCCCGACGAAGCCGATCACCCCGGCGGACGCCACCGCGGCGCCGACGGTCAGCGCGACACCGGCGATCACCAGCCCCTGCAACCGCGCCGGATCGACGCCGATCGATCGCGCCGCCTGTTCGCCCAGCGTCAGCGCGTCGAGCGACCGCGCGGTCATCGCCAGCAGAGCAGCACCGACGACGATCAGCGGCAAGGCGATCGTCACGTCGTCCCAGCTGCGATCGGTCAGCGCCCCCATCAGCCAGGTGACGATCTGCGACGAGACGAACGGCGTCGGCGCGAGGCTGATCGCCAGCGCGGTCAGCGACCCGGCGATGCTCGTCAGGATCATGCCCGCCAGCGTGAACAGGATCAGGCTGCCCGACCGGCCGGCGAGCAGCGCGAGCAGCGCCATCGTCGCGCCCGCACCGACAAGCGCGAAACCTGGCAGCAGCCACGCCTGCGCCGCATAGCCGAAATAGAGGGACAAAACCGCACCCAACGCCGCGCCCGACGACACGCCGAACAGGCCGGGATCGGCGAGCGGATTGCGCAGATAGCCCTGCATCACCGCCCCCGACAGCCCCAGCGCCGCACCGACCAGCAGCGCCAATATCGTGCGCGGCAGGCGCAGTTCGACGATGATGATCGATCGGGGGTCGGCGGCGGTCCATGCATCCCACGGTACCCACACCTTGCCCGCCGCCACCGACAGTGCGGCGGCGACCAGCAGGGCGACCAGCAAACCGATGTTGAGCCGCGTCATGCCCCCATCCCCTTCCGTATCCGGCGCAGGCGCGCCATCGCCGCGACGATCGTCGGCCCGCCGCAGTTCATCAGCCGCGACGGATAGGGCGCGATCGCGATCCGTTGCGCCAGACGGCGGACCGCGGGGTGCGCGGTCAGCCGGTCCTTGCCCACCTCCGCCGCACCGACCGACAGCAGCACGCGCGGCGGCCGGGCGATGAGATGTTCCAGCGGCAGCACGTCCCATTTCTTCAGGCCGTAGACCGCGCTCATGTTGCGGAAACCGGCGCGCGACAGCAGTTCGTCGGGCAGCGTTCCCGCCCCCGGTACCAGCCCGCCCGATTGCCAGATGAGGGCGGGAACGGGCGTCTTCGTCATCGGCCGTGCCGCGGCGGCGATCCGTTGCGCCAGGGCTTGTCCCCGCGGTGCATGCCCTGCGATGCGGGCGATGTCGCGCACCTGCTCCTCGCTCTCGGTGACCGAATCCGGCACCGGATATTGCACCAGCCTGATCCGCATCCGCTTCAGCGCGGCGATCGTCGCCGGGGCGACGTGCGGTCCGCTCATCACCACGTCGGGGGCGAGCGCCACCACTTCCTCGGCGGTGCCGGAGGTCGCGGTGAATTGCATCGCCTGCGCCAGCGGGATCGACGTCGCCCGCGGGTCCTGCGAATAATGGCTGATGCCGACGATCTGGGCCGGATCGGCGACGTGCATCAGCACCGCATCGATGCACGGGTTGATCGACACGATGCGGGGTGCGCGGACCGGCGCCGCCGACAGCAGCGGCAGGGCTGCGAGGGCGATCAGCCGTCGCATCAATATTCCACCCCGCGCTGCGCCTTGAACCCGGCCTTGTAGGGATGCCGTACCTCGGTGAAATCGGTGATGAGGTCGGCGATCTCCAGCAATTCGGGCTTGGCGGTGCGGCCGGTAATGCAGATGTGCTTGGTGAGCGGGCGCTCCTTCAGGAACGCGACGATCTCGGCGATCGGCAACGTGTCGTCGCGCAGCACGATGTTGAGTTCGTCGAGGATGACGAAGTCGATCGTCGGATCGAGGATCATCTGCTTCGATCGCTCCCAGGCCGCGCGCGCTGCGGCGATATCGAGCGCGCGGTCCTGCGTGTCCCAGGTGAAGCCCTCGCCCATCACCTCGAACGTCGCGAGGTCTGGATGCGCCTCGAAGAAATTGCGCTCGCCCGTCTCCCACTTGCCCTTGACGTATTGCAGGATCGCGACCTTCAGCCCCCAGCCGATGCTGCGGATCGCCATGCCGAACGCAGAGGACGACTTGCCCTTGCCGTTGCCGGTGTGGACGATCAGCAGTCCGCGTTCGAGTGTGCGACGCGCCTGCATCTTCTCGCGCGCGGCGGCGACGCGCGCCATGCGAGCGTTGTGGCGGGCGTAGTCGCCCGTATCGTCGGCTTCGGTCATCGGTGGACCTCCAGGGCGGTGGCGAGGCGGATGATGGCGGCGCTGCCGCGCGGCAGGCCGATGCGGAGGCGGTCGGGCCGGTCGGCGAACGGGCGGGTCAGGATGGCGTGACGCGCGAGCGTCTCGAACAGGTCGCTACGACACGCCACCAGCCGGAACAATGGCGCCGCACCGACGATGCCGATGCCCGCCGCGGTCAGGACGTCGTCGAGCATCCCGCCCATCTCGGCGATCCGCGCCTGTTGCGCGCGACGCCAGTTGGCATCCGCATAGGCCAGCATGCCGATCGCCACGGCAGGACCGGACACCGGCCAGTCGCCGATCAATGTCCGCAGGCGCCGGGCAACATCCGGACCGGCGACGACGAAGCCGAGGCGCAGGCCGGGCAGGCCGTAGAATTTCCCGAACGATCGCAGCACGATCAGTCGATCCGATGCGTGCGGACACAGGCCGGGGTCGGGATCGGCATAGGCTTCGTCGACCACGACGGTCATGCGCCCGGCCAGCCTGCGCAGCGTAGCGCGGTCGGTGACGCGGCCATCGGGATTGGCCGGGCTGGCAAGGACGAACAGGTCGGCGTCGGGTGCCGGCAGCGCGGCGACCGGTTGCGCGTCCGGCCATGCGGCACGGTGACCGGCATAGCCCGGTTGCAGGACCACGGCACGATCCGCCGGCAGCATCGTGGCGAGCAGCCGCATGGCAAGGTCGGTTCCCGGCACCGCGACGACGCCGGCGGGATCGTCCACGCCGAACGCACCGGCGGCGGCGGCTTCCAGCGCGGCGATCGCGTCCGGCTCCGGCAGGTGGTCCAGCCCGAGCGGCAGGTCGTCGACCGGCCAGCCCCACGGCGCGATGCCGGTCGACAGGTCGATCCAGTCCTCGCCGCCGAACGCCGCGCGCGCCGCCGCCACCCGCCCGCCATGGGCGCAGAAGGTGGCGAGGACGCGGGCGTCGATCACGTCAATAGGTCAGGCGGATGCCGCCGAACGCGCCGCGGCCGGGCTGACCATATTGATAGATCGTCTGGTAGCGTTCGTCGAAGACGTTCTCGACGCGGCCATACACCTCGAAATGGTCACCGATCGGGAACGAGGCGCGCACATCGGTGACGACGTAGCCATCGAGCCGGCGCGCATTGGACGCATTGTCGAAGCTGTCGCCGATCGCGGTGATCGTCGCACCGGTGGTGAGGCCGAACGGCCAGCGGTAATCGGCGTTCACCGTCACGCTGTTGTCGGGCCGGCGGGCGAGGTCGCGACCGAAATTGGCGGTGCCGGTCGACCGGTTCTTGGCATCCAGATAGGTGTAGGCGGCGCTGAACGTCAGCGCCTCGACCGGGCGCAACAGCAGCGACAGTTCGACACCCTGCGCCCGCGCGCGGGCGATATTGTCGTAGGTGCCGTTGGGCTTGCCGGTGCAGATGCCGGTCAGCGGCCGGGTGCAGGACACGAAAGTGATGAGGTCGAACGAATTGCGCTTGAAATAGGTCGCGCTCGCCTCAACCGCGCCGCCCAGCGCCTTTTGCGTCACGCCGGCATCCCAGCCGTGCGAGCGTTCGGGGTCGAGCGCGGTGTTGCCGTATTCGCTCTGCAGCTGGTAGTGGGTCGGCGCCTTGAACCCTTCCGAATAGCTCGCGCGGAACGCGGTCGCGCCGCCGTTGGGCGAATAGACGCCGCTGCCCGAGAAGGTCGTCGCGCCGCCGAAGATGTTGTGATCGTCGTGGCGCACGCCCGCGGTGCCGGTCAGCCCGGCGATCGGGGTGACCGCGACCTGGCCATAGACGCTGAAGATGCGGGCGCTGCCGCGCGTCACCGGGCCGCCGTAGCTCGACGTCGAGAAGCGCGAAACCTCCCGCTCCGCGCCGAAGGTCGCGAAGACCGCCCGGGTGACGTCCACCGTCCCCTGATATTCCAGCCGGTCGTTGCGGCCGATGCCGCGGAACGTCTCGGTCGGGGTGCCGTCGGGGTCGGTGTTGCGGCGGTCGCTGTCGGTATGCGCATAGCCGAAGCGGTTGCGGAAGCGGCCATCGAACAGCGCGGCGTTGAGCCCGGCGTATCCGATCCACTGTTCGCTGTCGCCATATTCGCGGCTGTCGCGTCCGAAACCGTCGATATCGGTACGGCCGTTGGCATAGAAGCCGCGCAGGTCGACCGCCACGTTCTGCGCCAGCGCGATGCCGACGCTGCCGTTGGCGGAATAGTTGCGGAAGCCGTCGCGCTCCTTGCCCGGCGCATAGGCCGAGATGCCGTCCGTCGTGTAATAACCGCCGCCGAAGCTCGCCGAGACCGGGCCGCTCTTGCCCGACACGTTGGCGAACGCCTGCCCCGTCTCGTGCCAGCCGCCCTCGGCGCGGGCGTTGACGCTCAGCTGCTCGGTCGGCTGGCGGGTGATGAGGTTGACGACGCCGCCGATCGCCTGGCTGCCCCACAGCATTGACTGCGCGCCGCGCAGCACCTCGATGCGCGCGATGTTGCCGATCAGCAGGCTGCCGAAGTTGAAGCCGCCACCCGGCGACGACGGGTCGTTCAGCTTGATGCCGTCGATCAGCGCGACGGTCTGGTCGCTTTCCGCACCGCGGATGTTGACCGAGGTCGATGTGCCGACACCGCCGTTGCGCACCACGGTGACGCCGGGCGTCTGGCGCAGCAGGTCGGACACCGTCACCGCCTGGCGCTGCGTGATCGTCACGGTGTCGAGCACGGTCACCGCCTGGCCGACGGTAGACGCGGGCCGCGCCTCGCGGTTGGCGGTGACGAGGATGTCGGTGCCGGCATCGGCGGCTTCGGTCAGGCCGCTGGTGGACTGGGCGCTCTGCGCGACGGCGGGTGCGGCCGCGGCGATGCACGGCAGCAGGATCATACAGGCATAATTCTTCACGATGGTATCCCCCTCGTTTCAACAACGGGGACGCGCCGACGCTCGCTCGGAATCGCTGTTCCGCCGCGCACGACCCCAACACCGTCGTCACGCGAGGAAAACCTCGATCGCGCAGGAACACCCCGTCCGCACGAAGGACAACCACGACGGGCAGGTCTCCTGGCTTCCGGGTCGTCGCCTGGCCCGGCCTTCCCGGATCGCGGAGGATCCAGTGGCACGCGGAGGAGCAAGGCTCGCCGGTCACAGTTGCGGGGGCAGCCCCGGATGGCGAGCAACCTAGAGCTCGCTTCCGGGTTCCCTTTTCATCCCATCTCTGGGAACCTGTCGCGAACGCGCCCCTAGGGCCGAGGCGAGGCGAAAGCAAGATGAAGACGATGTTCGTAGGGGGCGCCCGCTCCGGCAAGAGCCGCCTCGCGCAGGCCGCTGCCGAGGATCATGACGGCGCACTGTACTATCTGGCGACTGCGGAGGCGCACGACGACGAGATGACCGACCGCATCGCCCGGCACCGCGACGACCGCGACGCGCGTTGGCGGACGGTGGAATGTCCCGTGGCGCTGCCCGAGGCGATCGACGAGTGCGGCGACGGCGTCGTACTCATCGATTGCCTGACGCTGTGGCTGAGCAACGTGATGCTGGGCGAGCATGACGTTACAGCGCGGTCCGCGGCACTACTCGCAGCAATGCGGCGCCGCGTGGCACCGCTGTACGTGGTCACCAACGAGGTCGGGCTGGGCATTGTCCCCGTTCACCCGCTGGGTCGGCAGTTCCGTGATGCGGCAGGGCGCCTCAACCAGCAGGTCGCGGACGCGATGAGCGCCAATTACTTCGTCGTTGCGGGGATGGTGCTGCCGCTGCAGCGCTTTCCCGTCGAGCGGTAGCGCAGTCCCACTGATCCTGGGTGTTTGCCACAAGTGGACATCCGCGACCACCCCTGACCCGGAGCATCGGCCGCGATATAATCCCCCCACCATCGGCGCTCGATTTGCCCGAACAGCTGCGGCATGAATGCGCGCAGATGCGGGGGGCGATCAGCCGATGATATTGTGGTCTGCGATCTTCATGGCCGCGATCGGCTGGATATTCAGCGAGTTCGAGGAATATGGCTTCGTTCTCGGCGGGATCGCCGGCGCCGTCTTCGGCTGGGGCGTGCGCAAGGCGGTCCGCGCCGAGATCGAACGGGCGACTGCGGCGCTGCGGGCGCAACTCGATGCGCTCCGGGCGCCTGCGCCGTTCGCGCCCGCCGCGCAACCGGAGCGCGCGCCATTTTCAGTACCCCCGCCCGCGCGCATCGTCGCCACCGCCGCTCCCGAGGCGGAGGCTCCTGCCATCCCGCCGTCACCCCCGGAGCCGGTCATCCACGAGCCCGGCGTGGTGGAGGCAGCGATCGCGAACGCGATCGTGGCGGCGAGAGGCTGGCTGTTCGGCGGCAACACGATCGTCCGCGTCGGGCTCGTGATCCTGTTCGTCGGCCTGTCGTTCCTCGCAAGCTACGCCGCGTCGGCGGGGCTGTTCCCGATCGAGTTCCGCCTTGCGCTCGTTGCGGCGATCGGCGTCGCGCTGCTCGCGGTCGGCTTCCGCACGCGGACCGCGCGACCGGACTTCGGGCTCGCGCTGCAGGGCGGCGGCGTCGCGGTCATCTACCTGACGCTGTTCGCCGCCGCGAAGCTCTACGCCACCATTCCGGTCGACGCAGCGTTCGCGCTGATGATCGTCGTCTGCGCGCTCGGCTGCGCCCTCGCCTTGCTGCAACGCTCGCAGGCATTGGCGGTGACCGCCTTCGCCGGCGGTTTCGCGGTGCCGCTGTTGTTGTCCGATGGCAGCGGCAACGTGGCAGGATTGTTCGCCTATTACACCATCCTCAACGCCGCGATCCTGTTCCTCGCGGTCAGGCGGTCGTGGCGCGTGGTGAACCTTGTCGGGTTCTTCGCGACCTTCGGCGTGATGACCGCGTGGGAGGCGGCGAGCTACCACCCCGCGGACTTCGTCGTCGCGCAGGCGTTCCTGATCGTCTCGGTGCTCATCTACGTCGCATGCGCGCTGCTGTTCGCACGATCCACGCCCGGGCGGCTCGGCGGGGTCGTCGACACCACCCTGCTATTCGGGCCTGCGCTGGCGGGATTCGGACTGGAGGTCGGGCTGGTGCACGATCGGCCGTTCGGCGGCGCCGTCGCGGCGCTCGGGTTCGCCGCGCTGTACCTCGCCGTAGCGGGCGTCGTGATGCGCCGCCGCCGCGACGACTTGCGCGTGATGACCGAGACGTTGCTCGCGATCGGGATCGGCTTCGTCACGCTTGCGGTGCCGCTGGCGCTCGGCGCGCGCTGGACCTCGGCGGCATGGGCGCTCGAAGGCGCAGGCGCGTTCTGGGTCGGAATGCGGCAGGCGCGCTGGATGCCGCGGATGTTCGGGCTTGCGATGCAGGTCATCGCGGCGGTGGTCTACATCGGCAGCGCCGAAGCGAACATCGCTGCGATCCCGCTCGCAAATGCGGCGTTCGTCGGGGCAATGCTGATCGCGCTCGCCGCGCTCGCGACCGCATGGTGGCTGCGGACGCCGCTGCCGCACAGCGGATCGCGGTTCGCGCAGGTCTATGCCGGGATCGAGGGCAGGCTGGGCAATCCGGCCTTCGTCTTCGGCTTCGCCTTCTGGTGGATAGCCTGGGCCGTCGAGATCGCCCGGCTCGCCGCGCCGATCGGGCCATCTGCGGTGTCCGCGATGCCGGTGTTCGACGCCGGAACGCGCGCGACGCTGCTGATGCTCGCCTATGTGGCAAGTGCGTGGGGAGCGCAGACGATCGGCCTGCGACAGCGCTGGCACGTCGCGACCTGGCCGTCCTGTGCGACGCTGGCGGCAATGGCGCTCGGCTTCGTTGGAGAGCATCTCGCGGGCTCGCGCGTGCTTCATTTGCCTGACGCGCCGATCTGGATCGCGGCGATCGCGCTGCATCTCCACGCGCTGTACCGCAACGACCGAATCCCACGCGAGGATGACCACGCACCGGCTCGACGCGCGATCCTCGGCTTCGCGCATGCCGGCGGCATCTGGCTGGCGACCGCGATCCTCGCCGACTGCCTGCTGCTGGGCATCGATCGCGGCGACCTCTGGCGCGCTTCCTGGGCCGAAGCGGCGCTCCTGCTCGCGCTTCTGGCGGCGCTGGCCGGATTGACCGTGTGGGCCGGGCAGGCTCTCGACTCGGTGGCGGGACGGCGGCGCTGGCCGCTCGATACCCATGCCGTCGACTATGCCTGGGTCGCGGCCGCCCCGCTCGCGGCGATGCTGGCGTTCGGCACGCTGCTCGTCGCGCTGTTCTCGTCCGGATCCGCGGATCCCCTGCCCTATGTGCCGCTTCTCAATCCGGCCGATCTCTCGCTCGGCCTCGCGCTCGCGACGCTGGAGCTGTGGCGGCGGACGGTCGTCGCGGCCGCGTCCGCGCTGCCGGGCGCCTCGGCACTCGACGGGCGGGGCGCGACGGCGAGCCTCGCCACGCTCGCTTTCGTGGTGGTCAACACGGTCTGGCTGCGCATCGCGCATCACTTGCTTGGCGTGGCATGGGATCCCGATGCGTTGCTCGACAGCTCGGTGGTACAGACCGGCATCGCGATCCTGTGGACGCTGCTCGCGCTCGCGCTGATGATCTTCGCGCATCGCCGCGCGCGCCGCGCGCTGTGGCTGGTCGGCGCGGGGCTGCTCGGGCTGACGGTGGCGAAGCTGCTGCTGATCGATCTCACCAACGCCGGCGGCGGCGCACGGATCGTCGCCTTCATCGGCGTGGGAATATTGATGCTGGTGGTCGGGTATCTCGCGCCGCTACCCCCGCATGAAGCGGCGCCGCGCCGCGAGGAAGGATCGCAGCCATGACCCGGCCGATATCGTGGTGTCGTGCCGGGTTGCTTGCGCTGCTGGTCGCCGCCGCCCCGGCAGGGTCGGATGGCGATCCCGACGCCTATCGCGTCCATATCGGGGTGACGCCGGGCAGTGGATCGATCGTGCAACGGCTGTCGATCCCGGCCGCGATCCTGGTCGCCGCACAGACGCCGGACCTGTCCGACCTGCGCCTCTTCGACGCCCGCGGGCGTGCGATGCCGATCGCGCGCGCGCCCGCCGGCCCGGGAGCGCTGCGCCGCGACACGCTCAAGGCGATGCCGATCCTCGGGTCCGCCGACGAGCTCAACGTCAAGAGGGTGTCGCTGCGGCTCGATACGCAGGGTCGCGCACGGATTGCGCAGGTCGAGGGAGATGTCGCGCACATCGCCGGCGGCTCGATCGTACTAGGCGCCCTTTTCGATGCGCGCGCGATCTCCGGTTCGGCACGCGCGATCGCGCTCGACATCGACGTACCCGAATCGCAGCCCGTCACCGTTCGCGTCGAGGCCAGTCACGACCTGTCGACGTGGCGCAGGCTCGGGGAGAAGACCGTGTATCGTGCGTCCTCGGCGAACGCGGACGAGACGAGTGCGACCGTCGCACTCGGCATGGCGCCGATCGCCGACGATTATCTCAAGGTGACGTGGAGCACGGCCTCGCGCGCGCTCTCGCCCGTCGTTGTGCGCGGCGCGTCGGTCGTCAGTCGTCGCAGCGGGCCGGCCGCGATGACGTATGCCGAAGCGACGCTGCCACCGCCGCGCGATCATGGTGCGCTTCTGTTCGCCGTCCCGTTCGCGACCCCGATCGCAACGATCCGGCTCGTGCCGCAGGGTGACGACGTCCTCGTGCCCGTCCGCATCCTCGGCCGAGACGACGCCGAGCAGCCGTGGACCCTGCTCGGTACGGGAACCGCTGCACGCGCGGCCCCCGCGGACATCGCGCTCGGCGGCCGCGCCTTCCGCACGTTGATGATCGAACCCGATCCGCGGACCCCTGGCTTCACCTCCCCGCCGGCCATCCGGCTTGGCTTCGCCGCGCGCGACCTGCTGTTCCTCGCCGCGGGCACCGGGCCCTATGTACTCGCCGCGGGCAGGGCGGGCACGAGCGATGCCTATCTCGCGACCGACAGCCTGACCGCACAGGCGGAAGGGAAACCCGCCGCCACCGCGGTCGCGGCCGCGGGCGATCCCCGTGTGAGCCTTCCCGAAATTACCGATGCATCGATCGGTCGTCGCAAGATCACGCTCTGGGCCGTGCTGCTGTTCGCGACCGGGCTGCTGGGGCTGTTCGCCTGGACCCTGTGGCGGCGCAATGCGGCTGACGCCGCGCCTTCCAGCGACCGCCAGAGCTGAAAGTATCTGAATGCGATTTGCCCGCACTCGGCTTGATGATGCCGACTGGCGCGCCGGTTCTCTCGAGCTGGCGCCATACAACGTCGATCTCACCCGCCATTGATGCGGTTCCCCGCGTGTCAGCTGTGCCGCAATGCACCGAAAGCGGTCGCCAGCCCCCACCCGACTAACGCGACTCCGCCCAGCCAGATCATGAATGCGGCAGTGTCGCCGAGGAGAAGACTGCTCACCCCCGGCAAACATGCGGCAGCAACCAAGAGCCGGCGACGAAGCGTCGTCGCTGCCAGCCCGTCGCGACGCGCCACGCGGCGACGCTTTGGATCAGCCAAGCACAGCAGCGTCAGTGGCGCCACCGACAGAGCAAGGACGCAGAGAGCGAGGTGCAGCGACGTCACGCGCGTGCCGTCCGAATAGCCGCAGGATGGCGGGATGATGGCATGCTGCGCGACGCGCACCTGATGATCAGCCATGCGCCGGCCACGAACAAGCCGACGTCGATCGCGACGATCATCGGCTGGTGCGCAACCCAGGCTTCTCCCCAGTGAGGTCCGCCGGCGGCGACGAGTCGGAGCGGCGGTAGGGCGATCATGGTCGCGCCCGTCGCTGCCGTCAGCACATTTGCCAGAACATCGTTGGTCGGCACGATGATGCTCGCCACGATCGCGACAGCGGACGCGATCAGGAAGCCGGCAGTGGTCCAATAAATCGCCACCCCCAACGGCAGCGCGATGAGGAATGCCGCGGCCGCAGCCACCAGCGCAAACGGTAGCCCAATCCCCACCACCGTAATCGCTCGCTCCAGCGAGCGCAGGCCGCCCGCCTCGGTGCGTCGCCGGATCACCCACAATCGCATGCCGGTGTAGGTGACGTAGCACATGGCGAAGCCGAGCCCGAACCAGACGGCCTTGGAGAGTAGCCCGGCGAAACTGCCGAAGTGCAATGGGCCCATGATGCCCACCAGTGTGCCGCCTGCAGACGGCCGTGTCCCGATGGTGGCCTTGGCGCGCAGGAAACGCGCACTCGCACCCTCGTAGAGCAATGTCACGGGTTCGACGTCGCTCGCTCGCGGATCATGATAAGTGGTGACGCCGGCGTCGGCGCGGCCGAAGTTCTCGATCGCGACGAAGGTCGGCGCACTGCCGCCGCGGCGGGTCGCGTCGGCGACGATCCGGTCCAGGTTGCTGATCGCCGCGGGCCGCGCATCCGGCTTGCCAGGATTGCCGTAGACCGCCTGCGTCAGCGCAGCGACGTCGCCGCCGAACGCCGCCATCGCCACCACCGGCACGCCGATCGTCCCATAGAAGGAGAAGAAGCTCCCGGTGAAGGCCAGAACGAAGGCGAAGGGCAGGCTCCACGTCCCCGCGACGCTGTGCGCATCGCGTTGCACCAGCACGGGGTTCCCTCGGCGGCGCAGCGTGAAGATGTCCGTAAACAGGTGACGATGGATCAGGAGCCCCGATATGGCCGCGACCAGCATGGCGAGTCCGACGACGCCGGTCAGCAGCAACCCCCAAGGGTTGGGCACATGAAGCCGCACGTGCGTGTCGACGAGAAAGTGCGAAAGCGCATCGTCATTGGCCGGACCGAACACGTCCTCGACATTGCCCCGCGCCGTGCCCGTCATGCGTCCGGCGTTGTCGAGCCGGTAGTAGATGCCGCTCTCAGTCGGCACTCCGTTCGCGTCGGTCTCGTGCCGATGGAAGAAGACGCCAAGCCCGCCGTCGCCGACCTCGAAGAGGTTGACGGCCTCGCGATATTGCTTCGGCGTGCGCGCGGCGAGATCGCGGACGACCGCGTCGAGCGGCTGCGCGAACGACGAGCGCGCGGCGACATGCCCGGCCGACCACGCGCCAATCTCGTGCGCGAACACCGCAGCGGTGCCGGTCAGCACCACCGCATAGAGCAGCAGCCCCAGCAGGATGCCCGACCAGCCGTGCACCGCCACCATCGCCTTGGTCTCGGCTTTGCGGAGCCGGATCATTCCGCGTGGCTTCCAGGACGGGCATCCGCGAAGCGGCCGGCGACCAACCCCGCGTGGACCGCGAACAGCGCGGCCGCGATCAACGCTACGCGCGCGAGATTGCGATCAAGACAGGCGTGAAAGAACAAGAGCGCCCATATCAACGGCGCCAGCACCAGGGGAAAGGCGATGTTGTCTATGCCCGCTGCGCCGCCCGGCAGCCACAGGGGCATGCCCGCCAGCAACGTTAGCGTGACGACGACCGCGCCCGGTCCGGCCAGCAGGATGCGCAGCCATCGGCGCGACGATGTTCGATGGTTCGTGGCAATCATCTGCTCCATATCGGCGACTTACCGCCGTTGCACGTGACTCGCAAGAACAACGCTATTGATAGTCGTTCGCAATTTGCTATGCGCGCCGTCGATTTGGTCAGACGGTAAGGGGTGGACGATGAGGAAGCTGGCGGTGATGGTGGGCATGGCGGGCACGCTGCTCGCACCTTCGGCATGGGCGCAGATGGCCGATCCGACGATCGACAATGGCGTAACGGGCGAGGGCGAAGACATCGTCGTTACTGCCGCGAACGCCGGCACGAAGACCGAGACGCCATTGATCGAGGTACCGCAGCCGCTGACGATCATCGCTGCCGACCAGTATCTTTCACAAGGCGCGATCAGCATCAGCGATACCGTCAAATACGCCGCCGGCGTGCTCGCCAATCCCTATGGGCGCGATACTCGGGTAGATGGCTTCAACGTGCGCGGCATCCAGGCGCTGCAATTCCGCGACGGGATGCGCGACATCTTCTCGTATTACGCCAGCATCGCCTCGGACCCGTATAATTTCTCGCGCGTCGAGATCGTGCGCGGCCCGGCGTCGGTGCTGTTCGGCCAAGGATCGATCGGCGGCCTCGTCAATCTCGTCTCCAAGACTCCCGAAATGGTCACCGGCGGCGAGCTCAATCTCGTCTACGGCAACTTCAATCGGAAGGAGGTGCTCGGCGACTTGAACTTCGCGCTGAGTGATTCGCTCGCAGTGCGCGCGGTGGGGCGCGTGCGGGACGCCGATACCTATGTCGACTTCGTGCCCGACGACCGCGTCATGGTCGCGCCGTCGATCCGCTGGCGCCCGGGTGCCGACACCGACATCGTGCTTACCGGGCTCTACCAGGAGGACGACACCGGCTCGACCTCGCAGTTCCTGCCGCTCGTTGGCACCTTCCGGCCCAACCCCGGCAACCCGGGTGCGCGGCTCGATCCCTATACCTTCGTCGGCAAGCCGGGTTGGGACCGCTACGCCGGGCGCTCGTTGCAGGGCGGCGGCAGCATCGTTCACCGGTTCTCGGATGCGGTGCGCGTCAGCCTCAAGGCGCGCTACATCGACAGCGACCTTGAATACTTCACCCATTACGCCGACAGCTATACCAACCCAACCGATCCGTTTGCGGTTTACGGCCGCAACGGGCGCACGATCGGGCTCACCGCGGATGCCAGCGACGCGCGCATGAACGTCTTCTCGACCGATAACAACGTGCAGCTGCGGTTCGACACCGGTGCGGCGGTCGAGCACACCCTGCTGGTCGGGCTCGACTATAGCTGGAACAAGGTCGGCAAGCGCTACGCCAATACCTCCAGTGGCGGAATTGAGACGATCGACCTCTACGACATCGACTATGACGCACTGCGTACCTTCGATCCGTCCGGTCCGTTCGCCTACGACTTCCAGAAGCAGCTCGGCGTCTACGTGCAGGACCAGATCCGGCTGTTCGACCGTGTTTCGGTGATCGTCGGCGCACGGCGCGACCACGTTACCAACTCGGCCGGACAAGACGACAACGCCACGACCTTCCGCGCTGGCATCATTGGCGAAATTGGCGGCGGCTTTGCGCCGTTTTTCAGCTACACCGAGAGCTTCCTGCCGATCGCCGGGCGCCGAACCGGCCCGGGTGGCGCGCCGGGCGACCCGTTCACGCCGCAGACGGGCACTCAGTACGAGGCGGGCGTGAAGTGGCAGCCGACCCCGGCCACGCTCGTCACCGTGACCGGCTTCCACATCAAGGAGCTTAACCGCGTCCTCTATCTCGCCAACAACGTCACGACCCAGTCGGGCGAGTTGATCACCAAGGGGGTTGAGTTCGAAGCAAGCCACACGCTGCCGGACAACTTCGAGTTGCTGCTGAATTACGGCTACAACCAGCTGGAGTCGGAAGTGAACACCAGTCTGGATTTCATGCCCAGGCATATCGCCTCGACCTGGACCACCAAGACCTTCGGCGACCGCGACGGCGCGCAGCTTCGGCTGGGCGCGGGCGTGGTGTACAACGGCAAGAGTCGATCGACCGGTCCAGTCGATCCCTATGGACTAAATCCCGGCATTGCGGCGGGCACCCTCTACACTGTGACAACGCCGGCGCGCACTACGGTAGACGCGCTCGCCGAAATCACGCTTGATCGCTGGCATCTCGCCGTCAATGCCACCAACCTTTTCAACAAGAAGGCGTTCGCCTCGTGCCTTGCACGTGGAGACTGTTTCGTCTCGGCGCCTCGCAACGTGTTTGCGACGCTCGGCTACCGCTTCTGATCGAAAAGGAAATAGTCGTCGCCTCACATTGCGTCCGATTGCTCGGCGGAGAAGAGTACTTTTCCGCTAGATTTCTGTGGTGTCAGCGTCGTCTCTAGCCAGTCTGCCACGAGCCAATAGTCGGCGGAGATGCGCTCGATCAGTCCATGCGTTGCCGCCGCCGTGTGGCTGGATCGTTCCGCAGGCCTAGAATGCCGTAGGGCGGAATGCCGATCTTGCTGATTTAGTTCGCGTCGGTGGCGCCCGCCGGCTGCGGCGGGATAACAGGGATGTAGGAAAAGGCTTCGCTCCGATCTCGAAGGGCCCGAGGATTGCCGCCTCAAGCGCCGGCGGGGTGACAGCCGGGCGTTCCTCAATCGTGCTGCGTAGGAACTTGACCGCGGGATCGGCGATCACCTTTTCGATCGCGACGTCGGCCTGCTTGGCGGCCTTTCCAGGGCCGTCCTGCGATTGAGCCTGCGATGGCGCACGGCGGCAGCGAAACGGCGGCGTACCTGCCGGGCTGACGCCGTAGCCTGAAAGCGTGCCGGACAAATGCCAGACAATTATCTCACCCCGAATCTTCAATTCAATTTCATACAGCCGGCTCTTCAATCCGCAGCAGGACGACGCCGTGCGGGGGTATCCGAAAGCGCGTGGCAGCCGGTACGATCCTGTCCGACCAGATGTCGCGCACCATCGCGATGCTCCGCCCCCCGGCGTCGGCGGGCAGCGCGCTGGCTGTCGCCGCACGCTTGCCGCGATTAAAGAGTGCTACCGCCACCGATCCATCGTTGAGGTCCTTGCGCCAAACCTCGACATCGCCAGCCTTTCGCACCAGCCCTCCCTGCACGCCGGCAGGGTCTTGGTCGATCGCCAGCACGTCGCGATTGGTCAGCAATCGCAGCGCCGCCGGCGTGGTCCGGCGCAGGTCGTGTCCCATGATCAGCGGCGCAGCCTGCATCGCCCAGAGAGTCATGTGGGTGCGATACTCGTCGTCGCTCATCCCGCCATTGCCGATCTCCAGCATGTCGGGATCGTTCCACGCGCCAGGCCCGGCGGGCGCGAACTTCGGGTTACGGGTGAAGCCGATGTCCGACATGGTGGCATAATCGTCGGTGATGTCGCCGGTCGTGCGCCACAAATGTCCTCCGACCTGCCGTCCCCAGCGTGATACGCTGAAGCGGCCATATTCGCACAGCGAGTAGATGATCGGGCGACCGGTCGCCTTCAGCGCGGCGCCCATCTGGTAGTAGGTGCGCTGCACGCTATCGGCATCGGCGTAGAACCACTCGCCCGAACACAGGTCGTACTTCACATAGTCGACACCCCAAGCGGCGAAGCTGCGCGCGTCCTGCTCGACATGGCCATAACTGCCCTCATACCCCGCGCAGGTGCGTGGCCCGGGCGAGGTATAGATGCCGAGCTTCAGTCCCTTGCCATGGACGTATTCGGCGAGCGCCTTCATGTCGGGGAACTTGGCGTTGGGCTGGAGCACGCCTTCGCGGTCGCGCGTGCCCTGCCAACCGTCGTCGATGTTGATGTAGCGATACCCGGCGTCGCGCAGCCCGCTGGACACCATCGCATCCGCCATGGCGCGGATGGTGGCGTCGTCGATATGCTCGGCGAACCTGTTCCAGCTCGACCAACCCATCGGCGGCGTCCGCGCCAGATTGTCGGGCGGCAGCGTGCCGAGCGGCGGCAGCGCGGGCGCCGGGCGGAAGGCGCGGCGCGCCACCTCTGCATCGGTGCCGGGGCGGCCGGTCTGCTTCAGGTCGGCATGCCAGATCCCGCCCTCCAACCTGACCATGCCGCCGGCGAAGCGAGCGATCCAGCGGCGCGTCGGATGCGCCGGATCGTTCAGGTTGCGGGTGTCGAAGACCAGGGTGTCGCCGGTTCGCCGCGAATTCAGCATCGGAATGGTGCCGTACCAGGTCGTGGTGATCGCACCGCTCGGATTAGCGCCGTCAGCCACCTGCATCATCGTGACGCCCGGATAAGATGGACCATCGTCGAACAGCCACGTCTCTGCCGAGGCAGCATGAGCAGCGAACAAGACAGAGAGAAGCATGGCAGCTACGGCAGCGAGAGCCTGCCTTGCCGATGTATACGTGCCTTGCCCGATCATCGGCGAACTCCCTTGTCAGATCCCGCTTCACAATTATACGGTATACCAGGAATGCCAAGGGGATTGCTGTTGCTCAGAAACAGGTCGATGTTGTCGACGGTTGCGGCGGTGTGGCTCGCGGCGACGGCTGCGGTTGCGGCTCCCCCAACCGACGCCGGATCGGCCACCGCCTATGCCGCGCGGGTGATCGGGCCGCCGCCGCCATCGGCGAAGCTCGACCCCTTCTATCAGCGGTACGTCGATGCCGAGGGCGTTCCGATCGCATCCTCGGCGGCGGTGCCGGACGCGGCGCTGCTGGCGGCACGCGACATCGCGGTCGCGATGCTGGCCGAGCGACCCGACCTGCGCCGCGCAATGATCGCCACCGGCTTCCGCGTCGCGATCATGGCCGAGGCCGAGGGTACGGTCGACCTGCCCGAACAGCGGGACTGGAAGAAGCCGACGATCGATGACGAACGGCTGACCATCTGCGAGCGCAAGCATTACGCGAAGCGGATCGGCAGTCTGACCGACCGCGAATACTGGAACGGTCGTGCGCGGGGAATGGGCGGCCTGCTGACCAGCGCGGCGACCGAGAACCTGCTCGGCGTACCCGGCACGCGCTATTTCGGCGAGAACATCTTCGTCCATGAATTTTCTCATGCGATCCTGGAAGCGGCGCACCAGGTCGATCCGGCACTCTATGCCAGGGTCGAGCGCGCCTACGCGTCGGCGATGCAACGGGGCATGTGGAAGGGTGAATATGCGGCGGTGACGATCGACGAATATTGGGCAGAAGGCACGCAGACTTGGTTCAATTCCAACAAGGTGGCGGTCGTCGACGGTCGTCGCATCCTATCCGATGCGGAACTGGCCGCGTATGATGTCGCGCTCTACAATGGACTGAGCGAGGTCTATGGCACGCGCCACCGTCTGCCGGGCGACGTATATTTCCAGCACCCCGCACGCGTACCGCCCGGCCCCCTGCCCCAATCGACCGCCGAGGTCTGCTGACCAGTCGTCAGCCGCAATCCGCGATCGGCGTCACAGGGGGCGGCGGCGCCGGCCGTGGGCGCGGCACGAGCGCCTCCCACTCCTGCACCGCCAGTCCGGCATGACGACCGGATCGACCCGACGCCACGAAAGTCGCGCGCAGGCAGCGGGTGGTGATCGGGCGGAAGCGGACGGATTGCCACACATCGGCAGCGATGTTGTAGGCGGTCGCGCCTGGCACCGGCTTCCACCCGCCATCCCAATAGTCCAGCCGCCACGATGCCGGCGGGGCGACACCCTCGTCCGCCCCGGCCGGGTGATCCGCCCAGAAACGAATGCGGCTGCCGTCGAGCGTCACCGGCCGTGCCCAGCGATACTCGATCCACTGGCGTGGCGGATTGTCAGGCGTCCAGCTGCCCCACAGATCGGGGGGCAGAGGTGCGGCCTTGACGATGCCGTCGTTCAGTGCCCTGATCCAGTACTGCACCGGGATCGGCGCGTTCGAGGCGTGCGCCTCGGCAGCGGCGGCGACGTTGCGGGTAGGGCCAGCGGGCGGCGCCGGCCGGCGCGTCGGCATGACCGGCCGGATCGCGGGCGGCGATACGCTGTCGTCCCACTCCATCCGATCGAGCGCGACGCTGCGCCGGAAATGACCTCCGCCGACCGCGTCGGCCGTGTGATAGGCGAGATACCACTGCCCCTTGAACGCGACTGCCCCGGGATGGCTGGTGGTCGAGCTGACCGGCTTCAGTACCGTGCCGCGATATGTCCACGGTCCGAGCGGTGACGACGCCGTGCCATAAGCGATGCAGGCATGGTAAAGCGCAGGCGTGCAGCGCGAGTCCGGCCCGACATTATTGCCGGCATACAGCATGTAATAGGTGCCCCGCCGCTTCATCAGCCACGGCGCCTCGAAGAAGCCGGTCAGGGTGTCGACGACGATCTCCGACCCCTTGGGCGTGACCATGTCGGCGGCCAGTTCGATCCCGCGCAGTTGCCCGAACGTGCCCCAGTAGAGATATGCCCGGCCATCGTCATCGACCAAGACGGTGGGATCGATGTTCTGGATGGTGTTGGCGACCGGAACCGTCTGCGACACGATCGGGCCGCCGGGGTGCGCGTCGCGCCAGGGACCGGTGACGCGGTCGGCCACCGCAACGCCGATCGCAAAGCGGTCCTCGGCCTTGCTGTCCCGCTGCAGCACGGGAGCGTAGAGATAGAAGCGGCCGTCACGTCCCTTCACGATCTGCCCGGCATAGGCGCGCCCCGGCTCCGCCCAGGCGAACACCGCCTCCGGCCGGGCGATGGCGGGATAGTGCGTCCACCGGCCGGACGCCGGATCACGCGCCGATAGCAGCTGCCACTCCTTCATGATGAAGTCGTTGACGTCGGCGGGTGCCTCGTCACGCCCTGCCAGGATCCACAGCGTGTCGCCATCGACGATGGGGGCAGGATCGGTCGAGTAGTATCGCCCGTCCGCCAGTATCGGGTTGCCCGGCGCGGTTACCGGCGTACCCGTCTGCGCGGTCGCGGCGGCGGACAGGAATGCGGCGGCGAAAGCGGCCGTTGCGAGTGGGTTCACCGTGTCTCTCCTGCCTTGGCCGCCAGCAAGCGGGCGCCGAACACCGGTCCGGCGGTCTGCCCGTCATGGGGCACGATGCGGATGCGCAGCGCCGCCTTGCCGCGGGTCAGCGCCAGGGGCAGCGCATAGTCGACATCGACGAACTTGCCCGGCGTCTCGCCCTTCAGCTGCTCGCTCGCCACCTTCACATCGTCGACCAATATGTCGAAGCCACGATTGCGGTCCTCCCCCCAATAGGTCGCCTGGAGAATCAGCGGGCCTTGACGCGTCTTCAGCGTGAACGCCATATACCCGCCCGATCGGACATCGCGGCCGTTGCGCCCGCGATAGCTGACCGGCCACGACTGTTCGCTTTCCAGATCATGATCGCGTTCCGGCTGCATCTCGCCGAAATGCATGATGTCGATCGAGCGCGCTGCCACGTCCTTCTGCCGTTGCTGCTCGGCGGCGAACGCTGCCTCTTCAAACCGCCACTCCGCCTCGGTGAAACGACGGAAATAGACGGCGCTGCGGCGGTCATACTGCCGATAGAAGGGCACGAAGCGCAGGTCGGCGGGCCGGATCACCCCGCGCGTGTCATAGCTGGCGGGCGATGCCGCGGGGATGAAGCCCGCCAGCGGCGCGTCGCCAACCAGCGCGGGCTCGATCCCGGTCCAGGCGGCGTCCGCCGCTCCCAGATCGGCCGCCATCACCAGCGGTCCGCGCAGGATCGCGACGGGACCGCCGCCTTGCGCCGCCTCCGTCCTCAGATCGAGCGGCAGGGTGATCGCGATGGTGTCGCCTTCCTTCCAGCGGCGCTCCACCATCGCATAGCCCGCGCGCCGCACGGCAGTTACCGCCTTGCCGTTGACCGTCACCATCTCCCGACCGGCAGCCCAGCCGGGTATGCGCAACGCCACGGCAAAGCGACCGGGGCGGCCGAGTGCCGTGAAGGCAAGCTGCGCGTCGGAGCCATAGGGATACGCGGTCTCGAGCGTCACGACCGCCCGCTGCCGCGCCCATTTCGCCTGGGCGGGGATGTAGAGGTTCACCATCAGCATCGATCCGCTTTCCCAGAAGATCGAGTCGCCATGCTTGGCATGTGCTTCCATGCCGCTTCCGCCGCAGCAGACGAAGCCCTCCTCGCCTGCCGGCGCATATTCACGCGCTGCGCCCGACAGCATCGGCGTGAAATAGGTGAAGCCGCGATTGCGCGGATTGATTTGCGACAGCGTGTGGTTGAGGTGTGCGCGCTCGTAATAGTCGAACAGCGCTCCGTCCGGTGCCCAGCTGAACAGCTGCCGCGTCAGCTTCAGCATGTTGTACGTATTGCAATGCTCGCACGTCGCCTCGCTCAGCGCGCCGGCGATGCGATCGGGTCCGAAGAAATACTCGCGGTCTGCGTCGCCGCCGATGGCATAGCTGTGATGTTCCGTGACCCGGTCCCAGAAGAAGTGCGCGGCGGTGCGGTACTTCTCCTGCCCGGTCAGCTCCCACAGGCGCGCCGACCCGACCAGCTTGGGCACCTGGGTGTTGGCGTGGAAACCGGCGAGCTTGTCCTCCCGTGCCGCCAGCGGATCGAGCACGCGGCGATCCCAGATCCGCTCGGCCACCTTCAGCCAGCGCGGGTCCTTGGTACGCGCATACAATTCCGCATAGCTCTCGTTCAGGCCGCCATATTCGCAGCCCAGCACCGCCTGCATCTGCGCGTCGTCGAGTGCTGCGAAGACCCGCTCGAAATAGGTAGCCAGGCCGATCAGGACTACCAGGGCCTGGCGGTTGCCCCACGCTTGATGGACGTCGAGCAGACCCGCGAACAGCTTGTGCACGGTGTAGAGCGGCGACCAGGAGCCATTGAGATCGAACCCGCCTGACCGGATCTCGCCGCGCATGATCTCCGGGAAGATTTCTTCCCCGTCGACGATCCCACTTTCGCCCTTACGCTTGCGGCCGAGCGCACCGACATAGCCAGTGCTACGCTTCGCCTGCGCCAGGGCGAGTTCCGCCACGATATACTCGGCCCGACGCCGACATTCGGGATCGCCGACCTGGGCGTGCATCAGGGTCAGCGCGGTCAGATAATGGCCCAGCGTATGACCCGCGAGGGAGTCGCTCTCCCAACCGCCATAGATATCCGCCTTGGGTTCCAGCCCGGCATATTTGCGGAAATTGTGCAGCAGCCGGTCGGCGCTGAGACCCAGCAGATACTGGTGATTGGCCTCTACAGCAGTCGCGAAATCGGACGGCATGAGGCGGACATCTGCAAGCGGAATCGGATGGGCCGGCGGTATCGATCCAACGTCCACCAGCGTTGCGGCACGAAGCGTACGCGGCATCATCGCCGCTGCGACCAGCGCGCTGCCGCCGGACATCAACGTTCGTCGAGCAATCGGACCAGCCAGCATAACACCCCTCCGCTTCCGCCTTATACTCGGACAAACTACTTTTGTATACGATATTACACTAGCGCGGCCGAGTGCGTGGCGATCAAGGATAAAAGGCTGATGTTACTGCCTCTTCACGAATCGCCTTGAATGCTTGGATAATCCGCCGCGCCTCGGCTGAAGGTTTTCGAAAACGTTCGAGACATGTCCAATCCGGCTCACCAGCCACATCAGTGATCCGCTCCTGATCGCACCGCCCGGCCGGTGTTCGCCGCCCGGAACAGCCCCGCTCCACTGTCAGCCGCGACCAAGGTCCGGCCTTTACCGACCGCGATCGCGGTGCGCATAGCGGCGTGGCGATCGTCCCCGATCCAGTCCGCTATTACTCCGGTGAGGCATGACATGCGCAACCCGATCATCGTCGCAGCCGCCCTCCTGACGGCCGGCGCGGCACCCCCGGCCTCCGGGCCCCCATCCGCCGCACCGACCGTCCGGATCGACACCGGCATGCTGCGCGGTGACAGCGAGGCGGGCGTGATCGCGTTCAAGGGCATTCCCTTCGCCGCGCCGCCCGTCGGGCAATTACGCTGGCGGGCGCCGCAGCCGGCCGCCGCCTGGGCCGGGGTGCGCGATGCGACGCGGTACGGGCACGACTGCATGCAGCTGCCCTTCCCCAGCGACGCCGCGCCGCTCGGCACGCCGCCGGCGGAGGATTGCCTGTACGCCAATGTCTGGAAACCCGCCGGCGCGGCGGCGAAACTGCCGGTGCTGGTGTGGATCTATGGCGGCGGGTTCGTCAACGGCGGCTCGTCGCCGCCGACCTATACCGGGGCCGAGCTGGCGAAGCGCGGCATCATGGTCGTCAGCTTCAACTACCGGCTGGGCCGCTTCGGCACCTTCGCGCATCCGCAGCTGACCCGGGCCGATGCGGATGGCGGCCGACTGGCGAACTATGGCTATATGGACCAGCTGGCGGCGCTTCGCTGGGTCCGGCGCAACATCGCCGCATTCGGCGGCGATCCGGCCAATGTGACGATCATGGGCGAGAGCGCGGGCGGCATGTCGGTCCACGCGCTGCTCACCTCGCCCCTGTCCCGCGGCCTGTTCCACAAGGCGGTGATCCAGTCCGGCGGTCCCGGCGCGACGCCCGGCCCCTCGATCGCCGACGCGGAAGCGATCGGAACCGCCTTCGCCCGGTCGAAGGGGATCGCCGCCGACGATCCGCAGGCGCTGGCGAAGCTGCGCGCGCTGCCTGCCGACGCGGTGGTCGACGGGCTCAACCTGGCCTCGATGGCGCCGCGGCCCGGCGCACCTCTCACCTACAGCCGCCCGGTGGTCGACGGCCGTATCGCGGTCGATCCCGTCGCAGCCTATCGCAGCGACCGGTTCGCCCATATGCCGGTGATGCTGGGCGCCACCAGCAACGATATCGGCGGCGCCGACGGCTACATGATCGGCGGCGCGCGCGACATGGCCGCGCTGCTCGCGGCGAAGGGCGTGCCGACCTATTACTATCGCTTCTCCTACGTCGCGACGTCGGTGCGCACGCCCGACACGAAGGGCGCGGGCCACGCCACCGACATCCCGTTCTTCTTCGACACCGCGGCGATCAAGTATGGCGCGCAGACGACGGCGGCGGACCGGTCGGCGGGGCGGACGGCCAGCACTTACCTCGTCGCCTTCGTCAAGCAAGCCCGGCCGGAGGGCGCCGGCCTGCCCGCCTGGCCGCGCTACACCGCCGCGTCGCGCCCGATGCTCGACCTGGACACGGACGGCGGCGCCCGGCTGGTCGCCGACACCGCGCCCGCCGGCCCGCGCTGACGGTTGCGAGACATGATCAGGTACGGGGCCGCGGCCCTTCTCGCCGTGCTCGCACTCCCGGCGTCGACAGTGACCGGGCAGTCGATCGAGCAGGCGACCGCCATCGCCGGCCCGCCCGCCGCCACACCCCAGCGCCTGTCGCTCGGCCCCCTGCCCCGCCCGACCGGCAAGCGCATCGCCCTGTTCGACGGGCGGACGCTGGACGGCTGGACGCCGTGGCTCGGCTATGACGATCCGGCGCTGACCTATCGCTCAGATCCCGGCCGCGCGCCGATCGGCACCGGCCGCCGCGCCGGCGACTTTGCCGTGCGGCGGATCGACGGTGGCGGCGCGATCCGGATCGAGGGCCGTACCTGGGGCAGCCTGGTCCACCGGGCCGACCTGCGCGACTATCACCTGCGCCTGCAATATCGCTGGGGGCCGCAGCGCTGGGCGCCGCGTACGGACCAGCCGCCCAACAACGGTCTCCTCTATCACACGCACGGCCGGCCCGGCACGGTGTTCGGCACGTGGCAGCCATCGGTCGAGTTCGAGATCATGAAGGGGGCGACCGGCATGGCCGTGGTCGTCGGCAGCGACGTGCGCGCACGCACCACCGTCACCGCCGATCCGTCGCTGATCGCCCCGCACCTCCGCTTTCGCGTCGGCGGGCGGCGGATCGACATGATCAACGGCACCCCCACCTGGAACGTCGAGGCCGCGACCGATGCGGAGCGGCCGATCGGCGAGTGGAACACGCTGGACCTGTACGTCGTCGGCGACCGCGCGGTGCATGTCGTGAACGGCACGCCGGTGGCCGCGGTCGAGGATCTGGCGACGATCGCACCCGACGGCAGCCGCCGCCCGCTGACCCACGGGCACATCCAGCTTCAGTCCGAGGGGGCGGAGACCTGGTTCCGGGCGATCACCGTCGAGCCGATCCGCAGCCTGCCGGCGATCATCGTCGGGGGCGGCTGAACCGCCCCGGTCCGGTCAGGCCGCCCAGGCGTCCCGGTCGTCCGCCTGCGCGATCAACGCCAGCCCGCTCGCGATCGAGGTCAGCTCGCCGCCGCTCTCGATCCGCCCGGCCCCGAACCGGCGGGTGAAGATCGAGCGGACCGCCGGGACCAGCGATGTACCGCCGGTCAGGAACACGCGGTCGATGTCCTCCGCCCCGACGCCGGCCGCGGCGAGCGCCCGGTCGACCGTCGCGGCGATCCGGCCCAGATCGTCGGCGATCCACCCCTCGAACTCGGCGCGGGTCACCGCCGCCTCGATCGCGATATCGCCTCCCTCGAACGCGAACGTCGCCGCATCGGTATCGGACAGCGCCCGCTTCAGCCGGCCGACCGCGTCGTAGAGCGCGAAGCCCAGTTCCTGCTCGATCAGCGCGATCATCCGCCCGACCGCCGCCGGATCGACGGCGCTGCGGCGCAGCCGATCCAGTTCGGCCAGCGTCCGGCGGTTGCGCATCATCGCCAGCTTCGACCAGTCGGCCACGTCGGCGAAATAGCCGCCGGGGATGTCCAGCACCTTGTCGAACGATCGGTACTGGCCACCCTTCCCCAGGAACGGCAGCACCAGCTTGTCGACGATCCGCGCGTCGAACCGGTCGCCGGCCAGCCCGATACCCGCATGGCCCAGCGGCACGCAGCGCCGCTCCGCACCGGGCGCCGCGACACGCACCACCGAGAAGTCGCTGGTCCCGCCGCCGAAATCGGCGACCAGCAGCGTCGTCGGCTCGGTCAGCCGTACGGCATGGCCATAGGCGGCGGCGAGCGGTTCGTAGACATAGCGTACCTCGCCCGCGAAGCCGGCGAACATCGCGTCGTACCGCGTCCGCGCCAGCGCCTCGTCGGGCCGCGATCCCGCCCAGGTGACCGGCCGCCCGACCACCAGTCGGTCGATGCCCTCCAGCGCGCGCCCGGCATGGCCCGCCAGCTTGCCGAGGAACAGCTGCCCCAGTTCCTCGAAGCGGTACCGCTTGTCGAATACCGGTGCGCTGTCGAACGACGCGCTCGCCGCGACCGACTTGAACGACTGAAGGAAACGGCTGTCGGCGGGAAACTCCAGATACTCGCGGATCGCCGCGGCCCCCGCCTCGACCGCGATGCCACCGCGCACCTCCTCGTCGTGCCAGAAGCACAGCGCGGTGCGGAACACCGCGTCGCGGTCGTCCATCCGCACCAGCGCGGCCTCGTCGCCACCGGCTGCGGCGATCGCCGCGACGGTGTTGGTGGTGCCGAAATCCAGGCCGACGGCCCGGCCAGTGGTCGCGATCATGGGTCGGGTCCGGGCAAGCGGGCGGGCCGGTGGCCTTATCGTCCGCCGCGATACGCGTCGAGCCGCCTTCGCAGGCGGGGAAACATGATCGGTGTACTTGGCGGCGCGCCCGGAACAGTCCAGGCGGGTCGGATGAAGGTCTTCCTGGATTTCGAGGCATCGTCGCTGTCCGATCGCAGCTATCCGATCGAGGTGGCGTGGGTGTTCCAGGACGGTCGCTCCGAAAGCCACCTGATCGCACCGGCGCCCGACTGGACCGACTGGGATCCGGCGGCGCAGGCGATCCACGGCATCGATCGCGCGTTGCTGCTGGATCAGGGCGAGCCGCACGATGCGGTCGCCCGCCGGATGGTCGAGGCGCTGACCGATCACGAGCTGTTCGCCAGCGCGCCATCGTGGGACGGCAAGTGGCTCAGCCACCTGTTGCGCAGCGCCGACATCCCGCGCCACAGCCTGCGGCTGCGCGACACCGACGATGCCCTGCGCGATACCTGTGCCGAGATCCTGCGCCCCGTGCTGCCGGCGGCCCGGCTGGATGTCGAGATCCACAACATTATCGCCCGCGCGACCGCCGCCAGGGGCGATCGCCCGGCGCACCGTGCGCTCGCCGATGCCATGGCCGAGTACGAGACTTGGGCCCGCGCACGGCAGGCCGCACGCGAGCTGATCCAGTTGTCCGGGTGATATCCGCCGGCGGCGGCGGTCAGCCGGCCGCCACCGTTGCGCGGTCCAGCTCCGCCAGTTCCCCCGTCTCGCGCCCTTTCCGGCCATAGAACAGCTCGAACAGTGGGCTGGCCATCATCGTCGTCACGATCGCCATCAGCACCAGCATCGAGAACAGGGTCGGCCCGATGATCCCCTTCTGCAGGCCGATGTTGATGATGATCAGCTCCATCAGCCCGCGCGAGTTCATCAGCGCGCCGATGCCCAGCGCGGTCCGGTTGTCCTCGCCCGACAGCCGCGCCGCCAGGTAACAGGCGCCACCCTTCGCCAGCACCGATGCGACCAGGATGCCCAGCGCGATCAGCAGCAGCGACCCGGAATTGACCATGTCCATCCGCGTGTTCAGCCCCGAATAGGTGAAGAACATCGGCAGCAGCAGCACGACCGTCAGCGGCTCCAGCTTGCGCTTCAGCTCGGTGGTCAGCAGCCCGCGCGGCATCACCGCGCCCAGGATGAAGCCGCCGAAGATCGCGTGGATGCCCACCACGTCCATCAGGAACGCCGACAGGCAGAAGGCGATCATCACGAACGCGAACGCGCTCAGGCTCATCTGCCCTTCCCGCTCCACCATCCGTGCGATCGGCGCCAGCAGCCGCGGCCCCGCCAGGATCACGAACGCCGCCCAGGCCAGCCCGCCGCCGATCGCCAGGATCGCGACGCCGGCGCCCCCGCCGAACGTCGCCAGCACGATCGCCAGCACGCACCACGAACACGCATCGTCGAACGCGCCCGCAGTCAGCGACAGCGTGCCGAGCGACGAATCGGCCAGCCCGCGCTCGTTGATGATCCGCGCCAGCATCGGGAACGCCGTCAGCGCGATGCACGCGCCCAGGAACAGCGTCGCGTTGGTCTGGCTGATTCCCGCGGTGAACAGGCCGGGTACGGTCAGCAGCAGCGGGGTGATCAGCACCGCGATCGCGAACGGCGCCGCGATCCCGGCCAGCGACACCATCGACGCCGCCCGCGCCTTCGACCTGAAATGATCGAGGCGCAGCGTGGTGCCGACCAGGAACATGTAGAGCCCCACGCCCAGCTGCGCCCCGGCATAAAGGACGTTGCGCGTCTCCTTGGGAAAGATCGCGCCCTGCACGCCGGGGAACACCAGCCCCAGCAGCGACGGGCCCAGCAGGACGCCGGCGATCATCTCCCCCACCACCTGCGGCTGGCCGAGGAACTTCTGCCCCAGCCAGCCGACCACGCGACAGGTGACGAGGATGACGGCCAGCTGCAGGAAGAAATGGATGCTGAAGTCACCCGGCGCATAGCTTTGCGCCGCCGCCTGCACCGCCGGACCGTGCGGCGACAGCACGCCCGCCGCGGTCGTCGTCAGGCTGTCCCACCACTCTTCCACGATCGTCCCTCCCCTTCGCCCGCTTCGTCGCCGCGATGCAGTGGCGTACGTGCGCCAGTTGCCCGCGACCACTGGCCATCTATGGCGCTGCGATAGCGCGCACCACGCGTAAGGACCAGACCGCAGGCCGGTCGGATCGGGCGACGGGGGGATCGACCGTCGCTTTCGCCCGGCGGCTCGATCGGGCAGAGGAAGGCGATGTCCGATACCGCCCCCTTCGATGGTACCACCGCCGGCTGGATGACCCCCGACGACCATGTCGTGATCGTCGGTGGCGGGTTCAGCGGGACGCTGATGGCGGTCAACCTGATCCGCTATGGCGGCCCCCGCGCGACGCTGGTCGAGCGCGCGCCCGACCGGCTCGGCCGCGGCGTCGCCTATGGCAGCGCGCATCCGGGCCAGCTGTTGAACGTCCGGGCCAGCGGCATGAGCGCGTTTCCGGACGATCCCGGCCACTTCACCCGCTGGGCCGCCGAGCGGGGCCACGGGGCGGCCGGCGATTTCGTCGCCCGCACCACCTACGGCGCCTATCTTCGCGACACGCTGGCCTCGGTCCGCGCCGCCGCGCCGGACCGGCTGGCGGTGATCGCGGGCGAGGCGGTGGCGATCGACCGCCGCGACGGCGGCCGGATCGCCGTCGATCTTGCCGATGGCCGGGTGCTGGCCGCCGATGCGGTGGTACTGACCCTCGGCAACCTGCCGCCGCACCCGCCCGCCGGTCTCGATCCCGCCGCGCTGTCACCGGGCATCTATCAGGACGATCCGTGGCGCGGCGACGTCGCGGCGGGGCTGGCGCCGGGTGACGGCGTCCTGCTGGTCGGCACCGGGCTCACCGCGATCGACATGGCGCTATCGCTCGACGCCGCCGGTTTCGAGGGGACGATCCTCGGCCTGTCGCGGCGCGGCCTGTCGCCCCGCGCGCATGTCGATGGCGCCCCGCCCGCCGCCGGGTCGGGCGACCCGCCCGATTCACCCCTCTCCCATCTCGTCGCGCAGGTGCGTCGCACCGCCGCGGCGGAGGGCTGGCGCGCGGCGGTGGACGCGCTGCGACCGATCACGCAGCGCTGGTGGGCACGCGCCGACACCGCGATGCGGGCCCGCTTCCTGCGCCATCTGCGGCCGTGGTGGGACGTGCATCGCCATCGCCTCGCCCCGCCGGTCGCCGCCCGCATCGATGCGATGGTCGCGGCCGGGCGGCTGCGCTTCGTGGCGGGCAGGATCCTGTCGGTCGCCCCCCATGCGGACGGTGCCTGCGTCACCTGGCGCCCGTGCGGCGACGATGCCGCATGCGAGACGGTCGTCCGCCGCATCGTCAACTGCACGGGGCCGCAGGGCGACGTGCTCCGCTCTGCCGAGCCACTGCTCCGGCGGCTGGTCGCGGACGGGCGGATGCGCCCCGATCCGCTTCGCCTGGGCATCGACATCGACGCCGACTCGCGCATCGTCGACGCGGCCGGCACGCCCCAGCCCGATCTGTTCTGCATCGGGCCGATGACGCGCGGCAGCTTCTGGGAGATCGTCG
This sequence comes from Sphingomonas phoenicis, assembly GCF_047238005.1. Classification (NCBI taxonomy): domain Bacteria; kingdom Pseudomonadati; phylum Pseudomonadota; class Alphaproteobacteria; order Sphingomonadales; family Sphingomonadaceae; genus Sphingomonas; species Sphingomonas phoenicis. The sequence continues at coordinate 3,557,897 of NZ_JBDFMC010000002.1, read as the reverse complement.
CCGTTCCCGACATCCGCCGCCAGTGCGCCGATCTGGCCCGCCGCCTGTCCAACGCCCACTGGGTCGGCGAAGGACTGTAGGCAGCCTTGCGGAAACGGAGGCGCCCCGCGGCGCCCCCGCCTCTCCGTTATGCCAGCGTGCGCACGTCCGGCTCGCGCGCGTAGAAGCGTCGCTTCGCCGCCGCGACGAAGTCCGCGTCCAGCCCGGTCACCCCGTCGCCGGGCGTCACGCCCGCCTTGTCGAGGAGCGGCTGCGCCGCCTCGCTGGCCCCGATCGCCTTCAGATGGCCGAACGCGTCCATCGCGAACTGCACCGCCGCCGCTTCCTTCAGCATCGCGGCACAACCCTCCTCGGACAGCACGATCGCCACCGCGTCGAACAGCTGCGACGGCGTGCCCGCCAGCTGCCCGTCCGCCTTGCGCTTGCTGCCGTCAGCCAGCGTCGCACCGCCGACCCTGGGAGAGACCAGCACCGGCTTGCCGCCCGCCGCATCCACCGCCGCGACCACCGCGTCGATCGCGGTACCGTCGCTGCCGTCGGCGAACAGGATGCCGACGCTGCGCCCCTCCAGCGTGTCCTTCATGTTCTTGTGGATCGACAGCGCGTCCGACGGCGCCATGTCGACCGGCGCCCGCGCCGCCTCCGCCCGCTCGGGCAGGTCGATGCCCAGCCCGTCGGCCACCCGCTTGGCCAGATCCTCGTCGACGTTGCGCAGGTTCGCCACCATCCGCGGCGGCACCTGATCCAGCAGCCCGACCTTGGACAGCTCGAACACGAAGGACGAGGCGATGTGCGCCTGCTCGCTTTCCGTCTGCGACCGGTAGAACAGCCGCGCCTGGCTGTAATGATCGGCGAACAGGTCGGCACGGATGCGCAGCTTGTCGCCCTGCTCGTCCGGCCCGGTCGCCGCGTTCACCGTCGCGAAGCCGCGCGTCACGCTCTCGCGCGGGCCGCCATCCTCGCCGTGGGCAGCCAGGCTGTTGGGCTCGTAGTTCGCCCGCCCCTTCGGCACCTGCGTCTGCATCTTGCCGTCGCGCTGGAAATTCCCGAACGGGCAGCGCGGAGCGTTGATCGGGATCTGGTGGAAGTTGGTCGTCCCCAACCGCGAGTTCTGCGTGTCCAGATAGCTGAACAGCCGCCCCTGCAGCAGCGGATCGTTCGAGAAATCGATGCCCGGCACGATGTTCGTCGGCAGGAACGCGACCTGCTCGGTCTCCGCGAAGAAATTGTCGACGTTGCGGTCCAGCGTCAGCGTGCCGATGATCCTGACCGGTACGTCGTCTTCCGGGATAAGCTTGGTCGCGTCGAGCACGTCATAGGGCTGCGCCTCGGCAAACTCCTGGTCGAACACCTGGATGCCCAGCTCCCACTCGGGGAACGCGCCGGTATCGATCGCCTCCCACAGGTCGCGCCGCTGATAATCGTTGTCCGCGGCCTGCAGCTTCAGCGCCTCGTCCCAGATCGTCGACTGCAGCCCCAGCTTGGGCTTCCAGTGGAACTTGACGAACGACGCCTTGCCCTCCGCATTCACCAGCTTGAAGGTATGGACGCCGAACCCTTCCATCGTCCGGAAACTGCGCGGCAGCGTCCGGTCAGACATCGCCCACATCAGCATGTGGGTCGTCTCGGGCATCAGGCTGGCCCAGTCCCAGAAGGTGTCGTGCGCGCTGCCCGCCTGCGGATAGGCGCGGTCCGCCTCCATCTTCACCGCATGGACCAGGTCGGGGAACTTGATCGCATCCTGGATGAAGAAGACAGGGATGTTGTTGCCGACCAGGTCCCAGTTGCCCTCCTTGGTGTAGAATTTCACCGCGAAGCCGCGCACGTCGCGCGGGGTGTCGACCGACCCGGCGCCACCGGCAACCGTCGAGAAGCGGACGAACACCTCGGTCTTCTGGCCCTTCGCGAACACCGCGGCCCTCGACAGGTCGCTGATGTCGGCGGTCGCCTCAAACGTGCCGTGCGCGCCCGATCCGCGCGCATGGACGATCCGCTCGGGGATACGCTCGTGGTCGAAGTGGAAGATCTTCTCGCGCAGCACGAAGTCCTCGAGCAGCGTGGGCCCGCGCGCGCCGGACTTCAGGCTGTTCTGGTTGTCGCTCACGGGCACGCCGTGATTGGTGGTCAGCACCGCCGCGCCCTCGCCATCGGCACGCTGGTGCGGCTCGCCGCCATTGCCGGTCACTGTCGCTGTATCGCTCATGGGAAATCCTGGATCGAAGGGGTGTACCCGCGACCAACGAGCGCCGGCCCTGATCGGCCCACTTGCGATCGATTATCATGGCGGTCGGCCCGGCGGATCGGGATCGCCTTCGCGCCACAAGCATTTCCCGCCCCGATGACCGACCGGAACACGCCTGCCTCCGAACCGCATGAACCGGCGCGCGCCCTGCTCGACGCCATCGACTGGCCGGCGTCGCCGCTGGGCGATCGTGCCGGCTGGCCGCAATCGCTGCGCACCCTGATCCGGACCATGCTCGCGTCGCGCCACGGCATGATGCTGGCGTGGGGGCCGGAGCTTACCCTGTTCTACAACGATGCCTACGCCCCGTTCCTCGGCAAGCGGCATCCCTGGGCGTTCGGTCGCCCGTTCCAGCAGGTCTGGTCCGACGTGTGGGCAGAGATCGCGCCGCTGGTCGACCGTGCGCTGGGTGGCGAGGCGGTGTGGTTCGAGGATTATCACCTCGTCATGCAGCGCAATGGCTATCCCGAGGATACGTGGTGGCAATTCTCGTACAGCCCGGTGCACGACGACCGCGGCAACGTGGCCGGCATGCTCAACGTCGCCAGCGACATGACGGGCAAGGTGGTCGCCGAACGGCGGCTGCATGCGCTGAACGTCGATCTGGAACAGCGGGTGATCGCCCGCGCGATGCAGAGCGGCACCCTGTGGCAGATCAGCTCCGACCTGCTGTCGGTCATCGACATGTCGACGACCGTGATCGAGGCCGTGAACCCCGCCTGGACCGCCGCGCTCGGCTGGCAGCAAGGGGAGATCGAGGGGCGTTCCTACCTCGACTTCCTCCACCCCGACGACCGCGACGCCAGCCGCGACGCGTTCGAGCGCGTCCGCGCCGGCCAGGCGGTGCTACGCTTCGAGAACCGCTACCGCACCCGCGACGGCGAGTGGCGATGGCTGTCCTGGGTCGCCCTGCCGGAAGGAGGAAAGCTCTACTCGACCGTGCGCGACCTGACCGAGGAGAAGGCTCGCACCGCCCAACTCGAAGCCACGCAGGAGGCGCTTCGCCAAAGCCAGAAAATGGAATCGATGGGCCAGCTGACCGGCGGGGTCGCTCATGATTTCAACAATCTGCTGACGCCGATCATCGGATCGCTGGATCTGCTGGAGCGCCGCGGCGTGGGCAGCGAGCGCGAACGTCGCCTGATCGGCGGCGCCCTCGCCTCGGCAGAACGCGCGAGGACGCTGGTACAACGCCTGCTCGCCTTCGCCCGTCGCCAGCCGCTCCAGCCCGTTCCGGTCGACATCGCCGCGCTGGTCGACGGGCTGGCGGGCCTGATCGACTCCACGCTCGGCCCGCAGATCGACGTCCGCGTCGCGATCGATCCCGATCTGCCGCCCGCGATCGCCGATCCCAACCAGATGGAGATGGCGCTCCTGAACCTGGCGGTGAACGCCCGCGATGCGATGCCCGGCGGCGGCACGCTGACGATCGCCGCCACCCGGGAAAGCGTCCGTGTCGACAATCCCGACGGCGTGCCCCGCGGCCACTATGTCCGCCTGTGCGTCCGCGACACCGGCACCGGCATGGACCAGCCGACCCGGATGCGGGCGGTGGAGCCGTTCTTCTCGACCAAGGGGATCGGCAAGGGCACCGGGCTGGGGCTCAGCATGGTGCACGGGCTCGTGGCCCAGCTGGGCGGCAAGCTGATGATCGACAGCGCGCCGGACGCTGGCACCACGATCGAGCTGTGGCTACCCGTCAGCCTGGTTCCCGTCGCCGTCCCCGGCGATGCGCCGGCGACACCCGCCGCCCTGCTGGAACGCGGCACCGCGCTGCTCGTCGACGACGAGGATCTGGTCCGCATGACCACCGCCGACATGCTCGGCGATCTCGGCTTCGACGTGGTCGAGACATCGACGGCGGAGGAGGCGCTGCACCAGATCGACGGGGGGCTTGCCCCCGCCGTCGTCGTCACCGACCATCTGATGCCCGGGATGACGGGGGCCGACCTCGCCAGCCGGCTGCGCTCGCTGCGGCCCGACCTGCCGGTCCTGATCGTGTCCGGCTATGCGGAGGCGGACGGCATCGCCATCGACACCGCGCGCCTGACCAAGCCCTTCCGCAACGCCGACCTCGCCGCCAGCCTTGCCGCGATCGTACCCGGCTTCACCACCGACGACGGGGGCAAAGCCGGGGCCTGACGATCCTCAGCCCTCGGCATCGATCTCCGGCAGCGTCGCGACCGCGGTGAACACGACGCCGGCGGGCTGGTAATCCAGCTCCACCGTGCCGTCGATCTCGCTGGCCAGCACCCGCTCGATCAGCTTCGATCCGAAGCCCAGGCGCGTCGGCCGAACGACCGGCGGCCCGCCGATCTCCTGCCAGCGGAAATGCAGCGTGCCGGGCTTGCGCCCGTCGGTCACCGTCCATGTCACCGCCACATGGCCGCCGGCGGTCGACAGCGCGCCGTATTTCGCCGCGTTGGTGGCCAGTTCGTGCAGCGCCAGCGCCAGCCCCACCGCGATCCGCGGCGGGATGCGGACGCGCGGCCCCTCGATCCGGAACCGGCTGCCGTCGACCGATCGGAACGGCGCCAGCGCCCGGTCGATCAGGTCGTGGATCGCCGCGCTCTCCCACCGTTCGCTGACCAGCAGGTCGTTGGCCGAATCCATCGACTGGATGCGCGCCGCCAGCGTCTCGCCCGCCTCCTCCAGCGTCGTCGCGTTGCGCAGCGTCTGCGACACGATCGCCTGCAGCGTCGCCAGCATGTTCTTGACCCGGTGGCTCAGCTCGTTCGCCAGCAGCGCCCGGTGCTCCTCGGCCCGCTTGCGGTCGGAGATGTCCTGCGACACCCCGACCAGCAGCAGCGGCGTGCCGTCGGCCCGGTGGAACACCTGGCCACGCACCGACAGCCAGCGCTCCTCCCCCGCCGGCGTGATGATCCGGTACTCGACCTGATACTCGCCGGTTTCCTCCAGCGCCTCGCGCAGCGCCTCGTCCCGGTGCGCGCGGTCGTCGGGGTGTACCGCCGCCTTGATATCGTCATAGGTGAACGGATCGTCCGGCCGCCGGCCGAAATTCTCCTTCGACCCGTCGGTCACGGTCAGCCGCTCGCTCGCCAGGTCCAGGCTCCACGATCCCAGCCGCGCCGCCTGCAACGCGAAGCGCAGCCGGTCCTCCGCCTGCGCCAGGTCGCTGGTCCGCTGGTCGACCTCCGCCTCCAGATGGTCGCGGTCGCGCTGCAATCGGACCAGCCGCTCGCGCTCCAGCGTGACATCGAACTGCGATGCGAAGAAATAGGTGACGTTCCCGTCCTCGTCGAACACCGGCGACACGAGCAGCCGGTTCCAGAACGTCTCGCCGTCCTTGCGATAGTTCAGCAGCTCCAGCTCGATCGGCTGCCGCGCCGCGATCGCCTCGCGCAGCCGCGCGACCTCGCTCCGGTCGGTTTCCGGCCCCTGCAGGAAGCGGCAGTTGCGGCCGATGATCTCGTCGTGGTCGAACCCGGTCAGGCGCGAGAACGCGTCGTTCACGAACACGATCGGGTTGTCGGGCTGGTTGGGATCGGTGATCAGCATCGGCATCCGCGTCGCCCGCACGGCGGCGGAGAAGGGGTCGGTGCCGCGATCCTCCCGCACCAGTTCGTGCTCGATGCGCGAATGCTCTTGCTCGTCTCTCAACCTTCACCTCCGGCCCGAAATCGCGCTGCGTCGCGGGTCGAGCACGAGCCCCTGGTGGCGGGGCGATGCTTCCCTAGCAAAACAAGGCGCTTATTCCATCACGATCTGCTCCGTGGCGGAGTCTGTCCGTCACCGGATCGTGAAGCGCAGCTGATCCACCACCCGCCCGCCGCCGTCCACCAGCCTTAGCCGGTGCACGCCGGGCGCCGGCATCACCTGCGGCCGCGCATCCGCCGGGCCCAGCACGCGATCGTCCAGTACCAGCCGGTGCCCCGCGACGCCGCCCGTCACCGCCACCGCGAACCGCTGCCGGTCGGGCGGGATGTCGGGATCGATCGCATAGACGGTGCCCGCCACCGGGCTCACGATGCGCGGCCGCCGCGCCGCGCCCGGTGCCGCCGCGATCACCGCCTGCCCGGTGCCGCGGAGGAAATATTCGCGCCGCGGCTGCTCGATCCCGTCGGCGAAGGCGATCGTCCGCGCCTCCACCTCCGGCGGGGCGGCCGGCGCATGGCCCGGCGCCCGCGCATGCAGCGCCAGCATCAGGTCGCGCCACACCGGCGCCGCGCCGCTGGTCCCCGACACCGCCCGCATCGGGTCGCCCTCCAGATTGCCGACCCACACCGCCACCGTGAACCGGTCGGAATAGCCAACGCACCAATTGTCGCGCATCGCCTTCGACGTGCCGGTCTTCACCGCCGCCCAGAACGGCAGGCGCAGCGCCGAATCGAGCCCGAACGTCGCCGCCCGCGCATTCGGATCGGCCATCATGTCGCCGACGATCCACGCCGCCGCCGGCGTCGTCACCGCGCGCCCCTCCGCCCGCGGCGCGCGCATCAGCACGCGAAGCGGCGACCAGCGCCCGCCGGTCGCCAGGCTGCGATACGCGTCCGCCTGCTCCAGCAGCGTCACCTCCGCCGATCCCAGCGCCAGCGAGAAGCCGTAATATTGCCCGTCCTCCACCAGCCCGCGATACCCGGTGTCCCACAACCGGTCGCGGAACGGATCGACCCCCACCAGCAGCAGCGTGCGCACCGCCGGCACGTTCAGCGACCCGGCCAGCGCGGTCCGCGCCGACACCGGCCCCTTGAACCCGCGGTCGTAGTTCTGCGGCACGTACAGCCCCGATGCGGTGTCCAGCTGCACCGGCGAATCGTCCAGGATCGACGCCGCGGTCAGGTATCCGCGCTCGATCGCCTGCGCGTACAGGAACGGCTTCAGCGTCGATCCCGCCTGGCGATAGCTGTTCGCCCCGTCCACCGCCGCCGCGGTCGACGCGCCGCCGATCCCGCCGACATAGGCCAGCACGTCGCCGCTCGCATTGTCGACCACCACCGCCGCGCCGTCGCGCGCCCGCGATCCGCCCAGCCCCTGCAACTGCCGCCGGAGCGCCAGGATCGCCAGCCGCTGCACCCCGGCGTCCAGCGTCGTCGCCACCCGCATCCCCGCCCGCGTCAGCAGGCGATCGGACAGGTGCGGCGCCAGTCCCGGGTCCAGCGCCAGGCTGCGCGCCGGCCCCAGCATCGATGCCGCCTGCGCCTCGAACCCGTCGCACGTCACCGCCCCCGCCAGCCGGCACGCCCGCGCCGCCAGCCGCGCCGCACTCGCCTGCGGGTCGGGCAGCAGCGCGGCGAGCAGCACCGCGTCGTCGGCGGTCAACGCCGCCGGCGCCTTGCCGAAATACGCCATCGCCGCCGCGCCGATCCCCTGCGCCTCGCCCCGGAACGGCGCCAGGTTCAGATACGCCTCCAGGATCTGGTCCTTGCTCCACCGCGCCTCCAGCGCCCGCGCCGCGCGCAGCTGGCGCAGCTTGTCGCGCCACCCCCGCGCGCCCGGTCGCGCCAGTTCGGGCGACAGGAACCCCGCCACCTGCATCGTGATCGTGCTGGCGCCGCGCACCGGCTGCCCCGCCAGCCGCCGCCGCAGCGACCCGGCGATCGCCAGCCAGTCCACCCCGCCATGCGTGGCGAAGCGGTGATCCTCCGCCGCCACCACCGTCCGCGGCACCACCGGCGCGATCCGGTCCAGCGGCACCCACGCCAGCCGCCGCGTCGCGAAATCCACCCGCGCGCTGTCGATCAGCACCCCGTGCCGGTCGTACAGCCACGCCTCCGACGGCCGATAACGGCTCCGCGCCTGCGCATAATCCGGCAGCGCCGGCGGCCACGTCGCCCAGGCGAGCGCCGCCATGGCGACGACGAGGACGAGGATCAGCCAGCCAGCATGCCGGGTGAGACGCCATCTTCCCCCACTCCCCTCCCCGGCGAAGGCCGGGGCCCAGTTGGGCGAACCGTCGTTGTCATTCACCGCAGCCATTCCAGCTGGACCCCGGCCTCCGCCGGGGAGGCATGCAAGGGCGAGAGGCGCAGGGCATGTTGGCGCCCCCTCACCGCACCCCCACCACCACCGGCGCATTCGGCACCGCCGCACGGATCGCGGGCGAGTACATCGCCTCAACCCGGCTCGGCGGCAGGCCGAACCGCCCCGCGCCGTTCAGGCGCAGCGTGTACGACACCGTGAACCGCCCGCGCGGCACCCACGCGAAATAGCCCCGCCACGCATCGCGCCCCCGTTCGACATAGGCGGGCTGCACGCCGTCGCCGTTCTCGCCGGATTGCAGCATCGCCGATTGCCCGCCCAGATCGCCGACGATCGTGGCACCGGCCGGGATCGGGTCGCTCACCACCACCCAGTTGCGCTCGGCAGCCGCGTCGACCGCGATCGTCACACGCACCACGTCGCCACGGGTCAGCCGGCCGGGGTTGCGCGCCTGCACCACCGCCACCTGCCGCGTCATCCGGTATCCCGCCGCCAGCGGCCGGGTCAGCGGCACCGCCGCCGATACCGACACGCTCGCCCACGGCCCCGCCCCGCCCGCCTGCGCCAGCCGGAGCGGCGCCGGCGCGGCGGCCAGCGGGAACGACACCGTCCGCGCCGCCGCCGCCAGCGGCCAGCCGCGGGCCACGGTCCGCGTGCCGTATGCCAGCGTCGTCGTGCCCGCCACCGCCCCGGCCGGGTACAGCGCCGCGAACCGCCGCGCCGCCACCACGCCCCAGGCATTCGCCGTCGTCGTGTCCCAGTGCCCGCGCGTCTGGCGCAGCGCGGTGCCCGCCATCATCCGCGGCCCGTCCTCCTGCCAGCCGGGCCGGCCCAGCGTCGCCAGCACCGCCTTGATCGCCGCTTCGTCGCCCGACGACATCAGCCACCACGATGCCGACGACTGGTCGGTCAGGTCCAGCCGCGTGCCCTCGTACGCCAGCCGGCTGCGCAGCACCCGCTCGCCCTCCGCGCGCAGGGCCGCACCGTTGGCCAGCCCGGGTATCCGGTCCAGCGCCGCCAGGTAATCGGCCAGCGTCGCGGTCGGCATGTCGGCCATCGGCAGGCCGATCTGCCCCAGCATCGCCGGGGTCGCCGCCCCCGCCCGCGCCAGCGCCGCCAGCGCGGCGACGCGTTGCAGGCGGACGTCGCCATAATCCTCGCGCCGCAACCGCCCGTCGAGCACCGCCTTCATCGCCTCGACCATCCGCGTCCGTGCCGCCTCGGGCACCGCCAGCCCCGCCTCGCCCGTGATCGACAGGACGTACGCGGTCAGCGCCTCCGACCCCGTCATCGTGTCGCCGGGGAAATAGCGGAGCAGCCCGTCGGGCGCCTGATAGGTCGGGATCTCGCCCGCCAGCCGTGCCCAGCCCGCCGCATCGCCCAGCACCACGATCCGCGACAGCCGCTGCTCGAAACAGTCATAGGGATAGCGGCTCATATAATCGCGCACCCCCGCCAGCGGCGGCGCCAGCGTATCGGCCAGCCGCACGTCGACGCTGCCCCGTCCCGGCAGCGCCCCCGCCGGTGCCGCGATCGGGATCGTCGATCCCGCGCCGACTCTTGCCCCCTCGCCTACCCTCAGGAGCGTCGCCGCCCACACCTCGACCGGCACCGCCGGCACCACGTCCTGCGTCACCGTCACCTGGTCCGCCGCCCGCCCGTCGGCGGTCCGCGCCCGCACCTGCCAGCGGAGCGTGTCGACCCCCTCGGGCGCGGTCAGGTTCCACGCCAGCGGCGCCGCGCCGCCCGCCGGGATCGTCACCGTCAGCGGCTTGCCCGTGGCGACGCGCGGGAACACGTCGACCTCGGCGGTCACCGTCATCGCGCTCGCGGAACCATTGCGCAGGGTGAAGCCGGCGGCATAGAAATCCCCCGTCCGCACCAGCGGCGGCAGCCCGGCATAGATCGACAGGTCCTGCGCGGTGCGCACGTCGGTGCTGCCCGTCCCGAACAGCTGCGCCCCTTGCGTCGCCACCGCCACCAGCCGGAACGACGACAGCGCGTCGGACAGCGGCACCGCCACCCGTGCCCGCCCCTGCGCATCCAGCGCCACCCGGCCCCGCCACAGCAGCACCGGCTGGAAATTCTCGCGGTTCAGCCCCGATGCGTCGCCGCCGCCACCACCGCCGGCCTCCACCGCCTTGCGCCCGTAATGCCGCTTGCCGACGACCTGCATCTGCGCCGTCGCGGTCAGTACCGACAGCGGCCGCTCGCCCATCTCAGCGGTCAGCACGTCCCAGCTGCCGTTGGGCGCCAGTTGCAGCAGCGCCTGATCCACCGCGACGAAGGCGACGTCGGCGGTTCGTGCCGGCCGGCCCTGCGGGTCGCGGACCTGCACCGTCACCTGCGCGGTATCGCGCGGGGCATAGCGTTCGCGGTCGGCTCTTACGCCCACCTGCAACCGGTGCGATTCCCACCCCACCTTCACCTTGGCGATGCCCATTCGGTATGCCGGCTTGGCCAGGTCGACCAGCGCGGTCGGCTCGGGCGCGTCGTCGGGCGTGTCGCTCAGCCCCAATGTCCGTGCGATGCGGTGCAGCCAGCTCCAGAACCCGCTCGTCGTCCGTCCGCGCACCACCATCACCGACACGAACACGTCCGGGGCATAGGCGCCGTCCATCGGCACCGACACCACCGGATCGCTGCCCGACAGCTGCGTGACGAAGCTTGACAGCACGCCCTCGCGCTCCACCGTCACCAGCGCGGTCGCCTCGCGGAACGGCATCCGCACCTGGAACCGCGCGGTCTCGCCGGCGGCGTAGGATTGCTTCTCGGGCACCACGTCCATCCGGTCGCCATTGTCGCCGCCGAACCACCAGTCGTCGTTGCCGGCCAGCCACACGCTGCGCACCGCCCGCGCGACGTGTCCCTCGGCGTCCTGGGTGGTGGCGACGGCGTACACCTCGCCCGATACGCCGGGATCGACTTGGCACTGCGCCAGCCCCTGCGCATCGGTCGTCGCCGTGCAGCCGGCGTCGATCCGCGTCGTCCGCATCTGGTTGTCGTACGCGTAGAACCCGCCGATCAGCCGCCGCCTCGCGGTCAGCACCTGCCGGCTGTACAGCGCGACCGAAATCTTCTGCCCCCTGATCGGCTTGCCCGCCGTGTCCAGCGCCACGAAGCGCAGCCGCAGGTCGTCCTGCTTCATCAGCCAGCCGTCGGTCTTCACGCCCAGCTGCACGCCCGACGCGAAGATCGGGATCGTCCGCGACGCGGTCAGCACCTCGCCGTTCGCGTCGCGATAATCCATCTCGACCTGCATGTCGGCGCTGCCGTCCAGCCCCTGCGGCACCGCGACCGTCTGCCGCGCGGTGCCATCCCCGCCCAGCGTCGCGGGCAGCGTCTGCGTCGGCGGCAGCTCGGTCCGTTCCTCCTCGCCGTCGCCGTCCAGCGGGCGCACACCCTCGCTGACGGCGCGCCCGCCGAAGCTGTATCCGTCATACCCCTCCGGCGTCGCCGAATGCGCGAACCAGCCGACGCGCAGGTCGACCGGCAGGTTCGACGCGCCCCCGCCCGACAGATATCCCACGAACAGGTCCAGCGGCACGCTGGCCGGCCGCACCGCCGCGCCCTTCGGCCCGGTCACCGTGGCGCGCATCGTCGGCAGCACATATTCGTCGACGCGGAACGACTGGCTTGTCTCGATCGAGCGGTCCCCGGCCACGATCGACAGGTCGTAATCGCCCATCGGCGCACCCTTGGGCGCGGTCCACGCCGTCTCGCCGATGCCGTTCGCGTCGATCCTGAGCGGCAGCTCGAACTGCGTGTCCGATCCCCGGTGCGTCAGCTTCAGCGTGCCCGTCACCCCCGGCGACAGCGCGAAGCCGGCGGCGGTCGGGCGGCGCAGGATGTGCTTCATGTGGATCGTCTCGCCCTGGCGGACCAGTGCGCGGTCGAACACGGTGTGCACCGTTTCCCCCCGCGCGGCATAGCCGTACGGCAGGTCGAAATCGTACGGCCGGATCCCCTCGCCCCAGTCGGTCAGGGTGAAGCTGAAATCGTCGCCGCGCCGTGCCGACACCATCAGGGCATGCGGCCCGGTCGCATCGGTGCAGCTGGCATAGGTCTCGGGCTGCGGCAGGCCCGCCGGCACGAACAGCCCGCCGGTCCGGTCGGTCACGCCGCGCGCCAGCAGCTTGCCGGTGCAGCTGTCGGTCACCCGCACCTCGGCATTGGCGGCGGGCTTGCCGTCGGACAGCTGCGTCACCCACGCCAGGCTCCGCTCGCGCCCCCATTTGAAATGTACCGCCATGTCGGTGACCAGCGCCGCGCTGGCGACATAGCGCGGCACGTTCCGCCCCAGCAGCGCGCGGCCCAGCACCGGGCTCGCCAGCTCGACGACGTAGAATCCGGGCTTGCCCAGCGGGATGCCCACCACCTCGAAATCGCGGCCCTTGCCCGGCAGCGCGACCGTCATTCCCTCGCCCGTGCCGGGCTTCAGGATCGGCGTCTCGCCGGTGTGATTGATCCTGACCGTCTCGCCGTTCCGCTCGATCTCCTCGATCCGCGTGTCGTCGGCATCGTCGACGGTGCGCAGCCACCGCGCCACCTCGCCGTCCGATCCGTCGACGCGGATGCGCTGCCCCTGCACGCCCAGTCGCCGCCCCTGCAGCGCCGGCTCCACGCCCCGCACCGTCACCGGCAGCACGCCGCCCTGCTTTGCTTCCAGGATGCCGAAGCCGGCGGCGAACTTCACCAGCGGCGGCGCCGCGTCGAACCGGATGTCGAGCGGAAACCGCGCCGCATTGGCCAGCGCGCGCCCGCTTTCGTCGCGGATGCCGGCGGGCAGCACCAGCCGCGCATCGACCCCCGCCGGCAGCGGGGTGGCGAACGACACGTCGGACACCGTCGCCCGCCGCCTTTCGTCGTCGCCGAACACCGGCGCGATCTGCCGCCCGTCCGCCGTCACGATCCGCACCGCCGCCGCCTGGCTCATCGGCACCGCCGCGGCGAAGCGGACATACGCCTTCTCGACCGGACTGCACCCCGCCTGCGGGTTGACCCGCGAGCATTCGAACCGCGCCGTGAACGGCTGGCGCACCGTATAGTCGAACCGCTGGTCCGCCCCCGCCAGCCGGCCGCCCGCGCCCGCGATTCCCGCACTCCACACCAGCGCCACGTCGCGCCCCGGCGGCAGCGGGCGGCGGCATTTCAGCGCCGTCACGCTCCCCAGCATCCGCGCCCGCGCCGCCGCATCCGCCGGCACCGTCGTCGGCAGGCCCGCGCGGTCGAGGAAGCTCTGCACCTCCCACCGGTCCGTGCCCAGCCGCCCCAGCAGCCTGGCCGGCAGCGCCGCCGGCAGCACGTCGACCGCAATCCGCTCGCCGATTCCGTCCACCGCGCAATAGGCGTTCGCCGCCACCGAACCCCGCATCGCCGCCATGTTCGATGCGACCAGGAACACCTGGTCCTCCTCGATGTCGCCGCTACCCGGCAGCACCGCGCGTGCCACCGGCCCGCCGGCATCGACGCGGAACGTCTGTTGCCCGGCCAGCGCATAGCCGGCGACGCTCTTCAATCCCTCGCGCGTCCGCATCGTGCACGCGGTCCCCCCCGGCAGCGGCGTCGCGAACTCCCAGACGTACGTCTGCTGGTCGACCCAGCGCCCCTCGCCACCGACCGCGCAGTCGACCGCCAGCGGCCCGGTTGCGCGCGGATCGCCCAGCGCGACCATCGGCTGGCTGAACCGGATCGTGAACCGCTCGATCGCGCCCCCACCCGCACCCGGCGTCGCCAGCACCACCTGCGGGCTGCTGTCGCCCGACGCCGCGAGCGGTGCGATGGCCAGCGCCATCAGTGCGAGCCGAACCGTGAACCTCATCCGCCATCCCCGCCGATCGCACCCACGCTACCCGACCCGCCGGACAAGTCCAGCGCCCCGCCTCAGGCCGGCAACAGCCCCGTGCGCCGGGCATAGGCGGCCAGCAACTGCGGCCACGCCGCCGCCGGCGTTCCCTTGGGCAGGCGCACGCCGAACCCGTGCCCGCCCTTGTCGAAACAGTGCAGCTCGCCCTCGCGCCCCGCCGCCACCATCGCGCCGTACAGCGCCAGGCTGTTGGCGACCGGCACCAGATCGTCGTCGCTGGCATGCGCCAGGAAGATCGGCGGCGTCGCCGCGGTCACCCGCGTCTCGACCGAGAAGGCGCGCCGCTCCGCCTTGCTCTGTGCCGGGCCCAGCAGGTTGTCGCGGCTGCCGCCATGCGTGAACGCCGCCGCGAAGCTCACCACCGGATACACCAGCGCCGCCAGGTCGGGCCGCGCCGACACCCGGTCGACCGCGTCGACCGGCGCATAGACCCGCTCGTCCGCCCGCGTCGCCAAACTGCCGGCGAGGTGCCCGCCCGCGGAAAAGCCCAGCACCCCGATCCGCCGCGGGTCGACGCCGTACTGCGCCGCCCGCGCCCGGATCAGCCGCAGCCCGCGCTGCGCATCGGCCAGCGGCGCCGTCGCCCGCGGCGTCCAGCCCTCGCCCGGCAGGCGATAGCTGAGGATGAAGCACGTCACCCCCAGCGCGGTCAGCCACCGCGCCTGCTCCTCGCCCTCATTGTCCCACGCCAGGAAGCCATAGCCGCCACCCGGCACCAGCATCACCGCCGCCCCGTTCGGGCTGGCCGCCCGCCTGACCGTCAGGGTCGGCCGGTCGATCCCGGTCAGCCAGCGATCGTCGAAGCCCGCCTGCTTCGACCGCTGCTCGGTCTTCGGCACCGGCAGCGTCGCCGGCGCCCCTGGCGCCCGTCCCGGCCACAGGGCGATCGTCTCGCCCGCCGCCGCCGGCACGGGCGCCTGCGCCGCCAGCGGCACCGCCGCACTCGCCGCCAGCCCGCCCAGCACCGCCCGCCGATCGATCGTCAACCCCGCCATCGCGCATTCCTCTGCTCTCGTTCGCGCCCGGCATACTCCACCCATGGGCCCGATCGCCACCCACCCCGCCGATCCTCCGCGTTCCTGCGACCGCAGGAGCCCAGGGCCAATGCCCCTGCCGGTACGACCGCCTCCATCCGGACCGGCCTCGCCTCGCCCGATCGCCGTCAGGGGCACGGCGTTGCCCCGAACCGGTCCCGATCCGCGACCGACAGCCCCTTGCGCGCCAGCTATCGCTGCGACTAGCGAGGATCATGACCAAGGCACCGCGCAAGCCGCGCACCGCGCATGGGCGCCAGGGCGGCGCCCCGACCATCGCCGACGTGGCGAAACTCGCCGGTGTCTCGACCATGACCGTGTCGCGCGTCATCAACGCCGAGAGCAACGTGCGCGACGCCACGCGCGAGACGGTCAACGCCGCCATCGCCCAGCTCAACTATGCGCCCAACCGCGCCGCGCGCAGCCTGGCCGGCGCCTCGCAGATCCGCCTCGCGCTCCTCTATTCCAATCCCAGCGCCGCCTATCTCAGCGAGTTCCTGGTCGGCAGCCTCGATCAGGCCGGCCGGTCCGACATCCAGCTCGTCGTCCAGAAATGCGAGGTCGGGGACGAGGCGCGGACGGTCGCCGAGCGGCTGGTCGGCAGCGGCATCGACGGGATCATCCTGCCGCCGCCGCTCTGCGACGCCCGCGCGGTGCTCGACGTGCTGATCGACGCGCGCATCCCCACCGTCGTCGTCGCCACCGGCTGTCCCCCGCCGGAGGCCGCCGCCATCTCGATCGACGATCGCGCCGCCGCGCAGGAGATGACGCGACACCTGATCGAACTCGGCCATGCCCGGATCGGCTTCATCACCGGCAACCCGAACCTGACCGCCAGCGACGAGCGGCTGGAGGGCTACCGCGCCGCCCTCGCCGATGCCGGCCTGCCTTTCGACGAGCGGCTGGTCGCCGCCGGCCTCTTTACCTATCGCTCGGGCCTCGACGCCGCCGACGAGCTGCTCGACCGCGACGATCCCCCCTCCGCCATCTTCGCCAGCAACGACGACATGGCCGCCGCCGTCGTCGCCGTCGCCCATCGCCGCGGGCTGGACGTGCCGGGCGACCTGACGGTCTGCGGCTTCGACGACAGCGCCATCGCGACGACGATCTGGCCGGAACTGACCACCATCCACCAGCCGATCGCCGACATGTCGCGTGCCTCGGTCGAGCTGCTCACCACCATGCTGCGCGCCAGGCGCACCGGCGATGCCGACATCCGCCACCTGACCCTCGACTACACCCTGATCCGCCGCCAGTCAGACGCCGCCCCCCGCCGCCGCCCCCCCGTCCGCCCGCGCTGACGACGGACGGACGGCGAACCCGTCGCGGTTTGACGGACCCCGATGACCGGGAAAGATCCTCCCGGCCCTTCCCCATCGCGCGATCGCTCCAGAACCCCTGTCCCGCCCCGGCGAAAGCCGGGGCCCAGCTGGAACATCCCTCGCAACTCGGTCGCGGCCGTCACCCTACTGGACCCCGGCCTACGCCGGGGTGGAAGATTTGCGGTGTCTCCGCCGGGCAAGATCCTCCCATCCAGCCCTGCTTTAAAGGAAGATCCTCGCCCCATCCCGACCACCCCGGCGAAGGCCGGGGCCCAGCTGGAACGTCCCCCGCAACTCGATCGCGGCCATCACCATCCTGGTCGCCAGCCTCCGCCGGGCGGCAGGAAGAGTTGCAATGAGTCCGCCGGGCAAGATCCTCCCAGCCAGCCCTGCTCCAAAAGAAGATCCTCGCCCAATCTCGACCACCCCGGCGAAGGCCGGGGCCCAGTTGGAACGTCCCCCGCAACTCGGTCGCTGCCGTCGGCCAACCGGACGTCGGCCTCCACCCCGCGACGATCCGCCGGTGAAGGACACAGCACCCAATCACAACGATCCTCGCCGCGAAAGCATCCCCGCAACACCCCCTCCGCCACTGCCCGCCGAAGCACCGCAACCCTCGTCACCACACCGGACAAATCCCCGCCCACCCCGTCACGCAGCGTTGTGTTAGCGATACCTTCTGTGCATAACCCGCTCCGAAGACAGGCGGGACGACCCGCCCGGCCGGCGACATGGGGAGAGGCACGATACCGGCACAATGCCCCTCGGGACGATCGACGCTGCTGGCGGCGATGCTCTGCTGCGCCGCGCCGCTCGCCGCCCGCGACGCCGCCCCAGTCTCCGTCCCAGTCTCCGCCCCCGTCCCAGCCGCTACCGCGCCCGCGCCGACCTTCCCCTACCGCTGGACCAACGTCACCGTCGGCGCCGGCGGCTATGCGCCGAACATCGTCTTCAGCCCGGCGGAGCGCGGGCTCGCCTGGCTGCGCACCGACATGGGTGGCGCCTATCGCTTCGATGCCCGCCTCGACCGCTGGATCCCGCTGCAGGACGACAATGCAGAGCCCAGCTATATGGGTATCGAGAGCATCGCCCCCGATCCCCGCGACCCCGACATCGTCTACATGGCCGCCGGCATGGCCGCACGCCTGCCCGCCGCGATCCTGCGCTCCGCCGATCGCGGGGTGCACTGGCGGATCACCCCTGTCCCGTTCGCGATGGGCGGCAACGAGGCCGGGCGCGGGCTGGGCGAGCGGCTGGCGATCGACCCCCATCGCCCCACGACGCTGATGTTCGGCTCGCGCCACGACGGGCTGTGGCGCAGCGACGACAGCGGCGCGACCTGGGCGAAGGTCGCCGGCTTCCCCGTCGCCGGGCTCGGCCGCCCCGCGCCGCGCACCAGCCATGGCGGCGTCTCGTTCGTCCTTTTCGATCCCGCCGGCGGCACCGCGACCACCGGCTCCCGCCGCATCTGGGCGGGGGTCGCCGATCCCGGCGCGCACCATCTCTACCGCTCCGACGATGCCGGGCGCAGCTGGGCGCCCGTCGCCGGTCCACCGGCGCATCTGCTCGCGGCGAAGGGCGCGATCGCCGCCGATGGCACCGTCTATGTCGGCTATGCCAGCGGCATCGGCCCCAGCGATGCGCGCACCGGTGCGGTCTGGCGCTTCGACGCGGCGGGCGCGCGCGACGTCACGCCGCCCGATTACGTCGCGACCGGCAGCGTCGGCGGCTTCCTCGGCGTCGCGCTCGCCCGCTCCGCTCCCGGCACCGTCGCGGTATCGACGATCGACCGCTACGGCATCGGCGACACGCTCTGGCTCTCGCGCGATCGCGGCGCGCACTGGACCGATATCGGCGCACGCAGCCGCCGCGACGTGTCCGCCACCCCTTTCCTCCTGCATGAGGGCAAGGGCGCCGATTTCGGCCACTGGATCTCCGGCCTCGCCATCGATCCGTTCGACGCGCGCCGCATCGCCTATACCACCGGCGCCACCGTCTATGCGACGACCGGGCTGGACCGCACGGGCACGATCGACTGGTCGCCATGGGTCGCGGGGATCGAGCAGACCGCGGTCATCACGCTGATCTCGCCGACCGGCGGCGCGCCCCTCGTCTCCGGCTTCGGCGATCTGGCGGGCTTCGTCCACGACCGGCTCGATCGCTCCCCCGCGCCCAGCTTCACCGATCCGTATCTGTCGAACACCAACACGCTCGATTATGCCGGCCGCGCGCCGCAGGTGCTGGTGCGCAGCGGCAGCCTCTACGCCGATCGCCCGCGCGACGCGTCGCTCGGCTGGTCCGCCGACGGCGGCCGCACCTGGCGCCCGCTCATGGTCCCGGCGATGGGCGATCCGGCGCGGCGGGAGGATCTGGTCGGAGAGGCGGCGATCACCGTCTCCGCCGATGGCGCCACCTTCGTCGTCGCCACGCCGCAACCGCGGGTGACCCATGATCGCGGACGCACCTGGCAACAGCCGCGCGGCCTGCCCGGTGCCACCCGCGCCGTCGCAGACAAGGTCGACCCCGCCCGCTTCTACGCGGTCGACACGGCAGCGAACCGCCTGCTGGTGTCGACCGACGCCGCGCGCAGCTTCGCGCCCGTGGCGTCCACCGGCCTGCCCGCCGATCTCTCCGCCGCCCGCACCACCAATCGGGAGGCTCAGGCGACATTGGTCGCCGCGCCGGGTGCGATCGGGAAGTTGTGGCTGCGCGTCGGCCCCGCCCTTTTCCGCAGCACCGACGCCGGTCGTACTTTCTTGACGGTCAACGGACAGTTGACGGTCGACCTGTTCGGGATCGGCAAGGACGACATGATCTTCGCGGTGGGTACGCTGGGCGGCGTCCGCGGCATCTACCGCTCGACCGATCTCGGCAGGAAATGGTTCAGGATCAACGACGAAGCGCACCAATGGGGGCTGCGCTTCCGCGTCATCGCGAGCGATCCGCGGGTTGCGGGCCGCGTCTATCTCGGCACCGACGGCCGCGGCCTCTTCTACGGCGATCCAATCGGGGAAAAACGATGAAAAAACAGCTGTTCGCGCTCCTGCTGGCCACCCTGCCCGCCATCGGCGTCGCGCAAATTCCTCGTCTGGAACAACATGATGGCCGCCATTCCTTGATCGTCGACGGAGCTCCGTTCACGATCCTCGGCGCGCAGGTCAACAACAGCTCCAACTACGCCGACCCGCTGTCCACCGCCTGGCCGCTGCTCGACCGCATCCACGCGAATACCGTAGAGGTTCCAATCGCTTGGCAGCAGGTCGAGCCGGTCGAGGGTCGCTTCGACCTGTCGTTCCTCCAGACCCTCCTCGATCAGGCCCGCACCCACGACAAACGCGTCGTCCTCCTCTGGTTCGGCACCTGGAAGAACACCTCCTATTCCTATGCGCCGGACTGGGTAAAGCTCGATAACCGTCGGTTTCCACGCATGAAAACCCGCGATGGCAAGGACCACGGCGTGCTCAGCGCCCATGGTGCGGAGACCATGAAGGCGGATGCGCGCGCGTTCGTGAAGGTCATGGAATATCTCCGCGACCACGATCCCCAGCACACCGTCATCATGGTCCAGCCGGAGAACGAAACCGGCAGCTACCGCAACCCGCGCGACTATTCCGCGACCGGCAACGCGCTGTTCGCCAAGGAAATTCCGGCCAGGCTCGCAAAGGCGACCGGCAAGCGCGGTACCTGGGCCCAGGCCTTTGGCGCGCAGGCCGACCGTGCCTTCAACACCTGGTACGTCGCCTCCTACGTCGATGCCATCGCCGCCGCAGGAAAGCGCGCCAAGTCCTTGCCGATGTACGTGAATGCCTCGTTGGCCGGACCTTCGAACGTTCCCGATCCCGACGGCGTCGCCAGCGGTGGACCGCAGCAGGACGTGCTCGACATCTGGAAGGCCGCCGCCCCCAACATCGATTTCGCCGCCCCCGACATCTACGATCGCAAAAGCGCCAACGTCATACAATATCTCGACAAATACTCGCGCCCCGACAATGCGCTGATGGTGCCGGAGATCGGCAACGCGCGCGAATTCCACCGCTTCTTCTACGCCGCCCTCGGCCGCGGCGCGATCGGCTACGCGCCGTTCGGGATCGATGGCACCGGCTACTCGAACTATCCCCTCGGCGCCCGCGATCTCGACCCCGCCACGCTCGACGCCCTCGCCCTTCCCTATGCCGCAGTCGGGTCGATCATGCGCGACTGGTCCCGCATCGCTGCCCGGAACGCCACCTGGGGTGCCGCCAAACCCGATGATAACGCGGCACAATCCACCGTCCTCGGCAAATGGAAGCTGACCGCTTCGTGGGGAGAGTGGCAGTTCGGCATGAAGGACTGGTCGTGGCTAAAGTCCGATCCCGCTCCCTGGGGCAAGGAGCCGGTCGGCGGCGTCGCGGTGGCGCAGATGGGGCCGGACGAGTTCCTCGTCGTCGGCGACCATGTCCGCCTCACCATCGGCGCTGTCGACGGAGCAACCAACACCGTGATGCTCTCGGTCGAAGAGGGCGGCGTCAAGGACGGCCGCTGGGTCGCCACCCGCGTCTGGAACGGCGACCAGACCGATTACGGCATCAACCTGGTCGATCGCCCGCAGGTGCTGAAGATCACGATGGGTCGCTATCGCTGATCGCCGCGAAGCAGGGAAAGTGAACGACATGCGACACATTGCGGTCACCGCATCGCTGCTGCCGATCACAAGGCTATGGGAACACGGCGCATGACCCCGGCCGCGTGGCGACGGCGCGAGGTACTGGCCGGGTTCGCCGCCCTGCCCGCCGTCGCACGCGCGGGGGTGACGGCGGCGGGGCCGGTACAGGCCAACTGGGCCTCGCTCGTCCGGCATTATCGCTATCCGGACTGGTTCCGCGATGCCAAGTTCGGCATCTGGTCGCACTGGGGCCCTCAGTCCGTGCCGGAACAGGGCGACTGGTATGGCCGGCTGCTCTACATGCAGGGGCATCCGATGTACCGCCACCATCTGGCGACGTACGGCCATCCCGCCGACACCGGCATGATGGACATCCTGCCGCGATGGACCGCGAACCGGTGGGAGCCGGAGGCGCTGATGCGCCGCTTCGTGAAGGCCGGTGCGAAGTATTTCGTCTCGCTCGCCTGCCACCACGACAATCTCGACTGCTACGACAGCGCACATCATCCGTGGAACGCGACGCGGGTCGGGCCCCGGCGCGACGTGGTGGGAATCTGGGCGAAGACCGCGCGGGATGCGGGGCTGCGGTTCGGTGTCTCCAACCATGCCAGCCATGCGTGGCACTGGTACCAGCCGGCCTATGCCTATGATCCCGAAGGGCCGCGTCGAGGCGAGCGGTACGACGCGCACGGGCTGACCAAGGCCGATGGCCGCGGTCGCTGGTGGGAGGGGCTGGATCCTCAGACGCTATACACCGGCCGTCACATGGTCGCGCCAGACGGCATCGACAGCGTCGCCGCGATGGACGCGTGGCACGACCGGAACGACGGCCAATGGATCGAGACGGCACCACCCGGCGATGCGCGCTACGCGCGGCAGTGGCTGCTGCGGCAAACCGACCTGTTGGCAAAATACCGCCCCGACTTCTGCTACATGGACAATTACGAACTGCCCTTCGGCCCGATCGGACTGGCGGCGGCGGCGGATTACTACAACCGGTCGATCGACTGGCACGGCGGCATCGACGTGGTGCTGACCGCCAAGCAGTTGAAGCCGCACGCCCGTTTCGGTCTGGTCCAGGATGTCGAGCGCGGCTTTTCCGACCGGCTGTGGGAGGAGCCGTGGCAGACCGACACCTGCATCGGCGACTGGTTCTACAACCGCGCTCGCTTCACCGATCGCAGCTATAAATCGGCCGAGGATGTGCTGCAACGACTGGCCGACGTGGTGTCGAAGAACGGCAACCTGCTGCTGTCGATCCCCCAGCGCGGCGATGGCAGCATCGATGCCGCGGAGGAGCGGATCCTTGACGATCTGGCACGCTGGATGGCGGTGAACGGCCAGGCGATCTTCGGCTCACGTCCGTGGCATGTCTATGGCGAGGGACCGACGAAACTGGCGGCCGGCATGCAGAACGAGGGCGCCTTCACCGGCTTCACCCTGCAGGACGTGCGCTTCACCACCAACGGCGAAACCCTCTACCTGTTCTTCCTGAAGCCGCCGCGCGGCACCGTGCGGATCGCCGCGCTGGGCCGCCAGCTGAAAGGACGGATTGATCGCATCGCCCGGCTGGGCGGCGCCACCACGACGTTCCGCCAGTCGGCCGATGCCCTGGAACTCGATGTCGGTCAGGTCTCCGGCATCGTCCCGGTGTACCGCATCGACGGCCGCGGGCTGACCGCCTGACCGCCGCCCACTACCGCGAGGCCGCTGCGCACTCCCGGTCGATGAACTGCGCATGGGTCGGCATGGCCGCCGCGGTGCTGGCGATGATACCACGCAGATGGTCCATGAAGCGCGCGGAACCCTCGGCCGGCAGCGCACCCGCCAGCGGGTCGAACGAGGCCGGCTGCACGTGTTGACCCAGCAGCACGGCGATCCAGCTGTCCGGGGTGAACAGCTCCCCCGCCTCGCGGAACAGCCGCGCCTTGCCCGACCATAGCGCGATCTTGTCCTGCAACGACGATGGCACGTCCATCGTCCGGCAGTGATCCCAGAACGAAGAATCCGATCGGGCGGTCGCGTGATAGTGCAGGATGATGAAATTGCGGACCTGCTCATATTCGCGGAGCATCTGCCGATTGTATTCGGCGATCTCGACCGGATCGAACGAGCGATCGGGAAACAGGCTCATCAACCGCGTGATGCCGGCCTGGATCAGGTGGATGCTGGTCGACTCCAGCGGCTCCAGGAAACCGCCGGCCAGCCCGATCGCCACGCAGTTGCGATCCCAGAGGCGATCGCGCCGTCCCGCCACGAACCGCAGCTGGCGCGGCTCGGCCAACGGCTCGCCTTCCAGCCCGTCCAGCAACTCGCGCAAGGCATCGTCGTCACCCAGATGGGCGCTCGAATAGACATGGCCGTTCCCGGTCCGGTGCTGCAACGGGATGCGCCAGCGCCAGCCGCCCCGCCCCGCGGTTGCCCGCGTATAGGGCGGCATCGTCGCGACCCGCGGGCTCGGCACCGCCCAGGCCCGGTCGCAGGGCAGCCAATGCTGCCAGCTCGTGAACGGCACGCCGAGTTCGTCCCCCAGCAGTAGCGCGCGAAAGCCGCTGCAATCGACGAACAGGTCGCCATCGAGGCGGCGACCATCGGCAAGCGTAACGCCCGCGACGAAGCCGCTATCCGCCTCCCGCTCGACCGCTACGACACGGCCCTCGACTCGCCGGACGCCGCCCTCCTCGGCATAATCGCGCAGGAACGCGGCATAGAGTGCTGCATCGAAGTGGAAGGCGTAGGACAGGGTCGACAGCACGGCGGCCGGGTTTTCCACCGGACGGGTGAACCGCCCCAGCCGCGCCGCGACCGCAGAGAGGCAATAGTCCTCGATCGGCCCGGAATCGCTGCCGATGCTCCGCTGGCGCAGCCAGAGCTGGTGAAACGACACGCCCTGCGCGTCTTTCCCGTGGATGCCGAACGGGTGAAGATAGGTGTCGCCGATCCGCCCCCAATTGCGAAACTGGATGCCCAGCTTGAACGTCGCCTGCGTCGCGCGGACGAAGGCGTTCTCGTCGATGCCCAGCATCCGGTTGAAGTCGAGCAGCGACGGGATCGTCGCCTCCCCCACCCCCACCGTGCCGATCTCCTCCGACTCGACCAGCGTCACCGACAGGCCGGCCTCGGCCAGCCGCGTCATCGCCGCCGCCGTCATCCAGCCGGCCGTGCCCCCGCCGACGATCACCACCTTGCGGATGGCGTGCGGATCGCGGCGGTCCATCAACCCGCCTGGTTCGCACCGAAGCGATGCCGCTCGGCGAAGGCGACCAGATCGCGATTGGAGGGCAGGTTCCGGATACCAAACTGCACCTGCCGCTTCACCTCGGCAAAGGCGCGACGCGCGTCGTCATGATAGCGGAACGCGCCGGCCCGGGCCGACAGGTCCGTCTTCCAGCCCATTCCGTACAGGACATATTGCCAGCTCGCATCGGTGAAGATGTCGACCTGCGGATCGATGTCCAGCTCGTTGGGCGGGCGGAAACGCCACCGGTCGAGCAGTTCGAGCAGGCTGTCGGGGATCGAGGTGTCCGCGACATTGTCGCGCCAGAACGCCGTGTCGCGCCGCCCGGATATGCAATAGTGGAGCTTGATGAAGTCCAGCGCCCGCTCGTACCGGCGCAGCATGTTGGCATTGAACTGGCGGGCCGACGTCTCGTAGTCGCCACCCCACGGGAACAGGTTCGCAACCATCCCGGCGGCCACCTCGGCAAAGGCGATGCCGGTCGCCTCCAGTGGCTCGAAGAAGCCGCTCGACAGGCCGATCGCCACACAGTTCTTGACCCAGTTGACCTCGCGAAAGCCGGCATCGAACGCGAACCGGCGTACCTCGGCATCCGCACCGGCGGGTCCCAGATAGCGGCGCAGCGTCGCTTCGGCCGCAGCGTCGTCGGTGTGGTCGGACGAGTATACATGGCCGATGCCACGCCGCTGGGTCAGCCCGATGTCCCAGATCCAGCCCGCCTCCTGCGCGGTCGAGATCGTGTAGGAGGCGATCGGCGCATCGGGCGTCGCATAGGGGAGCTGCGCGGCCAGCGCGCGATCGCAGAACAGGACGTCGCGGCACGACCGGTACGGCACGCCCAGCGCACGCCCGATCAGCTCGGCACGGAAGCCGGTGCAGTCGATATAGAGATCCGCTTCCAGCGTCCCGTTCCGCTCGGTTCGCAATCCGCCGATCGCACCGTCCTCGTCGATCAGCACCTCGTCGATGGTGTCGACGATGTGGGTGACGCCGTTGCGCCCCCCCTGCTCGCACAGCAGCCCGGCCAGCGCGATCGCATCGAAGTGGAAGGCGTAGTTTAACGGCCCGACGTAATCGGGATGATTGGGCAGTTTCGGTGCGCGGTGCGCGTCCGCGGTCCGCTTCTGCGGGTTGGAGACCTCGTCCCAGTTCTCGTCGCCGCCCAGGCCCAGCAGCCAATAGGGAAGCAGCTCCAGTCCGTTGCTGTCGTCGGCAACCTGGAACGGATGCATGTAGTGATCGAAGCGCCCCTGGCCGGGCGTATGTCGCCAGTGCGCGAACTTGGCACCCTGCTTGAACGTCGCGCCGCATCGACGGACCAGTTCGGCCTCGTCGATACCTATCGTCGCCAGCGTGCGCCGTATCGTCGGGAATGTCCCCTCGCCCACGCCGAGGACACCGATCACCTTCGATTCGACCAGCGTGATCGATGCGCCACCGGGCAGGTCGGCGCCCAGCCGCCTGGCCAGATACCCCGCGGTCAGCCAGCCGGCCGTGCCCCCGCCGGCGATCAGAATACGCTTGGTCATCCGCCTCCCAACAGGGTCGCCTGCCAGTCATTCCCGGCAGGCGACCCTTTATCGTCAGAACGACAGGTTGATGCCAGTGCTGATCCGTCGATCGCTCTGGAACCAGCTGCGCCCGACCCGCGCACCGCCCGGATAGCCGCCCATCAGGGTTCGCTGGGTGGAGGCCGTCAGGTTGGTGCCCTGCACACCGAACGAGAAATTCTCGGTCACCTTGAAGCGAACGCCGGCATCGAGCGTGCCGTAATTGTCGCCATATACCGGCAACGCGATCTGGATCGGCGTCGCCACCCCGGGCGTGGCGTAATAGTTGTACGTCGGGTTGGTGCCGTTGCTGTTCGTCGTCTGCAGATATTTCGACCGCCAGGAATAGGCGACGCGGATCGACAGCGGATTGCGCTCGTACAGCAGCGCCGCGTTGAAGTTGTGCTTGGACAGGCCGACCAGCGGCGCGTCGCTGCGGATCACGCCGTTGATGTCGCGATAGATGTCACCCGGGTTCTTGCTGTCGATGAAGGTATAGTTGCCCTCGAAACCGAAACCGCTGGCGAAGCCGGGCAGCATGTCGAGGAAGAAGCGGCCACCGACCTCGACGCCGCGAACCTCCGCCGCTTTGTCCGAGTTGATGTAATCCGTCGCCGCGATGTTCGCGAGCTCCGTCGTACCGTCGGAGAACTGGATGTTCACCTGACACTGCGTCAGCGAGAACAGCGTCACGTCGGTCAGCCGCTTGTAGAACGGCGCGACATGGAACGATGTCCCCGACTTCAGATAATACTCGAACGACAGGTCGAAGTTGTTCGACATGGTCGGCTTCAGCAGCGGATTGCCGGTTTCGGTCGTGAAGTTGGTGAAGATCGGCAGATCGCTCGGCGTGGCGCCCGGCGTCGTGTTGACGCCTACCGTCCCCGACGCACGCAGGGCATTGAACGTCGGCAGGTCGAGCGTGACGTTATAGCTCGCGCGCAGCTTGGTACGTTCGCTCGGCGAATAGTCGAGGTTGATCGACGGCAGGACGCGGGTGAATTCGGCCTTGCCGCCGCGCGGCACGGCAGCGTTGGTCAACGTCGCGGTCGCACCGTTCCGCACGAACGTCACGCCGTTCTGGCGGATGAAGCCGCTGCCTTCGTTCTCGATGTGGACGACACGGACGCCGACATTGCCCGCGATCCCCGGCTCGCCGCCCTGCGGCCCGAACCGGACCAGCGCATAGCCGGCGATGTTGGTCGTACGGTTGTCGACGCGGTCGTCCGGCAGGACGAAGCCGACCGGCCGGATACCGGACAGGCCGCCGTAACCGCTCTGCGGCAGCGGTCCGCTCGCCGTGCAATTGAACTCGGTGCCTGGCGGGCAGAAGCCTGCGGGCGGCGGCGTGACCAGCCCCGTGCGATCCTTGTGGAACCGCTCGGCCAGGCTCTCAGTCGCGAACTGGAGGTTGCCGGGCAACAGCGTCTCGCCGCGGAAGAAGTCCTTGAACGTATGGACCGCGACATCGCCCGGCGCCGCGTTGGCATAGGTCAGCTGCGGGTCGCCGTTCCAGCCGCGGCCCAGCGCGGTCCAGTTATAGCCGTTCGAGAAGTCGCGCTCGGTACGCTTGGCATAGCGGCCGCCGACCTTCACCGAGCGGAAGAAGCTGTTGTCCATGCTGTACTCGGCATCGAGCTGTGCCGTGTCGAGCCGACCCTTGTTGTCCTCGTTGTGCGGCATCGACGCCGACCAGAAATAGTTCGCCGGATCGGCGAAGGATGCCTGGGTCGACGGCCCGACCGTGATCCGTGGCAGATCGCCGGTCAGGTCCATGCCGAACCCGGACCCGAAGCTAACCTCGCGGAAGATGTCGAGCCGGTCGTAGATCTGCGTCGAATCGACCCGCTGGATGGCGCCGCGCACGCTCAGCGGGCCGCCCTCCGGCACCCAGGCGAACGACAGCGAGTAATCGCGTGTCCGCGTGTTGCTCGTGACGAAGCCCTTGTTGCCGCTGCTGTTGACCGTTCCGCCGGCCGCGAAGGTGCCGGTGTCGCGATTGAACAGCGAGTTGGTCTTCAGCAGCAGGCCGTTCTCGTCGAAGGTGCTGTTCGCGGGATCGACCGCCAGCGTCTGCGACGACACCTGCGCGCCGTAATCGCTCGACTGGCTCTTGTAGCGCGACTGGAAGAAGGTGCCCGAGAAGGTCAGGCTGTCCGACGGCGCCCACTGCACCGCGCCGTAGATGCCGGTCCGGCGATAGCGGAACGCCTCCTCGCCGTACGTGAAGCCGCCGGGCACGTAGTAGTCATTGCCGCTGATCCGCGTCTTGAAATATGGCTCGGTGCGGATGAACTGGGACAGCGAGCTGAACTGGCTGTACGCCACGTCGGCCAGCACGCCGATCCGGCCGATCGGCGTATCGAACGTATCGGTCACCAGCATCGAGCCCATCGGATCGGCCTTGTTGGCCAGATCGCCGACACTCAACTCGCCCGTGCCCGCAACGTGGAACTTGCCGTTGAAATCGAACGGCATCTTGGTGCGCAGATCGATCTGGCCGCCGGTGCCGCCCTCGATCAGGTCCGCCGTCGACGCCTTGTACACATCGACGGCCGCCATCAGTTCGGGAGTCACGTCGCTCCACAAGATGGCACGACCGTTGTTAGCGCTAAAGATTTCGCGCCCGTTTAGACGCGACGCGACGCCGGTAAGGCCGCGCACCTGCACGCCCGAGCCCTGTACCGAAAAGTGATCCGGATCGCCCAGCGCCGCGAAGCGCACGATCGACACGCCCGACACACGCTGCAGGACTTCGGTGATGGAATTGTCGGGCAGCTTGCCCGCGTCGTCGGCAACGACCGAGTCGATGATCGTCTCGCTGCGCCGCTTGCGCTCGTCGGCCGCCTCCAGTGCGGCGCGTCGACCCGTGACCACGATTTCGCCGTCGTTATCGGCACCTGGCTCGTTCTGCTCCTGTCCGGGAACAGCAGCCTGCGTCGTATCGGGCGACGCCGTCTGCAACTCGGCCTGTGCCCATGCCTGGCCACTCAGGCCGGCGGTCAGCAGTGCCGCAAGCGACACGCCGCCTCGGATCGTGCCGATGGCCAAACGCCGATTCGAAACGAGCTTGATCCCCTTCATCATCCATCCCCTCCAATGGCGGGCAGCGCGTGATCGCCTGCCAAGCCAGGTGCACCATTCTCAGGATGCTACCGCTATCATCGGGATATGCTTGTGTTAGCGCTTCTGCAAGTGTCTTCACGCCGTCTACCGGATCACCGTAGTAGAGTGTTGCCAATCCGCCGCGCTCCGACCGCCGATGGTAGCGATCGTCAGCTTCGCTGTCCTAGGCTCGTGGCAGCACCGTTTCGCGATCCACACCGTCGATGACGCGGTAGCGGAAATCCCGCAGCCGCGCCGCGCCGCCGCCTGCCGCATAGATGCCCAGCCGCAGGCTCAGGAAACCGCCGAACACATTATGGTGCATGCCGGACACTTCCATCCGCGTGTCGTGCCGCGTCCACGTCCGTCCCTCGTCTGTGGAATAATGGAAGGTGACGACGTGCGCGTCGTTCCGCAGCCGGAGGCGAAGCGTGCGTGCCCGTTGCGGGCGCCTCGCCCAGACCAGTTCCTCGGCATATTCGAAGATCTTGACCGTCTCCGGCGTGAACCCGATCCCGACGAATGCCTTGTGGTTGTAGAACAGCAGCAGCCCGGCCTCCGCGTCGCCGACCAGATCGATCGACACCTCCGCCTCGTACGACCGGTCGCCGACGATGCAGGTCAGCGGCGACGAGTCGGCGGGCGACGTTCCCCGGCCATCGATGCGCAACGCCCGCTGCTCGTAGACCGCCCGACGTGCCTCTCCCGGGACCGGCTGGTGAAAGCTCCACTGGATCCCCATGCGATCCTCGGTGAAGGGATCGGTCAGCGCCGGCTCCGACCGGCCGATGCGGCCGCCCGCGGGCTTGCGCAGGTCTCGCGACAGGTCGCCACCGGTAGCGCGGAACCAGCCGTCCGCCGTCCACTCGATCGGCTCCAGCAGGGTCTGACGGCCCAGCGTGCGATATCCGTTCTCGTATCCGTGATACACCATCCACCAGTCGCCGGCTGGCCCCTCGACCAGCGTGGCATGGCCTCGCGACCACCAGGGTTCGTCGACCGAGTAGGTCCTGACCAGCGGATTGTGCGGGCAATGCTCCCACGGCCCCTGGACCGATCGCGAGCGGGCGGCGATCACCATGTGCCCGGTCGCCGGGCCGGCGGTTCCGCCGACGGCGGTGACCAGGTAGAACCAGCCGCCGCGCCGCAGCAGCTTCGGGCCTTCGGGTGCGAAGTTCTCTACCACCCAGTCGTCGGGATAGCGCCACGGGGCATAGGCATCCTCCAGCACGCCGTCGGTTGCCAGTCCGTCGTCGCGCAGGCGGATCTTCTTGATGCCGTTGGTGAACAGATATCGCCGGCCATCCTCGCCCACGACATGGCCGGGGTCGATCTGGCCGCTGATCTTCAGGTCGATCGGCTCGCTCCACGGGCCGCGAATGTCATCGGCCCAGATGACGAAGATCGACCAGCCCTGCTGCGCCGGATCGGCGGGTATGTAGATGAAGTAACGGTCGCCATGCTTCACCAGGTCGACCGCCCAGATCACCCCCAGCTCGCGGTGCAGCGCCGGCCCGATCGGCGTCCAGTTCACCAGATCCGTGGAATGCCAGATGATCAGCGCCGGATAGGAGGCGAACGACGAGAACGTCATGTAGTAATCGTCGCCGTCCTTCAGGATGGTCGGATCTGGATGGTCGCCCGCGACGATGGGATTGCGGAAGAACCCGTTGCCCAGATCGGCCTTGCGCCGGCCATCGGCGCCCTTGCCGCCAGGCACCTTGCCGTCCTTCGGCGGAGCGACCGCATCTGCCGATGCTGCGCCCGGCATGGCCGGGGCGATGGCGCCGGCCATCATCGATTTCAGGATGGTACGGCGTGGAACGATCACGGGACGGGTCTCCGGCAATTGGGCAATGGAGCGGACCGCGCCCTAACGAGGGGCAACCTCGACCATCACCACGTCATGGTCGCGCATCGGCATCGTCGTTCGCAGCATCCCGTCACGCTTGACCTGTATGACGGTCGCCGTCGGGCGGTCCGCGGTCAGTGCCTGCAACCGCTGCACCTGCTCCGGGGTCAGCGTCGCCGGACGACCCATGTCCAGATAGGCGGTGTAGGCGTCGTTCTGGCGGAACCCGGTCCGGCGCACCGTCACCCGGTACGATCCCGGCTTCATTCCCGACAGCGCCAGGTCGATCGGCGCGGCAGGCGCCGGCGCGCGTACCTTGGTGAAGAATGGCCGGTTGCTGACCGGCTGCTCGGGCAGCGCGTCGCGCCACGCGAGCACCTGCACGGCCGCACCCTTGCGCGCGACGATGCTCTGCGCATCGCCCGTCTTCCACTCGCGGTCGCCCAGATCGTTCAGGTATTTGTACGCGAACCATGCCGCCTTGCGGATCCCTTGCGGGGTCATCAGCCCGAAGCCGCCCTCGAACGGCTTGGCCTGCGGACCCGGCTCCTCGAACAGATCGCTGAACGTCCAGTAGCTCATGCCCTGCGCCAGCCCTTCGGTGCGACGCAGCTTCGACAGGATATACGCTGCGCCCAGATAGTCGTCATGGATCGGGTCGCGCGGGTTGTAGCTGGTGCTCCACTCGGTGAAGAACAGCGGCATTCCGGGCCGGCCGGCGGCGTCCATCTGCTCGCGCACCTTGCGAACGTCGTTCACGATCGCATCGGGATCGCGCGACAGCTTGTTGTCGCCCTCACCCTTCTCGTCGAGGAAACCGCCTTCGACGCCATAGGTATGGGTGGTCACGAAATCGACCGGCGCCTGTTGCCGCCGCGCATCGGCCAACAGCTCGGGTACCCATGCCGCTCCCGCCGTCGACGGTCCGCCGACCCGCAGCGCGGGATCGATCGCCTTGATCGTCATGGCGGTCCGGGCATACAGGTCGAAATACGCCCGCTGGTCGGCACGTTCCCAGAAACCGTCCAGATTCGGCTCGTTCCACACCTCGAAATACCAGTTTCGCACTTCCGCCGCACCGTAGCGCCCGATCAGGTGGCGGACGAAGGCATCGACCAGCCCCGTCCACTTGGTGGGCTGGGGGTGCGACGTATTTCCCTTCCAGTAGAACAGGGTCTGGTTCGACGTCTTCATCGCGTCCGGCGTAAACCCCAGCTCGACGAACGGCTTGATGCCCATGCCCAGCAACTGGTCGTAGAGGTAGTCGATCCTGCTCCAGTCATAGACCGGCTTGCCGTCGACCTCCCGATACGTGCCGAGCTGATCGGCGAAGATGTTGTGAAAGCGAATGTAGCGGAAGTTCAGCTCCCGCTGCACGATCCGGAGCTGCGCCAGACTATCGTCGCGGATCAGCGTGCCGGGAAAGTCGGAGCCGATCGACATCTGCGCCATGCGGTCGCGCGGCGTCGTCGTGGCCCGAACGTCGACCGCGATCAATCGGTTCGCCGGCTCGGCCGCGACGGCGCCGGTGAACAGCACACTGGCCGCCAATCCAGCCGCACCGATGATCCTGCTTCCGAACTGCACCCAGACACCTCCCTCGTCCCTCTACTGGGATCGTTGACGTGCATGTTAGCGGTAGCAGTGCGGCCTGACCAGCATGATCATGTGGATCGTCATTCGGCCCGGTCGCTCATCGTCGGTCGCCGGCCGCGGGCGCGGATCGCCGCTGCTCCGCTCGTGCCGTTTCCTCCGCGGCTCGCTCCGGTCGCACATAGATCGACGAGATGTCTGGGAACTCCGCCCGCAGCTGCGCCTCGATCCGCTCGATCAGCGCCTCGCCCTCGCCCATCGTCAGTCGATCGTCGAAATCGGCGCTGATGGCGACGAATACCGCATCCGGCGCCGTATGGATCGTGCGCACATGATTGACCGCGACCACTCCCTCGCTCGCGGCGACCAGGGCGCGGACCCGCTCCACGACCCGCGGATCGGCCCGCTCGCCGATCAACAGGCCCTTCGCCTCGCGTGCCAACAACACCGCGACGGCGGCCAGGATCACACCGATCACGATCGAGGCGACCCCGTCGATCCGCGGGTCCTCCATCGCGTGGCTCGCCCAGATGCCGATCGCCGCCACCATCAGCCCGGCCAGCGCCGCCGAGTCCTCGAACAACACGATGAAGCTGGCGGGGTCCTTCGACTCCTTGATCGCCGCCCACCAGCCGAGATCTCCCTTCGACTGCCGGAACTCGCGCACGGCGATCGTCCACGAACTTCCCTCCAGCAGCGTGGCGATACCCAGCACGACATAGTTGATGGTGGGATCGGCCAGCGGCTCGGGTTCGCGGATATGCAGCCAGCCCTCGTAGAACGAGATGCCGGCACCCAGCGCGAAGATCAGGATGGCGACCACGAACGCCCAGAAATACAGCTCCCTGCCATATCCGAACGGATGACGGGCATCGGGTGGTCGCTTGGCCTGTCGCTGCCCATACAGCAGCAGGATCTGGTTGCCGCTGTCGACCAGCGAGTGGAACCCTTCCGACAGCATTGACGACGAGCCGGTGAAGCCCGCCGCGACGAACTTCGCGACGGCGATCCCGACATTGGCGAACAGCGCGCCGAACAGGACGATGTTGGACCGGATGGTCTTGCCCAGACTGGTACTGGCCATATGCGTGATCGATACTCCGCGGATAGGAGGCCGCAACGCCCGATCACCCCGCGACGTTCATCCTCGCCC
This sequence comes from Sphingomonas phoenicis, assembly GCF_047238005.1. Lineage (NCBI taxonomy): Bacteria > Pseudomonadati > Pseudomonadota > Alphaproteobacteria > Sphingomonadales > Sphingomonadaceae > Sphingomonas > Sphingomonas phoenicis. The sequence continues at coordinate 3,524,360 of NZ_JBDFMC010000002.1, read as the reverse complement.
GCGACTCATTCCGCCGCAGCCAGCACGCGCGTCTCCCGGGACGTCGCCAGCGACACCGCCCAGAAGGCCAGCCCGCCCAGCGCCAGTCCGCAGCCGACGATCCCGGTCGACGTCCAGCCATGACCGCCGGCGATGGCGAGCCCCGCCAGCCAGGGGCCCAGCGCGTTCGCCGTGTTGAACGCGGAATGGTTCAGCGACGCCGCCAGGCTCTGCGCATCCCGCGCGACATCCATCAGCCGCGTCTGCAACACGGTGCCCAGCGACCCGCCGATGCCGATCAGGAAGACGTCGATCGTTACCGCCCACGCATGCTGGGCTGCCCAGGGAAAAATCGCCAGCGACGCCGCACTCCATAGCAGCAGCCCGCCGACCGTCGGCATCAGCGCACGATCGGCGAACATCGGCACCAGCAGGTTTCCCGCCAGCATACCCAGGCCGAAGACGCACAGTACCAGCGGCACTGCCGTCGTCGACATCCCCGTCACCTCGACCAGCGTCGACGCCAGATAGGTGTAGACCGCGAAAAGCCCGCCAAAGCCGATCGCGCCGATGCCCAGCGTCAGCCACAACTGCGGGATCCTGAGGGCGTTCAGCTCGGCGAGGGGACTGGCCGACCCGGCCGGACGATCATGGGGTGCGAACGCCGCCACCAGAGCGACCGTCGCCAGCCCCAGCACCGCGACGATCCCGAAGCCCCACCGCCAGCCGGCGATCTGGCCGATCCAGTTCGCCAGCGGCACGCCGACGATCGTCGCCACGGTCAGCCCCAGCATGACGCGGGATACGGCGAACGTTCGCCGCTCCGGCCCGACCAGCGAGGCCGCAACCAGCGCCGCGACCCCGAAATAGGCACCATGCGGCAGTCCGCTCAGGAACCGGAACGCGAGCATCGCGTGATAGGAGGGCGCCAGCGCGCTCATCGCGTTGCCGATCGCGAACAGCGTCATCAGCCCGATCAGCAGCGTCCGTCGCGCCATGCGTGCCGCCAGCACCGCCAGCAGCGGCGCACCGACGACGACGCCCAGCGCATAGGCGCTGATGACGTGGCCGGCCACCGGTTCGGAAATGCCCAGTCCGCGCGAGAAATCCGGCAACAGGCTCATCGTCGCGAACTCGGTCGTTCCGATCGCGAACCCGCCCATCGCCAGCGCGAAGAATACCAGGCCCGGCCGCACCGCGCGTGGTTGCGCTTCCACCATCATGATCTCCCGGAGGCGTGCGCGACCCTGCCGCCCGCCAGGTCGCCACGTAGACAGTGTCGGCCGCCGCACAAGCGCAGCGGGTGACGAATTGCGACCGCCAGATGCTGCTCCACGGCGCGCACATCCCGCATCCTTCTGACAAAGCGTGGTTTTTACAAACCAGCATGATGCCAGCTGCGCCGCCTGCAACCAAGCATCCGTCCTTTGCAGCCACGCCGTCACGGCAACAACGCGGATGCGCGACGCGATCACCACCAGCCGCGACCGCCGGGCGACAAGCACGACTGTCATGCTTCTGTCGCATCTGCACCGGATGGAGGTGTCATGGCCCACTCGACCGCCCTCGCTCCGCCTTCATCCGTCGCCCAGCCGGGAGCGCGGCTGCACGGCGAGTTTCACCCGGCCAGCCGCTGGATCTTCGGCATGCTCCTGATCGGCGGGCTGGCTTATGCCGGTTTCAGCATTCTGGTCGACACGCAGCAGGTGGGCGAGCGGATGGCGCTCGGCGTGTTCCTGTTCCTCGGCGCGGCCTTGGTCATCGCGCTCGGGTTCGAATTCGTGAACGGCTTCCACGACACCGCCAACGCGGTGGCGACCGTCATCTACACCCATGCCATGCCGGCGCCGCTGGCGGTGGTCTGGTCGGGCTTCTTCAACTTCCTCGGCGTGCTCCTGTCGTCCGGAGCGGTCGCCTATTCCATCGTCACGCTGCTGCCGGTCGATCTGGTGCTGCACGTCGGCAGCGCCGGTGGCTATGCGATGATCTTCGCGTTGCTGCTCGCCGCGGTCGGGTGGAATCTGGCGACCTGGTATGTCGGCCTGCCCAATTCGTCGAGCCATGCACTGATCGGCTCGATCCTGGGGGTGGGCGTCGCCAACCAGCTGCTGTCGAGCGGCACGGGCGCCACCGCCGGCGTCGACTGGACGCAGGCGCAAAAGGTGCTCGCCGCCCTTCTCTTCAGCCCGCTGCTGGGGTTCGCCGGCGCGTTCGTCCTGCTGCTCGTCCTGAAGCGCCTCGCCCCGGATCCAGCCCTGTATCGTCAGCCCGCCGCCGACCAGCCGCCGCCGCGCGGCATACGGGCCTTGCTGATCTTCACCTGCACCGCGGTTAGCTTCGCGCATGGCGGCAATGACGGGCAGAAGGGCATGGGTCTGATCATGCTGATCCTGATCGGCTGCGCACCCACTGCCTATGCGCTCAACCGCACCGTGCCGGACAGCGCCACGCCCGCCTTCGTCCGGTCCTCGGCGGTGGCGGAGCGCGCGTTCCTGCGCGCGGCCGACGGGGTACGCCCCGCTCCCGACGAAGCCCGCGCCACCCTGACCCAGGCATTGCGGGACCGCCGGGTGGAATCGCTGCGGACCTACGGCGCGCTGGCCACGCTGACCGCCGACGTGTCCGACCGCATCGCCGGTTACGGCTCGCTGCGCCGGGTCCCTGCCGCCGAGACGCCGAACCTGCGCAACGACATGTACCTCGTCCTCGATACCGTCGCGCAGGTGAAGAAGGCGACCGCCGCGCGCGAGACGCTGACCGCCGCGGAACTCGATGCCGTTACCGACTATGCCGACCGGCTGCAGCAGGGCACCCGCTACATCCCGGCCTGGGTAAAGGTATCGGTGGCGCTGGCGCTCGGCCTGGGCACGATGGTCGGCTGGCGGCGGATCGTCGTCACCGTGGGCGAGCGGATCGGCAAGACCCACCTGACCTATGGCATGGGTGCGTCGGCGGAGCTCGTCGCCGCCTCCACCATACTGCTCGCCGAGCGTTTCGGCATGCCGGTATCGACCACCCACATCCTGTCGTCGGGGGTCGCCGGTGCGTCGGTCGCGAACGGGGCCGGGCTCCAGCGGCGGACCATCCGCAACATGCTGCTCGCGTGGATCCTGACGCTGCCGGTCGCGATGCTGCTCGCCGGCACGCTCTACTGGGCGATGCTGGGCATCATCCACGCCGTCGGCGGCTGAACGATCGCGCCGGTTCGCCGGAACGCCCCTGCCTGTCGTGCGTCCGACCCCTGACGCTGATGACAGGAGCACGGAAATGGCGATCTTCAACAAGGATATGATCGAACTGGCCGGCAAGAACGACCTTTGGCGGAAAGAGGTCTATCGCGACGCCAAGGTCCAGATCGTGCTGATGAGCATACCGGCGGGCGAGGAGATCGGGATGGAGACCCACCCGGCCGACCAGACCACCTTCTTCGTCGAGGGCGAGGCGCAGGTCGTGATCGACAGCCACTCCACGAAGGCGACGCCCAACCACATGATCGTCGTACCCAAGGGGTCGAAGCACAATATCGTCAACAAGGGCGCGGGCACGCTGAAGCTTTTCTCGGTCTACGCTCCCCCCGCCGAGCCGGAGGGCGCCGCCTTCCGCACCAAGGCGGAAGCGGAGGAAGCGGAAAAGGGCCTGCTCGCCAAGGCGGCCGACGCGGTGAAGGAGGCGATCGGACGATGAAGCTGTCCGGCCACCGCGTCGTCATCACCGGCGCATCGAGCGGCATCGGCGCCGCCACTGCCCTCGCCTTCGCCGCGAAGGGTGCCCGGCTGGTGCTGGCCGCGCGTGGCCAAATGGGTCTCGACGACATCGCCCGGCGTTGTCGCGCAGTGGGGGGAACGGCGGAGGTCCACGTCGTCGACGTGACGGACGCCGCTGCGGGCGCCGCCCTCGCTGAGAAGGCCCGGACGCATCTTGGCGGCATCGATCTCTGGTTCAGCTGCGTCGGGGTCGGCGTGGTCGGCATGTATCACGACGTGCCGATCGCCGACCATGCCCGCGTCGTGGCGGCGAACCTGCTCGGTCACATGAACGACGCCCATGCCGTACTGCCGATCTTCCTGGCGCAGGATCGCGGCACCTGGGTCAACATGATCTCGGTCGGCGGCTTCATCGCCACGCCCTATGCAGCCGCCTATGCTGCCAGCAAGTTCGGGCTGCGCGGCTTCAGCGAGGCGCTGCGGGGCGAGGTATCGAAGAACCCGCACATCCACATCTGCGATGTTTATCCTACCTTCGTCGACACGCCCGGCATCGACCATGCCGGCAACTATACCGGTGCGCGCCTGTCGCTGCCGCCGGGATCGCTGGCGCCGGAAACCGTCGCGAAGGCGGTGGTGCGGCTCGCCCGCCGCCCGCGCAACACGACCGTCGTCGGCGCGCCCGCCCTCGCGTTGAAGCTCGGCCAGTTCGCAGCGCCCAACCTCGGCGCGGCGATCATGAACGGCTTCATGGACGTCTGGTCCGACCGGGCGCAGCCGACGGACGATGTCAGCGGCAGCCTGTTCGACCCGCCCGCCGGTGCCGCCGGCCCCGATGGCGGTCGCCGCCATCCGGAGCGCCGTCGCAAGGCCGCGGCCGCGGCCGGTGCCGCGACCGCCGCGGGCATCGCCGCGGCCGCGGGCGCCTGGCTGTGGAGTCGTCGCCGGTGACCTGATGGTCACGCGACGCTATCATCGGCGGCGATGACTGGTGTTCCGGACCCGAAAGGCAGGCGTGCGCCTCGCCGCGACGCGCAGGAGCGCCGGGAGGCGCTGATCGTCGCGGCCGCAGCCTGCTTCGCCAGCGACGGTTACGGCGTTCCGCTCGAGGTCGTTGCCGAACGCGCGGGTGTCGGTCGCGGAACCTTGTACCGCAATTTCCCGGACCGGGAGGCGCTGGCGCTCGCCATCTTCTCCCGCGAGGTCGACCGGCTGGAGGCAGCGCTGGATCCGACCGCATCGATCGCCGGCACGATCGCGGCGATGGTGCGGATGGGCGCACCTGCCGTGTCGCTGTTCGCCCGCATCGCCGCTGAACTCCACCACGGCGACAGCAATCTCACCGCCTTCCGCGCGATCGGGGAACGGCTGGAGCGCGTCGTCGCCCCGGCAGTCGGTCAGGCCCAGGCGCGCGGCGAGATCGACGACCGGATCACGCCGCGCGATGTCGTGATGGCAATGCGCATGGCCGGCGGGCTGCTGCTGCCGTTCATGGACGAGGACGAGGTGACCGATCAGCTTGCCGCGGCGATGTCGCTGCTGTTCGAGGGTCTTCGCCCGCGCTGAGGCCGGGGGCATCGGCGGTCCAGCCCAGCCCCAGCGCCTTGTTCACCGCGATGTAGCTGCCGCTCAGTTGCGCCTTGGCCTGCGTCACCGCGATCGCGGTCGACAGCTGCCGCCGCTCGATGTCGAGCTGGTCGATCAGCGTGCTGGTCCCCGCCGCCACCCGTTGCCGGTTCAGTGACGACGCCCGCGCCGCCGTGGCCTGCGCACGGACCAGCTGTCCCAGCTGCGCGCGCGTATTGCCGAAGCGGGACAGCGCGTTCTCGGCATCCTGCAACGCTTCCAGCACGGTCTGGCGATACGTCGCCGCCGCCTGGTCGCGCTGCGCCTCCGATGCGGCCGTCGCCGCGCGGTTGCGTCCGAAGTCCAGGAACGACCATGACAGCGACGGCGCCGCCAGTGCCGTCAGGTTATCGAGGTCGAACACGTCGCCCGGCGACGTTCCTCCGAGCCCCAGCAATCCCAGGAACCGGATGCCGGGCAGCTCCTTGGCCTTGCTGACCCCGATCCCGGCCGTGCTGGCCTCCAGCTGCCGCTCGGCCGAGCGGATGTCCGGCCGGCGCGCGATCAGCGCGGCGGGATCGCCGATCGCCACCGATGCCGGTGGCAGCGGAACCGCGACCACCCCACCCAGCGTCGCGTCCAGCGCACCGGGCGCACGGCCGGTCAGCACCGCCAGCTGATTCAGATACTCGTCCGCCTGCGCGCCCAACGGGATCGCCTGCGCCTGCGTATCCTCCAGCTGTCCCTGCAGTCGCTCGAGGTCCAGCTGCGACGCCGTCCCGCGCGCCAGCCGCTGGCGTGACAAAGCAATCTGCTGTTCCTGCAACCGCGTCGATGCGGCGTTCAGCCGGATCCGTTCCTGCACGTCGCGCAGACCGACATAGGCCTGTGCGACCTGTGCGGACAGCGAGACCTGAACGTCGGCGAGGTCCGCTGCCCGCGCCGCCGCGGTCGCGCGCCGTTGCTGGGTACTGCGCCGGCCGCCGCCGAACAGGTCCAGCTCCCACGACGCGTTCAGCCCCAGATTGTAGAAGTTCAACGCCGTGCCCGACGACGACCCGGCCGCCTGTCCGCCACCCTCGCCGCCCTGCGCGCTACCCAGCGCCACACCCGGCAGATCGGCATGGAGATAGGTGGCGTTGGCGCTGACGCTCGGCAGCTGGCCGGTCCGTTGCTGGCGCAACTGCGCCTGCGCCTCGCGGATGCGGGCGGTCGCCTGATCGATCGTCGGGCTATGCGCCAGCGCATCGTCGACCAGCCGGGTCAACGTCGCATCGCCCAGCGCTTCCCACCAGCGGGCCAGCGCCGGCGCCGCCGTCGACACTTCCCGGGGAGCGCGAACGAAGCCGGGCATATCGGACGCGACGGCCGGTGGCCCGTGATAATCGGGGCCGACCGTACAGGCGCCCGGCAGCGTCGCGGCGAGCAGCAGGATCGCTTTCTTCATCAATGCACCATCGCCGGTCCAGCCGTCTTCGGCAGCGGCTTCAGGAACAACACCAGCGGCAATACCGCCAGCGTGCCCACGCCCATGATCCAGAAGATATCGTTGTACGTCATCGTCAGCGCCTGTGCCTGGATCTGCTGCGACACCAGCCGCAGGCCCGCGGCCCGGTCGGCGACCGTGCGGCCAATCGCACCGACATAATCCTGCACGGCCGGGCTGTTCGCGTTCAGGCTCTCCTCCAGCCGGCGCGAATGGAGCCACATTCGCTTGTCCTGCAGGATCGAGATGCCGGCCAGCGCGAAGCTGCCGCCAAGATTGCGGAATGCGTTGAACAGGCCCGACGCGTCGCCCGCATCCTCGCGCGGCACCGATCGCACCACCGCCTGGCTCAGGAACAGCATGCCGAGGATCTGGCCGACCCCGCGCAACAGCTGCGACACGGTGAAATCGCTGCCGGTCGACGCCGCCGTCAGGTTCGCGTCGAGCAGCGCCGACACCCCCATGATCAGCAGCCCCGCCGCCACCGCGATCCGGATATCCAGCGTTTTCAACAGGACGGGCACGATCGCCATCATGAACAGGCTGGGGATGCCGGACAGCAGCACGACCTTGCCCGCCTGCAACGAATTATAGTCGGCCAGTGCCGCCAGAAACTGCGGGATCGCATAGCTGGTGCCGTACAGCACGATGCCGAGCACGACGCCCATCAGCGCGACCGAGCCGAACTGCCGGGCCAGCAGCAGCTTCAGCTTGATGATCGGCCGCCTGGCCGTCGCCTGTCCCCAGAACAGCAGGCCGAACCCGATCGTGCTGGTCAGGAACATCAGCCGGATCAGCTCGGAATCGAACCACTGCTCGCGCTGGCCATCCTCCAGAAACACGGTCAGCCCGCCCAGCCCCAGCACCAGTCCGGCGATGCCGAACCAGTCCGCCTCGCCGAACAGGTGCAGCTTCGCCTTCTCGTGCGGCAGGCCGACCAGCAGCAGCGTGATCAGCACCGCACTGATCGGCACGTTGATGAAGAAGGCATAGTGCCAGCTGATATTCTCGGTCAGCCAGCCGCCGATCAGCGGCCCCAGCACCGGGCCCAGAATGGCCGTGACGCCGAATGCGGCGATCCCGATCGGCTGCTGCTGCGGCGGCAGGCGCTGCGCGATGATCGTCTGCGCGGTCGGGATCATCGCGCCGCCGGTGAACCCCTGCCCGACCCGCCCGACGATCATCATCATCAGGTTGGTCGATACCCCGCACAGCACGGAAAAGGCGGTGAACAGCCCGGCCGCGATCAGCAGGAAGGTGCGCAGCCCCAGCATCCGTTGCAGCCAGGCCGACATCGGGATGATGACGATCTCGGCGACCAGGTAGGCGGTGGCGATCCACGTACCCTCGGTCCCGCTGGCGCCGATCTCTCCCTGAATGGTTGGCAGCGATGAATTGACGATCGAGATGTCCAGCGTCGCCATCAATGCGCCCAGCGTCCCCGCCGCCACCGCCAGCCACGCGCCGAGATCCGCCCGCTCCGGCGCACCGCCTCTGGCGGCAGTCGCTCGGTTCATCGCCGCACTCGCCATTTCAGCGCGCTTTCCCGCGCCGGTCGGCCTGTTCCTGCTGTTCCCTGATCCGCGCGATCTCGTCACGGGCCCCGATGGTGTCGACCGTCACCGTCACCGACAGGCCCGGCACCAGCAGGCGCCGCGCCGCCGGTGTCGCCTCGATCGAGATTCGCACCGGCACCCGCTGGGTGATCTTGGTGAAATTGCCCGTCGCGTTCTGCGGCGGCAACAGCGAGAACTGCGCGCCGGTTCCCGGTGCCAGGCTCTCGACCCGGCCAGTCAGCGTCACGCCGTCCAGCGCGTCGACCTCGATCGACACCGGCTGCCCCGGCCGCATCAGCGCCAGCTGCGTCTCCTTGAAATTCGCGGTGATGTAGAGCCGGTCGAGCGGCACGATCGACATCAGCCGCGTACCCGCCTGCACATACTGGCCCACCGTCACCGTCTTGTCGCCGATCCTCCCGGCGATCGGCGCCGTCAGCCCGGTGGCGCCGACATCGACATTGGCGGCGGACAGCTGTGCCCGAGCCGCCTGCCCCTGTGCCTCGCCCTGCCGCACCTGGCTGCGATACGAGGCGACGCGCCGCTCCTGCATCGTCACCGCCGCCGCCTGCGCCCGGACATTGTCGGCCGACTGCCGCGCCGTCGCCTCCAGTTGCGCCAACGTAGCCCTGGTCTCCGCGCCCGAGGCGGCGAGCGGGCGATAACGCGCGACCTCGCCGGCATCGTACGCCGCCTTGGCCCGGGCCGCAGCCAGTTGCGCGCGCGTCTGGTCGATGGCGGCATATTGCTCGCGGATCTGCGCCCGTGCCGCATCGGCCTGCGCCGCGGCCACCGCGATCTGCGCGTCCGCCTGCGCCGCCTGCGCGCGCGCATCGCGCGGGTCGATGCGAACCAGCGGCTGCCCCGCCCGCACATCCTCGTTCTCGCCAACCAGCACCGCGGAGACATAACCGGCGACCCGCGGCGACACGGTGACCATGTCCGCCTCGACCCGCGCGTCGTTGGTCTCTTCCAGATACCTGCCATGGCTCTGGTACCGAACGAACCATACCACGCCGACCGTCAGCGCGATCGCCGCCACCACCAGCAGGATCAGCCTGGCCCGCCCGCTCAGCTGCCGGCGGGCGGGCTTCTCCGGCGCCTGGTCGGGTACGTCGTCGGCTGGCGCGGGACGCTCGTCACTCATCGGCTTCGGCCCTGTGGCTGCGGGAACGGACAGCCACCGCCAATAGGCCGGTCGTTAAGCGGACACAATGTCCACTTTGGTGAAAACCGGTCCCGTTCCCGTTACAGCAGCTTGTCGAGCGTGATCGGCAGGTCGCGCACCCGCTTGCCGGTCGCATTGTACACCGCGTTCGCCACCGCCGCGCCGACGCCGGTGATGCCGATCTCGCCGATGCCGTGCGCGCCCATCGGCGTGTGCGGATCGGCGATGTCGGTCCACATTACGTCGATCTCGGGCACGTCCAGATGAACCGGTATGTGGTACTCGGCGAGACTCGGATTCATGATCCGGCCGTTCCGTTCGTCGAACTGCGTCTCCTCCATCAGCGCCATGCCCAGCCCCATGATGATGCCGCCACGGAACTGGCTGCGCGCCGTCTTGGCGTTCAGGATGCGGCCGGTGTCGAACGAACCCAGGAACCGCGTGACCCGCGGTTCGCCGGTGATCGCATTGACGCGTACCTCGCAGAACATCGCCCCGTGCGAATGCATCGACCAGTGCATCGTCTCCAGCGGGGGTGACGCCTGTTCGGCCGCGACGACCACCGTACGCCGTGCCCGGTCCAGGATCGAGGCATAGGTTTCGCGGCGCCCCGGCTCGTCCAGCTTGACGAGCGCGCCGTCCTCGCTGCCCACCTCGTCCGCCGACAGGCCCGCCAGCGCCGAGTCGTTTCCCGCCAGCTTCAGCAGCTCGGTCACCAGCGCCCGGTGCGCGGCGATCACCGCCGCGCCGATCGCCGCGGTTTGCTGCGACCCGCCGGCCATCACCGCGCCCGGAATGATCGAATCGCCGTACCCGATCTCGACCCGCTCCATCGGCAGGCCCAACCGCTCCGCCGCGACGATCGCTGTCGTCGTCGTCGTGCCCATGCCCATCTCGTGCGCCGCCACCTCGACCAGCGCGGTCACGCCCGCACCGCCGTCACGGGTCAGCGTGATGCGCGCCGCTGCGCCCGGCATCCGGTAATAGGGATAGGTGGAGGTGGCGCAGCCCATGCCGATCAGCCACTCTCCCTCGCGCCGGCTGCCCGGCACCGCCTGCCGCCGGTCCCAGCCGAACCGTGCCGCCCCCGCGCGCCATGCCTCGACGATGTTCCGCGACGAGAAGGGCAGTCCCGAAATCGGGTCCTTGTCCGGCTCGTTGCGGATCCGCAGCTCGATCGGATCCATTCCCAGCTCAACCGCCATTTCGTCGATCGCTGATTCCAGCGCGAAGGTACCCACCGCCTCGCCCGGCGCGCGCATGAAGGTGTTGGCGAGCATGTTCATCGTCGCCACCTCCACCTGCAGCTTGATCGCGCCCGCCGCATAACCGGCACGCGTGCCCAGGATGAAGGGCTCGGGCATGTTGTTGTGCGGCGTCATCGCGACGGTGCCGGTATGGATCAGCGCGTCGAAGCCGCCATCCGGCTGCGCGCCGATCGCCACCCGCTGCTCGGTCAGCGTCCGTCCGCCGACGACGCGGTAGACGCCCTCGCGCGACAGCACGATCCGCACCGGCCGGCCGGCCATCTTCGCCGCCGCCGCGCCCAGGATCTGGTGATCCCACAATCCCTTCGCCCCGAACCCGCCCCCGACGAAGGGAGAGGTGACGCGGACCTGCTCGGGCGTCAGGTCGAACACGCCCGCGACGGTCGCTGCCTCCGCGGTCACCATCTGGCTGGCATCGTGGATCACCAGTTCGCCGTCCTGCCACAGGATCGTCGCGGCATGCGGCTCGATTGCGTTGTGGTTGTGGCGCGGCGTCCGGTACAGCTGGTCCACCCGGTGCGGCGCCGCGGCCAACGCGGCGTCGGCATCGCCGATCGTGTCGGCCAGCTTCTGGCCCATGAAGTTGCCCTGCTCCACCCCAGCCGCCCGCGCCTTCGCGAACGAGGTGGTAGACGGTTCGGCGGCATAGCTGGTGCGGATCAGCGAGGCGGCATGATCCGCCTGCTCCTGCGTCCCGGCCAGCACCAGCGCGACCGGCTGGCCGTTCCAGTGGATGCGGTCGTCCTGCATGATCGGCAGGTCGCTCGGCCCCGCCGCCATCGGCGCCGATCCGAATACCGCGGGCGGCTTCATGCGCGGGGCGTTCAGGTGCGTCATCACCAGGACCACGCCGGGTGCGGCCTCGGCTGCGGACGTATCGATCGCCGTGATCCGTCCCCGCGCGATCGTGGCATAGGACAGCGCGGCATAGGCCATGCCGTCCAGCGCCACCTCGGCCGCGAACCGCGCCTCGCCCTTCACCTTCAGCGGCCCGTCCAGCCGCGATACCGACGTGCCGATCAACCCGTGCTTGTGCCGGATCAGCGGATCGGGCGTCCCGCCCGGGATCCAGCTGTCGGGGGCCAGCGGCACCAGCTTCGCCATCGCCGCCTGTGCCGCGGTCTGTGCCGCCAGCTTGGCATCGTCGACGATATTCATGCCGCATCTCCCGCCAGCTCGCCCAGCACGGCGACGATCGCCCGCTTGGCCAGCTCGATCTTGAACCCGTTGTCCCGCAGCGCGACCGCATCGGCCAGCTCCGCCTCCGCCGCCGCGTGGAACGCCGCCGCGGTCGCCGGCCCGCCGCGCAGCGCCGCCTCCGCGTCCGCCGCCCGCCACGGCTTGTGCGCCACCCCGCCCAGCGCGATCCGCACATCGGCCACGCGGCCGTCCTCCACCGACAGGGCCGCCGCCACCGAAACCAGCGCGAACGCGTACGATGCCCGGTCGCGTACCTTGCGATAGCTTGACTGCGCCGCGACGGGCAGCGCCGGCAGCTCGATCGCCGTGATCAGCTCGCCCGGCTCCAGCACCGTGTCGATCGCCGGATGCTCTCCCGGCAGCCGGTGCAGTTCGCCGAACGGCAGCGTCCGCGATCCGCCGCTGCCCTGCAGATGCACGGTCGCATCCAGCGCCGCCAACGCGACGCACATGTCGGACGGATGGGTCGCCACGCATGCCGTCGATGCGCCCAGGATGGCGTGGATGCGATTGAACCCCTCGACCGCGTCGCATCCCGATCCGGGCGCCCGCTTGTTGCAGCGCGACCCTTCCGTATCGTAGAAATAGGTGCATCGCGTCCGCTGGAGCAGGTTGCCGCCCACCGTCGCCATGTTGCGGATCTGCGCCGACGCACCCGCCAGGATCGCGCGCGACAGCATCGGATAACGGGCGCGCACCGCCCGGTGCTCCGCCAGTGCCGTGTTCCGCACGCCTGCGCCGATCATCAGCCCGCCGCCCTCAGTCTCCTCGATCGCCACCGACAACCCGGTCACGTCGACCAGCGCGGCCGGACGCGCCACCGTCTCGCGCATCAGGTCGACCAGGTTCGTGCCGCCACCCAGATAGGCCGCACCCTCCGCCCCCGATCTCAGCGCCTCCGCCACGTCGCCCGCGCGCGTATAGCTGAACGGCGTCATGCCCCGATCTCCGCCGCCAGCCGGGGCAGCGTGCCGCCGATCGCGTCGATGATCCCGTTATGCGCGCCGCACCGGCACAGATTGCCGCTCATCCGCTCCTGCAATTCCTCGCGGGTCAGCGTCGTCCGTTCCGCCGTCAGGTCGGCGGTGACATGGCTGGGAACCCCGCGTGCCGCCTCCCGCGCCATGCCGATCGCCGAGCAGATCTGCCCGGGCGTGCAATAGCCGCACTGGAACCCGTCATGGTCGATGAACGCCTGCTGCAGCGGGTGGAGCGTGCCACCCTCCGCCAGCCCCTCGATCGTCATGATCGCCCGCCCGTCATACTGGACGGCCAGCGCCAGGCACGACACGATCCGCTCGCCATCGACCAGCACCGTGCAGGCGCCGCACGCCCCCTGGTTACAGCCCTTCTTGGTTCCGCTCAGCTGCAGCCGCTCGCGCAGCAGGTCGAGCAACGAGACACGGGGATCGTCGGGCAGCGGCACGACGGCACCGTTGACGGTCATCGGCATGGCGTTCTCCTTGATTTGCCACAGCCTTCACCCGCCCGCGCGTGCGGTCAAGCGCGCGGTGGTCGCATCCGCGACGACCGGTGGGAAGCGCCCGCCACGGGGTTGCGCATCGCCGGCGGAACCCGCACGATCGCCGCTTCGCACCCGCCCCCGAAAGGTCGACGATGACACGCCACGCCCTCCTGCTCCTGCTTGCCGCCCCCGCGATGATCGCGGCCAGCGCGCCGCGCATCCCCGCCGCGATCGCCGCGGCGGTCGCCGCCCCTACCCGCACCGCCACCAACGTGGCGCGCGATCGCTATCGCCATCCGGCCGAAACGCTCGCCTTCTTCGGGGTCAAGCCGACCGACACCGTGGTCGAGATCTGGCCGGGCGGCGGCTGGTATACCGAGATCCTCGCGCCGCTCACCGCCCGTGGCGGCACCTATTACGCGGCAGGTCCGTGGGAGAAGGGCCTGAACGGCGTCCGCAATCTCCAGTCGGGGCACGCGGGCACCTATGGCAAGGTCAGGCTCGCCGCCTTCCCGCCCGAAGCGGGGCAGGCCGGCGTGCCGGACGGCAGCGCCGATGTCGTCCTCACCTTCCGCAACGTCCACAACTGGCGGTTCGGCGGCGCCGATCGCGCCCGCGCCATGTTCGCGGGCATGTTCCGCATGCTGAAACCGGGCGGCACGCTCGGCGTCGTCGAGCATCGCCTGCCCGAGAACCGCGACGCCGCCGCCGAGGAGAAGAGCGGTTACATGAAGACCAGCAGCGTCGTCGCCTTCGCCACCGCCGCCGGCTTCAAGCTCGCCGGCCGGTCGGAGGTGAACGCCAACCCGCGCGACACGGCGAACTGGCCGGACGGCGTGTGGACGCTGCCGCCCAGCTACGCGTTGAAGGATGTCGATCGCGCGAAATACGCCGCCATCGGCGAGAGCGACCGCATGACCCTGAAGTTCGTCAAGCCGCGCTGACGGCTGCCGACGACGGGACGGCGTGTCGGCGGTGGATCACCCGCCGATCGTCATCCCGATCGTCCGCGCCTCGCCCGGCGCCAGCATCGCCGCCGCGCCGCGGTTGACGGCATCGGGCATCGCGGTGACCGGCTCGACGCAGAAGAACTCCTCGCCCGGCGGCACATAGACGTGGAGCAGGCCGGTTCCCGTACCCCGCACGACCACATCGCCATCGTCCCGCGCGATCCGCACGGTGCCGTCCCAGCCGGTATAGCAATGGTCGACCAGATCGGCCCGTTCTAGCCCGGCTCCCGCCGACCAGTCGCCCAGCGCGTCGGCAGGCACAAGTTCGGTCGGCAGCATCGCCGCATCCGCCAGCCACACGCCCTCCGCCGCGAACCCGATCGATCGCACGCCGGTGCGCGTGAAATAGGGGTGGAACCCCAGGCTGACGGGCATCGCCGCCGCGTCGCGGTTGGTCACCGTCAGCGTCACGGCCAGCCCTTCCGCGGTCAGCCGTACCGTCTGCACCGCGTCGTACGCCCATGGCCATGCCGCGCCGCCGCCGTGCGCATGGACCAGCGTCGCTCCCGCCGCGTCCGCCGCCTCGACCCGCCACGGGACCAGCCAGCCGACGCCGTGCAGCGGATGCACCTGTCGCGGATGATTGGGCGCCAGCCTGACCTGCCGGCCCCCCGCCGCGAACGCGCCGTCCGCGATCCGGTTGGCGTAGGGCACCAGCGCGAAGCTCGCCAGATCGAACGGATCGTCCGCCCCCGCTCCGGTCCGCGCCGGCGTCGGCCGCAACACGTCGGCACCCCGTCGGCGCAGCGCGGTGATCGCGCCGCCCGCCTCGGGCCGCAGCTCGGCCGACCAGCCTCCCGCCGCCAGCGCCAGCGTCAACCGACCATGTCCTCCAGCTCGCGCCCGCGCGTCTCGTTGACCATCGCGCGCACGAACACGTACGACACCGCCGCCGCCGTGGCATAGCCGACATAGGTCACGGCCAGTCCGGGCGAGACGACCAGCGACGGGAAGCTGACCGAGATCGCGGCGTTTGCGATCCACTGCGCGAAGCCCGATACCGCCAGCGCCGATCCGCGGATCTGGGTCGGGAACATCTCGCCCAGCATCACCCACATCACCGGGCCCCAGCTGCCGTTGAAGAAGACGACGTACAGGTTCGCCGCGACCAGAGCGATCACCCCGGAATTACCCGGCAGCGACACGGCCCCCGTGGCATCGGTCACCGCGGTCGAGAACGCCCAGGCGACCACGCCCAGCGTCACCGTCATCCCCGCCGAGCCGATCAGCAGCAACGGCTTGCGCCCGATCCGGTCGATCAACGTGATCGCCAGCAGGCAGGCACCGATCGACAGCACGCCCGACAGGATGTTGATCTGCAGCGAATTATCCTCGGTGAAGCCGACGGCCTCCCACAGCGTCGCACCGTAATAGAAGACGACGTTGATCCCCACCAGCTGCTGGAACACCGCCAGCCCGACACCGACCCACAGGATCGGCCGGATCCGTCCGGTCCGCTTGTCGACCAGGTCGGACATTGTCGGGCGGTGGTGATCGCCCGCCAGGCTCGCGCGGATCTCGCCCACCTTGCGATCCGCCTCGGCACCGCCGAACAGCCGCGCCAGCACGCCCCGCGCCTCGGTCTCGCGCCCCTTCACCATCAGGTATCGCGGGCTCTCGGGAATGAAGAACAAGGCGAACAGGTACAGGGTCGCCGGGATCGCCTGCAGCCAGAACATCCACCGCCATGCCGCAAAGCCGCCCCACAGCATCGCGGTCGATCCGCCGGCATAGCGGGCCAGCGCGAAGTTCGCGACGAACGCGCCGGTCAGGCCGGAGATGATCATGACCTGCTGGATGCTCGACAGCCGCCCGCGCACGTTCGCCGGCGTCACTTCCGAGATATAGACGGGCGAGGTCACGCTCGCCGCACCCACCCCGAACCCGCCGATGATCCGCGCGACGATGAAGATCGCCGAGGATTCCGCCGCACCGGCCAGCAGCGCCGATACGATGAACAGGACGGCGGCCACCATCATCGTGTTGCGCCGCCCGATCAGGTCGGACAGCCGCCCCGCCCCGAACGCGCCGATCGACGATCCGACCAGGATCGCGCCGACGTTCACGCCGATGCCCAGCCGGCCCAGCCCGAACGCCGCCTCCAGCCCCTTCTGCGTCCCGTTGATGACGCCGGAGTCATAGCCGAACATGAAGCCGCCGATGGTCGCGACGGCGACCACCATGCCGACCAGCGCCCGGTTGACCTGTCCTCCGTTGATCTCTCGCTGGTCGTTCACGCCCGCATCCTTCCCTTGTTGGTATCCGGCGCCTCTGGTCGGGCGCCGTTGTCGTCCGTTCGTTCAGCGCCAGCCGGCGTCGACGAAATAATCGTGGCCGGTGCACATCCGGGCGTCGTCCGATGCCAGGAACAGCGCCAGCGCGGCAACGTCCGACGGCTGGATGCGTCCGTCCAGGCACTGTGCCGCGACGATCTGCGCCTCGCCTTCGGGCGTGTACCAGCGTTCCTGCCGCGGTGTCTGGACGTTGCCCGGCACGATGGTGTTCACCCGGATGCCGCTGCGCCCCAGGTCGCGGGCCAGCGCGCGGGTCAGCCCCTCGATCGCGGCCTTGGCGGTCTGGTACAGGACCAGTTCGGGCAGCGCGAGGTGCCAGCTGATCGATCCGAAGTTCAGGATCACGCCCCTGCCCGCGCGCTTCATCGCCGGCGCCACCGCCTGCGCCGCGAAGAACTGGTGCCGCAGGTTGACGTTCATCCGCTCGTCCCAGAACGCGGGCGTGACGTCCTCGACCGCGTGGCGATCGTCGTTCGCGGCATTGTTCAGCAGGATGTCGACCCCGCCCAGCTCCGCCTCGATCCCGGCGAAGGTCTCGGCGACGCACGTCAGGTCGGTCAGGTCGCAGCGGCGGTACAGCGGCGCATGCCGCGCGTCGGCGGCCAGCCTTGTCGCCAGCGCCTCGCCCGCCGCATCGGTGATGTCGATGAACGCCACCCGCGCCCCCTGCGCCACGAACGCCTCGACCAGTCCGGCGCCGATGCCCGACGCGCCGCCGGTGACGATCACCGCCTTGTCCTCGAGGCTCGGATAGCTGGCCCGCCCGGTCGAACTCGTCTGCTGCAACATGGTCTTCTCCGGATGGGTCATGCCGCGAGCAGCCCGCGGCGTGCGAGGTTGCGCATCAGGTCGCCGATGCCGAAGGACCAGGCGGGCGCATCGCGCGAGGTGGTGACGGTGTTGACCAGCGTGCCGAGCCGGGCGCTGGCGATGGTGACGACGTCGCCGGGCTTGTGGGTGAAGCCGCGCCCGGGCTCGTCGCGGTCCTGGGTAGGGGCGAACAGCGTTCCGCAGAACAGCACCAGCCCGTCGGGATAGTGATGCTCGCTCAGCGCCTGGCGCAGCAGTTCCTCGGGATCGCGGCTGATCTCGCGCATCGTGCTGGCGCCCTCCAGCACGTACCCGTCCTCGCCCTCGATCGTCAGCGCGATGTCGGCGCTGCGCACGTCCTCGATGCCGAAGCCCGCATCGAACAGCCGCACGAACGGCCCCAGCGAACAGGACGCGTTGTTGTCCTTCGCCTTGCCCAGCAGCAGTGCCGAGCGCCCCTCGAAATCGCGCAGGTTCACGTCGTTGCCCAGCGTCGCGCCGACGATCGCGCCGCCCGCATCGGCGACCAGCACCACCTCGGGCTCGGGATTGTTCCAGGTCGAGTCCGACCGGATGCCGACCGCGGCGTTCCAGCCCACCGTCGAGAGCACCGGCGACTTGGTGAAGATCTCCGCGTCCGGCCCGATCGCCACCTCCAGATACTGCGACCACATGCCGCTCGCGATCAGCGCCTCCTTCAGCGCCGCCGCCTCGGCCGTCCCCGGCACCACCGAGCGGATGCCGCCGCCCAGCGCCGCCTCCAGCCGCGCGCGCACCGCGCCGGCACGGCCATGGTCGCCGCGCGCCTGCTCCTCGATCACCCGCTCCAGCGCCGACACCGCGAAGGTCACGCCTGCCGCCTTCACGCATTGCAGGTCGATCGGGCTCAGCAGCGTCGCCGGATCCAGCGCCTCCAGCGGTCCTGCCGCCTCGCCGCCGTCGAAAGTCCCGCCCGCGATCAGGTCCGCCACCGTCGGCGCCACCCGGCTCATGTCGTGCACGATCCCGCCGCGCACCACCACCGGCGTCGGCCCCTCGCCGCGGTCCACCCGGCCCACGAACAACCCGTCGCGCCAGTCCGCCGGCATGGCCCGTATCAAACCGGCCCGATCCTCAGCCACCCCACCTCTCCCATCTTTGTTAGCGGTATCGTCGATGCCACGGATACCGTCAAGGGAGAGCCATGCCTAACGGCCTGCGATCAATCGCGATACCGCAGATGCTCGACCAGCAGCGCGAACGCCGCGGAATGCTGGCGACGGCTGGTGTAATAGAGGTGATAACCGGGAAAGGGCGGTGTCCAGTCGGCCAGCACCTGCACCAGCCGCCCGTCCGCCAGCGCCTCCGCCGCCTGATCCGCCATGACATAGGCCAGGCCGAAGCCCGCGCATGCCGCCTCCAGCACCAGCGCGCCGGTGTTGAAGATCAGCTGCCCGTCGACGCGGACGCGCAGCTCGCGCCCGTCCTTCTCCATCTCCCACGCATACAGCCCGCCGGCGCTGTCCAGCCGCCGGTTGATGCAGCGATGCTGGGCGAGATCCTGCGGCACGACCGGCGGCTCGTGGCTCGCGAGATAGGCGGGCGATCCCACCACCACCAGTTGCAGGTCGGGACCGATCCGTACCGCCACCATGTCCTTGGCGACCTGTTCGCCCAGCCGCACGCCCGCATCGAACCGGTCGGCGACGATATCGGCGATGGCGTTGTCGGCGTGCAGTTCGACCTTGATGTCCGGGTAGAGCGGCAGCATCCGGGCAAGTGCAGGCCACACCACGGTGCGGGCGGCATGCTCCGATGCGTTGATCCGGATCGTTCCCGCCGGTGTCGCGCGCAAATCGCCCAGCGCACTCAGTTCGGCGGCGATGTCGTCCAGCGCCGGGCGCAGCGTCCGCAGCAGCCGCTCGCCCGCGTCGGTCGGCGCCACCCGCCGCGTCGTCCGGGTCAGCAGCCGCACGCCCAGCCGCGTCTCCAGCCGTCGCAGCGTATGGCTGAGCGCCGATTGCGAGGTGCCCAGCTTGGCGGCGGCGCGGGTGAAGCTCTCCTCCTCCGCCACCATCAGGAAGGCGTTGAGATCGACCAGCTCCTCGCGCCGCATCCGCCCCGCTCCTACCTGTTGACGCTGCGCTGCAGCTCCGCCGGGTACCGGTCGCCCTGCACCGGGATCCGGGCCAGCGCCTCGTCCAGCGCCGCCAGCGCGGCCGCGCTCAGCTCCAGCGATGCGGCACCGACATTCTCGTCGATCCTGTGCAGCCTGGTCGTCCCCGGGATCGGCACGATCCAGGGCCGCTGCGCCAGCAGCCATGCCAGCGCCACCTGCGCGCGCGTCGCGCCGATCCCGTCGGCGATGCCGCCGATCGTGTCGATCAGCCCCTGGTTCGCGCGGCGATTCTCCGCCGAGAAGCGCGGCACCTTGTTGCGGAAATCGTCCTTGCCGAACTCGGTCGCCGCGTCGATCGCCCCGGTCAGGAAGCCACGACCCAGCGGGCTGAACGGCACGAAGCCGATGCCCAGCTCCTCGCACACCGGCAGCACCGTGTCCTCCGGCTCGCGCCACCACATCGAATATTCGCTCTGGAGCGCCGCGACCGGCTGGACCGCATGGGCGCGGCGGATCGTGTCCACGCCTGCCTCGGACAGACCGAACTGCTTCACCTTGCCCGCCGCGATCAGCTCGCCGACCGCGCCGGCGACGTCCTCGATCGGCACCGCCGGGTCGACGCGGTGCTGGTAGAACAGGTCGATCCGGTCGGTCCGCAAGCGCTTCAGCGACGCGTCCGCCACCGCCCGGATGTGTTCGGGCCGACTGTCCAGCCCCTGGTCCATCGCCCCGTTCGCGAAGCCGAACTTGGTGGCGATCACCACCTGGTCGCGGATCGGCGCCAGCGCGCGGCCCACCAGCTCCTCGTTGACGAACGGGCCATATACCTCGGCCGTGTCGAAGAAGGTCACGCCCCGCTCGTGCGCGCCCCGGATCAGCGCGATGCCGTCGTCCTCGGATACGGGGCTGCCATAGGCATGGCTCAACCCCATGCAGCCAAGACCCAGCGCCGACACGCGCAAGCCGCTACGGCCCAGTTCACGTTGTTGCATCATACCTCCTCCGGACGCCCGCGGCGCCGCCGATGATCAGACGCCCCAGATAGGAAATGCACGAACCCTGCATTAGCCGCAGCCGACCGATTGAACCCATGTCCGGCGTTCATCAATCTGGCGGGCTCAACCCCGCCGCCGGCCCGCCCGTGCCCGCTCCAGCCACCATGCCAGCGACGCGACCGCCAGCCAGCCCAGGAACCACGGCCAGGACGATCCCCGCTCGCCCTGCCCTGCCGGCTCCGCCCCGCGCGGCACCGCGCCCCCGGTCAGCGCCATCGTCGCCTCCCGCCGCATCGCCGCCCGCACGCCGGCGAGCGCACCGGCCGGCTGGACATAGACGGGCCGCGACAGTCCCTGCCCGCCGGCCAGCGCGTGCCAGCCCGCCTCGCCCGGCCAATATCCCGCACACCCGCCCGCCGCCGGATCGGGGATCAGCACCGCTCGCGCACCCGACGGCGCCGTCATCGTCGCCGTACCCGGCGGCAGATCGCACACCGCCATCCGCTCGCCGGCGCGCGCCAGCGGCCCGACCCGCACCACCGGCCGCGTATCCGGCCGCGCGATCGCGGAGACGATCCCGCTCCACCATTCGCCGTACCGGTCGCCGTGCCCGGCGCTCACCAGCCCGAAACTGTCCTCGACCAGCCACACGCCGACGCGGCCCCGCCCCGCCGGCCGCCATCCGCCCAGCAGCGCGCCGCGCGCGTCGCGGATCGCCGGAACCACGCCGCCGATCGCCGCCACCCGCCGCGTCAGCTCGGGCAGGTCGTCGCGTGGTCCCGCGGCCGATGGCGGCACCGCCGCGGTTCCCGCTCCCCGCCGCGCCTGCAACGCCTCGTCGCTCGGCGAGGCGGGGGCGAGCGCTACCGGCGCCGTCGCCGCGCCGCCGGCGATGTCGATGCCCATCGCCCGCCACTGTGCCCGCACGCCCGCCGGCAACGGACCCGTCACCCGCAGCAGGGCGCCCATGCCGCCCCGCACCGCCGCCGCCACCGCCGCCCGCTCGCCTGCGGCCAGTGCCGCCCAGCCGCGATCGTCGAAGATGACGACATCGGTCCGCGCCAGCGTCGCCGGGGTCAGCGCCGGGCCGTCGCCAATCCGCACCCCGGCGCCGACGCCCGCGCGCAGGTCCGGCACCAGCCCGGCGTCGGTCGCCCAGCGGCGCAGGAACTTCACCTCCGGTCCCGGCGCACCCGCGACGATGACGACGCGCGTCGGCGGCGGCGCGATCGCCAGCACCGGCACCGCTGCCTGCTCGACGACCGCCCGGTCGCTGCCCCGCACGCGCAGCGTGAACAGCGCCGCCCCCGCCGCCCGCGCCGTCCCGCCCAGCACCGCCTGCCCGTCCGCCCCCGGCACCACCCGGTCGACCAGCCGCCCGGCCGGATCGACCAGCTCGACCGACCCGCCCGCCAGTCGCGACACCGCCGCGCCGACCTGGAACATCGCCCCCGGCGCGACCGGCGCCGGCGGATACAGCCCCACGAGCCCGCGCGGCAGCGGCGGCGGATCGAACGCGACCGCGACGCCGCGCGCCGCCGCGACGTCCCGCGGCGTCAATCCGCCGCCCACCACCCGGATCGCCCGCGTGCCCGGATGCCGGCGCAGCGCCGTCGCCAGATCGGGCGCCGCTTCCGCCCCCGCCGGCGCCCCGGCCTCGGGCAACGCCACCAGCCGCTCGGCACCGCCTGCCGCCACGATCCCCGGCGCACCCGCGGTGGCCACCACCAGCGTTCCGGCCTCGCCCGCCAGCCGCGGCGGCAGCAGCGTCAGGTACAGCGATCCCGCCAGTACCGGCTGCACCGCCGCCAGCGCCGCGATCCGCCACCATGCCGCGCGCACCGGCGCCCGCCATTGCCACCAGCCCAGCCGCACCCAGCCGAGCAGGACCGCCGCGATCATCAGCGTCGCCAGCACCCGCTCGCCGCTCATCGCAGCGCCTCGACGTAGCGGCGCCCGGCCGCACCGCCCTCGGCACGCCGCCGCACCGTCGGCGCCGGCCGCGCGAGAACACTCCACAGCGCACCGCGCAGCCGCTGGCGGCACGCCCCGCATAGCGGATCGCGCCGCACCGCGTCGATCGCGGCGGTCAGCGCCAGCGGATCGGCGACCCGCGCCTCGTTCGCGCGCAGCCAGCGGGTCAGGCCGTCCAGCGGCACCGCGCCGCCCGCCAGCCCGCGCCATGCCTCCGCCGGTACGGCATCGACCGGATCGACCCGCAGCACCGGCAGCGCCGGCTGCCCGATCCCGTCGCGCTTGCCGGTCAGCCGCCGTCCCTCGTCGATCGGGGGCAATTGCGTCCCCGTCCGTTGCAGGAAGATGCGCGTCGCCTGCTGTACCTGCTTCAGGAAACGCAGCGCCGTGTTCGCGAAGGGCAGCGCCTTGCGCGGCTCGCCCTGACGCAGCGCCAGTTCGGACTGCCACATATTGTCCAGCACCTTGCGCAGCGTCGCGCGCGTGCCGGGGTCGAGCAGGGTCGCCGCCTCGGACTCGTCGTGCGTGTGGCCATATTCGGCGGTCACGTTCCCCGCATCGCCGAACACCGGGCTCGCCGGGGCTTCGCCGCCATGATCGTGCCCGTCATCGTCCCTATGCGCCGGCTCCGTTCCCTCCTCGGCATCGCTGGTCGGCATCGCCGCCGTCGCGCCGCCACCGGTCTCCTCGCCCATGAACTGGCCGTAACGCAGGCGCAGCAGCCGCTGGTCGGCGCCGATCGCGTCCGATCGGGCGACGAACGCGTCCGCGCTCAACGTGGCGCGCCGCGCGATCAGCGCCTCGGCATCGATGATGATCTGGCGCTGGCTGGTGAAATAGGCTGGCATCACTCGCCGCACCGATGCCTCCAGCCCGCTCTCGGCCAGCGCGGCGGGCGGGCGGCGCAGGATCAGGCTTGGCCCGCGCACCTGCTGCGGCGCCGGCTGGCGATTGTCGCTGACGATCAGCTGCGCGACCAGGTCGCCCGGCTCGTTGAAGCCCATCGTGCCCAGATCGATCCGCGCCGCGAAGCGTCGGCGGCGGGGCTCCCCGCTGCCCCGGATCGCGATCGTCCGCTCGCGGAACGACACGTTCTCGCCCTCGCCCTGCGCCACCACCAGCCGCAGCCGCGCGACCGGGGCCACCGCCACGTCGTCGGTCGCCTCGAACGCCAGCGACCACATACGCTGGCCGGGTACGACCGGCGACAGCGTCCGTGCCGGCTCCAGCACGCGGATGCGCGGCGGCTGGTCGGCGACCACGTCGATCCGGTGAAGCGGTGCCGTCGCCGTGCCCCCCGTCGCGGCGACGCGGTACAGGAACGATCGATCCGCCACCCGTGCGCCCGACCAGTCGCCACCGTTGGCCACCAAGGCCAGCCGCTGACCGTCGGGCGCCACCAGCGCCGCCCCCGCCGGCTGCGGGTCGAAGCGCAGCGTCCAGATCAGGCGCGATCCCTGTGGCACGCGCGCATCCAGCGTGTCGAGCGGCCGCGCCGGCATTCCGGTATAGCCCGGTGGCACCACCATCAGCCGCTGCCCCGTCAGCCGCGGCACGCCCGGCACCACCGGCCCGCCCTCGCGCGCCGGCGCCAAGGCGGCCCGCTCGGCCGCCGGCCACCACAGCATCGCCGCCACCGCCACGATCGCGCCCAGCCACATGGCGGCGATCCACCGTGCGGGCAGCGGCAGCGCCAGATCCGGCGGCGGCACCGCGGCCAGCCTTGCCTCCACCCGCCCGCGCTGCATGCGCTGCAACGGCCCCAGCGTCTCCGGCTCGGCGAACAGCAGGTCGCTGCTGTCCTCCAGGTCGCCACGCACCGCGTCCAGCGCCGCCACCAGCCAGCGCCGGTCGTACCGCGCCGCCCGCTGAGTCACCGCCCGGCCGAGCACCGCCGCCGCGATCACGACGACCGCCACCGCCACCGCCACGCCCGCCAGCCGCCACGCCGCCACGCCCGCGACGATCGCCACCGGCACCGTCAGCGCGAGATCGCGCAGCATCGCCCGCCGCCGCGCCGGTCCGGCCCATGCCCGTGTCAGCGATACGGCGCTCACGGCATCGCCCCCCGCCGCCGCGCCGTCGCCAGCCAGCGCTCGACCAGCCACAGGAGCGCGATCGCGATCGCCACCGGCATCCTCAGGTCGCGGACCGGTTCCACCGGCGCCGGTCCGCCGGTCAGCGGCGCATGATCGCGCGCCGCCACGACCGCCGGCGGCGGCAGCGGCGCCAGCATCGCGCGCAACTCGCCGGGGAAGCCGGCGTCCAGCAACTCGGGCATCGCCGCCAGGGTCAACTCGCGCGTCAGCCGCACCACCCGCCCACGCCCCAGTGCCGCGCCTTCCGCTAGCGGCATGCCGATATCGTCGCGCCACACCGGCACGAACCGCGCCGCAATGTCGGCATCCATCGGCACCAGCGCGGTCCCGCCCCGCTCCACCCAGTTCCGCACGGCGGGCGGCAACGCCCCGCCGGCCAGCCACACCAGATCGCGCGCACCCGGATCGATCGGCCGGTCGAAACCAGCCTCGGCGAAGCGCCTGCCCCAGGCTGCCGCCGCCGCCCGCCAATATCGTACCTGTCCCGCCCGCTCCGGCGCATAGCGGATCGTCAGGTCCGGCGCGGGCGGCGCGCCGCCGGTGTCGACCGCCCCACCGGGTACCACCCGCCAGCGCACCGCCCGCGACAGTCGCGGCCGCTCCCCATCCGCCCCCTGCAACCGCGCCGGCACCACCAGGGTCAGCGGCACGCCGGGCGGCAGGTCGGCATCAAGTTGGCGGATCAGGCTGTCGACCGGCCCGCGCCCCGCCGGCGCGGCGGCGTCGACCGACGGAAAGCCCGGTGCCAGCCACACCCGTCGCCGTCCCTCCGCCGCAAAGGGCGTCGTGCCCGGCGCGAACGCCACCACGGCGGTCCGGTCGGCACTGCCCGGCAGCACCGGGCGCGCCAGCCACAAGGCAATGAGCGCGATCAGCACCAGCCGCACGACCAGCAGCACCCGCTCGTCGAAGCGTGGCCGGTGGCGCGGCCGCGGCTTCTGCCGCAACCAGCGCAGCGCCGCGAAGTCGGTCGGCCGCGTCTCCGTCCGCCGCGCCAGATGGATCAGCAGCGGCACCGCCCACGCGGCCAGCGCCACAAGCGCCAGCGGTGTCGCCAGCACCGGCATCAGCCGCCGTTCCGCCCGAACAATCGGCGCAGCGGCGTGTCCAGCGGCTGGTCGAGCACCAGTTCCGCCCGCCTGATCCCGCCGGCGTCCAGCGCCGCGTGCAGCGCCGCCTGCGCCGCGCCGAACCGCGCGATGAACTCCGCCTTCAGCGCCGCGCCGTCGCCCAGCAGCTCCTCGCCCGTCTCGGGATCGCGGAACCGGTAACCGCCGTCGAACGGGAAATCCCGCTCTTCCATGGTCAGTATCTGGATCGCCAGCACCTCGCGCCCCGCCGCCGACAGCCGCACCGTCAGGTCGACCGCCGCCGGATCGAAGAAATCGCTGATGACGACCACCAGGTCGCGCGCGCCGATCCGTTCCCAGATCGGCCCCAGCGCCCGTTCGCCGGGCAGCGTCCCCGCCGCCCGCAACGCCGCCAGCTCCAGCCGCATCCGGTCGCGCGCGCGTGCCCCGCCATGCGGCGGCATCACCCGCATCGCATCGCCCAGCGCCACCAGCGCGAACCGGTCGCCCTGCATCACCGCCAGTTCCATCACGCACGCGGCCAGCGCCTTGCCCGCGTCCAGCCGCGACCAGTCCGGCCGGGCCGCGTCCGCCTGCGTCATCGATGCGCTGGCATCCAGCAGGATCCACGCCGCCACCGGGCTCTCCCGCTCCGCCTCGCGCACGAAGAAGCGGTCCGACCGGCCATACAGCTTCCAGTCGATCTGGCGCGGCTCGTCGCCCCGTTCGTACGGGCGGTACTGCGCGAATTCCAGCCCGGCGCCGCGGCTGGCGCTGCGGTGCGCGCCCAGTCCCCGGTCGCCCACCGCCCGCCGCGTCGCCAGCGTTAGGTCGCGCAACCGGTGCCGCACATCGGCCGGGATCAACTCAACCACCGGGGCCGCGCACTCCCGCCACCAGCCGCTCGACCACGGCATCGGCGCTCACGCCCTCCGCCTCGGCGGCGAACGACAGCAGCAGGCGGTGGCGCATCACCGGTCCGGCCAGTGCCGCCACGTCCTCGCGCGTCGCCGCCAGCCGTCCTTGCAGCAGCGCGCGCGCCTTCGCCGCCAGCACCAGCGACTGCCCGGCGCGCGGCCCCGCGCCCCAGCGGACATAGGCAGCGATCGTCGACGGCTGCGCCGCGTCGCCCGGCCGGCTGGCCCGCACCAGCCGGTTGATCCAGTCGAGCAGGTCGCCCGACAGGTGCACGTCGCGGACCAGTTGCTGGATGCCGATGATCTCCTCGCCCGCCATCACCTTCGGCACCGCCGCGCTGTGGTTGCCGGTGGTCTGCGCCAGGATGTCGCGCTCCTCCACCTCGGTCGGGTAATCGACGCGCACGTGCAGCAGGAACCGGTCCAGCTGCGCCTCGGGCAGGGGATAGGTGCCCGCCTGCTCCAGCGGGTTCTGCGTCGCCAGCACGAAGAACGGCGCGGGCAGGACATGGGTGACGCCGCCATAGCTGACGGTCCGCTCCTGCATCGCCTCCAGCAACGCCGCCTGCGTCTTGGGCGGCGTACGGTTCAGCTCGTCGGCCAGCAGCAGGTTGGTGAACACCGGCCCCGGCTGGAACCGGAAATGCCGCTTGCCGGTGCCATGGTCCTCCTCCAGCAGCTCGGTGCCCAGGATGTCGCTCGGCATCAGGTCGGGCGTGAACTGCACGCGGCGGAATCCCAGGTCCAGCGCCTGCCCCAGCGACCGCACCAGCAGCGTCTTGCCCAGACCCGGCACGCCCTCCAGCAGGCAGTGGCCACCCGCGATCAGCCCGATCAGCAGCTGCTCGACCACCGCCTCCTGCCCGACGATCGCGCCGCCGATCGCGGCCTTCAATCCGGTCAGCCGCGACAGCCGGTCGGCGATATCCGTCTCGTTCATCCGATCACCCGTTCAGCGCGTACATGACGATGTTGACTGCGAACTTCGTATTGTCCTCGGCCAGGAAGCGCTTGTTCCGCCAGTCGTAATCCCATTCGCACCCGTAATCCTTGTTGCTGTACAGCACGCCCGTCCGGCCATCGATGGCGATGCCCTTCAGGTAATCGTGCACCAGGTCGTCGCCCCAGCCGTTCAGCTCGAACGCGGTCGCCGGCGGCCCCGCCATCTTGAAGAAGCTGGAATACAGTGCGTGCTTCGGCGGCAGTTTCTGCAACGCGCGCGGCCCGAAGATCGCCGCCATCTGCCGCTCGAACGAGGTCGCGAACAGCCCGTCGATATCGTGGTTGCAATCGTCGACCAGCACGAACCCGCCATTGCGCACGTACCGCTCGAAATTGCGCCGCTCGGCGGGCGAGAACTCGACCAGCTTGTGCCCCGCCATGTAGCAGAACGGCGCCGTCAGCATCTTCGGATCCGACAACGCCAGCACCCGCTCCTTCGGATCGACGCGCAGGTTGGTATAATCGATCAGCGCGGTCAGCAGGTTCGCCGGCATCCGCTGGTCCACGTCCCAGTCGCCCGACTCGTACCGCAACCGCGTGAACCAGAAGTCGTAGGCCGGGGCGGCCACGGCACGCGGCGCAACACCCATCGCCACCGCCGCCGCGATGCCCTCTAGAAAGGATCTGCGCCGCACGACCTAATCGCCTCCCCGGCGAAGGCCGGGGCCCAGTCGGGAAGGCCTTTGTCGGGGCACGTTGCCGATCGTTGCAATCGTCCCCCGACTGGACCCCGGCCTCCGCCGGGGAGGCAGGAAACAGGCGGGAAAGCAGAAGATGAGCGAAGCGCCCCTCAAACCGCGTCCGACAGCGAGGTGAAGGTGAAGTCCCGCAGCTTCATCGGCGGCAGCATCATGATGAAATCGCCCTCGTCCGCCTTCACCCGCACCGGCTTGCCCAGCTCGTCGATGTTGTTGAGCATGATGACGGGCGATTCGTTGAAGCGGAAGTTCTTGACCGGATACTTGATCTGCCCGTTCTCGATATAGAAGGTGCCGTCGCGGGTCAGCCCGGTCAGCAGCACCGTCTGCGGGTCGACCATCCGGATGTACCAGGTGCGCGTCACCAGGATGCCCTTCTCGGTGCCCCGGATCAGGTCGGCGGTCGATTTGGTGCCGCCGCCCATGATGATGTTGCCGGGGCTGCCGACCGCCTTCTTGCCCTGCTTCTGCGCCCAGAACCGGCTATAGTCGAGGTTCACGACCTTGCCGTCCTTCACCACGTCCTGCCGCTCGCGGGGCAGGCCCTCGCCGTCCCATGGCAGCACCGGCGCGCTCGCGTCCCACGGATCGACCCACATGTTGACGCGCGGGTCGTACACCTGCTCGCCGATCTTGTTGCCGCCGCCCTTCTTGGACAGGAAGCTGCGCCCCTCGTCCGCCTCGCGCGCGCCGAAGAAGTTCATCATGAACCCCACCAGCCCGGCCGCCGCCGCCGGTTCCAGGATCACGGTGTACTTGCCCGGCTCCAGCGCGCGCGCGTCGGCGCTCGCCGCGGCCTTGCGCATGCCGGTGCGCACGTCGGTCGGTGCGCTGAAGCTGCCCGAGTCCTGCACGTTGCGCCCGACCCAGCCCGATCCGCGCCCGTCCTCGGTCCTGACGGTGCAGGTGTAATCCAGCCCGGTCGCCCGCTGGTACCCGAAATTGCCGTTCGAGTTGGCGAACGCGACGAAGCTCTGCCCGTCCTGCAGGAAACCGGCCGCGACCAGCTTCTCCGCCTTGCATGCGCCGATCGAATCGGCCGCCACCTTGGCGCGGTATTCGGGCGTGATCGCCGCCGTACCCGGACTGAACGTATTGCTCGGCCGGTACGTCTGCTTGGGCACCGCCGGCACGAACTCCGGGTTTTCCGGGGCCAGCTTCGCAAGGTCCTCGGCCCGCTTGACCACCCGGGCCAGCGACGCGTCGTCGAACTGGTTGATCGTCGCGGTGCCGACCCGCTTGCCGTACGCGACCTGCACGCCCAGCTCGGTGTTCGACACGATGCCGCTGGTCGACACGTTGTTCAGGGCGAAGCGGACATTGCCGTCGATCGAACCGGTCAGCTGCGCGGTGCACTCGTCGGCCTTCGACAGCGCGACGACCTTGGTCAGGATCGCGCGGGCCTGCTCTTCGGTGAGGATGCTCATGATCTATGCGTCTCCGGTCAGCCGAGCGAGCGGGCGGTGTTGATGACGTTGATGCCGTTGAAGCGTGCGGTCGACGAGCCATGGCTCACCGCCGACGACTGGCTCGGCTGGCCCTTGCCGTCGAAGAACGACCCGCCCAGCCGGTAATCGCTGGCGTCGCACACGCCGACGCAGGCGTTCCAGAATTCCGGCGTCCGGATCTGGTAGGCCACGTCCTCGATCTGCTGGATGATCTGGCCGTTCTTGATCTCGTAGAACAGCTGCCCGCCGAACTGCGCGTTGTACCGCTGCTGGTCGATCGAGAAGCTGCCGTCGCCGACGATGTAGATGCCGTTCTCGACACCCTTGATCATGTCCGCGACCGACTGTTTCGCCTTGCCGGGCTGCAGCGACACATTCGCCATCCGCTGGAACTGCACGCTCGCCCAGTTGTCGGCATAGCAGCAGCCATCCGACGCGGTCTTGCCCAGGATGTGCGCCTGGTCGCGGATCGCCTGGTAATCGACCAGCTTGCCGGCCGCGATCAGGTCCCACTTCTTGGTCTTCACGCCCTCGTCGTCGTACGCGACGGCGCCCAGGCTGCCCGGCTCCACCTTGTCGGCGGTGATCGTCACCTTGTCGCTGCCGTACTGGAACCGCGCCTTCTGCTTGTCGAGTGTCGCGAAGCTCGTGCCCGCATAGTTCGCCTCGTACCCCAGCACCCGGTCCAGCTCCAGCGGATGGCCGACCGACTCGTGGATCGTCAGCCAGGTGTGCGACGGGTCCAGCACCAGGTCGTACCGGCCGGGCTTCACCGACGGCGCCTTCAGCTTGGCCTGCGCCTGCTTGGCGGCGGCGATCGCGTCCTCGCGCATGTCGTACGACATGCCGTAATTGACGACGCCGTTGGGCGAGGTGAACTTGTCCTTCGCGTTGCCGTCCAGATACTCGAAGCCCAGCCCCATCGGCGCCGACAACCCCTCGCGCGTCCGGAACTTGCCCGTCGCCTTGTCGATCGCGGTCACCGTCATCGGCGCCCAGATCCGGTGCACGTCCTGATCGATGTACGATCCGTCGGTCGACGCGAAATATTTCTGCTCGTTGACGACGAACAGGATGGAATTGACGAAGTTCGCGCCCGCCCCCAGCGCCGCGGCGTTCACGCCCAGCAACAGGTCGACCTTGTCCTTCACCGGGACCAGCATCGCGTTCTTCTTGATCGGGGTCCGCCACGCCACCTCGCCGACGCCCGGCGTCGGGGCCAGCTTCACCGGTGCGGTCTGCGTCTTGGCGTTGGCCTTGGCGATCGCGGTCGCCTGCCGCGCGGCGCCGGCCACCGCCTCGGGCGTCATTTCGTTGGTCGCGGCGAAGCCCCAGGCGCCGTCGGCGATCACGCGGATGCCGACCCCGGCCGACTCGGTGTTGACGACGTTCTGCACCATCGCCTCGCGCGTCACCACGAACTGGCGCAGATACCGCCCGACGCGCACGTCGCAGTAACTGGCCCCCGCGCTCTTCGATGCGTTCAGCGCCGCATCGGCCAGCCGCTTCTTCACCGCGACGTCGATCGTCGATTCCAGCTCCTGCGCGGCGATCGCCCGCCCCATGAAGCCTGGCAGCAACCCGCCACCCAGCGCCAGACCGCTCGCGGTCAGGAATTCGCGTCTCAGCAAGACCGTATCTCCCCCCAAGGATGTACCGCCGGATCGCCGCTGCACCCGAAAGCGCAGCCGGCCGGCGGTTGCCATGAAATCGGGCCGTAACGGGCCCGTGTCATGGTGATGCAAGACACTTAACGACGCGGCTCGATCGCCGTCAACGGGTCGCGGGTGTGGTCGTATACCTTTTTTGGGGAACGTGCCCCGCCCGCCCGCCGGCATCGCCCCGCTTGCGCCCGCGCCCGCTTCCCGCAATGGCGGTCCGCACTGAACGGGGGAAGCCGCCATGTCCATTCTGTCCGACCGCTGGATCCGCGAGCGCGCGCTGGCCGACGCGATGATCGAGCCGTTCGTCGAATTGCAGCGCCGCGACGGCTGCATCAGCTACGGCCTGTCCTCCTATGGCTACGACGCCCGCGTTGCCGACGAGTTCAAGATCTTCACCAACGTCGACAGCGCGATCGTCGACCCGAAGGATTTCGCCGCCAACAGCTTCGTCGATCGCAAGACCGACGTGTGCATCATCCCGCCCAACAGCTTCGCGCTCGCCCGCACGATCGAATATTTCCGGGTGCCCCGCGACGTGCTGGTCATCTGCCTCGGCAAGTCGACCTATGCCCGTTGCGGGATCATCGTGAACGTCACCCCGCTGGAGCCCGGCTGGGAGGGGCACGTCACCCTCGAATTCTCGAACACCACCCCGCTGCCCGCCAGGATCTACGCCAACGAGGGCGCCTGTCAGTTCCTGTTCCTGCAGGGCAACGAACCGTGCGAGGTCAGCTATGCCGACCGCACCGGCAAGTATATGGGCCAGCGCGGCGTCACCCTGCCCAAACTCTGACCGGCGCCTGCGCGGCCGCGCGGCCCGGCAACCCGGGCCTTTCCGGCTACGCCCGGCAGGGCGACAAGCCCAAGGTGCCGGCGAAGCCGACCCGCACCGCCTCGGCCAAGCCCGGCCGCATGCCCGGACCCGCACACCGCCATCCCGCCCACGTCAGCTTCCTTCGGAGGGACGGTCGCGAAACTCGCCGGGTCACCTGCCCATCACGTCGACCTGATCCGGGGCGGCGCCGTTGCCCCGATCACGTCGGCGGCAAGAGCGGAAGAACGTCGACGACTACCCACCGCAAAGACCACACCACCGGATGAGGCTGCCTCATGTCACGATCATTCGTACATCTACATACCGCCCGCTTGGCACACGCCCGGCGCGGCCACAGTCAGCGCCCGCAAGCCAACGCTCCCGCTACCCGCGCCCCTGCTCCGATCCGTCGGCTTGCACCTCCGGCGCCGGGTCCGCCTTCGGCTTCCTGACCCAGAACGCGTTGATCATGATGTAGAAGAACCAGACGACGAACAGCGGCAGGATAATGCCATAGGTGAGCGCATAGGAGATCGCGGCCCAGACCTTGTAGAACGTCATTTCCGTATGCATCGCTCTTCCACCAGTCCCGGCCATCATCGACCGCCATCACCGCGCGACCGACCGCCATCCATCGGCCCGGTATCGCACGCCCGACCGGCGCCGTCCCGGTCACCCGCCGACGATACGACCTCCCCTCCCCATCCGCAAGAATCGCCGGCGAAGGAGAGACTCCTGCAAAAATCCCCGCCACTCCATTTCCGTCGTCATCCCGGCGCACGCCGGGATCCACCGACGCGGGAACATCAACGGCCTGGACGCTCACGGAGAGATGGGTCCCGGCGTCAGCCGGAATGACGGCATAGTTTTGCAAAGGTCTCGCGAAGGCCGGAGTCCATCGAAGATGCGGCAGAGGGAGCGTTGCGCATCGTCAAGCCAGCCATTCCGGCTGGACCCCGACTTTCGCGGGGAGGTGCTCCATCCTGAATGGATCGCACTTTAATCCCGGCCCCGGCGTCCGCACGAACGACATGCATGGCGCATGGCTCTGACGTCCAGTCGCCAAAGCCTCGCATGGCCCAGGCAGCGCTTCGGCAAGGCCGTCCACCTTGATTCCGGCCTCCATCGGGAACGCCGTACGGCCCGCCTCGATGCCGGGCTCGGTCGGAAATCGCCGGCCATCCACCTCGATGCCCGCCCCACCGGCGATCGCCGGACCGTCCATCTCAACACCCCGTACCGCTTCAGGCACACGCATCGGCTGCCAGCGATCCGGACGGCACTCTTCACCTTATCGCGAGCCAATGGCCCGGCGTATGCCGTGACATGGCGACGTCGGACCCCCAGCCCGCCGGCACCGCTTCCAGCCCCACCACGCTAACCGTTCGCAGCCCCTTGGCGGGATGCCCCGGCGGGCCAGACCGCCAGCCACCCCGACCGGGCTAGAAGATCAGCGCGTCGCCAGCACCGCAGGCGAAATGCGCGCCATGCCGCGCTGCGCCAGATCATGCGACGACACCGCCTCCCCCGAGGGGGTGAGCATCGACACCACCGGACGCGCCATCACCTCGGCATACATCTGCCGCGCCGCATCGATCCGCCCGGTGCGCCCGTACACGGCCGCCAGATTGAGCATCAGCTCCGGACGATCCGGGAAGATGCGCCGCTCCGCGTTCAACGTCGCCTCCGCCGCGCGCAGGTCGCCGCTGGCGATCGACTGGTACCCGGTCCGGTCGCTCGCCACCGCAGGAGCGGCCAGCCCGGCAACGATCAGGGGAATGAGAAACCCGCGCATCATCCTGTCTCCTTGTTCTCCCCGAAACGCCCGGCGAGCCGTAACGTTTCAGTTTTGTGACACGATGATGTCACTTCCGTGACTGTCCGGCAAGCACCAATTCATGACCTACGAAGTGGGAGCGCCGAGTCCTCTATTCGACTGATTTGACTTGATAATCTTCAATGCCGCGCGCCCGACCGGATCGATCCGGTACAGGCGACCACCGCCGTCACCGGCCATCGGAGCCGCTTAAGCATTCAACGATGACTCGCAACGGCGGCCGCGGCGGCCACATCTCCGCGCCTTGAAGCCCCGCCAAGTGGTGAAGGGCCGCTCCGCTGCCACCATCGGCTGCACCGCCGGTCGACGGCGACGCGGCTCAACCTTGCGCCCCGTCCGTCCGCATTCTGCGAAGGCCGAAGCCCGACGACCAGTCCATCGATCCGCCGGCCCAAGCCATGGTTCTGCCACCGGACGGCGGAACTCGAGAAGCAACAAACCCGTGGCGCGAACGTCCCGACCAACGCACCGCCTGAGCCGCGCTACAGCGCCAGCCTGCTCCACTCGCGCTAGTCGCCGACACCCGGGCGGAAGCGAAAGGAGCGGAGCGAGTAACCGCCGGTAACCGGAAGAGCAGGAACGGCCGCGTGCCAAACACCCTGACCAGTGCTCCGGCGTTCGGGCACCCCGCGTGCCGGCCCTGACCAATACTCCGACGTCCAGGACCGCCCGGCGCGACGCCCTTGACCGATATGCCGGCATTCGGGGCCGGGCCGCGTCACCACTGACCAAGGCACCGGCGTCCGGGGCCGCGTGCCTGACGCAATTGATCGAAACTCGGCGTCCAGGGCTGCGCGTCCGGCCCCCCTGACCGATCCTCCGGCGTCCGGGTCTGCGTGTCAGGCATCCTTGATTGATCCCCCCGCGTCCTGCGCCCCTGACCGATGCTCCGGCGTCCGGAGTCGCGGGCCCGAAACCCTGGACCGATCCTCCAGCGTCCGGCGCCCCCCCACCGATACTCCAGCGTCCCGAGCCGCGCACCCCACGCCCCCGCCTAAAGCGCCAGCGGCCTGGACCGCACGCCCGACGCCGCAAACCGAAGCTCCGGCGTCCGCGCCGACCGGCCAACGCCCCCTACCAATGCTCCGGCCTCCAAAGCTGCCCCGCGCCACGCCGCTGACCGACATTCCAGCATCCGGGGCCGGGCTCGCGGCACCACTGACCAAGGCGGCTGCGTCCGGGGCCACGCGCCTAACGCAACTATCCAATACAAGGCGTCCAGATCTGCGCGCCCGACACGCATGACCGATCCTCCGGCGTCCGGAGCCGCGTGCCCGGCACCCTTGATTGATCCTCCGGCGCCTGGCGCGCCTGACCGATCCTCTGCCAGCCTGGACCGCGCGCCCGACGCCCCCCACACCGACGCGCCGGCGCCCACGATCGCCTTCCCCCTCGCACATCGCCACACCGGCAACCCCGCGCCCGCCCCGCCCCGCCCCGTTCCACCCTGCCCCGTTCCACCCTGCCCCGTTCCACCCCGCCCCATTCCATCCTGCCCCGAACGCAAGAAGGGCGACCCCGCGGGGCCGCCCTTCTCGTCGCATCCATCCACGCCCCTTTGGAGCTATCAGAAGTCGTTGCGATACTGCTCGTTGCCGATGAAGCCCAGCTTGGTGATCGCCGAGCGCTTCACCACCGCCAGCGTCCGGTCGACCGCTTCGTAGCGGGCATCGGGAGCGGGCTGGAAGTGGAGTTCCGGCTCCGGGTTCATGCCCGCCGTCTGGTCCAGATACTGGCGCAGCGTCACCTCGTCGACGGGTGCGCCGTTCCAGGCGACCGTCCCGGCGGCGTCGATGGTGATCTTGTTCTTCTGCGCGTCGACCGGGTTGGCCGGCGTGTTCGAGTTCTGCGGCAGATCCACCTTCACCGCATGCGTCTGGATCGGGATGGTGATGATGAACATGATGAGGAGCACGAGCATGACGTCGATCAACGGCGTCGTGTTCATTTCCATCATCGGCTCGCCGTCATCGCGGCCCGCACTCATTGCCATGTCAAATTACTCCTTGGCACACGATTGGCATCGGGGCCGATCAGGTCGACGAACCGCCGCCGGGGGGCGGCTCGGAGATGAAGCCGACCCGGGCGAAGCCCGCCGACTGCATCGTGTAGATGGTCCCGCCGATGCAGCGATAGGGCGTGTTCACGTCGCCGCGGATATGCGCCTCGGGCAGTTCCAGCCCGGCGGCGTTGGGGCCGCCCTGGCGATCGATCTCGGTCTTCAGCTTGTTGACGGCCAAATCCAGCAGTTCCTTGCTGTTGACCTTCGACAGGTTCCAGTAGACCGCGCACTCGCCGCCCTCGGTCGTGACCGAGAGGTTGACGTTCTCGGGCTTGGTCGTGGTGGGGTCGAACCGCACGTCGGGCAGCTTCAGCGGCACCGTCTGCAGCACGACCGGCACCGCGATCAGGAAGATGATCAGCAGCACCAGCATGACGTCCACGAGGGGCGTCGTGTTGATGTCCGACAAGGGGGCGTCCTCGCCGCCTCCACCAGTACTCATCGCCATATCGTGGCAATCCTATTCTTGTTCGGGCCGGCCCGGATGAAGGCCGGCGGGTGGCGGGGCCGGCACCGGCCGGCCCCGCCCGAGGTCGTCGGGCGTCGGGATCAGCCGCGGGTCTGGACGCCGCCGGTCTGGCCGGCCGTCGTCGTCGCCGGGGTCGGCTTCACCGGAGCCTTGGCGGCAGCGGCGGCCGTCGGACGCACCGCACCGTTCGAGGCCAGGAAGCCCAGCACGTCGTTCGAGAAGGCCGACAGGTCCTTGGCGATCGTCTTGTTGCGGCTCTGCAGCCAGTTGTAGGCGAGCACCGCGGGAACCGCGACGACCAGGCCGAGCGCGGTCATGATCAGCGCCTCGCCGACCGGGCCGGCGACCGCGTCGATCGATGCCTGGCCCGACGAGCCGATCTTGATCAGCGCGCGGTAGATGCCGATCACGGTGCCGAACAGGCCGATGAACGGCGCGGTCGAACCCACGGTCGCCAGGAACGCCAGGCCGCTGGCCAGCTTCGAGGTGATCGCACCCTCCGAACGGGCGAGCGAGCCGTGCAGCCAGTCATGCGCCTCGACCGGATCGGTCAGGCGGGCATGCTGGTCCTGCGCGGCCAGGCCGTCGTCGACCAGCTGCTTGTAGGCCGAGTTCTTGTCGAGCTTGGCCGAGCCCTCCTTCAGCGAGTTCGACTGCCAGAAGCTCTCGCGGACGCGCTTGGCCTGGTTGATCACCTTCTGCTGCTCGAACAGCTTCGAGAACAGGATGTAGAACGACACGACCGACATCACGACCAGGATCGTGAACACCGACTGCGAGATGAGCCCGCCCTCGCGCAGCGCCGCGCCAAGACCGTAGGGATTGGCTTCTTCGGCGCCCGCTGCCGCGCCGCCGGCGGCAAGGATGGTGATGAACATGGTGGGTTAGTCCTTTGGCTGAAACATTTGAGACAGGTGGTTCGGAATGCGCATCGTCAGATGCGCATCACTGTGCCGGCATCTTCCACACGACGCGACGCGACGAGCTGGACCGCATCGGGTTGCCCGCCTGGTCGAGCGCCGGCGAATAGCGGCCGCGACGGGTGATCGCCTGGCAGGCGGCCCGGTCGAGCGCGGCCGATCCGCTGGAGGACGTCACGCGGCAGTTCTCGACACGGCCGGCGGCGTTGATGTCCCAGGCGATGCCCGTCGTGCCTTCCTCTTCCGCACGCAGCGAGCTGGGCGGATAGTCGTCGGTCGAGATCCACTCGGCCGGGTTGCCTCTCGCACCCGCGGCCTTGCTGACCACCGGCGCGGCTGGCGCGGGCGGAGCAGGCGGCGCCGGGGGTGCAGGCGGGGCGACCGGCTGCGACGGCGGGATGATCTGCGACGTGTTGATCGCGGGGGCCGGCACCGGCACGTTCACGATCGGCGGCGGCACGACGACCGTGGTCGGCGGCGGCGGCAGATTCGGCTGATCTGGCGGCGGCGGCGGCGGCTCGTCCGGCGGCGGCGGTGGCGGTGGCGGCTCCACGTCGAACGTGTCGAGTTGCCCCGAAACCTGCTTCACATATTTATACGCCAGGCCTGTAATAAAGGCATAGCCCAGCACGGCGTGGATGAGCACGACGATGACGATCGCGATCACCTTGCCGCCGCTCATCTTCTGGTCAACGTAGGCCATTCGGCAACGACACTCCCTAAGGCTGTTCGGCAACCGAGCGACACAAATCGGACACAGAAGTGAATCCGCATCGTCCCTGTGCCGGCAGCGACCGTTAACAGTTGGGCAATTCCTACCTTCGACCTGTTCATCACGCAAACGCTTTGTCGAAAGCAACAAATGATCAAATGGCGCGCGCCGATAACCGCTATGTACCGGGGCGGGACTGCGCTAGCATCGGAAGCATGAATAATCCGATCAAGCGCCGCCCCGCGCTGGTGTCCGTCACCATCGCCGGGGCCCTCGCCTGCGGGACCATTTGCCTTCCCGCCGCCGCACAATCGCCCGATTCGGGCCCTGCTCCCGCCACGATCGCCGGCCCTGCCGCGCCGCCCTATGCCGATCTCGCCGATCTGATGCTGGTCAGCCCGGTCGTCGTCGATGCCACGATCCGCTCCACCACCCGGATCAAGGGGGCGGAGGCCGCCTCGGTCGCTCCCGGTCGCCAGCGCCTCTATATCCAGGCGGATGTCGCCGCCCTGATTCGCGGTGAGGCGGGCCTGCCCCAGCGCGTCGGCTTCCTCGCCGACATCCCCGTCGACCAGCGCGGACGGGTGCCCTCGCTGAAGAAGCAGCGGGTGTTGCTCTTCGCCCGGCGCGTGCCCGGCTCGCCCGATCAGCTCCAGCTCGCCGGGCCCGCCGCGCGCGTCGCGTGGAGCCCCGCCGCCGATTCGCTCGTCCGCCGGATCGCCCGCGAACTCGTCGCCGCCGATGCGCCGCCGACCATCACCGGTATCGGTAACGCCTTCCACGTTCCCGGCGCGCTGCCGGGCGAGGGCGAGACGCAGGTCTTCCTCCAGACCGCCGATGCGCGCCCCGTATCGCTGTCGATCCTGCGCCGCCCGGGCGAGCAGCCGCGCTGGTCGGTATCGCTGGGCGAGATCGTCGAGGAGGGCGGTGGCCCGCCCGCGCGCGACACGTTGCTGTGGTACCGTCTCGCCTGCGCGCTCCCCGCCGCGCTGCCCGCGACCGCCGTCGACCAGCTGGCCCCCGCCGACGCGAGCCAGGCGCAACAGGATTACGCCGTCGTCCTCGCGGCGCTGGGCCCCTGCGGCCGGAGCCGCCCTGCCGCCTGACCCGGCGGCAGGCTCGTCGCCGGCCCGGACGACGGCGTAGCGCCACGACCGGGTCTGGCGGGCGATCCATCCAGGATAAAGCACCACCCCGGCGAAGGCCGGGGTCCAGCGGAGGGGCGCCAGAGAGGGGCGTTCCGCATCGTCAAGCCGGCTATTTCAGCTGGCCCCCGGCCTTCGCCGGGGTGGTCGTCGAGAGTGGTTCAGCGTGGATGGATCACTCTCTAGAGTCGCTGTCGATCAGCTTTATACAGTCGTTATCCCGGACTTGATCCGGGATCCCGCTGGAGGCGGGGCAAGCGGGACCCCGGATCAAGTCCGGGGTGACGATCCTGTTGACCAGACCTGATCGAAATCCACTCTAGCCAAGCCGGTCCCCTGCCACGTCCAGCGTCTGCCCGGTCGTCGCCACGGCCCCCGCCAGGAACGCCGCGACCCGGTCCACTGCCACCGGCGCCGCGCCGTCGGCCACCAGTACCGCGTTCACCCGGGCCAGGGGCGCGCGCTCCATCGCCACCGCCGCGATCGTGGCGCGTACCAGCGCCGCCGCGGCCGCTTCGTGCGGCGCCCGGATCACCGCCGTCACGACCGGACCCCGTGCCGACCGCAACCGCGCCGCCAGCCCGTCGTCCGCTGCCAGGTCGATGCGGCCCGCCGCGCTCATCGCCGGTGGCGCAACAGGGTGATGCCGATCTTCTCGCCCGCCTCCGCGATCGCCAGCTTCACGATCTTCACCGTCACCGCCATCACCCGCGCATCCTGCAGGAACAGCGTGTCGCAGATATGTTCGGCCAGCCCCTCGATCAGGGTGAAATGCTGTCTCTCGGGCAGGGCGCCCGTCGCGGCGTGCTTCAGGTCAAGATAGTTCTTCGACGCGGCCAGCGGCGTATCCGGCTCGAACCGGTCGGGACAGGCCATCTCCACCGTCAGCGAGATGCGCACCGGCTGCGGCAGGTGCGTCTCCTCGGAATAGATGCCGGTCAGCACCGACACCTCGATATCATGGACTTCTAGCTGGAGACGGTCGTTCATGGCGCCCCCTAGCATATGCGTCCGCCGGAGAAAGCCCGGGCCATTACGGCTTGCCACCCGCCGCCCGCGCAGTACAGCGCGCCTCCGGATGCGCCGTCCGCCGCGCGCGCGCCATCGGCCCGCTATCGGCCCGCTATCGGATTGCCTGCCATGACCATGATCGTCCCGCTGACGCCCGATCGGGCCGCCGCCGTGGAGGCGCTGCTCGACGCCGCCTTCGGGCCCGATCGCCGTGGCCGCACCGCCTATGCCGTGCGCGGCACGGCGCTGGCGATCCCGGCGCTGGGCTTCGCCGCGGTCGACGCGGACGGTGCGCTGGTCGGCTCGATCCAGTGCTGGCCGGTCCGCTTCGCCGCCGACGATGGCGGCGCCGTGCCGATGGTGATGGTGGGCCCGGTGGCGGTGATGCCCGGCCACCAGCAGGGCGGCGTCGGCCGTCGCCTCACCGATGCGGCGCTCGCCGCCGCGCGGGCGGAGGGGCTGGACGCCGCGATGATGCTGATCGGCGACCCCGGATATTATGGCCGCTTCTTCGGCTTCACCGCGGAGCGGACCGGCGGCTGGCGGCTGCCCGGCCCGGTCGAGCCGCATCGCCTGCTCGCCCGCGGCGCCGGCGTACCGGCGGGCAGCGGCACGCTCGGTCCGGCCGGCTGAACGCGGCGGGCTTTACGCCGCCGGTCCGTCCGCCTACCCCGCCCGCCATGCCGATGGAGCCGCCGCCCGACCTCGCCTCGCTCAGCCTCGCGCAGATCGCCCGCCTCGTCGAGGAGCGGCGCCTGCCCCCGGTCGACCAGTGGAACCCGTCGCACTGCGGCGACAGCGAGATGCGCATCGCCCGCGACGGCACCTGGTATCATCAGGGCTCGCCGATCGGCCGCATCGCGATGGTCCGCCTCTTCTCCACCGTCCTGCGCCGCGAGCCGGACGGCAGCCACGTCCTGGTCACCCCGGTCGAGAAGCTGTCGATCGAGGTGGAGGATGCCGCCTTCGTCGCCACGACGCTGAAGGTGGAGGGCACGGGCCGCGACATGCGCCTTGCCTTCCAGCTCAACACCGGCGACCTCGTCACCGCCGGGCCGGACAACGCGCTGCGCTTCGCCGAGGGAGAGGACGGACCCCGCCCCTATCTCCACGTCCGTGGCGGGCTGGAGGCGCTGGTCGCGCGCCCGGTCTATTACGAACTCGCCGATCTCGCGCTGGTCGACGACGACGGCGGCGCGCCGGGCGTCTGGAGCGACGGCGCCTTCTTCCCACTGGCCGCCGCGTGACCCTGGCCGATCGGCTGCGCGCCGCGCTCGCCGTGGTGCATACGGGCGACCTGCTGCCCGGCGATGTCGCGGAGCTGGCCCTGCGC
Organism: Sphingomonas phoenicis; assembly: GCF_047238005.1. NCBI lineage: Bacteria > Pseudomonadati > Pseudomonadota > Alphaproteobacteria > Sphingomonadales > Sphingomonadaceae > Sphingomonas > Sphingomonas phoenicis. Next base: position 3,482,586 of record NZ_JBDFMC010000002.1, on the reverse strand, counting down.
GGTGCCGACACGCTCACCGCCGCCGCCGTGCTGGTCGCGGTCACCGATCGCGCCGAACCCGGCATCATCCTGACCCAGCGGACCGAATCGCTACGCGCGCATCCCGGCCAGGTCGCCTTTCCCGGCGGCCGGCTCGATCCGGGCGAGACGGTGCTGCAGGCCGCCCTGCGCGAGGCGGAGGAGGAGATCGCGCTGCCGCCCGCCACGGTCGATCTGGTCGGCGCCGTCGATCGGTATCGCACCGCGACCGGGTTCGAGATCACGCCCGTCATCGGCGTCGTCCCGCCCGATCTGCCGCTCGTCCCGTCGGAGGCGGAGGTGGCGAGCGTGTTCGAGGTGCCGCTCGCCTATCTCCTTGATCCTGCCAACCACCGCGCCGCCTCGGCGATGTGGCGCGGGGCGGAGCGGCACTTCATCGAGATTCCGTGGGACGGGCGGCGCATCTGGGGCGCCACCGCGGCGATGCTCGTCAACCTGTCGCGGCGGCTGCGATGGGCGTGACGACGCCGCCCGTCACCCTTCCCGACGCCGCCTGGCGCCACTGGCCGGGGCTCGACCGGCTGACCGCCGCGCTCGGCGCCGCCGCCGGCGAGGCACGCGTCGTCGGCGGTGCGGTGCGCGATACGCTGCTCGGCATCGACGTCGCCGATGTCGACATCGCGACCCGCCACGAGCCGGCCGAGGCAATGGCGCGGCTCGCCGCGGCCGGCATCCGCGTCGTCCCGACCGGCATCGCCCATGGCACCGTCACCGCCGTGCTGGACGGTCGCCCGATCGAGGTCACGACGCTGCGCCGCGACGTCAGCACCGATGGCCGCCACGCCGTCGTCGCCTTCACCGACGACTGGCGCGCCGATGCCGCCCGGCGCGATTTCACCATGAACGCGCTCTACGCCGATCCGGCGGACGGCACCGTCATCGATTATTTTGGCGGGCTCGACGATCTGGCCGCACGCCGTGTCCGCTTCATCGGCGATCCGCTCCAGCGCATCGCCGAGGATCACCTGCGCATCCTCCGCTTCTTCCGCTTCCACGCCCGCTTTGGCGATGCGATCGACGCGGAGGGGCTGGCCGCCTGTGCCCTCCGCGCCAACGACCTGATGGCGCTGTCGCGGGAGAGGATCGCGGCGGAGCTGCTGAAGCTGCTGGTCGCGCGCGCGGCGGTGCCGGTCGTCGCGCTGATGGTCGATGCCGGCATCCTGCGTGCCGTCCTGCCCGAGATCGACGCTGCCGGCGCCGCCCGCCTCGCCGCGCTCACCGCGCGCGAAGCGGCCGCCGGCATCGCCCCCGACGCGATCCGCCGGCTCGCCGCGCTGCTGCCCGCTACCGCCGCCGACGGGGTCGGCGCCCGGCTGAAGCTCTCCAACCAGCAGCGCCGCCGCCTCGTCGCCGCCACCGCCGGCCCGGGGAACGAGGGGCCGCGCGCCCTCGCCTATCGCGCCGGGGTCGACGGCGCGGTCGATCGCCTGCTGCTGGCCGGCGAGGATCCGCTGCCGATCGTGGATTTCACCCCGCCGCGGCTGCCGATCGGCGGCGGCGCGCTGGTCGCCCGCGGCCTCGACAAGGGACCGGCCGTCGCCGCCGCGCTTCGCCGGATCGAGGATCGCTGGATCGCCGAGGACTTCCCGGACGCTGCCCGCGTCGACCGCCTCGCCGACGAGATCGCCGGCCGCCAGAAACCGCTCTAGCCGGCCAGCAGCATCGCCAGCGCCGCATCCGCCTCCAGCGGCCGCGCGAACAGATATCCCTGGCCATAGGTACAGCCCAGCGCCGCCAGCGTCTGCGACGTCTCGACCGATTCGACCCCCTCGGCGGTCGTCTGCATGCCCAGCGCGCTCGCCAGGCCCAGCACCGCGCGCACGATCGCCACCTTGTCGCGATCGGCCAGCATCGTGGTCACGAACGACCGGTCGATCTTCAGCACGTCGATCGGCAGCTTCTGCAGATAGCCCAGGTTCGAATAGCCCGTGCCGAAATCGTCCATCGCCAGCGTCGCACCCATGTCCTTCAGCGCGTACATGATGTCGGCGATCCGGTCGGGCTCGCACACCAGCGCGCTCTCGGTCAGCTCCAGCGTGAGGCGTCCGCCGTCCAGCCGGTGCGCGTCCAGCGCGCGGCGGACCATTGGCGCCACCGCGTCGCGCTGCAGCTGGATCGCCGACAGGTTCACCGCCACCCGCCCGCCGCAATCGCCGCCGACCGCGCGGTCCCAGCTCGCCAGCGTCCGCGCCGCCTCGTCCATCGCCCAGCGGCCCAGCGGCACGATCAGCCCCGATTCCTCGGCCACCGGGATGAAATCGACCGGCGAGATCTCGCGCCCGTCGCGCGCCGTCCACCGGGCCAGCGCCTCGAACGAGGTGATCCGCCCGGTCGTCAGGTCGCAGATCGGCTGGAACGCCAGCCGCAGCCGCTGGTCCTCGATCGCGTGGCGCAGCGCGGTCTCCATGCCGAACTGCGCGCGCGCGATCGCGAACGCCTGGTTCTGGTACGTTTCGATCTCGCCGGTCGTCTTGGCCCGCTTGGTCGCGAACTGCGCCTGGCGCAGCAGCTCTTCCAGCTCGTCGCCGGTGCTGCCGAACGCGATCCCCATCGCGCATTCGACGCCGATCTCGTACTCCGTCAGCCGGAACGGGCTGGACAGCGCGCGCCGCACCCGCGTGCCCAGCGCCATCGCCTCGGCCGGATCGCTGCCGATCGCCACCAGGATGCCGAATTCGTTGCCGCCGATCCGCGCCAGCGTGTCGCGCGCGCGCAGCGCCCCCTTGATCCGCCGCGCCACCGTGATCAGCAGCTCGTCGCCCGCCAGCCCGCCCAGGCACGCGTTGATCCGGCTGAACCGCGCCAGGTCGACGACCAGCACCGCGCACGCCTGCGCCGTACCGCCGGTCCCGCCCCCACTCCCAGTCCCACCCTCGCGCGGCTCGCCCGGCACCTGCTCGCCGAACCCCTCGCGATTGGGCAGCCCGGTCAGGCTGTCGGTGGTCATCTCGCGTCTCAGGCTGCGCTCGGTGTTCAGCCGTGCCGTTTGGTCCAGCAGCGTCACGAAGCAGCGGTCGTCGATCCGCACGTCCGGCCGCGCCGCGGTGACCCGGTAATAGCGCCGGTTCAGCGCCTCGCCGTAGCTCCAGTCGAAATCCACCCGCAGCCGGTCCGACGCGAACAGCAGCTCGACCTGCTCCGCGATGGCCTCCATCTCCAGCGGCGTCCGCCCGACATCGCCCAGCCCCGCCTGCCGGTACGCGCGGTTCACCACCCGGATCGCCATCCGCCCCTGCTCGCACACCATCTGCGCGGTCGGCACCGGGATCATCTCCAGCGCACGACCGACGGCCTCGCGCGTCGGCGCGGGCGCGATCGGCAGGTCGGAAAAGGCAGTGGCCATGACCCTGCGGGTAGCGGCGACACTGTTAAGATGCCCTAAAGCATCCGCGCCCGGCGAAACACGGATCAAGCCCGCGCCAGCTCCGATCGCCCGCCGCGTGCAACCGCCATTGCCACAAGCGAACCGCCCGCACCCGGACGCTCACGGTCGCAATCCGGCTTCACAGGAAAGCGCAATCGGGAACAGCTTCCGGGAAAGCAGGACCCGTACGCGGCCATCATCGCGATCGACGCCGTGGGACTCAATCGCAGGTTCCATTGTCGGGAAAAGTTCTAATGTCGGCTATGGAGGAGGTGACGCCACTTCAACCGCGCCTTGCACAGTCTGATTACGCTGCGGACCCGTGCCTCTACCGCATAGCGAACATGTCGCGTATACCTTCGCTCGCCTCAGTCTATCGGGACGACATAAGGCCCTGAATGAAATCTTCAGTTTCGGAAACGAGAGACTGGATCATCTCTTTAATCGTCGAGCGCTCGTGTCCACGAACAAACAGCAGACGCGAAACGACAGCGAATTCAACGAAATCGTCAATCTTTACCGCACGGCAGTTCAAATATTTTGCGTTGAGCGTGCTCATCTCCTCAGTGGTAGCATCGGGGATAAGCCAGCGGGATAAAGCAAGGATGACGCTCACCGACGTATCATACCGACTACCCGGATCGACACCCTGGAAGCCATTGAGTGACTGGAGCTGGACTTCGTATTTGTAGCCGGCACGCTCGAACTCGAACGTCGCAATAGGTAGATGGGGCGGATTCGGCGGAGTGATCATCCTGACATCGTCCAGCCCGGCGATCAGATCGTATACCTCGCGCGTCATAATGCCGGTTATTCTCGGTGATGCTGGCCTGCGGCAAAACAGGAGCGACCCTGTTGCTAGATAATTCCGGCCGCGATCGAAAATATTGCGGATGGAATCCCAAAGCGGTGTTCTAGTCGTCATAACTGAAGCTTGGCGTCTCAACGGTTAAATTTTAAGCAACCGGTTTATCGCGATGGGCATAAATCACCCATAGCTGTCATTTCCAGTTCACCATTTCCTGAGGGAACCACCGCCTACTCTCCGTTGACCGTACACCAAGCTACGCGCCGCTGCTTGAACACCTGAACCATGGGCAAAGCAAAGGCAACAGATGCGAATGCTCATGTCGGAACGGAGATCATGCCGGAACGCATTCCAACGTCATAAAGGACGGACGAGCCGCAGATTGGGCGGAAACGGTCGACGTTGGTTCGGCCGGAGTCTGTCGTCGTGGCAAACGGAGACGCGATGCGGCTTGCCGACGCAGGTCGCGCGAAGCTCGCCAACATTGCAACATGCCCGCCATCAGCCGGCCCCCGATCCACCACCGCCCGCGCCTGCCGCGCCGCCCGTTCACCCGAAGCGATTATCCCGCGGGAACCCGGTCGGCGGCATCCGGCCCGCCGCGCCGCGTGCCGCGCGCCACGCCGACAGGTCGGTCTCGGTCCGCACCCGGCCGCTGTCGCCGCCCATCGTCCAGTTGATCCCGTCGGCGAACACGAACGTCATCGCGTCCGACAGGCCGCCGTCGTGATATCGCTGCAGCTGCAGCCCCTGTCCGCGCGTCATCTCGACCAGTTCGGCGATCGGGAAGACCAGCATCTTGCGGTTGTCGCCGATCGCCGCGACGTAATCGTGCGCCGCCAGCACCGGGCGGACGATCTTCAGCTTCGCGCCGGTGCGCGGCGTCATCACCGTCTTGCCCTTGCGCGTTTCGGCGATCGTCTCGGCCACCGGCACGATGAAGCCGCGCCCGTCGCTCGCCACCAGCAACAGCCGCGCGGTGCGGCTGGCGGGCAGCAACGCGACGATCCCGGTCTGCCCCTCCAGATCGATCATCGCCCGCACCGGCTCGCCGAAGCCGCGACCGCCCGGCAGCTTGTCGGCGCCCAGCGTATAGAACCGGCCATTCTCCGCGGCCAGCAGCAGCTTGTCGGTCGTCTGCGCGTGGAACGCGAAGGCGGGGCCGTCGCCCTCCTTGAACTTCAGCGTCTCGGCTGATGCCAGATCGACATGCCCGCGCATCGCCCGGATCCAGCCGCGCTGCGACAGGATGACGGTGATCGGCTCGCGCTCGATCATCGCCTCCAGCGGGATGTCGCGGGTCGGCGCCGCCTCCTCGATCGTCGTCCGCCGCTTGCCCAGCGGCGTGTCGGGGCCATAGCGGTCGCGGATCTTCTCCATATCGCGCTTCATCCGCGTCTTCTGCCTGGCCGGGCTGTCGAGCAGGGCGGCCAGCTTCTGGCGTTCCTTGTCCAGCCCGTCGCGCTCCTTGCGGATCTCGAACTCTTCCAGCCGTCGCAGGCTGCGCAGTCGCATGTTCAGGATCGCCTCGGCCTGCCGGTCGGTCAGCGCGAATTCGGCGATCATCACCTGCTTGGGCTCGTCCTCGGTCCGGATGATCTCGATCACGCGGTCCAGGTTCAGGTACGCGATCAGATATCCGTCGAGCAGCTCGATCCGGTCGGCGATCTTGTCCAGCCGGTGGCGCGTGCGCCGCTCCAGCACCACGAACTGATGCTCGACCCACGCGTACAGTGCGTCGCGCAGGCTCATCACCCGCGGCGTGCGTTCCTTGTCCAGCACGTTCAGGTTCAGCGGCACCCGCGTTTCCAGCTCGGTCAGCCGGAACAGCCCGTCCATCAGCACCGACGTATCGACCGTGCGGCTGCGCGGCTCCAGCACGATGCGCACCTCGGCATCCGATTCGTCGCGCACATCGGCCAGGATCGGCAGCTTGCGGTCGTTGATCAGCGCCGCGATCTGCTCGATCAGCTTGCCCTTCTGCACGCCGTACGGGATCTCGGACACCACGACCTGCCAGCCGCCGCCCTTCTCCTTCTCGACCGACCAGCGCGCCCGCACCCGGAAACTGCCGCGTCCCGTCCGGTAACTCTCCGCGATCACCGCCGGCGGATCGACCACCAGCCCGCCGGTCGGGAAATCCGGGCCGGTCACATGCGCCATCACGTCGGCCGCCGGATCGTCGACCAGCGCGATGGCCGCGTCCAGCAGCTCGGCGGCGTTGTGCGGCGGGATGCTCGTCGCCATGCCCACAGCGATCCCGCTGGCGCCATTGGCCAGCAGGTTGGGGAACATGCCGGGGAACAGCTCCGGCTCCTGCTCCTCGCCGTTATAGGTGGGGCGGTAATCGACGGCCTGCTCGTCCAGGCCATCCATCAGGTCGATCGCGACCTGGGTCAGCCGCGCCTCGGTATAGCGGTACGCGGCGGCGTTATCCCCGTCGATGTTGCCGAAATTGCCCTGCCCGTCGACCAGCGGGTACCGGAGCGCGAAATCCTGCGCCAGCCGCACCATCGCGTCGTAGACCGACTGGTCGCCGTGCGGATGATATTTGCCGATCACGTCGCCGACGACGCGCGCGCACTTCTTGTACCCCGATGCCGGGTCCAGCCGCAGCAGCCGCATCGCCCACAGCAGCCGCCGGTGCACCGGCTTCAGCCCGTCGCGCACATCGGGCAGCGACCGCGCCGTGATCGTCGACAGCGCATAGACCAGGTACCGCTCCGACAGGGCGGAGTCGAACGGAGCGTCGAAGATGCCGATCGGCGTGTCGGGGCCGGTGAGGTCGGTCGCCATATGTTCCGTCGTCATAGCGATCTGTCCGCCAAGGGCAAGGATCGCACCGCTTCCCGCTGCCTACGACAGGGCAAGTCGCGGCCTGAACGTTTCCCTCTCCCCTCCCTGGACAAGGGAGGGGCTGGGGGTGGGTCGGCCCGGGGCGGACTCGACATATTCCCATGGTCATCCCCGCGCAGGCGGGGATCTACACGCAGACGTCACGGCTCCTCCCAAACCCCGGCGTCCATGGATCCCCGCCTGCGCGGCGATGACGACAATGCTACCCACGCCCCATGCCGATTCGCCTTCTCGCCCTGACCGCCCTTCTCCTGCCCGGACCCGCCATGGCCGCCGACCTGCCGAAGCCGCTCCTGACCTGGCCCGACCTGAAGAGCCGCCCGCGCCCCGCGCCCACCCGCACGATCGCTTACGGCGACGACGCGCTGCAGGTGGTCGATCTCTGGCTGCCCGACGGCGCGGGCCCGCACCCGGTCGCGATCATGGTCCATGGCGGCTGCTGGCAGACCGACATCGCCGATCGCACGCTGATGAACTGGATCGCCGACGATCTGCGCCGCCACGGCGTTGCCGTCTGGAACATCGAGTATCGCGGCGTCGACCGCGCCGGCGGCGGCTATCCCGGCACCTTCCGCGACGTCGCCGCGGCCGCCGACCGGCTGCGCACCGACGCGTCCGCCCTCGGGCTCGACCTTCGCCGCACCGTCGCGGTCGGCCATTCCGCCGGCGGCCACCTCGCGCTCTGGCTCGCCGCCCGCCCGCGCCTGCCCGCCGCCAGTCCACTGCGCACCGCCGATCCGCTGCCGATCGCCCGTGCGATCGTGCTGGGCGGCCTGCCCGATCTCGCCGCGACCGAGGCCAGCCCCGACAATGGCTGCGGCACCGCGGTCGTCGCCCGCCTGACCGGCGACCGGCCCGATCGCTTCGCCGACACCTCGATCCCGCCGCTCCTCCCGCTCGGCGTCCGCCAGGATCTGGTCAACGGGCGCGAGGACCGGATCATCCCCTATCGCCTCGCGACCGACTATGTCGCCCGCGCGACCGCCGCCGGCGACCGCGCGACGCTCCACACCGTCCCCGCGACCGGCCATGTCGAGCTGATCGCCCCCGACACCGCCGCCTGGGCCGCCGCCCGCCGCCTGATCATGGAGTCCGTCAAGTGAACATTGACGATCAACGTACACTTGACGCGGCCGATCCGCTCGCCCGCTACCGCGATCGCTTCGCGATTCCGGACGGCATCATCTATCTCGACGGCAACTCGCTCGGCCCCCTTCCCCGCGCCACCGTGGCGGCGATGGACGACATGGTGCAGCGCCAATGGGGTGACCGCCTGATCCGCAGCTGGAACGAGGGCTGGATCGATGCGCCCGTCCGGCTGGGTGCGAAGATCGCCCCGCTGATCGGCGCGGATGCGGACGAGGTGATCGTCGGCGACTCCACATCGGCCAATCTTTACAAGCTCCTGTCGGCCGGTCTTCGCATCGATCCTCAACGGACGGTCATCCTCAGCGAGGCCGGCAACTTCCCCACCGACCTCCACATCGCGGAGGGCGTCGTCGCCGCGAGTCCCGGCGCCACCCTCCGCGTCGTCCAGCGGGGCGGCATCGTCGACGCACTCGACGACCGGGTCGCCGTCGTCCTCCTCACCCATGTCCACTACAAGACCGCCGAGCGGTTCGACATGCCCGCCCTCACCCGCGCCGCCCATGCGGCCGGCGCGATAATCCTGTGGGATCTCAGTCACTCGGTCGGCGCCGTTCCCATCGACCTGACGGGCGCGGGTGCCGATCTGGCGGTCGGCTGCACCTATAAATACCTGAACGGCGGCCCCGGCGCGCCCGCCTTCTGCTACGTCGCCCGCCGCTGGCAGGATCGTCTGGCAAGCCCGCTGTCCGGCTGGATGGGGCACGCCGAACCTTTCGCCTTTTCCGATGCTTACGCGCCTGCACCGGGGATGAAACGTTGGCTCGCCGGCACCCCGCCGATGCTCGCCATGGCCGCGCTGGAGGCCGGGCTCGACCTGTGGGCAGCGGTCGACCGCGATGCCCTGTGGGCCAAAAGCGCAAGCCTCTGGAACATCCTCGCCGCCGCCGGTGCCGCCGCCGGGCTCGACTGCGTCACCCCCACCGATCCAAGCGACCGCGGCAGCCACATCAGCTTCCGCCACCCCCACGCCCACGCCCTCACCCAGGCGCTGATCGCCCGCGGCGTCATCGGCGATTTCCGCGATCCCGACATCCTCCGCCTCGGCATCACGCCCCTCTATCTCAGCCACGAAGACGTGGCGAAGGCCGGCGAAATCCTGTGCGATGTGATCGCGAGCGGCAGCTACATGGCCCCCGAATATCGGCAGCGACAGGCGGTCACCTGATTGCCCTTGACGGGGAAACATCCTATATAAGGACCATATTCGGTCCGGAGATGATCATGCGCCTGTCCACCCAGATCAAGCCGATCAGCTACGTCAAGGCGAACGCCGCTGAAATCATTGCCGAACTGAACGACGGCGGCGCGCCGATCGTCATCACCCAGAACGGCGAGGCGAAGGCGGTGCTCCAGGACGTCCGCGAGTACGAACGCACGCAGGAGACACTGGCGCTGCTCAAGATCCTGGCGCTCGGCATGGAGGATGTCCGAACGGGCCGGGTACTTCCTGCCCGTGAAGCGCTGGAAGGACTGCGTGACGAGATCCTGACGCGTTGACCATGCGGTACGGCGTCAAGCTTACTCCCGCCGCTCTCCAGGATGCACGCGAGATCGCCGCTTACATCGCGGAGCACCGTGGTCGCGACGAGGCAGAGGACTTCTTCACATCCTTGCTGGACTGCGTCGACAGCCTGGCCTCCTTCCCCGACCGGGGCAGCCGCCCCCGGGAGTTGATGGATGCCGGGCAATGCGGCTTTCGCCAGACCCTGCTCGGTCGCTACCGCATCGTCTACAGCGTGCTGCCCGGCGCGGTGTCCATCCCGCTGATCGCCGATGGCCGCCGCGACATGCAGGCGCTGCTCCATGCCCGCATCGTCAGTCCGCACGCCACCACCTGATTGCACCCCCCGCGCCCTTCCCCTATAGGCGCGACCTCATTCCAGGCCCGGCCCGCGCGCACTCCGCTTGCGGTGTCGGTTCACCCGTTTCCGAAGGGAACCCGATGGCTCGCCGCCGCCAGATCTACGAGGGCAAGGCCAAGATCCTCTACGAGGGTCCCGAGCCGGGCACGATCATCCAGTATTTCAAGGATGATGCCACCGCGTTCAACGCGCAGAAAAAGGGCACGATCAACGGCAAGGGGGTGCTGAACAATCGCATTTCCGAGCATGTGTTCACCCTGCTCGATCATATCGGCGTGCCGACGCACTTCATCCGCCGTCTCAACATGCGCGAGCAACTGGTTCGCCAGGTTGAGATCGTGCCGATCGAGGTCGTCGTGCGCAACGTCGCCGCCGGTTCGCTGTCGAAGCGGCTGGGGATCGAGGAGGGGACGAAGCTGCCCCGCACGATCATCGAATATTACTACAAGGACGATGCGCTCGGCGATCCGATGGTCTCCGAGGAGCACATCGCCTGCTTCGGCTGGGCCAGCCAGGACGAGATGCACGACATCGCCGATCTGGCGATCCGCGTGAACGATTTCCTGTGTGGCCTGTTCGCCGGCGTCGGCATCCGCCTGGTCGACTTCAAGCTCGAATTCGGCCGGGTGTGGGACGATGATTACGGCCGCATCATCCTGGCCGACGAGATCAGCCCCGATGGCTGCCGCCTGTGGGACATGGCCTCGGGCGAAAAGCTCGACAAGGATCGCTTCCGCCGCGATCTGGGCGGGGAAGCAGAGGCTTATCAAGAGGTTGCCCGCCGCCTCGGCCTTATGCCGGAGGGCGAGGAAACCGCGGTGCTCGACCTCGACAGCCATCGCAAGAAGCGGGGTAAGTGATGAAGCTGAAGGTCTATGTCACGCTGAAGCCCGGCGTGCTCGATCCGCAGGGCCGCGCCATCCACCACGCGCTCGGCTCGCTCGGCTTTGGCGGGGTGGAGGACGTGCGCGTCGGCCGCCTGATCGAAATGCAGGTTGCCGACGGCACCGACGATGCCACGGTCGAGGCGATGTGCCGCCAGCTGCTCGCCAACACCGTCATCGAGAATTTCCGGATCGAGCGCGCATGAAGACCGCGGTCCTCGTCTTCCCCGGCTCGAACTGCGACCGCGACATCGCCGTCGCGCTGGAGCAGGTGACGGGCACCGCGCCCGCGATGGTCTGGCATGCGGAGGCATCGCTGCCCGATGGCATCGGCCTGGTCGCCGTTCCCGGCGGCTTCTCCTATGGCGACTATCTCCGTGCCGGCGCCATCGCCGCGCGCTCGCCGGTGATGCGCGCCGTCGTCGAGGCGGCGGGCCGCGGCTTGCCGGTGCTCGGCGTCTGCAACGGCTTCCAGGTCCTGACCGAGGCGGGGCTGCTGCCCGGCGCGCTGATGCGCAACGAACAGCTCTCCTTCGTCTGCCGCGACGCGTCGCTGGTCGTCGAGAATGCCGACAGCGCCTTCACCCGCCTCTACGCGCAGGGCGAGACGGTCAGCTTCCCCGTCGCGCACCACGACGGCAACTACTTTGCCGATGCCGCGACGCTCGACCGGCTGGAGGGAGAAGGCCGCGTCGCCTTCCGCTACGCCGCCACCGTCAACGGCTCCGCCCGCAACATCGCAGGCATCCTCAATGACGCGGGCAACGTGCTCGGCATGATGCCCCACCCCGAACGCCGGGTCGAGGCCGCGCACGGCGGCACCGACGGTCGTCGCCTGTTCGAAGGCCTGATGGAAACGATCGCCGCCTGATCCCGCGGGCCTCCCGAGCGAGCGGGGCCGGGCCACCTGCCCGGGGCGACCGATCCCGTCTGGCCGGGTGACGGCGCCCATGGCCGATCCGGAGCGACGTCTCAGCCGACGGCGCTGGTCGGCCCTTCTCTCTGCTGTCGAGCGATGCACTGGACAAACCTGTCCTACACTGTCGATTTCCCGTACCCACGGCCATGTTCTTTGACATGCATGCCGGTGACGCGATCGATCGCACGAAGCGTCGCGTCGGTCCTTCGCGCCACATCGATTTATGCCTTACCTTAGCCTTACCTTCCGCGCTCAGACCCGCGCCCGGAACGGCGTGAAGTCGGTATCCTCGTCGAATATCTCGACCCCCTCGGCCCGCTTCAGCGCGCCGACGACCAGATAGGTGACCGGGGTCAGCAGCACCTCCCACCCGACTTTCAGCGCCCATTGCGTGAACAGCACCACCACCACCAGCCCGCTCGTCCATCCCGGTGCGCCCAGGAACGCCAGCGGGTAGAAGATCAGGCTGTCGACCCCCTGCCCCACCACGGTCGATCCGATCGTCCGCGACCACAGGTGGCGCCCGCCCGTCCAGATCTTCATGCGCGCCATCACGTACGCGTTGACGAACTCGCCCGCCCAGAAGGCGCAGACGCTCGCCAGAACGATCCGGGGCACCTGCCCGAACACCGCCTCGTATGCGCTCTGGTTGGTCCATCCAGGCGCCGGCGGCAGTGCGACGACGATCCAGCTCATCAGCGCCATGAACAGCACCGCCGCCGTCCCGGCCCAGATCACCCGCCGCGCCCGGGCATAGCCATATACCTCGGTCAACACGTCGCCGATAACGTAACTCAACGGAAAGAACAGGATACCCGCCCCGAACGGCCAATCCCCGATCAGCGGCAGCGGCACCGTCGCGACCTTGCCAGCGCCGATCACGTTCGACAGCAGCAGGATGGCGACGAACGCCGCCATCACCAGATCGTAATAGCGGAAATCGATGCCCCGCCGCTCGCCCTTTGTCATGGCGGGCATTATGATCCCGGTTCCGTCGCCGGGCAATCCGCGCTAACTCCCGATCGGCACGCGCCCGTAGCTCAGTTGGATAGAGCACGAGCCTTCTAAGCTTGTGGTCGCTGGTTCGAATCCAGCCGGGCGCGCCAATCCTTGCAGCTTCGGCGGAACCGAAGCGTGCCTGCCGCGTGGTGTCGGCATGGCGCGGTCTCCCAGGCTCAAGGTCTTTCGGACCCCGATCGGCTTCCATGACGCCTATGTCGCGGCTCCCAGCCGAAAGGCGGCGCTCGCCGCCTGGGGCTCGGACCGCGACCTGTTCGCCCGCGGCATCGCCGAGCTGGTGACCGACCCTGCCCTGTCCGCCGAGCCGCTCGCCCAGCCGGGGGTGGTCATCCGCAAATCGCGCGGATCGGCGGCCGAGCAGCTGGCCGCCGCCCCGCCGCCACCGTCCCGTCCACCGGAGAAGCCGAAGCGACAGCCGGATACGGCCCAGCCGCGGCGCGTCACCGAAAAGCCGCCTGCTACGCCGCCCCCGCCGCCCCGACCCGATAGGGAAACGCTCGACGAGGCAGAGGCCGCCATGACAGAGGCACAGGCCCGGTTCGATCACGAGCAGCGCGAACTCTCGGCGCAGGAGGCGCTTCTGGCCCGCCATCGTCGCCAGGTCGAGCGCGATCACGCCCGAGAGCTGGACCGGCTTACCGCCCGTCGCGACCGCGCCGATCGCGATTATCGCATCGCTCTCGCCGACTGGCGCTCACATCATGACCGGCAGGCCTAGAGGACCGACCGTCGCTGATGCCGCGCTGATCCCCGGTCACTCCCACTCGATCGTGCCCGGCGGCTTCGACGTATAGTCGTAGACCACCCGGTTGACGCCCTTCACCTCGTTGATGATCCGCGTCGCGACGCGCGGCAGGAAGTCGCCCGGGAACGAGAAGGCCTGTGCCGTCATCCCGTCGACCGAGGTCACCGCCCGCAGTGCCAGCACCGAGTCGTAGGTCCGCGCATCGCCCATCACGCCGACGGTGCGGACCGGCAGCAGCACTGCGAACGCCTGCCAGATGGCGTCGTACAGGCCTGCATTCCTGATCTCTTCCAGATAGATGGCGTCCGCCTTTCGCAGGATGTCGCAGCGTTCGGTCGTAACCTCGCCGGGAATGCGGATCGCCAGGCCGGGGCCGGGGAACGGGTGCCGCCCGACGAAGATGTCGGGCAGCCCCAGTTCCCGCCCGAGGGCGCGGACCTCGTCCTTGAACAGCTCGCGCAGCGGCTCGACCAGCTTCATGTTCATCCGCTCGGGCAGGCCGCCGACATTGTGATGGCTCTTGATCGTCACCGATGGCCCGCCGGTGAAGCTCACGCTCTCGATGACGTCCGGATACAGCGTCCCCTGCGCCAGAAACTCGGCCCCGCCAATCTTCCTCGCCTCCGCCTCGAAGACGTCGATGAAGGTCTTGCCAATGAACTTGCGCTTGGCTTCCGGATCGGTGACGCCGGCAAGGCCGCTCATGAACAGCGTCTGCGCTTCGACATGGACCAGCGGGATGTTGTAATGGCCGCGGAAGAGGCCGACCACCTGCTCCGCCTCGCCCTGGCGCAGGATACCGCCATCGACGAAGACGCAGGTCAGCTGATCGCCGATCGCCTCGTGGATCAGCAGCGCCGCCACCGACGAATCGACCCCGCCGGACAGGCCGCAGATCACTTTGGCCGAACCGACCTGCTCGCGGATCTCGGCGATCTTGGCGGCCCGGAACTCCGCCATGCTCCAGTCACCGACAAGGCCACAGACGTGCCGGGCGAAGTTGGCGATCAGTCGCGATCCGTCGGGCGTGTGGACGACCTCCGGATGGAACTGCATGGCATAGATGCGGCGGGCATCGTCGGCGATGATGGCAAAGGGTGCGCCGCGGCTGGTGGCGACGACGCGGAAGCCGGGGGCGAGTTCGGCGACGTGGTCGCCGTGGCTCATCCATACCTGGTGCCGCTCGCCCTCCGCCCACAGGCCGTCGAACAGCGCGCAGGGTGCGCCGATGTCGATGAACGCCTCGCCGAACTCGCCGCCCATTCCCTTCTCGACCCGGCCGCCGAGCTGTGCGGTCAGCGCCTGCTGGCCGTAGCAGATGCCCAGGATCGGCAAGCCGCTGTCGAGGATCGCCTGGGGGATGCGCGGGCTGTCTTCATCGACCACCGAGGCGGGGCCGCCCGACAGGACGATGCCCTTGGGCGCCAGCCGGGCGAACGCCTCGTCCGCGGACTGGAAGGGGGCGATCTCGCTATAGACACCCGCCTCGCGGATGCGGCGCGCGATCAGCTGCGTCACCTGGCTGCCGAAATCGACGATGAGGATGCTGTCGGGGTGTTCCATCGCGGCGCGATAGCGAGATGCGGCCGATAACGAAAGAGGCCGCGCCTTCCGGATGGAAGACGCGGCCCTTGGCAGGCGATCGACGGCGCCGATCAGGCGACGGCGTCGTAATCCTCGTCGTCGTTCATGACCGGGCCCGAATCCTGACCCTTGGCCGAGACGTCGCGGTCGACGAACTCGATGATCGCCATCGGCGAGGCATCCGACTGGCGCGGGCCGGCCTTGATGATGCGGGTATAGCCGCCATTGCGGTCGGCATAGCGGGTCGCGATCACGTCGAACAGCTTGGCCAGCTGCGCGTCGTCGAGCAGGCGGGCATGGGCGAGGCGACGGTTGGACAGGCCACCCTTCTTCGCCAGCGTCACCAGCTTCTCGATATAGGGACGCAGTTCCTTCGCCTTGGCGACGGTGGTCGTGATCTGCTCGTGCTTGATCAGCGCGGCCGACATGTTGCGGAACAGGGCGAGGCGGTGGGCCGAGGTCCGCTGAAGCTTACGGCCGCCAACACGATGACGCATGATCAATCCTTTTCGTTCGTAGGGGGGCCGGATAAGGTACCCCGATCCAGGCGGTGTTGTAGAAGGGCCACCGCCATTTGCCCTGAACAGTCACAAAAGATCACACCCGTTCTGGTGTTCAACCGGGCCGCGGCAAAGCCGCGTCCTCTACGTCGAACGGATCGGCTGGAAGCCGACCCGCCGGCCGGACTAGTGCCGTCTCGCGGATAGCGCCGCTATCCGCGTGCGGCTCAGCCCATGATTTCCTGCTCGAGCTTCTTGGCCATCTCTTCGATGTTCTCGGGCGGCCAGCCGGGGATTTCCATGCCCAGCCGCAGCCCCATCGACGACAGCACTTCCTTGATCTCGTTCAAGGACTTGCGGCCGAAGTTCGGCGTACGAAGCATCTCTGCCTCGGTCTTGCCGACGAGATCGCCGATATAGATGATGTTGTCGTTCTTCAGGCAGTTCGCCGAGCGCACCGACAGTTCCAGCTCGTCCACCTTCTTCAGGAGGTAGCGATTGATCTGCTGGGTGTCGCCCGCAGGCTCCGCACCGGCCGCCGGCACCGCCGCCTGGCCGATCGGGGCCGAACGGGTGACCGACGAGTCGTCGAAGTGGACGAACAGCGCGAGCTGGTCCTGCAGGATGCGGCCGGCGTAGCCCACCGCGTCCTCGGGCGTGACGGTGCCGTCGGTCTCGATCGTCAGCGTCAGCTTGTCGTAATCGAGGTCCTGTCCGACGCGGGTCGGATCGACCTTGTACGACACCTGACGTACCGGCGAGTAGAGCGCGTCGACCGGGATCAGCCCGATCGGCGCATCGGCCGGACGGTTGGCAGTGGCGGGCACATAGCCCTTACCGACATCCGCGGTCAGCTCCATGTTGAAGGTCGCGCCCTCGTCGAGATGGCAGATCACCAGGTCCTTGTTCATGACCTCGATGTCGCCGGACACGGCGATGTCGCCCGCCTTCACCTCGCCGGGGCCGGTGGCCGACAGCTGGAGGCGCTTCGGGCCTTCGCCCTGCATGCGGATCGCGATCTGCTTTACGTTCAGGACGATGTCCGTCACGTCCTCGCGCACGCCGGCGAGGCTGGAGAACTCATGCAGGACGTTCTCGATCTTGATCGACGTCACCGCCGCGCCCTGGAGCGAGGAGAGCAGCACGCGGCGCAGCGCATTGCCGAGCGTCAGGCCGAAGCCACGCTCCAGCGGCTCGGCGACGAAAGTCGCCTTGCGCTTGCCGTCACCGCCCTTTTTCTCCAGGCCGTTCGGCTTTTTGAGTTCCTGCCAGTTCTTTGCGTTGACAGCCACGGGGTTCCCCTGGGTTGGAGGCCGGTGGGGCGCCGGCCTCTGATATAGCTTGGTAATCTGGACACCGGCTCGTCAACCGGTGCGGAAGGTCGATCCGTCGGTACTCAGACGCGCCGGCGCTTGGACGGCCGCACGCCGTTGTGCGGGATCGAGGTCACGTCGCGGATCGACGTGATCTGGAAACCCACCGCCTGCAGCGCGCGCAGTGCCGACTCGCGACCCGAACCGGGGCCCTTCACCTCGACCTCGAGGGTGCGGACGCCGTGCTCGGCGGCCTTCTTGCCGGCATCCTCGGCCGCGACCTGAGCCGCGTACGGGGTCGACTTGCGCGAACCCTTGAAGCCCATCATGCCGGCCGACGACCAGCTGATCGCATTGCCCTGCGCATCGGTGATGGTGATCATGGTGTTATTGAAGCTGGCGTTCACGTGCGCGACGCCGGCGGTGATGTTCTTGCGTTCGCGACGGCGAATACGCTGCGGTGCTTGTGCCATTTGGTAATTCCTGACCTTTTCCCTGATGCGGAAACCGGGAGGCGGCCTGCCTCGAACCTGTTTCCGACGGAGGAGAAGCTAAAACCGTCCCGCGGACCGTTCTTACTTCTTCTTGCCCGCGATCGGCTTCGCCTTGCCCTTGCGGGTGCGCGCATTGGTGTGCGTGCGCTGGCCGCGGACCGGCAGGCCCTTGCGATGGCGCAGGCCACGATAGCAGGCGAGGTCCATCAGACGCTTGATGTTCATCGCGGTCTCACGACGCAGATCGCCCTCGACCGTGTGGTCGGCGTCGATCGCTTCGCGGATCTGGAGAACCTCCTGATCGGTCAGGTCCTGCACGCGACGCTCGGCCGCAATGCTCAGCTTGTCGGTGATCTGCTTGGCCTTGGCCGGGCCGATACCGTGAATATAGGTCAGCGCGATGATAACGCGCTTGTTGGTCGGGATGTTGACACCCGCAATACGTGCCATGTGATGTAATCTCCTAGCTCCACAGCGATCGGCATGGCAGCACGACCGCTATCTCGACGCGTTGGCCCCGAACGCACGATGGCGACGAGCGCCAGATGACGCCGCCGGGAACCGGTGTTACGGAGTGAGGGTCAGTTAAGCGCACGGCAACGCCGTGTCAACCGGCCGGTTCCTCGGCTGGTCGGATCGCCGCCGCCTTTGTTCGCAGTCCGACCCAACGGCGGAGCGCCACCACGAACCAGATCAACTCGACCGCCCCGAACGGCCATGCCCCCTGCAGAAAGCCGTAGGCCGATCCCATCAGGCAGCCCAGCGCGAAGAGGAGAGTCCAGAACGGCGCCCGATCCTCCAGCACGTAACAGATCAGCATGAAGGTGACGGCGAACAGGCCGAAGGCGGTCAGGGCGTCCATCGGCGCCCATTAGCGGAAAGCGGGCAGTCTTGGTACCCGCCGGTAGTCACGCGGCCGCGCGCGGCCCCACCACCGCCGGCACGCCATCGTCCATCAGCCAGGCCAGCGCGTCCTCCTCGCTGTCGAACACCGCGCGCCGGTCATCGGCGATGCGCTTCGCCTGCATGCGATGGATCGCGCCGGACACGAGCATCGCGATCCGCTTCGACGGCGAGTCGGGCCGGACCATCTTGGCGAACTCCGCCGCGACGTTCTGCGGCAACAGGTTCTTGCGGCGCATGTCGATCAGCGTCCGGAAATGGCCGGGACGGGCACCATGCGCGATCATCGTCTGGAGCGCGGCGGCGACATCGGCCGCGAAGCGGACGGTGATGTCCACGTTCCAATCGCCCGTCAGCGTCAGCCGCAGGAACTCGTTGGCGGCATCCGGTTCGATCTGGTACGTCGGCTCGGTCATTCCGTGCCTCTAACACGCGAAAACTAACAACTATTTATACCGGCATCACGATCGGGGCAGGATGATGCGGGCGATCAGGCCCGGACGATTGTCGGCCAGTTCGAACCGCCCGTCATGAAGCCGTGCGACGGTGTCGATCAGCGACATGCCCAGCCCCGCGCCCGGTGTCGTCCGCGCCGTATCCAGCCGCCCGAACCGGCGCAGCGCCACGGCGCGGTCGGCCGGGGCGATGCCGGCACCGCGGTCCTCGACCTGGATCGCCACTCCTTCCGGATGAGGGGACAGCCGCAGCGTCACTTCTCCGCCCCCCGCGCCGTGCTTCAGCGCGTTGTCGATCAGGTTGCTGATCGCCTGGCTGATCAGTTCCCGGTGGAGCCGCATCGTCGGCACCGCCGTGTCCACCTCGACGACGAAGCCCAGGCCTGCCTCCTCGGCGACGGGGCCGTACAGGTCGGCGATCTCCTCGATCAGCGCGGCCGGATCGACATCGGTGAAGCGATCGCGGGATACCGACTCGGCACGGCTGATCTCGATCACCATCGTCAGCATGCGCATGACCACGTCGGTTTCCGCCAGCAGCCCGCCCAGCATCGCATCGCGCGCGGCCGGGTCGGCGTTCATCACCGCCTGCTCGGTCTTCGTCCGCAGCCTGGCCAGCGGCGAGCGCAGATCATGCGCCAGACTGTCGGTGACGACGCGCAGCTCCGTCATCAGCCGCTCCACGCGGCCGAGCATCAGGTTCAGCCTCGCGGCGAGCCGATCGAACGCGTCGGCGCCGCCCGCCACCATTTCCACCCGGCGCGACAGATTGCCCTGCCCCGCCGCCTCGATCACGCCGGCGATGCGATCCAGCCGCGCGCCGACATAGCGGGCAAGCACCAGTCCCGCGCCGATCCCCAGCGCCAGCGACAGGGTGACGGCGAGTGCCAGCGCGCTCTCGATCGCGCGCTGCTCGGCCTCGATCACGTCGAGGTTGCGGCCGGTCAGCAGCCAGTTCCCGCCGACCTGATGGAGGAGATAGCCGGTATCGTGCTGGCCCCAGCTGCCCTCCTCGCCCAGCCGCGCGACGTGGAAACGGGTGGGCCGCAACGGCACGGTCACACGGTCGGGCGCGTAGCCGATCAGTCGACGCCCCTGCGGATCGAGCATGGCGACCACCAGCGACACGTCGCCCGGCGGCCGTGCGTCCCTGACCGCCATGGCCAGCGCACCCTGCCCGCCCTGCCGCCAGATCGACAGAAGTGCATCGGACTGCTCGATCATCTCGCGCCGGGTCGCGGCGATCGCGTCGTCATGCGTCTGTTTCCAAACGAAGCCGACCAGGACGAGGTTTGATACCAGCGCCAGCGCGATCGCCAGCAGCGCGATCCGCGCCGTGACCGACAGCCGCATCAGATAAGGCGCATCAGAAGGAGCGCATCAGCCGTCGGCCGCCAGCCGGTATCCCGCGCCGCGGACCGTGTGCAGGATCGGCGAGTTGAATCCGTCCTCCAGCTTGCGGCGCAGGCGGCCGATATGCACGTCGACGACGTTCGATCCCGGATCGAAATGATAATTCCAGATTTTCTCCAGCATCATCGTGCGGGTGACGACCTGGCCGGCGTGGCGGGCGAGGAATTCCAGCAGGTTGAACTCGCGCCCGCCGAGCGCGATCGGGCGGCCGGCCCGGCTGACGTGGCGCGACAGCAGGTCGATCTCCAGATCGCCGACCGACAGGCGGGTCTTTTGCGGCTCCGTCGCGGCGCGATCGGCGCGGCGGACCAACGCCTCGATCCGGGCGGACAGCTCGGCGAACGAGAAGGGCTTGCACAGGTAATCGTCGGCGCCTGCCTTCAGCCCGTCGACCCGGTCGTCGACCGAGGCGAGCGCGGACAGGACCAGCACCGGCGTCGGGATCCTGGCGGCACGCAACGCGCCGACCATCGACAGCCCGTCCAGCCCCGGCAGCATGCGATCGGCGATGATCAGGTCGAACACCCCTTCGCTGGCAAGGAACAGCCCGTCACGACCGTCAGACGCGGTCTCGGCGGTATAGCCCGCCTCGACCAGCCCCTTGGCCAGATAGGCGGCGGTGGAGGGGTCGTCCTCGACGATCAGGATCTTGCGGGTCATCGGCCTTGCTCGTCTCGCTCGCGATCGTGCCGCGCGTACAGGAAAAGCCGGCGGAAAGCATCCTTTCCGCCGGCCCTACGGCACCCCCGGGAGTACGGGTACCGATCTCTCGTAACCTGTCCGGGTCCGTCGCGGCGGCGGGGACCCTGTGACAGTTGCGATAGAATCGGTCGGGATACCGGGGAGTGACCGGGCCATGACAAATGCGTCATGGACGGATGACGGGCCGTTCTCGCCCGGTCACCCCGCGCATGCAGGATCTTACCGTCGCGACCGCCACCGGCCCTTACAGGACCGGGCAGCCCTATCGAGGCTTCTCGTCGAGGATCGCGGCGATCGCCGCACCCACCACGGCCATGTCGGCCATGCCGTCGACCCGGCGAACCAGGCCTCGCGCCTCGTAGAAGGGCAGGATCGGTGCGGTCTTCGCCCGGTACTCGGCCATGCGCGTGGCGACCGTCTCGGCGTTGTCGTCCGGGCGGCGCTTGAATTCGGTCGATCCGCAGACGTCGCACACGCCCGGCTGTCGCGGCTGCTTGAACGTGTCGTGATAGCCCGTCCCGCACGCGGCGCAGGTATAGCGGCCGACGATCCGCTCGGTCAGCGCCGCCTCGTCCACTTCGAGCTCGATCACCCAGTCGAGCTGCTGGCCACGCTCGGTCAACAGCAGGTCGAGCGCCTCAGCCTGCGCGGTCGTGCGGGGATAGCCGTCGAAGATGGCACCGCTGGCGACGCCCTGATCGAGCCGCTCGCCGATCAACGCCGACACGATCGTATCGGACACCAGTTCGCCCGCATCCATCACCGCCTTGGCCTGCAGCCCCACCGGCGTGCCCGCCTTCACGGCGGCGCGCAGCATGTCGCCGGTCGACAGCTGCACCATGCCGCGGTCCGCCACCAGCGTCGCCGCCTGGGTGCCCTTGCCCGCGCCCGGCGGTCCCAACAGGATGATGTTCATGCCGCTCCCCTTGTCGCCCGGATGCCGTCCGTCCGCCGATCAGCGGAGGCGGCCGCCCTTCAGCTTCGCCTTCTTGATCAGGTCGCCATACTGGTGGGCCAGCAGGTGCGACTGGATCTGCGTCACCGTGTCCATCGTCACGTTGACGACGATCAGCAGGCTGGTCCCGCCGAGATAGAATGGGATCGACAGCGCCGACACCAGATATTCCGGCAACAGGCAGATGATCGTCAGGTATGCCGCGCCGATCACCGTGATGCGGGTCAGCACATAGTCGAAGTAGTTCTCGGTGTTCTTGCCCGGCCGGATGCCGGGGATGAACCCGCCGTACCGCTTCAGATTGTCGGCCGTCTCCTCGGGATTGAACACCACGGCGGTGTAGAAGAACGAGAAGAAGATGATGCCGGCACCGTACAGCAGCATGTACACCGGGCTGCCGTGCTGGAGATACTGGTTCAGCGAGATGATGAAGTCGCCCCAGGCGCTCTCCCCCGCCACGCGCTGGCCGGCGAACTGCGAGATGGTCAGCGGCATCAGCAGCAGCGACGAGGCGAAGATCGGCGGGATCACGCCCGCAGTGTTGATCTTCAGCGGCAGATGGCTGCGATCGGCCTGCATCCCCCGCTGGGTCTGGCGCTTGGGATACTGGATCAGGATGCGGCGCTGCGCGCGCTCCATGAAGCAGATGAACAGGATCAGCCCAACGACCGCGACGACGATGCCGATCAGCCGGATCGGATCCAGGCTGCCAGAGCGGCCACCCTCCAGCAGGTTGATCAGCGTCGTTGGCAGATGCGCGACGATGCCGGCCATGATGATCAGCGACACGCCGTTGCCGATGCCGCGGCTGGTGATCTGCTCACCCAGCCACATCAGGAACATCGTCCCGCCGATCAGCGAGATGACCGCGGCGATGCGGAAGGTCATCCCCGGCTCGATCACCGCGGCCACGCCGTTCGATGCGCCCAACGCCTCTAGGCCGACTGCGATGAAATAGCCCTGCACCGCCGTCAGCGCGACGGTGCCGTAGCGGGTGATCTGGTTCAGCTTCTTGCGGCCGCTCTCGCCTTCCTTCTTGATCGCCGCCAGCTTGGGGCTGAGCGAGGTCGCGAGCTGCACCACGATCGAGGCGGTGATGTACGGCATCACGCCCAGCGCGATCAGCGACATGCGGCTGAGCGAGCCGCCCGAGAACGTGTTGAAGAAGTCGAGCACGCCGCCCGTCGTCTTCTCGCTGAGCAGCCCTAGCGCGGTCGGGTCGACGCCCGGCAGCGGTACATAGGACAGCAGGCGGAACACGATCAGCGCGCCGATGGTGAACCACAGCCGCTTCTTGAGGTCGGTCGCCTTGGCGAATTTCGCCAGGTTGATGCTTTGCGCCATCTGGTCGGCTGCGGATGCCATGCGTATCGATGTCCTGGAAACCAATGCGGCGGGTAAGCGTTTGCCGCCCCCCGCCGCCATATAGTCACGCCCGCAGGCTTGTCTAACCTGCCGACGAAATTCCGCTCCGGCACGGGTGCCGGAGCCGAGCTCAGGTCAGGCCTTGAACGACGCCTTGTGAGCGGCGCGCTCCTTGTACTTGACGCCCTTCTTGGCGGCGGCCTTCTCCGATGCGGAGACCAGGACCGGCACCTCGACCGAGCCGCCGGCCTTCTCGACCGCCTCGCGCGCCGAGGCGGAGACGCCCGCGACCAGGAAGTTCAGCTTGGTGGTCAGCTCGCCCTTGCCCAGCAGGCGCACGCCGTCCTTGCCGCCACGGGCGAGACCGGCCGCCTTCAGGGCGGCGTGATCGATGGTCGAGCCGGCGTCGAGCTTGCCCGCGTCGACCGCGATCTGGATCGCGCCCAGGTTCACCTCGGCATGATCCTTGGCGAAGATGTTGTTGAAGCCACGCTTCGGCAGACGCATGTGCAGCGGCATCTGGCCGCCCTCGAACCCGGCGATCGACACGCCCTCGCGGCTCTTCTGGCCCTTCTGGCCGCGACCGCCGGTCTTGCCCTTGCCCGAGCCAATGCCGCGACCGACGCGGATCTTGGACTTGCGGGCACCCTGGTTGTCGCGGAGTTCGTTGAGCTTCATGATTGGCACTCGCTTTCGCTTTTGTCGCGCTGATGGAAAATGGAAGGCGCGCCCTTAGCGGAGCGGATGCGCGATGTCACCCCCGCATCTCATGTCGGCCGAGCGTCCGTGCTCCATCCGGCGATCGGCATCCCCTCCGGCGGATGCAGCCGATCCTTCAGCCGGCGGAGCGCGCGCTGACTTGCGCCGATCGTCGGCAGTTCGATGCGGCGAAACGCCCAATCCGCCACCGGCAGCGTCACTGCCGCCGTCGCAGCGACCAAGGCCAGTGTCGCGATCCCGGGATGGTCACCGATCCATACCGGCGCGATCCATCCCGCCAGCGCCCCGACCACCCCCAGCACGGGCAAGTGGAGCAGGTAGAGACTGTAGGAAATGTCGCCGAGCCACATCAGCGTGCGCCCGGCCAGCAGGCGGAAACAATCGGGACGGACATAGATGCTGCCGATCAGCAGCGCCGCCCCCACGCCTTCCAGCGTGGCCGCCGCTCCCTGATGATAGAGCCGATCGAAATCTGCACCGGTCATCAGCCGCGCGCACCACAGGATGCCGAATCCGACAAGCGCGACGATGCCGACGACCCAGCCGCGGCGGGCGGCACGCCGCCATGCCGGCACCGCGAGCGCGATGCCTGCGCCGAGGGCGAAGTCGACGAGGTAATTGGGAACGAGGACCAGACCGGTCGATGCCCGTATCGACACGATGGCAAGGCCCAGGGTCAGGGCCGCGAACGCCCAGACCGATCGGTGCATCGAAAGGAGGACCAAGGGCATGGCCAGCGAGCCGATCAACTCGACCGCTAGCGACCAGATCGGCACCGGCAGATACGGCTTGATCCCGGCGAACGCGAGCGCCAGCTTCGCCCACGACAGCGGCCAGACGGCAAAGTTCATGCTCGCCCACGCGGTCCCTGCGGCCGGCAAGGTGGCGTTGCCGAGCACGAGGAAGAAGCAGGTGGCGATACCGCAGGCGAACCAGAGCGCCGGATAGATCCGGAAGGCCCGGCGGAGATAGAAGAAGCCCACCTCCTCCAGTGTCAGCGGTGCCCGCATCAGCGACAGGGTGAGCACCAGACCGCTGAGGACGAAGAAGCTGACGACTGCCGCGTGCGCGTTGACCACGGTGGTCATCCAGAACGCAGGCCCTGCCCCGAAGTCCAGGTACAGTGCCGCATGGTAGACGAGCACGATCACGGCCGCGATCCCGCGCAGGGACTGAAGCTCCTTTACGATCGGACGTCCGGAGATGTCCTCCACCGCCCTGTCGAACACGGCCCCCGCCACACCCATTCCCCCGATTGATCGAGATCGGGGTAGAACGAGAAAAAGGCGATGCAAGCCCGTGGGCCTGCACCGCCTTTCCCGGCTGTTTCGCGATGGGACGAGAGGGTCAGCCCTCGATCGACACCATGTGCTGAACCTTGCGGATCATGCCACGGACCTCGGGGCTGTCCTCCAGCTCCGACACCTTGTGCATCTTGTTGAGACCGAGGCCGATCAGCGTCGCACGCTGATCCTTGGTCCGGCGGATCGGCGAACCGGTCTGCTTGATCTTGATGGTCGCCATCTCGCTTACTCCACGACGGCCGCGGCGTCGGCCTCGGCAACGCCCTTGTCGGCGCCGCCACGACCGAGCAGGTCCGCGATCTTCTTGCCACGACGCTGCGCGACCGACTTCGGGCTGGTCTGGTCGCCCAGAGCCTCGAAGGTCGCACGGATCATGTTGTACGGGTTCGACGTGCCGATCGACTTGGTCACCACGTCGGCGACGCCGAGGGATTCGAAGATCGCACGCATCGGACCACCAGCGATGATCCCGGTGCCCTGCGGCGCCGAGCGCAGCGTCACGCGACCGGCACCGAAGTGGCCGTTGCCGTCATGATGCAGCGTGCGGCCATCCTTCAGGGGAACGCGCACCATCTTCTTCTTGGCGGCCGCAGTCGCCTTCGAGATCGCCTCCGGCACCTCACGGGCCTTGCCGTGGCCGAAGCCCGCACGGCCCTTGCCGTCGCCCACGACGACCAGCGCCGCGAAACCGAAGCGCTTGCCGCCCTTCACCGTCTTCGACACGCGGTTGATGTGGACGAGCTTCTCGATCAGCTCCTCGCCGCCATCGTCGCTGCCGGGACCACCGCGACCGCGGTTGTCGCGACCACCGCGACCGCCGTCGCGACCGCCACGGTTGCCGCCCGGGCCACCACGACCGCGACCGCCGCCGCCGCCGGGTCCACCACGGCCACGGCCGCCGCCCTGACCCTGATAACCGCCACCGGTGTTGCCGCCGGTGTTAGCGCCGGCGTCACCGGCGGGAGCCTCAACCACGGCGTTCTCGCCGGGCTGCGACTGGGTATCGTTGTTGTCGGCCATTATATCAGAACTCCAATCCGGCTTCGCGAGCCGCCTCGGCCAGCGCCTTGACGCGACCGTGGAACAGGAAACCGCCGCGATCGAACACGACCTTGGTCACGCCCGCCGCCAGCGCCGCCTCCGCAACGCGCTTGCCGACCGCGGAGGCGGCATCGACGTTGGCGCCCGACGCATCGCGCGCCGTCAGCGTCGAGGCCGCGGCCACGGTGCGGCCGGCGACGTCGTCGATCACCTGCGCATACATGTGCTTGCCCGAGCGGTGCACGGACAGGCGCGGCCGGGTGCCGGCCCGCGCACGCAGCGCGGTACGGTTGCGCCGGCGGCGCTTCTCGAAGAGTGTCATACCCTTGGACATTACTTCTTCTTCCCTTCCTTGCGGAAGATGAACTCGCCGTCGTACTTGATGCCCTTGCCCTTGTAGGGCTCCGGCTTGCGCCAGCGACGGATCTCGGCGGCCAGCTGGCCGACCTTCTGCTTGTCGGCGCCACTGATCTCGACCGTGGTCGCATCGGGGGTCTTCACCTCCAGGCCTTCCGGCACGTCGATGTTGACATCGTGGCTGTAGCCGAGCTGCAGCTTCAGGTTCTTGCCCTGTGCCGCGGCGCGGTAACCGACGCCGGTGATGACCAGCTTCTTCGAAAAGCCCGTCGTCACGCCCGTCACCAGGTTCTGCACCATGGTCCGCTGCATGCCCCAGAACGCGCGAGCGCGCTTGGTGTCGTTGGCAGGCTGCACCGAGATGCCGCCGTCCTCCAGCGTGTAGCTGATCTCGTCACGCAGCGGCATCGTCAGCGTGCCCTTCGGGCCCTTGACGCTGATGATGCCATTGTCGATCGTCGGGGTCACCCCGGCCGGTACGCTGACCGGCTTCTTGCCGATGCGGCTCATCAGAAGACCTCCGCGAGCACTTCGCCGCCGACATTCTGCTCGCGCGCTTCCGCGTCGGACAAAACGCCGCTCGGCGTCGAGACGATGGTGATGCCCAGGCCGTTCATCACGCGCGGCAGCTCCTGCGAGCCGCTGTACACGCGGCGACCCGGCTTGGAGACGCGCGCGATGTGCTTGATGGCCGGCTGGCCCTCGAAATACTTGAGCTCGATGCGCACGCCAGCGGCGGGGCCCATCTGCTCTTCGGAATAGCCGCGGATATAGCCCTCGCGCTGGAGGACGTCGAGCACGCGGACGCGAAGCTTCGACGCCGGCGAAAGGACGCTGTCCTTGCGCGCGCGCTGGCCGTTGCGGATGCGGGTGAGCAGGTCACCCACGGGATCGGTCACTGCCATCTCAAATGGTCCTTACCAGCTCGACTTCGTGAGGCCGGGGATCATGCCCTTGTTGGCAAGATCGCGCAGCATGACGCGAGCGAGACGGAACTTGCGATAATAGGCGCGCGGACGGCCCGTGATCTCGCAACGGTTGCGGATACGCGTGGGATTCGCGTTGCGCGGCAGCTCGGCCATCTTCAGCCGCGCGATCAGACGCTCGGTCTCGTCGAGCGACTTGTCGTTGGCCTGGGCCTTCAGCTTGGCGAGCTTCGGGGCATACTGCTTGACCAGCTTCTTCCGACGCTCATTCTTGTTGATCGAACTCAGTTTCGCCATGGACTTAAGCTCTTCCTAGTAGCGCCCCCCGGCGAACCGGGGAGCGGGGAGATGTCAGGCCGCCTTCTTCTCTTCGGCGGCCTCTTCCTGCGGGAACGGGAAGCCGAACAGACGGAGCAGCTCGCGCGCCTCGTCGTCGGTCTTCGCCGTGGTGGTGACGATCACGTCCATGCCGCGCACCTTGTCGATGCGGTCATAGTTGATCTCGGGGAAGATGATCTGCTCCTTGATGCCGCAGGCATAGTTGCCGCGACCGTCGAAGCTCTTGGGGTTCAGCCCGCGGAAATCGCGAACGCGCGGCAGCGCAATCGTGATGAAGCGGTCGAGAAACTCGTACATCCGCTCGCGGCGAAGGGTCACCTTCACACCGATCGGCATACCCTCGCGCAGCTTGAACTGCGCGATCGACTTCTTCGCCTTGGTGATGACCGGCTTCTGACCAGCGATCAGCTCCATCTCAGACGCAGCCTGGTCGACGCGCTTCTTGTCCTGGGTGGCTTCGCCGACGCCCATGTTCAGCACGATCTTCTCGATCCGCGGGATCTCGTTGACGTTGGCGTAGCCGAACTTGTCGGTCATCGCCTTGACGATCGTGTCGTCATAGATGCCCTTCATCCGGGGCTTGTAGGCATCAGCCATCGATCTTCTCCCCGGACTTCACGGCCACGCGGACCTTCTTGCCATCCTGCGTCTCGAAACGGACGCGGGTCGGCTTGCCGTCGGCGGTCACGTGCGCGACCTTCGAGACGTGCATCGGAGCCTCCACCTTGACCAAGCCGCCCTGCGGCTCGGCCTGGGTCGGCTTGCGGTGACGGGTGGCGACGTTGACGCCCTCGACGACGACCTTGCCGTCCTTCGGCATGGCCAGCGTCACCGTACCGGTCTTGCCCTTGTCCTTACCGGACAGGACGATGACGCGGTCACCCTTCTTGATCTTGGCGGCGGCCATTACAGCACCTCCGGCGCGAGGCTGATGATCTTCATGTGCTTCTTGCCACGCAACTCGCGCACCACCGGCCCGAAGATACGGGTGCCGATCGGCTCCTCGTTCTTGTTGACCAGCACGGCGGCGTTGCCGTCGAAGCGGATGGTCGAGCCGTCGGCCCGGTGGATGTCCTTGGCGGTGCGGACGATGACGGCGCGGTGCACGTCACCCTTCTTCACCTTGCCGCGGGGCTGTGCTTCCTTGATGCTGACGACGATGATGTCGCCGACCGATGCCGTACGACGCTTCGAGCCGCCCAGCACCTTGATGCACTGCACCCGCTTCGCGCCGCTGTTGTCAGCGACGTCGAGATTGGACTGCATCTGGATCATGGATCCTGCTTCCTTCTCTTATCTGGGGTGGATTCCGACCCAACCCCGCCTGAAAATAACGACCCCGGCGGCGGGCGAACCCGCGCCGGGGGAGCGGCCCCTTAACCGCTCCGCGTCGAAAGCGCAACGCCTCCGACGACGGTGCCGACCGTGACCCACAAAGGGGTCACGACCGACGCTTACGCGTCGACGTCGACGCGCTCGGGGGTCGCGTGGGTGTTCACCCGGTCGAGGACCTTCCACGTCTTCAGCTTCGACATCGGTGCGATCTCTTCGATGCGCACCGTCTCGCCGGCCTTGAACTCGTTGGCCTCGTCATGGGCGTGGTACTTCTTCGAGCGACGGATGATCTTGCCGTAGAGCGGGTGCTTGACCTTGCGCTCCACGTTCACGACCACGGTCTTGTCGCCCTTGTCGGACACGATCAGTCCGGTCAGCACGCGCTTCGGCATGATACGTATCCTTACTTGGCAGCCGCGGCGCTGGTGCGCTGCGCCTGAAGGGTCTTGATGCGCGCGATGTCGCGACGGACCTCGCGCACGCGGCTGGGCTTCTCGAGCTGGTTCGTCGCCGCCTGGAAGCGGAGGTTGAACTGCTCGCGCTTCAGCTGGCCGAGGCTCTCGGTCAGCTGATCGTCGCTTTGGCCGGTGAAATCAGTGGCCATCTTACTCGCCTCCGAGGTGGCTGGTGTCACCCAGGCGGGCGACGACCTTGGTCTTGATCGGGAGCTTCATGGCAGCGCGCTCGAACGCCTCTGCGGCGATCTTGCCCTCGACGCCGTCGAGCTCGAACAGGATCCGGCCCGGCTTCACGCGGGCGGCCCAGAACTCCGGTGAACCCTTGCCCGAGCCCATGCGGACTTCGGCAGGCTTCGACGAGACCGGCACGTCCGGGAAGATGCGGATCCACAAACGCCCCTGGCGCTTGATGTGACGCGTGATCGCGCGGCGTGCCGCCTCGATCTGGCGGGCGGTGATCCGCTCCGGCTCCATCGCCTTCAGGCCATAGGCGCCGAAGTTGAGGCTGGTGCCACCCTTGGCATCGCCATGGATGCGGCCCTTGAACGCCTTGCGGAACTTGGTGCGCTTCGGTTGCAGCATGTCTCTTGTTCCTTAGCGACGGTCGTCGCGTGCCGGACGCACGCCGGAGGTCTGTGCCTCCATCATGAGCCGGTCGGTCGCCATCGGGTCGTGACCCAGGATCTCGCCCTTGAACACCCAGACCTTCACGCCGCACACGCCGTACGACGTGTGGGCCTCGGCCTCGGCATAGTCGATGTTCGCGCGCAGCGTGTGCAGCGGAACGCGGCCCTCGCGATAGCTCTCCGAGCGGGCGATTTCCGCGCCACCCAGACGGCCGCCGCAATACACCTTGATGCCGTCGGCACCCAGGCGCATCGCCGACTGCACCGCACGCTTCATGGCGCGACGGAACGCGATGCGGCGCTCCAGCTGATCGGCAATGCCCTGCGCGACCAGGCGGGCGTCCACCTCGGGCTTGCGGATCTCGACGATGTTCAGCGAGACGTCAGACGAGGTCATCGCGCCGATCGTCTTGCGCAGCTTCTCGATGTCGCCACCCTTCTTGCCGATGATGACACCGGGGCGCGCGGCGAAGATCGAGATGCGGCACAGCTTGGCCGGACGCTCGATGACCACCTTCGAGATCGCCGCCTGGGGCAGCGTCTTCATGATGTACCGGCGGATCTTCAGATCCTCCAGCAGCAGACGGCCATAGTCCTGCCCCTCGGCGAACCAGCGGCTGTCCCAGGTGCGGTTGATCTGCAACCGCATCCCGATGGGATTGCTCTTGTGACCCATTATGCTTCTTCCTGCTCGCGCACCACGATGCGCAGACGGCTGAACGGCTTCAGGATGCGGGTGGACTTGCCACGGCCGCGGGTCGCGAAACGCTTCATGGTGATCGACTTGCCGACCGACGCCTCGGCGACGACGAGGGCGTCGACGTCGAGGTTGTGGTTGTTCTCGGCATTGGCGATGGCCGAGGCCAGAACCTTGCGCGCGTCGACCGCCATGCCCTTTGTCGAGAAGGCCAGGATGTTGAGCGCGTCGGACGCCTTCTTGCCGCGGATCAGGCCGGCGACCAGGTTTAGCTTCTGCGCCGAACCGCGGATCTGCGTGCCGACCGACAGCGCTTCCTTGTCACCGACCTTGCGGGGGGATGCTGGCTTCGACATCAGCGCTTGCCCTTCTTGTCCGCCGCGTGGCCCGGGAAGTAGCGCGTGGGCGCAAACTCGCCGAGCTTCATGCCGACCATGTCCTCGTTGACGGACACGGGCACGAACTTGCGACCGTTATAGACGTTGAACGTCAGACCGACGAACGACGGCAGGATGGTGGAGCGACGCGACCAGGTCTTGATCGGCGAGCGCGCACCGGAGTCCTGCGCGGTCTCCGCCTTCTTCAGCAGGCTCAGTTCGACGAACGGGCCCTTCCAGACTGAACGAGCCATGGTTAGCCCTTCCTCTTAGTCGAATGACGCGACCGGATGATCATCTTGTCGGTCGACTTATTGTGACGGGTGCGCGCACCCTTGGTCGGCTTGCCCCACGGGGTGACCGGATGACGGCCGCCCGAGGTCCGGCCTTCACCACCGCCATGCGGATGGTCGACCGGGTTCTTGGCGACGCCGCGGGTCAGCGGACGCTTGCCCATCCAGCGCGAACGGCCGGCCTTGCCCA
The DNA here is from genome assembly GCF_047238005.1 of Sphingomonas phoenicis. NCBI lineage: Bacteria > Pseudomonadati > Pseudomonadota > Alphaproteobacteria > Sphingomonadales > Sphingomonadaceae > Sphingomonas > Sphingomonas phoenicis. The sequence continues at coordinate 3,450,593 of NZ_JBDFMC010000002.1, read as the reverse complement.
GGTTCTGGTTCTGGTTGTCCGGGTTCGACACCGCACCCACCGTCGCCATGCACTCGCCATGGATGTAGCGCTGCTCGCCCGAGTTCAGGCGGACGATCACCATGCCGCGATCACGACCAACGACCTGCACGTACGTGCCGGCCGACCGGGCGATCTGACCACCCTTGCCGGGCTTCATCTCCACATTGTGGACGATGGTGCCGACGGGGACCTGGCCCAGCTCCATGGCGTTGCCCGGCTTCACGTCGGTGCGCTTGGCCGCGATCACCTTGTCGCCGACGCCGAGGCGCTGTGGAGCGATGATATAGGCCTGGGCGACCTTGCCGTCGGCATCGGTGCCATAGTTGACCAGCGCGATGAACGCGGTGCGGTTGGGATCATATTCCAGCCGCTCAACCGTGCCCTCGACGTCCCAGTTGCGACGCTTGAAGTCGATGAACCGGTACTTCTGCTTGTGGCCGCCCGCGATGCCGCGGCTGGTCACATGGCCCTTGTTGTTACGGCCACCGGTCTTGTTCTTGCCCTCGACGAGCGCCTTGACCGGCTTGCCCTTCCAGAGCTGCGACTTGTCGACGAGGATCAGGCCGCGGCGGGCCGGGCTCGTCGGATTATATTGCTTGAGTGCCATCTCAGCCCTGCGCCCCCGTGGTCACGTCGATGGACTCGCCGTCCTTCAACGTCACGATCGCCTTCTTCACGTCCGACTTGGTGTAGGGCACGCCCTTCCACTTCTTCGTCTTGCCCTTCTGGACGATCGTGTTGACGCCGGTGACGGTGACGCCGAACAGCGCCTCCACGGCAGCCTTGATCTCGGGCTTGGTCGCCTTGTTGGCGACCTTGAACACGACGGCGTTCTGCTCGGACAGCAGGGTCGCCTTCTCGGTGATGTGCGGCGCGAGGACGACGTCGTAGTGACGGATGTCCACCCCGGCCTTCTGCGGCTTAGCCATTGAAGCGCGCCTCCAGCTGCTCGATCGCGGCGCGGGTCAGCACCAGCGTATCGGCCTTGATGATGTCATAGACGTTCGCGCCGACCGCGGGCAGCACGTCGATCTCGTGCAGGTTGCCGGCCGCGAACGCGAACGAGGTATCCACGGCAGCGCCGTCGATCACCAGCGCGCGCTTGCCGAAGCCCAGCTTCGCCAGATCGCCCTTCAGCGTCCGGGTCTTGCCACCCTCGACCGCTAGGCTGTCCATGACGACCAGCGAGCCCGCCTTGGCGTGGCTCGACAGCGCCATCTTCAGGCCCAGCGCGCGAACCTTCTTGTTCAGCGACGGGTTGAAATCGCGGACGCGGGCGCCGTGCGCCTTACCGCCGCCGATGAACACCGGGGCACGACGATCGCCGTGACGGGCGACACCGCCGCCCTTCTGGCGACCGAGCTTCTTGCCCGAGCGCGCGACGTCCGCACGCTCGCGGGTGCCGCGCGCGGTGGCGCGACGCTTCTCGAGCTGCCAGGTCACCACGCGATGCAGGATGTCGGCGCGCGGATCGAGGCCGAAGACCTCGTCGTTGAGCTCGATGTCCGCGGCGTCGGTGCCGGCAAAGGACTGAACCTTGACCTTCACTGTTTAGCCCTCCTGGCCTTCGGTGGCCTCGGGAGCGGCCGCAGTCTCGGCGGGCGTCTCGGCAGGCGCATTGTTGTTGCTGGCGGCAGCCTTCAGGCTGGCCGGGTACGGCGCGTCGGCGTGGGCCTTGACCTTCACCGCGTCCTTCACGAACAGCCAGCCACCCTTCGATCCGGGCACTGAGCCCTTGACGAAGATCAGGCCACGCTCGGCGTCGGTACCGACGATCTCGAGGTTCTGCTGCGTGCGATACTTGTCGCCCATGTGGCCGGCCATCTTCTTGTTCTTGAAGACGCGACCCGGATCCTGGCGCTGACCGGTCGAACCGAGCGAACGGTGCGAGACCGAAACGCCGTGGGTGGCCCGCAGACCGCCGAAGTTCCAGCGCTTCATGCCGCCGGCAAAGCCCTTGCCCTGCGTCCGGCCCTGGATGTCGACCAGCTGGCCGGCGACGAAATGCTCGGCCGAGATCTCGGCGCCGACGTCGAGGAGATTGTCCTCGGTGACGCGGAATTCGGCCAGCATCGCCTTCGGCTCGACCTCGGCCTTGCCGAAGTGACCGCGCTGCGGCTTGGCGACGTTCTTGGCCTTGGCGACGCCGGCGCCAAGCTGGACGGCGGTGTAGCCGTCGGTATCCATCTCGCGGCGGGAAACGACCTGAAGCCCTTCGAGCTGCAGGACGGTGACCGGCACGTGCCGACCGTCGTCCTGGAACAGGCGGGTCATCCCCATCTTCTTCGCGATCACGCCGGTGCGCATGATCCACACTCCTTGACAGAGGCACGCCCGGACCATTCCGAACGTGCTTGCGGACCGCAGCGGAACCGATGATCCCGTCGCAGCCCATCCAACCCGGAAAATACGATACGTGCCCCGCCCCGGGCTGGTCGTTCTCTAGCCTTCGCTCAAGAACATGGCGGGAGACGCAGACCCGGCGACCAGGGTCGCCAGCGGTATCTCTGAAATGCCGTCGCGCCGCAGGACCGGAGTCGACTGCGACGCGCCGCTGGCCCTTAGGCCAGCTTGATCTCCACGTCAACGCCGGCGGCGAGGTCGAGCTTCATCAGCGCGTCGACCGTCTGCGGCGTCGGCTGAACGATGTCGAGCATGCGCTTGTAGGTGCGGACCTCGAACTGCTCGCGCGACTTCTTGTCGATGTGCGGGCCGCGGTTCACGGTGAACTTCTCGATGCGCGTGGGCAGCGGAATCGGGCCGCGGATGAGCGCGCCCGTACGACGGGCGGTGTCGGCGATGTCGCCGGTCGCCTGATCGAGCACTCGATGATCGAACGCTTTCAGGCGAATGCGGATGTTGCTGTCCATGATCCCTACCGATGCGAATGATGATGGCTCCGGCCGTCACCCCGACTGAGGCCGGGGGCTCGTGCCGCAAGCGTCGCGCCGGCGGGTTGAGATCCCGGCATGAAGCCGGGACGACGGAGAAAGAGCGCAATTGAAACTGGAGGGGCGCCTTTACAGACGCTCCTACAAAAAGGCAACCGCCCGACGCACCTTTCGGCACGCCGGGCGGCTGTTTGCGGTGGGCCGTTGCCGGCCCCGGTCCGCTTACTTCGAGATCGCGCTGACCACGCCGGCGCCGACGGTACGGCCGCCCTCGCGGATCGTGAAGCGCTGGCCCACGTCCATGGCGATCGGTGCGATCAGCTTGATGCCGAGCGCCACGTTGTCGCCGGGCATGACCATCTCGGTGCCCTCAGGCAGCTCGACGGTGCCGGTCACGTCCGTGGTGCGGAAGTAGAACTGCGGGCGGTAGTTGGCGAAGAACGGCGTGTGACGGCCACCCTCTTCCTTCGACAGCACGTAGACTTCCGAGTTGAAGTCGGTGTGCGGCTTGATCGAGCCGGGCTTGCAGAGCACCTGGCCGCGCTCCACGTCGTCGCGGGCGACGCCACGGATCAGCGCGCCGACATTGTCGCCGGCCTGGCCCTGGTCGAGCAGCTTGCGGAACATCTCGACGCCGGTGACGGTGGTCTTGCGGACCTCCGGGTGGATGCCGACGATCTCGACTTCCTCACCGACCTTGACGATGCCGGTCTCGACGCGACCGGTGACGACCGTGCCGCGACCCGAGATCGAGAACACGTCCTCGATCGGCATCATGAACGGCTTGTCGAGCGGACGCTCGGGCTGCGGGATGTAGTCGTCGACCGCCTGCATCAGCTCGGTGACGGCGTCCTTGCCGAACTTGTCGTTCGAACCCGACAGCGCGCAGGTCGCCGAACCCTTGATGATGGGGATGTCGTCGCCCGGAAACTCGTACGAGCTGAGCAGCTCGCGGATTTCCAGCTCGACCAGCTCGAGGATTTCCTCGTCGTCGACCAGATCGACCTTGTTCATGAACACGACCATCGCCGGCACGCCGACCTGACGGGCGAGCAGGATGTGCTCGCGAGTCTGCGGCATCGGGCCGTCGGTGGCCGACACGACCAAGATAGCGCCGTCCATCTGGGCGGCACCGGTGATCATGTTCTTCACGTAATCGGCGTGACCCGGGCAGTCGACGTGCGCGTAGTGGCGGTTCGTCGTCTCGTACTCGACGTGCGCGGTCGAGATCGTGATGCCGCGCTCACGCTCTTCCGGCGCCTTGTCGATGTTGGCGAAATCGACGGCGGTGCCGCCGGTCGTCTCTGCCAGGACCTTGGTGATCGCGGCGGTCAGCGACGTCTTGCCATGGTCGACGTGACCGATGGTGCCGATGTTCAGATGCGGCTTGTTCCGCTCGAATTTTGCCTTTGCCATTTTCCTACCTTCTGATTCGAATTCGGTGCCGCCGGGGCCACGCGAACGCGGCCCAATAACGACTGTTGAAAGGTTGCGCCAGCCCCCGCCCGTCTGCGTCCCTCCGATCGGAAGGGTTTCGCGGGAAAGGCCGACACCGGAGTGAATCCGGTGTCGTCGGACGGGTTCGGCTAGCCGACCCGCCGGCCGGCCTTGGACGTCCCGGGGCCAGGCTGGCCTGGCCCCGTACGCCTCAGGCCATCTTCGCCTTGATCTCGTCGGCGACGTTCGACGGCACCTCGTCATAGTGCGAGAACTGCATCGAGTACTGTGCCCGGCCCTGGGTGAACGAGCGCAGCTGGTTCACGTAGCCGAACATGTTGGCCAGCGGCACCATCGCCTCGACCGTCTGCGCGTTGCCGCGGCTGTCGGTGCCCTGGATCTGACCGCGACGGCTGTTCATGTCGCCGATGACGTCGCCCAGATAATCCTCCGGGGTGACGACCTCGACCTTCATGATCGGCTCGAGCAGCTTGATGCCCGCCTTCTGCGCCGCTTCGCGCATCGCGCCGCGGGCACAGATCTCGAACGCCAGCGCCGACGAGTCGACGTCGTGGTACGCGCCGTCGTACAGGTGGACCTCAAAATCGATGATCGGGAAGCCGATCAGCGACCCCGTCTCGGCGGTTTCGCGCATGCCCTTCTCGACGGAGGGGATGTACTCCTTCGGAATGTTGCCGCCCTTGACCTCGTCGAAGAACTGGAAGCCCGAGCCACGCTCGCCGGGGACGACCGTCAGCTTGACGCGACCGAACTGGCCCGACCCGCCCGACTGCTTCTTGTGGGTGTAGTCGATGTCGACCTTCTTGCCGAGATACTCGCGATAGGCGACCTGCGGGGCGCCCACGTTCGCCTCGACCTTGAACTCGCGCTTCATGCGGTCGACCAGGATCTCGAGGTGGAGCTCGCCCATCCCCTTGATGATGGTCTGGCCGGACTCGGCGTCGGACGACACGCGGAACGACGGATCCTCGCGGGCGAGACGATTGAGCGCGACGCCCATCTTCTCCTGGTCGGCCTTCGTCTTCGGCTCCACCGACAGCTCGATCACCGGCTCGGGGAACTCCATCCGCTCCAGGATGATCGGTGCGTTGATCGCGCAGAGCGTATCACCGGTGGTCGTGTCCTTCAGCCCCGCCAGAGCGACGATGTCGCCGGCATAGGCCACCTGGATGTCCTCGCGGTCGTTCGCATGCATCAGCAGCATTCGGCCGACCTTCTCCTTCTTGTCCTTCACCGAGTTGGTCACCTGCGACGCCGCCTCGAGCTTGCCCGAATAGATGCGCGCAAAGGTCAGCGTACCGACGAAGGGATCGTTCATGATCTTGAATGCCAGCGCCGAGAACGGCGCGGTGTCGTCCGACGGACGCTCGTCCGGAGTCTCGCCGTCGAGCTTCACGCCCTTGATCGCAGGAACGTCGAGCGGGCTCGGCAGATAGTCGACCACGGCGTCGAGCAGGGGCTGCACGCCCTTGTTCTTGAACGCCGATCCGCAGACGACCGGCACGAACGCCATGCTGAGCGTACCCTTGCGGATCAGCTTCTTCAGGTCGGCGACCGACGGCTCGTTGCCCTCGAGATATGCCTCCATCAGGTCGTCGTCCTGCTCGACGGCCATCTCGATCAGGTCGCTGCGATACTTTGCCGCCTTCTCGGCCATGTCGGCCGGGATGTCCTGATACTCGAACTTCGCGCCAAGCGACTCCTCGAGCCAGATGATCGCGCGGTTCTCGACCAGATCGACGAGACCCTTGAAGCCGCCCTCGATGCCGATCGGCAGATACAGCACGGCCGGACGCGCGCCGAGGCGCTCGACGATCGAGTTGACGCAGAAGTAGAAGTCCGCACCCGTCCGGTCGAGCTTGTTGATGAAGCACATCCGCGGCACGCCGTACTTGTCGGCCTGGCGCCACACCGTCTCTGACTGCGGCTCGACGCCGGCGACGCCATCGAAACAGGCGACCGCGCCGTCCAGCACACGCAGCGACCGCTCGACCTCGATGGTGAAGTCGACGTGGCCAGGGGTGTCGATGATGTTGATGCGGTGCTCGGGACCCTTGCCCTCCTCAGCCGACCAGAAGCAGGTCGTCGCGGCCGACGTGATCGTGATCCCGCGCTCCTGCTCCTGCTCCATCCAGTCCATCGTCGCGGTGCCTTCATGCACTTCGCCGATCTTGTAGGACTTGCCGGTGTAGTAGAGGATGCGCTCCGTCGTCGTCGTCTTGCCGGCGTCGATGTGCGCCATGATGCCGATGTTGCGATAGCGATCGAGCGGATGGCTGCGGGCCATGATCGTATTTCCTTAGCGATGTGGGGAGCAGGCACATCGCCGGCTCCCCACGATATAGGTCAGTTTCGAGACACTTCCAAGACTGGCAGCGCCGGCACTACCAGCGGTAGTGCGAGAAGGCGCGGTTCGCCTCGGCCATGCGGTGCGTGTCTTCCCGCTTCTTCACCGCGTTGCCACGGTTGTTGGCGGCGTCCATCAGCTCGCCCGACAGCCGTGCGGCCATCGTGTTCTCGCTGCGGTTGCGCGCCGCGGTGATCAGCCAGCGGATCGCCAGCGCCTGCGCACGCTCCGGACGGACCTCGACGGGAACCTGGTAGGTCGCACCGCCGACGCGGCGCGAACGGACCTCGATGCCCGGCTTGATGTTGTTCAGCGCATCGTGGAACACGCCGATCGGCTCGCGCTTGGCGCGGATCTCGACGGTTTCCAGGGCACCATAGACGATCAGCTCGGCGACGGACTTCTTGCCGTCCAGCATGACCGAATTCATGAACTTCGAGAGAACCTCATCACCGTACTTCGGATCGGGCAGGATGATGCGCTTCTCTGGGCGACGACGACGTGCCATTTCAATTTCCTTCTAAACTTCAGCCGTGAATGACGAAACAGGTTCGTCGGCTTACTTCGGACGCTTGGCGCCGTACTTGGAGCGGGACTGGCGACGATCCTTGACGCCCTGCGTATCGAGCACGCCGCGCAGGACGTGATAGCGAACGCCGGGAAGGTCGCGAACGCGGCCACCGCGGATCAGGACCACCGAGTGCTCCTGCAGGTTGTGGCCCTCGCCGGGGATGTAGCTGATGACTTCGCGCTGGTTGGTCAGGCGGACCTTGGCCACCTTGCGCAGCGCCGAGTTCGGCTTCTTCGGGGTCGTCGTGTAGACGCGGGTGCAGACGCCGCGCTTCTGCGGGTTCTGCTCCATCGCAGGGACCTTGGACTTGGCCTTCTGCGGCTCGCGGCCCTTGCGGACCAGCTGGTTGATCGTGGGCATTGAAGCCTTCACCTTTCAATTGGTTACTTTGCTGGACCCTGTCTCGAATGCAAAAGGAGCCTGTGGGCGCACCATTGACGGCCGCCCGAGGCCCCTGCCATTCCAGCAATGTTCAAGCATGCCCGGGAAGAGCGGTGTCGCCCCGAACGGGCGCGCCTATACGTCGGCACGGCCGCCGGGTCAACGGCCCTGACCCGCGATGTGCCGGCCACGCACATGCCCGCTTGCTCGATCCGGAACATGACGCTAAAGCCCGCCCCCGCACAGGGGTGTAGCTCAGTTGGTTAGAGCGTCGGTCTCCAAAACCGAAGGCCCTCGGTTCGAGTCCGAGCTCCCCTGCCATCCTCCTCCTCATCTCCGGCTTCCTTGCAACCGCCCGGCGTGGCGCGCATGCTCGCAGGCAGAAAGCCTGAACGGGGAATGACGATGACGACCTTGCCGACGGAAATGACGCTGCTCGGATGGTCCGTGGTGCTGCTGATCGTTCAGGTGTTCATCCAGGCGCAGACCTCGACCGCCGATCGCGGTCTGGACTGGAATGCCGGCCCCCGCGACGGGGAGCAGAAGCCGGCCGGTATGGTCGCCGGCCGGGCAGCGCGCGCCCTGTCGAACTTTCAGGAGACCTATCCGGCGTTCGTCGCGCTCGCCCTCGCCCTGACGGTCAGCGGCCGTGGCGGCGGCATCGGCGAAATCGGCGCATGGACCTGGTTCGCCGCGCGCATCGTCTATCTGCCACTCTACCTGCTCGGTGTGCCCTGGCTGCGCAGCGTGGCATGGTTCGTGTCGGTGATCGGCTTGGTGCTGATGCTGATCCGGCTGCTGTAGCCGGCTACGCGCCCGTCCCGCACACGGTGGTGCTGCTGATCGACTGGCTCGGCGCATCGCTCAGCGTCCGGACCAGCGTCTCGAAGCGGTCACCGTCGATCCGGATCTCGTTGAACGCGGGCGGATGGTTGCGCACCCGCTTCGACAGCGTTCCCGCGCCGATCATCCGCACCGTCCAGTCCCCGCGGCTGACCGGCACGTCGAACGGGTCGTGGACATGGCCCGACAGCACGGCATGCGCACCCGCCGCCGCCAGTTCGGTCAGGGCCTCCTCGCCGCGCCAGGTCTTCGCCGTCCCCTTCGTCCCGCCCTCGATCAGCGGGTGATGCGCGGCGACGAAGATCAGATTGCCCTTCGGGGCCGCCGCGATCTGCGCCAGCGCGCGTTTCAGCGACCCTCGGCTGACATGTCCCTTCGACCAGTTCATCCGCCACTGCGCCCGCGCCGTCGTCTTCAGCGGCACGATCGTCACGCCGGTCAGCTCCAGCGGCCGTTCGATCATCCGCTCTATTGCCGCGTAGCGGGTATAGGGTGCGATGAAGCGGCGGATCGGATCCCAGTAATAGGGGATGTCGTGGTTGCCGACCTCCACCGTCACGGGCGCGGCCAGGCTCTTCAGCCACGCGCCCCCTGCCTCGAACTCGCGGGTGCGCGCCCGCATCGTCAGGTCGCCGGTCATGATCACCGCATCCGGCCGCTCCGCCGCGACCCGCTCGGCGAACCAGCTGATCGCCTGCGGATCTTCTTTGCCGAAATGAACGTCGCTGACGTGGAAGAGCTTGGTCATGCCCTGCCCTTCCCCATGCCGGCCATTCCCGTCAAGGCAGGTCCGCCAGCTGCCGCGGCTCGTGCATCGGGCAGCCGTTGAACGTCCCGCGGAAATCGGCCGAGAACTTGTAGGTCTCGTTGCGCGCCCGGTTGACGTTGCCCAGCGGCCGATGCGCCGCCAGCCCGTGCCAGATGTTATAGGACAGCGCGTCGTTGACCTTGTCCGATCCGCCATGCTCCCACGCCGCCTGCGGCTCCACCACCAGCGTCGCGACGGTGACGAAGGGACTGGTCTTCTCATCCCACAATTTGGTCGGATCCTCGACCGGCATCGCATCCAGATCACGATTCAGCTGGACGCGCAGCTCCCACGTGCCGCCCTGGGTGATCAGCACCTCGTTCACCACCTCGCGCAGCGCGTCCGGCCGATCCGTCGTCGACACCGTGTCGCCGGTCAGCTGGGTCAGCGCCGGGCTGACCGGCGCCAGCGAGAATTTCGCGATGTACTCGCCGTAGCGAAAGGCAGTCTGCGAATAATAGGTTTCGCCCAGCGGGTGCACCTGCGGCGCGCCGCCCAGCTGCTGCAAGGTCGCCGATTCCAGCCCCACCGTCTCCAGCGTCGCCTCGACGGCACGCAGCACGCCCGACAACAGCTTCTTGCCGCCCTCCGCCTTGTCGGTCGTCGTGGCCAGCAGCTTCAGGTTCTTGGCGAATGCCTTGGCATCGGGCGCCGTGAAGGCCGGGCCGTTGACCAGGATGAAGTCCTGCGTCACGTCGCCCTCCGATCCCGGCAGCCGCTCGCCCTCCACTCCGATCACCTTCAACGCCAGCCCGCGGGGCAGCGCGATCGAATCGTCCAGCAGGTCGCCGGCATTGGTCGAGATGCGCAGGATCGCCTCGTAGTCGCCGGGCGTCGCGAACATCCCCTGCGCCAGCTCCGGCGGCAGGTCGCCGTGCACGGTCAGCCGACCCTTGGCGATACCGTGCGCCTTGGCATGGACCGACCGCTCGGCATGCCCATAATCCTTCGACGTGGTCTCCAGGATATCCCTGAACGACTCCTTCAGCTGCCCGATCACCTCGCTTTCGTCCGGCTGGATCTTCTCGACGGACGGATCATAGCGGACGGGCTGGGCGGGCATCATCGGTTCTCCTGACGGGTAACCACCTCAACCCACTGGCAAGAAACGCGTTCCGGCTCTGCCGCAACTCGCCCGGAGCATGATGGCACTCGCTAGCGGACCGGCTCGCCGCCCTTGATGACCATCACCGGCTTCTCCAGCACACGCACATCGGCGAGCGGGTTGCCGTCGACCGCGACGATGTCGCCCCAGCGGCCCGGCACGATCGCGCCGACATCGCCTCTCGCCAGTGCCGCCGCCGCATCGACCGTCGCCGACCGGATCGCCGCAATCGGGGTCATGCCCCATTCGACCATCTTGGCGAACTGCAGTGCGTTCTGCCCGGCCGGAAACACCGCGCCGTTGTCGGTGCCGAAGATCATCTTCACCCCGGCGCGGTACGCGTCGCGAAACGTCTCGCGCTGCTTGCGGCCGATCTGCCGCTCCTTCTCCAGCGACTCGGGATGCACCCCGTTCTTCTCGCCCTCGGCCAGGATATAGTCGTCGTCATAGACATCCATGGAGAACCAGGCGCCACGCTCTTTCGCCAGCTTGAACGAGGTGGCGTCGGCCAGGCTCGCATGCTCGATCGTGTCGATCCCGGCGCGGATCGCGTCGTTGATCCCGGCGGTGCCGTGCGCGTGCGCCGCCACCTTCATGCCCAGCATGTGCGCCTCGTCGGCCACCGCCTTCATCTCGTCGATGGACATCTGCTGCGCACCCGGCGCGTCGCGCCGCGACAGGACACCGCCGGTCGCGCAGATCTTGATGACCTCCGCGCCGTATTTCTTCATCGTCCGGACCAGCCGGCGATACCCGTCCGGGCCATCCGCCACGGACGGATTGGGCAATGCCTCGAACCGCGGCGGCAGCCCCTCCGTCCCGTCGCAATGCCCGCCAGTCGATCCCAGCGCATAGCCGGCGGGCACGATCCGCGGTCCGGCGATATAGCCGCCGTCCACCGCCTGCTTCAGCCCGACATCGTTGTAGTCGTCGGACCCGACGTTGCGCACCGTGGTGAACCCCGCCGCCAGCATCGCACGGGCGTTGGCGACGCCCACCGCCTGCCAGAAGCTGTCGGTATAATCGAACCGGCGGTACCCGCTGATCCGCGCATCGGCGTCCAGATGGACGTGCATGTCGATCAGGCCGGGCAGGATGGTTTTGCCGGGCAGGTCGATCCGCTCCGCCCCGTCCGGGATCGTCGGCCGCGCGCCGCCGCGTCCGGCAACCGATACGATGCGGCCGTCGGTGATGACCACGACGGGCTCGTCGACCAGGCGACCCTGCTCCACATCGAGCATCTGCGCGGCGGTGACGACCACCGTCTTCGCGGCCACGGGAGCGGCGGCGAGCATCGCTCCTGCCGCCGTCAGCGCCAACGTCACCCGCATCCCCTGCCCCCTGTTCCTGTCCATGACGCCGGGCTCATCCCGGCATCACCGACGACGCGCTCAGATATGGATGGCCTTGCCGTACGCGCCCAGCACGCTCTCGTGCATCATCTCCGACAGGGTCGGATGCGCGAACACCGTCTGCATCAGCTCCTGCTCGGTCGTCTCCAGCTGGCGCGCGACGACATAGCCCTGGATCAGCTCGGTCACTTCCGCACCCACCATGTGGGCGCCCAGCAACTCGCCGGTCTTGGCGTCGAACACCGTCTTGATGAAGCCTTCCGCCTCGCCCAGCGCGATCGCCTTGCCATTGCCGATGAAGGGGAACTTGCCGACCTTCAGCGTGTACCCGGCCTCCTTGGCCTTCGCCTCGGTCATGCCGACCGACGCGACCTGGGGGCGGGAATAGGTGCAGCCAGGGATGTTGCCCTTGTCCATCGCATGCGGGTGGACGTCCTTGTTGCCCGCCGCCTGCGCGATCGCCTCGACCGCGATCACGCCCTCGTGGCTCGCCTTGTGCGCCAGCCAGGGGGCGCCCGTGACGTCGCCGATCGCCCAGATGCCCTCGACGCTGGTCTTGCCGAAACCATCGGTGGCGATGTGGCCGCGATCGGTCTTCACGCCCAGCGCCTCCAGCCCGATCTCCTCGGTGTTGGGGACGATGCCGATCGCGACGATGACGTGGCTGTACTCGGCCGTCTCGACCTTGCCGTCCTTGCCCTTGATCGCCGCCTTCACCGATGCCGCACCCGGCTCGATCTTCTCGACGCCGGCGCCGGTCAGGATCTTGATCCCCTGCTTGGCCAGCGCCTTGTCCATGAAGGCGGAGACTTCCTCATCCTCGACCGGCAGGATGCGCGGCAGCATCTCGACGATCGTAACGTCGGCGCCCATGTCGTTGTAGAAGCTGGCAAATTCGACCCCGATCGCACCCGATCCGATCACCAGCAGCTTCGTCGGCATCTCGGTCGGCACCATCGCGTGGCGATAGGTCCAGACGCGCTTGCCGTCCGCCTTGGCGAACGGCAGGTCGCGCGCGCGGGCGCCGGTGGCGACGATGATGTTCTTCGCCGCCAGCTCGATCGTCTTGTCGCCCTGCCGGACGCTCACCTTGCCCTTGCCGGTGATCGCGCCGACGCCCTCGTGCACGGTCACCTTGTTCTTCTTCATCAGGCCCTTCACGCCCGCATTCAGCTGCCCCGCCACCTTGCGGCTGCGATCGACCACTTTCTGCAGATCGAAACCCGGCTTCTCGCAGCTGAGCCCATACGACTCGGCGTGCGTCATGTAGTGATAGATCTCCGACGTCCGCAGCAGTGCCTTGGTCGGGATGCACCCCCAGTTCAGGCAGATCCCGCCCAGCCGCTCGCGCTCGACGATCGCAGTCTTCATGCCCAGCTGCGCCGCCCGGATCGCCGCGACATAGCCGCCGGGCCCGGAACCCAGGATGATGAGGTCGTATTGGTCAGCCACGTATCGGCTCCTTATGCGTCGGATGGGGAAAGCGGCGGAACCCGCCGGGGCTGGCGGTCCTCGCCGATCGCCACGAAGGTGAATTTGGCCTCTGTCACTTTGTACGACCGGTCGTCGTGGCGCGCGCGGCGCCAGCTCTCGACGTCGATGGTCATCGACGTCCGGCCGACCTTGGTCAGCCGCGCATAGACGGACACCTCGTCGCCGACCACCACGGGTCGGTGGAAGCTCATCCCCTCCACCGCGATCGTCACCGCACGGCCATGGCTGTGGCGCGACGCGACCGAGCCGGCGGCCGAGTCCATCATGCTCATCAGCCAGCCGCCGAAGATGTCGCCGTACGGATTGGTGTCCGCCGGCATCGCGATCACGCGCACCGCCGGCAGACCCTCGGGCGGCATCTCGTCGGGATGGACCATCGCCCGCGCGGTCAGGCGAGCATGCCCAGCGGCCGCTCGACCAGCTCCTTGAAGATCTTCATCAGCTCGGCCCCGTCCGCGCCATCGATCGCACGATGGTCGAAACTGCCGGTCGCCGACATCACCGTCGCGACGCCCAGCTCGCCATCGACGATGTACGGCCGCTTCTCGCCCGCGCCGATCGCCAGGATCATGCCCTGCGGCGGGTTGATGACCGCCTCGAACTGCTTGATGCCGAACATGCCCATGTTGCTGATCGATGCCGTACCGCCCTGGAATTCCTCAGGCCGAAGCTTGTTGTCGCGGGCGCGGCCGGCCAGGTCCTTCACCTCGGTCGAGATGACCGACAGCGACTTGGTGTCCGCCTCCTTCACGATCGGCGTGATCAGGCCCGACGGCGTCGATACGGCCACCGAGATGTCGGCCCGCTTGAAGCTGATCAGCTGGTCGGGCGTGAACATCACGTTGCACTTGGGCACCGCGATCAGCGACACCGCCAGTGCCTTCACCAGCATGTCGTTGACCGACAGCTTGACGCCGCGGCTCTCCAGCGAGTGGTTCAGCTCGCCACGCAGCTTCAGCAGCGCGTCCAGGCGCACGTCCACCGTCAGGTAGATGTGCGGCACCGTCTGCTTCGATTCGGTCAGGCGGCGCGCGATCGTCTTGCGCATGTTCGACAGCTTGGTCGCCTCATGCGGAATGTCGGGCACTGCCGCGGGCTTCGCGGCGGGGGCGGGAGCGGCGGCCCCGGCGGGGGCGGCATCGCCGGCGGCAGCCCGGGGAGCGGCGGCGCCCGGCTTGGCTCCCTCGACATCGGCCTTCACGATACGGCCGTTGGGACCGGAGCCCGACACGCTCGACAGCTCGACGCCCTTCTCGGCGGCGATACGGCGCGCCAGCGGGCTCGCCTTCACGCGGTCGCCCGATCCGGCCGCCGGCTTGGCGGCGGGAGTGGTCGACGCTGCGGTCGAGGCGGCGGGGCCGGCATCGGCGGGACGGCCATGGTCCTCGGCCTGATCCTCGGTCCGGGCGCCGCCCTCGGCCTCGTTGCCCTTCTTGTTGGGATCGGTCGGGTCGGGCGAGCCCCTGAACTGCGGATCGGCGGGCTGCGGCGTCTCCGCCTTGGCGGCGGGCGCGCTGCCGACCGACGCGGCGTCCTCGCCCTCCTCGGCCAGGATCGCGATGACCGTGCCGACCTTCACATTGTCGGTCCCCTCGGCGACCGCGATCTTCGCGACCACGCCCTCGTCGACCGCCTCGAACTCCATCGTCGCCTTGTCGGTCTCGATCTCGGCCATGATGTCGCCGGACTTGACGCTGTCACCTTCCTTCACCAGCCACTTGGCCAGCGTGCCCTCCTCCATGGTCGGGGAGAGCGCGGGCATCTTGATCTCGATCGACATGAATGTCCTCAGGCGTTCCGTAAGGGCATGCTCCTTCGCCCCGCGACGCGCGTCGGTCAACCCCGCCGCTCGCCCCTGCCGCTTGCGCCCCGTCGCGATGACCGGCACATCGGGGGGCCAGCGGGGCATCGAAGGGGGCGGCCATGCGCATCTATCTCGTCGTGATCGACGACAGTCCGGAGGCGGAGATCGCGTTGCGCTTCGCCGCGCGCCGGGCGGTGAAGACGGGCGGCGGGGTGGAGATCCTCAACCTGCTACCGCCGCAGGAATTCATCGCGTTTGGCGGCGTCCAAGCGACGATCGAGGAAGAGGCGCTCCAGCAGGCGCAGGGCATCGTCGCGACGGCGGCGGGCGCCCTGTTCGCGGAATCGGGCATCACCCCCGCGATCACGGTGCGCGGCGGCGACGGACCGAAAGTGGTGCGGGAGACGATCGCCGCCAACCCCGACATCGCCGCCCTGGTGCTGGGCGCAGCGGCAAGCGGCGCCCCGGGCGCGCTGGTGACGCATTTCACGGGCGCCGATGCGGGTACGCTGACCGTGCCGATCATGATCGTGCCGGGGTCGCTCAACGCGGAACAGATCGACCGGCTCAGCTGAACCGGCGCGGCCTTACCGCGTCAGCCGGCGGATGAACCCGATCAGCCCCGTCTGCCGCGAGCGGCGCAGGCGCTCGGCCGCCAGAATCGTCTTCACGCCGCGGAAGCACGCCTCGACATCGTCGTTGACCAAGACATAATCGTAGCCGTCCCAGTGGCTTACCTCATTGGTCGCCCGCGCCATACGAGCATCGATCACCGCCGCCGCATCGGTGGCCCGCCGCTCCAGCCGGGCGCGCAACTCGGTCATCGATGGCGGAAAGATGAATACGCGGACGACGTCGCCGCCCGCGATCTGGAACAGCTGCTGCGCACCCTGCCAGTCGATGTCGAACAGCACGTCCTTGCCCGCGGCCAGCAATTCCTCGACCTGCGCGCGCGGCGTGCCGTAACGGTTGTCGAAGACGTGCGCCCATTCCAGGAACTCGTCCGCGGCCGCCATGCGCCGGAACTCTTCCAGATCGACGAAGTGGTAATCGCGTCCGTCGACTTCGCCCTCCCGGGCCGCGCGCGTGGTCGCCGACACCGACATCGCCAGTTCGGGATCGTCGGCCAGCAACATCCGGGCGATCGTGGATTTGCCCGCGCCCGACGGCGATGACAGGACGAACAGAACGCCGCGACGCTTCAGGCCGTGCGGATCGGTCGATGGATGATGCGCCATGCCCGCCTTTGGCCGTCCGCACCGGCGGGCGTCAAGCCGCGCCGGGCGAATCGTTCGGCCAGAAGCCGCGCCGCCGCTTCAAACGACGGGCGGTGCCTGCCGGCCGGCGCGCCGGCGATCGTACGCCTTTTTCGCCACATAGCCGCCGCCCAGCATCATGCCGAGCGGACCCAGCCGCCGCAGCCCGCCGCCGACCAGCGCGCCGAGCGCCGCGCCCTTCAGTCCGCCCGATCCATCGCGGCGGTCCATCTCGCGGCCCACCAGTGCGCCGATAATCTTCCCGATCATTCAACTTCTCCGAATACGGTGTCCTTCAGTTCGGCCGCGCCCTTCAGCACGGCCCAACCCACTGCATAGGTGACGGCCAGTGGCACGACGAACTTCAGGACGTTGGCGGCGATCGCCCCCTTGATGACGCCGTCGCCGACGCCGTCGTCCCCGCCCATGCTGTCGATCAGGCCGCCGATCAGGCCGCCCACAGTCGTTGCACTCACGTCGCGATCTCCTTCGCCGGGCATAGCGCCGCAACCGCGGCGAAGTTCCGGCTCACCGGCCCACCATCGTCTCCGGCCGGACGAGCCGGTCGAACGTCGCCTCGTCGACCGATCCCAGCGCCAGTGCCGCTTCCCTCAGCGTCAGCCCTTCGGCATGCGCACGCTTGGCGATCCGCGCCGCCTCGTCGTACCCGATCTCGGGCGCCAGCGCGGTGACCAGCATCAGCGACCGGTCGACCAGCTCGGCGATCCGCCCGCGGTCGGCGGTCATCCCGTCCGCCGTCCGCCCGGCGAAGCTCGCCATCCCGGTCGCCAGCAGGTCGATGGAGCGGAGCACGTTGGCGCCGATCAGCGGCTTGAACACGTTCAGTTCCAGATGACCCTGCAACCCGCCGACGGTCACCGCGACATTGTTGCCCATCACCTGCGCCGCGACCATGGTCAGCATCTCGCACTGCGTCGGGTTGACCTTGCCGGGCATGATCGAACTGCCCGGCTCGTTGGCGGGCAGCTGCAGTTCGCCCAGTCCGGACCGCGGTCCCGATCCCAACAACCGGATGTCGTTGGCGATCTTGGTCAGCGCCACCGCCAGCACGTTCAGCGCCCCGTGCAGGTCGACCAGTCCGTCGTTCGATGCCAGCGCCTCGAACTTGTTGGTCGCCGACACGAAGGGGCATCCGGTCAGTGCCGCGATCTCACCCGCGATCTCGTCGGCAAAGCCCTCCGGCGCGTTCAGTCCGGTGCCCACGGCGGTGCCGCCCTGGGCCAGTGTCATCACGTTGCGGCCCAGCGCTCCCGCGATCCGGTCGCGCGCATTGGCCAGTTGCGCGACATAGCCGGAGAATTCCTGCCCCAGCGTCAGCGGCGTCGCATCCTGCAAATGAGTGCGCCCGATCTTGACCAGATCGTCCCACTCCCGCGCCTTCACCGCCAGCGCATCGTGGAGCCTGTCGAGCGCGGGATAAAGCGTCCGCTCGACGGCCAGCGCCGCCGCGACGTGCAGCGCGGTCGGAAAGCTGTCGTTCGACGACTGGCCGCGATTGACGTCGTCGTTCGGATGGACCGGCACCTTGCCGCCGCGCGTGCCGGCCAGCGCCTCGTTGGCGATCCCGGCGATCACCTCGTTGGCATTCATGTTGCTCTGCGTGCCGCTGCCGGTCTGCCAGATGACGAGCGGGAACTGGTCGTCGAACTCGCCCGCCGCGATCCGCGCCGCCGCCGTCTCGATCGCCGCCGCCTTGCCTGCGTCGAGTCCGTGGCGGCGGTTCACCCGTGCTGCGGCCTGCTTCACGATGGCCAGGGCATGCAGGATGCCGATCGGCATCCGCTCCTGACTGCCGAACGGGAAATTCTCGATCGATCGCTGCGTCTGCGCGCCCCAATAGGCGCCGGCATCTACCTCGATCGCGCCGATCGAGTCGGTTTCGGTACGGGTCGTCATGCCCGCATCAACCCCGTACCCCGCTCAGTCGATCCGCTTCGCCAGGAAGAACCGCGATTCGCCGGGCGGGAAATCGTCGATCCGGCCGACCACGCCATAACCCAGCTTCTCGTAGAAGCCGCGTGCCTGGAAGCTGAACGTGTCGAGCCAGACGCCGATGCAGCCCAGCCGCCGCGCCTCCTCCTCGGCCGCCAGCATCAGCGCGCGCCCATATCCCTGCCCCTTCATCGCCGGCGGCACGGCGAGGTACTGGACGAACAGCCAGCGGAACCCGCTCAACCCCCACAGCCCGCCTGCGATGGCGCCGGCATCGTCGCGCAATACGAGGGCCACGGTATGCCGCTCGGTCGGGCCGACCATCGCTTCGTTGTGCGCGACCAGCGGCCGGAGGATCGCCTCGCGAACGCTGTCGTCCGGGGCGGGAATCAGCTCGGGTGTCATCGGCCGAGCGTAAGCCGAACGAGCCTGTATTTCACCTCATGACTCCTCCCCTTTAATACGGGATCGTCGTAGCCCCTGATCCGTCATCCCGGACTTGATCCGGGATGCTGCTGTTCCGCCGATGACAGGCGAAGAAGGGGAACCCCGGCTCAACACCGGTGAGACGTCAGGATAGTTCGCAACGACCCCCTGAAAGACTGCGACCGGGGGTGGGGCATCAGCAAAAGCGATCCGTTCGGGGATGCGCACCGCTCCAGCCCCTCTCCCACAGAGGGAAGGCAAAAGCCTTGTCATTGGAGCATGACGTCGGTCGCGGCGGCGCCGCGCCGGCCGGCGGTTCGCGTCGCCTTGCAGCTTTGCTGCGCGGCTCGCTGCCTACTTCTTCCGCTTGAAATCCACGCTGACGACGTTCGACCCGTCCTCGACCGGCTGGGCCAGCGGGCCGTCGTTCTCGGCCTCGTCATGCACCTCGGGCCCGTCGTTCAGGTCCTCCTGCGCCTGGAACCGCAGCTCGAAATTAACCGCCGGGTCGTGGAACCCGGTGATCGCCGAATAGGGAACGACCAGCTTGGACGGCACCTGGCTGAAGCTCAGGCCGACCGAGAACCGCTCCTCGTCGACCAGCAGGTCCCAGTAACGGTTCTGGAGGACGATCGTCATCTCGTCCGGAAACCGCTCGATCAGTCGCTGCGGAATGTCGACGCCGGCCGCCTGGGTCTTGAACGTGATGTAGAAATGATGCTCGCCGGGCAGCCCCCCGGCTTCCGCCACCTGGCCGAGCACGCGCCCCACCACGGCGCGCAGCGCCTCCTGCACGATCTCGTCGTACGGTATCAGACTGTCGGGCAGGCCATCGCTCATCCGCCATGGGTAGGCGGTCCCGACGGGGAGCGTCAAGATTGACGATTGCACGCCCGAAGATTGCACCGGGCGCCGCCTTCGCTATGGACCGCAGCCATGCGCACCGCCACCATCGCCCGCGATACCAGCGAGACGAAGATCGCCGTCACCGTCAATCTCGACGGTACCGGCGTCTATGACGTTGAAACCGGGGTCGGCTTTTTCGACCACATGCTCGAACAGCTGTCGCGCCACTCGCTGATCGACCTGCACGTCCGCACCGTCGGCGACCTCCATATCGACCAGCATCATACGGTCGAGGATACCGGCATCGCGATCGGCGAGGCGGTGGCGAAGGCGCTGGGCGACAAGCGCGGCATCCGCCGCTACGGCGACGCCCTGTCGCCGATGGACGAGACGCTGACCCGCGTCGCGCTCGACATCTCCGGCCGCCCGTGGCTGGTCTGGAAGACGCAGTTCTCGCAGAAGCGGCTGGGCGAGATGGATACCGAAATGTTCCAGCACTGGTTCCACAGCTTCGCGCAGGCGGCCGGCATCACCCTCCATGTCGAGACGCTTCACGGCGAGAACAACCACCACATCGCGGAAAGCGCGTTCAAGGGCCTCGCCCGTGCTCTGCGCACCGCGATCGAGATCGACCCGCGCAAGGCCGACGCGATCCCGTCGACCAAGGGCGTGCTGTGACGCGCCGCCGGTGACCCTGGCCCTGATCGATTACGGCGCCGGCAATCTCCACTCGGTGGAGAACGCCCTGCGCGCCGCCGGCTGCACCGATCTGGCGGTCACCGCGGATCCCGATCTGGTCGCGCGCGCCGACCGCATCGTCCTGCCCGGCGTCGGCGCGTTCGGCGCCAGCGCGGCGGCGTTGCGCGCGATCGACGGAATGGTCGAGGCGATGGACGCCCGCGTCCGCCGCGACGGCACGCCGTTCCTGGGCGTCTGCGTCGGGATGCAGCTGATGGCCGATACCGGCGAGGAGATGGGCACGCATGCCGGCCTCGGCTGGATCGCCGGCCGCGTCCGCCGGCTCGAACCCGGCACCATGGCGGCCAAGGTGCCGCACATGGGCTGGAACGACGTGCGGCCGGTCGGTCCCCATCCGCTGATCGAGGCGGGCGAGGCCTATTTCCTCCACAGCTTCGCGTTCGAGGGGGCGGACGTGCTCGCCACCACCGATCATGCCGGCCCCGTCACCGCCGCGATCGGCCGCGACACCATGGTCGGCGTCCAGTTCCATCCGGAAAAGAGCCAGCGCTACGGCCTCGCGCTCCTCGAAAGGTTCCTCGCATGGCGCCCCTGAAGTCCGGCACGACCGGCGACGGCCTGATCGTCTTTCCCGCCATCGACCTGAAGGGCGGGCAGGTCGTTCGTCTGGCAGAGGGCGATATGGATCGCGCCACCATATACGGCGACGATCCCGCGCATCAGGCGATGCTGTTCGCCGATGCGGGCGCCCAGCACCTCCACGTCGTCGACCTCGATGGCGCCTTCGCGGGCGAAAGCGTCAACGGCGAGGCGGTGAAGGCGATCGTCCGGCGCTTTCCCGGCCATGTCCAGCTGGGGGGCGGCATCCGCACGCCCGCCGCGGTCGAGGCATGGTTCGACCTGGGTGTCGCCCGCGTCGTCATCGGCACCGCCGCGCTGGAACAGCCGGAGTTCGTCCGCGACATGGCCAGGGCATTCCCTGGCGGCATCGTCGTCGCCGTCGACGCGCGCGACGGCATGGTCGCGACCAAGGGCTGGGCCGACGTGTCGACCACCAGCGCCACCGATCTCGCCCGCCGGTTCGAGGATGCCGGCGTCGCCAGCCTGCTGTTCACCGATGTCGGCCGCGACGGCCTTTTAAAGGGCTGCAACGTCGAGGCGACGGTCGACCTCGCCCGCGCGGTGTCGATCCCGGTCATCGCCTCGGGCGGCGTCGCGGGGATCGGCGAGATCCACGTCCTCGCCCTGCACGTCCGCGACGGTGTGGAGGGCGTCATCACCGGCCGCGCGCTCTACGACGGCCGGCTCGACCTCGCCGCCGCGCTCGCGGTGGCCGCGGCGGCGGATCGATGACGGTCCGCGCCCGCGTCATCCCCTGCCTCGACGTCGCCAACGGCCGCGTCGTCAAGGGCGTCAACTTCATCGAGTTGCGCGACGCCGGCGATCCTGTCGAACAGGCCCGCGCCTATGACGCCGCGGGTGCCGACGAGCTCTGCTTCCTCGACATCACCGCCAGCCACGAGGATCGCGGCACCATCCTCGACGTCGTCCGCCGTACCGCCACCGTCTGCTTCATGCCGCTGACCGTCGGCGGCGGCGTCCGTACCGCCGACGACGCCCGCGCGCTGCTGCTGGCCGGGGCCGACAAGGTCGCGGTCAACTCCGCCGCCGTCTCCCGGCCGGAGGTCGTCGCCGACATCGCCGGCCGGTTCGGCAGCCAGTGCTGCGTCGCCAGCATCGATGCGCGCCGCAGCGGCGATGGCTGGGAGGTGTTCACCCATGGCGGCCGCCGCCCGACCGGGATCGACGCCGTCGCCCACGCGCTGCACCTCGCCGATCTCGGCGCGGGCGAATTGCTCGTCACCTCGATGGACCGGGACGGGACGCGCAGCGGCTACGACCTCGATCTGGTCCGCGCCATCGCCGATCGCACCACCGTGCCCGTGGTCGCCTCGGGCGGGGTCGGCGGCCTCGACGATCTGGTCGCCGGCATCACGCACGGCCATGCCAGCGCGGTGCTCGCCGCCTCGATCTTCCATTTCGGCGAGGCATCGGTCGCCGACGCCCACCGCGCGCTGGCCGCCGCCGGCGTTCCCGTCCGCACGCATTGAGGAGCCCCGGCATGGACGCGCTCGATCGCCTCGAAGCCACCATCCGCGATCGCCGCGGCGCCGATCCCGGCTCCAGCTACGTCGCCAGCCTGCTCGCCCGGGGTACGCCCCGCATCGCGCAGAAGCTGGGCGAGGAAGCGACCGAAACGGTCATCGCCGCGCTCACCACCCCCGACAAGCTGGCGTCCGAAGCCGCGGACCTGCTGTTCCACCTGCTCGTCCTCCTCGCCGATGCCGGCCTGTCGCTCGACGACGTGCGGGCCGAGCTGGTCCGGCGGGAGGGCGTCTCGGGCCACGACGAGAAGGCGGCACGGCCGGGCTGAACGGGGCCTTGCCCCTTCGTCATCCCCGCGCAGGCGGGGATCCATATACGCAAAGGTTCGAGGCTCTATTGCAGACGGCAGCGTCTGGATCCCCGCCGGCGCGGGATGACCATGTGGAAAACAACGGACATCACGCACTAGAAGCAAACCCGCCCGACACAGCAGGAGCCCCGCCAATGCCGATCGACGCCACCCTCCCCTATGACGACGCCAACATCTTCGCCCGCATCCTGCGCGGCGAGATCCCCTCGACCCGCGTCTACGAGGACGAGTGGGCGATCGCCTTCCACGACATCGCGCCGCAGGCGCCGACGCATATCCTCGTCATTCCCCGTGGCCCCTATGTCTCGTGGGACGATTTCAGCGCACGCGCCTCCGATGCGGAGATCGCCGGCTTCGTCCGCGCGGTCGGCACCGTCGCGCGGCGGCACGGACTGGTCGAACCCGGTTACCGCCTGCTCGCCAACACCGGCGGACATGGCGGGCAAGAGGTCGCCCACCTCCACGTCCACCTGTTCGGCGGCACTCCCCTCGGGCCGATGCTCGCGCGCAGCGGCGGATAGCGCAGCTTCGTGACAGTAAAGCGTTGCACGCAACAAAATTGCGGCTAGCATCCCGGCTTTACCAAGGCAGGGCGCAGCGTTGACGCGCCTCTCGGGGGGAATTGGTTGATGATATTCGGGCGCGTCAAGCCACTCGACGCCATTCTGGCGGCGGCCGAGCGCAAGTCGCTCCACCGCACGCTGGGGGCTTTCCAGCTGACCCTGTTCGGCATCGGTTCGGTGATCGGCACGGGCATCTTCGTGCTCACCGCTGCGGGCGCGCAAAAGGCGGGGCCGGGCCTGATGCTCGCATTCGCCATCGCCGGCGCGATCTGCATCGTCGCCGCGCTCTGCTATGCGGAGATCGCGGCGATGATCCCGGTCGCGGGCTCCGCCTATACCTACAGCTACGCGACGATGGGCGAACTCGTCGCCTGGACGGTCGGCTGGGCACTGGTCCTCGAATATGCGGTCGCCGCCTCCGCGGTCGCGGTCGGCTGGTCGGGCTATTTCACCGGTACGATCCTCAACCAGTTCCTCGGCATTCAGCTACCGGTCTGGCTGTCGGCCGGGCCGCTGGCGCTGGGCGGCGTCGCAGGGGGGTTCATCAACCTGCCGGCAGTGGTCATCGCGGGCCTCGTCACCTGGCTGCTGATCATCGGCACCTCCGAAAGCGCGAAGGTCAACGCCGTCCTCGTCGCGATCAAGGTCGTGGCGCTCACCGCCTTCATCTTCCTCACCTTCGGCAAGATCGATACATCGGAGTTCAACCCGTTCCTGCCCGCCGGCGTCTTCGGCGGTTTTGGCACCGGCGTCGGCGCGGTCGGCGCCGCGGCGACGATCTTCTTCGCCTATGTCGGCTTCGACGCGGTCTCGACCGCGGCGGAGGAGACCAAGAACCCGCAGCGCAACGTGCCGATCGGCCTGATCGGATCGCTGCTGTTCTGCACCGTCTTCTACATCCTGGTCGCGGCGGGCGCGATCGGCACGATCGGCGGCCAGCCGATCATGGGCCCCGGTGGCGTTCCCTTCCCCGCCGGCTCGGAGGAACTGGCCCGCCAGTGCGCCCTGCCGCAGCACGCGCAGGCGCTGGTCTGTTCGAACGAGGCGCTGGCCCATGTCCTGCGCACGATCGGCTTCGGCACGATCGGCAACATGCTGGGCATCGCCGCCTTCGTCGCCCTGCCTTCGGTGATCCTGGTGCTGCTGTTCGGCCAGACCCGCATCTTCTTCGTGATGAGCCGCGACGGCCTCCTGCCCGGCGTCCTCAGCAGGGTGCATCCCAAGTGGAAGACCCCGCACGTCGTCACCGCGATCACCGGTGCCGCCGTCGCGTTCGCCGCCGCGTTCCTGCCGGTCGGCGCACTGGCGGACATCGCCAATGCGGGCACGCTCTACGCGTTCGCGATGGTCGCCGTCGCGGTGCTGATCCTGCGCCGCACCGCGGCCGACCGGGTACGCTCCTTCCGCACGCCCGCCGTGTGGTTCGTCGCACCGGCGACGATCATCGGCTGCATCTTCCTGTTCTTCAACCTGCCCTCGGCGGCGATGCTCGTGCTGGTGATCTGGGGCGCGATCGGGCTCGTGGTCTATTATCTCTACGGCTACCGCACCAGCCATGTCGGCCAGGGCCGGGTCGAGGTGGTGGTCGACGACGCGGTCGACGGCATCACCCACTGATCGCCGCCACCGTCACGCAGACAGGAAAGGCCGGGGATCGCTCCCCGGCCTTTTTCGTGCCTGTCCTACACGGCGGCTGACCTGTATCCCGCTGGACCGCAACGGCTCTTTCTCACCACGAACCACATTCCCGTCCGCGCGTGAACAACGGTGCAGGCCTTACCTTAGCCTTACCTTCCGGTTCGGATCGACATCGATTTAGCCCTTACCTTAGCCTTACCTTCCGCGGTCGAACCCGGTCACAGCCGAGCTGCCAGTGCCTTCAGATCCACCTGCGGCCGTGCCCCGAAATGGCCGATGATCTCGGCGGCACACAGCGCGCCCAGCCGCAGCGACCGCTCCAGGTCATGGCCCTGCGCCTGCCCATGCAGGAAGCCGGCCGCGAACAGGTCGCCCGCACCGGTCGTGTCGATCACCGCCGCCACCGGCGCCGCCGGTACCGTCGTGCGCTCGCCGCCGCGGATGGCGCACGCGCCTTTCTCGGCCAGCGTCACCACCACGGTCGGCACCTTGTCCTGCACCGCCGCGATCGCCGCATCGACGTCGCCCGCTTGCGTCAGCGCCATGATCTCGGCCTCGTTGGCGAACAGCACGTCGATCAGCCCGGCATCGATCAGGGCGTGGAAATCCGCCCGGTACCGGTCGATCACGAACTCGGCCGACAGGGTGAAGGCGATCTGCCGCCCCGCCTGCCGCGCCACGTCGATCGCCGCCCGCATCGCCGCGCGCGGCTCTTCCGGGTCCCACAGGTAACCCTCGATATACAGATACGCGGCATCGGCGATCAGTGCCCGGTCGATCGACCCCTCGGGCAGGAAGTGCGATGCGCCCAAGAACGTGTTCATCGTCCGCTGGCCGTCCGGCGTCACGAAGATCAGGCAGCGTCCGGTCGTCGGCGCACCGGCGCGCGACGTCGTGTCGAAACGCACGCCCGCCGCACGGATGTCGTGCGCGAACACCTCTCCCAGCTGATCGTCGGCGACCTGGCCGATGAACGCGCACCGCCCGCCCAGCGCCGCGATGCCGGCCAGCGTGTTGGCCGCCGATCCGCCCGACACCTCGCGCCCCGGCCCCATCTTGGCATAGAGGGCGTCCGCCTCCTCGGGCGAGAAGACCAGCTGCATGGCCCCCTTGGTCATGCCCTGCTCGGCCAGGAAGGCATCGTCGGACTGGGCGAGGATGTCGACGATCGCATTGCCGATGGCGACGACGTCGTAGGCGGGGCTGGTCAAGATGCTGGGCTCCGGGAAGAATGAAGCCGCCGCGATAGAGGCGCCGCCGGGCGCACGCAATGTTGACGGCGCACCGCCTGCCCGCCATCCCCGTGGCGATGCTGCGTTACCTCTTCCTGTCGATCGGCCAGCTGGGGGACCGCGCGGTGCTTGCCGTGCTGGCCAAATCGCTGGCGGTGACGCTCGCGCTCTTCGGCGTGCTGGGCATCGGGCTGTGGTGGGCGATCGATGCGGTGCTGGCACGCTGGACGGGGGCGGACGCCACCGCGCTGGCGGCGGTGGCCGCGACGCTGATCGCGATCGTCTCGCTGTGGTTGCTCTTTCGCGCCATCGCCGTCGCCGCCGTGGGCCTGTTCGCCGACGACATCGTCGTCGCCGTCGAGCGGCGTCATTATCCGGGCGCGCTCCGCACCGCCCGCCCGCTGCCCTTCCACCGCGCCGCTGCGCAGTCGTTGCGCGCGGCGGGACGGGTGATCGCCGTCAACCTGCTGCTGGTGCCCGTCTATGTCGCGCTGCTGGTCACCGGGGTGGGCACCGGCATCGCCTTCCTGCTCGTCAATGGCTGGCTGCTCGGGCGCGATCTGGGCGACATGGTCGCGGTTCGCCACCTCGATCCCGCCGGGGTGAAGGCATGGCGCGGGGCGACCCGCGGCCGCCGCTTCCTGCTCGGGCTGGGCGGCACCGTCTTGCTGGCCATACCCTTCGTCAACCTCCTCGCGCCCGTACTCGGCGCGGCGATGGCCACCCACCTCTTCCACGCGAGACGATCGTGACCCGTGCCCGCTACGCCATTTTGCCGCCGCTCGCCCTCGCCGCCTGCGTGTCGCCCACCGTCCCCCGCGTGCCCCAGAACACCGCCCCGCCGCCCGTCGCCTATTCCAGCATCGGCCTGGAACGCGTGATCGGCCAGGACGCGAAGGGCCTCGTCCAGCTCTTCGGCCAGCCGGACGCCGACGTGCGGGAGGGGACCGCCCGCAAGCTGCAGTTCGGCAGCAACATCTGCGTCCTCGACGCCTATCTCTACCCCGATCGCACCCAGGCGGAGCCACGGGTCACCTATCTCGATGCGCGTGAGCCCGATGGCAGCGCGATCGACCGGGCCAGCTGCGTCGCCGCCCTCACCCGCCGCGACGGCGGTCGCTGATCCGCGACGCCGCCCAGCACGCGGCGTCGCGGATCCCCTCGTCCGGATCGTCGGCCAGCGTCTTGAGCAACGGCAGCAGCCCGGCCTCGCCGTTGTTGCCCGCCGCGATGCAGGCATTGCGCACCATCCGGTCACGCCCGATCCGCTTGATCGGCGATCCCGCGAACACCTGCCGGAACCCCGCATCGTCCAGCGCCAGCAGGTCGGCCAGCTCCGGCGCGGCAAGCTCCGCGCGCGGCGCGAAGGCCAGGTTCGCCGCCGCGGCCGCCGCGAACTTGTTCCACGGGCACACCGCCAGGCAATCGTCGCAGCCATAGATGCGGTTGCCGATCCCCTCGCGGAACTCGGCCGGGATGACCCCGCGATGCTCGATCGTCAGGTACGAGATGCAGCGTCGCGCATCCAGCCGGTACGGCGCCGGAAAGGCATCCGTCGGACACGCCCGCTGGCACGCGTCGCATCGTCCGCACCGGTCCACTCCGCCCCGATCGGGCGCCAGATCCAGCGTCGTGTAGATCGCCCCCAGGAACAGCCAGCTGCCATGCTCCCGGCTGACCAGGTTGGTATGCTTGCCCTGCCACCCGATTCCCGCCGCCTCCGCCAGCGGCTTCTCCATGACCGGCGCGGTATCGACGAACACCTTCAGGTCGCCAGCCGCCTCCTGCACCAGCCACCGCCCCAGCGCCTTCAACGCGCGCTTGACCACATCGTGATAATCGCCGCCCTGGGCATAGACCGAGATGCGGCCGATCCCCTCCGCCTCGGCCAACGCCAGCGGATCGGTGGCGGGCGCATAGCTCATCCCCAGCGACACCACGCTGCGCACCTCGGGCCACAGCCCCATTGGCGCCTCGCGATGGTGCGCCCGTTCCTCCATCCAGATCATGTCCCCGTGACAGCCATCCGCCAGCCACCGGCGCAGTCGCTCGCCCGTCTGCGGCGCGGCATCCGCCCGCGCGATCCCGCACGCCGCGAAGCCCAGCTCCGCAGCCTTCTGCTTGATACGGTGTTCCAGCTTGTCGGGCGACACATCCGCCCGCTACCACGACCCTGCGGCGGGAGGAATGAGTTGAACGAAGCGTGGGCGGTGACCGCCGAGGGCATGGTGAAGCGTTTCGAGGGGCGCCGCGTGGTGGACGGGGTCGATCTGGCGGTGCCGACGGGGGCGATCTACGGCGTGCTGGGTCCCAACGGCGCCGGCAAGACGACGACGCTGCGCATGCTGCTGGGCATCATCGAACCCGACGAGGGTCGGCGAACCCTCCTTGGGCACGCCCAGCCGCGCGATGCCAGCGACCGGGTCGGCTACCTGCCCGAAGAACGCGGGCTGTACCCCGCGATGAAGGCGCGCGAGGCGATCGCGTTCATGGGCGCGCTGCGTGGTCTGCCCTGGCGCGAGGGTCGCCGTCGTGCCGCGACCCTGCTCGAACAGGCGGGGCTGGCTCACGCCGTCGACGAGAAGGTGCGCAAGCTGTCGAAGGGAATGGCGCAGCTCGTCCAGCTGCTCGGCTCGGTCGTCCATCAGCCGGACCTGATCGTTCTCGACGAACCCTTTTCCGGCCTCGACCCCGTCAATCAGGAGAAGCTGGAGGCGCTGATCGTCGCCGAGCGCGACCGGGGCGCCACGATCCTCTTCTCCACCCACGTCATGGCACATGCCGAGCGGCTGTGCGACCGGCTGGCGATCATCGCCGGCGGCAAGCGCCGGTTCGAGGGGACGGTGGACGACGCCCGCGCCACCCTCCCCGCGCAGGTCCACTACCTGCCTCACCATGCCGATCCCGCGATCGCGGCGCTGCTACCCGCCGATGCCATGCCGGAGGGAGCCGGCTGGCGCTTCACGCTGCCTGCGGGCGGTATCGAGCCGCTGCTCACCCCCCTTATCCAGGCGGGGCACGGCATTGCCGGCCTGACGATCGAGCGACCCACCCTGCATGAGGCCTTTGTCCGCATCGTCGGCGCCGTCGATGCCGTCGATGCCGTCGATGCCGAACGCCGGCAACAGGCAGCGGCATGACCCGGTTGCGTCGCACCATCCGCCAGACCCTGACCATCGCCCGCCGCGACTTCGTGGCGACGGTGTTCACCCCCATCTTCCTCCTGTTCCTGTTCGCCCCCGTGTTCATGGGATCGTTCGGCGCAATCGGCGGACTGGGCGCGGCCAGCATTACCGACGGTGCGGCGGGCAAGTCCCGCATCGTCGCGATCGTCGCGCCGGACCGGGCGCCAACGATGATCCACGAGGACGCCCGCCTGCGCCGGCTGTTCAAGCGTGACGAGCAGCCGGGGACGCTTTCGATCGTTGCCCCAACGGGCGATCCGGCCCGGCAGGCGCGGGCGGCGATGGCCAACCGGACCTACGACGTCGATGGCGTCCTCTACGGACAGCTCGGGCGACCGACCATTCTGCTGCCGCCGCTGGGTCGCCTGACGGGCAATTATCTGGAGACGCTGGCACATGCGACCGTCGCCGCGGAGCAGCCGGGCGCGATCGCCGTCACCGCCACCCGCATTCAAGCGGTGCGCAAGGGGACGTCGATCGGCGGGCAGCACCAATCGGGCTTTCTGGCGGTATTCGGCGTCTTCTTCCTGACGCTGTTCCTGGCAGGCCAGGTCGTCGGCACTATGGCTGAAGAACGCAACAACAAGGTGATCGAGGTGCTCGCCGCAGCCGTGCCGCTGGAGGCGGTGTTCGGCGGCAAGTTGATCGGGATGTTCGGGGTCGCGGTGCTGTTCGTCGGATTCTGGGGCACGGTGCTCGGCCAGTTGACCGCATTGCTGCCCGCGGGTGCCGCGGCGGCGTTCGGCGACCTCACCCCGGCGGTGGGCTTGCCGACCTTCGCGCTGCTGTTCGCCGCCTATTTCTCGATGGCCTATCTGCTGTTGGGGTCGGTGTTCTTGGGTGTCGGGGCGCAGGCGTCGACCATGCGCGAAATCCAGATGCTGTCCCTGCCGATCACGCTGGTGCAAGTGGGCATGTTCGCCCTCGCCTCCGCCGCGGCGCGGTTGCCGGGGAGCTGGGTGGCGACGGTGGCGGAGTGGTTTCCACTCTCCTCTCCCTTCGCGATGGCGGGGCGCGCGGCCAACTCGCCGGAGGTGTGGCCGCATCTGCTGGCGCTGGCATGGCAGGGGCTGTGGGTGGCGGTGTTCATCACGGTGGGCGCGCGGCTGTTCCGGCGCGGCGTGCTGCAATCGGGCAGCGCACGACCGTTCTGGCGGCGAAGAAGGGGATAGCGGCCCGCCGCAAGGCTCCCCATATCGACGACATGACCACGAACGCCGATCGCCGCAGCTTCCTCAGTCTCGCCGCCCTGTCCGCGACCGCCGCGGCACTGTTCGGCTGTCGGGGATCGGCGGAGGCCGCCGAGCGCTTTCCGGTCGCGATGAGCGACGCCGAGTGGAAGAAGAAGCTGGGCCCGGCCGCCTATGACGTCCTGCGTCACGAAGGAACCGAGCGGCCGTTCAGCAGCCCGCTGAACGAAGAGCACCGCGCCGGCACCTTCGCCTGCAAGGGTTGCGCCCAGCCCCTGTTCTCCTCGAAGACCAAGTTCGAGAGCGGCACCGGCTGGCCCAGCTTCTGGGCACCGCTGGCAAAGGCCGTCGGCACGACCACCGACCGATCGTTGATGATGAGCCGGGTAGAGGTGCATTGCAGCCGGTGTGGCGGCCATCTGGGCCATGTGTTCGACGACGGCCCGCGCCCGACCGGCAAGCGTTATTGCATGAACGGCGTGGCGATGACTTTCCGTACTGCCTGACGATCAGCCGCCGTTGACGAGATCGGCAGATGCCGTCCGCGCGAACTGCACGGGCGCTTCCTGCGGACGGCCGGCGTAGATGAAGCCCTTCGTCGGATAGCTCGACGTGCCGAGGTCGTGGTTGGGACCGTACCATACCCGGACGCGGCTCCAGTCGCCGGCGTCGGACACGTCGACCGCGCGCACGTCGGTCTCGACGCCGCCGCGGCGCGACCAGTTGGCATGGGTCAGCAGAACCTCGCGATCGTTGACGACCTGCGACACCATGGCGACGTGGCCGACGCGCATCCGGCCGGTCGCCTCGAACGCCAGCACCGCGCCGGCGCGCGGGGCGTGGCCGCGATCGTAGCGGCCCTCCGCCTGGCTCCACCAGGTGTTCGCGTTGCCGCGGATCTCGATGCCCGAGATCTGGCGGGCATAGGGCGCGCACTGCCAGAACTGGGCGGCGGCAGGAGCCGCCATCGTCAGGCCGCACGACAACACCAGCGCGAAACGCGCTGCCAACACTCGAAACATTCTTGCAGACCCCCCGGTCTCTCAGACGGTACGAGTGTCGGCTACGGAGATAATCGCCGCTAGGAAAGAGGCGCGGGAACCTTATCGGACGAAGCGTGTTGCCGCGCCGACGACCCGCTTCCCGCCCCGTTCATTGCGCCCCGGAACCGGGTTTCCAGCCCATGATCCGGTCGACGGTGGTCGACGTGACGGCGTGATAGCCCGGCCGCGACCGCGCATAGATTCGCCGGGCCAGATTGCGGCCCCAGTCACCCTGCCCCCACAACTGCTCGAACAGCGGCGCCACGAATTTGCGGCGACCCTGCGCGGTCAGGAACTGCTCGGCCGAGGCGGTGGCGGGCGGATAGCGGTTGGCCAGCGTCAGCGCGAGCCAGACGAAGCGGATCTCGGCGTTGCCGGTGTCTGTCCAGCGAAAGCGTCGATCCAGCGCCGCCAGCCGCTCGGTCGGCAGGCTGCGCGGCAGCTGGGTGATGAAGCGGACATATTCCTGCGTCGTCACGTCGCCCGGCACCGCTGCGACCGGACCGCCGGCGGCATAGGCCTTCGCCGCGGCGTCGATCGCGGGGAAGGCATCGGAGCGGACATGAACGGCGTTGGCGGGGATGCCGGGGCGGTAGACCCAGACATCGACACCGATCCGCTCCGCCTCACCCGCTTTCAACAGATTGGCGCGCAAGTCCTTGAGGAACCCGGCGCTGGTCTGCGGCTGGAAGGCGTGGCGATCGAAATAGCCGCGCAGGTACGCGTCCCAGCGGGCGCGACCGACAACACTCTCGATCGTGCGCAGGAAGGTGGCGCCCTTGTCATAGGCGATCTGGGTCATGCCGTCGTCGGGGTCGCGCGAAGCGGCGAGATCAAGATGCAGCTTCGTATCGGGCGAGGCGGGCCCGCCCGCCGCCGCGACCGCGGCCTGCATGTCCGTCCAGGCGAGATCCGCCTCCATCGCGGCCCGGCGCTGGCCGTACAGCCGCTCCATGATGCGGTTCTCGAAATAGCTGGTGAACCCCTCGTTCAACCAGAAGTCGTTCCACGTCGCGTTGGTGACGAGGTTGCCCGACCAGCTGTGCGCCAGTTCGTGCGCGATCAGCGAGACGAGGCTGCGGTCGCCGGCGATCGCGGTCGGCGTGGCGAAGGTCAGCGTCGGGTTCTCCATACCGCCGAATGGAAAGGAGGGCGGCAGGACGAGGACGTCGTACCGGCCCCAGCGATAGGGACCATAGAGCGACTCGGCGGCGGCCACGAACTTCTCCAGCTCGCCGAACTCGTACGCCGCCTTGTCGAGCATCGCCGGCTCGGTCCAGATGCCGGTGCGCTTGCCGGTCGCGCGGAACTTCAGGTCGCCGACCGCCAGCGCGATCAGGTACGGCGCGACCGGCTTGTCCATGCGATAGGCGAAGGTGCAGGTGGCGGCGGTGCAGGTCCGCTCGCCGACCGCCAGGCCGCTCATCACCGCGGTCAACGGGCGGGGCACGGTGATCTTCGCATCCCATGTCTGGCGGATGCCGGGCGAATCCTGCGTCGGGATCCAGCTGCGGTTGAGGATCGCCTCCCCCTGGCTGAACAGATAGGGCTGCGTCTTGCCGGCGGTCTGCGCGGGATCGAGCCATTGCAGCGCCTTTGCCCCGGGCCGGGTCGCATAGGCGATGCGCACCTGCTTCGCGCCATCGAGGTCGATGGTCAGTGGGGCGCCGTGGGCGGCGTCGACGACCGTGCCGGCGGTGTAGCGGAGCGTGCGGCCCCGACCGTCGGTGACGGCAGCGATATCGAGCCCGTTGTCATCCAGGATCAGCCGGTTGCCCCTGCCCTGCACGTCCAGGGTGGCGGTACCGCGCAGCAGCTTCGCGGTGAAGTCCGCCGTCAGGTCGAGCGAGACATGGGTCACGCGGACGTCGAGCGGCGCGGCGAAGCTGTGGACGTCGCGGGCGTCGGGCGCGGTCAGTACGGGCGCCGTCATCGGGGCCGGCGCGGCGGCGATCAGGGCAAGCGACAGGAACGGCGGCAGGAAGGCGCGCATGACATACTCCGATTGTTGCCGCCCCTTTACCCATCCCGACCGGGATCGCCCATACCGCGCGACCATGAAAGCGCCGACGCCGCTTGCGCGACGGCCACCACCACCGTACCCGTTGTTCAAATCATCAGGAGAGTGCCCGTGGATACCAGCAGCCTGTTTCGCCTCGACGGCCGTGTCGCACTGGTGACCGGGGGCAGCCGGGGCATCGGCAAGATGATCGCCAGCGGCTTCGTGCAGCAGGGGGCGAAGGTCTATATCTCGTCGCGCAAGGCGCCCGCGTGCGAGGAGACCGCCGCCGAACTGGGGCCGAACTGCATCCCCCTGCCCGCCGACGTCTCGACCGTGGACGGATGCCGCGCGCTGGCGGCGGCGCTGGCCGAGCGGGAGGAGCGGCTGGATATCCTGGTCAACAATGCCGGCGCCGCGTGGGGCGTGCCCTTCGAGGAGTTTCCCGAGAGCGGGTGGGACAAGGTGATGGACCTGAACGTAAAGTCGCCCTTCTTCCTGACGCAGTCGCTCCACGGCCTGCTGAAGGCGGGGGGCAGCCGCGAGCGGCCGGCGAAGGTCATCAACATCACCTCGATCGACGGCCAGCGGCTGAATGCGTGGGAGACGTACAGCTATCACGCGTCGAAATCGGCGCTGATCTACCTGACCAAGCGGATGGCGGCGCGACTGGTGCGCGACGGCATCAACGTGACGTCGATCGCGCCGGGCGCCTTCGCCAGCGACATGAACAAGGCCGCGCGCGACCATGGCGACGCGGTGGCGCAGAGCATCCCGGCCAGACGGATCGGCGGACCCGAGGACATGGCGGGAGCAGCGATCTACCTCGCCTCGCGTGCCGGCGACTATGTGATCGGGGAGACGATCACGGTCGATGGCGGGCTGGTGCATGCGACGGTGGGGATGTCGATCGACGCGTAGATTGAGGTAACGCAGGGCGGCGAATGTTGAGGAAGTTGCGGGTTGCGGCGGGTTTTGGCGTATGTTGAGGCTGGTTGCGCAGGCGTGGCTTATCGTTTCGTTACCGATGGTTGTGGCTGGATCTTGGTACGATCCGTCAGCTGACCCGTTCGCCGGGGAAGTTGCGACAGTGATGCTGTCGCAACATTGGCGCGGTGAATGTTGAGGCTGATGGCTGTGTGGCGGGATCGGGTTTGGCGTCGGATCGCGCATGGGGCGAACATACGCTTTTTGGGTGGGTGTAGGACATCATCGACCCCGGTGGTGGCAGAAGCTTTGCTGGGCGTGGTGATATGAGGTTGGTCTTTCCTCCCTTGACGAAAGGGCATCTCCGGAGCGGCGGCGATGGTGGACAGGCCCCACCCCAGCCCTCCCCTGAAGGGAAGGGAGCCTTGAAGCGGTGGATCACCCTTCATGATGCACCAGCTATGGCGGTTCGGCGGATGGGCCATGCGCTTTCGCCCAGTTGCGAACATTAGCGAGACGTGTTTTGTAGACGGATGCTGAGCACAACTCTTAGAGCTGCTGTAGCCTGTTTGATGGCCATTTCTGCGGTCGATCAAGCATCTGCATGCTCGATCGTTGTACCAACCGATTGGGGTCAATCCCATTTTCGGAAGATGGCGAAAGACGCTGTTGATAATTCTACGGCCATCATCGACGGTGAGGTCGTTCAACCTTTTATTGAAGGAAAGCAAAACGCCATCGTTCGCGCCGCCCGTGTCCTAAAAGGCCCACGCGCGACGCTGTTTGAAATTGGTGAGAGGGATAGTTGTAGCTTGCGTCTTGATCGCACGGGCGAACGTCGACGTATGCTTTTGGTCGGAGGGCCGAAGGTCTACGATCTGTGGAACGATGGCTCAAATGCGCGCTACGAAGATCATCATCTTAAGTCGGATCGCAGGAAGGTCTGGCCGTATGTGGCAGGACGAGAGCATTCGACTACCGACCCTCGTTGATGTCCGCTCACCACCAACTCCTGCTTCACCGCCGCTCGAACAGTTTCCACACGCGGGGGTGGTTGGTCGGCCGGGGTTTGCCGTCGATGCGGACGGCGCGGCGGAGGGGGACGGGGCGGAGGATCATCTGGCCCTTCATCGCGTCGACGCCGCCGCCCGAGGGGAGCGCGAGGATGCGCTTCACCGTCTCCATGCCGCCGACGACGTGGCCGAACGCGGCATAGCCGGGATAGCCGGGGCGTGCGTCCATCTGGGGCGTGGGGCCGACGGTGAGGACGAAATTGCCGCCGGCGGAATCGGGGCTGTCGCCGCGGGCCATCGAGATGGTGGCGTCGAGGTGGCGGATGCCGGTCCTGCTGGTCGGCTCCAGCGGGAAGCTGGGCAGGATGCGCTTCGCGTCCTGGCGGATGCCGCCCTGGATGAAGCCGCGGGTCGGGTCCGCCTTGCTGCGGGCGGCGCGGTAGAAGACGGTGCCGTCGAAGCGGCCGTCGTCGACATAGGCGAGGAAGTTGGCGCTGGTCCTGGGCGCGCGGCGGGTGTCGAGCGCGACCATGATCGGGCCGAGGCCGGTGTCGAGGCGGACGCGGACGATGCCGGGACGGGCGCCGGGGGCCTGCGCCGCGGCGGGCGTGAGGGCGGCGAGGGCGGCCGGGATGAGGACGAAAAGGAGTTTCACGGCATCGCGCTATCTTGTGTCCCTGCGAGGGCGGGAACCGGTGCTGGGCTCCCGCCTTCGCGGGAGAACGGTGAGGTGGGAGACGGCCTGCAACGGCGGAGCTTGTCGCGGATGTCGCCCCGGCGAAGCCGAATGGCAGTTTGGGGAGCATACTGCCCGTTATCCGGGTCCCCGCGACGGCCCCCGGCCTTCTCCGGGGTGAACCGTGGCTCGATTACCGCGCGATCCCCCCTGCCGCCAGCACGGCGAGCGTCACCAGTTCGCTGGCGGTGCTGGCCATGGGGGCGATCTGGACCGGCTTTTCGAGGCCGACGAGGACCGGGCCGATCATGTTGTCGCCGCCCAGTTCGCGCAGCAGCTTGGCGGAAATGTTGGCGGACTGGAGCCCCGGCATGATCAGGACGTTGGCCGGGCCCGACAGGCGCGCGAAGGGGTAGTTGGCGAGCTGCTTCGGATTGAGCGCGACGTCGGGCGCCATCTCGCCTTCATATTCGAACCCGACCTGACGCCGGTCGAGCACGCCGACGGCGGCGCGGATATTCTCCAGATAATGGCCCTCGGGATTGCCGAAGGTGGAATAGCTGAGGAAGGCGACGCGCGGCTCGTGACCCATGCGGCGGGCGACCTGTGCGGTCTGGACGGCGATGTCGGCCAGCTCCTCGGCAGACGGTCGCTCGTTGACGGTGGTGTCGGCGATGAAGACGGTGTGGCTCTGCCCGACCAGGATGTGAATGCCGAAGGGGGTGCGGCCGGGCTCGGGATCGATCACGCGCTTCACCTCGCGCATGGTGTGCGCCCAGGTGCGGGTGATGCCGGTGATCATCGCCTCCGCCTCGCCCAGCTGGAGCAGCACGGCGCCGAAGATGTTGCGGTCCTGGTTGATCATCCGCTCGACGTCGCGGCGCAGGAAGCCGCGGCGCTGGACGCGCTCGTAGAGGAAGTCGACCATGCGCGGGACCAGCGGCGAGTGGCGGCTGTTGTGGACCTCATACTCCTCCGGCGCGGTGACGCCGAGGGCGCGGAGCCGGTCGTGGACGTCGTCGCGGCCGACCAGCACCGGGGTGCCGTAGCCGCCCTCCTTGAACGCGATGGCGGCGCGCAGCACGACCTCCTCCTCGCCCTCGGCGAACAGGACGCGGCGGGGATGCGCCTTGGCCCCCTCGTACGCCAGGGTCAGGAGCGAGGTGGTGGGATTGAGGCGGGCGCGCAGCGACTGGCGATAGGCCTCCATGTCGAGAATCGGCTTGGTCGCGACGCCCGAATCCATCGCCGCGCGCGCGACGGCGGCGGGCACCACCTCCATCAGGCGCGGATCGAACGGCGCGGGGATGATATACTCGGGACCGAAGCTGTGGCGGGTGCCGTAGGCGATCGCGACCTCCTCGGGCACCCGCTCGCGCGCCAGCTCGGCGATGGCGCGGGCGGCGGCGATCTTCATCTCGTCGTTGATGCCGGTCGCCCGCACGTCGAGCGCGCCGCGGAAGATGAAGGGGAAGCCCAGGACGTTGTTGACCTGGTTGGGATAATCCGAGCGGCCGGTGGCGACGATCGCGTCGGGACGCGCGGCCTTGGCCAGTTCGGGGCGGATCTCCGGCTCCGGATTGGCCATGGCGAAGATGATCGGGCGGGGCGCCATGTCCTTCACCATCTCGGGCTTCAGCGCGCCGGCGGCGGACAGGCCCAGGAACACGTCGGCGCCGTGCAGCGCCTCGGTCAGGGTGCGGCGATCGGTGGCGGCGGCATGGGCCGATTGCCACTGGTTCACGTCGTCGCGGCCCTGGTAGATGACGCCGGTGCGGTCGCACATGATGACGTTGTCGGCGCGCACGCCCATCGCCTTCATCAGCTCGGTGCAGGCGATCGCGGCGGCGCCGGCGCCGTTCACCACGACCTTCACATCGGCCATGGCGCGGCCGGTGAGCATGCAGGCGTTGATGAGGCCGGCGGCGCAGATGATCGCGGTGCCGTGCTGGTCGTCATGGAAGACGGGGATGTTCATCCGCTCGCGCAAGGTCTGCTCGATGATGAAGCATTCGGGCGCCTTGATATCCTCGAGGTTGATGCCGCCGAAGCTGGGCTCCATCAGCTCGACCGCGTCGATGAAGCGGTTCACGTCCTCGGTCTTCAGCTCGATATCGATCGAATCGACGTCGGCGAAGCGCTTGAACAGGACCGCCTTGCCTTCCATCACCGGCTTCGACGCCAGCGCGCCGAGATTGCCCATGCCGAGGATCGCGGTACCGTTCGAGATGACGGCGACCAGGTTGCCCTTGGTGGTATAGTCGTAGGCGGTGGCGGGATCGTCGGCGATCGCCTGCACCGGCACCGCGACGCCCGGCGAATAGGCGAGCGCCAGATCGCGCTGCGTCGCCATCGGCTTGGACGCCACGATCTCGATCTTGCCCGGCCGTCCTTCCGAGTGGAACAGCAGCGCCTCGCGCTCGGAGAACTGGACGTTGACGGGGTCGGACATGATGGCTCCCGGATCTGGACGTCACGGCTCTAGGCGGTTTCGGGCGGGGCTTTCAACCCGGCTGGGCAAGCACCGGGCGATGGATTATACTCCCCGGCATGAAGCAGGAGTTCGGCCTTCCGCCTCGCCCGGGTCGCGAGCCGACACGCGCCGACTTCGCGCGCGCGAAATCGATGTACGCAGCCGGCGAAGGGGTAGAGCATGTCGTGGTCGGGCGGTGGTTGCTGACCTGGGGAAAGCCCGGCCGGAAGGATTTCGCCGACTGGTTAGCGGAACAGGATGGCTAGAGTCGTTTGGCGCAACGACGCCCTTGACGATCTCGACGACATCATAACCTACCTCGAGCAGTTCAATCCCACCGCCGCCACCCGCTATTTCGTGCGCCTTTTCACGCTGGGCGAGAGCCTGCGCGACTTTCCGCACCGCGGTCGACCGACGAGCGACGGCGACCGCGAACTGGTGACCGTACCGCCTTACATTCTCCGCTATAGCGTCGATGGTGAGTCCGTCTTCATCCTCTCTGTCAAACACGGCGCACGCCGCCCCGAATGATCGCGCCCCGATGACCACCACCCCCACGCCGATGATGGCGCAATATCATGCCCTGAAGGCCGAGGCGCAGGATTGCCTGCTCTTCTATCGCATGGGCGATTTCTTCGAGCTGTTCTTCGAGGATGCGCGGATCGCGAGCGGGGTGCTGGACATCGCGCTGACCGCACGGGGCGAGCATGACGGCGAGAAGGTGCCGATGTGCGGCGTGCCGGTGCATGCCGCGACCGCCTATCTCCAGCGGCTGATCAAGGCCGGACACCGCGTCGCCATCGCCGAGCAGACCGAGAGTCCGGAGGCGGCGCGCAAGGCGCGGGGATCGAAGGCGCTCGTCAACCGCGCGATCGTCCGCGTCGTCACCGCCGGCACGCTGACCGAGGAAGCGCTGCTCGATGCGCGATCGGACAACTGGTGCGTGGCGATCGGCGAGACGGCAGGGAGCGTGGCGCTGGCGGCGGCCGACGTGTCGACCGGCCGGTTCCAGGTCATCGCACTGGCGCCGGACGCGGTGGCGGCGGAACTGGCGCGACTGGGCGCGGCCGAAGTCGTCGCGTCGGAGGCGAGCGCCTTTGCCGAGGCGGCGACGACGCTGCGGCCGAAGGGCGAGTTCGACAGCGGCGCGGGCGAGGCGCGGCTGAAGCGGCAGTTCGCGGTCGCGACGCTGGACGGATTCGGCCAGTTCGGGCGCGCGGAACTGGCCGCGGCGGGCGGGCTGGTCGCGTATCTGGACCACACCGCCAAGGGCGCCCTGCCCTTCCTGCGACCACCGGTGGTGCACCGCGCGGCGACGACAATGGCGGTCGATGCGGCGACACGCGAAAGCCTGGAGCTGACCTGCACCGCCGCC
Organism: Sphingomonas phoenicis; assembly: GCF_047238005.1. NCBI lineage: Bacteria > Pseudomonadati > Pseudomonadota > Alphaproteobacteria > Sphingomonadales > Sphingomonadaceae > Sphingomonas > Sphingomonas phoenicis. The sequence continues at coordinate 3,410,548 of NZ_JBDFMC010000002.1, read as the reverse complement.
GGGCAGCGCAAGGGATCGCTGCTCGACGCGGTCGACCGGACGGTGACGGGCGCCGGTGCGCGGCTGCTGGCGGCGGATATCGGCGCGCCGCTGATGGACCGGGCGGCGATCGAGGCGCGGCTGGACCTGGTGGCGTGGCTGCACGACGATGCGGCGCTGCGCGAGCGACTGCGCGCGGCGCTCCGGGCGCTGCCCGACATCGGCCGCGCGCTGGGGCGGCTGGCGGCGGGGCGCGGCAGTCCGCGCGATCTGGGCCAGCTGCGCGACGGACTGGACGCGGCATGGACGCTGGGGGAGCGGATCGCGGATGGCGGCCCGGCGCTGCTGGCGACCATCGCACCGCAGCTGCGCGGACACGGTGCGCTGATCGACCTGCTGCGCCGGGCGCTGGTCCCCTCCCCCCCGATCGAGGCCAGTGCGGGCGGCTATATCGCGGCGGGGTACGACGTGGCGCTGGACGATCTGCGCGACGCAGGGGCAGGCGGACGGCGGGCGATCGCGGCGCTGGAGGCGGAGATGCGGAGCGCCACCGGGGTCACGGCGCTGAAGGTGCGGCACAACAATGTGCTGGGTTACCATGTCGAGGTGCCGGCGCGCGCGGCGGATGCGCTGATGAAGCCCGACAGCGGCTTCACCCACCGCCAGACGCTGGCCGGCGTCGTCCGCTTCAACACGCCGGCGCTGCACGAGGTGGCGGTGAAGGTGTCGCAGGCGGGCGCACACGCGCTGGCGGCGGAGGCGGCGCACTTGGAGGAACTGACCGCGACGGCGCTGGCCGGCCGCGAGCCGATCGCGGCGACGGCGGACGCGCTCGCCCGGCTGGACGTGGCGGCGGGGCTGGCCGAGCGGGCTGCGGAAGGTGGCTGGGCGCGGCCGACATTGGTCGAGCATGCCTGTTTCGAGGTAGAGGGCGGGCGCCACCCGGTGGTCGAGGCGGCGGTGGCGAAATCGGGCGAGCGGTTCGTCGCCAACGACTGCCGCCTGTCGGAATCGTCGCGGCTGTGGCTGGTCACGGGACCGAACATGGGCGGCAAGTCGACCTTCCTGCGGCAGAACGCGCTGATCGCGGTGCTGGTGCAGGCGGGCAGTTACGTGCCGGCGACCGCGGCGACGCTGGGGCTGGTCGACCGGCTGTTCAGCCGGGTCGGCGCATCGGACAATCTGGCACGCGGGCGATCGACCTTCATGGTCGAGATGGTGGAGACGGCGGCAATCCTGGCGCAGGCGGGCCCGCGCAGCTTCGTGATCCTGGACGAGGTCGGACGCGGCACCAGCACCTATGACGGCTTGGCGATCGCCTGGGCGGTCGTGGAGGCGATCCACGAGGAAAATCGCTGCCGTTGCCTGTTCGCGACGCATTATCACGAGCTGACGCGGCTGGCGGAGCGGTGCGACGCACTGTCGCTGCATCACGTCCGCGCGCGCGAGTGGAAGGGCGAGCTGGTGCTGCTCCACGAGCTGGCCGACGGGCCGGCGGACCGCAGCTACGGGCTGGCGGTGGCGCGGCTGGCCGGGATGGCGCCGCAGACGGTGGCGCGTGCGAAATCGGTGCTGGCCAAGCTGGAGGCGGGGCGCGCGAAGACCGGCGGGCTGGCAGCGGGGCTGGACGACCTGCCCCTGTTCGCCGCCGCCGCCGCGAAGATCGAGGAGCCGCAGGGCGATCCGGTGCGGCTGGCGGTGGAGGCGCTGGACGTCGACGCCCTGACCCCGCGCGAGGCGCTGGACCGGCTGTACCAGCTGAAGGCGCTGGTGCGGGAGGGGTGACGACGGCGCCCTATCGGCCGACGAACAGGAAAGCGGCGGCGCCGATCAGGCAGGCGAAGGCGGCGGCGTGGCGCCAGGTGACGGGTTCGCCGAGGATCGTGACCATGAAGATGCCGAAGACGGCGAGCGCGATTACCTCCTGCGTCACCTTCAGCTGGCCCGCGCTCCAGCCGGACGCATAACCGATGCGGTTGGCCGGGACGGCGAGGCAGTATTCGAACAGCGCGATACCCCAGCTGATCGCGATGACGACATAGAGCGGCTTGCTAGCCCCGCCCTTCAGGTGCCAGTACCAGGCGGTCGTCATGAAGATGTTCGAGGCGGTGAGGAGCAGGATCGTCGGCATGGCGGCGACCATGCCCGACCGGGACGGGTCGGGATAGCCGCCCGGGCGTGACGTTTTCTTCATGTTTCCGGGTGCCCGACGACCGGGCGTGCGGACCGGCGAGGCTGGCCTTTGCGGCGGTGTGCGGCCATGTAGCATGGCGATGAGCCGTTTCGACACCCTGCCCAATCGACGGGCGATCGTGGACCGCAGGGCGCTGGCCGAGGCGGTCGGGGCGCTGCCCGACGCCGGCCTGCGTGCAGCGGCGATCCCGTTACTGCGCGGGGCGCTGGATGCCGGGCGCAGCGAGATCGCGCGGCGGCTGGCGGAGCATCCGACCAAGGGGCTGGAGGTCGGCGCGGCGCAGGCGTACCTGATCGACCAGCTGGTGCGCGTGCTGTTCGAGCTGGTGTCGGTGCGGCTGCATCCCGCCGACCAGCCGATGGTGGTGCTGGCCGTTGGGGGATATGGCCGCGGCGAGATGGCCGCGCATTCGGACGTCGATATCGGCTTCGTCACCGCTGCACGGGCGACCCCGGCCGCCGAGCAGGTGATCGAGGCGATGCTGTACGGCATGTGGGACCTGGGCCTGAAGGTCGGCCATAGCAGCCGGTCGCTGGACGAGATGATCCGGCAGGCGAAGGCCGATGTGACGGTGCGCACCGCGCTGCTCGAGGGACGCTACGTCACCGGCGACCAGGACGTGTATGACGAGGCGTCGCGCCGGTTCAAGGCGGAGGTGCAGCGCGGCACCGAGAGGCGGTTCGTGGCGGACAAGCTGGCGGAGCGGAACGCCCGGCACGTCAGGATGGGCGACACCCGCTATGTCGTCGAGCCGAACGTGAAGGAGGGCAAGGGCGGGTTGCGCGACCTGCACGCGCTCTTCTGGATCGGTAAATATGTGTACGACGTGCAGCGGGCGCGCCAGCTGGTCGATGTCGGGCTGTTCACTCCCGCCGAATACCGGCTGTTCCACCGCGCCGACGAGTTCCTGTGGGCGGTCAGGTGCCACCTGCACGTCATCACCGGCCGGGCGGAAGACCGGCTGACCTTCGACGTGCAGCGCGAGGTGGCGGCGCGGATGCGGTTTCGCGACCGCGCCGGCAAGCCCGCGGTCGAGCGGTTCATGCAATTCTATTTCCTGCAGGCGCGCACCGTCGGCACGCTGACCGGCGTGTTCATGGCGCATCTGGACGAGCGGTTCGCCGGACGCGGCCGGCGACTGGGCCTGCCGGCGCTACGGCGCAGCCCGAAGCGGCTGCACGGGTTCGTGCTGGATCGCGGGCGGCTTGCCTTGCCGCACGACGGGTTCTTCGCCGAGGATCCGGTGCGGCTGCTGGAGATCTTCGCGCTCGCCGATGCCGAGGGGCTGGAGATCCATCCGCTGGCGATGCGGGCGGCGGCGCGCGATGCCAAGCTGATCGACGAGTATCGCAGCGATCCGCGCGCCAACGCGATCTTCCTGGAGGTGCTGACCAGCCCCGGCGATCCCGAACTGGTGCTGCGCTGGATGAACGAGGCGGGCGTGTTCGGCCGGTTCGTGCCCGACTTCGCCCGCGTGGTCGCGCAGATGCAGTTCGACATGTACCACCACTTCACCGTCGACGAGCATACGATCCAGGCGATCGGGCTGGTTGCCCGGATCGAGGCGGGCACGCTGAAGGAGGATCACCCGCTCGCCACCGCGATCATCGACCAGATCGTGTCGCGCCGCGTGCTGAGGGTGGCGGTGCTGCTGCACGACATCGCCAAGGGCCGGGGCGGCGACCACTCGATTCTGGGCGCGGCGGTGGCGGAGCGGCTGTGCCCGCGGTTCGGCCTGAGTGCCGCGGAGACCGAGACGGTGGCGTGGCTGGTCCGGTATCACCTGCTGATGTCGGCCACCGCGTTCAAGCGCGACCTGGCCGATTTCAAGACGATCCTGGATTTCGCCACCACGGTCGCCAGCCCGGAACGGCTGCGCCTGCTCCTGGTGCTGACCGTCGTCGATATCCGCGCGGTCGGCCCGGGTACGTGGAACGGGTGGAAGCGGCAGCTGCTCGCCAGCCTGTACGAGGCGGCGGAGGAGGTGCTGCGGCTGGGCCACAAGCAGCGCGGGCGCGACGAGCGGATCGCCGCCAAGCAGACCCACCTGCTGGAGCGGCTGGGCTGGGACGAGGCGCGGTTCGCGGCGCTGGTGCGGCGACTGCCCCCGCCCTACTGGATCGCCGAGCCCGAGGACGTGCTGGAGAGCAACGCGCGGCTCATGGATGCGGCGGGCGACGCGGCGCTGGTGATCCGTGCGCAGGTCTATCCCGAGCGCGGCGCGACGTTGGTGACGATCTATGCCGCCGATCATCCGGGGCTGTTCTATCGCATCGCCGGGGCGATCCATGTCGCGGGCGGCAACATCATCGACGCGCGCATCCACACGACGCGCGACGGCATGGCGATCGACAATTTCCTGGTGCAGGACCCGTTCGGGCGGCCGTTCGACGATCCCGGCCAGCTGGCGCGGCTGGAGACGTCGATCCGCGACGCGCTGGCCAATCGCGGCAAGCTGACCGACCGGCTGGTCGCCAAGCCGGCGGCACGGACGCGGGCGGAGGCGTTCTCGATCCAGCCCAACGTGCTGATCGACAATGCCGCGTCCAATCGCTTCACGGTGGTGGAGGTGAACGCGCGCGACCGGCCGGCGCTGCTGAACCAGCTGGCCCATGCGCTGTTCCAGTCGAAGGTGACGATCCATTCCGCCCATGTCGCGACCTATGGCGAACGCGCGGTCGACACCTTCTACCTGACGGACCTGACCGGCGACCGCATCACCGCGCTGCCGCGGCTGCGCGCGCTGGAGAAGCGGCTGCTGGATGCGGCGGCGGGCGCCAGCGAGGCGGTGGCGGCCTGAAACGGAAAGGGCCGGCCCGCCTGGCGTGGCGGACCGGCCCCTGCCCCTTCGCGTACGATCAGAAGCGCGAGCGGAGCGTTACGCCGTAGGTGCGCGGCTCGGCCAGGAAGGACGAGTAGAGCGCGTTGCCGACCGAGCCGAACTGTTGCGTGTTGGCGATCGAGCCGGCACCCTGGAACGGGGTGTTGAAGGCGACCTGGATGTAGTCCTTGTTCAGCAGGTTCTGCGCCCAGAATTCCAGCGCCCACAGCTGGTCGCGGCCGCGCAGGCCGATGCGGGCGTTGACCAGGGCATAACCGTCCTGCTTCTTCTCGGGCGCCAGATCGGAACCGGTGTTGTAGTCCGAGGTCAGGCGGCTATCGACGTAGAACAGCGCCGACAGGCCGCCGGTGCCGATATCCGGCGTCCAGGCGAACGAGGTGGTCACCACGTTCTTGGGCGCATTCGACATCTGGCTGCCGGGCAGCAGGAACAGCGCCGGATCCAGCGCCTCGCCCGACGAGCTGCCGACCAGGTTGTTGCGGAAATGGGTGTCGGCATAGGTATAGCCGGCGGTGAAGGTGACGTTGCGCGCCGGGTTCATCGTCGCTTCCAGCTCGACGCCCTGCGAGATCACGCCCGCCCGGTCGGAATTGCCGGTGCACGCACCGGTGCCGGGAACGGCCGGCGCGTTGTCGCGGTCGGCACCGGCCAGGTTGGTGTCGCAGCCCTGGATGTTCTGGACGACGAAGATCGAGCCGTTGAAGGTGTTCAGCTGGAAATCGGTGAATTCCTGCCGGAACGCCGCGACGTTCAGGCTGAACGCGCCGCGGATGTTGAGCTTGGCGCCGATTTCATAGGCATCGACCTTCTCCGCGTCGAAGCGGAGGCCCGGTGCATCGGCGTTGGTCCGCGGCGAGAAGACGCCGTTGGGCCCGCCCAGGTCGGAGCGATCGAGGTTGTAGCCGCCGGCCTTGTACCCCTTGGCATAGGAGGCATAGGTCATCAGCTGCTGGACGGGCTTCCACGCCACCACGGCGGTGCCGGTGAACTCGCCGTCCTTGAACCCGTCGCGCAGGTTCAGGCCGTTCAGCAGGCTGGACGAGTTGCCCGTGCAGCTGAGCGTGACGATGCCGGCGAGATACTGGCGTGCCGCGGCGGGCACGGCAGCGTTCGCGATCAACGGCGACAGCGCCGCCTGCTGCTGGGGGCAAACAGTGTTGTTGTTGTTGAAGCTGGCGCGGAAATCCTTCTGCTCGTGCGTGTAGCGAAGGCCCAGCGTGACAGACAGCGTGTCGGTGACGTTGATGATGTTGTGGGTGAAGAACGCGTAGTTCTCGCTGTTCTGCCGGTAGATCGAGCCCGAGTCGCCGACGTTGTTGACGCCGCCGGTGCGGACGCCGTTGACCACCGTGCCGGAGAGGCGATCGAGCGCGTTCAGCACGGTGGTGCCGAGCGTGCCGAAGTTCGAGGCCAGCGCCTGACGCGCGGTCGCCCCGCCCAGCGCCGCGATCGGCGTGGTACCGAGGCAACCCGGGTTGTTCTGGTTCTGGAGGAACGCCGCCGGGTTGGCGGTGGCGACCAGGCGGCAGGCGGCGAACTGGCCGTATTGCGAGCCGAACACGATGTTGTCCGACAGCTTCAGCTTCTCCTTCGAGTAGAAGCCGCCGATCAGCCAGTCGAGCTTGCCGTCGAACAGCGAGCCGTTCAGCCGCAGTTCCTGGGTGAAGGTGTGAAACTGGCGATAGGCGTTGCCGTCGCCGGCGCGGTGGGTGAGGTCGACATTGGTGTAGTCGACGTCGCCGGCATTACCCGACTTGTACTCGCGGTACGCGGTGATCGAGGTGAGCGATGCGCCGCCCAGATCCCAGTCGAGCTGGCCCGAGCCACCGTAATCCTTGGTGAGATTGCGATAGGTCTGCCCCGGGGTGATCGCCACCTCGCGGCTGAAGGGATTGGCCTGCGTGCCGGCGAGCGGATAGGCGGCACCCTGGCGACGAAGGATGTCGACGATGCGGTTCGAGGAATTGAACTGGAACGCGCCGGTCGTGTTCACCGTGCTGCCATTGGCATTGGGGGTGACGACGGTGCCGGTCGGCACCTGCGTCTCGCGCTGGCTGTAGTAGACGGCGCCGCAGCAGCTCTCGTCACGGCGGGTATAGTCGCCGATCAGGCGCAGGCTGATCGCGTCGGTAGGCTTGAAGAGCAGCTGGCCGCGGACGAAGTAGCGGTCGCGGTCGTTGACCCGGCTCTCGCTGCCGCCGGCGGCGGTGACGTTGCGGTAGAAGCCGTCGCGTTTGTTGTAGACGCCGTCGACGCGGAAGGCGAGTGTGTCGCCGATCAGCGGGCCGGTGAGCCCGCCGACGAAGCGGTAATTGTCGTAATTGCCGTAGGTCGCCTCCGCGACGCCGCCGAATTTGAATTCCGGGCTGCGCGTGACGATGTTGATGAGGCCGGCCGACGCGTTGCGGCCGAACAGCGTCCCTTGCGGACCGCGCAGCACCTCGACCCGCTCGATCTCGCCCAGTTCGTTGAGCCCGACGCCGGTGCGGCTGCGGTAGACGCCGTCGATGAAGACCGCGACCGAGCTTTCCAGGCCGGGATTGTCGCCGACCGTGCCGATGCCGCGGATACGGGCCGACGCATTCGCCTCCGACCCCGTCGACGACACCAGCAGCGACGGGGCGAGCTGGTTGAGCGAGCGGATGTCATTGGCGCCGGTATTCTGCAACGCCTCCTGCGTCACGGCGCTGACGGCGATCGGAACGTCGCTGAGCGGGCTGGCGCGCCGGGTGGCGGTGACGATGATGTCACCGGCGCTGGTCGCCGCCTCCTCGCTGACTGCGGGCTCGCCGGCATTGGGCGAATTGGACTGAACGGCGCCGGCAGCGGTGCCCTGGCTCGGCACCTGCCGCTCCGCCCCCGTGGTGGGGGTAGGCTCTTGCGCTGCGGCCGGAGCCGTGAGGGCGATGGTGGCCGCAGCGGACAGCAGGTACGCGGTCAGTCGCATAATGGCATCTCTCCTTTTAGCCGATATCCTGTTTCGAATATCTGGTTTGCACCATCTAACGGCCAAATCAGGCGCGCGTCCACCATTTTTGAAGATCGACCATGTTCTTTCGTCGGTGTGTCGCCGTCCGGCAACATCGTGCAGCGCAACAAAGCCGGCGAGCCACGGGCTCACCGGCTTTGCAGGAAGGTCGAACGGTCCGGTCGACCGCCCGGATTTACTTGGGAGAGAGCACCATCAACATCTGACGGCCTTCCATCCGGGGATAGGCCTCGACCTTGGCGATCTCGGTCGTGTCCTGGGCGACGCGCTGGAGCACGGCCATGCCGAGCTGGCCGTGCGACAGCTCGCGACCGCGGAAGCGCAGGGTGACCTTCACCTTGTCGCCCTCCTCGATGAACTCGTGCACCTTCTTCATCTTGGTGTCGTAGTCGTGATCGTCGATATTCGGACGCATCTTGATCTCCTTGATCTCCTGCGTCTTCTGCGACTTGCGGGCGAGGTTCGCCTTCTTCTGCGCCTCGTACTTGAACTTGCCGACGTCGAGGAACTTGGCGACGGGCGGATCGGCGTTGGGCGACACCTCGACCAGATCCAGGCCGAGTTCCTGCGCCTGCGCCATCGCCTCGCGCGTGTACATCACGCCAAGGTTCTCACCCTCATGGTCGATCACGCGGACCTTGGGGCTGACGATCCACTCGTTGAAACGGGGACCATTCATTGGCGGCGCCTGGTTCGGCCGGCGCATCATGGGAGGACGTATGGGTATTGCTCCTGTGGTTATATCTCCACCGATATAGGGTATCGGCAGCGTGTTGGAAAGACGCGCCGCCGATCAACCGTCCACCGCGCGCTACAATGTGGAAAGCGTGCTCAGCGCCGGAGCGAAGAAATACTCGCCGCCGCGGTGACGGACGAACTCCGCGAAGGTCACCGGCGTCGTCGCGCCGCCGCGTTTTCCCCATGCACCGGGGATCGCGACGGGCAGTCCGGGATTGGTGCCGCGCTGGCCGATGATCGGATCACGGCCGGTGCCGGGCGCGACGAAATTGCCCTCGTTCGCCCAGCTCCGCTGGGTAAACTCGAACCCGGTCGCAAGGTCGCGGTGATAGGCCATGAACATCAGGCCGACATTGCCGGAAGGCTCGTCGGTGGGATTGGTCACCCTGTTGCGCCTGCCATAGGTCATCCCGCGTCGCGCCATGATATGCTGCCGCTCGCCGCTGTCATCGACGCCGCCGAACCGACGGCGGACATCGCCGCGCGGGTTGGTCTTGCGAATATGGGCGTGCATCGGACAGCGCAGCCCGTCCGGATCACCGGCATAGTCGAAATTGTTCATCACCGGATTGTCCCCGCCGGGGTTGCGCTGAAGAACGACCGGAGTGCCGTCCTCGAAACGGCCGACCAGCATCGCACCGGCGAGTTCGCCGAGCCCCGTCTCGCTGGCAAGGTCGCGCTCGATCCGTTGCTTGAAGGCAGCGACATCCTGCTCCAGCTTGCGAAACACGAAATAGCTGCCGAATGCCGTCGCCCTGGCGGCGGAAGGCGCGCCGGATCGGCGACCAGCACCTGACCGATCGGAAACTCCGGATTCCAGACGCTGATCCCGTCGCTCTCGTCCGCCTCGCGCCGGACGAGCTCTTTCAGCAGCAGCGGCTGGCTTCGACCGTCGACATAGCCGAAATGCTCGATCCCCTCGATCTTGCGGATCCCGCTCTCGTCCTTTCCGGCACTGCGAAAGATGGCGCGGCCGGTCTCCGTGACGACGATGGTGGCACGACCGGCGGCGAGATCGGTTACCTGCAGAACGGCGGCGTCGACTTCGCGCGACTTCCAGCTGGTCGCGCTGTCGGGCGCGCCGCCGATGAGTATCATCGCATGCAGCGGGTCGCGATAGGACGCTTCCAGATCGGCTGGCGGAGGATCGTTCAACAGCGCGCGCCGGGCCAACATCCCCTGATCGAAGGCGCCGCCGTCGGTCGGTTTCTTTGCGGCGACGCCGAGCGCGGCATAGCCGGCAGCGGACAGCATCAGGCCGAAGAATGCGCCAGCGGCCTTGCCCGTCGCGCGAAAAGCGCGGGCGTCGTCGAGCTGTCGCCACGCGGAGGTGATGAGCGGCGCCATGTCGCGCACGAAGGCACGGCCCCGTTCCGCATCGTCGAACCGAAGGAAGATATTGCGGGTCGCCTTGCGACCGTGGCCGTCGAGTATGTTGCCTTGCAGATCATCGAGCACCTTGCGCTGCTCGGCATCGGCCCTGGTCCATTCGAGCGACGATTTCAGATCGATGGCCACGATACCCTCCCCCTGATGATTCAAGAGGGGGCATCACGATCCCGAACCGGCCGAAACGCAAGAGATACGTGGCCGTTTCGGGACAAACCTGATCCGTTTCGGTCTTACCTGAGATCGGGCGGGGTCGCCTCGTCGCGGAGCATGGCGACGACTTCTGCCACCGTCGCGAAGGTCTGCGCCTGGCTGCCCAGGCGGCGGATGGCGACCTTGCCCTCCTCCGCCTCGCGCTTGCCGACCACCAGCAGTACCGGCACCTTGGCGACGGAGTGCTCGCGCACCTTGTAGTTGATCTTCTCGTTGCGCAGGTCCGTCTCGACGCGGATGCCCGCCTTGCGCAATTCGGCGGCGACCTGGTGGGCGTAGTCGTCGGCGTCGGAGACGATCGTTGCGACGACCGCCTGCACCGGCGACAGCCAGAGCGGGAAGCGGCCGGCGTGATGCTCGATCAGGATGCCGATGAAACGCTCGAACGTGCCCAGGATGGCGCGATGGAGCATGATCGGGCGATGGCGGTTGCCGTCCTCGCCGACATAGCTGGCATCCAGTCGCTCGGGCAGCACCGTGTCGGTCTGGATCGTGCCGACCTGCCACGTCCGCCCGATCGCGTCGGTCAGGTGGAATTCGAGCTTGGGCGCGTAGAAGGCGCCTTCGCCCGGCAGCTCCTCCCAGCCATATTCGGCGGTGTCGCGACCCGTGGCCTTCACCGCATCGCGCAGCGACTGCTCGGCCCAGTCCCACATCTCTTCGGAGCCGAAGCGCTTCTCGGGGCGGAGCGCCAGCTTGATCGCGTAGCTGTCGAAGCCGAGATGCTGGTAGACCGAATCGAGCAGCTCGCAGAACTTGCGGACCTCGTCGACCAGCTGATCCTCGCGGACGAAGATGTGGGCGTCGTCCTGCGTGAACTGGCGGACGCGCATGATGCCGTGCAGCGCGCCGTGCGGCTCGTTGCGGTGGCAGCAGCCGAATTCGGCCATGCGGATCGGCAGGTCGCGATAGCTCTTGATCCCCTGCTTGAAGATCAGGACGTGCGCCGGGCAATTCATCGGCTTCAGCGCCATCAGGTCGCCCTCACCCGACAGCACCGCGCCCTCGTCCTCGGTATTGGGCACCTCGTCGGGGACAACGAACATGTTCTCGCGGTACTTGCCCCAGTGGCCGGACTGCTCCCACTGGCGGGCGTCCATCAGCTGCGGGGTCTTCACCTCGTCATAGTCGGCCGCATCGAGTCGGCGGCGCATATACGCCTCCAGCTGGCGCCACAGGATGAAGCCCCTGGGGTGCCAGAAGACCGACCCCTGCGCCTCCGACTGGAGGTGGAACAGGTCCATCTCCTGCCCGATCTTGCGATGGTCGCGCTTGGCCGCCTCCTCCAGCATGAAGAGGTGCTGGTCGAGCTGCTTCTTGTTGAGCCAGCCGGTGCCGTAGATGCGGCTGAGCATCGCATTCTTCTGGTCGCCGCGCCAATAGGCGCCGGACACGCGCGTCAGTTTGAAGGCGTTGGGATCGAGCTTGCCGGTCGACACCATGTGCGGCCCGCGGCACATGTCGAGCCACTGGCCCTGACGATAGATCGTCAGTTCCTCGTTGTCGGGCAGTTCGGCGGCCCATTCGGCCTTGAACGTCTCGCCCTGCTGCCGCCACGTCTCGATCAGCTGCTCGCGGGTCCAGACTTCCCGCGTGAACGGCTCGTTGCGGGCGATGATCGCGCGCATTTCCGCCTCGATCGCGGGCAGGTCCTCCTCGGTGAAGGGGCGGTCCTTCGGTGCGAAGTCGTAGTAGAAGCCGTCGTCGGTCGCGGGGCCGAAGGTGATCTGCGTGCCGGGGAACAGGTGCTGCACCGCCTCCGCCATGACATGCGCCAGATCGTGGCGGACGAGCTCGAGCGCTTCGGCCTCGTCCTTCGCGGTGACGAGCGCGAGCTGCGTGTCGCCGTCGAACGGGCGGTTGAGGTCCCTCACCTGCCCGTCGATGCGGGCCGCCAGCGCCGCCTTGGCCAGACCGGGGCCGATCGCCGCGGCGACGTCCGCGGGGGTAGTCCCGGGCGCAACCTCGCGGACGGAGCCGTCGGGGAGCGTGATACGGAACATGGCGGACATGACGGACTTTCGAATGGCGGTGATGCACGGCTTATGCCGTCGCACCCGCCCTATAGACAAGCCGGCGCCCGCCCGTCATCCCCAAGCGCCGGTCACGCGATCCCGAACGGGACGACATGGTTGTCCTGCGTATGCCCGATCCGGGCGCGGCCGAGATAGGGCACGCCCATGTCGCGGCACCAGCGGTCCATCATGAACTCCAGCGTCTCGGCCCAGGGCGGGTCGTTCTCCTGCACGTCGTTGACGGCGCCGAGGCGGATCCCGGCGATCCCCTTCAGCTGGGTGGCGCCAGCGACGGTGAAGAGCATGCGGTCGACCGCGTAGAGCGGCTCCGACACCTCCTCGATCAGGAGGACGTGGTCGGTCAGGTCGGGCAGCCAGGGCGTGCCGACCAGTGCCGCCAGGATCGACAGGTTGAACGCCGCGGCAGGCCGGCCGGCAAGGTCGGGCTCCAGCCCCTGCCGATCGCCGCGCACCATCCAGCCGAGCGTCCGCGCGATGGTCGCGTCGCCGCCCTGCCGGTTGATGTCGGTCGCCATCGGCGCGTGGCACGGGCGGCCGAAGCGGCGGGCGTAGAGCGCGCCGAGCAGGAACCCCATGTCGGAATAGCCCGCATAGATCTTGCGTGCCGCGGCCGGGCCGAGTTCCGGCATCACCGCCGCCAGCAGGCGGTTCGAGCCGTAGCCGCCGCGCGCGAACCACACCGCGTCGTAGCCGGGATCGTTGGCGACCTGGAGGAAGGCGGCGGCGCGCACCGCATCCGATCCGGCGAAATGACCGGCGCTGTCGAAGCATTGCGGGTGGAAGACCAGATCGACCTCTGGATAGGCGATCGCTGTGAAGGCGCCGGCGCGCGCGGCGACGACCGGATCGATCGGCCTGCCGGGAGCCACCACGCCGATCTTCATGCCGCCCGCTCCGCCTTGCCCCGTCCGGGCGATGCCGATAGCGCGGCGGCATGGACCAGCGCAAACCCCTATTCCCCCGGCCGCTCTTCTTCGTCGGGATCGGCGGATCGGGGATGATGCCGCTGGCGATGATCGTCCGCGCGCGCGGCGGCACGGTGGCGGGATCGGATCGCGGACTGGACCAGGGCCGCACCGCGCCCAAGTTCGCCGCGCTGGAGGCGGCCGGCATCGCGCTGTTCGCGCAGGACGGCAGCGGCGTGACCGACGCGGACCAGCTGGTCGTCGCCTCCGCCGCGGTCGAGGACACGGTGCCCGACATCGTCGCCGCCGCCCGGCTGGGGTGCGAGCGGGTGCGCCGCGCCGACCTGCTCGCCGGGCTGTTCAATGCCGCCACGCTGCCGATCGGGGTGGCGGGGACCAGCGGCAAGTCCACCGTCACCGGCATGATCGGCTGGATCCTGCACGCCTGCGGCCGGGCGCCGACGGTGATGAACGGCGCGGTGATGAAGAACTTCGTGGCCGCCGACGCGCCGTTCGCCAGCGCGCTGGTCGGCGAGGGTGATGCCTTCGTCAGCGAGGTCGACGAGAGCGACGGATCGATCGCGCTGTACCGGCCGGCGGTGGCGGTGCTGAACAACGTGTCGCTGGACCACAAGGGGCTGGACGAGCTGCGCCAGCTGTTCGGCGACTTCGCCCGGCATGCGCGGCGGGTGGTGGCGAACGTCGGCGATGCCGAGACGGCGGCGCTGCTCGCCGGCCTGCCCGATGTGACGACCTTCGCGGTCGGGGAGCCAGCCGACCTCGCGGCGACGAATCTGCGCCCGGAGCCGTTCGCGATCGGGTTCGACCTGATCGTGCGCGGCGGCGAGGCCATCGCGGTGCGGCTGTCGGTGCCCGGACGGCACAATGTGTCGAACGCACTGGCCGCGATCGGCGCGTGCATGGCAGCCGGCGTTCCCGCCATCGACGCGGCGCGAGCGGTGGAGGGGTTTGTCGGGTTGCGCCGCCGGTTCGAGCTGGTCGGCGAGGCGGACGGCGTCGCGGTCATCGACGATTTCGGCCACAACCCGGACAAGATCGCCGCGACGCTCGACACGCTGCACGCGCATCCCGGCCGGCTGCTGATCCTGTTCCAGCCGCACGGATACGGCCCGCTGAAGCAGATGGGGCGCGAGCTGGCGCAGACCTTCGTCGAGCGGATGGCGCCGGGCGACGTGCTGGCGATGCCCGATCCGGCCTATTTCGGGGGAACGGTCGACCGGTCGGTCGGCAGCGAGACGGTCGTCGCCGCCGTGCGCGCGGGCGGTGGCGAGGCGCTGTACGTCGCCGATCGTGCCGACGCGGCGGCGCGGCTGGTCGCTATGGCGCGGCCGGGCGACCGCATCGTCGTGATGGGCGCGCGCGACGACACGCTGAGTGGCCTGGCGGCGGACATGCTGGAGACACTGGGCGGCGCCCGCGCGTGACCCGCCCCCGGCCGACGGAGGCGCGGCGGATCGCCGAGGAGGCCGGGCGACGGGGCGAGCGGCTGGCGGGATGGTGGCTGCGGCTGAAGGGCTGGCGCATCCTCGACCGGCGGGTGCGGACGCCGGCGGGCGAAGTGGATATCGTCGCGCGCAAGGGATCGCTGGTCGCCTTTGTCGAAGTGAAGGCGCGGAAGTCGGCCGCCGAGCTGGACTGGGCGATCGACGCACGGCGGCTGGCGCGGGCGGCGGCGGCGGCGGAGGTGCTGATGCCGCGCTATGCCGGGCCGGGCGACGACATCCGCGTCGACGTGATCCTGATCGCCCCGGGCAGCCGGCCGCGGCATATCGAGAATGCGTGGATGCCGTGAGGGCGGGTGACAGGGCCGCACCGTATCCGTAAGGCCCGTCGCCCAGACCGTCGCTCCCGCACGGGCGAGCGCGACGGACCAAGAATGATGCCGGAAGGATCGACCATGACGCTGACCGTCGCCGTCCAGATGGACCCGCTAGAATCGATCAACATCGCGGGCGATTCGAGCTTCGCGCTGATGCTGGCGGCACAGGCGCGGGGGCACCGGCTGTTCCATTACGATGCCACGGGGCTGAACTGGTCCGACGGGCGGCTGTGGACCGCCGCACGGCCGGTGACGGTGCAGCGGGTGGCGGGCGACCATTTCGCGGCGGGCGAGCCGGCATCGCTGGACCTGGGCGAGGAGGTGGACGTCGTGCTGATGCGGCAGGATCCGCCGTTCGACCTGGGCTATATCACCGCCACCCACCTGCTGGAGCGGATCGCCGACCGGACGCTGGTGGTCAACAATCCACGCAGCGTGCGCAACGCGCCCGAGAAGGTGTTCGTCCTCGATTACCCGCAGTTCATGCCGCCGACGCTGGTGACCCGTTCGCTGGACGAGGCGCGGGCGTTCCTGAGGCAGCACGGGGCGATCGTGGTGAAGCCGCTGCACGGCAATGGCGGCAAGGCGATCTTTCGCGTCGGGCCGGAGGGCGAGAACCTGTCGGCGCTGATCGAGGTATTCAACCAGACCTGGCGCGAACCGCATATGGTGCAGGCGTTCCTGCCGGCGGTGGCGAAGGGCGACAAGCGGATCGTGCTGGTCGACGGCGAGGTGGCGGGCGCGATCAACCGGCTGCCCGGCGAGGGCGAGTTCCGGTCGAACCTGGCGGTGGGCGGATCGGCGGAGAAGACGCTGCTGACCGAACGCGAGCAGGAGATCTGCGCGGTGCTGGGCCCCGAGCTGAAGCGGCGCGGGCTGCTGTTCGTCGGCATCGACGTGATCGGCGGCGAGTGGCTGACCGAGATCAACGTCACCAGCCCGACCGGGATCGTCGCGATCGAGCGGTTCGACGGCACCGACGTGGCGGGCATGATCTGGGACGCGATTGAGAAGCAGGTCGGAGAGAAGGCGGGCGAGCGGCGTTGAGCCGCGCATGACTTCCTTCATCGTCGAGCTGATCGCCCGGGGCGGCTATTTCGGCATCTTCCTGTTGATGGCGCTGGAGAACATC
This sequence comes from Sphingomonas phoenicis, assembly GCF_047238005.1. Classification (NCBI taxonomy): domain Bacteria; kingdom Pseudomonadati; phylum Pseudomonadota; class Alphaproteobacteria; order Sphingomonadales; family Sphingomonadaceae; genus Sphingomonas; species Sphingomonas phoenicis. The sequence goes on along the minus strand of NZ_JBDFMC010000002.1, from coordinate 3,394,291 downwards.
GTCCCCCCCGTCCCGTCCGAGGTCATCATGGGACTTGGCGGGATGGCGGTGGCGCGCGGGCAGATGGACCTGTGGTGGCTGGTAGGCGCCGGCACGGCGGGCACGGTGGCCGGCAACTACTTCTGGTACGCGGTCGGGCGGCGCTTCGGCTATCAGGGACTGCGGCCGTTCGTCGACCGCTGGGGCCGGTGGCTGACGGTGGAGTGGGAGGATGTCGAGCACATCACCCGCTTCTTCCACGATCGCGGCGGATGGGTCGTCTTCGTGTTCCGGTTCATGCCGACGTTCCGGACGATGGTGTCGCTGCCCGCGGGCATGTCGGCGATGCCGCGCTGGCGGTTCCTGCTGTGGACGGCAGCCGGATCGGCGATCTGGAACACCGCGCTGGCCGCCGCCGGACTGTTCCTGGACCGGCGGTTCGCGGAGCTGGACCGCTATGTCGGGCCGGCCGCCATCGCGCTGAGCGTGGCGATCGTGATTTTCTATATATACCGGGTGGTTACGTGGAAGCCGCGGGCGGAGCGCGCCGGAAGGTAAGGCTAAGGTAAGGCATAGATCATGTCGTCACGGCGGCTGCGATGCCACGACGGCGGCGGAGAGAAAGGGCGGCAGCCGGGATACCAAAGCCCCGCGTTGTAGGACAGTCAGGCGCGCGGATGGGCGTGGCGGTACACGTCGAGCAGATGGGCGGCATCGACCGCGGTGTAGATCTGGGTCGAGCCGAGGCTGGCATGGCCGAGCAGTTCCTGAAGCGAGCGCAGGTCGGCGCCGCGGCCGAGCAGGTGGGTGGCGAAGCTGTGGCGCAGCGCGTGCGGCGTCGTCCGTTCCCCCAGCCCCAGACCGGTGCGGGCGATGCGCACCGCGCGGCGGATGATCGCGGCGTCAAGGGGCCCGCCCCTCGCCCCGCGGAACAGCGGCTCGTCGCGGCCGACCGGCCAGGGGCAGGCGTCGACATACGCCTCGATCGCGGTGCGGACCTGCGGCAGGAGCGGCACGATGCGGGTCTTCGCACGCTTGCCGGTCACGACCAGCGTGTCCCCCAGCGGCAGCGCGGCGCCGGTGATCGCCATCGCCTCGCCGATGCGCAGCCCCGCGCCGTAGAGCAGCATCAGCACCGCCCAGTCGCGCGCCGCCAGCCACGGCTCACGCGCATCGTCGACCACCTGTTCGGCCAGCGCGATGACGTCACCGGGTGCGATCGGGCGCGGGATCGAGCGGGGGCGGCGTGGCCCCTTCAACCGGGGGGCGGACGCACCGGCGAAGGCGAGGAAGCCGCGGATCGCCGACAGCTCGCGCGCGGCCGAGGCATTGCCGAGCCCGTCGGCACGACGGTGGGCGAGATAGGCGCGCAGATCGGCCGCGGCCAGCGCGGCCAGCCCTGCCCGCTCGACCTCCCCTCCCCAATGGTCGGCCAGGAACGCGAGCAGGCGGTCGGCGGTGGCGTGGTACGCCCGCACGGTATGCGCCGAGCGCCGCCGATCCCGTGCGAGATGCGCGGCCCAGTCAGCGGCGAGCGGGTGCGGAAGGCGGGCGGTCACGACGCCGCCTCGATACCCGCCGGCGTTCGCATCGCGCCGCCGTCGCGCATCACACGTCGATGCTGTCGTACACCACCACCCGTTCCCACAGGTCGCCGCAGGTGGCGACGAAGCGCTGGTGGATGGGGTGATCCTGATACCGGGCCTGATCGGCGACGGTGTCGAACATCATCAGTTCCGATACCGCATAGCTGCTGTCGACGACCGAGCGATCCTCCGTGGGGGCGGGGACGCCGATGCGCAGCTCGCGGATCTCGGGAATGGCGCGCAGGGTCTGCAGCCCGGCGATCAGCCGGTCGCGGTCGGCGGTGCTGGCGGGGTTCTTCAGCCAGAAGAAGACGTGGTGGATCATTCGCTTCCTGTCGGTGCGGGGGGCAACGGGCGCGGCCGCGAGTGGAGCGGAACCGGCGCCCAGGCCGAGCAGCGCGAGCAGGCCGATCCAGCTTCGACGGTCGACGATCACGATATCCCTTTCATTTCAATGGCGGCGGCCGCGAGCCTGCCACGGCGGCGACCGGTTGGCCAGCCGCCGCCGATGCCGCGCATACCGCACGCCGGCTTTCCCCCGCCGCCCGATCGCCCCATATGGGCGCCACGATGTCGCGTGCCCGTGTCCTGATCCTGAATGCCGCGCTGGGGCCGCTCGACTACCGCGTGCCGCACGGGATGGCGGTCGAGCCGGGATCGATCGTGGTGGCGCCGCTGGGGCCGCGCCAGCTGCTGGGGGTGGTGTGGGAACCCGAGTACATGCCCTCCGACGCGGAGGTCGGCGATAACCGGCTGCGCCCGCTGCTGGCGGTGGCGGCGGTGCCGCCGCTGGGCGCGGCGCTGCGCCGGCTGGTGGAGTGGACGGCGGCCTATTACCTGGCGCCACCGGCCGCGGTGCTGCGCATGTGCCTGTCGTCCACCTCCGCGCTGGAGGGGGCGCGCAGCGTCACCGAATATCGCGCGACGGGCGAGGTGCCGGAGCGACTGACCCCGCAGCGGGCGCAGGCGCTGGAGCGGATCGGCGACCGCCAGGGCCTGATCCGCGAACTGGCGACGACGGCGGACGTGTCGGACGCGGTGATCCGCGGACTGGTGAAGACCGGCGCGCTGGAGGGCGTGGAGGTCGATATCGACAGCCCCTTCCCCTTCCCCGATCCGGATCACGGCGTGCCGATGCTGTCGGCGGAACAGCGCGCGGCGGCGGACACGCTGGTGGCGGGAGTGGCGGCCCGCAATTTCGCGCCGACGCTGCTCGACGGGGTGACCGGATCGGGCAAGACCGAGGTCTATTTCGAGGCGGTGGCGCAGGCGATCCGCGACGGCCGCCAGACGATCGTGCTGCTGCCCGAGATCGCGCTGACCGAGCCGTTCCTGAAGCGGTTCCACGACCGGTTCGGGTGCGAGCCGGTGGCGTGGCATTCCGGCCTGCCATCGAGCCAGCGGCGCCGCGCATGGCGGGCGATCGCCGGCGGCGAGGCGCTGGTGACCGTGGGCGCGCGATCGGCGCTGTTCCTGCCGTACCGCAACCTGGGGCTGATCGTGGTCGACGAGGCGCACGAGACGAGCTTCAAGCAGGAGGACGGCGTCCATTACCACGCGCGCGACGTGGCGGTGATGCGCGGCAAGTTCGAGGAATGCCCGGTGATCCTGGCGAGCGCGACCCCGGCGATCGAGACGCGCCAGCAGGTCGCGCTGGGCCGCTATGCCGAGGTGCAGCTGCCCGGCCGTTACGGCGCGGCGGAGATGCCGACGATCGAGGCGGTCGACCTGATCGCGACCCCGCCGGAGCGCGGCCGGTGGCTGGCGCCCAAGATCGTCGCGGGGCTGCGCGAACGGCTGGAGAAGCGCGAGCAGTCGCTGCTGTTCCTGAACCGGCGCGGCTATGCGCCGCTGACGCTGTGCCGGACGTGCGGGCACCGGTTCCAGTGTCCCAATTGCACCGCGTGGATGGTCGAGCACCGGCTGACGCGGCGGCTGGCCTGCCACCACTGCGGCCATGTGATGCCGACGCCGCGCGCCTGCCCGGAGTGCAAGGCGGAGGATTCGCTGGTCGCGTGCGGCCCGGGCGTGGAGCGGATCGCCGACGAGGTGGCGCTGCTGTTCCCCGACGCGAAGACCGCGGTGGTCACCAGCGACACGATCTGGTCGCCGGCCAAGGCGGCGGAGTTCGTCGGCCGGATGGAGGCGGGCGATATCGACATCGTCGTCGGCACGCAGCTGGTGACCAAGGGATATCACTTCCCCAACCTGACGCTGGTCGGGGTGGTCGATGCCGATCTGGGACTGGAGGGCGGCGACCTGCGCGCGGCGGAGCGGACGTTCCAGCAGATCCGGCAGGTATCGGGACGCGCCGGCCGGGGCGCCAAGCCGGGGCATGTGCTGATCCAGACCCACTCGCCGGGCGCCCAGGTGATGCGCGCGCTGGTGACCGGGGACGCGGACGAGTTCTACGCCGCGGAAACGGAGGCACGGCGCGAGGCCGGGGCGCCGCCGTTCGGGCGCTATGCGGCGATCATCGTGTCGTCGGAGGACCGCGCCTGCGCGCACGAGACGGCGCTGCTGGTCGGCCGGTCGGCGCCGCGCGTCGAGGGAATGGCGGTGTATGGACCCGCGCCGGCGCCGCTGGCGATGCTGCGCGGGCGGCACCGGTACCGACTGCTGGTCCATGCGCGGCGTGCGCTGGACGTGCAGGACGTGATCCGCGACTGGCTGGGCGCGCTGGAATGGAGTGCGAAGGCGCGGGTGGCGGTGGACGTCGACCCGTACAGTTTTCTGTAGGGTCGACGACGGTCGACGCCATACGGACCGCATGCTCCCCGATCCGGGCAGGGCCGCCCCGCAAACGCTAAAGTCGCTGTCGATCAGCTTCATCCAGTCGTCATCCCGGACTTGATCCGGGATCCCGCTGGACGCCGGACAAGCGGGACCCTGGATCAAGTCCGGGGTGACGATCCTGTTGACCAGGCCTGATCGAAATCCACTCTAGAGTGCGATTCACCTGGGATGAGGCACCACCCCGGCGAAGGCCGGGGTCCAGTCAGGATGGCCGGCTTGACGATGCGCAACGCCTCTCTCTGCCGCCCCTCCGCTGGACCCCGGCGAAAGCCGGGGTGGTCGCTGTGAGTGGTTCAGCCTGGATGGATCACACCCTAGAGGATCGGCTTGCCGCCGCCGTCGCGGGCCGCCTTGATCGATGCCGCGTTGAGGCCGGCCAGCCATTTGTCGCGCTTCTCGGCCATGTCGAGCATGCGGACCTGATCGACCAGCAACAGGGTGGCGTTGGCGACGAGACCGGTCGACCGGACGGGTACCGCGTAGCTGGCGATGAGGCCCGAGGCGCAGTGCGCGTGTGGCGCCAGCGGGGTCAGGTCCTCCGGCGGGGCGTTTCCGTTCAGGCCGGCGAGGCGGGGTACCCGCACCTTCGCGCCGATGGCGTCGCTTGCCGTGGTGACGTTCATCGCGACGACGCAAGGGTTGGGGTAGCTGCTGGGCAACGAGGCCAGCGCATTCCAGATGTTGCGCCGGGTTTTGCCCGACTTGTCCCACTGGACGTATTGCTCGATCCGCGGCTGGTCGGTGCGGTAATAGGTTTCGTTGCCTGCCTTTTCCTTGACGGCCGCGCGGTAGCTGTCGACCGTCGGCGAGGTGCCGGCCTTGTAGTCGATCGATCGCCAGATCAGGAAGGCGTGCGGCTCGGACGGGGGTTCGTCGAAACGGACGACCACCGTTTCCGTGGAGCCGGGGCCATCCTTCTCGGCGCGGATCGCCTGGACATATTCGCGATCGGGGGCGAGGCGGTAGGTGCTGGTCGCCCGCGCCGTTCGGAAACCCTGCCGCGCCAGTGCGGCTTCCACCTCCGCGAGCGACTGGCCGATGGTTACGCCCGCATTGTCGAAGGCGGCGACGTTCTGGGCGATGGCCGACGGCGCCGCCATCAGCAGGCACGACACCGCAACGACCGTTCCGACCCGCATCCCCGCTTCCCCCGTCGCCGATCGGGCGCGTGGCCCGTCGGGATCAGTCTGCGTGTTCGGCGAGGACGGTCAAGCCCTTGTCGCTGACCTCGGCGAAACCTCCGCGAATGGCGACCGATTCGGGCGCCGACCCTTGCGAGCGCTGGACGAGCAGCTGGCCGTCGCGGATCGTCGACATGAAGGGGGCGTGGCCCTCCAGCACGGCGAAATCGCCCTCGGTGCCGGGGACGGTGACCATGTAGACATCCTCCGAACGGAGGAGCTTTTCGGGCGTGACGAGTTCGAAGTGGAGCATCTGGCGACACCTGCTCCCCTCCCGTCTGCGGGAGGGGCTGGGGGAGGGAAAAGGAGGGTGAGCCGCATGCGGCACTCCCCTCCCCTAACCCCTCCCGCAAGCGGGAGGGGAATTTTTCCAGCGCCCCTCCCGCTTGCGGGAGGGATCGGGGCTTACGCTTCCTGCGCCAGCTTCTCGGCCTTGGCCACCGCCTCGTCGATGCCGCCGACCATGTAGAAGGCGCTTTCCGGCAGATGGTCGTAGTCGCCGTTGACGACGCCCTTGAAGCTGCGGATCGTGTCCTCGATCTGGACGAACTTGCCGGCGATGCCGGTGAAGACCTCGGCGACGTGGAACGGCTGCGACAGGAAGCGCTGGATCTTGCGGGCGCGCTGCACGGTCAGCTTATCCTCTTCGGACAGCTCGTCCATGCCCAGGATCGCGATGATGTCCTGCAGCGACTTGTAGCGCTGGAGCAGCGACTGGACGGCGCGGGCCGTGTCGTAATGCTCCTGGCCGACGATGCGCGGCTCGAGCACGCGGCTCGTCGAGTCGAGCGGATCGACCGCCGGGTAGATGCCCAGCTCCGAGATCGCGCGGTTGAGCACGGTCGTCGCATCGAGATGGGCGAACGAGGTCGCGGGGGCCGGATCGGTCAGATCGTCCGCGGGAACGTAGACGGCCTGAACCGAGGTGATCGACCCCTTGTTGGTCGAGGTGATCCGCTCCTGAAGGGCGCCCATGTCGGTCGACAGCGTCGGCTGGTAGCCCACGGCCGACGGGATGCGGCCGAGCAGCGCCGACACCTCTGCACCCGCCTGCGTGAAGCGGAAGATGTTGTCGACGAAGAACAGCACGTCCTGCCCCTCCTGATCGCGGAAATATTCCGCGATGGTCAGGCCCGACAGCGCAACGCGGGCGCGGGCGCCCGGCGGCTCGTTCATCTGGCCGAACACCAGCGCGACCTTCGAGCCCTCGCTGATCGGCTCGCCCGCCTCGTTCTTGGCGATGACGCCCGCATCGAGGAACTCGTGGTAGAGGTCGTTGCCCTCGCGCGTGCGCTCGCCGACGCCGGCGAACACCGAGGTGCCGCCGTGACCCTTGGCGATGTTGTTGATCAGCTCCTGGATCAGCACGGTCTTGCCGACGCCGGCGCCGCCGAACAGGCCGATCTTGCCGCCCTTCGCATAGGGGGCGAGCAGATCGATGACCTTGATGCCGGTGACCAAGATCGCGCTCTCGGTCGACTGATCGACGAATAGCGGCGCGGGGGCGTGGATCGGGCTGCGCAGGTCGGTTGCGACCGGGCCGCGCTCGTCGATCGGCTCGCCGATGACGTTCATGATGCGGCCGAGCGTCGCCGGGCCGACCGGAACGCTGATCTGCGCGCCGGTGTCGTTGACGTTCTGGCCGCGGGTCAGCCCCTCGGTCGCGTCCATCGCGATCGTGCGGACCGTGTTCTCGCCCAGATGCTGCGCGACTTCGAGCACCAGCTTGTTGCCGTTGTTGCTGGTCTCAAGCGCCGACAGGATCGCCGGCAGACGGTCGGGGAAATACACGTCGACGACGGCGCCGATCACCTGGCTGATCGTGCCGACGTTGTTGGTGGCGCCCGTGGTGGCGGGGCGGATGTCTTCAGCGGCGGTTGCCATCGTTTCCTACCTTCTAATGTGTCCCCGCGAAGGCGGGGACCCAGTCCTGGGCTCCCGCCTTCGCGGGAGCACAATGTTGCTTACAGCGCTTCCGCGCCCGAGATGATCTCGACCAGCTCGGTCGTGATCGCCGCCTGGCGCGCGCGGTTGTACTGGATCGAGAGACGCTTGATCATGTCGCCGGCGTTGCGGGTCGCGTTCTCCATCGCGTTCATCCGGCTGCCCTGCTCCGATGCCGCATTCTCGAGCAGCGCGCGGAAGAGCTGGATAGCGACGTTGCGCGGGAGCAGTTCGGCCAGGATCGAATCCTCGTCGGGCTCGTACTCGACGACCGCGGCGGCACCGGCGACCGGCGCACGGGCGGCGGGCAGCGGCACCGGGATCAGCTGCTGGCCGGTCGGCTCCTGCACCAGCGCCGAGACGAAGCGGGCGTAGAACAGGTGCGCGACGTCGAACTCGCCGGCGCCGTAGCGGGCGATCAGATCGTCGGCGATCGCGCGTGCGTCGTCGAACGCCACCGTCTTGATGTGCCCCATCTCGTGATCCGCGAGGATCGCGTCGGGATAGAAGCGCCGCAGCACGCGGCCCTTCTTGCCGGCGATGTAGAACTTGACCGTCTTGCCCTGTGCAACCAGCTCGTCCGCCTTGCGGCGGGCGGCCCGGACGATGTTGGTGTTGAACGCGCCGGCCAGACCCCGCTCGGAGGTGGCGACGACGATCAGGTGCACCTGGTCCTTGCCGGTGCCGGCGAGCAGCGGCGAGGCCCCTACTCCGCCGATCCGCCCGGCGAGCGAGGCCATCACGGCCTCGAGACGCTCGGCATAGGGACGGCCGTTCTGCGCCGCCTCCTGCGCACGGCGCAGCTTGGCGGCGGCGACCATCTTCATCGCCTTGGTGATCTTCTGGGTCGACTTGACCGAGTTGATCCTGACCTTGAGGGCCTTCAAACTAGCCATTTGCGTCCTTCAGGTGCTCCCGCGAAGGCGGGAGCCCAGTACTGGGTCCCCGCCTCCGCGGGGACACATCGTGGTTACGCGAACGTCTTCGCGAACTGGTCGAGCGCGGCCTTCAGCCCCGACTTGGCCTCGTCGCCCAGATCGCGGGTGTCGCGGATCTTGGTCAGGACGCCGGCATGGTTCGCGCGCAGGTCGGCGAGCATGGCCGCCTCGTAGCGGTTCACGTCGGCGACGGGCACCTTGTCGAGATAGCCGTTGGTGCCGGCGAAGATCGACGCGGTCTGCTCCTCGAACGGCATCGGGTTGAACTGCGCCTGCTTCAGCAGCTCGGTCAGGCGGGCGCCGCGGTTCAGCAGGCGCTGCGTCGACGCGTCGAGGTCGGAGCCGAACTGCGCGAACGCCGCCATTTCGCGGTACTGCGCCAGCTCGAGCTTGATCGAGCCCGATACCTTCTTCATCGCCTTGGTCTGTGCGGCCGAACCGACGCGGCTGACCGACAGGCCGACGTTGATCGCCGGGCGGATGCCGGCGAAGAACAGGTCGGTTTCGAGGAAGATCTGGCCGTCGGTGATCGAGATCACGTTGGTCGGGATGTACGCCGACACGTCGCCCGCCTGCGTCTCGATGATCGGCAGCGCGGTCAGCGAGCCGCCGCCGTTCGCATCCGACATCTTGGCGGCACGCTCCAGCAGGCGCGAGTGGAGATAGAACACGTCGCCCGGATAGGCCTCACGACCCGGCGGGCGGCGCAGCAGCAGCGACATCTGGCGATAGGCGACCGCCTGCTTCGACAGATCGTCGAACACGATCAGCGCGTGCATGCCGTTGTCGCGGAAATACTCGCCCATCGCGGTGCCGGTGTAGGGCGCGAGGAACTGGAGCGGCGCGGGCTCCGACGCGGTGGCGGCGACGACGATGGAATATTCCATCGCGCCGTTCTCCTCGAGCGTCTTCACGAGCTGTGCGACGGTCGAACGCTTCTGGCCGACGGCGACGTAGACGCAATAGAGCTTCTTCGACTCGTCGGTGCCGGCGTTGACGCCCTTCTGGTTGATGAAGGCGTCGATCGCGACGGCGGACTTGCCGGTCTGGCGATCGCCGATGATGAGTTCGCGCTGGCCGCGGCCGACCGGCACGAGCGCGTCGATCGCCTTAAGCCCCGACTGCATCGGCTCGCTGACCGACTGGCGCGGGATGATGCCGGGCGCCTTCACCTCGACGCGGCTGCGCTGATCGCTGACGATCGGGCCCTTGCCGTCGATCGGATTGCCGAGGCCATCGACGACGCGGCCGAGCAGGCCCTTGCCGACGGGAACGTCGACGATCGTGCCGGTGCGCTTGACGACGTCGCCTTCCTTGATCTCGGCATCCGAGCCGAAGATCACGACGCCGACGTTATCAGCCTCGAGGTTCAGGGCCATGCCCTGCACGCCGTTGGCGAATTCGACCATCTCGCCCGCCTGGACGTTGTCGAGCCCGTAGATGCGGGCGATGCCGTCGCCGACCGACAGCACCTGGCCGGTTTCCGAAACCTGGGCCTCGTTGCCGAAATTGGCGATCTGGTCCTTGATGACCTTCGAGATTTCTGCGGCGCGGATATCCACTGTGCTTAGCCTTTCATCGCGTGCGCGAGAGTATTGAGACGGGTGCGGATCGACGAGTCGATCATCTGGGAACCGATGCGGACGACGAGGCCGCCGAGGAGCGCGGGATCGACCGACAGGTCGACCGACACCTCACGCCCGACGCGCTGGCGCAGCTGCTGCTTCAGCGCGTCGATCTGCGCCTGGTCGAGCGGGTGCGCGCTCGTCACCTCCGCCGTCGCCTCGCCGCGATGGCGGCTGGCGAGCGTGCGGAAGGCGCGAACGATCGCGGGCAGCTGGGCCAGGCGGCGGTTTTCCGCCAGTACGCCCAGAAAACGGCGGGTCGACGGATCCAGACCCAGTTCGTCGGCGGTCGCGAGCACCGCCCTCGCCGCGTCCGGACGGGCGATGACGGGGCTGGTCGTCAGCGTGCGCAGGTCGGCCGACTGGCCGATCGCGTCACGCAGCGTCGTCAGACTGGCCTCGACCGTGTCGATCGACTTCGACTCGCGTGCCAGTTCGAACAGCGCGAAGGCGTAGCGCCCGGATAGGCTTGCCTGAATACCGCCGGATGTCTCCACGGACCGTCGTTCCCTCGCACTTAAAAAACGGGTGGCCCAAGAGAAACGGGGCGCGAAAACCGCGCCTTTCGTAGGGCTGGCGGGCGGCTAGCATGGGGTGCCGGGGGATGCAAGCGGAGCGGACCGCCGGCGGCGCGCCACGTGGCATTCAGGAACGTGCGCGTAACGGAAACCGGATGGGGCAGCAGGAGGCGGCGGCGATGCGGGGCTGGATACGGATCGCGGTGCCCGGCCTGCTGATGGCGGCCGCGCCCGCAGCGGCGGAAACGGTGCGCGTGGAGGGCATCTTCGCCGCCGGTGCGCGCGAGGTCAGCCTGTTGCCGACCATCGGGGTCGATCCGTTCGACGGCGAGGTGGGCGAGCAGTTGTCGGCCGCGATCGAGCGGCGGCTGGCCAGGCTGGGCGAGGACGGCGTGCCGCATGCCGCGATCGTCGCGCCGTCGCTGCGCCCCGACGGATTGCTGTCGGGCCGGGCCGGCGTGGCGGCCGAGGAGTTCGGCTACATCGAGACGCGCGAGAAATGCGCGGAGAAGAAGGACGACAAGTGCGTCCGCCGCGTCAAGTTCCGGGTCGACTGCGTCCGCCGCACGGTGACGCTGCGCGCCGACCTGCGGGTGGTGAGGCACCGCGACGGCCGCGTCGTCTATGCCGAACCGACGTCACGCAGCGATACCGACAGCTGGTGCGAGGATGGCGGGTTCGCCACCGGCGTCGACAGCCGCGTCCACGCGATGGTCGAGTCGATCGCGCAGGAAGTACGGCTGGACCTGGCGCCGCATCGCGAGCGCTATACGATCCGGATAAGGGAGGAGCGCGACGGCCTGACCGTCGACCTCGCCGACCGGTTTCGCGAGGCGGTGCGGCTGACCAAGCACGATCAGGCGGCGGCCTGTGCGGCCTTCGCGGCGATCGGCGAGGCGGCGCCGGACCACGGGCCGACGCTGTTCAACCGGGCGCTGTGCGCCGAAGCGGACGGGCGCTATGCCGAGGCGCGAGATCTGTACACGCGGGCGCGGGTATTCGCGCCCGGCGCGGGCGGCGAGGTGAGCAAGGGACTGGGCCGGGTCGCGGCGCTGGCGGCAGGTGAGGAGGACGTGCGGCGGATCGCCGCGCTTTGACCGCAAGCGCCGGGATGCGGGCGACAGGCGAAGCGGATAGACCGGCGACATGGACCAGCCAATCGACATCGACGCCGCCTGGGCGGCCTTTGCGGCGCGCGACCGGGCGGCGGACGACCGCTTCGTCGTGGGGGTGCGGACGACCGGCATCTATTGCCGGCCGAGTTGCCCGGCACGCCGGCCGAGGCGCGAGAACGTGACCTTCCACACCGATGGCGCCGCGGCGCGGGCGGCGGGACTGCGCCCGTGCCGACGCTGCCTGCCCGACGAGGCCGCGCGCGACCGCGTGGCGGTGGCCAGCGCGGCGGCGATGCTGGACCGGGGCGAGCCCGCGACCCTCGCCACGCTGGCGGCGGCGGTCGGCTATGCACCGCATCATTTCCAGCGGCTGTTCACCCGCGCCACCGGGATCAGCCCCGCCGCCTATGCCCGGGCGCGGCGGACGGGGCGCGCCGTCGACGCGCTGACGACGGAGGAACGGGTGACCGACGCGATCTACGAGGCGGGCTATGCCGCGCCCAGCCGCTTCTACGACGAGGCGTCGCCACGGCTGGGGATGGCGCCGTCGACCTGGGCGACGGGCGGCGCCGGCGAGACGATCCGCTGGACGATCGCGCCGACCAGCCTGGGTCCGCTGCTGGTGGCGGCGACCGGGCGCGGCATCTGCCGGGTCGCGTTCGACGAGGACGAACGGGCGCTGCGGACCCGCTTTCCCCGGGCGACGATCGCGGCAGGCGATGCGGCGCTGGCGGCGCTGGCCGCGCAGGTGGTGACGCAGGTCGAGGATCCGGCACGCGACCTGGCGCTGCCGCTCGACGTGCGGGGCACCGCTTTCCAGGAGGCGGTGTGGCGCGCGCTGGCGACGATCCCGGCGGGCGAAACCCGCACCTATGCCCAGCTGGCGGCGATGGCGGGGCGGCCGGGTGCGGTGCGCGCGGCGGGCACCGCCTGCGGCGCGAACGCGGTGGCGGTGCTGATCCCGTGCCACCGCATCCTGCGGTCGGGCGGCGCGGTGGGCGGCTATGCCCATGGCCCCGAGCGGAAGCGGGCGCTGCTGGACCGGGAAAAGCGGTAACGGCGTGGTTAGGCAATTCTAAAGCCTTGCCGGCTACCTCCACCGGCAGGTTTGAGGGAATTGTCATGAGCGCGTTCGGGCGTCGAAACGGTATCGGTGGCGGACAGGCGGCACGGCCCGCGTTCGGAGTCGCGCGGCCCATGCAGGGCGGCGGTTCGGCCCCGCGCGCGGACGAGGCGCCCTCGATCGGCGACAGCGCCTTTCCGTCGACCGACGTCGATCCGCTGGGCACCCCGGCGAGCCAGATGGATGCGATGCAGCGGCTGGCCGACCGGCAGGCGCAATCGGGCGACGCCGGCAACAGCCGCGTCGAGGGGTTTGAGGCATCGATCCACAAGATCAAGGAGCAGGTGCTGCCCCGCCTGCTGGAGCGCGTCGACCCGGAGGCCGCCGCGACGCTGGGCAAGGACGAGCTGGCCGAGGAATTCCGCCCGATCATCGGCGAGGTGCTGGCCGAGCTGAAGCTGACGCTGAACCGGCGCGAGCAGTTCGCGCTGGAAAAGGTGCTGGTCGACGAGCTGCTGGGCCTGGGGCCGCTGGAGGAGCTGCTGGCCGATCCGGCGATCACCGACATCATGGTCAACGGCCCCGACCAGACCTATGTCGAGCGCAAGGGCAAGCTGGAGATCGCGCCGATCCAGTTCCGCGACGAGGAGCATCTGTTCCAAATCGCCCAGCGCATCGTGAATTCGGTCGGCCGCCGCGTCGACCAGACGACGCCGCTGGCCGATGCCCGCCTGAAGGACGGCAGCCGCGTCAACGTGATCGTGCCGCCGCTGAGCCTGCGCGGGACCGCCATCTCGATCCGTAAATTCTCGGCCAAGCCGATCACGCTGGACATGATGGCCGGGTTCGGCAGCATGAGCCCGAAGATGGCGACCGCGCTGAAGATCGCGGGCGCCAGCCGGTTCAACGTCGTCATCTCGGGCGGTACCGGATCGGGCAAGACGACGATGCTGAACGCGCTGTCCAAGATGATCGACCCGGGCGAGCGCGTGCTGACCATCGAGGACGCGGCCGAGCTTCGGCTGCAGCAGCCGCACTGGCTGCCGCTGGAGACGCGGCCCGCCAATCTGGAGGGTCAGGGCGAAATCAGCATCCGCGACCTCGTCAAGAACGCGCTGCGTATGCGCCCGGACCGGATCATCCTGGGCGAAATCCGCGGCAGCGAGTGTTTCGACATGCTCGCCGCCATGAACACCGGCCACGACGGATCGATGTGTACGCTCCACTCCAACAGCCCGCGCGAGGCGCTGGCGCGTATGGAGAACATGGTGATGATGTCGGACATCAAGGTGCCGAAGGAGGCGATCAGCCGCCAGATCGCCGATTCGGTCGACATGATCATCCAGGTGAAGCGCCTGCGCGACGGCAGCCGCCGGGTGACCAACGTGACCGAGGTGATCGGCATGGAAGGCCCGGTGATCGTGACGCAGGAGCTGTTCAAGTTCGAGTATCTGGACGAGTCGGCGGAGGGCAAGATCATCGGCGAGTACCGCTCGATGGGCCTGCGCCCCTATACGCTGGACAAGGCCAAGCAGTTCGGGTTCGACCAGGCGTATCTGGAAGCCTGCCTGTAGGCACCGGATGCGGGCGGAGGTGCCGGTCGGCACCCCGCCCGCCCCGCCCCTCAGCCGATCGCCGGTGCCATGCGGCGGAGCGCCTGATGGATCAGGCCGGCGACCTCCGCCTGGAACTCCGCGCGGGGATGGACCTGCCCGTCCACCATCCGGTCGGCGATCGCGGCGGAGAACGCGCCGTAATGGTCGTAGAGGCTGAAGAACGCGACACCCCGGTCGGCTGCCACCCCGGCCGCCGCGTCGCGATAGGCGACGACGCCGTTGTTGTAGCTGCCGCCGGCGGGCGGCGGGAACAGGAGCAGCACGTCGCCGGACAGCCGGGCCGCATCGACGATGGCGCGCAGATTGGCGGCATAGGTACCCGCGCCCACCGCGGCGTTCATGTCGTTCAGCCCCAGGCAGACGATCGTGAGGTCGGGCGCGGCGAAGGTCAGCGCCTCGCGATTGCTCCAGCCGCTGCCGGTCGCCGCCTGATGCGCGGATAGCGCACCGAGCGCGGCGTGGACGACGATGTCGAGCGCCGGGACGGCCGCATCATAGGCGGTGATCGACTGTAGCGCGCCGAGCCGCGTTGTGCCGGTCAGCGACAGGGTGTGGCGTGCCAGCCCCGCGGCGGTGACCCGGTGGCGGACGAAGCCGCCGCCCGCGGCGGTGGTGAACTCCACCGGCCCGGTCACCGGCGGCGCATCGTCGATCGCGATCCGGTAGGTGTCGTCGGACGAGCGATAGGCGACGATCTCGAACGTGTCGGCAGGGACGGCGGGCGTGAACGTCAGCCGGTTCCGGCCGGGCTGCCAATAGCCGCCGCCGGCCAGCGCCATCGCCGGCTGGATCGTCCAGTTCTCGGCGCCGGGCGTCACCTGGGCGATGCGCGGATCATAGGTTTCGAGCAGCAGCTGGCCGGTCGCGCTGTTGATCGCGTTGTCGGCGACGGTCGATCCGTCGAGCGCGGGGGTACCGCCGGCCGTCAGCAGCGCCGCGACGACCGCCGGCCCCCGGACCGCGCGGGCGCCGCCCAGGAAGAACGGAGCGCCGGTACCGCCCCCCTGTCCGACGGTGGTACTGTCCCCCAGCCACACGATGCGACCGCGGCCGGTGCCGGCCCTGACCCGCGCGACCGCGGCGCGAAACGCGGCGTTGGCGGCGCCGTTCGCGGCGAAACCCGCCAGGGCGGCGGCATCGTCGTTCAGGATCGTGCCCGTCGCGCTGATCGAAGCGCCCCCCGCATAGCCGGGCGGCGGCACCAGCGCGACGGTGAAGCTCTCGTCTGGCTCCACGATCCCGTCGCCCGCGGCGATCACGGCGAATTGGGCGGTGGCGACTCCGTCGGCCAGGGTGACGACGCCGCCGGTGGGGAGCCCGCCGACGAAATCGCCGGCGGTGGTCTGCCCGGCGGCGAACGTCCACGCGACGGCGACCCCGCCGCGGGTGGACGAGCGGGTGACGGTGTAGGTGAAGGCACGGCCACCGCCGTCGCCCTCTGCCTGCACCTGCGACGCCGACAGGCTGACGGTGGGCTGCGCGGCGACGACGATCGTGATGTCGGTCGAGCGGGGACTGTTGGCGGCACCGGCCAGCGTCTCGACCAGGGTGACCGCGTGGCGGCCCGCCGCCGCGGGCGTACCGGCAATCGAGCGGGCGGCACCGTCCAGTACCAGGCCCGGCGGCATCGTCCCGGTGATCGTCGACCGGGCCGCTGCACCCGCGATCGCGAGTACCGCGGCGGTTCCCATAATCAGATCGTCCGCAGGCAGCGTGAGCGCAGTCAGCGATATCGGGGTCGGAGTCGGGGTCGGGGTCGGGGTCGGGGTCGGGGTCGGGGTCGGGGTCGGGGTCGGGGTCGGGGTCGGGGTCGGGGTCGGGGTCGGGGTCGGGGTTGCGTCGCCGGCGAAGGACCGGGTGGCAAGGGCAAAGGTGCGGTTGCCGTCTGCGGCGGTCGTGATCGTCACCAGGGTCGAGCGGCGACCGGCGGGGCCGTCAGACAGGGAGGCGAGCGCGGCGGCGGAATCGGTCACGGTCAGCCGACCGGTGGCGATCACGTCGCGTCCGGCGCGAAAGCGCTCGGCCAGTTCGACGGTCAGCGGATGGCCGAACAGCGCCTCCGACAGATAACCGTCGCGGGCGAAGCGGATAACGGCGCCGTCCGCCTCCGATCGCAATTCGCCGGCGACCGCCGCCAGCGTCTCGCGATCGTCCTCATGGAAGGACAGGACGAAGGCGCGGCCGGTCAGCGGCTCGGCACTGCCGTCGGCGGCGAGCAGGCGCAGGTCGAGGAGGAATGGCTCGCCGGCGGCGAGGGTGAAGGAGGACAGGTCGTCGGCGACGTGCAGCATGGGCAATGACTCCGGTAAGAGGATCGGGAGCGAAGGGTCAGCCGCCGGCCGCCAGGCGGAAGGCGGCGGCGGCGGCCTGCGCCCGGCACAGCGCGGTGCGGCGAGTGGCGAGGTCGGTGGCGTGACGGGCGGCGGCCAGCGCGCGATCGGCGCCGTCCGCCAGCGCCGCCAGCTGCGCGGCGCGCGCGGGCGGCAGCCACGGCGCGAACAGCATCGCGAGGGAGCGTGCGGCGGCATAGCCGGCCTCGACCCTGACGAGGGCGGCGTCGATCCGTTGCAGGCGGGGCGCATTCGACGTCCCGGATGTCGCGCAGGCGGACAGGCTCGCCGCGAGGGCGAGGATGGTGGGGATCTTCATGGCATGCTCCGTGGAGAGAGTGCGGTCAGGCGGCAGGCGGAGCGTCGGGCGGCGCCGCGGGTTGCGACTGGCGGAACAGCAGGCCGCCGATCGTCCCGAGCAGCGTGACGAGCCCCGACGTCACCTTGTCGGACGTGGCGATCAGCGCTTCCGGCAGCACCTTGCCGAGCAGGCCGCTGACGACGACCGGGGCGAGCGCGACGATCAGCGTCGCGCCGACCACCGACAGGAAGGCGCGGTAGCGCAGTCGCTGCTCGTTCATGCGCCGTGCCCGGTCGCCGGACCGGTCAGCCGGTTCGCGAGCCAGCCATAGAGGAACGCCTCGTTGGCGGGACGCCGTTCGGCGAGCGCGACGTAGCGTGCGCCCTGCAGCGCCTCGATCGCCTTCAGCAGTACGGCCTGTCCGGGGTCGCCGCGGGTGGCGAGGAATGCGTCGAGCGCGGCGAGCGTGGCCGGACCGACCCGGCCGTCGACGCCGATATCGGCATAGTCCCTGCCGCTACGGTTGAGGGCGTTGAGCGCTCGCTGGAGAAAGCAGATCGCCGTCGACGGGCCCATGTTGACGCCGGTGTCGAACAGTTCCGCCGCGATGGCCGGGGTGCGGACAGCGATGTCGTCGAGGCGCGGCCGGAGCCAGTAGAGCCGGCGATAGATCGCCACCGCCTCCTGCCGGGGCAGCGTGCGCATCGGCCCGCGCCATCCCTGTGCCCGGGCCACCGCCTCGGTCACGCCCCACCGTGTCGCGCCGCCCCGATCATCCGGGTGGTGCGCGAAGCCGCCCTCCCGGTCGATCACCGCGTCGATCATGTCGTCGATGTCCATGGCCTGCCCCCGCCCGTTGATGAAGGCGGCCCGACTATCCCGCCGGCCATCGTGTAGGACAGCGAAAAGTTCTCTTTATGTTCCGCCAGATGGCATGACGACTTGTCCGGTTGCCGTATTGCGACCATGATCGCGGGATAGCGGCGCGCATCTGCCCCTCCTGCCCCTTTCGTGCCGGGACCGAAGCCGTTGGACATCGCGTTCGTGTATATTGCCGAGGCTTATCAGGTATATCACGGGGCCGCGATCGCGCTGGACCTGGCGTCGCGGCCGGGCGTGGCGGTGACGTCCTTCTACAACGAGCCGGAGACGGTCCACCACCTGGAACGGGTGCGGGCCGCCTGGGGCGCGCCGCCGGCGGAGTACCGCCGGCTCCATCGCTCGCCGCTGACCCGCGGAATGCAGCGGCTGCGGCGGCTGGGCATGTTCAAGGACATGGTGCTCCGCGACAATGCGCGCACGCTCGACCGGTTCGATGCGATCTTCGCGGTCGAGAACTCGCTGGCGGCGGTGCGGCGGATGGGCGTCGACCGGCCGCGGCTGATCTATAGCCCGCATGGGTTCGGCGACCGCGCGCGCGGCTTCATCCCGCGCATCGCGACGTTCGATTTCGTGCTGCTCGCCGGCCCGAAGACGGAGGGCCGGATGCTGCGCGAGGGGCTGGTGAGGCCGGGAGACTATGCGCTGACCGGATCGGTGAAACTGGAAACGGGCGAGCGGCTGCGCGATGCGGAGCCGCTGCGGCTGGCGGCGCCGGGTGCGACGGTGCTGTATAATCCGCACAAGGAACCGCGGCTAACCTCCTGGTATCGCTTCATCGAGCCAATGCTGTCGGGCTTCGCAGCGGGATCGGCGATGAACCTGATCGTCGCGCCGCACGTCAAGCTGTTCCGCCGTCGCAGCACCGCGTACCGAGCGCAGTGGGAGGCGCGCAGCACGCCGTCGGTCCTGATCGACACGGGATCGGACCGGGCGGTCGACACCAGCTATGTCGCCGCCGCCGACATCTATGTCGGCGATGTCAGCAGCCAGGTGTACGAGTTCCTGGCGACGCCGCGCCCGTGCGTCTTCCTGAACGCGCACGGGATCGACTGGCGCGACGATCCCAGCTTCGCGCACTGGCATCTGGGCGACGTGGTGGACGATCCGGCGCAGCTGATGGCGGCGATCGAGGCGGCGCCGGCGCGCCACCATCTGTACCGCGAACGGCAACGGGCGCTGGCGGCGGCCTCGCTGGGCGATCACCACCGCTCGGCAGCACGGGCGGCGGACGCGATCATGGGGTTCCTGACGCGTGGCTGATCGGCGCGTCGGCTTCCTGTTCAACCACGACCAGGTCCATCAGGTCGCGCACAGCCTGCCGATCGCACTGGCGCTGATCGCGCGGGGCGGACCGGTGCGGCCGGTGATCGCATCGACCAGCCCGCTGCTGACCGCGGAGATCAGGCGACTGGGGCGGCTGGCGGGGCACGACCGGCTGGAGGTGATCGAGCTGGGCCTGCGATCCGGCCTGTCGACCGGACTGGAACGGCTGCTGGGCCAGGTGGTGCCGGCGCGCAAGATCCTGGTGTACCGCGACAATCTCGACTTCTTCCGGTCGCTGGACGCACTGGTGGTCAGCGAGCGGACCTCGCTGATCCTGCGATCCAGGTATGGACTGACGCTGCCGATCATCCTGGCCGATCACGGCGCGGGCGACCGGGCGATCGGGTTCGATCCGGTGACCGCCCGGTTCGACCATGTGCTGGCGGCCGGCCCCAAGATCCGAAACCGGCTGGTGGCGGATGCCGGCGTCGACCCGGCGCGGATCAGCATCACCGGCTACCCCAAGTTCGACCTGTTCCCGCCGCGGCGCCCGTCGCTGCCGATGCAGGCGAACGGGCGGCCGACGATCCTGTACAACCCGCACGTC
Source organism: Sphingomonas phoenicis (assembly GCF_047238005.1). Lineage (NCBI taxonomy): Bacteria > Pseudomonadati > Pseudomonadota > Alphaproteobacteria > Sphingomonadales > Sphingomonadaceae > Sphingomonas > Sphingomonas phoenicis. The sequence continues at coordinate 3,374,547 of NZ_JBDFMC010000002.1, read as the reverse complement.
TCCCCCCACCTGTCGTCCTGGTATGCCGAGGGCCGCCGGGTGCTGGAATTCTTTCGCGGGTCGGACACCTACAACCTGATCTTCGCACCGCACGTGATGCTGTTCCACCGGCCATGGACGGTCAGCATCGACAAGCTGCGGATCGACCGGCCGGGCCGGATCGACCCGGCCGTGTCGGCGGCGCCGAACATCCATGTCGATCTGGGCAGCCATGCATCGACCGACATGACCTATGTCGATGCGGCGGACATGTACCTGGGCGATGTCAGCAGCCAAATTTACGAGTTCCTGCGCACCCCCCGCCCCGCTCTTTTCCTCGACACGCATCGCACCGCGTGGGAGGGGGATCCCGACTATGCCCATTGGCAGGCCGGCGAGGTGATCGGTTCCGCCGAGATGCTGGCCGCCGCCCTGACGCGGGCGGGCGAGCAGCACGGGATGCGCTATGCCGCGGTACAGCGGTCGCTGTTCGACTACACGTTCAGCCGGACGGACGAGCCCGCCCCGATCCGCGCGGCGCGCGAGATCGAACGGCTGCTCTCGGACGAGCGGAGCGGCTTGCTTGCCGCTAACGTCAACGCGTAAAGCGGTGAAATGACGCCCGTCCCCAACCCGGCGCAGGCCAGCCCGGTCGGCGACATGCGCCGCGCGGTCGCGCGCAACCTGGGATGGCTGCTGGCCAGCCGTGGCGTGATCGCGGTGCTGTCCCTCTTCTATCTGGGGATCGCGACCCGCTCGCTGGGAGTGGTCGGGTTCGGGCGCTTCGCCCTCATCATCGGTGCCGCGCAGACGCTGGCGGCGCTGGTCACGTTCCAGAGCTGGCAGATCATCGTCCAGTACGGCACCGGCCTGCTGGCGGCGGACGACCGGCCCGCGCTCGGCCGCCTGTTCCGGGGAACGGCGATCGTCGATCTGGGCAGCGCCGTGGTCGGCGCGGTGCTGGCGTGGATCATCCTGGAGGTCTGGGGCGAGATGCTGGGCATCGGGCCGACCCTGAAGCGGGCGACGCTGATCTTCGCGGTGGTCCAGCTGCTGACGATCCGTTCCACCCCGCTCGGCATCCTTCGCCTGCGCGACAAGTTCTCGATGGGCGCGATCGCGGACAGCGTCGCACCGGCGGCACGGTTCGTCGGCGCCATCCTGGTGGCGCTGATCCATCCCACCGTGCAGGGCTTCCTGGCGGTGTGGGGCGCTGCCGAGATCGTCACGGCGGCCACGTACTGGATCATGGTCGCGCGCGACGGCGACCTGAGGCTGATGCGCAGCGCACGCGGCACCCGCCAGCTGCCGCAGGAGCATCCCGGCATCGTCCGCTACGCGCTGTCGACCAATGCCAGCGCGACGCTGGGCCTGTCGAGCAAGCAGGTGCCGCTGCTGATCGTCGGCGCGGCGGCCGGCCCTGCCGCAGCGGGCGCGTTCCGACTGGCGTCGCAGCTGGCGCAGGCGCTGGCCAAGTTGTCGCAGATGGTGAGCCGCGCCGCTTTCCCCGAGATGGTGCGCACGGTCCGCGATGCGGACCCGGCGGCGATCGGCCGGCTGCTGACGCGGTTGTTCCTGGCCAGCGTCGCAGCGGCGGCGGCGATCATGGTGCTGGTGCTGATCGCCGGAAAACCGGTGCTGAGCCTGGTGGGCGGACGCGATTTCCGCGGGGCGTGGCCGATCCTGCTGTGGCTCGCGCTGGCGGGTTGCCTCGATTTCGCCACGGTGGCGGTGGATACGGTGATGACGGCGCTGCGGCGGGCGGGCACGATCTTCGCGATCAGGGCCGCCGGCGTGGTGCTGATGCTGGGTTCCACGCTGTTCCTGATCCCGCCGTTTGGCGCGACGGGGGTGGCCGTGGCGGTCGCGGCGGGATCGGCGGCAGTCGCGCTGCTGATGGCGGGAGCGGCAGCCCGCCTGTCCCGTCAACGCTGATCCACCCCGAATACAGGGCAGGTTCACCCCGGCTATTGTAACCGGCCGCCTGCATCACGAGGTGATCTTCATGATCCGTAACGTTCTTCTGGCGCTCGGCCTGACGGTCGCGGCGCCCCTTCCGGCGGTTGCACAGGAGTGTGGCGGCGTGCCCGGCAACGGCGCGGTCAAGCTGACCGTGCTGGCCACCGACCTGCGCAACGGCAAGGGCGAGGTCGCCTTCACCGTCTATCCGGACGACAAGGCGCGGTTCCTGGCGAAAGGGCGCAAACTGTACCGCACCCGCGTACCCGTGCGCCTGCCGGCCACCACCAGCTGCTTCTGGGTAAAGCCGGGGTACTACGCGATCGCGCAGTATCACGACGAAAATGCCGACCATGATTTCAATCGGACGCTGTGGATGCCGAAGGAGGGCTTCGGCTTTTCCAACGACGCGCCCACCTCGATCGGGTTGCCGTCCTTCGCGTCGGCGCGGTTCCAGGTGCCCGCCGGCGGCACGACGATGCGCATGAAGATGCGGTACAAGTGATGGCCTTCCTCACCATCCGGGCGCCGCGTCACAAATGTGTAGCGATTTGGACTTCCAGTCGGTAGCTCTATGTACGTGCACACCGCCCTGCCCGCCACGCGCCTGTCCTTCGCCGGGGTCGAGCCCGATGTGGTGGGGCGTATCAAGGCGGCACCCGCCCCTGCTGCCGTCGGCGCGCTGCGGATCGGCATCGTCTGCAATCCGCGCGCACACCGCAATCACGGCGCCGCCTATGCCGCGGGCGTGCCAGGGGCGGACAGCGTCCTGATCGCGGCGCCGCGAACGACCGAGGCGCTGGTCGAGACGCTGACCGGCTTTGCCGAGCGGGGCATCGACCTGCTGGTGATCGACGGCGGCGACGGCACGGTCCGCGACGTCCTGACCGCCGCAGGCCAGCTGTGGCGGCGCGACTGGCCGGCGATCGCGGTGATCCCGTCGGGCAAGACCAATGCGCTGGCGATCGATCTGGGCGTACCCGCCGGCTGGTCGCTGACCGACGCACTGGCTGCGATGGGTCATGGCCGCACCGTCGTGCGACGACCGGTGGAGATCGCGCGCGACGACGGGAGCATGCCGCTGCGCGGTTTCCTGTTCGGGACGGGCGCGTTCGTGAAGGCGACCGAACTGGCGCAGCACACGCACCGGGCGGGCGCCTTCAACGGCATCGCCGTGGGACTGGCGCTGGGCTGGGCGCTGATGCTGACGATATTCGGCAAGCGCAGCAATGCGTGGCGGGCGGGCGACCGGATGGACGTGCGCGTGCCCGGCGGCATGCTGGAACGCGAGCCGCTCTACCTGCTGCTCGCCTCGACACTGGCGCGACTGCCGGTCGGGCTGAAGCCGTTCGGCCCGGTGCGTCAGGGATTGAAGCTGCTGACCGTCGATGCGCCGCCGCGCTGGCTGCCGTTCACGGTGCCGGCGCTGCTCAGCGGGTCGCAGGCGGCGTGGCTGGACCGGGCCGGATTCCACCACCGCGACGTCGCCGCGTTCGAGGTCGCGCCGGCTGACGGGTTCATCCTGGACGGCGAGTTGTTCGCGGGCGGCGCGCTGACGGTGCGCCAGGGGCCGGTGCTCTCCTTCGTGGTGCCGTGAGCACGGCGCTCGACGCGTTTGTCGCGACCGCGCTGGCGACGCCGGTCGCCGCCGAAATCCACGGCATCGCCGCGACGCTGGCAGCGGGACCGGACGTGGCGGCGGTGCTGTTCTATGGATCGAACCTGCGCACCGGCGTGCTCGACGGCGTGCTCGACTTCTATGTGCTGACCGCGGGCCCGCCCGAGCGCGGGCTGTGGCCGCGGGTGGGGTACCGCGAGTTCGCACGGGCCGGCACGACGCTGCGCGCGAAGATCGCGACGATGCGGCTGGCGACGTTCCAGCGCGCAGCGCGGGGCGAACTGGTCGATACGACGATCTGGACCCGCTTCGTCCAGCCGGCGGCGCTGGTCTGGGCGCGGGACGAGGCGGCGCGGACGGCGGTGACCACGGCGATCGGCGGCGCTGCGGTCACCGCCGCGCGCTTCGCCGCCGTCCTGGGACCGGCGCGAGGCGAGCCCGCGGCGTTCTGGCGTGCGCTGTTCCGCCAGACCTATGCGGCGGAATTCCGCGTCGAGCAGTCCGGGCGCGAGGAGCAGATCCTGATCCACGGCGCCGGCCGCTACCAGGCGCTCCTGCCGCTGGCATGGAAGGCCGCCGGCATCGCCTTCGCGCGATCGGGCGACGACATGATCCCGGCGATCCCCGATGACGAGCGAAAGCGCTTGACGGCCGCATGGCAGCGGAGACGTCGATTGGGCCGGCCGCTGAACGTCGTGCGGCTGGTGCGCGCGGCATGGACGTTCGAGGGCGCCGGCGCCTATGGCGCGTGGAAGGTGGAGCGGCACACCGGCATTCCGGTGCCGTTGACGCCGTTCCGCGAGAAGCACCCGATCCTCGCCGCGCCCGGCGTGCTGCTGCGGGTGTGGCGCGCCCGCCGGGCATGACGCCGGCCGCGCTGATCCTGGCGGGATCGCGACCCGGTGCGCGCGACCCGGTCGCCGATTATGCCGGCGTGCCGCATAAGGCGCTGATCGAACTTGCGGGTGCCACCCTGCTCGCCCGGGTAGCCATGGCGCTGCGCGGCGCCGGCATCGACCGGATCGCGGTGTCCGCCGACCATCCGGCGGTCATCGCGGAGGCACAGCGATTGTCGCTGAGGGTGGTGGAGCCGGCTGCAGGCCCGAGCGGCAGTGTCGCCGCAGGTCTGGCCGCGCTCGGCGCACCGTTGCTGGTGACGACGGCCGACCATGCGCTGCTGCGCCCGGAGTGGGTGACGCGCTTCGTCGCCGACGTGCCGCCCGGCAGCGACGCCGCCGTCCTGCTCGCCCGCCGCGACGTGGTGGAGGCCGCCGCCCCCACTACGCGCCGTACCTGGCTGCGCTTTGCGGATGGGGACTGGTCGGGGTGCAACCTGTTCATGCTGGCGACCGACGATGCGGCACGCGCGATCGGCCTGTGGAGCCAGGTCGAGGCGAATCGCAAGCGACCCTGGCGGATCGTCCGTCGGCTGGGGCCGGGTCTGCTGGTGCGCTATCTGCTCGGCCGGCTTTCCCTGGCGGCGGCGCTGCGCCATCTCGGCGCCAAGGTGAATATCCGCGCGGTAGCGGTCGCGAGCCCGTTCGGGCTGGCCGCGGTGGATGTCGACAAACCCGCCGACCTCGATCTGGCGAGGACGATCGCCGCGGCGGGGTAGCAGCCGCGTTGCTCCACCGTCGCTATGGCGGCACCGGATGACGTGGCATAGTGCGCCCGATGCATGACGATCTACGCACGCTGACCGGCCGGGAAAAGGAGACGCTGCGGCTTCTGATCGGCGGCCACGATGCGAAATCGGCCGCCCGCCAGCTCGGCCTGTCGGGTCATACGGTCAACGAACGCCTGCGCGACGTCCGCCGCAAGCTTGGCGTGTCCAGCAGTCGCGAAGCGGCACGGCTGCTGATCGAGGGCGAGCGCCACGACCCCGATTCTTTGGGGGACACGCGGATCGGGGTGGCGGAAAACCACTCTGCCGTGCGCGAACGACGGCCGGCCGCCCGACCGCCCATGCGGATTTACCGGCTCGCCTGGTTTGGTGGAGGAATGCTCATCATGTCATTGATCGTCGTCGTCGCGCTGACACTGTCGTCCATCGCCGGTCGCGATCCCGTAGCCACATCGGTCATCGCGCCTGCACCGATGCCCGGCGCCGGCGCGAGGACGCCCGCCGCCAGCCTCGCCGCGGCGCAGGCCTGGCTCGGCCTGCTGGACGCCGGACGCTGGGAAGACAGCTGGAAGACGGCCGGCGCCCTCTTCCGGTCGCTGCTGGCCGCGGCGCAATGGCAGTCGACGATCGAACCGCTCCGTCGGCAACTGGGCGGCGTTTCCGGCCGCAGCATACAGGATGTCACCAGATCGAGCTCGCTGCCGGGCCTGCCTGCGGGCGATTACGAGGTGCTGCAATTCCGTACTTCGTTCGCGAACAAGCCGGATGCCGTCGAGACGGTGGCGCTCGCCCGCGTCCGCTCCGGCTGGCAGGTGATCGGCTACTTCATCAAGTAGCGGCGCGCCCGGCGGACGGACGCGCCGATCATTTCTTCATCGGCGCCGATACGTGCCAGGCATGCCCGTCACGGCGGATCAGCTCCTCCGCCCCCGGCGGGCCCATGCTGCCGGGATCGTACGGCTCCGGTGCGCCCTCACCCGCCCACAGGTCGAGGAAGGGTTGCACCGCGGCCCAGCCCGCCTCGATCCCGTCGGCGCGCTGGAACAGCGTCTGGTCGCCGACCAGCAGATCGTAGAGGAGCGATTCGTATCCGGTCAGGGTCGCGATGTCGAAGCGGTCGGCATAGCGGAAATCCAGACTGACCGGCACCGTATCGACCGTCAGCCCGGGACGCTTGATGACGATCTCCATGCTCAGTCCTTCATCGGGCTGCACCTGGATGACCATGCGGTTGGCGGGCGGCCGCTGATGCTCCTCGACGCCGCCGAACTGGGTGAAGGGCACCGGTTTGAAGGTGACGACGATCTCGGTATCGCGAGCGGTCATCACCTTGCCGGTACGCAGGTAGAACGGCACCCCGGCCCAGCGCCAGCTGTCGACCATCAGTTTCAGGGCGACGAACGTCTCCATGCGGCTGTCCGGCGCCACATCGGGCACCTCGGTATAGGCGGGGACCGGCTCCCCGTTCAGCGTGCCGGCGACGAACTGGCCGCGGACCCCGTTCCGTGCCGCCTCTTCGGGCGAGTAACGACGGACCGCGGCGAGCATCTTGCCCTTTTCGTTGCGGATCGCCTCGGCATCGAAGCTGTTGGGCGCTTCCATCGCCACCATCGCCAGCAGCTGGAACAAATGGTTCGGCACCATGTCGCGAAGAGCGCCGGTCGCGTCGTAGAACTTGCCGCGGGTGCCGATCCCCACCGTCTCGGCGGCAGTGATCTCGACCCGGTCGATAAAATGATTATTCCAGAGGCTCTCGACGATCGTATTGCCGAAGCGTGCGGCCATGATGTTCTGGACGGTTTCCTTCCCCAAGAAATGATCGATCCGGTACACCTGGCTTTCGTCCACACAGGCCAGGATCTGCGCGTTCAGCGCGCGCGCGCTCGCCAGGTCGTGGCCGAAGGGCTTCTCGATCGCGATCCGGCGAAACGCGTCGGGTGTCTCTTTCGTCAGGCCGTGCTGCGCGAGCTTCTCGACGATCGGACCGAAGAACGGCGATGGCGTCGCCAGATAGAAGGCCGCATTGCCGGTAGCGGCGGCCGCCAGCCGGGTGGCCAGTGCCTCGTAAACCTCGTCGCCGGTGAAATCGCCGCGCAGATAATGGATCCGTTCCGCCAGTTTGGCCCAGGCGGCTCCCTTGTCAATATCACCCTCCCCGCCCTTCTCCGCCTGGAAGCTGCCGATCCGCTCGCGCAGCATGGCGTCGTCACCCTCGTCGATGCCGATGCCGATGATGTCGAGCCTGTCGTCGACCATGCCGGCCCGCATCATGTTGATGAGGGCCGGCATCAGCAGCCGACGGGTAAGGTCGCCGGTGGCGCCGAAGATGACGATGGTGACCGCGGGCGCGGGCTTCACGCCGCCGGGCTCGTGCGGGCCCTTCAGGCTGGTTTCACGCTCGTCCATCGCCGGATGCCCCATCGTCTTGCTCCGCTGTTCAGCAGGCAAGACGCGGCGGCGGGCATGGACGTTCCCCGGCGCGACGATCGGCCCTAGTGGCGATGCTCCTGCCGCAAGCGGTATCGCCCATCGGCGAAGCCGGTGAACAGCCCCGAGATGGCGGGATGATCGACCGGTTCGTCGCTGTCGTCGGCGATCAGATTCTGTTGGCTGACATAGGCGACGTAGCTCGATTCGATGTTCTCGGCGAGCAGGTGATAGAAGGGCTGATCCTTGCGCGGGCGGATCGCCTCGGGAATCGCATCATACCATTCGTCGGTGTTGGCGAAGACCGGATCAACGTCGAAGATGACCCCGCGGAAATCGAACATGCGATGACGCACCACATCACCGATCGTGAAGCGCGCATGCGAGATCGGCGGCGCAACCGGTGCCACGGCGGCAGCGGTCGGAAGAGCATCTGGTTCGTGCATGACACCTATCTAGGCGCTGATTTTGTCCGCAACAAGGACAGGTGCTTGTGCCGCGTCACCGCTTGCGTTAGAGGCGCGCCCTCGACCGATCGGACGGGGCCCACAAGGCCCGGTATTGACCCTCGCGGAGAGGTGGCAGAGTGGTCGAATGTACCGCACTCGAAATGCGGCGTGCCCTCACGGGTACCGTGGGTTCGAATCCCACCCTCTCCGCCACTTACATCCTGTAAGTCACTGTAATTACCAGTGAAGCCGATGCGGCGTGATGGTGGCACCTACATCTCGCCCAACATTCCGATTTGCCTCGAAATTGCACTCCCCTGCCCTGCTCGTTGTGGCTAACCTCGGGCGATGTATAAGCCGTCACGCAACCCGGCATGGTCGAGAGACGAGCTAACTCTAGCGCTCGACCTTTACGTCAAGACAGGTGGAAACCCGACTGCGCAGGATGACGCGGCGTTAGAAGCGCTTTCGTCCATCTTGAATAAGATGCACCGGCTCAACGGTGGCACAGGGAGTGACACGCTTCGAAACCGTAACGGCGTTTACCTTAAGGTGATGAACTTCCGTTCGTCCGACCCGTCGTACCTCGACCAAGGCAAGGTCGGTATGCAGCGCGGAAACCGTCTAGAAGGCGTGCTGTGGGCAGAATACGACGGTCGGCTACCGGATCTAGCTAGAGACGCTGAAGCGATCAGGCAGGCCGTTTCAGGGGCCGATGAGGCGTTGTTGGCTAAGCTGCCGTTTGTCGAGCCCTACGAAGGCGAAGAGGGTGGCGTCATCATGAGCCTTCACAAGCGCTACGAACGCGACCCCAAACTCATTGCAGAAAAGCGGAAGGCGGCGGCGGGCAATTCAGCGTGTGAGGTATGCGGGTTTGACTTCAAGGCGACCTATGGCGAGCTTGGCGCGGGGTACATCGAGGTTCATCACACCAAGCCGGTACACACCCTCAAACCCGGCGCGAAGACGAAATTGTCAGACTTAGCCCTCCTATGTGCGAATTGCCATCGGATGGCACATCGGAGGGGTGCAGCACTGTCCCTATCTGCCCTGCGCACCGCAATAGGGCTATCGGGCGAAGGAAAACCCATGGCGTGACTTCAAGGAGGGTCGGCTTGCACGGGCTTTTTACAGACGAGCATAAAAGGCATTCTGCAAATGCCCCTTATGTCTCAAAATCATTGCGTGAGGTTCGCTTCAAGACCAATCGCCAAGCCCGCGTATACACCGGATTACCCACGTTTTCCCGCACCGATTACACAGGAATTACACGACCTCCGCCTCTTCAACTCCGGACAGTGAGAGCATCTGATTACAGATCTCGCGCAGTGCGTTCGCGATAGGACGGAAGGCTTCCGCTTCTATCTGGATGACCGGTGGACTGCGAAACACTGCGCTTGCCGCCCGACTTGGATCATTCTGGTGGGTTGCGGCGACAATGGCAGCGAAGTGTGCCTTACCCTGCTTTTCAGCATTCCATGTGCTAACCTTGCATGGGTCAGCGCCCAAGAAGCTTTGCACATTCTCAGCTATGCTCGGTATCCGCGCCGCTAGGTCTTGAAAGTATAAAGTCTCTAGACCGCCGGGCCTTCCATCGTGGGGGATCAGCAGCACTGCTATCGGCGGAGAGCCATTTTCCCCATCTGCTACAGTGCCGAGGGCTACTGGCTTGCTATAATCACCAGCAAGATCGATCTGTTGTAATATCGTCTTAAACGTCGAATTTGGATCATCGCAAGCATCGGCCGTGATGATAATGCCCTTAATGGCTTTAAAGCCGACCCGGTCTGCTCGAAGAGCGCTAAGCATGCTTCCATAGTTCGAAACGGAATATAAGCTTCCACTAGGAAATGGAACAGAAATTTGCAGGTCAGAAAGCCAGAAGTCAGAAAGCTTTTGGAAGAACTTCTTATCAGCCTCCCCTTCACATATCAATATGTAAGACGATCCTATTTTTTCCGGCTTCATCGGCGAACCTCAATTTGACCTCTGATTGCATTTGTGGCGTCTCGTCCGGTCGACAAATACAATTCTGTACGTCCAGTCTCTTGTGCTACTTGAATTAGACTGTAGCGATCAGGCTGAGTACCAAGTACCGAGGCAGCCGAATGCAGGCATTCTAAGCTATGAGTTGTGGCGAATACCTGAGTATGTGTAGTTTCAGTAAATAAGCTAATTGTCTCCCAAAGAAGTGGAAGCATTTCAAAGTAGATACCATTTTCTATTTCATCAATCAGGATGGCTCCACCGGCATGAACCTTCATAGCAATTAGTATGGATACAAACTTATTTATGCCTGATGAGACAGATGTAAGAGGTAGTTTTCTGTTTTGGCTCCTTAAACTCGCATACAGCTGTGGAACGCCCTGCATAGACTGAACGGTAATACCTGCTATATTTGGAAAGGCAGCACAGACTGTCTGTACGATATCATGCTCTTGATCATCAATGCTAAGGGAAGAAAACCAATTGGCAACCTGGTGAAAATTAACCGGCATGGTCGAAGAAATTATTTCTGATGGGTATCCAAGTTCCGGGCCTGGCTCAAAGACGAAACCTTGGTGCTGGTTCATGTATGCCGACAAACGGCTACTTTCACCGGCGAAATTAATCCTCTCCATGACAAAGGGATTGATCGACGAGGAGCTTACAATATTGCCGTTGGGCATAACGTTAGTAGGCACCGTCATAAAGGTACTTCGATCTATAAAAGCGCCTATCGCTGCATGTCGCCCCATTCCGTCAACTAGTTCGATAGAGATACGTTCGTGCGTATTGAAATCGTGGAAGAATGGTCGCCATGCTGATTCGAAGGCATCGCTGCTTGGCGGTTGAGGCATGGGAAGAAATCCGCCCCTATTGGCAGACGTGTTCCACAACGTAGAGGGAAGTCCGCTCATCCCCACGCGTATTGCTTCGAGGAGCGCAGTCTTGCCAGACGCACTCTTGCCAACTATTATGTTGATAGCATTTAGGTTACCCAACGTTGCTTCGCTAATACTTTTGTAGTTCTTAACTGATATGTATTTTAGCATCGAATGGCATCCGAAAGGCGATTGATTACGAGCTGATTGGAAGTAGCCTACAGGCTCCAGGGTCTGCACGCTATGCCTCTATGAAGGCGTCTAAGTTGCTGTGTCTCGCATGTATACCCAAGCGAGACGATGCAGTGAGACGCTATAGCTGTCTCAATAGCATTGACTCCCGTCCAATGAGACGTATGACTCGCCTCATCTAGAGTCTATTGAGACGGAGTCGGGTATGTTGGTCGGTTACGGTCGAGTGTCATCGTCGGGACAATCGCTAGCGATCCAGAACGAGGCTCTTTCGGCGGCGGGTTGCGAAAAGCTATTTGCCGAAAAGGAGTCCGGCACCAACACTGTCGGCCGGCAGGCGCTTGCCGATGCCCTCGACTTCATCCGCGAAGGCGACACCCTAATTGTGACCCGGATCGACAGGCTTGCTCGTTCTGTAGCAGACTTGGAGGCGATCGTTGCGAAGGTGAAGGCCAAAGGGGCCTTCCTTAAAGCGGTCGAACAACCAATCGATACGTCCACCGCCGCTGGAACGGCTTTCCTGCAAATGCTGGGTGTCTTTGCGCAGTTTGAGACGGCGATCAGGAAGGAGCGACAGGCAGAAGGCATCGCGAAGGCAAAGCAGGAAGGGCGGTATAAGGGGCGCAAACCCTCCGTCGATGTACAGCGGGTTCGCGCCCTTCGTGCAGAAGGTATCCGGCCAACGCAAATTGCCGCGGAATTGGGTATCGCCCGCGCTAGCGTTTATCGCGCGCTGGAACCCGCCCCGTAGGTGTTGGGCTCGGCTGTCGGTTGTCAAAAGCTCGACCTGTACCGTGATGGACCGGGCGGGGGCCAACCTATTTAATCGTATCGTCGAGCTCCCGAAGCCGGGCTTCGATGCTTTCCGAAAATTGATAGATATCGGTAAGGCTAGCGATTAGGTGGCGTTCCTCGTCCTTTCCGCTAAACGTACCAAGGTACTTCGTTGTAATGCCATTAAAGTGCATTCTGGCGATAGTTTTTCGATTATTATCATCTAGAAGAATGGCGCAATAGGATTTGGCGTCTCTGATAATTACGCGTTTCGGGTCAACAAGACGGGATGCTATTGCCTGGACAATGTGGAATCCAGATATCTCTTCTTGCGTGGTAACGATGCCATCATTATCGCTAGCTTCGGTAAGTTCGGCTTCTTGCTCTATCGCCTGCGGCGTTGCGGCATTGAGGGCCGATGAAAGTCGCTCGCTCACCAAGTCTCGGACGAGACTTGAAATAGAGTTCACAAGCATTTTTCCGAATGATTCTCTTACTGTCGCGGTAAGTCGGCCGTCATGAACACGCCGCGCCATTAGTTCGATGAATGCGTCTGATGGCTGTGCAAATTCCTGCTCTAACTCCTTACGAAGCAGTGATTGTACTTTGAGGTTACCGGCTTCTTGAACGATCTTTTCAATATCAAACGTGGACTTTGCAAACTTCTCCAACGTTTTTAGATCGTTAGGCTTGATAGCTTCCATCGTGAAGGTGAAAAACGGCTTTTCATCCATGATGTTCGGTTTTTCGACATCGGAAAAGAATTGATATGTCACCCCATTTGTTAACAGTGCGAGTCTAGCGTCTGTAGCGGTAAAATATCGAAACAATTGGGATGCGTGTTTTACATTTAGTTCGGCAGATGCTGGCTTGCATTCGATAAGAACATCAACCTTGCCGCCCTTGCAGATTGCATAATCGACCTTCTCACCCTTCTTTGTTCCAACATCGGCGGTGTATTCGGGGACAACCTCGGATGGATTAAAGACGTCGTATCCGAGGGCCTGTAAGAACGGCATGACCAGCGCGTTCTTGGCTGCTTCTTCGGTCAGCAAAACCTCGCGATGCTCAATCGTCCGCTTTTGCAGTTCGGACAGCCGCGTTGCCAAATCCATGATAATCCCCCTCTACGATATCGAGGAAGCTGCCGGGAAATCTGTGCGCTGACAAGCACCTGCGTCAAACAAGCGAGCCTGTGCGTCGTCCCGGGAGTGGTCAAGGATCGTCCTTGGAGCCTCACCGCCGATCAGCAGGCATCCATCAAGGCCGCAAGGGCAGAAGGTGCCTCTTTGGGCGTCCTAGCGGCTAAGTATGGCGTGTCGCGGGCTGCGATCCAGAGAGTTGAGAAGCGGGCGTAACAGCAGCGTCGATTGCCAAGCGCTCTCTACCCCGGCATCATACCTCCGCAGTTCGGCAAAATCCGGCTGTGGGGGCTGGTAATCCCCTCTGTCTACGTGGCCGGTCACAGCATTGTGGCCGGGCTGCGGGCGCGTATGTCCAAGGTTTCGGCCTAAAGGTGTCCGCGCCCTTGTCCACGTACAGGGATTACCAAGCCCGGCTCAACGCCGGGCGTGCCTCCTAACCAACGGGAGGCATCATTTTGACAATCGTTCGTTTTCGGCTTGCGGCCCTTATGCCGGTTGTGCTGTCCGCCTGCGCTACGCCGGTGACGCCACGCTATTCCGTCGGCACGGACAACGTGCTGGCTTTGAAGGCGATGAACACCAACGGCGTGTATGTCGGCGACATCGCCGAACCCGCCCAGGATGACGTAAAATGCCGTGGGATCGGCCGCGTTCGGATGCAGGACGATCTTACCCATGCCGCCTACATTCGCCGTGCCCTGGCCGATGAGTTGAAGGTTGCCGGAGCCTACGCCAGCCAACCCGCAAGGGTGACGATCACGGGCGAGTTAGCCAGCATCGACTCTAGTTCCGGCTTGGGGTCGAACAAGGGTCGCTGGTCGATGACGCTTAACCTGCGGTCGAGCAATGGCGCTACGATGACAGTCGCCAGCGACTACAATTTTCGATCGGGCTTCTCCGCGCCTGCTGCCTGCAATAACGTCGCACAGGCCTTTGTGCCTGCGATGCAGGATTTGATCGGCAAGGCAATTGCCTCGCCGGCTTTCGCCACTCTGGTGCGCTAAACGTGTCTCTTCGCTACACTGCTTTGGCGGCATTGGTGATGACCAGCTGACGTGCTCCCCAAAGCCCTACCAGTCATAACTGGAGTCCGGGGTTGGTATGGTGCCCCTCGGGGCGGTGTTGCACAACCCGCCTGGCAGCATCGGCGGGCGTCAGCCCGCCAACACCACTATGCGGCCGCACATGGTTGTAGTCGTCGCGCCAGAGCCGCAGCACCGAGCGGGCATGGCCGAGCGATACGAACAGCGTCTCGTTGAGGCATTCGTCGCGCAGACGACCGTTGAAGCTCTCGACGTAGCCGTTCTGCTGCGGCTTGCCCGGCGCGATGTAGTGCCACTCGAGAGGCCGTTCCTGCGTCCATCTCAGGATCGCCAGGCTGGTCAGCTCGGTGCCGTTATCGCTGACAATCATCAGCGGCGGTACGCCCCTGAGCGCGATGATGGCGTCGAGCTCACGAGCGACACGCGCGCCTGACAGCGAGGTGTCCGCCACCAGCGCGAGGCACTCGCGCGTGAAGTCGTCGACCACCGCCAGGATACGGATGCGCCGGCCGCTGATCAGCGTGTCGCTGACGAAGTCGAGGCTCCAGCGCTGGTTCGGTCCCTGTGGCAGCGTCATGGGTGCTCGGGTGCCTATCGCTCGCTTGCGGCCACGCCGACGCCTGACCCGCAGGTTCTCCTCGCGGTAAAGCCGCAGCAGCTTCTTGTGGTTCATGACCAGACCCTCGCGAGCCAGCATGATCCCCAGCCGCCGGTAGCCGAAGCGCCGACGTTCCGCCGCGATCTCGCGCAGCCGCGACCGAAGGTCGCCATCATCACTACGCCGGGGCGCGTAGCGCACCGACGTCCTGTCCACGCTGAAGATGGTACACGCCCGACGCTCGCTGATGCCGAACAACTGCCGAGCATGCTCGACAGCCTTCCGTTGAGCGGCGGGCTTTACCAGTTTTTTGCCGCGACTTCCTTCAGCACGGCATTGTCGAGCATGGCGTCGGCCAGCAGCCGTTTGAGCCGGCCGTTCTCCTCCTCGAGCACCTTCAGCTTGCGCGCCTGCGACACGTCCATGCCGCCATACTTGGCCTTCCACGCGTACAGCGTCGCGCTGCTGATCCCGTGCTTGCGACACACATCGGCGGTCTTCATCCCACCTTCCTGCTCGCGCAGCACCGCGATGATCTGCTCCTCGCTGAACCTGGTCTTCTTCACGTCCGTCTCCTCACGAAGGCGGACTCTAGCTCAAACTGGCAGAGTTTCAGGGGAGCACGTCACAGCCTCACCGGGTGCCAGAAGAAGCCTTCGATCGAGGATGGCTTGCGCGTACAAGCTATACAGGCGGTCAGCGACACGCTGATTGATCCACAATCTGCACAGTTTTCCGACTGGAAGTACTATCCGCTGCAAAAGGCGGCTTGCGGAAGGGTCAATGCGAAGAACAGGCTTGGCGGATACACCGGGAGAAGCTTTTTTGCCTTCAAAGCTGGCGAGCTAGAGCTAGCTGATGGCGACACACTATCAGAGCTAACGGTGCAAAACCGTTGCGCGCGTTTTGGCTTAGAAGAGTACAACATCGAACATGCCGCCGATCGCGCCGCAAGGAAGGAAAGGCAGGCGAAGAGGGCGGCAGAGCGTGCAGCGAAGGAGAAGGCCGAGGGCGGCGGCGTAGACGCAAAATAAGCCTCGTAGAGCGGTAGCCCAGCTTTGTGGCAGCATCCTACCTCCATCATCATCTTGGCGTCGGCTGGTGGGCGGCTGCCCGCTTAACGACGATGTTATTGCGGCGACGATGATGCTCGCTGCTTGATCGCCCATTCGTCGTCGCTGTCACGGATTTCTTGCGTATGTCCATTGGTCGATAGTTCGATCACCTTGCCCGCCTTCTTGTCGAATTTGCAGGTGAAATCGCGCGGTTCAATCCGGGTGCCGGCGGTGTCGGCAATCAGGCGGTCATAAGCGCGACGGACGAAGGTCGTTCGTTCGCCATCGCTGATCCGTGGTTCGCCTTTTGGCTTGATAGCGGCGCGGGGATCGCTGCGGAGCGGCTCCGGTAAACTACCTAGTTCCTGTGCGGCTAGGAGGGACTCGCACCGCGACACAGCTAGCGTCTCCGCTGCTTCGTCCCGGCAACCAACCGCGAACAAGCAGAGGGCCGCTGCTGCGGTTTGGATCGCTAGTGTTGCTGCAACCTTCATAACTTTGCCTCGCTTCGTCCGCCGCTTCCTATCGCGCTTAAGCCGCTAAGCCTTCATGCTGATTTTACCGGTGAAGCCGGTCGGACAGCGCCGTTAGCGAGGGCGCGATGGCGAAACTATCGGTCAGAGAGGAAGGGGAAGCTGACCCTCAACCACGTCGACGGGAGAGAAGAGCGAGCGGTACAGGTGCGATGCCAATTCTGCTTCACCATCCTCGCGCCGCTTATCCTGCGGCATCGATATAGCGATCTTCGCCCATGCCGGGGCGCTATCGAGAGCGAGGCGGATTGTGTCGGGGTCGATGAGCATGGTTCGAATCTCCTGATGCAGTCCTAGAACAAACACGGAACAAGGTTCAAGATCGGAAGCTGTTGAGGCTGTGCCGATGGTCTATGGGCATCGCCGGATGCCGACGACGGTTCATTTCTCGTTAACCGATGCGTCCAAACCTCATTTCTAACGTTCCTGTCATGTTGGTTAACCAACTGTCAGGGAGAATTCGTGTGAAGCTAGGGATGATGGCGTTTGCCACGGCTGGTTTGCTGGTTGCGCCGGCGGCACAAGCAGCGACAATCTTCGGAGTTGACGAGAATAACAACTTGGTAACGTTTGACTCATCAAACCCAATGTCATTTTCCTCTAGCACAAAGATCACTGGCTTGGAGAACAGTATCCAAGCCATAGATTTTCGGCCGCTTAATGGGTCATTGTATGGCCTTGGAGCCGATAAGGTTGTGTACACGATCAATACAACAACAGGTGTAGCTTCCGCCGTTGGGGCAGCCCTTGGCATCGAGGGCACGGAGTTTGCCTTTGATTTCAATCCAACTATTGATCGGCTTCGTATCGTCAGCAACACCAACCAGAACTACGTTTTCGACCCGAACACTGGTGGTCTGACCACGGCAACCTCGGTCTTTTATGCCGCTGGCGATGTTAATGCGGGCTTGAACGCGGACGTGACGGGTGGTGCATACACGTCGTCAACGTTCGGTGCGGTTGGCACATCGACGCAGCTTTATGGGATCGACACCGCTCTGGACGTGCTGGTTCGGCAAGCCAACAACACTGGCGTTCTCAACACGGTAGGCGGGACAGGGGTTGATCTGGGATCGCGGACCAGCTTCGACATAGCTGGCTCGGACGCTTTCGCGTTCAACGGTTCAACATTGTACCGTGTCGATCTTAACTCGGGCGCATTCTCGACGGTCGGCAATACCAGTCGCGCCCTTTTCGGCATCGCAATCAGCCCGGTTCCGGAAGCGTCAACTTGGGCGATGATGCTTGTGGGCTTCGGCATGGTTGCCGGTGCCGCTCGCTACCGTCGTCGCAGCATGACAA
Organism: Sphingomonas phoenicis; assembly: GCF_047238005.1. Lineage (NCBI taxonomy): Bacteria > Pseudomonadati > Pseudomonadota > Alphaproteobacteria > Sphingomonadales > Sphingomonadaceae > Sphingomonas > Sphingomonas phoenicis. Next base: position 3,356,985 of record NZ_JBDFMC010000002.1, on the reverse strand, counting down.
CCACCTACGCCTGACTTACTCCCTTTCACAGGCGAAGCGGGGGCCGCCGGAGCGATCCGGCGGCCTTTGATGTTCTACAAAGCAGGACCTTTTTGGCTCGGTGGATCGCCAGCGAGTGCGACTAAATGCAAAAGGTAATGCGTCTTTACCTTTCGTTAACCGTGTCTTTGACCGGCGCGCAGCGTGCCTTCGGTTCAGGGAGACTACGATGAAAATGTTTTATCTAGCAGCGTGTGCTACTATCGCCCTTATCGCAAGCGGATCGGCGCAAGCTGCCCCTGTCGTGACAACGGTCAATGCGGACCTGTTATCCGCCCCTGTGACGGCGATGTTTCAAGGCGCAACGTTCACCTTTAGCGGCACGAACGACATTTTCGCGCCTCTCACCGTGCAGAGCAATAACACTGGTGCATTTTCGGCGTTTGGCGGATTCCTAGGCATTCCACTGGTACCGACGACTAGCTTCACCGACCGCGGAACGGTGACATACGGGCCCGAGTTTGGGCAGTTTGCATCGTTTACAACGCCGACGAACATCAACGCTACCAACGGCGACAATTTCATCGGTCTACGCGCTTTGGTTGGAAATGATTTCTTCTACGGGTATGCCTTTACAACCGGAAACCTGCTGAACAGCTACGCATTCGAGACAACAGCCAACACGGCAATTACAGCGTCTGCCGCAGTCGCGGCGGTTCCAGAAGCCTCGACGTGGGCGATGATGATGGTCGGCTTTGGACTTGTTGCGGGTGCCGCACGCTATCGTCGCCGCAGCACGAACGCTGCTATTGCCTGATCTTCGACAGCTTAGATAACTAGGGGCGTCAACGTAAGTTGACGCCCCTAATTGTTTGCCACAGAGCGGGTCTGTACAGCGCTTATGTATGCAAAGGCAACGGTTGTAGCGCAACTTCCGTATCGCGCTTCTACGACCCCTTAGCGGGCGATTACGAGGCTATTTAGCCATCGCCCTCACCCAAGATGATCCTGCGCTGCCTTCTTTGCCAAACCTAACGTCTTTCGCGCCCGCTTGGCTACAGCCTTTACCGGCTCTGCTGCTGCCTCGACCAAATCAGCGGCAGCCTCCTTTACCTTCTCGCCGGGCTTGCGGCCTAAGCCGATCTTCTTCGCCATATTGGAGCGCATAGACGCGTAATTGCGGGCAACCATCGGGTAGTCAGCCTTAAGCCCGTAGCGCTCTCTGTACTCTGCCGCTGTCAGCCCGTGGCCCTTCAAGTGACGCTTCAACGTCTTGTATTTTTTGCCATCGATCATGCTGATGATGAAGTCGGGATCAGCCAGCGACTTACGGGCGGTCACTGCTGGTGCGTATGCTTGCTCCGGTACAGGTGCCGTGTCCGTCGTCGCCGTCCCTGCCGCTAAGCCCTCTACCGTCGAATGCATCTGCCGAAAGAAAGCCGGTACATCGTCTGCACTGACCCGGTTATGCGGATTACCAAGCCACGCCATGGTAAGCTCGGTCGCCAAGAAGACGGACTTAGGATCGTTCAACGATATGCTCCTGCCACAAGCCAATATGCTCTGTTTGCGGTATAAGCGGAGACAGGGTCCTTGAACAAGGTCGATGTCCTAGGCCGTCTAATCAGGATTGGCACCTTTGCTTTCTCTCACTAGAAGCCGATTATAGGTAGCCTCACACTAGCGAATACAAGTTTAGGTATATTTAAGCTGGTTAAGGAAAAACGTTAAAAGCAGCGTTAAGATCGCAGCAGCGATTAAGTGCTTTAAACAGATACGTGTTGGATAAGTATCTAATAGCGGGTGTGAATGTGTCAGAACCTGGTTGTTCAAGAACTTGATACACGGCTGTCGCAAACTTTCCGTATGCTCACCTTCCACACATCCGCGGCCTTGCGTTTAGCGCTTCATTGCGCTACAATGCTACGTATTGGACGATGCTTACCTTGGCTGGACCGTCCCTAAACCATCCAAGCCGAATGCTCCCGGTTGAGCTATAAGCGACCGATCAGCAGCATCGATAGCCACCTTGCTTGTTAAGCCCTGACCGGGCGATGGCGGCAGACCTACGATGCGAATGATGATCACCGTAAACCCCGTCGCGGTGGCGGGTTGTATATCTTGGGGAACTATAAGCCGAAAGGCAGACTCCGACCCCCCGGCGAGTAGGAATTGCTCAATGGGATAACTCAAACATTACACGGCTGATAACAGCTTCCTAGTGAGCGCACTAGGCATCACCGGGACTGACCTCCCATCAATCTTTCAAGGATTGATTAAACGGTATTTGAGCTATGTTGATAGACGTAAAAAGGATTCTAGGTGTAACTTCCGCGTAAGCTGATATTAGATATATAAACTCTCACAGGTTATTTCTAACATCATCACCGTCGCGGAGGTGGAGGTTTGCCTATAACAAACCATCCTCCTCAATCGCGAAGCGAAGCAACTCAACCTCACTTATCATATTGATAAGCGCACGATTCAGTCCATCTAAGCTATCACCGAAATCCTTGCGGATTTTGTGTGCATAGTGTTCTATGTCTTCCAGCTTTCCAATAGCCATAGCCTTGTCCATTTTAGCCCCTTTTAACGGAAGATCGCAATCGGCTGCTCATGAGAGATTGCGATGTAATTTTCCCCGCTTACGATAAGTGTAAAGCTTCTTTTGCGTAGTTCATCACGCATAACGTCCGTCGTCATGTACGCCGGTATGTTCGAGCGCAGCCGACGCGCAATGCCAGTTGCCTTTGTACCCCGACAAGCTAGCAAACGATCGATCCACTGCGCCGGTGTAAGACGCCGAACGCGACGCTTCCGCAGCGAGCCAGTCATTAGCGCTTCCTCCAATCAGAAATATGCCACTCAATCGGATTAACCGCCCAAAGTTTTACCTCTTCCTCAAACCAGCGCACGGCTCTCTTTCCATAGCGCTGCTGGCGCGGAAAGCGACAGACCTTGATCTGGCTGTAGATGTGCGACCGGCTAAAACCAGTCATGAACATGACGTCTTTGATTCCAATCAACTTCATGTGTGTATCTCCGTGTCGGAAGTGACGGATACGCACATAGCAGGCCTTTCATGACAGCGCAAATTGCCGTAGTCCTACGCTATACTTTCAAAGCAACAAAACCTTTACTTGTTACTATGCGTAAAAACAGCCCATTCCTCCATGAGAATGCGCCGCTTCTCGAAAAGGTCGGATCGCGCATAAGCTGCTTCCGCCTTGTCTTTGATGACGTGGGCCAAAGCGAACTCGACTACCTCTCGCGGATGTGCGGTCGCCTCCCCCGCCCAATCTCGGAACGACGATCGGAAGCCGTGCGGCACTGCCGCGATGCCTAGCTCCTTCATCAGCTTGGACAGCGTCATGTCCGATAAGGGCTTGCCCTCTTTGGTGCCCGGAAACACAAGGTCATCGCCTTCTCGCTTTAGCGTCTCCGCTTCATTCAATATCGCAAGGCAACGTGGTGACAGCGGCACCCTATGCGGCTTCTTCGCCTTCATGCGGGTAGCGGGGATGGTCCATACCCCCTTGGCAAGGTCGAACTCACCCCATGATGCTCCGCGCGCTTCTCCTGATCGGGTTGCTGTCAGCACAAGAAATTCGAAAGCCAGTCTCGTCGCCATCCCCGCATCGCTGGCGTGTACCTTGGCTATCGCATTGCCGACCTGATCGTAGGGCAACGCCTTTCGATGCTCGACCTTGGAACGGTCGTGCTTAGGCAATGCCTTCGGGCTAACCTTCGCCGGATTATCGGTTCGCCATCCTTGCGCCATCGCCCATTCAAGGACTGTACTAATTCGCTGCTTGATGCGGCGTGCGGTTTCGGCGCGGGTGTTCCAGATCGGCGACAAAACCGACAGCACGTCCGCGCTATCCAGCGTGTCGATCCGCTTCTGCCCTATCAGTGGGAAAGCGTAGGTTGTGAGGGTCTTCAACCACTGCTGGCCGTGCTTTTCATTACGCCAATGAGGCTTCGAAAGTTCATGATACCGCTTCGCCGCTTCCTCGAACGACAAGACGCCCATAGAGCGCCGCTTAGCCGCTAGTGGGTCATCCCCTGCCCTTGCCGCCTTTCGATGCTGTAGGGCCTGTTCACGGGCTTCTGCGAGCGACACCAAGGCCGCAGAGCCAAGGCCGATGTCCTTGCGCTTACCGTGAATCACTAGGCGCTGTATCCAACGCTTCGCGCCGTTGCCGTCCACCTTCAAGTGGAGGCAATTGCCGTCAGCATAGAAGCCCGGTTCTTTGACCGTGCGTACAAAAGCGGCGCTCAGCCGCTTCTCTTCGTGTCTGCCCTTGGGCTTGATCCCTGCCATGGCGCCCTACATAGCGCCCAACAAAGTAAATCGGAATATGTCGAACCATGACGGACTGTCGCGGACAGCCGAAATAATAAGTATCAGATTAAATGGCGCTTTTAGATCATTTCGGACGACGGCGGACTCTTGAAGAGCAGACACCCTCTCCGCCAATACTTCTTCTCGGTTGCAGTCGGTTCCCACTATTTTGAACCTCGGTTGGTCAGGGTAGCGGAACGAACTCGTGCTTGTGCCCGACCGAAGCGGAAGCTCAGCCCCGGCACCTTCCCTAGGCAGTTGATGCATCGCTGCAGAAGGCACGACCAAGGTCGCTATATCCTCTTCGCTCCGCCAGCATCAGTATCGCGGGCGATGTACGCCCGGGTGCGTCGCGATGCACCGGCCGCCGGCCGGTGCCGATGGACGTACACGAAGGAGTATTTGCCACGTGCGAAGCCCGCGCCGCCTCGTTTTGCTCCTTCTTGCCCTGGCAAGTCCCGCGGTCGCGGCGCCGGATGCGGACGGCCCGGCCATCCCGATCTGGCCCGACGGTGCACCCGGTTCACAAGGGCACGCGACAGAGCAGGAACAGCTCGAGGCCGGTGCCTATGTGCATAATGTCCACCGGCCATCGCTGACCGTTTCTCGCCCCGATCCCGTGCGAGCCAACGGAGCCGCCATCGTCATCATCCCCGGTGGCGGCCATCGCATGCTGGTGTTCCAGAACGAGGGCATGGTTCCGGCCCGCGCGCTGAACCGCTACGGCATCACGAGCTTCGTGCTGAAATACCGGCTCGCCAGGGAACCCGGCTCTACCTACACGATCGAGGGGGACGCCGCAGCAGATGCCCGGCGGGCCATCCGCTGGGTCCGCGCCCATGCGAAGGATTATGGGATCGACCCCCGCCGGATCGGCGTCATGGGCTTCTCCGCCGGGGGCGAGCTGGTGTCGCTGGTGGCGGACAATCCGGCGCCTCCCTCTCCACCGCCGGCCGATGCCATCGACCGCGTCAGTTCGCGGCCGGATTTCCAGGTTCTCGTCTATCCCGGACCTCTCGGGACACCTGCAAGGTCGGTAGCAGGTGCGCCCCCCGCCTTCATCGCAGCCGGCAGCCTCGATCGCTGTTGCGCGCCGCCGGCACTCGCCCTCTATAGCCAGCTCCGCGATGCAGGTGTGTCTGCGGAACTCCACATGTTCGCCAGTACGGACCATGGCTTCAACCTGGCCATGCACAACGACCGGATCTCCATCCAGCACTGGCCAGATCGCCTCGCCGACTGGCTGAGTGACGAAGGCTGGCTGAGCGCCCGGTGATGATCGGACTGGTTGCGGGCAAGGATCTTGCCGGCGCCTCACGCTCCGCTTTCACGCGGCGATGGACGAATGAACGCGTGCGCGCCTAAACTGGTCCGATGGCAGCGTTCGACGATTCCGCAGATCCTGAACTCGGTGCGGCGTGCAACCGTCTCGCGACATGGGTCGAGCCGCTTCCAGAAGGCGCGCTGATCGACGCGGCATCGGGGCTGACCGAGGGCGACCTGGCGTTGATCCTGCGTCATCTTTACACGACGCGGCGGGGCACTGCTGAAACGGTGCCGGCAGCGTACGACGCCGTCCCGCGCGACGCCCGCCCGTCGGTGCCGATCACCGCCCGGGATCGATAGGCGGCGTCGACCGCGCTGCCGCATCGGAAAACCGGCGTGAGGCAGGATAAATCCGCCGGCTATACGCGCGCTATATGCGTTTTCCCGGAATCGATCTCGAATTGCTACGCGGCATGCGCCTAATCGCACATCCCTGAAGGCGCCGTCGCGGGACGGTCGCCACGCCGAAGGGGTGCGATAATGAAATTCCGTCATGCGGCTGCGGCCATGACGTTGCTGGCGGTACCGGCGACCGCGCCGGCGCAGTCGGCGCCCGTCGACGGGACGGTTCCCGCTCCCCCATCCTCCCCCGCGCTGACGGTAAGTGGATCTGCGACGATCGCATCCGATTACCGGTTTCGCGGCGTCTCGCAATCCGACCGGGAGATGGCCGTGCAGGGCGGCATCACCGTCACGCACGACAGCGGCTTCTATGCCGGCGCGTGGGGCTCGAACCTGGCCGGCTGGGGCACGTTCGGCGGCGCCAACATGGAGCTCGACCTGATCGGCGGCTACAAGGCGGCACTGTCCGACGATGCGACGCTGGACGTCGGCCTGACTTGGTACATGTACCCGGGCGGTGCCGACGAGACCGACTTCGCCGAACCCTATGTGAAGCTGACCGGCACCGCCGGCCCGGCGACCCTGACCGCAGGTGCAGCCTATGCGCCTCCGCAACAGGCGATCGGCAAATGGTATCAAACCGGCGCAGACGCCGCAGCCGGCGTGTACAACGATCCGGGCGCCAAGGACGACAATCTCTACCTGTGGGGCGACGGCGCGGTGGCCATCGGCGGCACGCCGTTCACGGCGAAGGCGCATGTCGGCCATAGCCGGGGCCAGGACGGGCTGGGGCCGAACGCAACCGCGGTCGCGCCGACCGGCTCCTATTGGGATTGGTCGCTGGGTGCCGACGCCACCTACCGAAATCTGACGATCAACGTCAGCTACGTCGACACCGACATCTCGAACCGGGAGGCCGATTACCTCCGCCCCAGCTTCAGCAAGGGTCAGGACGGCACCGGCAACATCGCCGGCGGCACCGTCGTGATCGCGCTGACGGCTGCCTTCTGATCCTTCGAAAGGACACCCGATGCAGGACTTGCTCTGGATCGCGATCATGGCCGGACTGGTGGCGCTCACGCTCGCCTATGTCCGCCTGTGCGACAACGCCTGAGGAGATGGCGATGAACCTCGACCTTTGGCTGGCGGCGCTCACCGCGCTCGGCCTCCTCGTCTACCTGGTGGCGGTCCTGCTCCGCCCCGAACGCTTCTGAGGGAGGAGGCGCCATGACAATCCAGGGCTGGTTCCTGATCCTGATCTTCACGGGCCTCCTGCTCGCACTGGCCAAGCCGGTCGGACTGTGGCTGTTCGCGCTGTACGAGGGGCGGCGCACGCCGCTCCACCTCGTGCTCGGCCCGGTCGAACGCGGCTTCTACAGGCTCGCCGGCATCGACCCTGCCGAGGAACAGGGCTGGCGCCGCTATGCGGTGCACATGCTGCTGTTCAACGCAATGCTGATGGCGTTCACCTATGCGGTGTTGCGCCTGCAGGGCGTCTTGCCGGGCAATCCGCAGGGCTTGCCCGCGGTCGGCGAGCATCTGTCGTTCAACACCGCGATCAGCTTCACGACCAACACCAACTGGCAGAGCTATGGCGGCGAAAGCACCATGTCGAACCTCAGCCAGATGCTGGGGCTGACGATCCACAACTTCCTGTCGGCCGCGACCGGCATCGCGCTGGCATTCGCCCTGTTCCGGGGGTTTGCCCGGCGCGAGGCGAAGGCGATCGGCAATTTCTGGACCGACATGACCCGGATCACACTCTATCTGCTGCTCCCGCTCTGCGTTGCGCTCACGATCTTCTACATCGCGAGCGGCGTGCCGCAGACGCTGGCCGGCGTCGTCGACCTGCGGACGATGGAAGGCGCGCGCCAGTCGATCCTCCTCGGGCCGGTCGCGAGCCAGGAAGCGATCAAGATGCTCGGTACGAACGGGGGCGGCTTCTTCAATGCCAACAGCGCCCACCCGTTCGAGAACCCGACCGCGCTGACGAACTTCATCCAGATGCTGTCGATCTTCGTGATCGGCGTCGGCCTGACCTGGTGCTTCGGCAAGGCGGTCGGCAACACGCGGCAGGGTTGGGCGATCCTGTCGGCGATGACGATCCTGTTCCTCGCCGGCACGACCGTCACCTATTGGCAGGAAGCGGCCGGCAATCCGGTGCTGCACACCCTCGGCGTCGCAGGCGGCAACATGGAGGGCAAGGAGGTGCGTTTCGGCATCGCCGCGTCCGCGCTGTTCGCGGTCGTCACCACTGCCGCTTCGTGCGGCGCGGTCAACGCCATGCACGACAGCTTCACCGCCCTCGGTGGTCTCATCCCGCTGTTCAACATGCAGCTGGGCGAGGTCGTGATCGGCGGCGTGGGCGCGGGTGTCTATGGCTTCCTGCTCTTCGCCATTCTCGCGGTGTTCGTCGCCGGACTGATGGTCGGCCGCACGCCCGAATATGTCGGCAAGAAGATCGAGGCGCGCGAGGTGAAGCTGGCGGTGCTCGCCATCGCCGTGCTGCCGCTCGTCATCCTGGGGCTGGCCGCGCTGTCGTCGGTACTCGAACAGGGCCTTGCCGGCCCCCTCAACAAGGGTCCGCACGGGTTCAGCGAGATCCTCTACGCCTTCACCAGCGCCGTCGCGAACAACGGCTCGGCGTTCGCGGGGCTGACCGCCAACACGCCCTATTACAACGGGCTGCTGGGCGTCGCGATGTGGATCGGCCGCTTCTTCGTCATCGTACCCATGCTGGCGATCGCCGGCAGCCTGGCGGCGAAGAAGTACACGCCGGAAAGTGCGGGCTCGTTCCCCACCACCGGCGGGCTGTGGGTGGGATTGCTGGTCGGCATCATCCTGATCCTGGGCGGCCTCACCTTCCTGCCGAGCCTCGCGCTCGGTCCCATCGCCGATCATCTTTCGATGATCCGCGGCCAGCTGTTCTGATCGGGATCCATCATGGCCCAAGAAACCCAGACGCGCGCTCCGACCAAGAGCCTGTTCACGGCCGACCTCGTCGTGCCGGCGATCAAGGCCTCGCTCGTGAAGCTCAACCCCGCGGAACTCGTCCGCAATCCGGTGATGTTCGTCACCGCCGCGGTCGCCGCGCTGATGACGGTGCTGCTCGCCGTCGGGCAGGACGATCTCGCCCTCGGCTTCAAGCTGCAGCTCGTCGTGTGGCTGTGGCTGACCGTGCTGTTCGGCACCTTCGCCGAAGCGCTGGCCGAGGGGCGCGGCAAGGCCCAGGCAGCAAGCCTGCGCGCCACCAAGGCCGAATTGACCGCCAAGCGGCTGAAGGGCGACGGCCGCGCGTATGACGATGTGCCGGCCAGCCGGTTGCGGGTCGGCGACATCGTCCTGGTCGAGACCGGCGACCTCATCCCCTCCGACGGCGAGGTCGTCACCGGCGTGGCCTCGGTCAACGAGGCGGCGATCACCGGCGAGAGCGCGCCGGTGATCCGTGAGGCGGGCGGCGACCGCTCGGCGGTGACCGCAGGGACGCGCGTCATCTCCGACGAGATCCGGGTCAAGGTGACGGTGGAGCCCGGCAAGGGCTTCCTCGACCGGATGATCGCGCTGGTCGAGGGTGCCGAGCGGCAGAAGACGCCCAACGAGATCGCGTTGACGCTGCTGCTGGTCGGGCTGACGATCATCTTTCTGATCGCGGTCGCCACCATCCCGGCGTTCGCCGCCTATGCGGGCGGCGCCATTCCCGTCGCGATCCTCGCCGCGCTGCTCATCACGCTGATCCCGACGACGATCGCGGCGCTGCTGTCGGCGATCGGCATCGCCGGCATGGACCGGCTGGTCCGCTTCAACGTGCTCGCCAAGTCCGGCCGCGCGGTCGAGGCGGCGGGCGACATCGACGTGCTGTTGCTGGACAAGACCGGCACGATCACGATCGGCGACCGGCAGGCGTCCGAGTTCCGCGCCATCGCCGGCACGAGCGAGGCCGAGCTTGCCGAGGCGGCGCTGATCGCCAGCCTCGCCGACGAGACGCCGGAGGGCCGCTCGATCGTCCTGCTGGCACGCGAGGCGTTCGGCGTCTCCACCACCACGCTGCCGACCGATGCGGAGATCATCCCCTTCACCGCGCAGACGCGCATTTCCGGGGTCAGGATCGGGGGATCGCTGATCCAGAAGGGTGCGGTGGATTCGATCCTGCGCGCCAATGCGGGTGCGAGCGAGACGGCCGCGGCGACCGAGTTGCGCCGGATCACCGACGCGATCGCCCGGGCCGGCGGCACCCCGCTCGCCGTGGCACGCGACGGCCGGTTGCTCGGCGCGATCTTCCTCAAGGACGTGGTGAAGGCAGGCATCCGCGAGCGTTTCGGCGAGCTGCGCACGATGGGTATCCGCACGGTGATGATCACCGGCGACAACCCGCTGACCGCCGCGGCGATCGCCGCCGAAGCCGGGGTCGACGATTTCCTGGCGCAGGCGACGCCCGAGGACAAGCTGGACCTGATCCGCAAGGAGCAGACCGGCGGCCGCCTCGTCGCGATGTGCGGCGACGGCACCAACGATGCACCCGCGCTGGCGCAGGCGGACGTCGGCGTCGCCATGAACACCGGCACGCAGGCTGCGCGCGAGGCGGGCAACATGGTCGACTTGGACAGCGATCCGACCAAGCTGATCGAGGTCGTCGGGCTGGGCAAGCAACTGCTGATGACGCGCGGGGCGCTGACCACCTTCTCGGTGGCCAACGACGTCGCCAAATATTTCGCGATCATCCCGGCGATGTTCGTCGCCCTATATCCCGGGCTCGGCGTGCTGAACGTCATGGCGCTCGGCTCGCCGCAATCGGCGATCCTGTCGGCGATCATCTTCAACGCGATCATCATCCCGATGCTGGTGCCGTTGGCGCTGAAGGGCGTGGCGTACCGGCCGATGGCCGCCGGGCCGCTGCTGGCCCGGAACCTCGCCGTCTACGGGTTCGGCGGCCTCGTCGCACCGTTTATCGGCATCAAGATCATCGACATGCTCGTCGGTGGCCTCGGCCTCGCGTAAAGGAGCAGGATTATGGGCAAGGACTTCTCTTCGGCACTGCGGCCCGCGATCGTCATGACGATCCTGTTCGCCGCGTTGCTCGGGCTCGCCTATCCGCTGGCGATGACCGGCATCGGCCAGGCCTTCTTTCCGTGGCAGGCCAACGGCAGCCTGATCCGCGACGCGGGCGGACGGGTGATCGGCTCGGCCATCGTCGGCCAGGCATTCACCACCGGGCGATATTTCCAGACGCGGCCGTCGGCCGCTGGCAAAGGTTATGACGGTCTCGCCTCCTCCGGATCGAACCTGGGACCGACGTCACGGGCCTTGGCCGATCGTGTCGCGACGGACGTTGCCAGGTGGCGCGGGGAAGGCGTCACCGGCCCCGTACCGGCCGATCTGGTCACCGCCAGCGGATCCGGCCTCGATCCCGACCTTTCGCCGGCCGCCGCATCGGCGCAGGTACCGCGCATCGCCCGGATGCGGGGGATCGCGCCCGACCGGATCCGCCGGCTGGTCGCGGATCTGACCGCCAAGTCGTTCCTGGGCGATCCGCACGTCAACGTCCTGGCGCTCAACCGGGCGCTTGATGCCCTGCCGCAATCCCCGCCGCCGGCAGCCCGCCCGCGTTGATGACGCCTTCCGACACCGGACGGCCCGATCCCGACGCCCTTCTGCGCACGACCGCGCAGGAGGGCGTCGGCCGGTTGAAGATCTTCCTCGGCGCCGCACCCGGGGTCGGCAAGACGTATGAGATGCTCGCCGAAGGCATGGCGCGCAAGCGCGACGGCGTCGATGTCGTGATCGGCGTCGTCGAAACCCATGGCCGGGCCGAGACCGAGGCGCTGACGCGCGGGCACGAGATCGTCGCCCGTCGTGCCGTGCGATACGAAGGACGCACGCTGCACGAGATGGATCTCGACGCCATCATCGCGCGCGCCCCGCGGCTGGTGCTGGTCGACGAGCTGGCCCACAGCAATGCGTCCGGCAGCCGGCATCCCAAGCGCTATCAGGATGTCGAGGAGCTGCTGGCCGCCGGCATCGACGTCTATTCCACGATCAACATCCAGCACGTCGAAAGCCTCAACGACGTGGTCGCGAGCTTCACCCGCGTCCGGGTGCGCGAGACCGTGCCCGACCGCATCCTGGAAACGGCCGAGATCGAGGTCGTCGACATCCCGCCCGACGAGCTGATCGAGCGGTTGAAGGCGGGCAAGGTATACCTGCCCCACGAAGCGACCCGCGCGCTGGGCCATTTCTTCTCGAAGTCGAACCTGTCCGCCCTGCGCGAGCTCGCGCTGCGCCGCGCCGCGCAGGCGGTCGACGCGCGGATGCTCGACGACGTCAGGGCGCTCGGCCTTGGCGGCACATGGGCCGGCAGCGACCGCATCGTCGTGGCGATCAACGAGCTGCCCGGTGCCGACATCCTGGTGCGCGCCGCCAAGCGCGTCGCCGACGGTCTGCACGCGCCATGGACCGCGCTGTTCGTCGAGACGCCACGCGCGGCGCACTTCACCGACGCGCAGCATGCCAGCGTCGCGGCGGCGATGACCCTGGCGACGCAGCTGGGTGCCGCCGTCGCCACGGTGCCGGCGGCGACGGTGATCGAAGGTATCCAGCGTTTCCTGGCCGATGCGCGGGCCACGCAGCTGGTCCTCGGCAAGTCGCGCCGGTCGCGCTGGTTCGAGCTGCGCCACGGATCGGTGGTCGACCGCCTGATCCGCGATACGCCCGGGGTGACGGTCCATGTGCTGCCGGTACCAGCCGACACGGGCATCGGCCGGCAGGGACGGAGCCGGCCGGCCCCCCAGGGAACACCATGGGGCTATGCGGTGGCCACAGCGATGGTGGCTGGCATCACCGCGATCGCCAGTGCGCTGTCCCATGTCCTGGAACTGGGCAATATCGGCATGCTGTACCTGCTGCCGGTGATGGCCGCCGCTAGCCTGTTCGGGCTGCGTACCGGTCTGTTCGCCGGGCTGGCATCCAGCCTTGCCTACAACTTCGTCTTCCTGCCGCCGGTCGGCACGCTCAGCATCAGCAATCCCGAGAACGTCGTTTCGGTCATCGTGCTGCTGGGTATTGCCGTGGCGACCAGCCACCTGACTGCCCGTGTGCGATTGCAGGCCGATCTTGCCGCCGCCAGCGCCCGCACGAACGCCACGCTTGCCGGGTTCCTGCGCCAGATCGTCGCCGTCAACGATCCGGATGTCGCGGCCCGCATGATCTGCGACGACGTCCGGCGGCTGCTGGATGTCCAAGTCGTCCTGCTCGCGCCTGCCGACGGATCGAACCTGGGGATCATGGCCGCAAGCGATCCCGGCTTCCGGCTCGACACGATGGATCAGGCCGCGGCGCGCTGGGCGTACGACACCGGCAGTCCGGCCGGCAAGGGATCGGGAACACTGACCGCGTCCGAATGGCTGTTCCAGCCGCTGAAGACGGGCGACCGTACGCTGGGCGTATTGGGCGTCGCGAACGAAGAGGGCGGCAACCCCGTCCGCGCCGACCAGCTGCCGCTGCTGAGCAGCCTGATCGATCAGTCCGCGCTGGTGCTGGAACGGCTGCGGCTGCAAGCCGAGATGCGCGATGTCGATGTAGTCCGGACGCGAGATCGCCTGCGCGCCGCGCTGCTCTCGTCGGTCAGCCACGACCTGCGCACCCCGCTCACCGCCGTGATCGCGGCCGCGGACCAGCTCGATCACGGGGTGACCGCCGACCTGATCGGCACGATCAAGGCAGAGGCGGCGCGGCTCAACCGCTTCGTCGCCAACCTCCTCGACATGGCCCGTGTCGAGGCCGGGGCGATCAGGCTGAACGTGGAGGCGATCGACCTGGGCGATGCGGTGGCCGGTGCCGCCCACGATGCGCGGCGCGCGCTGGAGGGACACGGTGTCCGGCTCGACGTGCCGCCCGATCTGCCGCTCGTCAGGGTCGATCCGCAACTGCTCCATCATTGCCTGCTGAACCTGCTCGACAATGCCGGCCGCTACGGCGATCCCGGCACCGAGATCGTCATTGAGGGCCGCAATCGCTTCGGCGAGGTCCGGCTCGCCGTGCTCGATCATGGGCCGGGCCTGCCGCCGGGGCGAGAGGCCGAAGTGTTCGAGACGTTCACGCGACTGGAAGGCTCCGATCGCGCGATCGGCGGCACCGGGCTCGGCCTTGCCATCGTCAAGGCGTTCGCCGAGGCGATGGGCATGATCGTAGAGGCGGCCAACCGGCCCCACGGCGAGGGTGCATCGTTCTCGCTGATCTTCCCCCCTGCCCTGATCCTGCGTGATCCGTCGATCGGAGGTGCGACCTGATGCCCGCCAAGATCCTGGTGGTGGACGACGAGGCGTCGATCCGCCGGTTGCTCCGCAACACCCTCGTCCGTGCGGGCCATGCGGTCGTGGAGGCGGTCGACGCCAGGGACGCACTGCGCCAGATGTCCGTCGAGTATCCCGATGCCGTCCTGCTCGACCTCGGCCTTCCCGACCGCGACGGCCTTGGCATCATACCGCTCCTCCGGGCGCAAGGCGACGCCGTGATCCTTGTCGTCTCCGCTCGTGATGCCGTCGACGAGAAGGTCGCCGCGCTGGATCTGGGCGCCGACGATTTCGTCGGCAAGCCGTTCGATACCGAGGAGCTCCTGGCACGATTGCGCGCCGCGCTCCGCCACCGGACGCCGACGGATTCTGCACCGAAGATTATCCGGCGCGACGACCTTTCCATCGATCTCGATCGCCGCGTCGTCACCCGGGCGGAAGTTGAAGTCCACCTCACGCGCAAGGAACATGAGGTGCTGGCGCTGCTCGCCCGGCACATCGGCCGGATCGTTACCCATGACCGCATCCTCTCCGCCTGCTGGGGGAGGGAGGAAGATCCGCGGATCGAATATCTGCGTATCGTCATCCGTAACCTGCGCCAGAAGCTGGAGGCGCCGGATCCGGTAGGCAGCGTGATCGCGAACGAGCTCGGCGTCGGTTACCGATTGCGCGGCGATGCATGAGTGAGCGGCTAACACGCCAGCACGAGCGTGATCGCGACGGATCGCCCCTGCCGACCGGATAATTCGGTTAAGCTCGTGCCGGTAGTACGGTAAGTGGTCGGCGATCCATCAACGGGAACGTCCATGCAGCGCCGCCAATTCCTCACCTCCACCGGTTTCCTGTCCGCAGCCATGGTCATGCCGGCCGGCGTTCGCGCCGCGCCGGGTGACCGCGACGCCGATTTTCGCGCGATGCTCGATCGCTTCTTCTACGCCCGGCTGGACGACAGCCCGGAACAGGCGACGTCGCTCGGCCTCGATACCGGCACGCGGGCGCGACTGAAGTCGCAGCTGGACGATACGTCGCGGGCCGCCCAGGCACGGCAGTTCGCGCGGGCGAAGCAGGAGCTCGCCGCGCTGAAGACGGTGCGGCGCGACGCGCTGGGTGAGGCGGCGCAGCTGGATTACGACGTCGTGCAATATGGGCTGGAACGGGTGATCGCCGGCGAACGCTTCGCCTTCGGTGCCAGTGCCGGCCGTTACTCGCCCTATATCCTGTCGCAGCTGACCGGCGCCTATCGCGACGTCCCCGACTTTCTGGCCAACCAGCATCGCATCCGGGATGCCGCCGATGCCGATGCCTATGTCGCCCGGGTTCAGGCCTTTGCAGGCGCGATCGATGCCGACACCGCGCGTCAGCGCGACGATGCCGGAAAGGGCGTGTTCGCGCCCGACTACATCCTCGATACCACCCTGAAGCAGTTGGCCGCCGTCCGCGACAAGGCACCGGACGCCAGCGGCCCGGCGACCGACATCGCCGCCAAGCTGAAGGCGGCCAACCTGCCACCGGAACGCGCCACCCTGGTGGCGAAGCTGATGGGCGAGAAGGTGTTCCCCGCGCTGGATCGCCAGCGCGCGCTGGTCACCGAACTGCGCGCGCGTGCCGGGCATGACGCCGGCGTGTGGCGCCTGCCCGACGGTGAAGCCTATTACGCCGCAGCCGCGAGTGCCGCGACCACGGTGGAGATGACCGGCGACGAGATCCACAAGCTCGGCCTGGCGCAGGTGGCCGAGATCGGCGCGCGCCTGGACGGCCTCCTGTCGTCGCAGGGTATGAGCCAAGGCAGCGTCGGCGATCGGCTGGTGGCGCTGAACAAGCGCCCCGACCAGCTCTATGCGAACACCGATCCGGGCCGCGAGCAGCTTCTCCAGCAGCTCCGCTCGCAGATCGCGGCCATGACCAAAAGGCTGCCGGAACAGTTCGCCGTCCTGCCCAGGGCGCCGGTCGAGGTTCGCCGGGTTCCGGAAGCGATCCAGGCCGGTTCGCCCGGCGGCTATTACCAGTCCGCCTCGCTCGACGGGTCGCGACCGGCGATCTATTTCATCAACCTGCGCGACACGTTCGATCGACCGAAGTTCGGCCTGGCGACGCTCAGCTACCACGAAGCGGTGCCGGGCCATCATCTGCAGGTCATGTCTGCGCTGGAGAGCGAGGACATTCCGCTGATCCGCCGCCGCGGCTTCTACTCGGGCTATTCGGAGGGCTGGGCGCTGTATTCGGAGCAGCTCGCCGACGAGATGGGCATGTACGAGGGCGATCCGCTCGGCCAGATCGGCTATCTGCAATCGCTGCTGTTCCGCGCGACGCGGCTGGTCGTGGACTCGGGCATGCACGCCAAGCGGTGGAGCCGCGAGAAGGCGACCGACTACCTGATCGCCACCACCGGCATCGCGCGCGGTCGCAGCCAGGGCGAGATCGATCGCTACACCGTCTGGCCGGGTCAGGCGTGCAGCTACAAGATCGGACACACCGTGTGGGTGCGACTGCGTGACGAGGCGCGGCGCAAGGCCGGTGCGAACTGGGATCCCAAGGCGTTCCACCGCATCCTGACCATGGGCGCGATGCCGCTGACGGTGCTGGAGAAAGTCGCGCGCGGACGCTGATCCGCGCGGTCGCGCTCACCCTCTTCGCGAGCTTGGGCGAGCCCGCAGGAGGTCGAGCGCGTCGGCATTGTCCCGGCCCCAGCCATAAAGGAGCTCGACCGGCTCGACGAAGCGCCGGCCGAGATCGGTCAGCCGGTATTCGACCATCGGCGGCATGCTGCTGTGAACATGCCGGCTCAGCAGGCCGCTGTCTTCCATGTCGCGCACCGTCTGGGTCAGCATCTTCTTCGAGATGCCCGGCAGGCTGCGTTGCAGCACGCCGGTCCGCGCGGCTCCCCCATGCCGGACATGCAGCGTATGGAGCACCATGCTCGTCCACTTGGTCGCGAACAGCTCCAATACCCGGCGCGGCGCGCAATCCTCGCGCCACTCCCCGTCCGACGTTCCGGGCTGCATCGGTTACCTCCTGGTGCCTGGGGGCCCAAATGGTGCCGTCTAGAAGCCGTCGACGTCCATGCCTAGCTCTGCCGGCGACAAGGAGCATTCGATGACGAAGACGGCGTTGGTAGTGGGAGCGAGCGGGATCGTCGGCAGCGCGACGGCGGCGCTGCTGGTGGAGAAGGGTTGGACCGTCCACGGTCTCGCGCGGCGACCGACGGGCCAGCCGGGCGTGCACCCTGTAGTGGCGGACCTGCAGGACGCCGGGGCAACGGCGGCTGCGCTTGCCGGGCTGAACCCCGATGCGGTCTACATCACCACCTGGCTGCGGCAGGACAGCGAGGCGGAGAACATCCGCGTCAACGCCGCCATGGTACGCAACCTGCTGGATGGCCTGCCCAAACCGGCCGCGCCCCGCCATGTCGCGCTGGTCACCGGCCTGAAGCATTATCTGGGGCCGTTCGAGGCCTATGGCAAAGGCAGCTTGCCGCAGACCCCGTTCCGCGAGGAGCAGCAGCGGCTCGACATCGAGAACTTCTACTATGCACAGGAGGACGAGGTGTTCGCCGCGGCGAGGCGGGACGGGTTCACCTGGAGCGTGCATCGCCCGCACACGGTGATCGGGCTCGCAGTCGGAAACGCCATGAACATGGGCACGACACTGGCCGTGTACGCCACCCTGTGCCGCGAGACGGGTCGACCATTCACCTTCCCCGGATCGGCCGCGCAATGGTCGGGGCTGACCGACATGACCGACGCCGGCCAGCTGGCGGAGCACCTGCTATGGGCGACCGGGACGGAGGCCGCCCATGACGAGGCGTTCAACGTCGTCAACGGCGACGTCTTCCGCTGGGAGTGGATGTGGAGCCGCATCGCCGGGTGGTTCGGCGTAGAGGCCGTACCGTTCGACGGGATCGTGCGACCGCTGGAAGAACAGATGGCCGAAGACGGCGAACGCTGGCGCGAAATCGCCGGCAGGAACGCACTGGTCGAGCCGGACCTGGCCCGCCTCGCCTCGCCATGGCACACCGACGCCGATCTCGGTCGCCCGATCGAGGTGGTCACCGACATGTCGAAGAGCCGCCGGCTGGGCTTCACCGGCTACCGCCCGACCGACGATGCCTTCTTCGCCCTGTTCGATCGGTTGCGCGCCGCTCGCCTCATCCCGTGAATCGACGGGATGCCGTACGGGACCATCGGAACTATGGTGAAAACCGTCGCGCCACGGTAACCCTCCGCCGACGCCGGCAACGTACCGGAACCACGTCGCTGACGTTCGGATGATCGAGGAGAGTTGCCGGTGATCGTTTCTTCATTCCTGCTGGCCCTGGCGGCCGCGGCGCCGCAACCGGCGGCAGCGCCCGCCGCGCTCGCGGAGCATGTCGCGATCCAGGCGGCGGACATCGATCGCAGCGCCACCTTCTACCACGAGGCGTTCGGCCTGCGGCTGATCCCCACGCCGCTGGAGAACCGTCGCTGGCTCGATCTCGGCCACGGGCTCGCGCTGCACATCCTGGACGGGCGGACCGCGCCCAAGCCGTCGAACCGGAACGAGCATCTGGCGCTGCACGTCGACGACCTCGCCACCGTCACCGCCTGGCTGGATCGCCACAACATCGTCTGGACCGACCTTGCCGGCAAGCCGCGGACGATGCAGGTGCGGTTCGACGGCGTCCGCCAGATCTACGCGCAGGATCCCGACGGATATTGGCTGGAGATCGGCGACTCCCGCGGGAAGCCGGCGCCTCGTTGAACGGCGCGCTGAATGAACGGGAGCCCGGCGGCTACCCCGCCGGCATTCCGGTCGTTCAGCCCAGAATACGGGTGTAGAGCGCGATATAGGCGTCGGCCATCCGTTCGACACTGAACCGCTCGATCACCGCCCGGCGGCACGCGGCACGGTCCAGATCGCCCACCCGGCCGATCGCCTCCACCGCTTCGTCCACCGTCTCGACCAGAAAGCCGGTTACGCCGTCGTCGATCAGCTCGGGCATCGATCCGCGACGGAACGCGATCACCGGTGTGCCGCACGCCATCGCCTCGACGACGGAGAGGCCGAAGGGCTCATCGAACCCGATGAGGTGCAGAAGCGCCCTGGCCCCACCCAGCGCGCGCAACCGCTCCTCGCCCCCGACCGGGCCATGGTAACGGATCTGCCCTCCATCGATCCGCGGTGCCACGTCCCGCTCGTGATAACCCTGATCCTGCACGATACCGTACAGGTCGAGCCGGCAACCGGCGGCCATGGCCACCTCGATCGCCTCCCGCGCGCCCTTGTCGGGATGGATGCGGCCGAAGAACAGCAGGTCGTCGCTGCCCACCGGATCGAACGGAAAGGCCTCGACCGGGATGCCGTGATGGATCGTCGCGGCATAGCGCAGGTCGGGATGCCGATCGGCGTCGCTGATCGCGACATAATGCACGCGGTCCTGAAAGGGGCGGTACATCGGCAGGATGCGGTCCGACGAGAAACCGTGGATCGTCGTCACCATCGGCGTATGGACCAGCGGTGCGAAGGCATGGGCGGGGAAGTCCGCCTGGTTGTGGATCAGGTCGAACCGGTCGGCCTGCGCGAACAGATGCGACAGATGGCGCATCTCCCACACCTTGGCATCGATCGACGGGTCCTCCGAATAGGGCGCAGGCACCACCCCCTCCAGCGTCGCCGCGGTGATGCTGTCCAGCGTGGCGAACAGCGTCACGTCGATGCCGCGGGCGACCAGCGCCTCGGTCAACAGGCTGGTGACCAGCTCCCAAGGGCCATATTGCCGGGGCGGCGTACGCCAGGCGATCGGCGCCAGCATCGCGATCCTCATTCGACGATCAGTCCTTCGTTCGGGCGGAGCAGGCCAGGTGTGGCGACGCCGTCCAGCGTGGAGAGCAACCCCACGCCCCGCCACGGACAGGCGACCGCCTCGGCCGTCAGGTTCAGCAGCACGCGCACACGTCGCCTGTCCTGCTCGCGTTCATAGGCGAGGACGCCAGGCGGCGCGTCGAGCAGCACCATCGCTCCGGTCGCCAATGCCGGCGTCGCACGCCTCAGCGTCAGCAAGTCGCGATAGAGTGCCAGCATCGACCGCATATCGTCCGTCTGCGCGGCAACGTTGCGGGTCGGCCAGTCGGCGTTCAGCGGCAGCCAGGGTTCGACGCTGCTGAATCCGGCATGTGGCTCCTCGTTCCACGGCATCGGAGTCCGCGACCGATCGCGTCCGATATCCAGCGTCGGCTGGCGGAAATGCTGGGGATCGCGGATGCGATCGGGCGGGATGGCGACATGGCCGATGCCCAGCTCGTCGCCCTGATACAGGGTCGGCGTCCCACGCAGGGTGAGGACCAGCATCGCCGCCACCCGCGCCTGCGCCTCGCCGATCCGCGCGGCGATGCGCGGCGCATCATGGCTGCCGATCACCCAGTTGGGCCACCCATGCGCCGGCAGCGATGCGGCATATGCTGCGATCATGCTGCGCAGCACGGCGGCGTCCCAGACATTCTCGATCAGCTGGAAATTGAACGGCAGATGCACCTGCGGCCGCTCCGGCGTGCCGTACCAGCGGGCGTGGCGATCGTTGGGCAGGAAGATCTCGCCGACCAGCAGGCGATCGCCATAATCGTCGGCAAGCGCCCGCATCTCGGCGGAGATCGCATGTGCCTCGGGCTGGTCGGTGGAATGCAGCTGAATCACCCGGTCGCGCTCCGTCCGCGCCGGCGTCCAATCGGGGTTCGCGGGATTGTCGGGTAGTCCCTCTGCCTTCACGATATGCCACAGCACGTCGATCCGGAACCCGTCGACGCCGCGTTCGAACCAGAAACGCATCACGTCCATCATCGCGGCACGCAGATCCGGGTTGCGCCAGTTCAGGTCGGGCTGCTCCTTCAGGAAGGCGTGAAGGTAATATTGGCCGGTCGGCTCGTCCCACTCCCAGGCGGAGCCGCCGAAGTCGCTGATCCAGTTGTTGGGCGGCCCGCCATCGGCCGCAGCATCGCGCCAGATGTACCAGTCGCGCTTCGGATCGTCACGCGACCGTCGGCTGGCCGCGAACCACGGATGCCGGTCGGACGAATGGTTGGGGACGAAATCCAGCAGCAGCTTCAGCCCCCGCGTATGGACCGCTGCCAGCAATCGGTCGAACGCCGCAAGGTCGCCGAACAGCGGCTCGATGCCACAGTAATCGGCGACGTCGTAGCCGAAGTCGGCCATCGGCGACGGGAAGATCGGCGACAGCCAGATCGCATCCACGCCCAGCGCCGCGACATAGTCCAGCCGCGCTTCGATCCCCGCCAGATCGCCGACGCCGTCACCGTCGCTGTCCTGAAAGGAACGGGGATAGATCTGGTAGATGACGCCGCGCTCCCACCAGGGAGCGGCGTGCTCGGATCCGGACATCGGAAAGGCTCCTGCCGCTTTCCGACGTCACCTAGGCCGCTTACGCCGCCTCGGCCAGCGTGATCGGGCGCGGGTGCGACGAGGGCGCTGCGACCGGATCGGCGATCGTCGCCCGTCCGCTGCGTTCCTGCGTCCCCCAGCCGACCCGCGGCCCGGTCAATGCCGCCGCCACCGCCCGCAGCACCACGGCGTACAGCAGCTGGCGATACCCGAACCGTTGCATCAGCAATCTCAGCGCGGGGAACCGCCCCTCCCGCGGGTCCAGCCGGAACGCGACCCAGCCGCATGCGACCTCGACCGCGGTGAACGCCGCCCAGAACATGGCAACGGTCAGCGCGTCGCCACCCGCCTCCGCCCAGCCGCGCTCGCCCAGCCGCCAGACGGTGCCGACGATACTCGCGATCAGCGCCACATCGATCAGCGGTGCGACCAGCGTGAACAGCAGCTGGAACAGGATCGCCTGCGGCAATCCGACCAGCGCCAGGCCCCGTGCGGACCCGCTGGCCCCGATCCCCCGCCCGATCAGACCGCGATGTTTCCACAGGCATTGCATCGTTCCGTACGCCCAGCGGAAGCGCTGGCGGAACAGCGCCCGTACCGTCTCCGGCGCCTCGGTCCAGGCCACCGCGTCGATGTCGCACGCGACCGTCCAGCCGGCCCGCTGGATCGCGATGGTCAGATCCTGATCCTCCGCCAGGGTATCGACCGGATAGCCGCCGACCATGTCCAGGGCCGTCCGGCGCCAGGCTCCGACGGCGCCGGGCACGACCGTGATGGCCCGCAAGGCCGCCAATGCCCGCCGCTCCAGATTCTGCGCCGTGACATATTCGACCGCCTGCCAGCGCGTGACCAGATTGTTGGCGTTGCCGATCTTGGCGTTCCCCGCCACCGCGCCCAGCGCGGGATCGGCGAACCAGCGGGCCAGTCGCGCGACGGTGTCCGGCTCGAACTGCGTATCGGCGTCCAGCGCGATCACCACGTCGCCCCGGGTCCCCGTCAAGGCGGTGTTCAGCGCATGCGCCTTGCCACCATTGGCCAGCGTCAGCAGGCGGACGCGCGGATCGATGCCGAAACGCTGCGTGACGATCGCGGAGGTGTCGTCGGTCGATCCGTCGTCGATCACGATCACCTCGATGCGTATGCCTTTGCTCGCCAGGATGCGCGTGACCGACGCCTCGATCACCCGCGCCTCGTTGAAGGCGGGGATCAGGACCGAGACGAAGCCGGGCACCAGATGCGGCGGCGCCGGTGGCGGCCCGCCGCGGTTGCGGGCGTGCCATGCCAGCGCGGTCAGGGCGATCGCGCGCACCATGCCGATCGCGATGATCGCCACGAAGACGATGCCGAGGAGGTCGCGCAGCCCTGCCACCCCGTCGAACAGCCCGCGCGTTCCCGCCGCACCGACGCGCCTGGCCCGGTCGAGCGGCGGCATCGCCTGATCGCGGGTCAGCCCCGCCAGCTTCGACACGCCGACCAGTTCGTACCCCCGCGCACGCAGCCCGCGGATGATGCCGGGCAGTGCCGCCAGCGTCTGGGACCGGTCGCCGCCGCTGTCGTGCAACAGCACGATCCGGGCCGGCCTCGCCGCCGTACCCGCCTCGACCTGCGCGATGGTGCGCGCGATGATCGTCGCGGCGGCGGGCCCCTGCCAGTCGAGCGGGTCGACGTTCAGGCCGATGGTCAGCATCCCCATTCCCGCGGCGACCCGCATCGCGTGCAGCTCCTCCCGCCGGTCCGGATCGGCATCGCCCAGATAGGGCGGCCGGAACAACCGCATCTGATGCCCGGTATAGGCCTCGACCAGCCGCTCGGTCGCGTTCAACTCCAGCGCGACCATGGTCGCCGACCGGGTGGCGAGATCGGGGTGCGAGGTGGAATGATTGCCCAGCTCGCTGCCCTCCGCGACGATGCGGCGGAGCAGATCGCCCTGCCCCAGCGCGCTGGCACCGGTGACGAAGAAGGTGGCGGGCGCCCCTTCCCGCTTCAGGATGTCGAGCAGCCGGGGCGTCCAGCGTGGATCGGGACCGTCGTCGAAGGTCAGGGCGACCTGGCGCCGGGCGCCCGCGACCCGCTGGACTGTCTCCGGCGTGGGCAGGCGATCGTAGCGGGCGCTGCGAGCAAGGCCGTCGGCATCGTAATAGACGCTGCGCCGGCCGTCGCCGGCGCTGGCGTCGTGGCGCATGACCTCGCCGGTACCGCGCACGTCGAGCCGGTCGGGTGCGGGGAGCGTCGCCAATGCGGGGCGTGCATCGGGTACGATCGCGTCCCAGACCTGCGGATCCTCCGATCCCAGCCGCCACAATGCCACGCTCGCCGCGCCGGTCCGCTCCAGCACCCGCATCTGGTTCGCGGCGCTGACCGCGTCCAGCATCCAGACCTGATGGTTCACGCCCTTGTCGGCATAGGCGAACTGGAAATTGCCGCTCACGCCGTCGAAACGCGGCACCACGCCCGCCCGGCGGGCCAGCGACCAGGCGTCGGCGATCGTCAGCGGCGTGGTCTTCCCGCCTGCCCAGTCATAGGCGTAATTGCCGATCGCGACGATCGCCTTCTCCGCCCCGACCACCGCGACCGCGTCGTCGACCACGCGCGCGAACCATGGCTGCGACGCGATCGGGCCGGCAGGGCCGCCCATCCAGTGCTCGTCATACGCCATCAGGACCAGCCGGTCGGCCACCGCGGCATAGGCGCGCAGGTCCCACTCGGCGTCCGCGACCGGCACCGCGATCGTCACCAGCCAGCCATGGGGCGCGAAGGCGTGGCGCAATTCGCTGAGAAAGCGCCGGTAATCGCGGTGTGCCGTCGCGGGCAGGCTCTCCAGATCCAGCATCACACCGTCGCCGCGTTCGGCCGACACCATCGCGACCAGCTGCGCGGTCAACTGCCGGCGAGCCGCGGCGTCACCCAGCAGGGCCGCCGTCGCCTTGCCGTCCCAGCTGCCATCGTCGCGGGTGTTCTGCACCATCGGCAGCAGTCGTGGCCGCCGTGCGGCGCCATCGACCACCCGGTGCAAATCATTATCCGTTTCGTAGGCGAAACGGTGTGCATTCCCGGTGATGGTGGCCAGCCCCGGCACCAGCCAGTCGACCTGCGCGACATGATCCGCCAGCGAGCGGCGCGACGCCTGATCCCATGGCATGTAGAACGCCATCACCGATGGACGATGCCCGGCCATCGGGCGGCGGGCGGGCAGCCATGCCCCGCCGGCGCCGCTTCCGCCGGCGAGGGCGATCATCCGACGCGGCGCGGCAGCGACTATCCGCGGCGCGACGTGCGCCTCCACCCGCGCGACCGTCCAGCCGAGCCAGCCGACGATGGCCAGCAGCAGCGTCGCCAGCATGATCGCGCTGCCGGTCACCCAGCGGGCACGTCGACCGCTGGCATCGTAGAAGATCGGCTGGATCACGAAAGGTCCGTTTCGGGTAGGGAACGGCGCCTGCCTTAACCGGGGCTGGTAAACGCCGCGTTGACCCGAACCGCACAATCCTGCCAGGCAGAGGCCGATCACCACCGATTTGCCACGGCCCGGATCGCCACCCACATCCCGCCTTGGCATCACGTTGCGAAGCAGCATAGTGGCGCCATGCGGATCGCGATCATCGACACCAGCACGACGCGCGCCGCCATCATCTCCGACGGGCTGCGCGACGCCGGACTGACCGATCTGATCGTGATCGACGCGGGCGGCCCGCTGCTGGCGCAACTGGAGGCCGCGCGGCCCGAGGTAGTGCTGGTCAATCTCGAGAATCCCAGCCGCGACGTGCTGGAGGATTTCTTCACCATGACCCGTGTGCTCGCCCGTCCGATAGCGATGTTCGTCGACCAGAGCGATGCGGAGGCCACCGCCGCCGCCGTCGATGCGGGCGTGTCGGCCTATATCGTCGACGGGCTCGCCCGTCAGCGGATCGCTCCAGTCCTCGACCTTGCGGTCCGCCGCTTCCAGGCGTTCGCCCGCTTGCAGGACGAGCTGGCCGAGGCGAAGATCGCGCTTGCCGATCGTGCCGCGATCGACCGGGCAAAGGCGATCCTGATGCGCCGCCGCGGGCTCGACGAACCCGCGGCCTATGCGGTGCTGCGCAGTCACGCGATGCGATCCAATCGCCGCCTCGCCGAAATCGCGGAGGCGATCGTGACCAGCGAGGCCCTGATGGGAGACCTGCCATGACCCTCCCGCTGTTCCGCATCGGCTTTTTGCCGCTCGTCGATGCCGCGCTGCCGATCCTGGCCCGCGAACAGGGTTTCGCCGCGCGGGAGGGGATCGCGATCGATATGGTCCGCGACATGACGTGGGCCACGGTACGCGACCGACTGCTCTACGGTCATACCGATGCCGCGCACATGATCGCGCCGCTGGCCATCGCGACCGCGCTGGGCCGCGGCCGTCCGCCGGTGCCGCTGTCGGTACCGTTCGTGCTGGGGCTGAACGGCAATGCAGTGACGATGTCGACGGCACTGGCCGCGGCGCTCGAACTGGGCGCCTCGCTTGCCGATCCGATTGCCCTCGGCGCACGATTGCGCGTCGTGGCGGCGGAACGGGTCGCGGCCGGCGCGCCGCTCCGCTTCGGCGTGGTCCATCGCTATTCCAGCCATAACTACATGCTGCGCTACTGGCTCGCGGCGATCGGCATCCGTCCGGACCGCGACGTCGAGGTGGTCGTGACCAGCCCGCCCTTCGCCGCCGACGCGCTGGCCGCCGGCGAGATCGACGGCATCTGCGTGGGCGAACCGTGGAACAGCATCGCCGTCGATCGCGGCGTCGGCCGCATCGCGCTCGTCACCGCCCAGATCTGGCGCCGCGGGGTCGAGAAGGTGCTGGCGATGCGCACCGCCATGCTGGACGATCGCCCCGCCGAGACGCAGGCGCTGCTGCGCGCCCTGCACGCTGCCGCCGCCCACTTCGTCGCCGCGGACACCGCGCACGACAGTGCCGCCATCCTCGCCCGCCCGGAATATTGCGACGCGCCGGTGGAAACCGTGCTGCGCGCGATCACCGACCGTATCCGACTGGCGCGGGATACGCCGACGCTGCACGTTCCCGATTTCATGTTCCAGTACCGTGAGGCCGCCAACTTCCCATGGCGCAGCCAGGCGGCATGGCTGTACGCGCAGATGATCCGGTGGGACGGCACCCCGTTCTCCGCCGCCGAGGCGGCGATCGCGCAGGATGTATTCCGGCCGGACGTGTACCGCGCCGCACTGGCTGGCTCAGACGCCACCCTGCCCGGTGCCAGTTCGAAGATGGAGGGGGCGATCGGCGCCAGCATCGCTGCCGGATCGACACAGGGACGACTGGTGCTGGGCAGCGACCGGTTCTTCGACCATCGCGCCTTCGATCCCGACGATATTTCCGCCTATCTGAACGACCTGCCGTGACGTTCATGCTGCACGTGCGAATACCGCTTGCGCGGCTCTCTCGGATCGGGCAGCTTGTCCCTCGTCCGGCAAAGGCGTCGGGCACGAGATAGACGCTGGCGCGGCTCCAATGGCGGGGCTGCACGGCGAGCGCGGGACGGATCGGTCCGCTCCCGCGACACGGCAACGAAGCCGCCAGGATGCGCCAGCGATGGCCGCCGTCCTGGCGGCTTTTTCTTTGTCCATCGCAGATCGGGGACGGCACATGGCAACGGCATTCTGGGGTGAAGAGGCGACACCGGCGAACGGGTTCTGGGCCAGCGGGCACACGCCCACGCTGATCGCCGCGTTCCTGTATTTCGACCTCGCCTTCATGGTGTGGGTTCTGCTCGGGCCGCTGGCGCCCGACATCGCAGCCGCGCTGGGCCTCACACCGGCGCAAAAGGGGCTGATGGTCGCGGTGCCGACGCTGGCGGGCGCGATCCTGCGCGTCGTCAACGGCCTCGCGGTCGACCGGATCGGCCCCAAGCGGGCGGGCGCGATCAGCCAGATCATCGTCATCGCCGGCCTCGCCAGCGCATGGATGCTGGGCATCGACAGCTTTGCCGGCACGCTGGCACTGGGGGTCGTGCTGGGCTTCGCCGGCGCCTCGTTCGCCATTGCGCTTCCGCTCGCCAGCCGGTGGTACCCGCCCGAACACCAGGGCAAGGCGATGGGCCTGGCCGGCATGGGCAATTCGGGCACCGTGCTCGCCGCCCTGTTCGCGCCGGCGCTGGCCCGGATGTTCGGCTGGAACGCGGTGCTGGGCCTTGCCTGCATCCCGCTGACCCTGGTGTTCGCCGCCTATATGCTGATGGCGAAGGATGCGCCGGACGCTCCCGCCCCGCGCAGCCTGACCGAGTATCTCCGCCCGCTGAAACTCGCCGACGCGTGGTCGCTGATGGCGTTCTACGCCGTCACCTTCGGCGGTTTCGTCGGGCTGGCGGCCAGCCTGCCGATCTACTTCACGGACCGGTTCGGGTTGACGCCGGTGCAGGCCGGCTACGCCACCGCCGCGTGCGTGTTCGCCGGTTCGCTGGTGCGGCCGATGGGCGGCGCGATGGCCGATGCGATCGGCGGGGTGCGGACGCTGACCGGCGTATTCGCCGTCGCCGCACTCGCGCTTGTCGGCGTCAGCATGGCCGGCAGCGTCGCCGCCGCGCTTGCCTGTTTCGTCCTCGCCATGCTGGCGCTCGGCACCGGCAACGGCGCGGTGTTCCAGCTGGTGCCACAGCGGTTCGCGGCAGAAATCGGCGTGATGACCGGGCTGGTCGGCATGGCCGGCGGCATCGGCGGCTTCTATCTCGCCTCGTCGCTCGGCATTGCCAGGCAGTGGACCGGCAGCTTTTCGGGCGGCTTCCTGATCTTCGCCGGTCTCGCGCTTGCGGCGCTTGTCGGGCTGACCGTGGTCAAGGCCGGCTGGCGCCGCCGCTGGGGCACCGCCGCCGGCGTGCGGATCTGATCCTCCCATTCAGATGACGGGACATTCCATGGAACATCGACCGATCCGCCCGCCCCAGGGCGACACCCGCGAACACCTGATCGTCATCGGCAACGGCATGGCCGGGTGCCGCGCGGTCGAGGAGCTGCTGGCGCGTGACCCCGCCCGCTACCGCATCGCCATCTTCGGTGCCGAGCCGCTGGTGAACTACAACCGCATCATGCTGTCGCCGGTGCTGGCAGGCGAGAAGACCTTCGACGAGATCGTCATCAACGGTGCCGACTGGTACGACGCCCACGGCATCGCGCTGGTCAGCGGTGACCCGGTGATCGCGATCGATCGCGATGCGCGTACCGTCACGGCGAGAAGCGGCGTCACGATGGCGTATGACCGGCTGCTGATCGCGACCGGCTCCGATCCCTTCATCATCCCGGTCCCCGGCCGCGACCTGCCCGGCGTCATCGGGTTCCGCGACATGAAGGATGTCGAGCACATGCTCGCCGCCGCCGATCGTGGCGGCAGCGCGGTGGTGATCGGCGGCGGCCTGCTCGGGCTGGAGGCGGCGCACGGGCTCTCGTTGCGCGGCATGAAGGTCACCGTCCTCCACATCATGCCGACGCTGATGGAACGCCAGCTCGACGAGGCGGCCGGCTGGCTGCTGAAACAGGCGCTGGAGGCGCGCGGCCAGACCATCCTGACCGGCGCCGACACCGCCGCGATCACCGGCACCGACCGGGTCGAGGGCGTGCAGCTGAAGGACGGCACGCTGATCCCTGCCGACCTCGTCGTCATGGCGGTCGGCATCCGCCCGTCGGTCGCGCTGGCCCGCGCCGCCGGGCTGGATGTCGGCCGCGGCATCCGCGTCGACGACCACATGGTCACCAGCGACCCGCGCGTGCTGGCGGTCGGCGAGTGCGTCGAGCATGACGGCCAGGTCTATGGCCTGGTCGCTCCCCTCTGGGACATGTGCCGCGCGCTGGCGGACGGCCTGACCGACGCGCACAGCGGCTACCGCTCCGCGCCCACCTCCACCAAGCTCAAGGTCGCCGGGCTCGACGTCTTTTCTGCGGGCGACTTCTCCGGCGGCGACGGTGCCGAGGACATCGTCCTGCGCGACGCCAGCCGCGGCATCTACAAGCGGGTGGTGGTGAAGGACGACCGCGTCGTCGGCGCCGTCCTCTACGGCGACACCGCCGATGGCAGCTGGTATTTCGACCTGTTGCGCAAGGGAGAGAGCGTCGCCGCAATCCGCGACGCGCTCATCTTCGGCCAGGCTTTCGCCGCCGCGGGAGGTGGCGTCGCGGACCCTAGGGCGGCCGTTGCGGCGCTCTCTGCCGATGCGGAGATCTGCGGCTGCAACGGCGTCACCAAGGGCAAGGTCGTCGCCTGCATCGACGGCGGCGCCCACAGCCTCGACGCGGTCCGCGCCGGGTGCAAGGCGTCGGCCAGCTGTGGCTCGTGCACCGGCATCGTCGAGAACCTACTCGCCCTGACGTTGGGCGACGATGCGGTCGATGCAGGACCGAAGACGCTGTGCCGATGCACCAGCTTCGGCCACGACGACGTACGGCGAGAGATCGTCGTGCAGGGCATGCGATCGATCCCGGAAGTGATGCAGCGGCTGCACTGGTCGACGCCCGACGGCTGCTCGTCGTGCCGCCCGGCGCTCAATTACTATCTGCTCTGCGCCCTGCCCGGCGACTATGTCGACGACCAGCAGAGCCGCTTCGTCAACGAACGTCTGCACGCCAACATCCAGAAGGACGGCACCTACTCGGTGGTCCCGCGCATGTGGGGCGGCCTGACCAACCCGCGCGAGCTGCGCGCGATCGCCGACGTCGTCGAGAAGTTCGACGCGCCGATGGTGAAGGTCACCGGCGGCCAGCGGCTCGACATCTTCGGCATCAGGAAGGAGGATCTGCCCGCCGTCTGGGCCGACCTGAACGCCGCCGGCATGGTCAGCGGCCACGCGTACGGCAAGAGCCTGCGCACGGTGAAGACCTGCGTCGGCAGCGACTGGTGCCGGTTCGGCACGCAGGACTCCACCGGCCTGGGCGTGAAGGTGGAGCGGATGACCTGGGGATCGTGGATGCCCCACAAGTTCAAGATCGCGGTATCCGGGTGTCCCCGCAACTGCGCGGAGGCGACGATCAAGGACTTCGGCGTCGTCTGCGTCGACAGCGGCTACGAGCTGTCGGTCGGCGGCAATGGCGGCATCAAGGTCCGCGCCACCGATTTCCTGTGCAAGGTCGCGACCGAGGCGGAGGCGATGCATTATTGCGCCGCCTTCATCCAGCTGTACCGCGAGGAGGCGCGCTATCTGGAGCGCACCGCCCCGTGGATCGAGCGGGTCGGCATCGACCATGTCCGCGCGCGGATCGCCGACGATCCGGCCGGCCGCGACGCGCTCGCCGCCCGCTTCCTGTTCTCGCAGACCTTCATGCAGGACGATCCCTGGGCCGCCCGCGCCGCCGGCGACGCCCGCGAACAGCACGCGCCGATGGCGGTGTTCACCCCGAAGCAGGAGGTGCTGGCATGACCGGCGAATGGCTCGACATCGGCTGGCTCGACGAGATCCCGGTCCGCGGCAGCCGCACGGTGCAGGTGGCGGGCGGCGACGACATCGCGATCTTCCGCACCGGCGAGAACCGCGTCTTCGCGCTCCTCGACCGCTGCCCGCACAAACATGGCCGCCTGTCGCAGGGCATCGTCCATGGCGGCGCGGTCGCCTGCCCCTTGCACAACTGGCGGATCTCGCTGACCACCGGCGAGGCGCTGGGCGAGGACAAGGGCTGCACGCCCGTGATCCCCGTGAAGATATCCGCCGGCCGCGTCCTGATCTGCCGCCTGGCCACACTGAAGGCGGCGGCATAGTGGCACTCCGTAACCCGATGCCTTCACGGCGACGGCAACCGATGCGGGAGCGCGCTGCATGATGGCGATCCGCACCACCTGCGCCTATTGCGGGGTCGGCTGCGGCATCCTCGCGACCGTCACCGGTCCGCGCGACGTGACGATCTCCGGCGACCCCGACCACCCTGCCAATGCCGGCCGCCTGTGTTCGAAGGGCACGCACCTGGGCGAGACGGTGGGGCTCGACAACCGCCTCCTCCATCCCATGATCGGCCGTCGCCGCGCCTCGTGGGACAAGGCGCTGGACCTCGTCGCCCGCCGCTTCCGCGAAACGATCGCGCAGTACGGGCCCAATAGCGTCGCCTTCTACGTCTCCGGCCAGCTGCTGACCGAGGACTATTATGTCGTCAACAAGCTGATGAAGGGCTTTATCGGCTCGGGCAACATCGACACCAACTCGCGCCTGTGCATGTCCAGCGCGGTCGCCGGCCACAACCGGGCCTTCGGTGAGGACGTGGTCCCCGCCAGTTACGACGACCTCGACGTCGCCGATCTGATCGTGCTGGTCGGCAGCAACACCGCCTGGTGCCACCCGGTGGTGTATCAGCGGATCATGGCCGCACGGGCCACCCGCGGCACGAAGCTGGTCGTCATCGACCCGCGTCGCACCGAAACCGCGGACGAGGCGGACCTGCACCTAGCCATCCGGCCCGGCACCGACGTGGCGCTGATGAACGGCCTGCTCGCCTGGTGCCGCGACGCCGGCGTCGTCGACGACGCTTACCTCGCCCGCCATGTCGTCGTGCCCGAGGATTTCTGGAACACCGTCGTTGAGGGAAGCGACCTGTGGTCAACCGCCCGCGTCTGCGACGTGCAGCCCGACGACCTCAGACGCTTCCTCGACCTGTTCGCCGCCACCCCGCGTACCGTGACCATGTTCAGCCAGGGGGTGAACCAATCGCTCGCGGGCACGGATCAGGTCAACGCGATCACCAACCTGCACCTCGCCACCGGCCGCATCGGCAAGCCGGGCGCAGCGCCCTTCTCAATCACCGGCCAGCCCAATGCGATGGGCGGTCGCGAGGTCGGCGGCCTCGCCTCGACGCTGGCGGCGCACATGGACTTCGCACCCGACAACGTGGCGCGCGTCGGCCGCTTCTGGGCGGCGCCCGCCATGGCGACGAAGCCGGGACTGAAGGCGGTCGACCTGTTCCGCGAGCTGGGTCAGGGCAGGATCAAGGCGCTGTGGGTGATGGCGACCAATCCGGCGGTGTCGATGCCCGATGCCGGCCGCGTGCGCGAGGCGCTGGCCGGCTGCCCCTTCGTCGTGGTGAGCGATGTGGTCGAGACGACCGACACCAGCACCCACGCCCATGTCCGCCTGCCCGCCGCCGTTTGGGGCGAGAAGGACGGCACGGTCACCAATTCCGACCGGACGATCAGCCGCCAGCGTGCCTTGTTCCCGCTGCCCGGTCAGGCGAAACCCGACTGGTGGATCGTCAAGGAGGTCGGTCGCCGCATGGGCTGGCCGACCGCCTTCGCCTATGATCGCCCGGCCGAGATCTGGCGGGAGCACTGCCGGCTGTCGACCTACCAGAACGACGGCAATCGCCTGTTCGCGCTGCCCGGCCACGCCGCCGCCGGCAATGCCGCCTATGACCGGATGGCACCGTTCCGCTGGGGCGGAACGCCCTTCGCCGACGGCCGCTTCTCCACTCCCGACGCTCGCGCCCGGCTGGTCCCCGTCACGCAGAAGCCGCTCGCGGCGCCGCTGAAGGACTGGCCGCTGACCCTGAACACCGGTCGCTACCGCGACCAGTGGCACAGCATGACGCGCACGGGACTGTCGCCCAAGCTGGCTCGCCACCGCGAAGAGCCGCTGGTCGAGATACATCCGGCCGACGCCGAACGCCTCGGCATCGCCGATGGCGCGCTGGCGCGGGTGACGACGCCGCAGGGGGCCAGCCTCTACCGTGCGCGGGTCGCCGACACGCAGCGTCCGGGCGAGCTGTTCGTGCCGATCCACTGGACCGACCGAACTGCCACCGGCGGGCGCACCGGCCTTTTGCCGCGGCCGCTCGCCGACCCTGTCTCGGGGCAGCCAGGGTTCAAGTCGACGCCGGCCGCGATCCTGCCCGTCGCCACGGCGTGGCGCGGCTTCGCGATCCTGCGCGATGCGGCGGCTGCCCTGCCCGACTGCCTGTGGGCGACGCGGGTCGCGGTTCCCGCCGGCACGCTGTGGGAACTGGCCGACGACGGTGACCCGGCCGCGCTCGACGCGCTCCTGCCCGCCGGCGTCCGGCTGGAGGCGATCGACACCGCTCGCGGCACCCGCCGGGTCGCCATTCTGCTGGGCGAGCGACTGGTCGCCGCCCTGTTCGTCACGCGCGACGGCACGCTGCCACCGCGCGACTGGCTGATCGCGCAGCTGTCCGCGGTTCAGGCCTCACCCACTCTCCTCGCCGGCCGCGCACCGGGGGCGCAGGTCGATCGCGGACCGATCGTGTGCGCCTGTTTCGACATCGGTCTGTCGACCATCCTGACGACCATCGCCGAGCAGCGCCCGGCCGATGTCGCGGCGATCGGCGCGGCGATCGGTGCCGGCACCAATTGCGGCTCCTGCCGCCCCGCCCTGTCCCGCCTCCTCGCGCAAGGATCGACGCATGCCGCTTGAACAGGCCTCCATCGATCCCGGCACCGTGTGGCTCGTCGGTGCCGGGCCGGGCGATCCCGACCTGCTGACCCGCCGGGCCGAGCGGCTGATCGGTGCCGCCGACATCGTCTTCCACGATGCGCTGGTCGGCCCCGGCATACTCGACCTGATCCCCGCCGGCACCGAGCGGGTCGGCGTCGGCAAGCGCTCGGGCCGTCATTCGAAGGATCAGCGCACGATCGACGCGATGATCGTCGACGCCGCGCTTGCCGGCCGCCGCGTCGTCCGGCTGAAGGGCGGCGATCCGTCGGTCTTCGGCCGCTCGACCGAGGAGATCGAGGCCTGTCGCCGCCACGGCATCCCGGTGCGCGTCTGCCCCGGCATCACCGCCGCCAGCGCCGCCGCCGCGTCCGCCACCCTGTCGCTGACGCTGCGCGCAGATGCCCGGTCGCTGACGCTGGTCACCGCCCATGCCCGCGCCGGCGAGGCGCTCGATCTCGACTGGCCGACGCTGGCGCGCTCGTCGGCGACGCTCGCCTTCTACATGGGTCGCGCCGCCGCGGCGGAGATCGCGCGCAACCTGATCGCCGCCGGTCTCGCGCCAGATACGCCGGTGCTGGTCGCGGTGAACGTGTCGCTGCCGGGCGAGCGGCTGGTCCATGGCCGGCTCGACGCGCTGTCCTTTCTGGTCCGCACGTTGGGGGATCGCGACCCGGCGCTGCTGCTGGTTGGTCCGGCCATGGCGGTGCGTCAGGCCGCTGCGGTAACGCTCCCGGTCCGCTCCAGTTTGCCCCAGCCGACGATCCAGCCACCGATCGCGGAGCCGATCGCGCGCAGCACCACCCAGTACATGATCTGCCGATAGACCAGCCGCTGCGCGACCAGCAGGTGCGCCGGATATCGCGCCTGGTTGCCGTCCAGCCGGTACGCCATCCACCCGCACGCCACGTCGATCGCGGTGAACGCCAGCCAGTACAGCGCCATCCAGCTGACATCGCCACTGGTCTGGGCCCAGCCATGCTGGGCGACCCTGATCCACGTTCCGACGATCGACAGCACCAGCGCCAGATCGATCAGCGGCGAAATCGCGGCGAAGGCGATCTGGAACAGCCACGCCTGCGGCAGTCCGATCCGTGCCAGTCCCGCCGGCCGGCCCGTCCGGATGATCGCACGGTGCTTCCACAGGCATTGCAGCGTCCCGAACGCCCAGCGGTACCGCTGCCTGGCCAGCGCGCGGAAGCTCTCCGGCGCCTCGGTCCAGGCGACGGCGTGCGGGTCGTAGGTGACGCGCCAGCCCGCCCGCTGGATCGCAATGGTCAGGTCCTGATCCTCGGCCAGCGTATCTTCCGGATAGCCGCCGACGGCGTCCAGCGCCGCCCGCCGCCATGCGCCGACCGCGCCCGGCACCACCGTCATCGCCTCGAACCCGGCCAGTGCGCGGCGTTCCAGATTCTGGGCGGTGATATATTCCACCGCCTGCCACCGGGTGACCAGGTTCACGCGGTTGCCGACCCGCGCGTCGCCGGCCACCGCGCCCAGCGCCGGATCGACGAACCAGCGTGCCAGACGGGCAATCGTCGTCGTCTCGAACTGGGTGTCGGCGTCCAGCGCGATCACGATCTCGCCCCGCGCCTGCAACAGCGCCCGGTTGAGCGCCGCCGCCTTCCCGCCGTTGACCAGCGTCAACAGGGTGACGCGCGGATCGGCGCCGAACCGCTCCGCCACGATCGAGCTGGTGCCATCCTTCGACCCGTCGTCGGCGACGATCACCTGCAACCCCTGATAGTCGCTCGCCAGCACCCGTGCGACCGAATCCGCGATCACCCGCTCCTCGTTATAGGCGGGGATGATGACCGACACCGACGGCGTGTGCACCGGCGGGTCGGGGCGGGCTCGCCGCGCCTGCACCCATGCCAGGCCCGCCATCAGCAGCGCCCGCGCGATCCCCAGGGCGATGGCGAGGTAGAACAGCCAGGCCAGCATCGCCGCCACGATCGCCAGCGCGATGAACACCGCGACATCGGTCCTTACTGCCAGCAGGTCGCTGCCCGTCACCTTCGGCATCGCCACCGCGCGCGGAACGCCGACCAGTTGCGATGCCGTGGCGAAGCGATAGCCCCGCGCCCGCAGCCCCGCGATGATCCGCGGCAAGGCCGCCACCGTCTGCGCACGGTCGCCACCGCCGTCATGGAGCAGGATCACGTTGGCCGAGTTCGTCGCCGTCGCCCCCTCCACCTGCGCGATCACCTGCGACACGATCGCATCGGTGCCCGGCCGCTGCCAGTCGTTGGGATCGACGTGCAGGCCGACGACGGTATAGCCCTGGTCCTGCGCGATCATCGCCGGGCCGATCTCGTCGGCGGTCGTCGGCTCCGCATCGCCGAAATAGGGCGCCCGGAACAAGGTGGTCGACCGGCCGGTATACGCCTCGATCAGGCGCTGCGTCGCGTTCAGCTCCAGCCGCGTGGTATGCGCGCCGGTGTCGGCCAGGTTGGGATGGGTGTAGGTGTGGTTGCCGATCTCGTCGCCGTCGGCGACGATCCGGCGCAACAGCTGCGGATGCGCCAGCGCGTTTTCGC
This sequence comes from Sphingomonas phoenicis, assembly GCF_047238005.1. NCBI lineage: Bacteria > Pseudomonadati > Pseudomonadota > Alphaproteobacteria > Sphingomonadales > Sphingomonadaceae > Sphingomonas > Sphingomonas phoenicis. The sequence continues at coordinate 3,320,423 of NZ_JBDFMC010000002.1, read as the reverse complement.
CGATGACGAAGAAGGTCGCGGGCACGCCGGCCTTCTCCAGCTCCGTCAGGATCGGCGGCGTCCAGTCAGGATCGGGGCCGTCGTCGAACGTCAGCGCCACCGTCTTCGCCACCGCACCGGCGCGCTGGACGACATAGGGAGTCGGAAGCGACCGGTACGCCTCCTGCCGGATGATGCCCTCGCGGTCGAACCCGATCTGCCGCTGTCCCTCGGATGGCGTGGCGGTGATGCGCAGGATCTCGCCGCTGCCCTCGACATCGACGTTCAGGGGTGATTTCAGCACGTTCAGCCGCGGAATGCCCGCTGCCGTGCGGAATGCCGCGAGATCCGCCCACATCCCCGGATCCTCGCTGCCCAGCCGCCACATCGCCACATCGTCCAGGCCCAGCCGCCGCATCGCCGCCAGCTGGTTCCAGCTGGTCGCCGCGTCGAGCATCCACACCTGATGCCGGACCCCACCATCGGTATAGGCGAACCCGGCATTGCCGCTGGCCGGATCGAACCCGATCGCCGCGCCGCTGTCGTGTGCCGACAGCCACGCCTCCTCGATCGACAGCGCATCGGCATCGTCGCCGTGCCAGTCGTACGCGTAGCTGCCCAGCGCCACGACCAGCCGATCGCGTCCCACTTGCCTGACCGCATCCTCAACGACGCGCAGGAACCAGGGCTGGGACGCGATCGGCCCCGCGGTCGCCCCCTCCCAATGCTCGTCATAGGCCATCAGGATGACCCGGTCGGTCGCGCGCGCCAGCCGTGCGAGCGGCCAGTCGGGGTCGCCGGCCGGCGCCGTCACCGCCAGCGTCGCCCCTTTCGGCAGGGCGGCATGAAGCTGGCCCAGAAAGGCGGCATAGCCGTTCAGCGCACCGGCGGGCAGGTTCTCGAAATCCATCACCAGCCCGGCATCGCGACGGCTCTGCACCATCGCCACCAGTTGCGCGATCAGCGATCGGCGGCTGGTGCGATGCCCGATCAGCGTGGCGATCGCCTCGCCGTCCCATCGATCGCCGTTCAGGTTCTGGACCATCGGCAGCAGCCTGGGCGCATGTGGGGTCGTCGCCAGCAACCGGTCGAGCCGCGGATCCCGCGTCACCTCGACCCCACCCGCACCGCGGACGTTGGCCAGCGCCGGCACCAGCCAGTCGAGCGTGCCGACATGCTGCCGCAACGAGGCGATGCCGGCATCGTCGCCGGGTACGTAGAAGCCGATGGTCAGCGGGGTGTGCGGCGTGTTCGCGCTCAGGCGCGGCAGCCATCGATGATGCGCCGCCGATCCGCCCACGCGCGGTGCGAACAGCTCGCCGTGTCGCCGCGCGAACGGCAGCGGCAGGCCGATCGCACGCGGCGTCAGCACCAGCGTGGTGGCGAACGCGACCGCCGCCAGCATGATCGTGGCGATCAGCAGGGCGACGGTGCGCCGCGCCCACACACCGCGCCGGCCACTGGGATCGAAGAAGATTGGCTTGCTCACGGCGGCTCCCTGCCGGCGTTGCTGAAGCCGGGCGGCTGCCTCTATGCCCGGCCCGCCTGCGCGTCCGTGAGCATCGCATGAACAATTCGTCATGCGCGCGATCGACGCGTCCCATGCCGGTCAGGGATCGTCGCGGCCGGTTCGGCGTTCCCCATCCCGCCTGCCGCATCGCGGGCAGCGAAAACGATTGAAAAGGGCCGGCGAAGGATGATCCACACACTGGCCGAACTGGATGCCGTGCGCGACGACTGCCGCCGCATGGTCACCAAGCGGGCGCTGGTATCCGCCGGCGCCGCCGTCGTGCCGGTGCCCGGTGCCGACCTCGTCGCCGATATCGGCATCCTCACCAACCTGTTGCCGGCCATCAGCGAGCGGTTCGGCCTGCGCGAGGAACAGGTGCGCAAGATGGAGCCAGGGCGGGCCCAGCAGGTGCTGGTGCTCGCGTCCAGCATGGGCAACACCTTCATCGGTCGCGCCGTGACCAAGCGGATGGTGATCGCGGTGCTGCGCCGGATGGGCGTGCGGCTGGCGGCCGGATCGATGGCGCGCTTCGTGCCGCTGATCGGATCCGCGGCGGCTGCGACGATCAGCTTCGGCGCGATGAAGCTGGCCGGCAACGCCCATATCGACGATTGCTACGCCACCGCCCGCGCGCTCCTTCCCTCGCCCGGCGCGACGGTCTGATCGTGGCGATCGATCGCTCGCGGGTCGACAATGGCGGCCTGATCCTCTTCCTGTTCCTCATCACCGTCGCCCTGACGCTGGTGGTGTCCAGCTTCATCGGCGCGCTGCTATGGGCCGCGCTGGGCGCGTTGCTGTTCCAGCCGCTGTACCGGTGGCTGCTCCGGCGGTGGCCCGACCGGCGCAATGCGGCCGCTGCCGTGACGATCCTGATCATCACCGTCGCGGTCGTCATCCCGGCCATGATCGTCGCCAGCCTCGTCGTCGAGCAGGCGGCCGGCGTGTACCAGCAGATCCGGTCCGGCCAGATCAACTTCGCCGCCTATTTCCAGCAGATGCACGACGCTCTGCCACGACGGTTGCAGCAGTTGCTGGACAGTTCGGGGCTCGACAGCTTCGAACAGGCGCAGGCCCGCCTGTCCGAGGCGGTCAGCAGCAGCGCCAGCATGCTGGCGCAGCAGGCGTTCTCGATCGGCGCCAATGCCGCGGCGTTCCTGCTCGCCTTCGGCGTCGGCCTCTACGTCCTCTACTTCCTGCTGCGCGACGGCGACCGGATCGGCCCGGCGATCGTCCGTGCGCTGCCGCTGGAGGCGAACGTGGCCGATCGGCTGGCGCAGAAGTTCGTCGCCGTCGTGCGCGCGACCATCAAGGGGTCGGGAGTGGTGGCGATCGTCCAGGGTGCGCTGGGCGCCATCACCTTCTGGATCGTCGGCCTGCCCGCGGCGCTGCTCTGGGGTCTGTTGATGGCGATCGCCGCGCTGCTGCCGGCGGTCGGGCCCGCGATCATCTGGGCGCCGGTCGCCATCTATCTGCTCGCGACCGGCGCGATCTGGCAGGCGGTGGTCGTCATCGCGTCCGGCATCCTGGTGATCGGCCTAGCCGACAACATCCTCCGCCCGATCCTGGTCGGTCGCGATACCGGGATTCCGGACTGGCTGGTGCTGGTCACCACCCTGGGCGGAATCAACCTGATCGGCCTCAGCGGCATCGTCGTCGGCCCGCTCGCCGGCGCGCTGTTCATCACCGGCTGGCAGATCCTGACCGAACAGCGCGGCGCGACGACGCCGGCCGGACTGCTCGCCGACGATCCGGACTAGGATTTGCCGGCCCCCGCTGCGGCAGACGCCCCCTGAACACTCCCCCAACACCCCCGGCGCGTGTTGTTGAAGCGTCGCGGCGGCGGTAACGCGCCCGCCTGACCGAATGAGGATCATCGATGCGCGCCTTCCTGTCCGCGGCCTGCCTGTCGCTCCTGTCCACCACCGCGGCGATCGCCCAGACGACCGACCCGGCCGCGCCGCGCGGCCGGCTGTCCGATGCGGCGCGGCCCACCGCTTACAGGATCGACATGACGATCGATCCCGCCCGTCCCCGCTTCTCCGGCCATGACGAGATCGATGCCGTGGTGAAGGCGCCGGTCCGGTCGCTCTATCTCCATGGCCGCGACCTGAAGGTGACACGCGCGGTCGCGATGGTCGCCGGCAAGCCGATCCGCGCGACCTGGACCCAGGTCGACACGACCGGCGTCGTCCGCCTCGATTTCGCCTCCACCGTGCCGGCCGGCGCGGTGACGCTGGCGTTCGATTATTCGGGCGCGTTCGGCGACAGCCCGTCGGGCCTGTACCGGGTCAAGGTAGGGGAGGACTGGTACAGCTGGACCCAGTTCGAATCGATCGACGCCCGCGCCGCCTTCCCGTCCTTCGACGAACCGGGCTTCAAGACGCCCTTCACCATCTCGATCACCACCCGCCCCGGCCTGAAGACGATCAGCAACGCCCGGGAAACGCAGGTGCTGAAGGCCGGCAAAATGGAACGCCACGTGTTCGAGGCGACCAAGCCGCTGCCGACCTATCTCGTCGCGCTGGTCACCGGTCCGTTCGTGCACGCCACCACGCAGGTGCCGCCGACGCCGCAGCGCGCCGCACCGCTCCCCCTCGGCGCCGCCGCCACCCGCGGCCAGGCGGACCGGATCGCCTATGCCAACCAGGAGACGCCGCGCATCGTCTCGCTACTGGAATCCTATTTCGGTCAGGGCTTCCCCTTCCCCAAGCTCGACCAGATCGCCTCGCCGGTCATGCCCGGCGCGATGGAGAATGCCGGCGCCGACATCTATGCCGACAACATCCTGCTGCTGGACGGCGGCGCCACCGTCGCCCGGCGTCAGGCGTTCGGCATGGTCGTCGCGCACGAGCTGTCGCACCAGTGGTTCGGCGATCTCGTCACCCCCGCCTGGTGGGACGATCTGTGGCTGAACGAGAGCTTCGCCAACTGGATGGGCTTCCGCATCGGCAACGAATGGCGGCCCGAGCTGAACATCGGTGTCGGCGCCCTGACCGAGGGGTTCGAGGCGATGGACGTGGACTCGCTGGAGGTCGGGCGCGCCATCCACCAGCCGATCGCCACCAACGGCGAGATCGACGGCGCGTTCGACGGCATCACCTATGGCAAGGGCGGCCAGGTGGTGGCGATGATCGCCGCCTATCTGGGTGATGAGAAATTCCGGTCGGGCGTCCGCCTGCACATGCAGCGTCATGCCTACGGCAATGCGACTTCGGAACAATTCTTCGCCAATCTGGCGGACGGCGCGAACGATCCGCGCATCGTGCCGGCGATGAAGAGCTTCGTCGATCAACAGGGCGTTCCCCTGATTGACGTCGCCCGCGTTGGCGGCAAGCTGCGGCTCACCCAGTCGCGCTACGCCTTTCTGGGCAGCAAGCCGCGCCCCGAACGCTGGACGGTGCCCGTCTGCATCGGCGCGGTCGGCGCGGCCGGGCGCACCTGCACCCTGCTAGACCAGCCGATCGCGACCGTTGCCGCACCCGGCGGCGGCGCGATCATCCCCAATGTCGGCGGCACCGGCTATTACCGCTTTGATCTCGCCCCTGCCGACTGGCAGTCGCTGATCGCCAACGGTGCCACCCTGCCCGCTGGCGAGGCGGTGGCGACGATCGACAGCCTGTGGGCCACCTTCCGCGCCGGGCGTGGTCAGGCGCGCTGGCTGGTCGATGCCGCCCGATCGATGGCGGACAATCCCTACCCGGTCGCCGCGATCGGCAATGGCGAGCGGCTGGCGGAGATGCGCACCCACGGCCTGATCGGCGATGACGCGCTGCCCGCTTACCGCACGCTGATGGCGAAGATCTATGTACCGCGCCTCGCCAGGCTGGGTTTCGATCCGGCGGCGGGCGCCCATGCCGGCGATGTTGCCGATCGGCAGGCGCTGCGTCAGGGGCTGGTCGGTCTCGTCGCTTCGGAGGCTCGCGACACGGCGGTCCGCGCCCGGCTGGTCGCGGCCGGCCGCGCTTACCTCGCCGGCAACCCCCGCGCGCTCGATCAGGCCTATCTGGGCATCGCGCTCGGCCTGCTCGTCGAGGAGGACGGGCTGCCGATGGCGCGTACGCTGATCGATCGCGCGGTGACCAGTCAGGATTCCACCTTCCGCAGCGCGGCACTCGATGCGGCGGCGGGCAGCGGTCGGCCGGAGGTCGCGCGCTGGCTGCTCGATACGAAGGACGCCCGGCTGCGCCCGACCGAGCGGGTCGGCACGATCGTGACGATGGCGGAGACGCCGGGCACCGCCGACCTCGCCCAGGACTGGGTCCTCGCCGATTTCGACGGGCTGGCCAGCGGCGCGAACGGTGTCTTCCTGTCTGGCCGGCTGCCCCGCATCTTCGCCGGCCAGTGCGATGCCGCCAGGGCGCAGCGGATCGACCGGCTTCTGGGCGGAAAGCTTCGTGCGCAGAACACCGCCGTCCTGCCGTTCGATCGCGCGCTGGAGATGATCCGCCACTGCGGCGCCCTGAAGACCGCGCGCGCCGCCGAACTCGGCGCGGCGATCGAGGCAGGCTGATCCGCCCGCCTTCGGTAGCACGCCGGCTGATCCACGGGTTCCGTCCACCGACGGAACCCCGCCATGCCGCGCAACGTACTGTAATTGCCCCGCCAGCGGGCCACGCAGGACCGTTGGCGGCAACCGGACAGGAGCCGACGACATGCCGACGCCCGACGATACCGCCGTTCAGGCCCGCCGCCGCGAGATGGCGGTCGAGCATCTGCTCTTTCAGGTCATCGAATATGTCGAGGCGCGCCATCCCGGCCTGCTCGACACCCTCGACGCCAGCCTCGACCATCTGGGCGATCCTGCGCACGACGACAGCAAGGACGACGAGGCCGTGCGCGAGATCGCGCGCAAGCTGATCGCCAGCGCCCGTCGCTGACCCGCCCGACCGACAGGAGACGACCATGGCCGACCTGACGCTGCACGATCTCGCGAAGAAGATGGCGAAGCTGGACTTCGCGCTGCTCACCACCCGCTCCGCCGATGGCGCGCTCACCGCCCGGCCGATGAGCAACAACGGCGATGTCGAGTTTAGCGGCGACAGCTACTTCTTCGCCTATGACGATTCGCGAAAGGTCGCCGACATCCGTGCCGACGACACGGTGCTGCTCGGCTATACCGGCGCGGTCGGCATGCTGGGCGGCCCGCCGCTGTTCGTGGCGGTGGAGGGGCGGGCGACGCTGATCGACGACAAGGCCGCCTTCGCCGAACACTGGACCAGCGACCTCGACCGCTATTTCCCCGAGGGCATCGACACGCCCGGCGTCGTCATGATCCGTATCCACGCCGACCGAATCCGCTACTGGGACGGCGGCGACGAAGGCACCGTCACTCCCTGATCCCGGTATCGGCCTGAACGCCCGAATGACCGCGATCACCCCGGACCCGATCCGGGATCCTGCTTCATGACTCCGCAAAACTCTTCCGTCATCCCGTCGGACGCCGGGACCCATCTTTCCGCGAGCGTCCGGGCTGTTGATGTTCCGTGTCCATGGGTCCCGGCGTACGCCGGGATGACGCAGAAAATCGAGTGTTGGCAAATTTCGCAGAGATCCCGCTAAGGCCAAGGTCCAGTCAGGACAGCCGTCTTGACGATGCGCAGCGCCCGTCGCTGCCGCGGGACCCCGGCCTTCGCCAAGGTGGCGCTTCATCCCGGATGAATGCCACTCTAAAGCCCGTCCAACTCAACCGCGCCGACCACGTCGACGGAGTGCAAGCCCACCTACCTAATCCTCCAGCGCCTTGATCAGCGCCGCCTTCGACATCCCGGACCGGCCGGGGATTTTCCGCTTCTTCGCCTGTTCGTACAGTTCCGCCTTGGTGCGGTGATCCCGGTACTGCCTCGTTCGCGCCGCCACGTCGTCGGGCTGGGCAGAGAACTGCCTGCCCTTCTTCGTGTCCGCCCGCTTCTTCGCCGTGGTGCGGGCGTAATCCGCCTTCGACAGATGCTCGCGCGCCGCCTTGGGTAGGTACCGCTCGTGCGTCTCTCCGCTCGGCTTGCCGGACCTGGTCCCCCACTTCTCCTCGGTCCATTCGTGGAGCGAGTTGTGCGGGTCCTTCTTGCCCTCGTACCCGCCGCCACGCTTCTTGTACTCGGCAACCGCGAGCTGCGCCTTGCGGGCGGACCACTCGCCCTTCTCGCCGCCCTTGTCACCCGCCGTGACCTCGTCCTTGACCTTGGCCCACAGGGCGGGATCGTCGCGTTTGGCCGTGCTGCTCATAAGTGGCAGAACCGGAAAGAACGGTTCCTGTTCCGGCGCTTAGCGGCGGCCGGCAGGATGGCACCTCACTGGCGGAACAGAGCGGCCGCGGGGCGGACGACGGTCGTGCCGGCGGCGTCGGTGACGGCATAGGTGAAGCCGGGCAGCAGGCAGAACGCCCCCACCCGCCCATGCACGTCCAGCGCCAGGAATCCGACCTGCGTCCCCCGGATCGCATCGCCGCGAAGCGACGCGATATGGCGTACCGCCTCCTCGCACGCCGCCATCGGCGACAGGCCGTGCCGCATCCCCGCCACCACCCGCGCGGTGCCCGCGATCCGCACCACTTCCTCGCCGACGCCGGTGGCGGTGGCGCCGCCGACCCCGCGCTCGACATACAGGCCCGCACCGACCATCGGCGAGTCGCCCACCCGCCCGTGCATCTTGAACGCCATTCCCGATGTCGTGCACGCGCCCGCCATCCGCCCGCGCTCGTCCCGCGCCAGGATGCCGATCGTATCGTGATCCAGCGCCCCGCCGGGGGTGGCGGTGCGCGGGGCGACATCGTTCTCGCTGTTGGCGCGCGGGCGATAGTCCGCCGTCTTCAGCCACGCACGCCACGCCGCCTCCGCCTCCGGCGTCAGCAGGTTGCGGCGTGCGAACCCCTGTTCCCGTGCGAAGCGGGTCGCCCCCTCGCCGACCAGCATGACGTGCGGCGTCTTCTCCATCACCGCCCGCGCCACCGACACGGCATGGACCGTGTCCTCCAGCGCGGCGACCGCCCCCACCTGTCCGCCATCGTCCATGATGACCGCATCCAGCGTCACCCGCCCGTCCCGGTCAGGATAGCCGGAATAGCCGACCGAGTGGTTTGCCGGGTCCGCCTCCGGCACCCGCCCCGCCGCCTCCACCGCGTCCAGCAGCGATCCGCCGCCGCGCATCCGCGCCACGCCCGCCGCATTGGCCGCCGCGCCGAAATCCCAGGTCGACACCATCACCGCCTTCGCGGCAACGGCCGCCTCCGTCCCCGCCGCCAGCGCGATCCCGCCGCCACCCGCCAGCATCGTCGACAGCATCTGCCTGCGCGATTGCGTCATCGTTCCTCCTGCATGCCGGCCGAGGCTGGCATGGCTGCCGGGCAGGAACAATACCAATCTCGCTCAGGCACCCGCGCGCGGTGCCGCCGGTCGGGATAGGGCGGCCACCAGCATCGAGACGGCCTCTCGGTCGGTCGTCAGTCGCTGCGCCGGCCCGAACCCCAGTGCCGCAATCCGCGGGTCCGGCCATTCGCTCGCGATCGATGCGGAGGAATGCACTGCGCCCACCCCGGTCGCCGCGACCAGCGCCGCGACGTTCCCGCACCGCACCCCGGCACCGGCGATCACTTCCAGCCGGCCGTCCGCCGCGTCGACCATCGCCCGCAGCATCGCCGCCCCCGCCGGTGCCGAAGCGGCACCACCCGAACTCAGCACATGATCATACCCCAGCGCGACCGCCAGTCGCACCGCTGCGACGGGATCCGGCGCCAGATCGATCGCGCGGTGCAGGACGATGTGCAGCCCGGCCGCCGCCTCGCGCAGCCGTACCAGCGCGCGCTCGTCGAGCGAACCATTCGCATGGGTCGCGCCGACGACCACGCCGGCGACGCCCAGGTCGCGCAGGCGCGCGATCTCGTCCGCCATCAGCGCCAGCACGGCGTCGTCGCAGACAAAGTCGCCCGGTCGCGGCCGGACCATCGCGTGCACCGGCAGCCCGGTCTTCACGGCCGCCGCGGTCAATGCCGCGGACGGGGTCAGCCCCCCCACGGCCAGTGCGGCGCAGAGTTCGACCCGGTCGGCGCCACCGGCCTTCGCCGCCTCGACTCCCGCCAGATCCTCGACGCAGATCTCCAGCAGCACAGACCTCATCGTGACACTCCTTCGACGCCGTGGTGCTAGAGAAAGGGCTGGACGCGCAAGCCGTCCGCGACCAACATACCAATTAAATACCTTGATGGAAGGAGCCGGGGGATGAAGGAGGCGGGGATGGCATCGATCCGGCCGGCGTTCCGGCGGACGGCGTCACGCGGGCGCATGATCCGCTGCCTCGCCATCGCCGCGGCGCTGTTGCCCACCGCACTGCCGGCGCGGGCTCCCGCACCGCCGACGCCGGACCAGGAGGCCGCCCAGCTCCAGAACGCCGCCCCCGCCGATCCTGCCCTGGGCCTGCCCGCCTATGACTGGTGGAATGAGGGGCTGCACGGCCTGGCCCGCAACGGCGAGGCGACGGTCTTCCCGCAGGCGATCGGCCTCGCCGCCACCTGGGACGAGGCGCTGCTCGCCCGCATCGGCGATGTCGTCGCGACCGAGGCGCGCGCCAAATGGAACGCGCGCCGCCGCGGCGCCGCCGGGTCCGACATGTATCAGGGGCTGACGATCTGGTCGCCCAACATCAACATCTTCCGCGATCCCCGCTGGGGCCGCGGCCAGGAAACCTATGGCGAGGATCCCTATCTGACCGGCCGGCTCGCGGTGGCGTTCGTCGGCGGCCTGCAGGGCCCCGACCGTGCCGTGCCGAAGACGGTGGCCACGCCCAAGCACCTCGCCGTCCATTCGGGGCCGGAGGCGGGGCGCGACAGCTTTTCGGTGAACGTCAGCCCGCACGATCTGGAGGCGACCTACCTCCCCGCCTTCCGCGCCGTCGTGACAGAGGCACGGCCGCTGTCGCTGATGTGCGCCTATAACGCGATCCACGGCACGCCGGTCTGCGCCGATCGTGCGCTGATGATCGACCGGCTGCGCGGCGACTGGGGCTTCGACGGGCTGACCGTGTCGGACTGCGACGCCGTCGCCAACATCCACCTGTTCCACTTCGCCGCGCCCGATGCCGCCCACGCCGCCGCCGCCGCGCTGAAGGGCGGGACCGATTTGAACTGCGGCTCCACCTACGCCGCCCTGCCGGAGGCGGTGCGCCGCGGGCTGGTCGACCGTGCGACTCTCGATACCGCCTTCGCGCGGGCGATGGCGTTGCGGCGCGCGATCGCCCTGCCCTCCCGCTGGGACCGCATCCGTCCCGATGCCGTCGGCGCACCCGCGCATCGCGCCCTTGCGCAGGTTGCGGCGGAGCGGTCGATCGTCCTGCTCGATAACCGCGCCGCCACCCTGCCGCTGGCCGGCAAGCGCATCGCGGTGATCGGCGCCAATGCCGACGATCTGTCGGTGGTCGAGGGCAACTACCACGGCACCGCGATCCGTCCCGTCACTCCGCTTGAGGGGCTGCGCCGCCGTTTCGGCCCGGTCGCCTACGCCCAGGGGTCGACCCTTGCCGAGGACGCGCCGGTGGTCGTTCCCGAAACCGCGCTGCGGACCGGCACCACGCCCGGCCTGCGGGCCGAGATCCGCGACACCGCCGGTCGGGTGACGCGCCGCATCGATCGCCGCATCGATTTCAACTTCACCCGAACCGCGCCCTTCACCGCCACCTGGACGGGAAGCTTCGTACCGCCCGGCCCCGGCCGCTACCGGCTCGCGGTCGACGGTCCGGCCTGCTGGCACCGCTGTCCGCCGCACGATCGCGTCACGCTGTCGATCGAAGGCCGCACCGTGATCGACGGCACCATCGGCGAGGTGCTGGAAACGGCGATCGACGCCACCGCGCCGGTGGCCATCAGCCTGACCCTGGATCACAAGGGTGGCGACGAGGGCCTGCGCCTGCGCTGGATCGCGCCGCCGGAGATCCAGCTGGCCGAGGCGCTGGCCGCCGTCCGCGATGCCGAGGTGATCGTCGCGGTCGTCGGCCTGTCGCCGGATCTGGAGGGAGAGGCGCTGAAGCTCGCCGTGCCCGGCTTCACGGGCGGCGATCGTACCGACATCGTCCTGCCCGATCCGCAGCGCCGGCTGCTGAAGGCGCTCGCCGCCACCGGCAAGCCGCTGGTGGTCGCGATCGCCGCGGGCAGCGCGGTGTCGATCGGCGATGTCGAGCCCGCCGCCGTGCTCCAGCTCTGGTATCCGGGCGTGGAAGGCGGCACCGCGCTCGCCCGCGTGCTGGCCGGTGACGTCAATCCGTCCGGGCGACTGCCGGTCACCGTCTACCGCACCGTCTCGGACCTGCCGGCCTTCGTCGATTACGGGATGAAGGAGCGGACCTATCGCTATTTCACCGGCACGCCCGCCTGGCGCTTCGGCCACGGCCTCTCCTACACGAGCTTCACCTATGCCGCCCCGCGCGTCGACGCCGCTACCATCCCCGCGGGACGCTCGCTGCCGGTCGCGGTCACCGTCCGCAACGCTGGCGGTCGGGCAGGCGACGAAGTGGTACAGGCGTATCTCCTGCCGCCCGATGCGGGACGCGCCGGCAATCTGACCGACCCGGTGCTGCAGCACCAGCTCGTCGGGTTCCGCCGGCTCGCGCTCGCACCCGGCAGGGACGGCATCGCCCGCTTCACCATCGATCCGCGCGCGATGAGCAGCGTCGATCGGGCCGGCGTCCGCCGCGTGCTGCCGGGCGCGTACCGGCTGTGGATCGGCGGCGGCCAGCCCGGCGACGCGCCCGGCGTCTGGACCGGCTTCACCGTCACCGGCGACCCGCTGGAACTGCCCCGTTGATCGATCGCCGCACCCTGATCGCCGCGGCCGGCGCGGCTGTCGCGCTGCCGGTCCGGGCAGGACCCGGCTTGCCCTCGCGGCGGCCGCTCCCGGCCGATCGCCGCTTCGTCTCGCCGGCCGTCGAGCGGGAGATCGACCGGATCGGCGCGCTGATCGCGTCGCCGGAACTGCGCTGGCTGTTCACGAACTGCTATCCCAACACGCTCGACACCACCGTCCTGTCGGTGGAGACCGGCCCCCGGCGCGACGCCTTCGTCATCACCGGCGACATCCCCTGCCTGTGGCTGCGCGACTCCGCGGCTCAACTGAAGCCCTATCTTCACCTCGTCCGTGACGATCCCCGCCTGCGCGACCTGTTCCGCGGCCTGATCGCCCGCCACGCCCGATCGATCCTGATCGATCCCTATGCCAACGCCTTCATGCAGGATTTCGCCGCGAAGACCGATCTCCGCTGGGCGCTGCACGACGAGACGGACATGCGCCCCGGCGTCGCCGAACGGAAATGGGAGGTCGACTCGCTCTGCTACGCGCTCCGGCTCGCCCATGGCTATTGGACGGCGACGCGCGATCCCGTCCCCTTCGATGCGACCTGGGCGGAAAGCGCCCGCGCCATCGTCCGCACCTTCCGCACCGAACAGCGCACGTCCGGCACGAGCCCCTATCGCTTCCGCCGCGCCGCGCCGCAGCCGACCGAGACGCTGCTGTGGGGCACCGGCAACCCCACCCGTCCGGTCGGCCTGATCCACTCCGGCTTCCGCCCGTCGGACGATGCGTGTCTCTATCCGCTGTTCGTGCCCGCCAATCTGTTCGCGGTGACGACGTTGCGCGAACTTGCCATCGTCGCCTATCAGGCGTGCGGCGACACCGCCCTCGCCGCTGACGCGACCGCGCTCGCGGACGAGGTCGCCGCCGCGCTTGCCCGCCACGGCCTGATGCGCCTGTCCTCGGGTCAGGAGGTCTGGGCGTACGAGGTCGACGGCTACGGCAATGCCGTCTTCATGGACGACGCCAACGTACCGTCGCTGTCCGGGCTCGGTTATCTCGGCTGCGTCGCGCCCGATGACGCACGCTGGCGCCGGACCGAGGCAGCGGCGTGGAGCCCCGCCAACCCCTGGTTCTTCCGCGGGCGCGCCGGCGAGGGAATCGGCGGCCCCCATGTCGGGTCCGGCCAGATCTGGCCGATGTCGCTGATCGTCCGCGCCCTGTCCGCCCGCGACGACGCGACCATTCGCACCTGCCTGCGGACGCTGATGGCCACACATGCCGGCACCGGCTTCATCCACGAGGCGTTCGACCGCGACGATCCCGCCACCTTCACCCGCCGCTGGTTCGCCTGGGCCAACGGGCTGTTTGGCGAACTGGTCGTCCACCTCGCCGCCACGCGGCCGCACTTGTTGAAGGAACCATGGTGACGCCCGATCGCCGCCAATTGCTGGGCGGCACCGCCGCGTTCGCGCTGTTCCCGCTGCCTGCCATCGCCGCGCCGCCCGCCCGCGCGGACCCGTTCATCGGCACCGGCGGCGACGGCCACACCTATCCGGGTGCGACGGTGCCGTTCGGCATGGTCCAGCTGTCGCCCGATACGGATGTGGAGCGATGGGACACCTGTTCGGGATATCACCACGGCGACGGCTCGATCATGGGCTTCTCGCACACCCACCTGTCCGGCACCGGCATCGGCGACATGCTCGACGTGCTGGTGGTGCCGACCCGCGGGCCGGTGAAGCTGACGCCCGGTCCGCTGGCCGATCCCGATGCCGGATACCGCCAGCGCTACTCGGGAGAGGCGGCGGAGCCCGGTTACTACCGCGTCCTGCTGGAAAGCGGCGTCGCCGCCGAACTGACTGCGACCGAGCGGACGGGCTGGCATCGCTACCGTTTTCCCGCCGGCGCGGCGCACATCCTGATCGACCTGTCCCACCTCGTCCTCGACCGGTCCGATGCCGCGCCGCTGATCGACGATGCACATATCGCGGTCGATGCCGACGGCACGATCACCGGCGCCCGCCGGGTGCACCGCTGGGCCAGGGGGCGGCGCATCCACTTCGCCCTCCAGCTGTCCCGCCGGCCCACACGCATCGACTTCTACGGCGATGACGATGCGCTCCGGCCCGCCGGGGCCGTCAGCGTCGCCGGCCGGCGCGTGAAGGCGGCGCTGCACTTCGACGAGGCGGGCGGCGCCCCCCTGCTGATCCGCTGCGGCATCTCTGCGGTCGATGTCGCCGGCGCGCGCGCCAATCTGGCGGCGGAGGCGGATCACTGGGATTTCGACCGGGTCCGCCGTGCCGCCGCCGCGCGCTGGACGGACAGCCTGGCGGCGATCCGCGTCACTGGCGGCACTGCCGACCAGCGGACGATCATGGCCTCCGCACTGTACCATGCGCAGGTCGCGCCGACGCTCTTCTCCGATGTCGACGGGCGCTATGTCGGGCTCGACCGGCAGGTCCGCCGCGTACCCGCGGGCGGCGCGGCGTACAGCAGCTACTCGCTGTGGGACACCTATCGAGCCCTCTATCCGCTCCTGACGCTGATCGCCCCCGACCGGGTGAAGAGCCTGGTCGACGACATGATCCGCCAGACCGCGCACTCGCCCTTCGGCCCGCTCGTCTGGCCGCTGCAGGGTGTCGAAACCGGCACGATGATCGGCTGGCACGGCGTCGCTCCTCTCGCGGAGGCGCAGGCGAAGGGGATCGTCGCCGACTATGCCGCCGCATGGCCCGCCATCGCCCGGCGCAGCTTCGACTTCGCCGCCCCCGACAAGGATAACAGCCTCGGCCGCGACCTCTACGACGCCATGGGCTATGTGCCCGCCGACCGCATATTTGAAAGCGTCAGCCGGACGCAGGAATATGCCTATGACGACTGGGCGTCCGCCCGGCTCGCCCGCGCCGCCGGTCAGCAGGCGGCCGCCGCACGCCTGCTGAAACGGTCGGGCAACTGGCGCAACGTGATCGACCCGCGCATCGGGTACGCCCGCCCCCGCTTCGCCGACGGCAGCTGGTGGCACCCCTACGACCCGGTCCAGCTGGGTCACATGCCCCGGCCGGGGTGGCGCGACTATACCGAGGCGAACGGCTGGCAGGCGACGTTCCTGAACCAGCACGACATCTATGGCCTGATCGCGCATCTGGGCGGCGATGCCGCGTTCGAGGGGCGGCTGGACGCGCTGTTCGCCGCGCCGTCCACCCTGCCCGCCGACGCGCCGCCCGACATCGCCGGGCTGGTCGGTCAATATGCGCACGGCAACGAGCCCGACCAGCACGCACCCTATCTCTATGCCTATGCCGGTGCGCCGTGGAAGACGCAGGCGATGGTCCGCCGGCTGCTGACCGAGATGTACAGGGCCGCACCCGACGGCATCATCGGCAACGACGATTGCGGCCAGATGAGCGCGTGGTTCGTGATGTCCGCCCTCGGCCTCTACCCGGTCGATCCGGTCGAGGCGGCGTGGGTGTTCGGCTCGCCGCTGTTCGACCGGGCCGAGCTGCGCGTCGGCGACGGTCGGCGGCTGGTGATCGAGGCGGAGGGCAACGGCCCCGACCGCCCCTACATCCAGTCGGTGCGCTGGCGCGGCCGGCCGTGGACGAAAAGCTGGATCGGCCATGCCGACCTGATCCGTGGCGGCACCCTCTCGTTCCGCATGGGCGCCGCGCCCAACCGCGCCTTCGGCCGGGCGCGCGCCGATCGTCCGCCCTCTTTTGGAAAGCCCGCATGACACTCGATCGCCGCATGGTGCTCGCCGCCGGCCTCGCGACGCCGCTGTCGCCGGCCCTCGCTGCCCGCATCGACGATGCACCCGCCCCCTTCGGCGCGGTGCCCAGCCCCCGTCAGTGGCGCTGGCACGCCCGCGAGCAATACGCCTTCGTGCACTTCTCGATGAACACCTTCACCGACAAGGAATGGGGCTATGGCGACGAGGATCCCCGCCGCTTCGATCCCACTGATTTCTCCGCCGACCAGATCGTCGCCGCGGCGAAGGCGGGAAATCTGAAGGGGCTGATCCTTACCGCCAAGCATCACGACGGCTTCTGCCTGTGGCCGACGATGCTGACCGAGCACTGCATCCGCAACTCGCCCTATCGCGGCGGCAAGGGCGATATCGTGGGCGAGATGGCGGCGGCGTGCCGGCGCGGCGGCATCGCCTTCGGCATCTACCTGTCCCCCTGGGACCGCAATCACGCCGAATACGGCCGGCCGGGCTATATCAATTATTTCCGCCGCCAGATCGTCGAGCTGTGCACCGGCTATGGCGAGCTGTTCGAGTTCTGGTTCGACGGCGCCAACGGTGGCGACGGGTTCTACGGCGGCGCGCGCGAGACGCGCCGGATCGACGCGCCCGCCTATTACGACTGGCCATCGATGATCGCGCTCGTCCATCGGCACCAGCCGATGGCCTGCACCTTCGATCCGCTCGGCGCCGACATCCGCTGGGTCGGCAACGAGGACGGGATCGCCGGCGACCCCTGCTGGCCGACCATGCCGGACCATCCCTATGTCCAGGCGGAAGGGAACAGCGGCGTGCGTGGCGGTCCCCTGTGGTGGCCGGCGGAGACCAACACCTCGATCCGTCCAGGCTGGTTCTACCACGCCGACGAGGACGCCCGCGTCCGCAGCCCCGACAACCTCGTCCGCTTCTTCGACACCTCGGTCGCGCGCGGCACCACCATGAACCTCAACATCCCGCCCGACCGGCGCGGCCGCATCCCCGATCAGGACGTCCGCATCCTGCAGAGCTTCGGCGACGCGATCCGCGCCAGCTTCGCGACCGATCTCGCGCAAGGGGCGGTGGCGACCGCCAGCCACGTCCGCGGCCCCGCCTTCCAGCCGGCCCGCGTGCTGGACGGCGACCGGGACACCTATTGGTCGTCGCCCGACGGCATCGCCACGCCGACGCTGACGCTCGATCTGCCGCCCGGCCGCCGTTTCGACCTGATCCGCCTGCGCGAATATCTGCCGCTGGGCGTACGCGTCACCCGCTTCGCGGTGGAGGCGGAGGTCGAGGGCCGCTGGCGCCGCCTGGCCGAAAAGACCGGTATCGGCGCGCAGCGCATCATCCGGCTGGACGCGCCCGTCCTCGCCCGCCGCGTCCGGCTGGTCATCCTCGATGCGCCCGTCTGTCCCGCGATCGCGGAGGTCGCCCTGTTCCTGGCGGTGGCGCCGGCACCCGTTCCCGCGATCGTCTCCTCCGATCCCACCGTGCTCGCGACCGGCGGCTGGCGCATCGTCGCGGCCAGCGCACCGGGGGCGGAGCGGCTGCTCGACGGCGACGCCGCCACCCTCTGGGTCCAGCCTGCGCCGGTCCCCGGCCGCCCCGCCCGGGTCACCATCGACCTCGTCACGGCACGGCAACTCGCCGGGTTCAGCCTGACGCCGGCGCGCCACACCTCCGCCGGCTCGGCGCCGCCGCGCGGCTATGTCACGGAGACCAGCGTCGACGGTCGATCGTGGCAGCCGGCGGGCGCGGGCGAGCTGCCCAACATCGCCTATGCGCTGGCGACGCAGCGGCTGGACTTCACCACGCCCCGCGCCGTCCGCTACCTGCGCCTCACCTTCGCCGCCACCGCCGTTCCGGCCGACCGGCTGGCGATCGCCGGCGTCGGAGCGTTCCTGACGCCGCGCTGATGCCGCCCGCTACAGGTCGCTCAGTTCCGCGACGAAGTCATAGGCGTCACCGCGATAGAAGGACTGGGTGAACTCCACCACCCGCCCGTCGCGCAGGAACCCGCGCCGCTCGATCAGCAGCCCCGGTGCGCCGGTGTCGACGCCCAGCATCCGTGCATGCTCGCCGCGGAACGGCACCGCGCGCAGCCGCTGCAACGCGCGCACCGGACGGTTGCCGGCGCGGTCGAGCGCCTCGTACAGCGACGTGTCGACCGCCTCCACCCCGGTCAGGCAGCGACCCTCGATGGTCGAGAATTCCAGCGCCATCGGCACGTCGTCGGCAAAGCGGATGCGCTGGAACCGGAACACCGCCGCGCCGGGCGACAGGCCCAGCGCCATCGCCTCTTCCGGCGTCACCGTGCCGGCGGCGCGGGTGATCCACTGGCTCGACGGCTGGCGCCCGCGCGACAGCATGTCCTCCGAAAAGGACGACAGGCGCGAGAAAATCTTCTCCACCCGCCCCGCCACGAACGTGCCCGCTCCCCGACGCCG
Source organism: Sphingomonas phoenicis (assembly GCF_047238005.1). Taxonomy (NCBI): domain Bacteria; kingdom Pseudomonadati; phylum Pseudomonadota; class Alphaproteobacteria; order Sphingomonadales; family Sphingomonadaceae; genus Sphingomonas; species Sphingomonas phoenicis. The sequence continues at coordinate 3,302,000 of NZ_JBDFMC010000002.1, read as the reverse complement.
GGTCAGCAGCCCCTCCTCCACCAGCGTGCCGATCGCCTTGCGCACCGTGATCCGCGACACGTCGTACTCGATCGCCAGATCGCGCTCCGCCGGGATCGCCTCGTCGGTGGTCAGCAGCTGCCGCTGCACTGCGTCGCGCAACAGCTGCTGCAACTGTAGATAGAGGGGCGCAGGATTGTCGGGCCGGAACCGCCCGATCTTCTCGGAAAAGGACATGGTCGGGCAGGTACCTGCGTGCGATGGATGATCCGCGGGGCGGGCGGTACCGGCGGATTACCGCGCCGTCGGGGCGCTGGCAACGCCGGGGCTGCGGCCGCACGGTCCATTGTGGCGCTCGTCGCTGCGATTGGTTATCGATCGGTACGCAGATGATCGCCGGTCGAACGACGATCGATGGAATATGAGGGACTTGGCATGGTGATGTGGTCGTTGCTCCCGCTGGCGGTCGTGGCGGCCGCAACGGCGCTGCCGCCCGAACAGGCCGGATTGGACCGGCTCGCCGCCACGCTCGGCTACCGCTTCACCGTCGTGGACAACCGTACCGCGCCCTGCCCCGGCGGCGTGCTGCGCTGCTTCCGGTCGACGATCGACATCACCGTCCCCGCCGCGCTCGATCCCAGCCTCGCGGGCGTGCCGATTGAGATCCGCTACGGCTTCGTCAACCGGGTGCTGGCGATCGACAGCGACGATTTCGCCGGCCGCCAGGTCGCGGGCGACGTCAACGCCCTCACCCTGAAGCCGGGCCGCCGGTTGCTGCCCGGGCGGGTCTATCGCATCGGCATCACTGCGGTGGGCGCCTTCTACTCGCGCAACCATGTCATGCCGAACGCGATGCTGCACGCACCCGGCCTCGCCCCGCGGGTGATCGCGGCCACCCGTCCCGGCACCGACGCCGATACGGGCATGGAAACGCTGCCCTTCGTCGCCCCGATGACCGACGAGGCGGCGCTGGCCGGCGGCGCGCCGGCCGATCGCACCGTCTGGCAGACGCCCGAACGTGCCTTCGCCCTGTATGCCGGACGAGGACCCGCGACCGCGATCGACGTCGCCATCCTGCCGAAACCGCTGCGCGCCAGCCGTCCCGCCGGCACCCCGGTCGACCTGGCCGCCGGATTCCGCATCACCACCGCCGGCATTCCGCGTGCCGCGATCGCCGCCGGTCTTGCCGCCCTGCCGCAGGGGGCCGGCCCGACCCGGCTGACGATCCGTCGCAAGGCGGAGCTGCCGGCCGAGGGGTACCGCCTCGCGATCGGTAAGGGCGCGGTAATGATCGATGCGGGGGACGCCGCGGGTGCCTCCCACGCGCTCCGGTCGCTGGCACAGCAGATCGCGGCGGAGGGTACCAGCCTGCGCCCGCTGATCGTCGACGATGCGCCCGCCCTGCCGTTTCGCGGCCTCCACATCGACATCGCCCGCAATTTCCACAGCAAGGCAGAGTTGCTGAAGCTCATCGAGCAGATGGCCATCTACAAGCTGAACCGCCTCCACCTTCATCTGGGCGACGACGAGGGCTGGCGGCTGGAGATCGCCGGGCTGCCCGAGCTGACGGCGATCGGTGCGTATCGCTGCGGCGACGTGACGGAGGCGACCTGCCTGTCCCCGCAGCTGGGCGCCGATCCCGACCGCGCGGCCCCGACCAACGGCTATCTCGCCGCCGCGGACTATGTCGATCTGCTCCGTGCCGCCGCCGCCCGGCAGATCACCGTCATCCCCTCGTTCGACATGCCCGGCCACTCCCGCGCGGCGATCCGGTCCATGGAGGTTCGCTACGCCGCGCTGATGGCCCGTGGCGACCGGACCGGTGCCGAACGCTACCGGCTGGTCGATCCCGCCGACACCACCAGATACCGCAGCATCCAGAACTATGGCGACAACACGCTGAACGTCTGCCTCGACGCCACCTATCGCTTCATCGACGCCGTCGTCGGCGGGGTCGCCGCGCTGCATCGCACCGCCGGTGTTCCCCTCACCACCTACCATATCGGCGCCGACGAGACGGCTGGCGCATGGACCGGGTCGCCGGTCTGCCGGGCGCTGCTCGCGCGCACCGGGATGAAGGCGAGCGGCCTGGGCGCCTATTTCATCGAGCGAGTATCGGCCCAGCTCGCCGGCCGGGGCATCCGCGTCGCCGGGTGGAGCGACGGGCTCGGCCATACCGATGCGGCGCGCATGCCCTCTTCGGTGCAGACCAATATCTGGAGCGGTGTCCATACCGGCGGCGTCGCGGAGGCGCACGGACAGGCCAATCGCGGCTGGCAGACCGTTCTGTCGATGCCGGACGCGGGCTATTTCGACATGCCCTATGCGCCCGATCCGGACGAGCCGGGCTATGACTGGGCCACGCGCGGCGTCGACACCTTCCAGGCGTTCGGCTTCATGCCCGGCAACCTGCCCGCCAACGCCGCGCTGATCCCCGATACCTTCGCGCGTCCCACGCCGGTCGTCGACACGGTGCCGCTCGCGCCCGGCCGCGCCATCGCCGGGCTGCAGGCGCAGCTATGGAGCGAGACGGTGCGGCGCGACACGCAGGTCGACTACATGCTGTTCCCCCGCCTGCTCGCTTTGGCGGAGCGCGCCTGGAGCAGCCCGGCGTGGCAGCCGGCCTATGTCCCCGGCGCCACCTACGCTCTCGGCGATCCGCGGGTCGACCGCGCCGCGCTGCTCGCCGGCTGGCGGGATTTCGCCGGGCGGATGGCGGTCCGGCTGCGGGCGCTGGACCGGGCGGGCATCACCTATCGCCTCGCACCGCCGGGCGCCCGCATCGTCGATGGCCTGCTCCAGGCGAACAGCGAACTGCCCGGCACCCCGATCGAATACCGCGTCACCGGCGGGCCGTGGCGGCGCTACGCCGCGCCGGTCGCGGTGACGGGTCCCGTCGACCTGCGCACCCGCTCGCCCGACGGCCGCCGCGTCGGCCGCACCGTCACGGTGTCGCCACCGGACCGGGGCCGGCCAACGGGTTGATCGCGATCAGCGTCGGCGCGTCGGCCACGAACCGGTCCAGCACGCCGTCGGCGATCTTCGCGGGCCCGCCGAACCGGGTCGCACCGGGGATCGTCGGAGTCGCCGCCGCCTCGCTCGCCAGCCGCTGCGCATCGGCGAAGAAGCGGGCGGCGGCACCACTGCCGCGGTTCGCCGCATCCAGACCGGCGGCGGTCAGCTGCAATGCCCGTCCCCAGCGCTGCATCGCATCCAGCCACGGGGCGGATTGCGTCGCGAACCCCTGGTCGGGCACGCCCGCGCGGATGGTGTCGGGCGCGCCCGCAAACGCATCGGCCTCCGCCGCCAGTGCCGCGATCGCCGCCGCGCGCTCCACCGCATCGTCGCCCGCGATGGCCCCGCGTACCCGGTCCAGCACCGCCTTCAGCGTCGGCGCCTGCTCCTGCCATGGCTGGCTGCCGAACGTCGGGGCCAGATGCTGGGTATCGAAGAAACGCAGCAGCGCCGCCGCCACCTGCCCGTCGCCGCCCGCCAGATCGGCCGCGGCCAGCCGCCAGACGCGGTCGGCGTCGTACCCCTGATCGTTCCAGCCGAACGCGACGACCCCCGTCACCGCCACCCTGCTCGGCGCCTCCTGGTTCATCGGGTTTGCCACGATCCCGCTCAATTCAGCCGACAGCCCCGCCTCGCGCCGGGCATAGGGCGCCATCAGCAGTCGCCCGGCCGAGGTCGCGAAGTCGTTGACCGGATAATTGTCCCACAACAGCGTCTTGCGCCCGAATACCTTGGCGGCGGCGCGGGCGTCGGGGATCGCGATAGCGGGCGGCACCACGTCGGTGCCGGTCCACTGCACGACGATGCGCGGGTCCAGATGCTGGCGCAGCGCCGCCTTGTACGGGCTCTCCTTGGCATCGTAATATTCGGTCGGCACCATCATCAGCGCCGACGCCGTGTCGTGGCGCGCCAGCAGATCGGCCTGCACCGCGTTCAGCAACCGCGACTGCGCCACGCCGGCTGCCGCCGCCCCCGGCTCGCCGAAGGCCGCGCGATCGGCGTCGCAGTTCCACTTGGTATATTCGATGTCGTCGAGCGCGACGTAGAAGCTGCGCACCCCGATCGCCCGCATCGCGTCCACCTTGCGCATCAGCGTCCGCTGGTCGGCCGGATCGGAGAAGCAGACCGACGGTCCCGGCGAGATCGCGTAGACGAAGGTGACGTGGTTGCGCCGCGCCGCCTTCACCAGTCCGCCCAGCGCAGTCAGCGTCGCGGCCGGATAGTCGTCCCGCCACCGGTCGCGCGCATAGGGATCGTCCTTGGGGCTGTAGATATAGGTATTGGCCTTCATCCGTCCCAGAAAGTCCAGGTGCGCCGCCCGGTCCGCCATCGACCAGGGCTTGCCGTAGAAGCCCTCGATCGTGCCCCGGATCGGCATCGCCGGGCGATCGCGGATGACGATCGCTGGAAACGCCGCGCGCGCCGCCAGCTGCCTCAGCGTCTGCGCGGCATGGAACAGCCCGTCGGCATCGTGCCCGGCCAGCGTGATCAGCGCACCCTCGCCCGTCTCGACGCTCGCCAGCGTATATCCCTCCGGCGTCGCCTCCGCCGCCGCACCGCTCCGCGCCAGTGCGGCGCGCACCACCGGCGCATCGGCCGGGCCGATCACCACCTGCGTCCGCCCCGCTTTCGTCGTCGTGCGTGCGGCGCGCTCGATCCGCTCCACCCCCGCCCTGGTCAGGATGTCACGTACCAGCGCGACGGTGTCCGCATCGCTGCCCGGTGCGACGACCAGCACGACCGACCGCCCCAGCGCCACCGTGCCGCCGATCAGGGTGGCCGATACCGGCGTCGGCACGATCGCCGGCATCGTCACCGGCTCCGCGCATGCCGCTGCCGGCAGCGCCACCGCGATCGCCGCCGCCGGAGATACCCCGCCCCACCACCGGACCCAGCTGCGCGTCATCGTCGATCTCCGGTATTGGACTGGTATCTAGCGACATCGATAGGCAAGTCGATCCGACGCCGCAATCCTTCCCGTCACCAACCGTCCCGGACCCATCGCTGGAGCGTCGCATCCCGCTGAAAACGACGATTCTCGTCAGGTATAGAATACTCGTTTCGGCGATAGCCCAGATTGGTATCAATATGGCATTATGGTTGCTCAGGTGATGCAAACTCCCCACAGTGTCCGTGCAATCGCCTCGTACTGCTTGACAATTTCCCGGCACCCAATGATTAAATCAAAATGATTTTATGAGAGGCTGTGCGGATCTTGGGGATCCGACACGGCCGATTGGGAGGATGAAGATGGCAGATTTCCGTAAACCGCTGCGTCGTGTCACGCTGCTGTCGGCCGCATCGCCGCTGGTGCTCGGCCTGGCCGCGTTGACCGCCGCACCGGCCGCCGCGCAGGACGCGACCCCCGTCGGCAACACCCCCGCCGCCCCGGTGACGAGCCAGGATCCGGTCGCCGCACCCGACCAGTCGACCGAGGACGCCGACATCGTCGTCACCGGCATCCGCGCGTCGCAGGCCCGCTCGATCGAGGTGAAGCGCAACGCCGACAGCGTGGTCGAGGCGATCAGCGCGCAGGACATCGGCAAGCTGCCCGACGTCACCATCTCCGACTCGCTGCAGCGCATTCCCGGCGTCCAGATCCGCCGCGAAGCCGGTGAGGGCGGCGCCGTCAACATCCGCGGCCTGCCGCAGGTGACGACGCTGATGAACGGCGAGCAGTTCCTGGGCGCCAACTCGGTCACCGCGGTCCAGCCGAACTTCACCGACATCCCGTCGCAGCTCTTCTCGGGCGCGACCGTCTTCAAGTCGCCGACCGCCTCGCTCCAGCAGGCGGGCCTGACCGGCACGATCGACCTGCTGACGCGCCGTCCGTTCGACCTGAAGAACGGCCTGACCATGTCCGCCGCCGCAGAGGGGCAATATGGCGACCGCACCGAGAAGTGGAACCCGTCGGTCAACGGCCTGATCTCGTACAATGCCGGCCGCGTCGGCCTGCTCGTCTCGGCCGCGTACAGCGACCTCGACCTGTCGAACAGCTTCCGCGGTATCCAGGATTACGGCGTCGCTCTCCGCAACGAGGGCGGCAGCGCCACGAACCAGGGCGATTTCGCGATCGGCAATTTCGTGAACGGCCGGGAAGTCAGCCGCGGCACGCCGGTCCGCAACGGCCAGGGCGCGATCATCGGCTACGACGTGAACGGCGACGGCGACGCCAACGATGCGTTCATCACGCCGCAGTCGCACACCGCCTGGAACCGCATCACCAGCCGCGAGCGCTTCGGCGCCAACGCCTCGCTCCAGTTCCAGATCAACGACGCGCTGAAGCTGACTGCCGACGGCTTCTACACCCGCCAGACCCAGTATGACCGCACCGCCGGCTTCCAGTTCCAGAACATCAGCTGGCAGACCTCGCCCTTCCTGCCGACCCAGTCGCGCGACACCGGCGCGGTCGTCAACGGGTTCAACCTGAACACCGTCCAGACCTTCCAGTACGACATGCCCGCGTTCGACAGCTACTCGGAAACCTTCCGGGTGAAGTCGGAATCGCAGAACTACAACCTGCAGCTCGACTGGGACAATGGCGGCAACTTCAAGGCCACCGTCCGCGGCATCTATGGCAAGGCCAGCCGCAAGTCGGACCAGTCCTACGCGCAGTTCAACCTGACCAACGGCACGCAATGGGCCTATAACGGCGTCGGCAACTACCCGGCCTCGATCGGCGGCGACGTGCGCTTCAACCCCACCGGCTATGCGCCCTACAGCCAGAAGGCGACCGTCGACTATTCCAGCGGCGCGCCCGTCTTCACCTTCCCGCAGGCGTTCCTGGCGCAGACGCAGGACATCTCGCGCTACGGCCTGAAGACCATCTCGTCGGAGAACAATCTCTATCAGGACGGCGATCTCTGGGCGTTCCGCGGCGATGCCGAGTGGAGCCCGAGCGAGCAGCTCCGGATCAAGTTCGGCGGCCGCTACGGCGAGCGCAGCGTCGAGCAGTTCAGCTTCGAGCGCGCGTCGCCCTTCTATGCCGGCAACACCGACAATCCCTCGAACCCCGCCGCCGGCTGCCTGGTCAAGTGGAAGGCGTTCGACGTCAACCTGAACGACCCGACCTGCAACGTCCGCGATGCGCAGGGCAATGCCTACACCGCCGGCTATACCCGGCTAGCCAACGACCCGAAGTTCGCCGGCATCATCAAGCAGTACAAGCTGCCCGCCGCCGGCACCCCCGCCCTCTTCGTCCTCGATCCGAAGGCGATGGACAATTCCGAAGCGTTCCAGAACAGCTTCTATCCCGGCAGCGTCAACAACGTGAACCCGGCCAACTCGTTCGGCATCGAGCTGAAGCAGATCTCGGGCTATGCCGAGGTCAGCGGCGAGGGTGAGCTGTTCGGCCTGCCGTTCCGCGCCAATGGCGGCCTGCGCGTCGTCAACACCCGCTTCACCGTCCGCCAGAACATCGTCGGCGCACCGCAGCCTTACGGCCTGTCGGGCCGCGACAATGGCGACGCCTTCACCAAGCGTGACTTCACCGACTTCCTGCCGGCGTTCAACGTCGCCTTCGACATCACCGACAAGCTGCGGCTGCGCGGTGCCTATTCGAAGACGATGACCCTCCTGAACCTCGATCAGTGGGGCGGTGGCCTGAACGTCAACTACGCCATCGACACGTCGGTCAACCCGCCGCTGTTCCGCGCGCAGGGCGGCAACTCGAACGGCAACCCGCAGCTCGATCCGTGGCGCGCCGACAATGCCGAGGCCAGCCTGGAGTTCTACACCGGCCGGTCGAGCCTGATCGCGGCCGGCGTGTTCTACATCAAGGTCGACAGCTTCATCACCAACGGCACCGAGACGCGCAACGACATCCCCGACAATGACGGCGTGATCCGCAACCCGGTCATCATCAACACGATCGGTCAGGGCGAGGGCGGCACGCTGAAGGGCGCCGAGTTCTCCGCGCGCCAGTCGCTGGCCGATTACGGCGTCAACGGCCTGTTCGGCGGCTTCGGCGTCGATGCCAACTACACCCTGTCGCTGGGTGATGCCGGCCGCACCGATCTGGCCGGCAACAAGCAGCCGTTCCAGGACAATTCGAAGCATCAGGCGAACGCCGCGCTGTGGTACGAGCAGTATGGCTTCCAGGCGCGCGTCGCCTACAACTATCGCTCGAAGCGTCTGGTCTCGTCCGATTACGGCGGCATCACCGGCCTGGCCCAGTACCAGAAGCCGACCAACTATCTCGACGCGTCGATCAGCTACGACATCCTGCCGAACATCACCCTGTACGGCCAGGCATCGAACCTGACGGCGGAGACCGAGCGCTACTACCTGACCTTCGCCGATCAGGTGCTGTTCGAGAACATCTACGAGCGTCGCTTCATCGGCGGCGTCCGCGTCAAGTTCTGATCGGTCCTACCCGTTCCCCAACCTCGCGCCGCATCGACCCTCCCGGTCGGTGCGGCGTTTCTTTTGGCGAGAATGATCCTGCCGCCCCACGCACTCGTCGCCCCGGGCTCGATCCGGGGTCCCGCTCTCCTTCGCGGGGATCGTGGTTGAACAGCCCCGCGACACCATCCCGCACCATCACCGCGAAGGCCGGGATCCAGATGGGTAACGTCGCCAGTAGACCAGCAGGGGCAGTCCGACTGAAACCCGGCGTCGGCGGAGCCACTGCGAAGGCCACTCCGCACGCCATTCTCTTCGTCATCCCGGCGAACGCCGGCACCCATGGACAACGGAAGATCGACTACCCGGACGCTCACGCGAACGCCGGCCAACCATGTCCTACGCCACTCATCCTGGCGTATAGGCAGGCCATGTCCCTCCCGCCTCAACATTCACTTACGACAGCCTCACTGTCGAAACTTGCCCGGTTTCATCGATCGCGCGGCGATCGCCTCAACATTCGCCTAACCCACACAGATAAAACGCCTTACGCCCCGAACATTGACACGACCGTCCCCCACCCCGACCCTCCGCAACCCGCAACTTCCTCAACATTCGCGCGCGCCCGCGCCCTTGCACCGACGGAACCCACCGCATGGATCTGACCACGGATATCCCCGCCCCCATCCGCTCGATCGTGATCGTCGGTGGCGGCACCGCCGGGTGGATGGCGGCGACGTTCCTCGCCCGCAAACTGGCGCATCTCCGCCTGTCGATCACCGTCGTCGACAGCAGCGCGATCGGCACCGTGGGCGTCGGCGAGGCGACCGTGCCGGCCATCCGCGACTTCTTCGCCGCGGTCGAACTCGGGGAGCCTGAGGTGCTGCGCGAGACCGAGGGCACGATCAAATACGGCATCCGCTTCGCCGACTGGCAGCGCGACGGCCACTCCTTCTTCCATCCCTTCGGCCTCTACGGCGTGCCCGCACGCGGGGTCGCCTTCCATCACTACTGGCTGAAACGGCGCGCCGCCGGCGACACGACCCCGCTCGGCGAATACTGCCTGGCGACCCAGCTGGCGGAGCGCGGGCTGTTCCTCCCGCCCAACGACCGCCCGCAGAACGATCTCGGCGTCTTCAACTTCGCGGTCCATTTCGATGCCGCCAAGTTCGCCGCCCTCCTCCGCCGGCTGGCGCTGGCGAACGGCGTCGCCCATATCGATGCCCGCATCGTCGACACGCACCGCGACGGTCAGGACGGCCGGCTGGAGTCGGTCACGCTGGAGGACGGCCGCCGCGTCGCCGGCGACCTGTGGATCGACTGTTCCGGTTTCCGCAGCCTGCTGCTCGGCGAGGCGCTCGGCGTTCCGTATGTCGACTGGCGCCACTGGCTGCCCTGCGACCGTGCCGTGGCCATCCCGTGCAAGGCGGCGGTGCCGGCGCACAGGCCGCTGACCACCGCCACCGCGCGCACCGCCGGCTGGCAGTGGCACATCCCGCTGCGTCATCGCATCGGCAACGGCCATGTCTATTGCAGCGATCATCTGGACGACCAGCAGGCAGAGGACATGCTGGTCGCCGGCTTGGAGGGAGAGGCGCTCGCCAACCCCAACAAGCTGCGTTTCACCACCGGCCACCGCGCCCGCTTCTGGGATCGCAACGTGGTCGGCCTCGGCCTGGCGTCGGGCTTTCTCGAACCGCTCGAATCGACCAGCATCACGCTGATCCAGTCGGGGCTGGAACGGCTCGTCGCGCTGCTGCCCGACCGGGCGATGGATCCGCGTCTCGCCGCCACCTACAACCGCCAGTCGACGCTGGAGTTCGAGCGGCTGCGCGACTTCCTCTTCCTGCACTACTGGTCGAACCGGCGCGAGGGCGAGCCGTTCTGGGATCGCATGCGCGCACTGACTCCGCCCGAAGGATTGCAGATCAAGCTCGACGCGTGGCGCGCCGGTGGCGAGTTCGTCCGCAATGAATGGGATACCTTCCAGGACCCCAGCTGGCTCAGCATGTACGCCGGGTTCGACGACCTGCCCGTCCGCCCCTCGCCGCTCGCCGACCAGTTCACCGACGACCAGCTCGCCGATACCTTCGCCCGGATGAAGGCGGCGATCGGCGCCACGCTCGCCCATGCCGAACCGCATGCCCGTTTCCTCGACCGGCTGTCGGCGGCATGATCCCCTCCTCTCCAGTGCAGGCGACCGCATGACCCGATCCACCCACACCCGTGCCGTCGTCGCGATGAGCCTCGGCGGCCTCCTGTTCGGCTTCGACACCGCCGTCATCTCCGGCGTGACGGAAGCGCTGCGCACCGAATACGCCCTCTCCGCCGCCGGTCTCGGCGCCGCCGTGTCCGCCGCGCTGTGGGGGACGCTGGTCGGCGCGATGTTCAGCGGCGCGCCGGGCGACCGCTGGGGTAGCCTCGCGGTGCTCCGCATCATAGGCCTTCTCTATGTCGTCTCCGCGCTCGGCTGCGCGGTCGCGGATTCGCTGACCGTCTTCTCCGCCTTCCGTTTCCTCGGCGGCATCGCGATCGGCGCCTCGTCGGTGCTCGTGCCCGTCTACATCGCCGAAATCAGCCCGCCGGCACGCCGCGGCTTCCTCGTCGGGCTGTTCCAGTTCAACGTCGTCTTCGGCATCCTCGTCGCCTATCTCAGCAACTTCCTGATCGCGCAGGCCGTCGATCCGGACATCGCGTGGCGCTGGAAACTCGCCGCCGCCGCCTTCCCCGCCGCACTGTTCCTCGTCCTCCTGACCGGCCTGCCGCAAAGCCCGCGCTGGCTGACCGCGCGTGGTCGCGATGCGGAGGCGGCCGATGCCGCCGGCCGGCTGGGCATCGATCTGGCCCCCGCCGCTGTCGATGACCAGCCGGGCACCGCGCGCCTCGACTGGCGTCGCCACCGCCTGCCGATCATGCTTGCGATCGGCATCGGGCTGTTCAACCAGCTGTCGGGGATCAACGCGATCCTCTATTATCTCAACGACATCTTCGCCGCCGCCGGCTTTTCCGGCCTCACTGCCGATGCCCAGGCGATCGCCATCGGCGTGGCCAACCTCATCGCGACGATGACCGCGATGGCGATCATCGACCGGGTCGGGCGCAAGCCGTTGCTGATCCTGGGCGGCATCGTCACCGCCGTCGCGCTGTCGGGGGTCGCGCTCGTCTATACCGGCGCCGCGCCGGCGACGCTGCTGCTGCCACTCCTGATCCTCTTCATCATCGCCTTCGCGATGTCGCAGGGGGCGGTGATCTGGGTCTATCTGTCGGAAATCTTCCCGACCAGCGTCCGCGCCCGCGGCCAGTCGATCGGCAGTGCGACGCACTGGGTGGCGAACGCGGTCCTGTCCTTCGCCTTCCCGGTGCTGGCCGAATACAGCCAGTCGCTGCCCTTCTGGTTCTTCGCCGCCGCCATGCTGCTCCAGGCGGTGCTGGTCTGGCGCTTCTTCCCGGAGACGCGGGGCCGGGCACTGGAGACGATCAGCGCGGACCTGTCCGGCCCGCGCTGATCGCTTCCGTCACTTGGGGCAGGCGACGATCTGGTCGGCCACCGTGCCCAGCGCCACGCGGGAGATGCTGACGGTCGCCGGCCCGGGCAGCGTCAGGACGAACGGCGCATCCAGCTTCGCCAGGTCGGCTCCCGCCTTGGCGAAGCATTTCAGCGGCACCGATATCGTCCGCCACTGGCCGGCGGGCAGTGCCGCCAGGTCGCCGAACGGCACGCTGGCGGTCTTCTGGCCGTTGCGCACGCCGATCGTCGGGGTGCCGGTCACCGCCGCGTCGCGCCGCGCCGTCACGATCAACGCGACGTCGCCGTTCGACTGCCGGGTGACGTCGACCGGATCCTGCGTCGACAGGGCGATCACTCCCTGCCCGCCGGTGACCGCGAACTTGCGCGCGCCTTCCTGCACGACGTTGTCGGTCGCAGTGACGGTGATCTTCCCCGCCGCCGCCTGTGCCGGCACGGTCGAGATGCGGCTGGTCGACTGGCCGGGTGCGCCCACCTCCAGCGACCAGGCCGGCGACGGCACGCCGCGGTCCAGGTACACGCCCTCGCCGGTGGCCTCGGCCACGCCGGAGTTCTCCGGCAACGGCTTCCACGCCGCCGCGCCGGCCATCCCGTATCCGAACGGGAACAGCGTCGCCGCCCCCGGGGCCGCGCTGATCGGCCAGGCGGTGGGCAGCTTGCCGGTGAAGCCGCGCTTCGCCCGCCCGTCCTTGCCCGCGACCAGCACGTCGGCAATGCCGCCGCCCTCCGATCCCGGCAGCCACGTCACCACGAACGCATCCGCCACGTTCAGTGCCGGGTTCACATACAGCGGCCGCCCGGTGATCATCAGCGCCACGACCGGCACGCCCGCCGCCTTCAGCTTGCGCATCGTCTCCCATGGCTGGCGCAGTTCGGGGCGCAGTTGCAGCGCCTTCACGTCGCCCTGGAACTCGGCGTACGGCGTCTCGCCGAACACGACGATCGCCACGTCCGGCTTCGTCGTGAAGTGTCCGTCCGGCGCCAGCGTCGCGGTGCCGCCGGCGGCGGTGACCGCATCGTTCAGCCCCTTCCAGATCGACGTCGCGCCGGGGAAGCGGCTGTTGTCGACGCCGGTGCCCTGCCACGTCAGCGTCCAGCCGCCCGACTGGCGTCCGATGTCGTCGGCCCCGTCGCCCGCCACCAGCACCTTCGCACCCGGCCTGATCGGCAGCACGCTGCCCTGTTGCTTCAGCAGCACCAGCGATTTCGCCACCGCCTCGCGCGCGACTGCACGGTGCGCAGGAGAGCCGAGCAGGTCGAACTGCCCCGCCAGTGGTCGGCTCGACGGGCGTCCCGCCTCGAACAGGCCCATCCGGTATTTCACCCGCAGGATGCGCGCCACCGCATCGTCCAGCCGCGCCATCGGCACCGTGCCCGCCTTCACCTCGGCCAGCAGCGATTCGTACACCGGCTTCCAGCTGTCCGGCGCCATGTACAGATCGATCCCCGCGAGCAGCGCGGTCGGGCAGCGCGCGTTGGTGCACCCCTCGACCTGGCCGTGCGCGTTCCAGTCCGATACGATGAAGCCGCCGAAGTTCATCCGGTTTTTCAACACGTCAGTCAGCAGGCCCTTGTGCCCGGTCAGCTTGCGGCCGTTCCAGCTCGAGAAGCTCGCCATGACGGTGTCGACGCCGTTCTCGATCGCGGGAACATAGGGGGCGCCATGGATTCGACGCAACGTCGCCTCATCGATCTTCGCATCGCCCTGATCCACGCCACCGGCCGTGCCGCCATCGGCCAGGAAGTGCTTGGTGCTGGCGATGACATGGGCGCCCTTCAGCACCGCTTCCCCATTTGGCGCGCCCTGCAGGCCACGGATCATCGCCCCGACATAGCCGGCGACCAGCGTCGGATCGGACGAGTATCCCTCGTACGCGCGACCCCAGCGATAATCCTGCGGCACCGTTACCGTCGGCGCGAACGTCCACTCCATGCCGGTCGCCCGGATCTCCGCCGCGGTCGCCGCGCCGATCTTCTCGATCAGTGTGGAGTCGCGCATCGCGCCCAGCCCGATATTGTGCGGGAACAGCGTCGCGCCCACGATGTTCGAATGGCCATGGACCGCGTCCGTGCCCCAGATCATCGGCACGGCGACCTTGCCGCCCGTCGCGTCGACCGAAGCATCGTAGAAGGCGTCCGCCAGCTTCAGCCATTCGCCGGCCGGCGCGAACTCATCGTTGTTAGGCGCCGAGTTGCCGCCGTTCAGGATGGAGCCGAAATGGTACTTGCGCATATCCGCGGGCGTGACGCTGGCGATGTCGGGCTGAATGACCTGCCCCACCTTCTCCTCGACCGACATCCGCTTCAGCAGGGCCGCGATCTTCGCCTCGGTCGCGGCGTCGCGCGCATAGGGCCATTTGGGCGAGGGCCATTCCGCCGGATGGACGGCATCGCTGCCCAGATTGCCCGCCACCGTCTGCGCCGCTGCCGGCGCCATCGCCATCACCACGCCGACCGCACCGGTCAGCAACCACGTCGCGCCCCGCATCCTCAACTCCTTCGCCATTTGTCTGCAAACCCTTATCGGATAAATCGGTAAAACGATTGATCTATTCTGTCTACGTCGTAGGATGTGGTCCAACCATGGTCAGCAACGCCGCCCCACCCGCATCTGCCGAACAGCATCGGGCACGATCACGGGGCGGCGACACGGCACGGCTGACCGGCGCCAATATCGAGCATGCGGGCCAGCACAACCAACGCGTGGTCCTACACGCGATCCGCGTCGCCGGCCCCGCCACCCGGGCCGAGATCGCGGAGGTCACCGGGCTGACACCCGCGACGGTGTCGAACATCACCAATCGGCTGCTTGATGAGGGCCTGCTGGAGCGGGCGGGCCAACGTCGCGGTGGCCGCGGCCAGCCTGCCACCCGCCTCGTCATCCATCCGGGCGGTGCCTTCTCGATCGGCGTCAACATCGACCGCGATCACCTCACGATGGTGGCGGTCGATTTCGGTGGGAGCGTCCGCGCGCGCGTCACGCGCGAGATGAGCTTCCCCATGCCCGACGATGTGCGCCAATTCTTTCGACAGGAAGTGCGCACCCTGCTCGATAGAGCGGGGATGCCGTCCCACGCGATTACCGGCATCGGCGTCGCGCTGCCCGACGATCTCGGCGCCGTCGACCTGCCCGGCCGACCCGCCGATTACGACCGATGGTCGATAACCGACATCAGCGCCCTGTTCGACGATCCGTTCGACCTTCCCGTATTCGTCGAGAACGATGCGGCGGCGGCGGCCATCGGCGAGATGCAGTTCGGGCTGGGCCAGCACTTCGGAAGTTTCTTCTATCTGCTGGTCACCTTCGGCCTGGGCGGGGGTGTCGTGGTCAACTCGCTGTACGATCGCGGTGCCGCGGGGCGTAGTGGTGAGATCGGTTTTCTGATCGTCGACGATGGCGTCGGCGGGCGGACCCAGTTGCAGAACATCGTCTCTCTCGCCGGGCTCTATCAGGTGTTCGCCGATGCCGGACTGGACGGGATCGGCGTCCACGCGCTCGACCTCAGCGATCCGTCGATCGCCGCGGCGGCGGACGTCTGGATAGAGCGCGCCGCGCGGGCGCTGGTCCAACCCATGATCGCCCTCAACTGCCTCCTCAATCCCGGCGCCGTCCTGATCGGCGGCCGACTGCCGATCGCGTTGGTCGAGCAGCTTGCCCGGCGGACGGATAGCCTGGTCCGCAAGGAGGGCCAGCATGCCCCCGCTCTCGCTCCCATCGAAATGGGCGCGCTGGCCGAGGACTCTCCCGCGGTCGGCGCGGCACTGCTGCCGTTCGGTCACCTGCTGCTGCCCGCTGACTCGCCGGCGATCCGTCAATCTGCGCGCGCGCTTCCACAAGCGGTGCCGACCATTTCCTGATCCGAGAACGATAAAAGAGGATGTGATGCACAACGAGGGGAGGTGCGCCGGCATTGCCGGCGTGGAGCTGGGCGGCACGAAGTGCGTGGTCGTGCTGGCGGACGCCGATGGCACGATCCTGTCGCAGCACTCCGTCCGGACGACCACTCCGGTCGCGACGCTGGCGGGCATTGAGGATGTCCTGGATGCGTGGTGGCAGTCCGGATCGTTCCAAGCGCTGGGCGTCGCCTCGTTCGGTCCCGTTGATCTGGATCCTGTATCCGCCACCTATGGCCGGATCACATCCACCGCGAAGCCCGGATGGCGCGATACTCCGGTCGCCGACCGGCTCGCTGCACGCTACCCGGTTCCGGTCGCGTTCGACACGGACGTCAACGGCGCCGCTCTGGCCGAAGGACGCTGGGGTGCCGCGCAGGGTCTCGACGATTATGCGTATATCACGGTCGGCACTGGCGTGGGCGTGGGCCTGATCGTCAACGGCGCAGCGACCCGGGGGCTTGGCCATTGTGAAGCGGGTCACATGCGCGTCGCCCGCCTTCCCGGTGACGAGTGGGCTGGAGCCTGCCCCTTCCACGGCGACTGCGTCGAGGGGCTCGCCGCAGGTCCCGCCATCGCGGCGCGCCTGGGTGGCACGGGCGAGCGCGTGCCGGCCGATCACCCGGTCTGGGACAGCGTCGTGGAAGCGCTCGCTCAGATGGTGCAGGCGCTGGTGCTCGCCACCGGTCCGCGGCGCATTCTGATCGGCGGGGGTGTCGTCGCCGATCGACCGTATCTGATCCCGGCGATCGACGATCGGGTCCGAGCCCTTGTGGGAGCCTATTTCATGCTGCCGGCGCGCGACAGCCAATATGTCCGGGCGCCCGGCCTGGGAAGCGCGGCAGGTCCCCTCGGTCCAATTGCACTGGCACTGTCGGCAGGAAGTAGCTTGCCGATTTATACAAATTGATGTCTTAATTCATCCACACAGTACCGCGGCGATCTGGTGCCGTGACAACGAAGAACGATGTCGGGGAGGATGGCGTGACGGTCTGGACGAAGCGCGCAGGCTATATGGCTGCGATATCGGCATCGGCGCTGGCATGGACGGCATCGGCCGCCGTGCCGGTCAATGGCGGACCCTACAATGCCAGGTTCCTGTCGGGTGGCGTAGGGATCGAGCGACCTTTGCCGGGTGCGGAGCGTGTTGCGGCGGCCGGTGCGCCGTACAGCATGACCACTTGGGTCAGAACCGACGATCGCCGCTCGGGCACGATCATCTTGATGGCGCTCGGCGCACCGGAGAACGGCCGCGCGCTGATCGTCGAGGAGGGTCGGCTGGCGTTCCGCGATGGTCGCGACGTAGTCCGCGGCAGCACTCTGGCCGCCGGTCGCTGGACCCATGTCGCGGCCGTATCGGACGGCCGCACCCTGACGCTGTACGTCGATGGCCGCCGTGTCGGCACCGGACGGGGGGCGTCGATGGCTGTCGCGCCAACCCTGTCACTCGCCCCCGCCCTGCCGAACCGTCCCCATCTGGGCGGTACCCTGGTTGGCGCGACCCTTCACGACACGGCACTGACCGCAGCGGAAATCGGCACGGCGGCTCGTACGCGTCCGGACTTCGACCTGGTGCAGCTGTGGCAGGTCGGTGTCGGCTGGCCGTTCCAGAAACAGGCGAATATCGGCCTGACCCAGCAGCAGGATCCGTGGACGCTGCCGCAGAGCGTGGACGGCGCCTATACCGCACCGGTTGCCAGGCCGGTGTCGGCCACCCCGACGATGCAGCCGATCGCCACCGGCCGCTGGCAGATCAACGGATGGCAGCTCGCCGCCGCCCCCGATGTGAAAGGTGACGGCGCTACCCTTTCTCGTCCCGGAGTGCGTGGCAGCGCGTGGCGCGTCGCCACCGTCCCCGGCACCGTGCTCCAGACGCTCGTCGATCGCGGCGTCTATCCGGATCCGTATTACGGCCTGAACAACCTAAAGATCCCCGAAAGTCTCGCCCGGCAGGACTATTGGTACCGCACCAGTTTCACCGTGCCGGCTAACGCGGCGGGCAAACGCCTGACCATCGTGTTCGGCGGCGTGAACTATGCCGCCGAGATGTGGGCGAACGGCCGTCGCTTAGGCGACACGCGCGGCGCCTTCATCCGTGGCCAGTTCGACTACGTGCCGGTGGCGGGCGAGAACGTCATCGCCGTTCGCGTGTCGCCGCCGCCGCACCCCGGTATTCCGCACGAACAGTCGGTCAAGGGCGGCGTGGGCGAGAATGGCGGTCAGCTGGCGATCGACGGCCCTACGTTCGTCGCGACCGAGGGGTGGGACTGGATCCCCGGTATCCGCGATCGGAACACCGGGCTGTGGCGCCCCGTCGAGCTGGTGGCGCATGGCGATATCCGCATCCTCGATCCGCACATCGTCACCGACCTGCCGCTGCCACGTACCGACCGGGCCGACGTTTACATCACCGTGCCGATCCAGAACGACGGCGTGGCCAAGCCGGTCACCGTTCGCGTGGCGTTCGACGGCGTCACGATCGACAAGACCGTTACCGCACCTGCCGGGCGCAGCGAGGTCGCTTTCACGCCTGCCGAGTTCCGCCAACTCACCGTCGCCAACCCGAAACTCTGGTGGCCGAACGGCTATGGCGACCCGCACCTGTACGACGTCTCCTATCAGGTCAGCGACGCCGGCGGTCTGTCCGATACCAGGCAGGACCGGTTCGGCATCCGCGAGGTGAGTTACGACCTGTCGCTGTTCGATGCCAAAGGCGCGCTACGGCGCGTCAATGTGCAGACCACCGATGGCGGGCTGGCCGGCACCCGCCTGATCGACGTTCGCCACGCCGCGATCAAGGAAAGCCCGCGCGGCTGGGCGGAGTCGCTGACGGCTGCCGGTGAGACGTCGAAGGGCGTCACCGCGATCGACGAGGTCCTGCCGGAGCCTCATCTCACCATCCGCGTCAACGGCGTGAAGATCGCGGCCCGTGGTGGCAATTGGGGCATGGACGACGCCATGAAGCGCGTCAGCTACGACTGGTTGAAGCCCTTCTTCCGCCTCCAGAAGGAGGCGCACATGAACATCATCCGCAATTGGATGGGCAACAATTCAGAGGAAGAATTCTACGACCTGGCCGACGAAAACGGCATGATGGTCCTGAACGATTTCTGGCAGTCGACGCAGAATTTCCAGATCGAGCCAGACGATGCCGGGCTGTTCCTGGCCAATGCCCGCGACACGATCGCACGGTATCGCAACCATCCCTCGATCATCCTCTGGTTCGGCCGCAACGAAGGCGTCCCCTACCCGACGTTGAACGAGGGGCTGGACAAGGCGGTGTTCGAACTGGACGGCACGCGCTGGTTCACCGGCAGCTCCAACTCGGTCAATCTTCAGGGGTCGGGGCCGTACAACTACCGCCCGCCCGCCGGCTATTTCACCGACCTGGCGACCGGCTTCTCGGTGGAAACCGGAACGCCGTCGCTGTCCACGGCAGAGTCGATCGCGTCCTATACCCCGGCCGGCGACCGCTGGCCGCTGGGCGACGTGCTGGCTTATCACGACTGGCATTTCGCCGGGAACGGCGACACCAAGACGTTCATGCAGACGCTCGACACCATGTTCGGCGCTGGCACCGACTTCGCCGATTTCGAGCGCAAGGCGCAGATGATGAACCTCGAAACGCACAAGGCGATGTTCGAGGGATATCAGGGACATCTCTGGACGAAGAACTCGGGCCGCCTGCTCTGGATGACGCATCCTGCATGGCCATCGAACGCGTGGCAGATCTACTCGTGGGATTATGACACGCACGCCGCGTATTACGGTGCGAAGAAGGCCGTGGAGCCGCTGCACGTCCAGCTCAACCTGCCCGGCAACGAGCTGGTGGTGCTGAACACCACCCGCGACGACGCACGTGGCCTGACGGCGAAAGTGCGGGTCGTCGGCCTCGACAATGCCGAGCTCTTCGCCCGGACCGATCGCCTCGACGCGCTGGCCAACCGGGCGACGCCGCTCGCGGCCGTACCGCTCGACAGCTTGTTCGCCGCCAATCCGATGCTGCTGGTCAGCCTGACGCTGAGCGATGCCACGGGCAAGCCGGTGTCGGAGAACTTCTATTGGCGCGGACGCGATACGGCTGCCTATCGCGCGCTCAATCAGCTGGCACCGGTAGTCCTGACGGCCGGTGCGACCTCACCCGTCACGCAGGCGGAGGACCGGACGATCACGGTGACCCTCGGCAACGAAACGGCGGTACCCGCGCTGAACGCGAAGCTGACACTGGTCGACGAGGGCGGCAAGCGCATCCTGCCTGCCTTCTACAGCGACAATTATGTGTCGCTCCTCCCCGGCGAGAAGAAGACGATCACCATCAGCTATCCGGCCAGCGTAACGGCGGTTCCCGGCCTGAACCTGCGCGGCTGGAACGTGCCCGAAGCCAAGGTGCCGTTCCGATGATCGCCCGGCTGCTCGCCCTTTCGCTGGCCATCTGCACCCTGCCTGTTGCGGCGCAGACCGTGCGTACCACCGCCGGACCGGTCAATGGCGAGAAAGAGAACGGGCGTGCCGTCTTCCGTGGCATCCCCTTTGCCGCCCCGCCCCTGGCCGCACGCCGCTGGACGCCGCCGGTGCCGCCAACGCCGTGGCGCAGTGTCCGGGCCGCGACCACGCCGGCACCCGCCTGTTCGCAGGCCGATTTCGGCTGGAACCATCACGACTTCGTGTTCCAGTCGGAAGATTGCCTGACCCTGGACGTCAGCTCGCCGGCGCTGACCGGCCGCCGTCCGGTCCTGGTATGGATTCACGGTGGCAGCAACATCGCCGGATCGCCCGGCGACATGACCGGATCGCCGATCGTCGACAGGGGCATCGTGCTCGTGGGCGTCCGGTACCGGCTGGGCGCGCTCGGCTTCATGATGCACCGTGGTTTTCCCGGCAGTGGCAACCTGGGGCTGCTCGACCAGGTCGCGGCCCTGCGCTGGGTACGCGACAACATCGCGCGTTTCGGTGGCGATCCGGAACAGGTGACGATCGCAGGCGAAAGCGCAGGCGCACAGGATGTCGGGCTCCTGCTCGGCACGCCCGCGGCAAAAGGCCTGTTCCGACGTGCGATCCTGGGCAGTGGTACGCCGCAGTTCGGCCTGCCGACCCGTAGCCGGGGGCAGGCGCTTCGAATCGGTGACCAGCTGGATCGGCTGCTGGGTACGGCCGGCGACGTCACAAAGCTGCAGGCCGCCTCAGCCGCTGCGGTCGTCGCCGCCGGTCAACAGCTGCACGATCCGGAGTTGACCGACGACGATTACCGCTGGTTGCGCACCACGATCGATGGCGTCGTCCTGCCGGCGGAACCCCGCGACCTGATCGCGGCGGCACCGGCACGTGACGTGCTGATCGGCTCCAACGTCTTCGAACTCGACCTGCCCGGCGGTCCGACCCGGCGCGACGCATTCGTCGCCTTGTCCTACCCGCGGACCGAAGAGGCGGCACGGGACTTCTACCAACTGGGCCGGGCCGACCCGCCTGCCGACCCGCGCCGGGGAACGCGCGACCAGCAGATCGCCACCGACGCCACGTTCCGCTGCCCCACGCTCCGCCTCGCGACACTGCTGGCCGGGCGCGGCGATCGCATCTGGTCCTATGCTTTCGATGCCGCACCCGGGGGCGGCATGACGCGCCATGCCATAGAACTTTCCTACATATACGGCGACCGTCGTCTGGGCTCGCTGCACCTGATGGATTACTGGGCCAATTTCGTGAAGACCGGCGATCCCAACGGGGCCGGACTGCCGGCCTGGCCCCGCTTCGACGCGGCCGGCAGCCTGTTGACGCTGGACGCCGCCGGCGCCCGGCCGCATGTCGCGGCGAAGGAACCCTGTACCCTGTCGGAGCAGCTATGATCGATCGCCGCAGCCTGTTCGCCGCCGCCACGCTCCTCGGCCTGTCCACGGCCGCACGCGCCCAGACCCCCGAAGATGCGGCGGCGAAGCGACTACGCGAGGATTGGCCATGGCTGGGTCGATATGCCGAGGACAACCGGCGTCGGATCGCGGCAGGCGAGCGGACCGGCATCGTCTTTCTGGGAGACTCGATCACCGAAGGATGGATCGGCAAGCGTCCGGCCTTCTTCACCACAGGCAGGGTCAATCGCGGAATCGGCGGGCAGACGACACCGCAGATGCTCGTCCGCACCATGGCCGATGTGGTGGCTTTGCGCCCGCGCGCCTTGCATCTGATGGCCGGCACCAACGACATCGCCGGCAACACCGGTCTGATGACGCAGGCGGATACGCAAAACAATCTGACCGCGATTTGCCAGATCGCGCGCGCCAACGGGATCACCGTCCTGCTCGCGTCGGTGCCGCCCGCAGCGAATTTCCCGTGGCGGCCGGGTCTGGACACTGTAACGCCGATCCGCGCGATCAATGCCTGGTTGCGCGATCATGCCCACACACTGGGCGCGCGCTTCGTCGACTACACGCCAGCATTGTCCACCGCCGACGGTGCGATGAAGCCCGGTTACGCCACCGACGGCGTGCATCCGACCGAAGCGGGCTACGACGCGATGGCCGGAATACTTCAGCCGATCCTCGCGAGCATGCACCTGTAGAACGGCGGCTACGATCCGCTTCGCTCGGCTACAACCCCGGTGCTGCCGCGGACGATCAGCTCGTGCCGCAGGGTGACCTGGCGGGGCGCGACCTCGACACCGCCAAGTATCTGCACGAGCAGCTCGACCGTGCGGCGGCCGATCATCGACTGCGGTTGAGCGATGGTGGTGAGCGCCGGCTGGAAGAAGCTGGCGAGCGGCAGGTCGTCGAAACCGACCACCGAGACGTCGCGCGGGCAGGAAAGGCCTGCCTTTCCGATCGCGCTGATCGCACCCAGCGCCATCTCGTCGCTGAAACAGAACAGGGCGGTCACCCGCCGCTGCAGCAGGTCGCCGGCATGATCGGCCGCCGACCTGGCCGAATAATCGCCGGTGCGCACGTGCATGCGCTCGCCCAGCCCATGTCGTCGCGCGGCCCCGAGCGCGCCTTCGAGGCGATCGCGGCTGATCGGGCTGATCGCCGGTCCGGTAACGATGCCGATGTCGCGATGACCCAAGCCGATCAGGTGTTCGATGGCATCGCTGCTCGCCACGGCGTTGTCGATATGCACGCTCGGCACGCCCAGATCGGAACTGTACTCGCATCCGTTGACGATGGGCGCGGGAGTTCCCTGCCGGGATAGCAACGGCCTGAGGCTCTCGGGCAGGCGATGCCCGAGAAAGATCAACCCGTCGACTTCGCGCCGCGACAGCATGTCGGCATATTGTTCCTCCACCCCCGCATCGTGCCGCGTATCGCCGACCACCAGTGCATAACCCGCGTCGCGCGCCGCCTCTTCCGCGCCGCAGATCACGCTGGCAAAGAACGGATTGGAGATGTCGGGCACCGTCAGCAGGATCTTGGCCGCCCGCAAGGTACGCAGCGCGCGGGCGGCGACGTTGGGCTGATAGCCGAGCGAGCGTACCACCTCCATCACGCGGTGACGCGTCGATTCCGCCACGCGATCGGGCCGGCTGAGCACGCGCGACACGGTGGCGGTCGACACCCCTGCCCTTGCGGCGACGTCGATGATCGTCGGCATCGCGGCTTCATGGATCGGATCGTCAGCGAAGTCGATGGATGGTCAATGTAATCCTTTACATCGTCCAACGACCTGCCTAGCCTTGCACCCATTAAGCAGGTCAACTGCGACGGAGGGGAATGGCGGATGGCCATTGCGGAAGGTGCCGTGCACACGGCGAAAGTTGCGACTGACGGCCGGCTGACGGCGCGTCTCAGTGCGCTGATGTTCATGCAGTTCTTCATCTGGGGCGCGTGGAACGTCACGCTCGGCCTCGTCATGCAGACGGTCGGCATCGGCAACCTTATCGGCAACGCCTTTTCGGTCGGGCCGATCGCGTCGATCGTCGGGTCGTTCCTGCTCGGCATGGCCGCCGCTCGCTATGTCGCACCCCGGATGCTGATGGTGATCCTCCATCTGCTCGGCGGCGCGATCCTGTTCATGCTGCCGACCCTGGTGACGCCCGAGAACGGCACGACCTTCGTCTGGCTGCTGCTCGGCTACATGATCCTCTACATGCCGACCGTCGGCCTCGCGAACACGATCGCGCTGAAGAGTTTCGGCGAGCGCACCGACAACTTCCCGTTCGTGCGGGCGTTCGGCACGCTGGGCTGGATCGCGGCTGGCCTGATTATCGGCTGGGCCGGTCTGTCCGCCAGTCCGGCGATCTTCCAGGTCGCCGCCGTGGTCTCGATCGTGCTGGGCCTCTACAGCTTCACCCTGCCCAACGTCGAGGCCGATGCCCCGCGCGACGAGAGCGTGATCCGCCAGGTATTCTGCGTCGAGGCGTTCGGACTGCTGAAGCAGCGCTCGTTCCTGATCTTCATCCTGTGCGCGACCCTGATCTCGATCCCGCTGGCGATGTATTACGCCTATGCCTCGCCATATGTCGGGGCGGCGGGCATCACCAACGTCGGCGGGACGCTCGCGATCGGGCAGATGTCCGAACTGGTCTTCATGTTTTCGATGCCGTGGCTGTATCGCCGCTTTGGAGTGAAGCCGCTGCTGCTCGTCGGCATGGCCGCCTGGGCACTGCGGTATGCGTTGTTCGCCATCGGGGACGGCGGATCGGGGCTGTGGGCCGTGTATCTGGGGGTCGCCCTGCACGGCGTATGCTACGACTTCTTCTTCGTCGCCGGTGCGATCTACACGGGAACGATCGCTACGCCGAAGGGCGTCAATGCGCAGGCGCAGGGCATGCTGACCCTGTTCACCTACGGCGTCGGCATGCTGCTGGGTTCGCAGATCGGCGCGGCGCTCTATGCGCAGTTGCCGGCGACGCCGACCATCGCCGACTGGCAGGGCATGTGGTGGTATCCCGCGATCGCCGCGGCGTGCATCGCGCTCCTGTTCCAGCTCACCTTCAAGGACAATGGAAAGACGGAGGCCGCAGCATGACGGCAATGAAGGGACCGGGTATCTTCCTGGCGCAGTTTCTGGGCGACGCGGCACCGTTCGATACGCTGGAGAATCTGGCCGAGTGGGCCTCGGCCCTGGGCTATGTCGGGGTTCAGATCCCCTGCAACGACCGGCTGATCGACCTGCGTCAGGCAGCGGAGAGCCGCGGTTACTGCGACGACCTGAAGGGCATGCTGGCGAAGCACGGCATCGCCGTCACCGAGTTGTCGACCCACCTTCAGGGTCAGCTGGTGGCGGTCCATCCCGCGTACGACACGCTGTTCGACGGCTTCGCCCCGCCCGAGGTACACGGCAAGCCGGCCGCGCGCCAGGCGTGGGCGGTCGAGCAGGTCAAGCTCGCGGCGCGTGCCAGTGCCAATCTGGGCCTGACCGCCCATGCCACCTTCCCCGGCGCGCTCGCCTGGCCCTATGTCTATCCCTGGCCGCAGCGACCCGCCGGGCTGGTCGAGGAGGCGTTCGCGGAGCTCGCCCGTCGCTGGGTGCCGATCCTCGACGTGTTCGAGGAAGCCGGCGTCGACTGCGCGTTCGAGGTTCATGCCGGCGAAGACGTCCATGACGGTGCATCGTGGGAACGGTTCCTCGCCGCCGTTGGCGAGCATCCGCGCGCGCGCCTGCTCTTCGATCCGTCGCACTTCGTGCTGCAGCAGCTCGACTATCTCGACTTCATCGATCGATATCACGACCGCATTTCCTGCTTCCACGTCAAGGACGCGGAGTTCAACCCGACAGGTCGGTCGGGCGTTTATGGCGGGTACCAGGATTGGGTCGATCGGGCTGGCCGCTTCCGCTCGCTAGGAGACGGACAGGTCGATTTCTCTTCGATCTTCAGCAAGATGGCACAGTATGGCTATGACGGTTGGGCGGTGCTCGAATGGGAATGCGCATTGAAGCGCAGTGAGGACGGTGCCCGTGAAGGTGCGCCCTTCATTCGCGACCACATCATCCACCTGACCGATCACCCGTTCGACGATTTCGCGAAGAGCGGCATCGATCGGGGTGCCATCCGATCGATCCTGGGTCTGCCGGCGGACGAGGCATAACGATGGTGCGGCATCCGCTTCGCCTTGGCATGGCCGGTGGCGGCGAAGGCGCGTTCATCGGCGCCATCCACCGAAAGGCTGCGGCATTGGACGGCGACTGGCGGCTGACGGCCGGTGCGTTCAGCACCGATCCCGACCGCAGCCGCCGGAGCGGCGACCTGCTCGGCCTCGACCCCGCTCGCAATTATGCTTCGCTGGACGCGATGATCGCCGGCGAGCGTGCGCTGCCCGATGGGGAGCGGATCGACGCGGTGGCGATCGTCACCCCCAACCATCTGCATGCACCGATGGCGATTGCCGCGCTTGAGGCAGGATTCCACGTCTTCTGCGAAAAGCCGATGGCGATGAGTGCGGCCGAAGCGCGTGCCATTGCCAGCGCCGCGACCGCCAGCGGCCGCCATTTCGCCCTGGCCTTCACCTATAGCGGCTACCCGCTGGTGGAAGAGGCCCGGATCCGCATCGCGCGGGGTGACCTGGGCAAGATCCGGCTGGTGCAGGTCGAGTATCTGCAAGGCTGGCTCAGCCTGCCGATCGACACCGACGGCAACAAGCAGGCGGAATGGCGGACCGATCCCGCACGTGCCGGGCTGGGCGGCTGCCTGGGCGATATCGGTACCCACGCCTTCCAGCTGGCCGAGCACGTATCGGGCCTTCAGGTCGCATCGGTAGCTGCGGAATTGACCGCCCATGTCGCCGGCCGTCGGCTCGACGACGATGTCAGCGCGCTACTCCGGTTCGAAGGCGGCGCGCGCGGTACGTTGAAGGCCAGCCAGGTCGCGGCCGGCGAGGAGAACGGGCTAAAGCTGCGCATCCATGGCGAGCGTGGCGGACTGGAATGGGCCCAGATGGAACCGAACAGCCTGACGCTGCGCTGGCTCGATCGCCCGGCAGAGGTCGTGCGGGCCGGCGGGCCAGGCCTTGATGCGCGAACGGTCGGCCTGCTTCGTACACCTGCGGGTCATCCAGAGGGGTATATCGAGGCTTTCGCCAACCTTTACCGTGCCTTCGCCGCCACTATTCGCGGTGACGAGGACGGCGACAGCTGGTATCCGGGCGCTGCCGACGGGCTGCGTACCATGGCCTTTATCGAGGCCGTTATCGAGAATGCGGCGTCCGATCGCAAGTGGACGGACGTCGATCCGGGAGAGTGTGAATGAAGCTGATGATCGGACTGACTGTCGGCAGCGCTGCCGCGGCGACGTTGCTCGCCGTTGCCGTGCCCACCATCGCCCAGACGGCACCGGCGGCATCCCCGCCCGCCTTCGCGGCATGTCGCGCCTGCCATACGGTGAACAAGGGCGGTCGCAACGGTATCGGCCCCAATCTGTACGGCGTCGTCGGACGGCCGGCGGCCGCTGCACCCGGCTTCAACTACTCGCCGGCGTTGAAGGCGTCGAAGCTGCGTTGGGACGAAAAGACGCTGGGCGAGTATCTCACCGCTCCGTCCAAGAAGGTACCCGGCACCCGCATGCCGATCGCCATGCCGGATCCTGTCAAGCGGGCAGCGATCATCGCGTATCTGAAGGCCGAAGGCGCGAAGTGAGCCGATCGGCGGCCTCTGTGGTGATGCGGTGAAGGTGTCGCGCCGCTCCCTGATCGCGGCTGGCGCTGCCGCATCCGCAGCGTCGGGGCTGGTGTTTGCGCAGGGGCGCCGGTCCAACGCGGCGCATTTCTCTCTGGGATATGCGCCCCACGAAGGCAGCTTTGCCAGCCGCGGTGGCCGTCTCGAGCAAATCGCCTTTGCCGCCGATCAGGGCTTCACCGCCTGGGAAGACAACGAGGCTGCCGGCCGATCCGTGGCCGAGCAGGAGGCGATGGCCAAGGCGCTGACCCAGCGCGGGATGACGATGGGCGTCTTCGTTGCGAGCATGCCGCAATGGGCACGATCGCGGCCGCTCCTGGGTGCGAACGACGGGTCGGAGCGTGAGGCATTTCTGGCGGATATCCGCAATGCGGTTCCCGTCGCCAAACGACTGAACGCGAACAGGATGACGGTGGTTACCGGTTTCCTAGACCCGAAGGTGCCGATCGATATCCAGACGGCACGTGTTATCGACGTGATGCGCCGTGCCGGCGATATCGTGTCGCCGCACGGCATCGCGATGGTGATGGAGCCGCTCAACACCCGCACCAATCATCCCGGCGTGTACATGCAGACGATCGCGCAGGGTTACGCCGTCGCTCGCGGTGCGAACAGCCCGGCCGTGAAGATCCTGGCGGATCTGTACCACGAGCAGATTCAGTCCGGGAACCTCATTCCTGCGCTGGAGGCATGCTGGGCGGAGATCGGCTACATTCAGTTCGGCGACAATCCCGGACGCAACGAACCGACGACAGGCGAGATCAATTATGCCACCATCGTCAAATGGTTGCGCGCAAGGAAGTATACCGGGGTGATCGGCATGGAACATGGCAACGCCACGGACGGGCGGGTCGGCGAAGAACGGCTGATCGCTGCCTACCGCGCGATCGACCAGGTATGAGAAGGGGGAGAGCATGACAATCATCCGCAGGATCGCCGGGCTGTCGGCGGTCGTGGCTCCGCTGCTGGCATTGTCCGCCACTGCGCAGGACAAGCCGGGCTTCAAGGACACGCCGATGCTGCCCGGCGGCGAGTGGCGGGTACATGACGCCGATCGCCCCGCACCGGCCGTCGTCACCCCTGCCGGCCAGCCGGGCGGAGCGCCGGCGGATGCGACCATTCTGTTCGACGGTCGCTCCACCGACGCCTGGCAGGCGGAACGGAAGCCGTGGCCCGTCCAGAACGGTGCGCTCGTCATCCCGTCGCGCGCCAGCAGCGGCGGCGAGAACAATCTGAACACGAAGGCGAGCTTCGGCGACGTCCAGCTCCATCTGGAATTCCGCTCGCCCAATCCGCCGACCAAGACCTCGCAGGATCGTGGCAACAGCGGCATCTGGTTTATGCAACGTTACGAGGTGCAGATCCTCGACGGCTACCAGAACCCGACCTATGCCGATGGCACCGTGGGTGCCGTCTATGGCTGGAAACCGCCGCTGGTGAATGCCGCGCGCAAGCCAGGCGAATGGCAGACCTATGACATCGTGTTCGAGCGTCCCCGCTTCGGTACCGACGGCAAGCTGCTCCGCCCGGCCTATGTCACCGCGCTGTTGAACGGCGTCGTCGTGCAGAACCATCAGGCGATGCTCGGCACCACGATCTGGCGGCAGGTGGCGCATTACGAGGCGCATGCCGATGCCGCCCCGATCAGGCTGCAGGACCATGATTCCCCCGTCGCCTTTCGCAACATATGGGTTCGACCGCTGGCCGCCGCGGCCATTGCGCAGGATTTGAAGGAAAACGCCAAGTGATCGATCGCAGGACTGCCCTGGCCGGCGTGGCGGCGATGTTCGGTACGGCGCTGTTTGCGCCGATCGCTCGCGCCGCCGGTGTCGCCCCCGCCGCCGGCATACCGCCCATCAGCGAGGGGCCACCGACCGTCGCGGTCTTCACCCCGGCCCAGCGCACGTTGATGACCGCGCTGAGCGAGCGCATCATCCCCACCACCGACACGCCGGGTGCCATCGCCGCCGGTGTGCCGGCGTTCATCGAGAAGCTGCTGGCCGATTGGTCGCTGCCCGCCGATCGGGTTCCGATCCTTGCGGGGCTGGACGCAATCGAGGCGCGCAGCCTGCAGGACTACAAGGTCCCAGCGGCACGGGCGACCCCTGTACAGCAGGACGCGCTGCTGACGCTGGCGATGAACCGCCAGTTGGCATCCGCCCCCGCGTTCTTCGAGGCGTTCCGCCAGCTCGTCATCACCGGCTACTACACGTCCGAGATCGGCATCACGCAGGAACGCGAGTATCTGCCGGTGCCGGGCGAATATAACGGTGCCTTCCCCTACTCCCAGGTCAACAAGGTATACAGCGCATGATCCTTAATCGCAGGAACCTGCTCGCCGGTGCCGGCGGCGTCGCCGCCCTCGGTTTCGCCGGGATCGCCTCTGCCGCCCGCCTCGGCCCGATCGGCTTGCAGCTCTACACGGTGCGCGAGCTGTTCCAGAAGGATCCGGTCGCGACGCTCCAGTCGGTCGCACGGATCGGCTATCGCGAGGTCGAGTTCGGCGGTGGCGGCTACGACGCCATGGATCACGCGATGCTGCGCAAGACGATGGACCGCCTGGGCCTGCGCGCTCCGTCGGTTCATATCGGCTATGACGCGCTGCTCCAGAATTTCGACAAGTCGGTCACGATGGCCAAGACGCTCGGCGCCGACACCGTCGTCCTGCCCTACATGACCGACCAGCATCGCAGTGAAGCCGCGTGGCAGGCGGCCATGCCCAACTTCAATCGCTTCGCCGCCGACCTGAAGAAGGCGGGGCTGGGATTCGCGTATCATAACCACGATTTCGAATTCACGATCAAGCCGGGCGGCGTCAGCTTGTACGATCGCTTCCTCAAGGAAACCGATCCAGCCCTCGTCAAGGTTGAGCTCGACCTTTACTGGGTTGGCCATGCAGGCGTCGATCCCGGCGCGCTGATCGATCGCCTCGGCAGCCGGCTGTACGCCTATCACGTCAAGGATGCGCGTCCTGACGGCAGCATGACCGCGGTCGGCGCAGGCAAGACCGACTTCGCAGCCCTCTTCAGGCGCAAGGGCGGTGCCGGCGTCCGCCACTTCTATGTCGAGAACGATGAGGCGCCGGCGCCCTATCTTCCCGATATCACCACCAGCTTCCAGACGCTCCGCGCGCTGCGTTTCTGACCAACTCCGCGGGAAGGAATATCATGGCTGCGACCAACAGATTCGACGCGATCGTCATCGGCTCGGGCGTCAGCGGCGGTTTCGCCGCGAAGGAATTGACCGAGAAGGGTCTGCGCGTCCTCATGCTCGACCGTGGCAAGATGGTAGAGCATGGCGAGGGCTATCCGTATGACGGCAAGCCCGCCTATGAGGTGCCGGCACGCAACATGATGCCGCCCCAGCTGATGGAGAGCGACTATTTCATCGCCAAGCACGGCTATGTCTCGCCCAGCAACCAGGGCTTCTACAACGACGATCGTCTGAACCCTTATGCGTTCGACGAGGGCAGCAAGTTCTACTGGATCCGCCCTGCCGCGGTTGGCGGTAAATCGCTGATCTGGGGACGCTGGTCGTTTCGCTGGAGCCCGGAGGATTTCGAGGCGAACAAGCGCGACGGCATCGATGGCGACTGGCCGATCCGGTACGACGACGTCGCGCCCTGGTACAGCTATGTCGAGAAGTACATCGGCGTGTCGGGCTCGCGCGAAAACCTGCCATACCTGCCCGACAGCGAGTTCCAGCCCCCGATCCCGATGAACGTGGCCGAGACTTGGCTAAAGCAGCGGCTGGAGACCCAGTTCCCCGGACGCAAGCTGATCAACACGCGCCTGTCCAACATGACCGAGGACAAGCCGGACCAGAACCGCACCAAGTGCCAGTTCCGCAATCAATGCAGCAACGGCTGCTCGTTCGGCGCCTATTTCTCCACTCAGGCAGTGACGCTGCCGGCTGCCAGGGCGACTGGCCGACTGACGTTGCGGTCGGATGCGGTGGTCACCAACCTGGAATATGACGCAAAGCGCAAGCGGGTCACCGGGGTGCGGTTCATCGATGCCAAGACGGGGCAGGCAGAGATGGTACCGGCCGATCTCGTCTTCCTGTGCGCATCGGCGATCGCCTCGACGCAGATCCTGATGAACTCGCGGGCACCTGGCGGCGGTCGGAGCCATTTCGA
Organism: Sphingomonas phoenicis; assembly: GCF_047238005.1. Classification (NCBI taxonomy): domain Bacteria; kingdom Pseudomonadati; phylum Pseudomonadota; class Alphaproteobacteria; order Sphingomonadales; family Sphingomonadaceae; genus Sphingomonas; species Sphingomonas phoenicis. The sequence goes on along the minus strand of NZ_JBDFMC010000002.1, from coordinate 3,270,513 downwards.
CACCAGCGGCACGCTGGGCCGCTATGTGATGGACCACATCTTCCGCGTCGGCATCACCGGCGACATGCCGGGCATGCAGGACCTGATCGAATATGGTCGTCGACCCGGCGGCGTCTACATCCCGCGGTTTCGCAATATCGGGGGTGACGAGGGCGTCGGCTTCAAGCGCGGCTATGGCTATCAGGGCAGTGCTCGCCGTGAACCCGCCGGCCCCGTCGGTTTCGGTGCGTCGATGAAGCACGGCATGCGCAAATACGGTCCCTGGAAATTCGGCATGACCGCTTTCGGTGAGTGCCTGCCCTATGCCGACAACCGCGTATCGCTTCATCCCACGAAGGTCGACCGGTTCGGCGTGCCGCTGATGCGGTTCGACGTCACGTTCCGTGAGAACGAATTGAAGATGATGGCGGATGCACGGGCTCAGGGTGAAGCGATGCTCAAGGGCGCCGGCCTCGCCAACGTGAAGAGCAACGAGGATGAACACGTCCCGGGCGACGCGATCCACGAAATGGGTGGTGCACGTATGGGACGCGATCCGCGCACCTCCGTCCTCAACGGATGGAGTCAGGCGCACGAGGCCAGCAACCTCTACGTGACGGACGGCGCGCAGATGGCATCTGTGTCGTGCGTCAATCCATCCCTTACCTTCATGGCGCTGACCGCCCGTGCGGCCGATCACGCGGTCAAGTCGATGAAGAAGGCCTGATTTCGGCGAACGGTAGCCGCTGGTGCTTGGAGGCATGCCGCCCCAGCGCCGGTGGCCGCCGGCGAAATGGCTCAAGGGTGGAGAAGGCGATGCGCTTCGTTCAGATGGAAATGCTGCCGTCGGGCAAGGCACTGATCGATATCGATAAGCTTACCCACGCCCTGCCGGAAGGTGACGGCACTCGCCTTTTTCTGGGTGGACAATATGTGGATGTGCCGCACACCCTCGAGGAACTGGAGAACGTCCTGGCCGGTCGTGAGCGTACGGACGCCGGCGAGACAAGCGTCGCTGGTTTTGGCGTGCGATGACGATGCCGCTTTTCAGCGACGCGTAGACGATCGGTAGCCATGGACTTCGCCGATCAGATGCGTCGCTATTTCGGCACCGACGATCTCGGCACCGTACCCGAGCCGGCTATCGTCGCCGGAATAGAGCATATGCAGGTCGATCTGGGGCTTGAACGCGACCGTGCACGGCGGTTCGCGCTGTGGACGTTGCTCTACACGTTGAACGCGGCCCCCGATGTCGACGTCACGTTCAACGACCCTGCCGATCGGGATGCGGCCAGGCGATTGATGGATATGACGGATGCGCTGACGCAGCCCGGTCGTTGAAAGCGTTCCTAAGCCTTGAATGCCGCTGCTCGTCACATTCACGAAAGGACATCGCCCGTGCCGGTTTCGCAGCGATCGATCATAGGGGTGATAGCGTCATGAAGAGCGCCGTCTTGCTGGCGACCTGCCTGCTTTCCATAAGCTTCACGACGGCTGCGGCAGGACGCGATTATGTCTCCCGGAATGTGAGCGGCTGGACGGTGGCGGAGAGCAAGGACGGGAAAGGATGCTTCCTCAGCAGGAAATACGACCATGCCGGAGAGACGACGCTGTTGCTGGGTCTCGACACCGATGGCACGAACCACCTGTCTGTCCTCAATGCAAATTGGTCGATCGAGGCACGCGATCGGCTGAAGCTGACCTTCCGCCTCTCCACTGGAGCGTATCCGGCTCATTTCGCGGTCGGTATAGCAACCAACGGCAAGCAGGGATTCGTCTCGACCTTCGAATCGAAGTTTCCTGCATATTTCGCCGGCTCGCGCACCCTGAGCATCTCGCGCGGCAACGTTCCGGTGGAACGGCTGGCGCTGGACGGCAGCGGCGTCGCGGTGGCAGCCTTGCGGGGCTGCGTCGCCAAGCAAACGAGCGGGCTGTGGCAATCCGGGAAGAAGAACCAAGCCAGCGGTATCCCGCTCGATCCATTTGCCCCCCAGCGTGGCAGAAAATAGCGTTCACCGTAGGGTCAGCCGCAATACCGGCACATCCGCTCGCGTCCATTGATCGGGGAAGATGCACCGTCGATCCGGAATCGATTGTGGGAACATCTATCCTGGGCTTTGGTTGTTCCGAATGGTTAACGATTGGAACAGCATCATGCATCCGTTGGTATCAAAGGCAGCTTCTGGGGTTATCCTGATGGCAGCGATGGGTCTCGGCGGCTGCGCGTCGAAATCCTATGTCCGCGAGCAGATCGCGCCGGTAAGCCAGCGCGTCGACACGCTCGAGGCGAAGTTGCAGGAAACCGACGGCACGGCCAAGGCCGCACTGGCGGAAGCACAGGCGGCATCGGGACAACTGCAGAACAGCGGACAGCGGCTTGATCAGCTGAATGGTCGCATGGACGGGGTCGAGCAGCGGCTGCAAGCGCAGGAGTCCAGGCGCAAGCGTCCGCGCAACTGAACGACAATCTTCGATCAGTGATTAAGTATCTATCAGCCGTGCTGGTCGTTTCCATAAGGAACGACCAGCAATGGTAATATGTAGAGGGTAGATGACGCGGGGGTTGTCGATCATTGTTGGGCTTGTCTGTACGGTGATGTCCGGGCCAGTCTCCGCGCAGTCCTCAATTCTGCCTGTTGCGACCGATGTCCCTCCGTCGATTGCCTTGGCGGATTCGGCACGGCAGGTGGCCGATTGGATTGCAAGCTCCAGCGATAACCACGCTATGCCTTATGCCATCGTCGACAAGGTGAACGGCGCGGTGTTCCTCTTTGACGCGCGTGGACGGCTACTGGCCAGTGTGCCGGCGCTGGTTGGCATAGCTATGGGGGACGAGGCGAGCCCAGGCATAGGCAGCAAAAAGCTTGGCGAGATAGGACCTGCCGAGAAGACAACGCCGGCGGGCCGATTTTTGGCGAAGTTCGGACTTGCATTCGGCCGCGAACGAATTCTCTGGGTTGATTACGCCACCTCTGTCGCGATCCACCCGATACCCGCTGACTCGGCCAAGAGGGAAAATCGCCGCGAACGGATGCTCTCTCCTACTTCGGATGACAACAGGATCACCTTCGGGTGTATCAACGTGCCGAAGATGTTCTACGGCAAGTTTCTGAAGCCTTTATTTCAGAAGAAGGGTGGCTATGTCTACATCATGCCCGATACGAAGCCACTCGACGAGATTTTCCCTAGGTTACGAGTGCACGCGCTAGGCGGTCCTGCCCAAGGTGGATAAATTTAGGTAAGTTCAAATCGGGCCAGCCGGCACACCTTCGGCAATGAGTCGTCGGATGTATACGTATCGGAAATAAGTCCATTTGGTTTAAAGTAAAAGGGGCCGGCGATTGCCGGCCCCTTGTCTGTTCTACTTGCGTCCGAACTCGAGTGCGGCGCGTCGTTTGGGGGTTTGGGCGAGTGGCTGCCCGGCATATTCGCGCATGCCCCAGGCACCGTACTGGCTGATGCTGCCGGTGGTGTTGTACATCGTCATCAGGTCGCCGACGGTGTCGCGCCAGGCGCCGATGTAGCGCTTGTAGGCGTCGTACATGGCCGGGTCCCGGTTCAGATCGGCCATCAGGTTGTTGTCGCCGCCGACGATGTGCTGGCCGGCCTCGTAGGTGATGAGGCGCACGCCGTACTTGTTGGTGATGGCCTTTTGCGCGGCCATCTCGCCGAGCGACTTGTCGACGGCACGATTGAGCGCGGCGATGCGCTGGGTCCGGTCGGTGACGCCGGCCAGTTCCCTGGGCAGGTCATGGCCGAAATAGGGTGCGATCGCGACGGCATCGACCGAACCGGCGATCTTGCCCTCGTTGAACGCCAGTTCGGTATGCCACGGGCTGGGCGACCACGCGCCATAGACGCGGACCAGCTGGCCGGGCCGATCCTTGAACACGTCGGCGATCACCGCCATCGCCGCCTTGAACTTCGCTGCATAGGCGAGGTGGCCGGCGATCCACTCGTTGTCGTTGAGCTTGGCCGCCATGCCCTCCCGCCGTGCATCGGCATTGGCGCCGAACTGCGAATTCCAGACCTCGTTGGACAACTCGACATAGACTGGCAGGCTGGGGTCGAGGCGGTCATGGACCATCTGCGCGAAGCTGCGCAGATAGGCCGAGCTGGCGTTATACGGCAGCGTGAACCACGGCGACGACTTGTTGCTGTTGTTCAGGTCGACAAACAGTTCGTAGCTGACATGGCCGTTGCGCAGTTGATCAATCGACTCGGGACGAGTGCGGGTGTTCCAGACGATCTGATCGGCTCGCGGATTGCCGTTGGCCGGGCTGATGTCGAGGTTACGCAAAACCGAGAATGGCTTGATGCTCTCGCGGAACTCCGCGCTGAAGACCTGCTTCGGGTCCGCCTTGATGTCCAGGCACTTCAGATCGGCGACATTACCCTCCCGAAAGTCGATCCAGGTGTTGTTCCCGGCATCAGGGGCCAGGCCGTTCCACTCGAAGGTCAGCTTGCCCGGCACCGTGCTCCACGGCTTCGTGCCACGGTGCATGCCATCCAGGAAAGCCTTCGCACCGCCGTTCCATGTACAGACGATATCGACCTTGGCCGTATGGTTCAGCACCTCGACAGGCGGGTGCAGCAGGCGCCGCGCCGTCCGGCCGGCCGGGATGGTGATGTTGCCGAACTCGTCGGGATTGAACTCCGCTGCCCACTCGTCGGACGTCGCAAGGTTGGCGAACACCTGCTCGCCCGACCAGTACACCCCGCTCACCAGGTTCACACCCAGCTGAAATGGACGCGACACACCTGCCGTCGCTCCCAATACCTTCGTGCTGGCCCAGCACTGCTTGACCACTCCCGGTGCCGGATCCGTCCCGAACGCCGCGTTCGTGCACGCCATCGATCCGGTCGCCGTCGCCGTGATGTACTGCGTATCCGTCCCGAAACGTACCGTCCCAGTACCCTCGAACTCGCACTTGCCTCCCTCAACCGAACACCACGCGAACGTGCCCGATGTCGGCGATGGGGTCGGCGTAGGAGTTGGAGTCGCGACCGGTACCGGCTCCGCCGAGACGACGGTGATGCCCGCATCCGTCGTGGCCGCCTCACCTCCGCCGCAGGCGGACAGTACGACGCATCCGAGCAGGGTAGCGGCTCGCAGCGCACCCGGGAGCCTTGAGGAGCCACGCAGTGCTCCGAGACGCAAGAAATCGACGGTCAATGGTGTTATCCCGATGGCAGGTTCGGGATCACCTAATCGGACGTCGGTAAAAAACGCCTTAACGCTTGGCTCTACAAGTAAGTGAACACTCCATTCACCCTCTTTATAACTAACTGACTTGGCATGGAGATCTTGATCTCAAGGCGTGCCTCCGAAGCGCTCGGCGGCCGATTGCAGCCGATGCGATAATTACGTTCGCTGTCGGCGAGCGGCGAACCGCAACTTCGCCGTCGCGATTTCCTTCATCACCAGGTCGCGCTGTGCAGTGAACGTATCGTCCACGAAGGTTATCGTCGGAATCTGGCGCTGGTCGATCGTCACCGGGCGATAGGTCGTGAAGCCGATCTCGTGAACGCCGCTGGAGCCACGCCCCGGTGCCGCGCGGCTGAGATGGCTGAACGATGCGACCTTGCCGAAGCTCGCCTCGGGGAACAGCGGATACCGCGCTACCTGGTTCATCGGGATAAATCCCATCATCGCGTCATAGGCCATCTCGGCGATGGGCATGACGCCCGGATGTGCGATGGCCAGTTCTTCGACCAGCATCCGAGTACCAACCTGTTGATCGCCCTGCAGATTATTCTCCCACAAACCGCAGATATCGAGGAAATAGGCGTCGATCGGATACCGTGACAGCATGCCCGAGATTCGCGACCTCAGGTGATCCCGCCAGCTTTTCACCGCCACGTTCATGAAGACCATGTAAGCATCGCCTTTCCGGTCTCCGTCCCAATCGACGTAATCGGACGCGAACGGAACGCCGTAGATGGTTCGCAATTGCGCGTCGGCGATCCGATCGAAATCGGACCAGGCGGGATTGGCGATGTTGGTTCCGAACATCAGTGCGAAGCGGAAACCGAGCTTCCGCCCCTCCGTCACGAGGCGCCGGAATGCAGCCTCGCCGCCCACGGCCTTGCCGATGGTGAAGTTGGGATAGTCCCAGTAATAGCGTCCGTCCCAACCCGACAGGAAGACCATGACATTACGCGGGTCGATCTGCCTGGCCGTCCAGCGCAGGATCTCCAGCTGACGATCGAAATCGTTGAGGACATAGCCCGTCCAATGCTCGCCGTGCAGCGCCAGCACCAGCCCAAGGTGCTTGACCCACTCGGGCGCGTCCCTGCGCTCGAGCAGCGCGGGGATGCGCCAGGCCGCCTCGACCATCTCGAAATGTGGACGCGCCACACCCGCGAAGTCGCTTGCCACGGCGATACGCCAGCGGCAGGTCGTCACCTGTCCGCTCCGCTCCCAGCCCGCCTGCTCGTATAGCAGTTCCGTTTTGTATCCATTTGGTCCGGCGAGGAAGGCGAACCGTGCCGGGCGGACTTCCGTCTGCAGCGCGGAAATACCCCAGACGCGCTTGTCCGGCGCTTCGATCGCCACCAGCGGCGTCGCCATTCCGCCCATCAAGGCGGGATATTCGAAGACGTGGTCGCTCTCGTCCGGTTCACTCCACTCGTTTGCGGACATGGAGAGCCGCCCGCGCGGAAGGCCGCGTACGATCGTCTTGATCGACTTGATCGGTAGATCCATCGTGGCAGACACCTGCCACTCGAACGCGCCCGCCGGAGTCTTGATCAGCGTGGCGGTCAGCGAACCCGATCGCTTGCGGGTCCCCCCCGCCCAGGTCAGCCCGCTGACCGTCAGCAGCAACCGGTCGCCTGTCCGCTGCACAGTTACCAGCGCAGGATCGATGCCATAATTATTCTCGAAAGTGATGACCTCGAACCCGAACAACAAACCACCGAATTCGATCGATGGCTCGGGATTGGAGAAGCTGAACTTCATCACCGGCGTCCCACGGGGCGGGGTGAACGCGCCGTCGGTGGAAGTCAGCAGGCGCAGACCCGCCGGGTTGGCTCCTTTCGCCATGGCGGCGACATTCGACGAGGCAATCGTCGTTGCGGCTCCGGCGACACCTGCGGTCCCAGCCAAAACGGTACGGCGCGTGATCGTCATGACGGCATCCTTCCTTGTGACCGCCCGCCAATCCCGGACCTCGCCGAATGCAAACGGCGAGAGGCGTTGCCAGTCAACCGACCGCGACGCTCGATGACTGTGAGATTGAACGGGCGGACGTTGGCGGACAAGCACACTTTGCAGCCCATCGCCACCTGGACAAAGCCGCTCGCCTTCCGCTCTGCCGCCGCCGAGTGAGCCGGCGTACCGGCTCGTTTATGAGTATGCCGCCTCCGGCCACCCCGTATCTTCGGCCGTGCTCCGCCGGAGACGTGCGCTAATCCGCCGGCCCCTATCCCTGCGCGCCCAGCACGATGTACGCAGCCAGCCCCGGATCGGCATCGTCCAGCGTGAGATCGCCGTTGTGGAGATGCGCGACGGCCGCGGCGAGTGAGAGACCAAGCCCGGCACCGGTGCCGCCCCGTGCGGAATCGAGCCGGCCGAACTTGCGCAACGCCGCCGCCCGGTCACTCCCGGCGATACCCCCGCCGCGATCGACGACGCCGACGCGGACACCGCCGGGCGAGCGATCCAGCGTCAGGCGGATCGTTCCGCCACCGTATTTCAGCGAATTGTCGATCAGGTTGCCCAATGCCTGCCCGAGCAACTCGCGATGGATCGACACGGGTTCAAATGCGTCGGTACGATCGACCGTGATCGCGCGCCCCGCATCCTCAGCCAGCGGGCCGTAGATTTCGGCAAGATCGTCGATCATCGCGGCGAGATCGACCGGCCGAAATCCTTCCCGGCCGATCCCCGCCTCGGCCCGGCTGATGCTGAGGGCGGTTTCGACGACGCCCAGCAACCGCATGCCCTCATCTTGAGCGCGGCGCAGCGCGGCTGCTGCCCGGTCGGGATCATCCAGCGCGCGGCCGACATGGTCGAGCGCGGCGTGCAACCGGGTGATCGGCGACTTCAGGTCATGCGCAAGCGCATCGGTCGCCAGCTTCAGCTCGGCGATGAGGCCCTGTAGCCGGTCGAGCGTGGCGTTGACCACGCGGCCGAGCGAGGCGAAGGCGTCCCGCCCGCCATCGTCCACGACCCGGTGGGATAGGTCGCCACGTCGGGCCGCCTCCAGTGCCTCCACCGGTTCTGCCAGCTGCGCGGCGAACAGGCGGGCGGCGATCAGCGCGGTGCCCAGCGCAAGCAGCACGGCCAGCGCCAGTGCGGCAAGGCTGGCCTCGCCGACGACCGCCAAGGCGCGTTGTTCTCCTTCCATCACCATGCCGGTCAGCAGGTGGGAGCCATCAGGCAGCCGGGTGGCCATGACACGCATCGCCGCTTCGTTCCGGCCGGTGCGATGGAGGGTGGCGCGGATGGGCGGCCCGAACACTCTTACCCCGCTTGGCCAATCGGCCAGTGTGCCCGCGATCAAAACATAGTTGCGATCGGCGAGCAGGATAACCGCGCCCGGTGTGGAGCGACGCGTAGTGCGGCCAACGATCGTGCTGGCCAGCGCCGGCAGTCCGTCCCGCGCGTAGACGGACAGCAGATCGTCGCGCAGCAGCTGCGCAGCCGCATCTGCCCGCGCGGTCACGTTCCAGCGGACATAGGCGCCCAGCCCCGCGAGCAGCAGACTGGCGGTGACCACCTGGAAACCGAAGACGAGGATGGCAAGCCGGGTGGTCGTGCCGGTGCGCCTCATGCCGTCGAACCAAGCCGGTATCCGACGCCGCGGACGGTGTGGAGGAGCGGGTAGCCGAATCCGTCGTCGACCTTGCGACGCAAGCGGCTGAGATGGACATCGATGACGTTCGTGCCCGGATCGAAGTGATAGTCCCACACGCCCTCAAGCAACATGGTGCGGGTGACGACCTGTTCGGCATGGCGCAGCAGGAATTCCAGCAGCCGGAACTCGCGCGGCTGCAGTTCGACCGGTCGGCCAGACCGCCGGACCCGGCGCGACAGCAGGTCCATCTCCAGATCGTCGTGGCGCAACACAGTCTGCGGTACGCCACCGGTCGCGGCGGCGCCGCGGCGGACGAGAAGCGCGATGCGCGCGTGAAGCTCGGCAAAGGTAAAGGGCTTGGTCAAATAGTCGTCGGCGCCTTCGGTCAGCCCCCGGACCCGATCCTCGGGCGCGCCTAGCGCGGACAGGATGATGACCGGCGTGACGATGCCGGCCCCGCGCATGCCGGCGAGCACGGCCATTCCGTCGATTCCCGGCAGCATGCGATCGAGCACGATGCAGCCATAGCTGCCGTCGGTTGCCAGGAAGAGCCCGTCGCGACCGGTGGCGGCCCGATCTACGACGAAGCCGGCCTCTTCCAACCCTTTCGCGATGAAGTCGGCGGTCGCCGCATCGTCCTCGACCACCAAGATCTTCGTCATCGCCTCACTCCCATCCTCGCGCGTACCCGCCAAGACCCTGGTGCTCGTGACCGCACAGGCGGGCGCCGCCACCGGCGCGACGATCACCCATAGCGTGCCGGCCGTACCGGGCGGGTGGGCGGCACATTACCGATCCGTCACGAACCGGCCAGTGCCGGGTATCGCCACATCGGTCATGGCACCGGCATGACGAGCAGCACGACCGCTACCGCCGGGACGGGCCGGTGACCACGCCCGCCCGCCACGGCCGCCGCCGGACCTCTCTGGACGACCGGACGTGCCGGCTGATCTGCCCGATCGCGGCGGCGATGGTCGGCGTCTGCCTGACGGCGATCGGCATCATCCAGGTCGCGATCAGCGCCCGGCATGTCCACACTCTGGCCGACGACCTGCTGACGATCGATGCGGTGTTGTTCCTCGCGGCGATGCTGTCGTCCTACTTCGCGTTGCGGGTGCAGTCGGTGATGCGGTTGCATTGGCTGGAGCGGGTGGCCGACACCTGCTTCATCGTGGCCATGATCGTGCTGACGATCGCATGTTTCGTCGTCACCTACTGGTTGCAACGGTGAGCCGCACGGACGGCGGGCGCACCGTCCGTGCCGAAAGCGTGCATCTATTCCGTCGGGCTCTCGGCCGTGAACGATGAGCAACACGGCTTCGTTACGGGCTGGAACTCCATCAGTTCCACACGGGTACCGTCGGGATCGTAGAGGTTGGCCTGCCACTTGCCGTCCAGGCCCATCTGCGGTCCGTCGTGGCGCGGGCTCAACCGATCCTCCTTGTACAGGGTCGTCACCGCCGCCTGCATGTTGGGTACGCCCAGCGACAGGTGATTGAGGACGCCGAGCTGCCGCGCATCGACCTTCTCCAGCGGCACGTCCGAACCCGGTCCGATCATCATGTACTCCAGCCAGTCACGCCCGTTCGGTGCCTGTTGCGACACCCAGTCCACCTTGTCTGGCTGGAACGCGCCGAACCAATAGGGGCGGAAACCGAGCAACTGCCGATAGAATCCGTCCTGCCTGGCACGATCATGCACGGCATAGCCGACATGGATGATGCGGCCGCTGATCGCACCGGGCACCGCCGCAGCGCTCCTGCGGCCCGGCTGGACGAACTGGACTTCGTTGCCTTCCGCGTCGTTTGTCGCAAACCACAGGTCGCCCTCCGGCCCACGCATGATCGCGCCCAGCTTACCCTGCCCGCGCGCGGCCATCCACGCCCGCAGCGCCGACGCGTCCGTCGTCGTGTAGGCGACATGCGCCAGCATGCTCGGGCCTTGCCGCACTCCGGCTGGCAGAACCTCGACGAACTGGCGACCACTCAGATAGTAGCGGACGCCGGCAGGGTTCTCCGGATCGCTCCCCTTCTTGGCGCCGAGCACGTGGCTGTAGAAATGATCGGCCTTGTCGAGATCGCGAGCATAGACCGCCAGATGCGAGATGCCGGTGATCGGCGGTCGGGATGGCGGCACCGGCGCCGCCCCCAGCAGGGTGATGGCGGCCAACGTAAAGCCGGCGGTTCGTCGCAACGTCGACATGCTCTCTACCCTCCCGTTCTTCTTTTCTTCACAGAGGCTTATGCTTATCGTCCTACCGTGTCACGAGGATATGAGCAGAACGCGGGTATCGGGTCAGGGCTGCGACTCCCCGTTCCGCGCGACCCACAGGCGGACGCACTCGGACTGCATCTGCATGTATCGTCGGTAGGTGTCGGCGCCCACGACGAAGGGGTTCGGCTGGTTCGGCTGGCGGTAACGGAGGATCTCGAGCCGCTCGAGCCCCTCGTAATGGAGCGGGTGGTTGCCGATCTGGCTGTCGACCCCCGCCGTTCGCGCGATGTCCACCCAGCGTGCGATGGACCGGACCTGTTGCGCACGCAGCTCCGCCGTCATCGGCAGGCCGAGCCCGCCATAGAAGCCGACGACATGCTTGCGGCCCCGATCGGTGACAGGGAAGATCGTCGATACCGTGCCGACGGTGTGCCCCGGGGTGATGTAGAAGGTGATGGGCGTGCCGCCGATCGTCATCGTCTGCCCGTCGACGACGGTGATGTCGCGTGTGGGCGGATCGCCCCAGCCCGGCACCTTCAACCGGTCCGGCGCTTCCATCGCGTTCCAGTCGATCCCCGACGAGATGATCCGGGTACCGTAGGTCCGCTGAAAATAGCGCGCACCGCCATAATGATCGGGATGGGAATGGGTGAGAACGAGGTACTTAACGTCCTCCGGCTTCAGGCCCATGCGCCGCAGGCCGGGGACGATGATCTCCCGAGCCTCGGTCTCATTGTTCAGCGCGTCGAACAGCAAGATGCCGGCGCTGGTACGCAGCGCCCAGGAGGATACCAGCATCTGGCCGACCGAAAACAGGTCGTCGAACACCGCATGGGGTTCGACGAAGCCGTAATATTGCTCGCCCGCCGTGCGCGCCTTGTAGCGGGCATCGAGGATGCAGCGGTGGGCGAAATCGACGAATAGGTCGTCACCGGCGAGGATCCGGGCGCGGTTGAAATGCTTGGCCGCCTCCGCGCGATCCTCCTTCGGGAACGTCAGTGGCCTTGCGTAATCCTCGATTGGCGGCGGTCCGGAGCGTTTGGCGGGCACGGGTGCGGATTGACCGGACGCTGCGACGGACATCGCTGCGGCACCCGCTGCGAGAGTCATCCTGATCGTGCGCATCGCCATCCCTCCCGCCGTGATTGTGCCCATTGTAGAAGCACTTCATCGCCACAGGGTACAGGCTGCCGTCATGCGGACAAGCCGGAAGCCTTATCCCGCACCCATCTAGACCCAGATCAGCCCTTCGCCGCCACGGCGGCCAGCTCTTCCAGATCGAGATCATGCTCCAGGTCGTGAAGCGTCTCGTCGTCGATGCTGCCGGTGCGGTGCAGGCGGACAAGCTCGGCCCGGCCGGCGGCGACCGCGGCAATGATCACGTCGAAGTGGCTGGCGATCGCAGCATTCCGCTCCTCCGCCGTCCCGTCGAACGCGTCACCAACCGTCGCCCGCGTGCGATAGCGTCGCAGCAGCTGGGGATGGATGACCGCGCCTTCGGCATCCAATGCCTCGCGCTCGACCGCCACTAATTGGGCGCGGAACATCATCGTCTCCGCGGCATGGAGATCGAGCGGCGGATGCGTGCTGCCGTCCTCGGGCGGCTCGGCCCATCGTATGACCCACGCGAGAGAGGTTCCCTGCAACAGCACGGTGACGAGGATCACGACGAAGGCGGTCACGAGCATCAGGTCTCGCGCCGGCATGGCTTCCGGCAATGACAGCGCAACCGCCAGTGTTACCACGCCTCGCATCCCCGCCCAGCTCATCACCAGCGCGGCCCGCGGGCCGAGAGGATGCTGCCGCGTCCATCCCAGTCGGCGGACGGCGGCGAAGCCGGCATCGACACCGAATATCCAGAGGAACCGCGCGACGATGACCGAGGCGACGATGAGCAGCACAGGAAGAGCCATCGTGTCCACGACCATGCCGAGTCCACCGACCCGGTCCAACAGGCTGCGGAGCGACAGGCCGATGAGCAGGAAGACGGCGGCTTCGAGGAGGAAGACCAGTACCTGCCAGAACGCCAATGCCCGGATGCGGACGCTCGCACTAAACACGACGTGCTGATACCAGCCGCAGGTCAGGCCCGCGGTGACGACGGCGATGACGCCGGACACGTGCAACAGTTCGGCGGCGATGTAGGCGGTCCAGCACACCAGCACGGTCGCCGCGATCATCAGGGTATCGTCGCCCAGCCGACGAAGCAGGAACACCCAAAGGCTGCCGATCGCGGCACCGACGGCGATGCCGCCGGCCACCAGCATGAAGAAGGTGCCGGTCGCCGCGCCCAGGCTGAAGCTGCCGGTGACCGCTGCCGCGACCGCGAACCGGAAGAGGACCAGTCCCGCAGCGTCGTTCAACAGGCTCTCGCCCTCCAGCAGGGTCATCAGGCGCCGCGGCAGTGTCACCCGCTGCAACACGGCGCGGGCGGACACCGCATCGGGCGGCGACAGGATCGCACCCAGCGCGGCACAGGCCGCCCATGGCAGCTCGGGCATCAGCAACCTGGCCACGAGCGCCACGATCACCGTGGTGAAGAGGACGGCGCCGACCGCCAACGACAGGATGCCCGCCATGTGGCGGCGGAACGGTGCGATCGCGGTGAACCAGGCACCATCCATCAGCAAGGGGGGCAGAAACAGGACCAGGACCAGCTCCGGATCGATCGCGATACCCTGCAGCCCCGGCATGAACGCGACCGCGCAACCACCCACGATCAGCGCCGCCGCCGGCGGCAGTGCCAGCCGGCTTGCAAGGTAGTGGAGGGCCAGCACCACCAGGAACATGCCGATGATCAGCTCGAAATTCGCCGCCGCATGCACGAAGTCGTCCCCCTTGCCCGCTCGTCCGGGGGCTGTGTGCAAGCTGGCCCGGACGGCGTCAACGACGGGGCGCACATGGTCCAGGCCGGTTGCCCGCGGCCGACGGGCACGGTAGCCAGTCGTCGGGGCGAGAGGTGACGATGGAAACGATCGGGCGCGATCTGCGCGAGATGCAGCGAATTCCCCTGGCGCCGGATCACGTCGCGGCCATCCGCGCCGCCGGACGGCAGGCGCACTATGCGAAGGGCGCGTCGATGGCCGAGATAGGCGCACCGGCCGACTGCTTCGTCTATGTCGAGCAGGGCGAGATCGAGGTCGTCAATCCGTTCACGCAAGAGCGGCTGGTGCCGTCGACGCTGGGCCCGGGCCAGTTCATGGCCGAGATATCGCTCCTGTCCGGCGGCAGTTGGTCGATGCCGATGCGGGCGGCCCGCGATACGGTCGTGACCGAGGTGCCCCGGCGCGCGATGCTGCGGCTGATGTCGGCCGTGCCGGAGATGTCGGACATCATCATCACGGTCCTGGCCGCGCGCCGTCGGCGTCAGCTGGAATCCGGCGACGGCATGCTCGTTTTGGTGGGCGAGGATGTCGACCGTTCGATCCGAGGGATAGCGGAGTTCGCCGCGCGCAACCGGGTGCCCTATCGATCCTATGGGATCGGGAGTGAGGAGGCCGCGGCGGTCGCCAGCAGTTGCGGCACCGGCCCGGATGCTCCCGTCGTCGTGTTCGGCCGCGATCTGATCGTTACCGACCCCACGCCGGAGAAGGTCGCGCGCCTGCTCGGCCTCGATCAGGACTTGCCGGAAGACGGTGCCTTCGACGTGCTGATCGTCGGCGCCGGACCGGCGGGCGTCGCGGCCGGCGTCTATGCGGGAGCCGAAGGGCTGAAGGCGCTGGTCGTCGACGACATCGCGATCGGCGGCCAGGCGGGCACGTCGAGCCGGATCGAGAACTATATGGGTTTTCCGACCGGCATCTCGGGCGCCGATCTGGTCTGGCGCGGTGAGATCCAGGCGATGAAGTTCGGCACGCGCTTCGTCATGCCACGCCGTGTCGCGACGCTCGAACAGATGGCTGAGGGTGATTTCTGCGCCACCTTCGGCAACGGCCAGCGCATTCGCGCCCGTGCCGTCGTGGTCGCGACAGGGGTCCAGTACCGCCGCCTCTCCCTCGCGCGACTGGAGGAGATGGAGGGCGCGGGCATCTACTACGCCGCAACCGAGAACGAGGCCCGCTTCTGCCACGACGCGGAGGTCGTGGTGATCGGCGGCGGCAATTCGGCCGGTCAGGCGGCGATGTTCCTGAGCCGCATCGCCCGCCATGTGCGCCTCTTGGTCAGGTCGGATACGCTGGCGACGTCGATGTCGCACTATCTGTCCAGCCGGCTGGAGACCGATCCGGCGATCACCATCGAGTACGGCGCCCACGTCGCCGCACTGCACGGCGCCGATGCTCTCGAGGCCGTGACGATCCGGAACGTGCATGGCGAACGGACGATCGATACCTGCGCCATGTTCGTCATGGTCGGCGCCGCTCCCAACACCGGCTGGCTCGCCGACCTCGTCGCAATGGATGAAAAAGGCTTTGTCCTTACGGGCGCGGCGGCGCAGGCTTCGTCACCCTATGCCACGTCGCGACCGGGCATCTACGCCGTCGGCGATGTGCGGGCGGGATCGACCAAGCGGGTGGCATCGTCCGTCGGCGAGGGTTCTGTCGTCATCTCGGCCGTATGGGAGCATGTCCGCGGCGAGCATTGAGCTTTCGCGGACAGTCGATCGGCGGACGAAAGCCAGCCCTGCAGGTCATTGTACTGGCAAGGCTGGCGCGGCGAGGATGCTACATGTCGGCCGCCGTCGGGCGGACAATGACCTCGTTGATGTCGACGCCCTCCGGCTGTTCGAGCGCGTAGCGAACGGCGCGGGCGATCGCGTCCGGCGTCAGCGACTTCTGGCGCCATCCCTTCAATGCGGTAGCAATGGCAGGATCGGTGATGTCGTGGCCAAGTTCGGTGGCGACGACGCCCGGCGAGACGAGGGTGGAGCGGATCTCGTCATGCTCCTGGCGCAATCCCTCGGTGATGGCGCGCACCGCATGCTTGGTGCCACAATAAACGGCGGCGGTGGGCATCACCATGTGTGCGGCGACCGATGCGACGTTGACGACGTGTCCGCTTTTCTGCGCGACGAAGCGTGGCAGCACCGCGGCGATACCGTTGAGCACGCCGTGGATGTTCACGTCGACCATCCGCTTCCACTCGTCCCGCTTCAGGCTGGCGAGCGGGGAAAGCGGCATCACACCCGCATTGTTCACCAGCACGTCGATACGGCCGAAGCGCTGCTCCGCGGCGGCGGCAAAGGCGTCGAAATCGTCACCGTCGGTAACGTCGAGTTCCCGCCAGGCGACGTTCTCCCCCAGCCTGCTCGCCAATGCCTGCAGTCGGTCGCCGCGGCGCGCCCCGATGAACAGCCGCGCTCCCCCCGAAGCCAGTTCATGCGCGGTCGCCTCGCCGATCCCGCTCGATGCGCCGGTGATCAGTACCACCTTGTCGATGTTCCGCGTCATGGTGCTTCCTGTCCACAATATGTGACGAAGCCCAGATGGCCCGGCGGTCACGTCCAGTGATAGGCGGATCGTCCGAACGCTTTGCCCGATCCTCCGAACATGCAGGCGGCGCGCTTGCGGAGCCGATCGACTTGGCCGATCGAGTGGCCATGGACAGGATCACCGAACTCGCCAGCACCATCGACCGCCACGTCGGCGGCGCGGGTATCTGCACCACGACGATGCCACGCGTCTCGCTGATCCGCGCCGATCAGCCAAGCACACCCACACCCGCCGTCTACGAGGCCTCGCTTTGCCTGATCGCCCAAGGATCGAAGCAGGTGTCGATCGGCGATCACAGCGTCACCTATGACGCGGCGCATTACCTGCTCGTCTCCGTCGACCTGCCACTGGTCGGCCACGTCATCGATGCCAGCCCCGGGCGGCCCTATCTTTGCTGCAAGATCGACCTCGACATCGCGGCGCTGGCCGACCTGATGACCGCAGAGGGCAACGGGGAAGCGGCCTCGCGCGACGACCTGCCGGTGCTTGGCGTCTATCCCGGCGACCCGGACCTGATCGATGCCGCCTGCCGGCTGATCGGACTGCTGGACCGGCCCGAGACGATCGCGACGCTGCAGCCGCTGATCGAGCGCGAAATCCTCTATCGTCTGCTCACCGGCCCGCACGGTCCCATGTTGCGCCGCATGGCGACGGCAGGAAGCCGCCTGAATCAGGTAAGCCGCGCCATCGCCGCCATACGCCGCCGCTTCAATGCGCCGATCCGCATCGACGAGGTCGCCGCCGAGGCGGGAATGAGCCCCTCGTCGCTCTACGCGCACTTCAAGGCGATCACGCGGATGACGCCGCTGGAATATCAGAAGCAGTTGCGATTGCAGGAGGCTCGCCGCCTGATGATGGCCGGGGGCGCGACGGCAGGGACAGCCAGCTTCGCAGTCGGTTACGAGAGTCCGTCACAGTTCAGCCGCGAATATCGCCGCCTGTTCGGTGCGCCGCCGCGTCAGGATATCGAGCGGCTTCACGCCGTGCCGTCGGCGGGCATGCCCTTGTAACACGACCAGTCAGAAAGCCGGGCCGGCGTGCATAAAGTATTTGTCGTCGCACAACTGCCTCCCGCCGCCCGACGGTGCATGCCGCGATGGTCGACCGGCGCGGTGAGTTGTTCGTCCGACACCCTTGGTCGGATGGCAAACGTAGGAACGGTAACATCGATCATCCCCCGCCCCGATGCGAGAGGATATCCGGTGGGACCGCATCGTTGACCAGCGCCGGCGTTTGCCTGCACTTCGGAAGGACGATCCTGATGGCCGTGAAATTTGCCGGAACGATGAATGCGATCAATCGCGGACTGGACGAGACCAAGCCCGCCAAGGGTGCCGACATGGTCGAGGATTGGGAGGCCGCACTGTCGGACGTCGATGTGACGGGTGCCAAGGGCATCCTTCGCGACCTCGGCTCGCTGCGCAAGCAGTTGGAGAAGGACGAACCCGATGCCGACCGCGTCCACGCGCTCCTTCATCGCCTGGGAGCCGCCACGACCAAGATCGCCGAGAAGGCTGATAAGTCGCAGGACAAGCTGAAGGCGCTGGGCGAGGCTTTGACCGAGGCGGGTGAAGACCAGCCGGACGAGGAGGAAGACGCCGAGGCAGCCGCCGCGCCGAAGCGGGCTCCAAAGAAGAAGTGACTGTCGGGGCGGGCAGGATGTTGCCCGCCCCCCTCTCCTGAAGCGACGGCGTCCCACGTCAGATGGGGTCTGCTGGCTTGGGCGAGGTGACGGCAGGATTGTGGCATCTCGACCGGCCTCGGTGCCTACCCTGTCGGCTAATCAATGCCCAGCCTGCCAGTGCACTAACAAGATATGTCGCGCCGTTCCTGATACGGAATCGCGTTCCCCACCATACGTTCCGGTTAGCGGCGGAGATGCACGCCGCCGCTGCCTCGTGGATCGACGCGCCGCTTAGGTGAACGCCTCATCCCCGGCAACCGCCACCACGGCGTCATGGGGCTGAGATGATGCTCGTGGTGATAGGTACCGAAATGAAAGCAGGTGGCCAGAGATGCCAGCGGCGAGAAATCGTTCCCGCGGGCGTTGTGTGCATCGGCAAAGGGTCTGGCCTCGTGCCGGTGCGGTAAATACGTGCCGAAGAGGAAAAGCTGAAGGAGCGCCAGCAATGCAGGCACCGCCCAGAAAACGATGATGTTGAGCAACGACGCGCCGGTCAGCATGTACACGACGGCCGCGAAGGTGATCCGAACGATCTGTGCGTGCGTGTAGTAATTGCGGAAGAAGCGCAGGAACCATGATCCGATGGCGCTGGGTGCCGCCGGATTGAAATCCGGATCGGCATCGGTGCCGGGCGCCGCATGGTGAGCGTGATGCTTTGGATACAACGCACGGTACGACAGCCCGGCATAGAGCCCCAGGCAGATGGTGCCGACCGCTCTGTTGAGCGCGGGTTGCTCCGGCGCCAGCGATCCGTGCATGCAATCGTGGGCGATGATGAACAGGCCGGTACTCAGCCAGGCCTGAAGCATGACCAGCAGTACCGCCAGCACGCCGGATGCGACGCTCCACTCCCAGAAGAAGATGCCACCGACGTGAATGGCGCACCATGCCAGCCCGATGGCTGCGGCCAACAGCAGGCTGGTTCCCTGATCCCGCGAGGTCATCGCGGCCCGCGCTGCGCCGGATTGCACGTCATCGTCGGCAAATCCGACGCGCCCGAACAGGTTTCGCAGCGATTCCTCGCGAAGGTCGATTAGCTGATGCGAGGCCGATGCGAGCCGCGCCAACCAGAAGATGCGTCTCAGACCAGTGCATTGTCGGCTCCGGGTTGGACCTGCCGCGGCGAGCGTCCGACGTCGGAGTACTCGCGATCGGAACCAACGACCAGCAGTAAAGGGCCATAACGTCGGGCAGACGCAGATTCGCAGACGACGGCCAATACGGCTGGCGCGGGCGGGCAACTCGGCTGGCATCCGTGGACGCGAGCAGTGGCCCTGCATCGCCGAAACTCACGGCTGATTGCTCTGTGACGATCCGGACCGGCCGCCTAGGTCATATCGCGATCTCCGGATCATCCCAACGCTGGCGCCGGGGCCCGGACGTCCTTAGGCTGTGATCACGGCGAGCGATGACATCGTCGCGATTTGGAGAAACCATGGGATTGCGACCGGCCCGGTACGGCAAAGCAGTGGGCGCAATCGCCGCGATGTTGACACTGGGCGGCGTTGCATCGCCGCCCGACAGGATGGCAGCGGCGACGCAGTCTGGCGCCGACTGGCCATATTATCACGGCAATCCCGGTGCCACGCATTACTCGACGCTCGACCAGATCAATGCACGCAACGTGGCGCGACTGGTGAAAGTCTGGGAATATGACAGCGGCGACGCTTTCGGCGAGGGCGGGTCGCAATCCGACATGCAGGTGAACCCGATCGTCGTCGCGGGGCGGATGTACATCGTCACGCCGAAGGGGCGGCTCGTCGCCCTAGACGCGGCTACGGGACGTGAGCTGTGGACCTATGATCCCGCCGTCACCCCCGTCGCGACGCGCCAGCGCCTGCGCGGCGTATCCTATTGGGCCGGCGGGTCCGCGCGCCGCATCCTGTTCACCTTCGGGCAGGAGCTGATCTCGATCGACGCCGACACCGGCAGGCCCGATACCGGCTTCGGCCGCCGTGGCCGGGTCGATCTGCGGGAAGGTTTCGGCCGGCCGCTGGAGCAGCTCACGGTCAACAACGTCACGCCCGGCGCGGTGTTCGCAGATTTGATCATCATGGGCTCGACGGGGCATACACCCGGCGACGTCCGCGCCTTCGACGTGCGCACCGGCGCGATCCGATGGACGTTCCACACCATCCCGCACACCGGCGAGCCCGGTGCCGAGACCTGGCCACGCGACGCGTGGAAGACGGAGATCGGGGCCAATGTATGGGCCGGGCTGACCATCGATGTCGCTCGCGGGCTGGTGTTCCTCCCGGTCGCCTCCAGCGGCATGGGCGACCGCGATTTCTACGGACCGACAAGGCCTGGTGCCAATCTCTTCGCCAACAGCCTGGTCGCGCTCGACGCCCGGACCGGCCGCCGGCGCTGGCATTTCCAAAGCGTCCATCACGACCTCTGGGACCGCGACTTTCCGGCTCAACCGACTCTGGTGACGGTGCGGGGCGTACCGGCGATCGCGCAGACCACAAAGTCGGGTCTGGTCTATGTGTTCGACCGCCGCGACGGACGCGCGCTGTATCCCATCGAAGAGCGGCCGGTCCCGCCCAGCGACATGCCCGGCGAGCAGGCGTGGCCGACCCAGCCGATGCCGACGGCCATCGCACCCTTCGCGCGTCAGCGGCTCACCCCCGACATCGTTACGCGGCGGACGCCGGCCGCCCATGCCGCAGTTACGGCCACGCTCGCCAAGCTGCGCAATCGCGGCCCGTTCGATCCTCCATCCATCCAGGGCACGGTGCTGTTGCCCGGCATGGACGGCGGCGCGGAGTGGGGCGGCGGCGCCTATGATCCCGATACCGGACTGCTGTACGTCAACGCCAACGAGATGGCGTGGACGCTGCGGCTGAAGCCGCGGCCGGCCCGTGTCGCGGGTGCGGGCGGCGGGGCGCTCTACGCCAATCATTGTGCCGCCTGCCACGGCACCGATCGCGCCGGCGACCCGCCCCAGATCCCCGGGCTGCGCGACGTCGGCACGCGACTGAGCGCCGAACAGCTCGACCGCCAGATCACCAGCGGCGGCGGGCGGATGCCGGGCTTCGGTGGCGTACTGTCCCGGGGAGAGGTGGCCGAACTCGTCGCCTATCTACGCGGCGAGGCCAAGGCACCGGTCGACCGCGGGAACGAGCTTGATGCCGGACCTGCCGCTGCGCAGGCGACATTCAACGAACCATATGTCTTCGACGGCTATCACCGGCTCCTCGATCCCGACGGCTATCCTGCCCTGACCCCACCATGGGGAACGCTCGCGGCGCTGGACGTCAACACCGGCAAGTGGGTCTGGAAAAAGCCGCTCGGCCGCTATCCGGAACTCGGGCCGGAGGAGACGGGCAGCGAGAATTACGGCGGCGCCGTGGTGACCAGGGGTGGGCTGCTGTTCATCGCCGCGACCGTCTACGACCGCCGCTTCCGCGCATTCGACAAGCGCGACGGGCGGCTGCTCTGGTCGACCGAGCTGCCCGCGGCGGGACTGGCAACACCGGCGACCTATGCGGTCGGCGGCCGACAGTTCGTTGCCATCGCTGCGGGTGGTGGCAAGGATCGCAAGCGTCGCCCGGGCGGATCGATCATCGCCTTCGCCCTGCCACACTGACACGGCAGGCGGTTGTCGATCAGCGCCTCGATCGAGGCCAAGCCGACTAGCGAAGCGGCCAGGCTCCTCGCAACACCGGACGGTTACCGCCGCACGACGGGCAGCTCAATATAGGACGCGGCGTCTGCTGCGTGATGGACGCGGTTGTGCGCCACGACGATGCGGGTCTCGCGTTCGTTGTCGCCGCCGGTGTTCAGGTTGCGGACGAATTTGGGGAAGTTGGACGACGTCACCTCGACCCTGATACGATGACCCGGCAGGAAGGTGTTGCTGGTGGTGATCGGTGTCGGTCGCAACGTATAGATCTGTCCCGACACCATCGGCGCGGGTTTGTCGAAGCCGTCGCGGTACCTGGCGCGCAGGATGGTATCGCCCAGAATGTACGCCGTTCCGTCCGGCGCGACGTCGACCAGCTTGACGGCGAAGTCGGTATCCAGCGCGTCGGACGAGATCTTCAGCACCGCCTGCACGAAGCCCGTCACGTCGGTGGCTTGGGTCATCGGGTCACTGGTGTAGACCAGAACATCGTCGCGCGCTTCGATCCCACGCTGGTCGAATGCGCCGGCCGTGACGAGGCCACCGTTGCAGCAGTCGCCACCGCCGACCGTCTGGACCGGGTTCGCGGGGTCGTAGCTATACCCGTCCGCAGCTTCCCCGACCGGAGGAGCCGCACCGTCGAGCCGCCCGTCCCCGGTCAGTCCGTTCGCCTGGCCGCCGGATCGCAGGTACAGCCGCATCGTCGAAACACCGGCTGGCGGCCACTGCTTCGCCTGCGACCAGCGGTTCGCACCCATGTTATAGTAGCGAACAGCCGGCGTGCTCGACGGAAACGCCGCCCGATCACCCTTCAGCCATCGGTCGAAGAACCCATATACCTGTCCGTCGACATCGAAACTTGCGTCGCCCAGATCACGGTCGCCCGATCGGAAGTCCGGTCCCAGCCGCGCAAAGGCACAATGCGTATTGGGCGCTACCACGACATACTGGTTGGCGCTCGCTTCCGGATCCGACCTGACCGCACGGGCATGGTTGAACAGCGCCATGTTCGGGCCGATCGACACGTCATACCAGCTGTTGAACCACAAGGCCGGGACGCCCCAACCCATGTTGTCGTGATACAGCCCCCCACTCCGCCACGCCGGGTCGGCCGGGCCGCGACGGGCGATGAATTGCTCGAAGGTGGCCGGTGGCTCTCCCAGATCCTTCAGCAGATCGGCATAGGGCAGATGGCGGATCTGCGACGGCCAGTTCACCTCCGGCTTCTTCGCGCCCAGGTCGTTGTAGCGGGCGATGCGCGCGCGCACCGGCTGATCGAGCCCGGTCGGCAGTTGCGCCCGAAGCGGGTTGTCGACACCGTACAGCCAGACGTGGAACAGCGTCCGCGGCACGCCGCCGGTATACCAGTTACCCTGCTCCTCGAAAGCGCCCACCTTGCCGATGCCGGCGCCCGACGCCATCGGCACCATCGCGGCATGCGCGGGATGGTTCATTCCCGCCAGCGCGAGCTGCCATTCCGCCGAGGACGAGCAACCCAGCGTACCCACCTTGCCATTCGACCAGGGCTGCGCCGCGATCCAGGTCAGCGTGTCGTAGCCGTCGGTCTGCGGACGGCCGAGTATCTCGTAGGCGCCTTCCGAAAAGTACCGACCACGCTCGCTCTGCACCACGAAGGCATAGCCGCGCTTCACCGCCTCCAGAGCACGGCGGCTGGTCGCGACCTTATAGGCAAGTTCATTGTACGGCGTCTTCCACAGGATCGTGGGCAAGGCGCCCTTCGCGTCCCTCGGCCGATATATGTTGGTCGCCAGCCCGATGCCGTCGCGCATCGGCACCATCGCGATCATCTCGACCGTCGCCTTCTGCGCCAATTCCCGCTCGATCGCGGCATCGGAGTAGCTGGCGTAATCCTGCGCCGGCGCGGCCGTGGCGAGGGAGAGCGCGGCAACCGCACCGAGCAGCTTCGTCATTGCCTTCATCATCCGATCTCCCTTTGCCGCCGGCCGGAGCCGCGGTAGATCCGCCTCGAATTCTACTGCGCCGCAGCGGCGACGCCGGCGGCGAAGCGGGCGATGTCGAACCGTGCCGCGCCGGGATCCTCGCCGCGGCGGACGATCACCAGCCGTTGCGACGGGATCACCATCACGTACTGGCCGCGGTTCCCCTGAGCGGCGAAACTTCCGGCGGGCAGCCCCTGCCCCGATCCGAACAACCACATCGTCGCGCCATAGCCGGGGCCGGTCGCCGGTTGCGGGCCACTCGGCGTCGTCATCGTCCGCACCCAACCTTGCGGCAGCAGGCGCTTGCCCGCCCAGACGCCATCCTGCATCCAGAACAGCCCCAGTCTGGCCAGATCGCGTGCGGTCGACCACACTTGGCTGGAGAGGATGTAGTTGCCATGCCAGTCCGCTTCCGCGACGGTGTGCGCCATGCCGAGCGGCCCGAAAAGATCGGCCGGCAGCTGGCGATAGCGACCCTCCCCAATCCGCTGACGAATCGCGTAGATCGCGAGCAGGATGTCGTTGTTCGCATAACGGAAACGAGTGCCCGGCACCGCCTCCAACGGCCATCCCGTTGCTTGCTCGTCGACCGCAGTGCCGCCGAAGTAGATCGCATCGGTGCGATTGCCGGCAGTGTCGCTGTGCAGGCCGGATGCCATGCGCAACAGGTGGTTCAGGGTGATGGCACGCCGCGGATCGTCCGCCTGCCACTGCGGTATGGCGGCGGGCACATCGACCGCGCCTGCGACGGCCATCCCCACCAGTGTGCCGGCGATCGACTTGCCGACCGACCATGTGCGGTTGGAGACATAGGGGCCGAAACCGGCGCGGTACCGTTCGGCCACGACCTGACCGTCCTTCACCACCAGCACGCCCGTCGTCTTCGTACCGGGACCGAAGGTATCGTTGAACGCACCGTCGACGATGCCCGCCAGCGTCGCGGACGGGCGCGGGGCTATACCGCCATCGCCCTGCGGCCAGGGTCGGGCATCGGGACCCAGGATCGCCCCCGCCCCTGCCTGGTGGCGCCTGGGCATCGGCCGCGCGCCGATCGGCAGGGTGACGCACCCTTTTCCCTCGGTCCAGACGGCCTGTCGGGGTGGCAACATGCCATCGAAGACGACGGTCACGGACCGAAGGCGCCCATCCACCTTCGCCGTCAGTGTCGGTACGATTCCGTCATAATCGGGATAGATCCCGCCGAGCTCGTCGGCATCGATCTGCGCCGGCGTGCGGCCGGCGTTGAGGATACCCGAGCAGTAGAACGCGGCCTTGTACCCGGCGGCGATCGCACGCTGATAGACCCTCGCGGAGGGCTGCGGAACGACCTGGGCACCTGCCGAGGCCGAGAGGGCGAGGATCGCACCGACTGCTATCGAAATCCGCATGCCGCGGTCTTCCCATCAACGCGCCGCTTCGGCAACCCGGCAACGGTCTAGGCGGCGAGCGAGCTGATCGAGGCGCGGTTGCGCCCCTCCCGCTTGGACCGATACAGCGCCATGTCGGCAGCGTGGACGAGCGTGGATCCGTCGCGCGCCATCGCATCCGTCCAGGTGGCGATCCCGAACGACATGCTGACCGGCCCGAGCAACCGGCCATTCTGTCGCACGTTCAGCGCCGCGATCGCTTCGCGCACCATCTCCACCCGCTTCATCAGGGCTTCCGCCGTGGTACCCGGTGCGATCACCGTGAACTCCTCGCCCCCGTAGCGGCAGACCACGTCACCCTCGCGGAAGCGGCTTCTCATTTCCGCAGCCACCGTCTGGAGCACGGCGTCACCGGCATCGTGACCGAATTCGTCGTTGAACCGCTTGAAATGGTCGACGTCGCACATGACCAGGCTGAGCGGTGCTCCCGAACGGCTCGCTCGGGCAATCTCCAGCGTCAGCGCCTCTTCCATGTACCTCCGGTTGAACAGCGACGTCAGCGGATCGCGGATCGTCTGCTCGCGCAACGACCGCTGCAGCCGGTGATTGACCATGGCGGACGCGATGTTCTCTACCAGCACCGCCAGCCGAAACCGGCTCTCGGCCTCGATCCGGCCGAGCAGATAGAGCACGCCGATCACCTCGCCGCCGGCCAACAACGGTTCGCAATGATAGACCCGATCCGCCTCCGCATGGCCGCAGACGATGTCGCGACCGGCCTCCGCGACGCAGTGGCTCTGCCCGCGGCGTAATGCCCAGCATTGATCGGGCGCGAAGCCGTCATGCGCGACCTCCATCCCCGCCCAGCCTGCAACGGGCACCAGCATGTTGCGCGAGTTGTTGTGGGCATACAGCGCACCTGGGATGCCGGGCAGCACGCGCGGAACGAATACGCCGATGATCTGGGCGAGTTCCTCGTCGGTCCGCGCCGCCTGCATCCGGTGCGCCATCCCGCCGAGCAGTTCGATCACGTCGCCGCGTTCGCGCAGCGCCTCCCCGTTGCGCTGCAGCTCGACGTTGACGACCTGCAGCCGCTGCTCGCTCGTCGTACGATCGGCGATCGCCATGTCCAGCCGTTCGACCATGTCGTTGTAGCCCTGCGCCAGCTTGGCGAACTCGCTGGAGCCCATGGCGTCTACGATCCGGCCCTTGCCGATGCCGCTGCCTAGATCGTTCATCGCCCGCATCATCGTGTCTAACGGTCGACGTATGCTTCGGATCAGCAGCGCGAAACCGATCAGCACCAGCAGCGCAACCAGCGTCGCACCCGCCTGCGCCAGCCACTTTCCACGCGCCAGTCGTCGGGCGGCCGCTTCCCCGCGCGTCGTCTGGAGCATGCGTTCCTCTTCGAGGAAGCCCTGCGTCCGGACGGCGATCGCATCCATCAGTTCGCGCCCCTTGCCGCTCGCGATGATCGTCCGTGCTCCCGCGAAGTCGCCCCGCCGACCCAGGTCGAGCGGCTGGCGCAGCACCGCCGACCGTTCCGCCATCAACGCCGCGATCCGTCGGGCGCGATTGTGCTGGAGCGTACTGTCCGCGGTCAGCGCGACCACTCGCGCGATATTCCGCCCCGAGCTGCCGATCCTTTCCTCAAAGGACCGTGCATAGGCGGGATTGCGGGTCAGAACGAAGCCGCGCTGACCCGATTCTGCCTCGCGCAGATCGCCGAGCGCCTCCTCGGTTGTCTCGATCACCTCGGCGGAGTGGATCACCCAGCGCAGGCTGTCGCTCGTTCGGTAGGAAGCGTCGGCCAGCAGTCCTGCCAGCGAGGTGAGCGCTGCGATGACGATCAGGCCGATGCCGACGACACGGGCGGTAAGCGAAGCGAACATAGGTCGCCGTTACTCCTGCATATTTAGCGCCGAGTTAACTCTGCTTCCCTGCCACCGGACTCAGGACGGGTCGCCGGGATCTGCTCCCGGCCGGCTTCCGGACGCTGGCTGGGGACCTCCGTTGGGACGGCCGGCGGAACGCTCGTCGGAGTGCAGCAATTGCAGTTGCTGCGGAACGGTGCCGACATCGATACCTTCTTCGCCCAGGCGCTGGAGGATGGCGAGCAGGGTGGCACTTCGCGCCGGGTATGCGGTCCTCGGACTGGAGGTGTGAGCGAAGCAGTTGAACAGGATGCGGCCGTCCGCGATGTTGTCGATAAAGGCGACCGGGCCGGGTTCGTCGAGGATCGCGGGTTCGTCGGCGAATGCGGTCAGGACGATATCGCGTACCCGTTGCGGTTCGACGCCCAGCGGAACCGAGAACTGGATTTGCATGCGGCCCAGCGCATTCGACATCGTCTTGTTCAAAACCGTCTTCGTGATCAGCTCCGAGTTGGGCACGATCAGGGTCGAGTGATCGGCCAGCTCGATCTCGGTCGACCGCACGCTGATCCGCTTCACGTCGCCCTCCTCGGTTCCGATGCGCACGAGGTCTCCGATCTTCACCGGCCGCTCGGCCAGCAGGATCAGGCCAGAGACGAAATTCTGCGTGATCGCCTGCAAGCCGAACCCGATGCCGACCGACAGCGCCGACAGCAGCAAGGCGATGCGCTCCATGCCGATACCCAGCGAGGCAAGCCCCCACAACACCGCGAGCAGAACCGCGAGATAACGGGCGATCAGCGCGAACGAATTACGCCCGCTGACGTCCATGCTCGTCGTCGGCAGGTACCGCTCGTTCAGCCAGCGCAGGAATAGCCGCGCGAGCGCCAAGCCGACGAACAGCACCGCTACCGACCGCAGGATCGCCCCGGGCGAAATGTTGACGTCGCCGACCGTGATCCCATCCGCCACGGCGCCGAACCGTTCGACCGTGCTGTCGATACCCGATCCGAACGGGGTCAGCAGCATGACGATCGCGACGAGTGCCAGGCCCAGACGCAGGATGCCCGACAGCAGGACGCCGAACTGGTCGATGGCGTTCGGCCGGATGCCGACACCGCGCGCCAACAGGTGCCCGGCGCGGCTGTCAGCAGAAAAGACCGTCGTCACGACATCGTCGACGAAGGCGAGAAGCAGGTAGAAGGTGCCGACGACGATCGCCAGCCACTCGATCACGATCCGGGTCAGGAACAGGCTGAACGCCGTGTAGCCCGCCAACAAGGCCAGTGCGCTGGCCAGTGTCACCAGCCACGTGAACAGGGTGACGATGCCTACACCGGCACGCGCCGCGCCGGCACTGCTGACGGCGGGGGTCGACACCTCGGTTTGCCCCGCAAGTGCCGCCTCCTCGGCGATCCGCGCCCGGCTGCGCAGGCGGCCCAGCGTGAACAGGATCCCGCCGATCGCGATCAGCCGGATTGCGGCCAGCAACGCGTCGGTGGCGGCGACCGCCGTCTGGCTCAGGCGGATCGTCTCAACGGTTGCCGACAACAGGATGTCGCCGGCAGTCAGGATCGCCAATATCCAGGCCCAAGGCAGCAGGGCGCGCGCGACCTCGTCACCGATCGGCAGCAGTCGCCATGATCCCTGACTGCGCATCAGCAACGCAGCGCCGAGCGCCCCGATAAAGCCCCCCATGCCGACGGCGAACACGAACTGCGACAGGATCGGCTCCGCCGTCGGACCGGTCAGCCCCGCCCAGCGCAGGCCCTGGACCAGCGAAAGGGCCGCGAGGATGGGCAGCCCGGTGCCGGCGACCAGCCGCCACATCGCATAGCCGGTCCGGCGCACGCGGTGGCCGGGCGCGGCACCGATGGCGTAGCGGCGGCCGGCCTCGCGCAGGGCGACGCGGGCCGGCCAGCCGAGCGCTACGGCCGCGACGGCTCCCACGACCGCCAGCCACAGACGTCCACCAACGAGACCCCGACCGATGTCGTGCATGACCTGCTCGACGAACCGACCAAGCCTGATCACGTCGCGGGGCGTCGCCTGCACGATCGTTGCCCAGAATGCCGGCGTCAGCGGAGACGGGGAGCGCGTCGCCCAGCTACGTCCCAGCTCCGCGGCCTGGTCGGCGGCGATCTGGTCGGCGAGCTGCTGCGCCTCGACGGACAAGAGTTTGCCGCGCCGGATCGCACTGTCGATCGTCGCTCTACGCTGGCTCAGCAGCTTACGCTGCGCAGCGATATCGGGCGCGTCGACAATGCCCGGCGTGGCCGGTCCGATCTCGGTGATCTTGGCATCGACCAGCCCCATCTGGGTGTCCAGCACGGCGTCGATGTCGGCCGCGACACCGCGGGCCGCCGATAGCCGGTCGGTCAGCGCTGCCCGCTCCTCGCGGGTGCGGGCGGAATCGACCTGCCGCTCGACCGCGCGTACCTCGTTCGATGCGGCGGCGAGCTTGTTGACCGCGCCGCCGACCGGATCATCGGCTTGTGCCTGAACGGGTCCGGCGAACGCCAACATCGCCAGCAGCCAAAGGATCGCGCGGAACGTCAGCAGCGAGAACGGACGCAAGAGGAAAGGCAACGCATGCTCCGGGACAATCGAAGGAGCCTCTTACCCTTTGCGGCAAACCGAATCGACTACCGAGTAACCAGCCGGGCGTGCGACAGACCGGATCCAGCCGCACTGTCGCCTGTCAGCGAACGATCCCAGCCGCTAGATGCAGGCAACGAACTGACCCATAACCGATATACGAAGCAGGGGCACATGATGCGACTCGAACGCGCGAACAACGTGGCCGACCTGCGCCAGATGGCACGCCGTCGGCTGCCGCGGCCGATCTTCGACTATATCGATGGCGGTGCCGACGACGAGGTGTCGCTGCGGCGGAACGTCACCGCATTCGCCGACTATGAGCTGGTCCCCGACGTCCTCAACGACGTATCGGATATCCGGACGGAAACCACGATTTTCGGCCAACCGTCGCGCTGGCCGCTGATGCTGTCGCCCACCGGCCTCACACGCATGTTCCATGGACATGCCGAGTTGGCCGTGGCGCGCGCGGCTGCACGGCACGGCCTCCTCTACAGCCTCTCCACGATGGGTACGACGCGGCTGGAGGATCTCGCGCAGGCGTTCGCCGGACCGAAGGTCTTCCAGATCTACATCTTCAAGGACCGCGGCCTCACCGCAGAGTTCGTCGCGCGCTGTCGGGAGGCCGGTTTTCACGGTCTGGCGCTGACGGTCGACACGCCGGTGGCCGGCAATCGGGAACGTGATCGCGTCAGCGGCCTGTCGCTGCCGCCGACACTGACGCTCCGGTCGTTGCTCAGCTTCGCCCTCCATCCATCCTGGTCGCTTCCCGCGCTGACCGGGTCGAAGTTCGACCTCGCGAACGTCAGCCACAAGGTCGATGCGCTGGCGGCGGGGCCGATGAGCCTGTTCGATTACATCGGCGGTCAGTTCGACCGCTCCGTCGATTGGCGCGATGTCGAATGGCTTGCTCGCGAATGGCACGGACCGCTAGCGATCAAGGGCGTGATGACGCCCGAGGACGCGCGCCGCTCGATCGCCTCGGGAGCGACCGGCGTCATGATCTCCAACCATGGCGGGCGCCAGCTGGACGGCGCCCCGGCTCCGATCGATCAGATCGAGGCGGTGCGGAACGCTGTTGGCGACGGACCCGACGTCATCTGCGACGGCGGGATTCGCCGTGGTTCTGACGTGGTGAAGGCGCTGGCTCTGGGAGCGACTGCCTGTTCGATCGGTCGACCTTACCTCTTCGGCTTGGCGGCCGGCGGTGAGGCCGGCGTCGATCGCCTCCTGACGATATTGCGGACGGAATTCGAGCGTACCCTGATCCTTGCCGGGATCAACGATGTCGCCGCCGTGTCTCGCCGTCATGTACGTCATCGGCAAGGCGGGTCGCGAAGCGGCATACTTTTTCGCTGACGTTCAGGCAGCTAGGCGCCCTGCAAGCAGCAACTCCTCCAGCGCGTTGCGGGGGAGAGGACGACTGATCAGATATCCTTGTGCCATGTCGCACCCGGCATCGCGCAGGAAAGCGAGGCAGCCTTCGTCCTCGATCCCTTCGGCGACCACCTTCAGCCCGAGTCCGTGCGCCAGATCGATCGTCGACCGCACCATCAATCCATCGGCGTGGTTCAGGTGCGCATGCTGGACGAAGCTGCGATCGATCTTCAGCTCCGACAGGGGCAGCCACTGGAGATAGCTCAGCGTCGACTGGCCGGTTCCGTAGTCGTCCATGGAGATGGCACAACCCAGGTCGCGGTATTCACACAAGGTTTGCGCGGCACGTTCGGGGGCGTTGATCGTCGCCGACTCGGTCACTTCCAGAATCAGGCTGGCAGGACTGATGCGCCCGGCGGACAGCACCGCCCGCAACGCGTCGCCGAACACGACGTCCGACAGCAGCCGGGCCGAAACGTTGATCGCGGCGCTGAGCGTCAGGCCCATCGCATTCCAGGCGGCGATGTCGCGGGTGACCCGGTCGAGCACGAACAATGTCAGCGGCCCGATGCGGTCCGCCTGCTCGGCCAAGGGGATGAACAGGTCCGGGCGGATCATCCCGCGATCCGGGTGCCGCCAGCGGACCAGCGCCTCGACGCTGGTGATCCGGTCGGCGGCCAGTGCCAGTTTCGGCTGGTAATGGACCTCGATCTGGCCGGTCGCAATGGCGTGATCGAGTTCGCCCATCAACGATACCTTCTGCTCCAGCATCGCACGATCCAGTGTGCCATGGTGCCAGAATGTAGAAGCCTCCGCAGCCTGTTCAGCCGCGTGGGCGGCGGCGGTCAGTCGATCGGTCAGCAGTCCCTGCTCGTCGGTCACCCCGATGTGGATCGCCGGATCGACCCGACGCCCGTTCACTTCGATCGGCTTCAGCAGCATCGCTCGCAGCCGGGCGGGCAGCTCGTCGCCATCGCCCTCCACCGGCAGCGTGAACGCGAACTGACGGTCGGCGATGCGGAAGATGTCGACGTCGCCGGCGGCCAGCCGCAGCCGCTCCGCCAGGCGCATCACCAGGTCCCGTTCCGCGGCCTGACCCAACACGGTCAGCAGCGGTTCGAGGTTTGCGAACAGCGCGACTCCCACCGTATACGGCCCGGATAGCGGTGCCCGGATCATCGCCATCCGGTTGGGCAAGCCCGTCACCTCGTCGGTGCAGCGCTGATGATCGAACTTCCTGGCAAGGTGCAGCGCGGTGCGGCCCAATACCGTCGTTGCGATCACCACCAACCCGGGGGCGAGCAACGCCCAGTACTGGTAGCGAACTTGCGCGACGACGACGATGCCGAGCAGCGCCGTCACCCCGATGATGGCGGCGAGAACGGCGATGCGCAGCCTTGACAATCGCAGAACGAAGGCCCCCACCGCCAAACCGACGATCAGCGAGAGGATGGAAGACCCGGTATATGGCAGGCCGGGCAGCAGGCTCTCGGCGGCCAGCGCCTGTATGACGACACCGGGTATGACGCCCCAGACCGGGGTGGCGTAGCGATCGCCCATCTCGATCGCGGTCGCACCGATCAGGATGTTTCGGCCACGGACGGCTGCGGGATCGAACCTGCCATCGCGCACATCGATGAAACTGAGGCGGGGAATGGTTGCCGGATCGATCCCGAAGGCGATCCTGAACGAATTGTCCGCGACGCCCGATCGATTGCCGATAAAGGCCGCCAATGATGGACGGGGCGTGCTGTCGGTAACGGTTCCGAACGGCATCCGGCGGACGATCCCGTCGTCATCCGGAGCGACGTTGACCGATGCGAGCGCCGCGTGCGCACGGAATATCGGCAAGGGCAGCGTATCGATCGAGCGGACGTCGTGCGCTCCCGCACGCTGGGCGAAGGTCGGAAGGACTACACGGCCGCCGGCGTTTGCCAGCGCCTTCGCGAGTTCGGCATCGTCTGCGGCATTCGACTTGGAGGACAGGTCCACGTCGAAGGCGATCGAAGCGGCCCCCGCATGCACCAGCCGGTCGACCACCGCGGCATAGTGCTGCCGCGACCATGGCCACTGATGTATCGCCGCAACGCTGGCGGCATCCATCTCGACAATGACGATCTGGCCGCTGGAGGGTCTGAGTGCCGCTGCGAAGCGGATCGGGTCGAGCGCCCTCTCCGCCCAGCGGCCGGCTGGCGACGAGCCTATGACCAGCGCCAGCAACAGCGCCGCTGCGAGGATCAGCACACGGATAGGACGAAAGAACCTTCTCATCGCGAAAGCCTGCGCGATCAATGACTAATATCGCGTGTCGAGTGGCGGCAAATGACCTGGCCGATAACCGGAACCATCGACCGTCAGGGTCGAAGACCGAATGTTCGTCAGCCTCATTTTCCCTTCAGCAAATCTGCAAGATCCTTCACGGCCTTTTCTGCTTGCTTGCCAGCGTTCTTCGTCGACTCAGCCGCTACCTTGGCAGCTTCCCTCGCCAGGTCCTCCGCAGCTTTCTGCGCATCCTTGGCTGCCTTTTCCTGCGCGCGAGCTGTCTCTGCCGCGACCTTGGCGGCCTCCTTCTCGGCATCCTTGGCGGCCTTTTCGGCATCCTTGGCGGCCTTGTCCGCCAGCGCCTGTTCGGCTTCCTTGGCGGCCTTTTCCGCCTCCTTCGCAGCCTTTTCGGCATCCTTGGCCGCTTGATCGGTCTGCTTTGCTGCGTCCGCAGCAGCGCCCTCGGCCAGGTCGCGTGCTGCTTTTGCCGCGTCCTTTGCAGCGTCCGCTATTTGCTTCGCCAGCGTCTTGGCAGCTTCCCTGGCTGCCTTGTCTGCCTGCGCCTGAGCGACAGCACCGCGTGCCTGCTCCGCCGCATCGGCAGCGGCCGCAGCATCCCGTGCCGCCTGGGCAGCCGCCGCTTGTACATTGCCGTCGCTGCTGCTCGCGGCCTGTTCGGCAAGTTGCGCTGCCAGTCTGGCGCCCTCTTCGGCTGCCCGGGCGGTTGCGGCCCTCTGCGCCTCCCGAGCCGCATGCTCGATGTCGGCCGCGGCACCCGCTTCCTCTGCCTTGCGCGCATCCTCGACCGCTTTGGCAGCAGCGTCGACCGCTGCGGCAGCGCGAGTCGCCTCTGCGGCAGCCTGATCCGACGCTGCCTTGCGCGCCGCATCGGCGGCGGCGGCGGCATTCGCAGCGTCCGCCTGCGCACGGACCTGTGCGGCCACCTTGGCGACCCTATCGGCCTCGGCCGCAGCGGCGGCATCGGCGGACGCCTGTGCTGCGGCGGTGGCCTGCGATGCTGTCTGGTCCGCCGCTGCCTTCACGGCGCCGGCCTGATCTGCCTGAGCCTGGGTGTTTTCCAGGGCGATGGCGCTCGCCGCCTCGTCGGCGCGAGCGGCCACGATGGCACTGGCGACCTCGACGGTCTTGACGACAGAAGTCGACGCTTCAGTCGCAATACGCGCTGCCGTGGCGACCTGGGTCAGCGCGACGGCAGCCTCTTGCCCGACCTGGCCCTGAACCAAACCTCCGGTCGTCTCGCTCAGCGACACCGGGGCCGCATAGACCGCCTCCGCCAGAACCGGCTCGGCGGATGGAGCGACGGACGCCATCGTTTCGCTGCTGCCCTCAGGTGCCGCCGCGACGACTGACAGCTCGACGGGAGAGGCCTCCTGCTCGCTGGCGGCCGGCGAATCGATGACGGTGCGGACACCGTTGCGCTCGACCTCCATGCGGAAACGATTGGCACCGGATACCAGCGCGACCGCTCCAGGCGTAATGATGTCCTTCGCGCCGCCATCCCGCGTCGAGACCTCCACCGCGCCTTCCAGCACCTGGAGCGCCGTACCGCGATCGGCCACGTTAACACTGAAGGTGGTACCCTTCACGACCGCGGCCAGATACGGCGTCTGCACCTCGAAATGGGGCGTCATCTTCTTCTTGATCATGAAGACGACGTTGCCCAGATCCTCGAAGATACGGGTAAAACCCGCTTTCTCCTCGCCGGCGGCCGGCAGGCGAAGGCGCGAGTTCGGCGCGACCATCATGAACTCGGTACCGCGAACGAGCACCGCACGGCCGGATGCGCCGGTACTCACCGCGTCGCCCGGTCCCACGGCAAGCCCGCGCGCCGCTGCCTTGGTCAGTCCGTCATGGGCGATCTGGACAGACCCGCTGACCTCACTCAGACGCCAGCCCTCGGGTCCTGCGATTGCGGCGGAAGAACACGTTGCTGCCAATAGCGCGAGGATGGGCTTGCGCATGAAACTCTCCGATCGATGAACAGTGCTCCTGTTCTCAACCGCTTGTGCTGACAGCGATTCATTGCCGCCCACTTAGGTCCGATGGTTAATCGCGACTTCATTTGCGCACCGCGTCCTTAACCCGATGCCAACCACTCACTGCATAGTCGTTGCCGGGCGAAGGGGTTGAAATGCAGTCGATTTGCCGAAATGCCATAATTGCCGGATTGATCGGGGGCAGTATCGTGTCGCCCGTATCGGCGGAGCAGAACCGTCTCGATCAATCCGATCCGACGATTGCCGAGAAGGCGCTCCCTTCCCCCGTGATCGACGCTGCCCGGACGCCGACGAGCACACCTGCGGTCACGCGGGAGGGCAGCACGGTGGCAAGCACGATCGCCGTCCGCTCGATCACCGCTGTCGTGGTCCAGGGCGCCGACGACGTTCCCGCACAATCCTATGCCGGGATCATCGCCGGCGTGGTCGGTCGGTCGCTGTCGCGCCAGGAGCTTGCCGGCCTTGCATCGTCGATTGCGCAGATCGTCCGTTCGCGCGGCTATCCATTCGCCACGGCAGTCATTGCGCCGCAATCCATGGCTGACGGCATCCTGCGCGTGACGGTCGATCGCGGACGAATCGACGCGGTTCGTGTCGTCGGTGCCCAGAACACGACGGCAGACGCGATCCTGGTGAAGACCCTGATCACCCATCGGCCCGTCCGCCAGGCCGACCTGGAGCGTGCGCTGCTGCTGGTCGGCGACCTGCCTGGCGTCCGCGTCAAGGACAGCCGCTTCGTGCAGCAGGATGGCTTCGGCATCCTGTTGGTGACCATCGACCAGGATCGTGCATCGGCATACGCCCAGTTGGACAATCGCGGAACCGACGAGGTTGGCCCGGTCCGCGCCACGCTGCTCGGGAATGTCCGCGGTCTGGTCCAGGATGGCGATGAACTGGGCATCGTCGTGGCACAGACTCCCATCGACGTCAGCGAATTCACCTTCCTCCGTGCCCGCTATGCCGCGCCGGTAGACGCCGCGGGTTCGGTATTGGCGGTCTCAGGCTCTTATGGCTGGTCCCATCCGGGTGCGTCTCTCCGTCGGTTCGACGTGACCGGACGCAGCGGCGACGTATCGGTAGGCTATGTACGGCCACTGCTCCGCCGCAAGACGAGCAGCGTCTGGGCGAGCATCGACCTGCGCGCGTTGACGACCCGTCAGGCACTCGCCGGGCGTACGCTGCGGAGAGATCGGCTGGCGACACTGACGGGCTCGCTCAACGGGATTGCCACAGCAGGTGCCAGCACCATCCGCGGCGAGGTATCGGCCCAATGGGGTATCCCGAACGTGGCAGATCTTGCCTCGCGCATCGACGCCGGCGGCAAGTATTCGGCGGTGACCTATCTGGTGGACTGGACGGTGCCAGTAACCGGTCCCTTCAGCATCGCACTCGCTTCTGCGGGTCAGATTGCATCCAGACCGCTGCTCGCCGTGGCAGAGATCGGCCTCGGCGGCCCTTCGTTCGCGCGCGCCTATGATTATGCGGAGCGGACGGGTGACTATGGACTGATGGGTTCGCTGGAGCTGCGCGCTGACGCCGGACGTATCTTGCCCGGCGTGATCGATCGCTTGCAACTTTATGGTTTCGGCGACGGCGGTTCGGTCGGCAATCGCCGCGGCGGAACTGGCGGAGGCACACTCGCCTCAGCGGGCGCGGGGCTGCGAGGCGGCGCCGGGCGGGTCGACGCGATGCTCGAACTGGCATTTCCTATCGGGGAGGATCGGTTCGATACCGGCGACCGCAAACCACGCCTCTCGGCACGTCTCTCCCGCGCCTTCTGATCGCTGGCGCTGCCCCTGCGAGGAGTTCGGCACCCTGAATAGCTGGCGGCTCATGAACGCCGAGCTAAGGTGTTTCTCGAACTGGGGGTGTGAAAACAACAACGGAAGCTTGACGACGGGCGTCGCCGCTCAACTGGTTCGATCCGCCACAGGTAGGCGAAGACGGTAGACGCGTGCAGCCGTGCCGGAGAAGAGCGCCGTCTTCTCGGCAGATGTGGCACCCGCGACGGCCAGTTTCAGCGCATTCCACAACGGTACGAACCCGCAGGAACGAGCATCCGGCGGATAGTTGCTTTCCATCATGCAGCGGTCGGCGCCAAAGGCCTCCACGCACGTCTCGATATACGGGCGCCACGTCTCGGCGAGAACACGATGCCCGATCGGCCCGACCCGCTCGTTGAACCCGAAGCCCCAGAAAGGCAGGCCGAAGCCTCCGATCTTGCACGATATGTTGGGGCGCTTCGCGATCGATCGGATGTTCGATCGCCAGATGCCGAAGACGCGCGCGCGCTCCGCGGCACCGCCCTCCATCGCCAAGGCCATCCCGGCATGGTTGAGGATGAAGCTGGTGGTCGGGAAATCGTCTGCCAACCCGGCAAGCTCGGGCAATTGGGTGTGGAACACCGCCGCATCGAACGAAAGTCCGCGCACGGCGAGATGGCGCAAGCCCCGACGAAAGGCCGGGTTTCGCATCAATCCTCGCGGCGGCGGATTGGTCATGAACCGGTAGGGCAGCGGACTGGGTGAGTCGTTCAACACTTGCCGGAGCCCGCGCAACCGATCCGGCGCCCGTGCGATCGCCTGATCCAGCACGTCTGCGATCGCGTCGCCCGATCGCAGATCCGCCTCGCCGACGATGCCTGCCGCGACGCGACACGGCCCGTACACGCCGCTGGCACCGATCGCGCCCATGCCGTTGGCAAATTCGACCTCGCCCAGCATGCGCTCGGGCGCAGGACCGTAGTTCCGCTCGAACGCCTTGATCTCCATGTAGACGGATGCGACGATGTTGTGGCCAGCATTCACGTCATCGATGTATTCCGGGAATAGGTATCGGGTCGCCCCCTTGTCGAACAGGTGATGGTGGGCATCGATGATCGGCAAGCCAGGATCGATGATCGGCTCGTCACGACCCTCCAGCCGCTTGACCAGCATCGTCGGAGCGACCGGTTTCGCGGCCGGTGTCTGGCCATGGACTGCTCGACCGGTACCGAGGCCGGCCCCGGCGAACATACCGCCCAACCCTGCTGCTGCGAACATGCGTCTGGACAACATGACCTGATCCTCTTTCTGGCTGCGCCTCGTGATCGGACGCTAATCTCCCGACGTGGGGATGTACCAATTTTCCTTGAGTGATGAGCGACCAGGGTAACAAGGGTGTGAGATCGGCCAAATCCTTGCATTGAGATCGTTCTACGCCACAAGTTCAAGGACAACATCCACGATGGTCATCGCGATGGCCAGGATTGCCGCCCTCGTTTCGTGATCCCGCTGGTGGACGCTGCAGGCGGTGCAACTGCCCACCGCATTCACGACGCGGATCAGCCCGAGATCGTAGGAACCGGCATGATAAAGGTCGCCGCAACCACGAGTAGATCTTTCTCGATTATCGATACCCCGTCGAAGGGTCCCTGCCCTGCCCTAGCGTCACCTTTGCCTCGGCACGCCGCAGGCGCGCGGCAGCCAGACTGACCGCGGGTCAGACGCCAAAAGCGAGCAGCTTCCTTGCCGGCAAAGCGGTACTTGAAGCGCCACAGCTTCGAGCCGCTCGCGCGGACGAGCAGGTACAGCCCTTCACCGTCAGCAAGCTTGTAGTCCTTCGCGCGCTTCGTGGCGTAGCGGGCTTCGAGTTCCTTCAGGGCCATTGGGGGTACTCCGGCGGTAGTGCCGGGCAGTACCCCTCAAAATACCCCCGAATGCAAACCGACGTTCTGGCATTTCAGGGGTACGGATGAGACAACCGGAGGCGCCCTGAACCGGGCACAAGGCGCGGAAAAAACGCACAAAAAAACCGCCGCGGGATGTCCCGGGCGGTTGTGGCATCGTGATGTTTGGTTGCGGGGACAGGATTTGAACCTGTGACCTTCAGGTTATGAGCCTGACGAGCTACCGGGCTGCTCCACCCCGCGACATTGTTGCTGCGGCGTGGGGGCGGCAGCGGCTTGCCCCTCCTTGGGGGAGGGGAGACATGTGGATGGGTTCTTCTGTCCGTGTCATGCGCACGGGCTTCAATGCCTGGCGACGACCTACTCTTCCACTGCTTGAGCAGTAGTACCATTGGCGCAGTCGGGTTTCACGGCCGAGTTCGGGATGGGATCGGGTGGGACACCGACGCTATGGTCACCAGGCAATGGAGCCGGTGCGCATGGGTCAGGGACAGATGGGTTAAAATCGATGCGTGCACTGGTTGGGATCATTCATCCCACCCTTGTCCCCGTTGGGGGCATCAGCAGCGCTGATGTTGGGGGTGTGGACTCTTCAGGCGCGAATAGAGCGATTAGTATCGGTTAGCTTCACGCGTCACCGCGCTTCCACATCCGATCTATCAAGGTCGTGGTCTTCGACCGCTCTGAGAAATCTTATCTCGAGGGAGGCTTCCCGCTTAGATGCTTTCAGCGGTTATCCCGTCCGTACATAGCTACCCTGCTGCGCCGTTGGCACGACGACAGGTACACCAGAGGTACGTTCAACCCGGTCCTCTCGTACTAGGGTCAACTCCTCTCAAATTTCGACGCCCACGGCAGATAGGGACCAAACTGTCTCGCGACGTTCTGAACCCAGCTCACGTACCACTTTAATTGGCGAACAGCCAAACCCTTGGGACCTGCTCCAGCCCCAGGATGTGATGAGCCGACATCGAGGTGCCAAACAACCCCGTCGATATGAGCTCTTGGGGGTTATCAGCCTGTTATCCCCGGCGTACCTTTTATCCGTTGAGCGATGGCCCTTCCACGAGGGACCACCGGATCACTATGACCGACTTTCGTCTCTGCTCGACTTGTCAGTCTCGCAGTCAGGCGGGCTTATGCCATTGCACTCTTGCAGCCGGTTTCCAACCGGCCTGAGCCCACCATCGCGCGCCTCCGTTACTCTTTAGGAGGCGACCGCCCCAGTCAAACTACCCGCCACAGAGGGTCCCCGATCCAGTTTCATGGATCTGGGTTAGACATCAGAAAACAACAGGGTGGTATTTCACCTATGGCTCCACGACAGCTGGCGCCGTCGCTTCAAAGCCTCCCACCTATGCTACACAGTTCCTTCCTAATGCCACTCTGAAGCTGCAGTAAAGGTGCACGGGGTCTTTCCGTCTAACCGCGGGTACTCCGCATCTTCACGGAGAATTCAATTTCGCTGAGCATGTCCTGGAGACAGTGGGGAAGTCGTTACGCCATTCGTGCAGGTCGGAACTTACCCGACAAGGAATTTCGCTACCTTAGGACCGTTATAGTTACGGCCGCCGTTTACCTGGGCTTCATTTCAGAGCTTGCACTCCTCCACTTAACCTTCAGGCACCGGGCAGGCGTCAGGCCCTATACG
>NZ_JBDFMC010000002.1:2297500-3225000 GCF_047238005.1 Sphingomonas phoenicis | reverse complement strand
CGGCGCGGCTTGGGCGCATCGGTGTCGCCGTCCGCGTCGTTGGCCGCCGTCGTTCCCAGCGACGGAGGAAGACGATCGGCCTCGAAGCCGTTCGACTCGGCAGCCGTCGTCTCGGTCGTGGGCGCGACAGCGGCATCGCGCCGGGGGCGACCGCGGCGGCGCGGTGCGGGCTCGACGCCCAGCGGACCGTCCGCTGCGATCACCGTGTCTGCTCGCGCCGCCAGATCCTCGCCCGGGGCGATAGGATCCGCACGGTGCTGACCGGCGATCTCGGTCTCCACCTCGACCGGGCGGGCGACACGCTCCTCGCGCTCCCATCGGCGCGGCCGCTCCTGGCGATCGCCATTGTGCCGATCGGCCCCCTGGCGATCGTTCGACGACCGTTCGCCGTTCTGGCGATCGTTGGATGACCGCTCGCCGTTCTGGCGATCGCCGTTGTAGCGGTCGCCGCCACGATCGTTCGCCTGCCGGTCACCCTGCTGCCGGTCACCCTGCTGCCGGTCACCCTGCTGCCGATCGTTCTGCTGGCGCGGTTCGCGATAGCCGTCCCGCTGCTGACGATCGCCGCGCGGCGCCTCCGCCTGCTCGCCGGCGCGGATCGGCTCGCCCTCGTCGCCGAAATCCTCGTCGCCGTCATTGTCGTCGAACTGCTGGCGACGCTGCGGCTGCTCCTCGAAGCGGCCGCGCTGATCGCTCAGCACGCGAAAATAATGATCGGCGAACTGGAGGTAATATTCGGTGTTCACGCGGTCGCCCTGCCGCTGCGCATCCGCCGCCATGTTCTTGTACTTCTCGTACAGCTGGCTGGCATTGCCGCGGGCGCGACTGTCGATCCGATTGCCGTTATCGCCACGTCCCTGCCCGCCCTGGCGCGGAGCGTTGCCGCCATTCCCGTTGCCACCACGGCCGCGACGGCGACCGGCCTGCCGATTATTGATCAAGCTGATAGTCCCTTCCAGACATTCGACGGTGCCATATGCAAAACGGGCTCCCGGCCACGTGGGCTCGCTACCCTGCCCGGCTGCGCGTCGGCGCCACCGGATCCGGAGCCGCCATATCGCGGCGACATCGGGTTTACGGGTGCGGGTCGCGGCCGGACATCATGTCCCAATACATGCTGTCGATGTCGCGTGCCCCGGTCCTTCCATAGCGACCGCAGGCATTGCCCGACAAGCGAAATATGGGTGTGTCGTCATACAGCTTCAACCGGCGTTGATCCATGTCGCCGCGATCACGCGCGCATGGCCCGCCAGATCGCGGTGCAACTCGGTCCTGAAACCCCGCTCGTCCAGCAGATGTCCGACCGCCGCCGCCTGATCGAAGCCGATCTCCAGCAGTACCAGCCCGTCGGGCGACAGCACGTCCCCCAGCATGGCGGCCAGCCGACGATAATCGTCCAGCCCGTCCGGCCCGGCGAACAGCGCGCCCGCCGGCTCGAATCCGCTCACTTCCTCGGGCAGCACCGCATCGGTCGCGACATACGGAGGGTTCGACACGACCAGATCGAACCGGCCGGCGATCGCCGTCGTCCAGTCCCCCTGCACCAGCTGCGCCCGCCCCCCGACCCGGGTCGCATTACGCTGCGCATAGCCGAGCGCCGCCGCCGATCGGTCGACCCCCAAACCACGCGCCGTCGGCCACACGTCGAGCAGCGCCAGCAACAACGTGCCCGGTCCCACGCCCAGATCCAGGATCGTCGCGGGTGGCCGCCCTGCCAGACGTGTCACGGCCGCCTCGACCAGCGTCTCGCTATCCGCTCGCGGCACCAGCGCACCGGGGCCGACCGCCAGGTCCAGCGTCCAGAATCCGCGCGTTCCGGTGATATAGGCGACCGGTTCATGTCGCGCGCGCCGCTCGACCAGCGCGGCGAAGCCCGGCGGTACCCGGCGATCGAGGTCGAGCAGCAGGGCGTTCCGCTCGATGCCCAGTGCGTGGGCGAGTAGCAGTTCCGCATCCATCCGCGCCGTGGGCGAGAACGCGAAGCGGGCCGCCGCCTCGTTCAGCGCCGATCGTGCCGACATGGTCGCGAACCGATCGTCAGCCATCCAGGCTGGCCAACCGCTCCGCCTCGTCCTCCGCGATCAGCGCGCCGACCAGTTCGTCCATCTCGCCGGTCATGATCTCCGGCAGGCGGTGCAGCGTCAGATTGATGCGATGGTCGGTCACCCGCCCCTGCGGAAAATTATACGTCCGGATCCGTTCCGAGCGGTCGCCGGACCCGACCATCGCCCGCCGGGTGCCCGATCGCTCCGCCGCCAGCCGCTCGCGTTCTGCCTCGTACAGCCGGGTGCGAAGCACTTTCAGCGCCTTGGCCTTGTTCTTGTGCTGCGACTTCTCGTCCTGCTGGATCACCACCAGACCGGTCGGCAGATGGGTGATGCGCACCGCCGAATCGGTGGTGTTGACCGATTGGCCGCCGGGCCCCGACGAGCGATAGACGTCGATGCGCAGGTCGCGGGCCTCGTCGATCTGCACGTCGACCTCCTCCGCCTCGGGCAGCACCGCGACGGTGGCGGCGGAGGTATGGATGCGCCCGCCGCTCTCGGTCGCCGGCACGCGCTGCACGCGGTGGACGCCGCTCTCGAACTTCAGCCGGGCGAACACGCCCTGCCCGGTCACGCTGGCGACCACTTCCTTGTACCCGCCCGCGTCGGAACTGCTGGCGGAGATCAGCTCGACGCGCCAGCCCTGCCGCTCGGCATAGCGCTGGTACATGCGGAACAGGTCGCCCGCGAACAGCGCCGCCTCGTCGCCGCCGGTGCCGGCACGGATCTCGAGCATGGCCGCCCGCTCGTCCGCCGCATCGCGCGGCAGCAGGGCGAGCGCGAGGCGATGATGCGCCTGCTCCAGCGCGCGGCCATTGTCGCGCAGCTCCTCGGCAGCCATGGCGCGCAGCTCGTCGTCGTCCGAGTCCTCGGCCATATAGGCCAGGCTCTCCGCCTCCTGGCGCAGCCGCCGCACCTCGCCCGCCGCCTGCGCGACCGGTTCAAGCTCGGCATATTCCTTCGACACCGCCACGAAGCGATCGCCGGGCAAGTCGCCGGTCGCCATCAGCGCCGACAGTTCGTCGCGCCGCGCCTCGATCTGCGCGATCCGGTCGGGTGAGATGGGCGTCATTCCCAATCGGCACCTTCCTGCAGATTGGCGTATTCACGCTTGTAGATCTGTTCGATACGGGCAGCGGCGTCGGATGATCGGAAAACCTGCATCCCATGAGTTCGATGTCCGTCACGCACATCCAGGGAAATGATGGCTTCGGCCCCCATCTTCTTTGCTTTGTCGAACCTTTTACGCGTGTTGCCCGTCACGATCAGTTCAACGGCTACTCCAGCCCGGCGCATTCGCGCCGCCAATCCGATGGACTCCAGTTCACGCTCTCTGGCCTCTGCAACAATAATCACAGGTCCATCATCCGACCGTAAAGCGTCAATCAGCATCGCCAGCCGCTCGACCCCCGCCGCCCAGCCGACCCCCGCCGTCGCCGGTCCGCCCAGCGATTCGATCAGTCCGTCATATCGTCCGCCCGCCAGTACCGTCCCCTGCGCGCCCAGCCGGTCGGTTACGAACTCGAACGCGGTGTGGCGGTAGTAATCCAGCCCCCGCACCAGCCGCGGGTTGCGTGTCCACGCCACGCCGGCGGCGTCCAGCCCCGCCGTGACCGCATCGAAGAAGGCCCGCGCCTCGTCCGTCAGGAACGCGTCGATGTCGGGCGCCGAGTCCGCCGCCGGCCGGTCGCGCGGATCCTTCGAATCGAGGATGCGCAGCGGGTTCTTCGCCAGCCGGACCACGCTGTCTTCCGACAGGTCGGCGCGATGCGCCTCGAAATGATCGACCAGCGCCTGCCGCCACGCGTCCCGCGTCTCGGCATCGCCCAGCGTGTTCAGCTGGAGCGTCACGCCCCCCTCTTCACCGGCTATGCCCAGTTCGCGCA
Source organism: Sphingomonas phoenicis (assembly GCF_047238005.1). Taxonomy (NCBI): domain Bacteria; kingdom Pseudomonadati; phylum Pseudomonadota; class Alphaproteobacteria; order Sphingomonadales; family Sphingomonadaceae; genus Sphingomonas; species Sphingomonas phoenicis. The sequence continues at coordinate 3,221,069 of NZ_JBDFMC010000002.1, read as the reverse complement.
GCAGCTGGTCGGCCAGCACCAGCAGCTCGACGTCCGCCGCCGGCTCGGGCGCGCCGATCACCTCGGCGTCGATCTGGTGGAACTGGCGATACCGTCCCTTTTGCGGCCGCTCGTACCGGAACACCGCGCCGCTGGTCGCCAGCTTCAACGGCGCATATTGCTGCCATCCCTCGGTCAGATAGGCGCGCGCGATCCCGGCGGTGAACTCGGGCCGCAGCGTCAGACTGTCGTTGCCGCGATCCGGAAAGGTGTACATCTCCTTCGACACGACGTCGGTCGTCTCGCCGATCGAGCGGGCGAACACCTCCGTCGCCTCGAACACCGGTATGTCGACGCGCTGGAAGCAATACAGCCCCCTCACCCGCTCGAACGTGGCGAGGACGTGCGCGAAGCGGCGCTGCTCGTCGCCGAAGATGTCCTGCGTGCCGCGCACGCGCTTGGGTGTTTCGATCCGTGCCATAGACGCGGCGGTCTCTAGGCGAGCGAGGGCCCAAGCGCTAGCACCCCTGCCATGACGGACCGAACATGGTGGGGCCTCGGGCGGCGGGTGGCACCACCGCGATTCGTGCTGTTCACGCTGGTGCTGGCGGGCGCCTTGCCCGCCGCTATCGCGTGGCTCGGCCGTGGACGGGGCATCATGGCGGCGTTCGACGGCGCCGCGGTCGTCTTTCTCCTGTCGCTGGCGCCGCTCCTTGCGCACGACGAACCGGCCCGCATGCGCCGGACGGCGCGCGACAACGATGCCAATCGCGCGGTGCTGCTCGGCTTCACCGCGCTCATCACCGTCGTCATCCTCGTCGCGGTCGCGGGGGAGTTGAAGGGTCGCAACGACGCGGCGACGATCGGTCTCGTCATCGCCACGCTGATCCTCGCCTGGTTGTTCTCGAACATCGTCTATGCGCTCCATTACGCCCATCTCTGGTATTCCGATGCGGATGGGCGCGATGCGGGTGGGCTGGACTTCCCGGGCAGCGACCCGACGCCGGACTATTGGGACTTCCTGTATTTCAGCTTCACGCTGGGGATGACCTTCCAGACATCGGACGTCACCATCGCCTCGCCCGGACTGCGCCGGGTGGTGCTGGGGCACAGCATGGCGGCTTTCGTGTTCAACCTGGGCGTTCTGGCGTTCACCGTGAACGTGATCGGCGGCTGAGTGGCTGCGTTGCGACGGATCGGACGTGATTCCGGGACGAAATCGCCACAGGACATCGACTAACCGCCGCGGTGCGGCTACCGGCAGCGACAAATCGCCGTAACGGCACGCTAACCGAAGGCCGTTATCCGGTCGGATCGGCCGGCGACGCCAACACTACAGGGGAAATGATGCGTATCGACCTGATTCCGGTGGGCAAGAATGCGCCCGACGACCTGAACGTCATTATCGAGGTGCCGACCGGCGGCGAGCCCGTGAAGTATGAATTCGACAAGGCCAGCGGCGCGCTGTTCGTCGATCGCATCCTCCACACGCCGATGCGGTATCCGGCCAATTACGGCTTCGTACCCCACACCCTGTCGCCGGACGGCGATCCGCTCGACGCGCTGGTCATCGCCCGCTCGCCCTTCATCCCGGGCTGCGTCGTCCGCGCACGCCCGATCGCCGTCCTGAACCTTGAGGACGAGGCCGGCGGCGACGAGAAGCTGGTTTGCGTGCCGGTGGACGCCGTGTTCCCCTATTACTCGAACGTCGGCGGTCGCGGCGACGTGCCGGAAATCGTGTTCGAGCAGATCGAGCACTTCTTCACCCACTACAAGGACCTGGAGAAGAAGAAGTGGGTCCGGGTCGGCAAATGGGGCGATGCGGACGAGGCGCGCCGCATCACCATGGAGGCGATCGACCGCTACAACGCCGCCAAGGCGGAGGGCGACGAGCCCCATGATTCGCCCGAGGTCGCCGGCCGCGAAGCCTGACGTTCATCGCCGCCGGGTCGCCTTCTTGGCCGCGGCCCGGCGGCCCGCCTCGATGGCCAGCCCTGCCCATTCGCGGAATGCCTCGTCATCGTCCAGGCACGCGTCGGGCGCGCGGCGATAGTTCATGGTGGCGACCGTTCCGTCCTTGCGCGGATAGGTGAACCGCTCCGCCTCGACCGCGTCCCATGCCGCATCGCTTGCGACATCGGCCTTGAACCACAGCGAATCGAGCGCGACGATCGCATAGGCGATGCCGTCGCAGTACAGGGTGGCACCGCCCATCATGCGGCGGAATGACGGCGCACCCAGCGGCGTGACCGCCTCCGCCGCCCACTCGACCAGTCCCATGTCGACGCTCACCGCCCCGCCAGCCTTCCCAGCGCATCGCCGCTGACCCGCTGGACCGTCCACTCCTCCTGTCCGACGGCACCCATCGCACGATAGAATGCGATCGCATCGGCATTCCAGTCCAGCACCGACCATTCGAACCGCGCGCAGCCGCGATCCACCGCGATCCCGGCCAGGTGCCTCAGCAGCGCCGCTCCCACGCCCGCGCCCCGCGCCTCGGGCGTCACGTACAGATCCTCCAGATACAGCCCGCGCCGCCCTTCCCATGTCGAGAAATTGTGGAAGAACAAGGCGAAGCCGACGGGCTCGCCCGCGCGCTCGGCGATCACCGCCTCCGCCGCCGGCTGTTCGCCGAACAGCGCCGCGGTCAGCATCGCCTCGGTCGCGGTGACCGCATCGGGCTCCCGCTCGAACGCTGCCAGATCACGGACGAAGCGCAGGATCGTGCCGACATCGGCCGGCCTGGCTGGACGGATCACGCGGCAAGCTCCGTTGGCGGTATGGCGGGCCGGCGCACCGCGACCAGGCAGCCGCCGATGATCAGCACGGCGCCGGCGACGGTGTACGGCGACACCCGCTCCCCGAACGCCAGCCATCCGAACAGCGCCGCCCAGGCGAAGGCGGTATATTCGACCGGCGCCAGCACCTGCGCCTCGGCATGCCGGTACGCCCAGGCCAGCGCCACCGCAGATGCCGATCCCAGCACGCCGGTCAGCACGATCATCGGCACCTGCCCGGCCGCCGGCACCTCCGCGAACCACGGCGCCCCCGCGAGCAGCAGCATGCCCAGCACGATGCTGGTGAACAGCGCCACCTCCAGCGGGTCGGCGATCTGCGCCTGCCGCCGCAACAGGATCAGGCTGCCGGCATACAGGAACGAGGCGATCAGGATCGCGACGCTGCCCAGCACCGCCTGTTCGGAGGCCCGCGCCTGTACCTGCCCGGCAGCGATCGCCAGCACGCCCAGACTCGCGATCAGCGAGCCGCCGACCGCCGCCCGCCTGATCCGCTCGCCCAGCATCGCGCCCGCCAGGAACAGCGCGATCAGCGGCGCCAGAAAGGTCAGCGCCACGCCCTGCGCCATCGGCACACGCACCAGCCCCCAGAAGAACAGGATGACCGACGCACCCGCGATCGCGCCGCGCGCCACGTGCAGCGCAAGCGCCGGCCTGCCCGGCCAACGCCCGCCTCGCATCAGATGGATCGGCGCCAACATCGCCACGCCGGCGATCGAGCGCCACAATACCGCACTATACGCGCCGCTCGCGAGCGAGAGGCCCTTCATCGCAGTGTCCATCGCCGCATAGCTGCCGATCCCGGCCGCCGCCACGCACAGCGCCACGCTGGAGGACACGGGTCTGCTCATCGGGCTGCCATCCGCCTACGCGGCGGCGACCAGCCGCGCCTGATCCGCCGCCTCGATCTCGGCGGCCTTCGCCTCGACCAGGCGGACGATGTGCTCGATCATCCCCTCGTCCTGCACGTGATGGTCTGTCACGCCGGACAGGTACACCATATGCTTGCCGTTGCCGCCGCCGGTGATGCCGATATCGGTCTCGCGCGCCTCGCCGGGGCCGTTGACGACGCAGCCCAGCACGCTCAGCGACATCGGCGTGCGGATATGGACCAGCCGCTCCTCCAGCGCCTGCACGGTGCGGATCACGTCGAACCCCTGCCGTGCGCAGCTGGGGCAGGACACCACGCGAACGCCGCGGTTGCGGATGCCCAGCGCCTTCAGGATCTCGAAGCCGACGCGCACTTCCTCCTCGGGCTCCGCCGACAGCGAGACGCGGATCGTGTCGCCGATGCCGTACCAGAGCAGGCTGCCCATCCCGATCGCGCTCTTCACCGTGCCGCCGACGAAGCCGCCCGCCTCGGTGATGCCCAGGTGCAGCGGGCAATCGACCTGCTCGGCCAGCTGCTGGTACGCCGCCACCGCCAGGAACAGGTCCGACGCCTTCACCGCGACCTTGTACTCGTGGAAATCGTGGTCCTGCAGCAGCTTGATATGGTCTAGCGCCGATTCGACGAGCGCATCGGGGCACGGCTCGCCATATTTCTCCAGCAGGTGCTTCTCCAGCGATCCGCCGTTCACGCCGATCCGGATCGCGCAGCCATTGGCCTTCGCCGCCCGGACGACCTCCGCCACCCGCGCCGAGGATCCGATGTTGCCGGGATTGATGCGCAGGCAGGCCGCACCCGCGTCCGCCGCCTCGAGCGCGCGCTTGTAGTGGAAATGGATGTCCGCGACGATCGGCACCCGCGCCGCGCGCACGATCCTGCCGAGCGCAGCGGTGCTCTCTACATCGGGGCACGAGACGCGGACGATATCGGCGCCCGCCTCCTCGCAGCGACGGATCTGGTCGATCGTCGCGACCGCGTCGCTGGTCGGCGTGTTGGTCATCGTCTGCACGGTGACGGGCGCATCGCCGCCGACGGGAACGTTGCCGACCATGATCTGGCGGCAGGGGCGGCGCGCGATATCGCGCCAGGGCCTGATAGACATGACGCCTCTATACCCTTCTCGCGTGACAACAGGAAGACCGTGGCGGCGCCGCCTCGATCTGCTAGTCGCCGCGTCGATCCAACGACTTGCGGAGTTCCGATGACCGACACCCCCTCCCCCGCCCGGTGGACGCTGATGGTGCATGGCGGATCGGGCCGGATCGAGCGCGGCACGCTCGACGCGGCGGCCGATGCCGGCGCCCGCGCCGCGCTGGGCCGGTCGCTCGACGCGGGATCGGCGGTGCTGGCCGGCGGCGGTGCCTCGGTCGACGCGGTCGAGGCGTCGATCCGCGTGCTGGAGGACGATCCGCACTTCAACGCCGGCCACGGCGCAGCGCTGGGCCATGACGGCCGGATCGAGCTGGACGCCGCGATCATGGACGGGCGCGACCGCCGGGCCGGCGCGGTGGCCGGCGTCACCCGTACCCGCAACCCGGTCGCGCTGGCGCGCGCGGTGATGGAGCACAGCCCGCACGTCCTGCTCGCCGGCGCGGGCGCGGACGGATTCGCGGCGCAGCACGGGCTGGAACAGGTCGATCCAGCCTGGTTCGAGATTCCGCAGCGGCGCGCGCAGCTGGAAGCGATGCTGGCCGATGGCGGCGACGGCTTCGATGTCGACATGAAGTTCGGGACCGTCGGCGCGGTCGCCTGCGACGCGCACGGCCATGTCGCCGCGGCCACCTCGACGGGCGGGGTCACCGGCAAGCGCTGGGGCAGGATCGGCGACTCGCCGCTGATCGGCGCCGGCACCTGGGCCGATGATCGCGGCTGCGCGCTGTCGGCGACCGGATCGGGCGAGTTCTTCGTCCGCGCCGCCGCCGGCCATGCCGTCGATGCTCGCGTCCGCTGGCTGGGCGAAGACGTCGGCACCGCCGCCGACGCCGTCCTGGCCGAGATCCGGGCGATGGGCGGCACCGGCGGCGTCATCGTCGCCGCGCCCGACGGGTCGGCGGCGTGGCGCTTCACCACCCCCGGCATGTACCGCGCCACCACGGGTGCCGATGGACGGCGGACGATCGCCATCTACGGAGACGAGGCATGAACCGGGTGCGCGCGCTGGTCGCGCTGGCGGCGGCGATGATCGCCAGCCCCGCCGCGGCATTTTGGGAATATGGCCACGAGACGGTCGCCGCCATCGCCTATACTAATGCGAAGCCAGCGACCCGCGTCGCGATCCGCCGCATATTGGCGGCGGAGAAGACGCTCGACACCCCCACCTGCCCCGCCCGTACGATCGAGCAGGCGAGCGTCTGGCCCGACTGCGTCAAGCAGCTGAAGGACGCCGCCGGCAAGTCGCGGTTCGGCTATGCGTACAGCTGGCACTATCAGAACGTGAACATCTGCGAGCCGTTCGACCTCGTCCCCGCCTGCAAGGGCGGCGACTGCGTGTCGACCCAGATCGACCGGCAGAAGGTGGTGCTGGCGAACCGCCGCGCCACGGCGAAGGAGCGGGCGATGGCGCTCGCCTTCCTCGTCCATTTCGTCGGTGATCTGCACCAGCCGCTCCATGCCGGCGACAAGGGCGATCGCGGCGGTAACGATGCCAAGGCCGATTACGGCATCTACGCACCCGAGCGGGGCAATCTTCATTCGATCTGGGACGGGCTGCTCGCCGAACGTGCCATCTCGACCCCGCCACCGCTCGTGAAACGCTATCCGCCAGGCGACCGCCGCCGGCTGGCCGCCGGCTCCGTCACCGACTGGAGCCGCGAGAGCTGGCAGGTCGCCCACCGCGCCTATGCCGTCGCGATGCACGGCAACCCGTGCCAGCCGACCCCGGCGCGCCTGAAGCTGACCGACGCCGACGTCGCGGAGCTGGTGCCGGTGATGCGGGCGGAGGTGGTGAAGGGCGGCCTGCGCCTCGCCCGACTGCTGGACGAGGCACTGGGCTGAGGCGCCGGCGTCAGCCGCCGTCCTCCTCCTTCCGCGGCCGCCCCCGCTTCACCGCGACCGGCGCGTCCAGCTTCACCCCGCGCCGCGCCAGCGCCTCGCGCAGCAGGCATTCGACCTGCGCGTTGACGCTGCGCAGGTCGCACGCCGCCGACCGCTCGATCGCGGCATGCAGCGCCGGATCGAGGCGGAGGGGAAAGGACTTGCGCGGCGCGTCCGGCATTACTGGTACAGCGATCCCGCATTGACGACCGGCTGCGTGTCCCGCTCGCCGCACAGCACCACCATCAGGTTCGACACCATCGCCGCCCGCCGCTCGTCGTCCAGCTCGACGACGTTCTTCGCCGACAGCTGCGCCAGCGCCATCTCGACCATGCCCACGGCGCCCTCGACCAGCGTCTGGCGTGCCGCGACCACCGCCTGCGCCTGTTGCCGGCGCAGCATCGCCCCCGCGATCTCCTGCGCATAGGCGAGGTGGGTGAAGCCGCACTCGTCGACGGTGATGCCCGCCACCGACAACCGCGCGATCAGCTCGGTGCGCAACTCGCCGCCGACCTGGTCGTGGTTGCCGCGCAACGTGACCTCCTGATGCTCGTAGTCGTCATAGGGGTAGCGAGAGCCGATCGTCCGCACCGCCGCCTCGATCTGCACGTTCACGAACGCCTTGTAATCGTCGACGTCGAACAGCGCCTGCGCGGTATCGGTGACGCGCCAGACGACCTGTGCCGCCATCTCGATCGGATTGCCGCGCAGGTCGTTCACCTTGATCCGTTCGGAGATGACGTTGTTCGCGCGCACCGAGATCACCCGCCGGATCAGCCATGGCAGCACCCAGCGCAGCCCCGCCGTCCGGTCCGTCCCGCGATACGCGCCGAACAGGGTGATCGCCGCGGCCTGATTGGGCTGGAGCATGTAGAAGCCGCAGGCGATGAACACCGCCCCGGCGACCAGCACGATCGGCACCAGTGCCATGACCGGCGGCCACGCCTCGCCCGCCAGCTGGACGACCGCATAGGCCGCCGCCGCCGCGATCATCGCGAGCAGCCCCAGCATCGCCAGCCCGCTCGCCGTCGCCGCGCGGATCTCGCGCGAGGATGTCAGGTCCCTGTTGTCGATCGCCACCATCGCCTCCCTTTAATGTGATATCACTTTAATATCGAATTTCGGCGTTGGCAAGCCGGGACGGGCGCGCGAATGTTGAGGAAGTTGCGACATGCGAGGGGTAGTGGCCGGGGCATCAACATTCGCCATGCGCCCCCCTTCGCTTTCCGGACGGGAGAGACGATGGCGCAGGGCGGGGAAGAGTGAGAGTGCGAAGACGGCATGATGACCCGTGCCCGACATGAAAACGACCGGCCGGGATAACCCGACCGGTCGCATGTAGGACAGGCACGATGCCGGTGGGATCAGCTGAGCACGATCGTCACCGCACGGCGGTTCTGCGCCCAGGCGCTCTCGTCCGATCCGGTCGCGGCGGGACGCTCGCTGCCATAGCTGATCGTGGTCATCCGTGCGGGTGCCACGCCCTTGGCGGCGAGGTAGTTCTTGGCGGCGTTGGCGCGGCGGTCGCCCAGACCCAGGTTATACTCGCGCGTGCCGCGCTCGTCGCAATGCCCCTCGATCGTGATCCGCGCCTGCGGATAGCGGAGCAGCCACTCGGCCTGGTTGTCCAGGATCGCGCGCGCGGCCGGGTCGATGTCGAACTGGTCCAGCCCGAACAACACGGTGTTGGACGTGACCGAGCGCTGGAAATCGGCGTTCGATCCCGGCGTCACGTCGCCGGTCGTGGGACCGGTCGATGCCGGGGTCTCGCTGGCCGGGGTCTCGACCGGCGGCGGCGGCAGCTGCTCGGGGCGCTTCTTGGCGCAGGCGGCGATCGCGAGGCCGCAGGCGGCGATCAGCAGCGTGGTCTTCAGCTTGGCCATGTCATTGTCTCCCTCGAATGATGGTCATCGTTGAAATAGCAGGTGCGGATCACGGACGTAGCGGACCCCAGGCCGGATCGGAACCGCTGAGCGGCGTCGGTACCCGGCGCTCGTTGACGCCGGTCAGGTCCACCACCCACAGGGTCGCGGTGCCGCCGGCGCCGCGGCCGGAGCGATAGAAGGTGATGGCGCGGCCGTTGGGCGACCAGCTCGGCCCCTCGTCCGACCAGTCGTTGGTCAGCAGCTTCTCGCCCCCGCCGGACGGCGACATGATGCCGATGCGGAAGGCGCCCGCCAGCCGGGTGAACGCGATCAGGTCGCCGCGCGGGCTCCATACGGGTGTGGCATAGCGGCCCCCGCCGAAGCTGATCCGCTGCTGGTTGGATCCGTCGGCGTTCATCACATAGATCTGCTGCCCGCCCGACCGGTCGCTCTCGAACACGATGCGGCTGCCGTCGGGCGAATAGCTGCCGCCGGTGTCGATCCCCGGCGACGTCGTCAGCCGCTGCGGCGTGCCGCCCTGGCTCGACACGCGGTAGATGTCGGTATTGCCGTTGGTCGCCATCGAGAACAGGATCCAGCGGCCGTCGGGCGAGAAGCGCGGCGCGAAGGTGGTGGCGACGTTCTGCGCCACCAGCCGCTGCCGCCCCGACCCGATGTCGTAGACGTAGATCGACGGAATGCGGCCCGCATAGCTCATATACACGATCGACTGCTGGTTCGGCGCGAAGCGCGGGGTCAGCACGATCGCCTGCCCGTTGGTCAGGAAGCGGTGGTTGGCGCCGTCCTGGTCCATGATCGCCAGCCGCTTGATCCGCTTCGCCTTCGGTCCCGTCTCGGAGACATAGACGATGCGGCTGTCGAAATAGGGTCCCTCGCCGGTCAGCCGCGAATAGACGACGTCGGCGCACTTGTGCGCGGCGCGGCGCCAGTCGGCGGGCGGCACGACGAAGCCCTGCTTCACCAGTTCGCGCTGCGCCGACACGTCGAACAGGTAGCAGCCGACGGTCAGCGTGCCGTCCGCATTGGCGCGGATATAGCCCTGGACCAGCGCCTGCGCCTGCGTCGAGCGCCAGTAATCGAACGACGGCGCCTGCACCTCCGCGAACGCTACCGGCCGCAGCTGCGACGGCGCCAGCGGCGTGAACAGCCCCGATCCGCGCAGGTCATTGGCGATGATGTCCGACAGCTGCCGGCCCAGCGCATCGGTCGATCCGGCCGGCGTGTTCACCACCGCGGCGGTCGGCATCACCGGGATGGCGATCGGCGTCGGCGCGCTGATCCCGCCCTCGACATCCACGACCAGCCCGCTGTCCCCGCCCGCCGTCGGTCCCTGCGGCGCGCCCTGCGGTGCGGGCGCGGCGGGTACCGGCTGCTGCGCCGTCGCGGCGGTGGAGGCGAGAAGCGCGAGCGCGAGAGAGAGGCGGAACATGGGCATCCTATCCTGGCAGCTTGTAGCGGAGCGTGAAGCTGCTCCAGCCATTCTGAACGTCGTACAGCTCTTCGGGAAGCCCGCGCAGCGGCGAGCACCCGACGAAGGTGGCGATGGCGAGGTCGTCGACCCGCGCGACATAGCGTGAATTGTCGTCGTCAACGCCGCTGTGGCCGACCACGCGGGGCCGCGCGGCGAGGCTCCCGTCGCGGTTCAGCTTCAGGTTGATCGCGACGCGGATGCGCTCCGCGCCCGGCCCCGGCGTCACCTGGCGGTTGGCGCAGGGCTGGACCTGGCGCAGGATCGCCGACCCGATATCGGCCGCCGCCTGCGCGCCCATCTTGGCAGCCGGCGCTGCCTCGGTCCGGCTCGGCGTATCGCGGTCGCTCAGCCCCTTCAGGAAATCGTCGCCCAGTCGCGAGCCGCGCGGGCGCGACGCGGTGGCGGTCGGCGACTTGCCGCTCCCCTTGGTGGCAGCGGGCTTGGCCGGCGCGGTGGCGGCGGGCTTCGCGGGCGCGGGCTTGGCAGCGGGTTTCGCCGGCGCCGGCTTCGGCTCGGCCGCCGGCGTCGGGCGGGGTGGCTGTGGCTTGGGACGGGGTGCGGGCGTCGGGGCCGGCGCGGGCTTGGCCGGACGCGGCACCGGCTGGGGCTGCGGCTTGGGTTGCGGTGGCGCGGGTGCCGGTTGCGGCGCCGCCTCGGGTTCCGGCGCGGCGGGAGAGGGCTCCGGCGCGGCTGCATCTTCGGGCGCCCCCTGCTCCGGCGCGACCGACGGCGCGGCCTCCGCGGTCGGGTTGGGAGACGCCTGTTCCAGCGCCACGTCCTCGGCCAGCGATACCTCGATCGGCTTCGCCGTCAGCTCCTCGGGATTGGGGGTGGCGAGAAAGCCGACCGAGAGCAGGCCGAAGAGCACGGCGTGCCCGACGACCGCTACTCCCAGCGCCAGCTTCTCGCCCCGCTCCATCAATTGCCCTCCACCGTCACCAGTGCGACGCGGTTCAGCCCGGCCCGGTTCAATTCGCCCATCACCCGCATCACCCGGCCGTAATCCAGCGAACGGTCGGCACGCAGATAGACCTGCGGCGGCTGTCCCTCACCGCTCTCGGCGCGCAGCGTGGCGAGCCGGTCGGGCAGCGCCGCCTCGGTCACCTCGTCCTCGCCCAGGAACAGCCGGCCCTGCCGGTCGAGCGACAGTTGGACCGGCTTCTGGTCCTGATCCAGCGCCTTGGCCCGCGCGTCGGGCAGGTTCACCGGGACGCCCGCGGTCAGCAGCGGCGCGGTGACCATGAAGATGATCAGCAGCACCAGCATCACGTCGACCAGCGGGGTCACGTTGATCTCCGCCATCGGCGCGCGCCGGCCGCGGCGGTGGGAGGGCAGGTTCATCGCCATCGCGTGTTCCCCTTCCTCAGCGCTGGTCGTCGAGCTGGCGCGACAGCGTGGTGTGGAACCCGTCGGCAAAGCGGTTCAGCCCCGCCTCGACCTTGTTCACCCCGTGGCTGAAGCGATTGTACGCGATCACCGCGGGGATCGCCGCGAACAGCCCGATCGCGGTCGCGAACAGCGCCTCGGCGATGCCCGGCGCGACCACCGCCAGCGACGAGTTCTGCGCCTGCGCGATGCTGGTGAAGCTGCGCATGATGCCCCACACCGTGCCGAACAGCCCGACGAACGGCGCGACCGAGCCCACCGTCGCCAGGATGTTCAGCCGGTCGGACAGCGCCTCCACCTCCAGCGCGACGGCGGCGCCCATCGACGTGGCCAGCCGCTCGCGCGTGCCGTCGCGGTCGATCGTCTTGCCCGCGGTCGACCGGCGCCACTCCTGCACGCCGGCGCCGAACACGCGTGCGGACGGCAGGTCGGCATCCTGCTGCACGCGGTGGAACGCGTCGATATCGTCAGCCTTCCAGAAATCGCGCTCGAACTTCGCCATCTCGCGCCGGGTACGGCGCACCCGCGCGGAGAAGGAGATGATGATCGCCCAGGTCCAGATGCTGGCGAGCAGCAGGCCCAGCATCACCGCCTTCACCACCCAGTCGGCTTGGAGGAACAGCGCGACGGGCGACAACGTCGCCGCTTCCATGTTGAACACCGGATTCATTCTTGGGCCCCCTGCCAAACCAGCCGCTGATAGATGTCCGTCCACGCGCGCGGCTGGCGCCGCGGCCGTCCGCCCGGCGTCACCAGCGCGACGACGACGCGAGCGTCGGCGAGCACAAGCGCCTCGCGCCTGACTGTCTGATGAATGACCACCTTCGCCGGTCCGCTTTCCGCCACGTGCGACGCGACGGTCAGCGCATCGTCCAGCCGGGCGGGCGCGCGGTAGCGGATATGGAGGTCGACGACCGCATATGCGCCCTCCCCCGCCTCGTGGAAGGCGCGCTGGTCGATGCCGGCGGCGCGCAGCATGTCCGACCGGGCACGCTCCATGTAGCGCAGGTAGTTGGCGTGATAGACGACGCCGGACAGATCGGTGTCCTCGAAATAGACGCGGACCGGAAAGCGGTGCTCCCGGTCCACGAAACGTCCCTCCGTCGGCTGATCCTCGCCGGTCATGACGGACCCGTTAACCTGTTCGCGCCGCGGAAGGAACCCGCTTGCCGCCGATCCGGGTTTCGCCGGCCCGCGCGGCGGCGTAGCATCGGCCGACCGACTCGGTCGACGGTGGCGAGGGGGAGGATGCGCGTGGCGGACAGGCCGGTGACCGGGGTGACGCCGTTCCTGACGATCCGCGGGCGGCGCGCGGTAGAGGCGCTCGACTTCTACCAGCGCGCCTTCGCCGCCGCGGTCGTCGAGCGCAACGTCGCCGAGGACGGCCAGCGGCTGATGCAGGCGGGACTCCGGATCAACGGCGGCTGGGTGATGCTGTCGGACGAGTTCCCCGAATGGGTCGGCCGCGACGAACCGCCGCCGCACGGGGTGACGATCCACCTGCAGGTCGACGATGCCGATCGCTGGGCCGCCCGCGCGGTGGCGGCGGGCGCCGTGCTGACCATGCCGGTCGCCGACCAGTTCTGGGGCGACCGTTACGGGCAGGTGATCGATCCGTTCGGCCATCGCTGGTCGATCGGATCGCCCCTGCGCTGATCGCCCGCAAGCGGCCGGCCCCTCGCCCGCCTGCTACCGCGTCACGGCTCGCCGGCGCCGGCACGGACCGGCACCGTCGCCGCGGTCCGCACCAGCCCGGCCGGCAGCGCCGCCGCCTGCACGGCCTCCGCCGCGACCGGCACCGGCGGCACCGCGGCGGCGATCATCGCCCGCGCCCGCCGCGTCCGCCATCCCTCGCGCGCGGCGATATAGGTCTCGAACTCGCCGAAGAAGGCGATCATCGGCGCCTCCAGCCGGGGCAGCGCCTGCGCCGCGAAGCCGCTGAACGCCACCGGCTGCACCGCCGCCGCCTCGCGCAGCACCTGCAGGGCGATGCCGCAGAACTTGCCCTGCACCGGCGGCAGCGCCCAGAAATTGTACAGCTTGGTCATCGCATCGTCGTGGCGTGCCTGCCACGCGCTGCCGTACCGCGCCTTGTAGCGGGCGCCCATCGCGGTCGAGGCCGTCGCCAGCAGTTCCTTGTCGGCGGTCAGCAGCGCGTTGTACCCATTGACCATCTCCGCCGCGTCCGCCCCGCGACAGCCGAGCGCGGCGACGTTCAGCGCGACGCGCATGTGCCAGATCGTCTCCTCGGGCGACAGGTTGCGGTTGGGGGTGACATAGCCGAACGCGTCGCGCACCGGCGGCTGGAAATTGGGCGATCCGCCCGCCGGCATCGCCGGTTCCGCCTCATCCACCACCGCGACCGCCATCGCCGCCGGCGCGGCCGCCGCCACGTCCTGCCCGGCGGCGGACGCGGCCGCCATTCCGGTCACCAGCGCCACTGCGGTCCCCACCGCCCGTACGATCCCGTGCCCCATTGCTCCGACCCCTGAATTGCGTTCAATTCCGCGGGGTTGAGTGTCGGCGATCGACCTCTACCGGAGCTTACGAAACAGCGTTCATCTGTCGTTCACCGTCAAAAGAACGCGCCGCCGATGACGGCGGCTGGTCAGCCGTACCGATCTTCGCCGATCGCCACCTTCTATCCGTCTTTCCCGTCCTGATCTGGTTCAGCCGATAACCCGTTTCGATACCGTTACGAACTCAGATCGCGCGGCGGTCCAGCGCCGTCGCCGCCTCGGTCATCAGCTCGGCGATGATCGCCGCCACCGGCTCCTCGCGCGTGACCATCCCGACCGACTGGCCGGCCATGACCGAGCCGTGCTCGACATCGCCGTCGATCACCGCCCGGCGCAGCGCGCCCGCCCAGTAATGCTCGATCTGCAACTGCGCCTCGGCCATCGCGACGCCGCCCTCGTCGAGGGACTGGGCCACCTCGCGCTGCTTGGCGGTGAACAGCTCGCCACCGGCGTTCTTCAACGCGCGCACGGGGATCACCGGCAGGCGCGGGTCGATCTGGACGCTGGCGACCGCGTCGCGGGCCGACGCGCGGATGAACGCCTTCTTGAAATTGGCATGCGCGATCGACTCGGTCGCACAGACGAAGCGGGTGCCCAGCTGGACGCCGGCGGCGCCCATGTCGAGATAGCCGGCGATTGCCTCGCCCCGGCCGATCCCGCCGGCGACGAAGACCGGCACCTGATCGGCGACCTCGGGCAGGATCTCCTGCGCCAGCACGCTGGTCGACACCGGCCCAATATGGCCGCCCGCCTCCATCCCCTCGACCACCAGCGCATCGACGCCGGACCGGATCAGCTTCTTGGCCAGCGACAACGCGGGGGCGAAGCAGATCACCCTGGCACCCGTCGCCTTGATCGCCTCCAGCGATCCCTTGGGCGGCAGCCCGCCGGCCAGCACGACATGGCCCACCCCGTGGCGCCCGCATACCGCGATCAGCTCCATCAGGTCGGGGTGCATCGTGATCAGGTTCACGCCGAACGGCTTGGTCGTCAGCTCCTTCGTCGCGGCGATCTCGCGGTCGAGCAGCTCGACCGTCATCGCGCCGCAGGCGATCACGCCGAAACCGCCCGCATCGGAAATGGCCGCGACCAGGTTGCGCTCGCTCACCCACGACATCGCGCCGCCCAGGATCGCTACCTCCGACCCCAGGAATGCCGCACCGCGCGCCATGCGCCGGGCCAGCCGCCCGGTGCCCACGCTGGAGGGAGCGGCGGCGGCGATCGCGGGGGAGAGCGTGTCGGTCATCCTCCTCGCCTAGCGCGAGTGGCCGTGAAGCGGCAAGCGCCATGCCGCCGGGCCCCGCCTGCCCTGTCCTACACCGCACCGTTCGACTATCCCCTCCACCGCGATCCTTGACAATCGGGTGGACAGGCGACGACCGCCGGCGTGCCCGGCCCGACAGACCCCGGCCCCATCGCCGTCGCCGTCGCCGGCGACATGATTTATGCCTTACCTTAGCCTTACCTTCCGAACCGAAGTGGCGGAAAACCGCGGTTCTGCCGTTCCGATGGTCACATATTGTTGACACCCGCCCCCTATCGGCTGGTGACGGGACACCGGGTGATCCGTCCCGAAAGGATGTGCGTGCGACCCTCGATCAAGCTGGCGGTGCTGGTGCTGATCTGCCTGATGATCCTGCCCGGCCGGGCCACGGCGCGGGGCGTCGACCTGCGCCGGAACATCTGCACCGCCGTCCTGCCCGACGGGGCGTCAAACCGCGACATCGTCGGCGCACCCTATCGCTGCGGCGCGGATGCACCGGCACGCGGCGACGGCTGGCTGTGGTTGCGCCTGGACGCGGATCGGCTGGGCGGCCTGCCGCCCGGCTGGCACCTGCTGGTCGACCAGACGCGGTTCGACCGGATCGCGACGCTGGTCCGCACGGCGGAGGGTAGCCGCCGGACGACCGTGGCGGCGAACGATCTGGACGGCCGGTGGGCGCCGGGCGGGCTTCTGAAGCTGGTGATGGGGCCGGCGGGCGGGCGGATCCGCGGTCTCTATCTGGGCTTCCGCCACATCGACGACCTGTCGCTGATGCGCAAGGTACAGGCGCTGCCCGCCATCGAACAGGGTGCGGCCGATGCCCGCTGGCTGGCGATGATGGGGCTGTTCGCCGGCACCCTGCTGTCGGCGCTGCTCTACAACCTGGTCATCCATGCCGGCCGGCGTCACGCCTTCCAGCGCCTGTACCTGATCTGGCTCGTCCTTGCCCTCGGCTATGGCATGGTGTGGAGCAACATGGCCGCCTTCGTCGTGCCCGGTCTGGTCGGCCCGCTTGCCGTCCGGCTGGACTATGTGCTGGTCGGCCTGATGATCGCTACGGGGAACCTGTTCCTGTTCGCGGTCGTCGAACCCGGCCTGCTCCCCCGGCCGATGCTGGCCGGCGGCCGGCTGCTGGCGATCGCAGGCGCGGCGATCGGCGTGGTCGCCGTGCTGGACACGCCCGTGCCCGCCATCGTTACCGACCGCTGGCTGAACGTCGCCGTCGCCGCGTCGACGCTGTGGGTGGCGATCGCCTGCCTCGTCGCGATCCGCCGGGGCAGCCGGGTGATCTGGTTCTATCTGATCGGCTGGGGGCCGGTCATCGCCGTGTTCCTGGCGCGGCTGGGCCGCAACTTCGGCCTGCTGCCGCACAACGATCTGGTCGACATCCTGACCTTCGCCGCACTGGCGTTCGAGGCGCTGGTGCTGTCGCTCGTCATCGCCGACCGGTTCCGCCTGCTGGCCCATGAGCTCGACATCGTGCGGCAACGGCGCGAGATCGACCTGGTCGAGGCGAAGGCGCTGCGGCTGGCGGCGGCGACCGACTTCCTGACCGGTCTGGGCAACCGCAGCAGCTTCCAGCACGATATCCGCGAGCGCACGAAGCGGGGCGCACCCTTCGCGCTGTTCCTGATCGACGTCGATTTCCTGAAGGATGCCAATGACCGGCTGGGCCATGCCGGCGGCGACGCGCTGCTCCGCCGGATCGGCGACGCGCTGGCCGCGACCGCCCTCGCCCTCGATGCGACCGTCGCGCGGATCGGCGGCGACGAATTCGCGATCCTGGTGCCCGGCGATCGGTCGACGGAGGCGCTGGCGGCGGACCGGATCGGCGCGTTGCAGGGCCAGGCGTGGGCCTTTCTGGGGCAGCGGCGCACGCTGTCGCTCAGCATCGGCTCGGCCCGCTGGCCCGACGATGCCGATCAGCCCGACCTGCTCTACCAGAGCGCCGACCTGGCGCTGTATCAGGCGAAGCGGATCGGTCGCGGGCGCCACCAGCGCTACGAACCGGCGCTCCGCGTCCTGCGCGATGCGCAGGTGGAATTCACCGCCGACATCGATGGCGCGATCCATCGTAGTGAATTCCGCCTGTTCCTCCAGCCGATCGTCACCCTCTCCTCGGGCGTGTGCTGCGGGTATGAGGGGCTGTTGCGCTGGGATCATCCCGATCATGGGCTGATGCTGCCGCACCGCTTCGCCGACCTGCTGGTCGCGGAGGAAGTCGGCACCCGCATCCAGGAACATGTGCTCGACATGGCGCTCCGCCGCCTGCGCGGCGCGGGCGACACGATCGCGATGCTCAGCGTCAACTTCACCGCGGCGCAGCTGGCGGGGCCCGGTGCCGCCCGGCGCGTGCTGGAACGGCTGGCGCACCACGGCGTGGCGCCCTCGTCGCTGTGCATCGAGGTGACGGAGGGCGTGATGCTCGATCGCGCCGCCGACCACATCCTGGCGACGCTCCGGACGCTGCACCGGGCCGGGGTGTGTATCGCCCTGGACGATTTCGGCACCGGCTATGCCTCGCTCGTCCATCTCCGCCGCCTGCCGGTCGACCGGATCAAGATCGACCGCTCGTTCATCGCGGGGCTGGCCGAGCCGGGCAGCGGCGCCGCCGCCATCGTCCAGGCGATCATCGGCCTCGGCCGTGGCCTGGGCAAGGTCGTCGTCGCCGAGGGGATCGAGACCGAGGCGCAGGCGGACCAGCTACGCCAGCTGGGCTGCCAGCTGGGCCAGGGCTTCCTCTACGGCAGGCCCGAACCCGAACCCCTGCCGCGTCCCTGGGTCAGCGCGATCCCGCTCTTCCCGGCCGTGCCGGCATACGGCACGGCCCGTTGAGGATCAGGCGGCCTCGGCATCCAGGCCATAGGCGGTGTGGAGGACGCGTACCGCCAGCTCGGTATAATCCTCCTCGATCAGCACGCTGACCTTGATCTCCGACGTGGTGATCGCCTGGATGTTGATGCCACGCTCGCCCAGCGTCGTGAACATGGTCGACGCGACGCCTGCATGGCTGCGCATGCCGACCCCGACCACCGAGATCTTGGCGACGCGGGTGTCGTGGACCAGCTTCTCGTACCCGATCGCCCCCTTCGCCTGACCCAGCACGTCCAGGCTGCGCGCCAGGTCGGCGGCAGGGACGGTGAAGGTAACGTCGGTCGATCCCGTCGAGTGGGCGACGTTCTGGACGATCATGTCGACGTTGATGCCCGCATCGGCCAGCGGCGCGAAGATCGCGGCGACCGCACCGGGCTTGTCGGGGACCGAGGCCAGCGTGATCTTCGCCTCGTTCTTGTCGTGCGCGATGCCGGTGATGAGCTGGCGTTCCACGTCGGTAATCTCCTCTTCCCCCACGATCATCGTGCCGGGCAATGTGTCCGCCATCGGCGCATCGTCGCCGGTGAACGACGACAGCACCTGGACGCGGACCTGTTCCTTCATCGCCAGCCCGACCGAGCGGGTCTGGAGCACCTTGGCGCCGACGCTGGCCAGTTCCAGCATCTCCTCGTACGTCACCCGCGCCAGCTTGCGGGCGCGCGGCACGATGCGGGGGTCGGTGGTATAGACGCCGTCGACATCGGTATAGATGTCGCACCGCTCCGCCTTCATCGCCGCCGCCACCGCGACCGCCGACGTGTCCGATCCGCCACGCCCCAGCGTCGTGATCCGCCCATCCTCGGTCACGCCCTGGAAACCCGGGATCACCGCGACCTCGCCCGCGGACAGGCTGGCATCCAGCGCGGCCATGTCGATCGTGCCGATGCGGGCCCGGGCATGCGCGTCCGACGTATGGATCGGCAACTGCCAGCCCAGCCACGACCGCGCGGGCACGCCGATCGCCTGCAGCGCGATCGCCAGCAGTCCGCTGGTCACCTGCTCGCCCGCCGAGACGACGACGTCGTACTCCTGCGGATCGTACAGCGCCGATGCCTCCCGGCAGAACCCGACCAGCCGGTCGGTCTCGCCCGCCATCGCCGACACGACCACCGCAACCTCGTTGCCGGCCGCCACCTCGCGCTTGACGCGCGCGGCGACGGTGCGGATGCGCTCGATCCCCGCCATCGAGGTGCCGCCGAACTTCATCACGATACGCGCCATGGACGGGTCGATTGCCTCCTTGGGGAAAAGTGGCCGTCCTGATAGGTAGCCGCCATGGTGAGCGCAAGCAGCACGATCGTCGCGGCGGAGGCCGCTCATTTCGGCCGGATGGCGGCGGACTGGTGGGACCCGAAGGGCTCGTCGGCGATGCTCCACCGGCTGAACCCCGTACGGCTGGGTTACCTGCGCCAGGCGGTCGATCTCCACTGGGACGGCGATGCCACCAGCTTCCGCCCGCTGGCGGGCAGGCGCGCGCTGGACGTGGGCTGCGGCGCCGGGTTGCTGGCCGAACCGCTCGCCCGGCTCGGCGCATCGGTGACCGGGATCGACGCTGCGGCGGAGAACATCGCCGTGGCGCAGGCCCATGCGGCCGGAGCCGGCCTGTCGATCGACTATCGCGCCGGCGGGGTCGAGGCGGTGGCGGGCGAGACGTTCGACCTCGTCACCAGCCTCGAGGTGATCGAGCATGTCGCCGATCCCGCCGCCTTCGTCCGCGGACTGGCGGGGGCGCTGGCGCCGGGCGGGCTGATGATCCTGTCGACACCCAACCGCACGCCGCTGTCGCGACTGGCGATGATCACCCTGGCCGAGGGGACAGGCGCGATCCCGCGCGGCACGCATGACTGGAACAAGTTCCTGACGCCGGAGGAACTGACCGTGCTGGTCGAGAGCCAGGGCCTGAGCGTCCGCGATCTGCGCGGGCTGACCTTCTCCGTCGCCCATGGCTTCGTGCTGGGGTCGTCCACCGCACTCGACTATCTGATGACGATCACCCACGCCTGACGGATCAGGCGGCCGGATCGCCCTCCGCCTTCTCGCCGCTCCGTTCCGAGCTTCGCTCCAGCGCCGCCTTGACCATCGCGGTGAACGGATCGGCGAGCGCCAGGCCCATGATCCCGAACAAGGCGCTGGCCAGGATCTGCGCGCCCAGCGTCAGGGCCGGCGGCAGGTCTACCGTCTTCTTGGCGACGATCGGCAGCAGGACATAGCCGTCGAAGGTCTGGACGACAACATAGGTGCCGATCGCCCAGAAGCCGATGTCGCTGCCCGCCGAGAAGCCCACCGCGATCATCAGTGCGCCCGAGATGAACGCCCCGATATTGGGGATGAAGGCGAGCAGGCCGGTCAGGATGCCCAGGATCATCGCCATCGGCACGCCGCCCAGCATCAGTGCCAGCCAGGTCAGGATGCCCTCCGCCAGCATGCCGAGCAATCGTCCGGCGAGCAGGCGGCGCAGCGTGAACCCCATCCGTTGCAGGACGACCGCGAACTCCGGCCGCTTGTCGCTGGGCACCATCCATTGCAGGCCACGGACATAGACGCCGGGATCCATCGCGAGGAACAGGCCGAGGACGAGGATCATGAACATGCTGGTCAGCGCACCGACCGCGGTGCCGACCCACGACGTGATCCGGCCGACCGATCCCAGCGCCTGCCGGACGATGCCGCTGACGTCCGACGCCCCGGGCATCAATCCCTGGTTCGTCAGCCAGCCGGTAAAGGCCAGCGCCTGCGCCTCCAGCGTGGCGCGAAGCTGCGTCACCTGCGCGGTCACCTGTACGCCGGTCAGGTAGAAGGTGCCCATGATGAAGGCGACCGTCAGCAGCACGACGATCAGCAGCCGCCAGCCGCGCCCGATCGGCAATACCCGGCCCAGCAGCCGCACGCCCCCGTCGAACAGCGCCGCGACGACGATGCCCGCGAAGATGATCAGCAGCGGCTGGATCAGCAGCACCGCCAAGGCGAGCCCGGCGACCATGCCGATCCACACCGCCGCGCGGCGGATCTCGCGCCGCACCTGACGGCTGCGTAACTCCGCCGGCGCCGGCGCGGTCGCGACCGTCGGCGCCGGCCCGGTCATTCCGCGGCGGCCGGGTGGAGCGACGTGCCGGCGCGGCCCGACCGGAGCGAGCTCCACCAGGTCAGCGGATTGAGCGTGGCATCGCCGTCCAGGCTGAAGGTCACGAACTCGGCCCGGCCGCCGATATTCTCGTACGGCACCGGCCCGCCCAGCCCCAGCTCCGACAGCGAATAGCGGCTGTCCGCCGAGCGGTCCCGGTTGTCGCCCATCAGGAACACGCGGTTCGCCGGGATCGTGATCGGGCCGTAATTGTCGCCCGGGCTCCAGCCCAGCTCGATCGTGTCGTAGCGGCGGCCATTGGGCAGGGTTTCGGTGATCGTCGGCAGGCGGCAGACCATGCGCCCGCCCGGCAGCGTCTCCCGCGCGCCCGGATAGTCGCCCGGCGAGCAGGGGCTGTTGGTGTCGACCGGGATCAGCGTGTCGTGCAGCGGCCCGCGGCGGACCGGCTGGCCGTTGATGATGACCAGACCGTCGCGCACCTGCAGCCGGTCGCCCGGCAGGCCGATGACCCGCTTGATATAATCGGTCCGGGTGCCCGGCGGCGTGACGATGACCACGTCGCCGCGCGTCGGCAGCGAGCCGAGCAGCCGCCCGCGCCATTCGGGCAGCGACACGCTCCAGCTGTCGACCGGCTGGCGCAGCACCACGTTGCGGACGATCGCGACCGGGTTGGGGATGGTCGGCGAGACGAACGACCAGCCATAGGCGAACTTCGACACCACCAGCCGATCGCCGACCTGCAAGCCCGGCAGCATCGATTCGGACGGGATGTAGAAGGGCTTGGCGACGAAGCTGTGGAAGCCGAGCACGATCAGGATCAGCCAGACGATGCCCTTCGCCTCCGCCCACCAGTCGGTGCCGGCACGCTTGTGGGGCTTCGTTTCCAGGGGCGGCGTCGGCTCGGCGACGGTGGGTGGTGCCTCGTTGCCGTTCAACGTCGCTTCCTTCATTCGGGCTTTTCCGCAATCGCCTCGATCACCACAAAGGCCTGGGCCCAGGGAAGATCGTCGGTCATGGTCAGGTGTACGCGTGCCGCCATGCCATGCGGTACCAACGCGTCAAGCCTCGCCTTGGCACCGCCGGTCAGTGCGAGGGTCGGCGCACCGGAGGCGGCATTGACCACGCCGATGTCGCGCATGAACACGCCGGCGCGAAAGCCGGTGCCGACCGCCTTCGAGAACGCTTCCTTCGCGGCGAAGCGCTTCCCCAGGGTGGCGGCATAGGTGAACGGGCGGCGGCGCGCCTTCGCCAGTTCGACCTCGGTAAAGACGCGGTTCTCGAACCGGGCGCCGAACCGGTCGAGCGACGCTTGGATCCGGTCGATGTTGCAAAGGTCGGAGCCCAGTCCCAGGATCACCGCGCCGCATCCATTTCCGCGCGCATCCGGCGCACCGCCTCGGCCAACCCGACGAACATCGCCTCGCCGATCAGGAAATGGCCGATGTTCAGCTCGCGGACCTGCGGGATCGCGGCGATCGGCCCTACATTGTCATAGGTCAGGCCATGGCCGGCATGGACCTCGATCCCGTTCTTCGCCGCCAGCGCGGCCGCGTCGGCAAGCCGGCGCAGCTCCTCCGCCCGCGCCTCGCCGTCGAGTTCGGCATAGCGGCCAGTGTGGAGTTCGACGACGGGCGCCCGCAGCCGGATCGCCGCCTCGATCTGGCGGGGGTCGGGCTCGATGAACAGCGACACCCGGATCCGCGCGGCGGACAGTTCCCCGACCAGCGGCGCGAGATGATTGTGCTGGCCGGCCGCGTCGAGCCCGCCCTCGGTCGTGCGCTCCTCCCGCCGTTCGGGCACAATGCACGCGGCGTGGGGCCGGTGACGCAGCGCGATCGCCAGCATCTCGTCGGTCGCCGCCATTTCCAGGTTGAGCGGGATCGTCAGCGTCTCCGACAGGCGGGCGATGTCGTCATCGGTGATGTGGCGGCGATCCTCGCGCAGGTGGGCGGTGATGCCGTCGGCGCCGGCCTCGGCCGCCAGGAGCGCAGCGCGGACGGGATCGGGATAGCCCGCCCCCCGCGCGTTGCGGACCGTCGCGACGTGATCGATGTTGACGCCCAGGCGCAGCTGCCCGCTCATGCGCAGACCGCCGCGGAGAGGACACGGTACGAGATGCCCTTGCCCTGCCAGATCTCGCCGAAGCTGCCCGGTCCGTCGTCGGGATCGCCCCGGTTGGTGAAGAGCACGACCGACATGCCCGCATTCGGCAGGATCAGGTTGCGCACCGCGAACCGCCCGATCGCCCCGCGTCGCTCGACGATGCGGACCGGCGCACTACAGCCGGCCAGCGGCGCGGTGAACGACCATTGGCCGAGCGCCATCGAGCCGAGCGCGGCATCGCCCCGCCACATCCGGTCGCGCGCATCGGCCGTGATCAGGGTGTTGGCGAGCAATGCACGGTCGAGGGTCACGAGGTCGACGGCGGTACCGACCAGCGCCCCCGCCGCTCCGTAGCGGGCGATCTCCTGCCGCTCCGCCGGGGTCGGACCACCCGGCCATGCGGCGTCGGGCGCGCTCGCCTGTGGAGCGATGAAGCCGGCGGTAAGGCCCAGCGGCCCGGCGATGCGATCGGCGAAGAGCTTGGGCAGCGGCGTCCGCGTCGTCCGTTCCAGCAGTGCGCCGAGCACCTGATAGTCGCAATTGTTGTACGACCAGGCGCCACCGGGCGCGGTGCGGCCGGACAGGCACCACGACAGGTTCTCTGGCGCACCGTCGGGCCGGCGCAGCCCGGCCCGATGCTGAAGCAGCTGCCGCACCGTCGGCTGCGGCCCGCCGGCCAGAGCGGGCAGGTAGCGCGAGGCCGGCGCGTCCAGCGAAAGGCGTCCTGCCTCCACCTCCTGCATCACGAGTATCGCGACAACCTGCTTGGTCACCGATGCCAAGGGCCATACCGCCTGATAATCGAAACCCCCGGGTGTCCCCGGCACCGCGGCGCCGACGCTGCCGCCGGCGATCCGGCGCGGGCCGGCATAGACGGCATAGGTGCCGGCGAAGCCGCTGGCGGTAATCGCGGCCGTCACCCGCTCGCGAGCGGCGGCATCCAGCGCCGCCACGTCCTGCTGCGCCGCGGCCGGGGCGGCGAGCGCCAGTGCGGCCGCGGCGAGCGCCCGCTTCATGCCGCGCGGCTGCCGGGCTTGATCGCGGGGATCGCCTGCAGCGCGGGAGGCAGCGCGTCGGCCGCATAGCTGGGCACGTCGAGCCGGATCAGCGGATAGAAGGGTACGCCGATATCGGCCGTCCCGTTCGACCGGTCGACCAGCGCCGCGCCGGCAATCACCCTGCCGCCCGCCGCCTCGATCGCGCCGATCGCCTCGCGGCTGGAGAGCCCCGTGGTCACGACGTCCTCCATCATCAACACCTCTTGCCCCGGTGCCAGGCGGAAGCCGCGGCGCAGTTCGAACGTGCCGGTCGGACGCTCGACGAACATCGCCTCCACGCCCAGCGCCCGCGCCATCTCCTGACCCGCGATGACGCCGCCCATCGCCGGCGACACCACCGCGCTGATCCGCCCGCGTACGTCGGCAGGAATGCGGGCGGCCAGTGCCTCGGCCAACCGGGCGCCGCGGCGCGGATCCATCAGAACGCGTGCGCATTGCAGGTAGCGGGGCGACCGCAGGCCCGATGAAAGGATGAAGTGCCCCTCCAGCAGGGCGTCGGCCGCGCGGAACTCGGCCAGGACATCGTCTTCGGTCATTCACGCTTCCCCGCTTGCGGCCGTCCTGCCGCGGACGAGCGCGCCATACGCCGCGCGCCCGTCCCCCGCAACGCCGCCCGAACGTGCCCGAATGCGCTTTGGGCAACATCGATTGCATCGCACCCCCGCAAGCGACACGCCATTTTCGACGCAGCCGCTTGAGGGACGGGCACCCCCGGCGTATAGGCCGTGCCCAAAGCGGGCATGGATCGCCTGCCCGACCACCCGGTCCATCCCTCGGGCCGGCCCAACGAACAACGGGGTAACGACGAACGATGTCCATCAAGGGGTTGAAGCGAATCGCGATCGCGGCGGGGCTCGCGCTGGCGGGCCTGTCGCCGGTGGCGAGCCATGCGGCGGCCCCGGCGGCCCCCGTCTCGACGGCGACGCCGCAGGCGGCCGCGGAGCCGGGCAACGTGTCGAACATCGCACCCACCACCGCCGCGGCAACCCCGCCGGCCGCCCCGAACAGCCCGTCGCTGGCCGTCGACGGCGCGCCCGGCGCGCTGCCGGTCGCCGGCATCGGTCAGCCGACCGACGGCGTCTTCGGCCTCCAGCCGCAGGTGACCCGCAACGGCGAGTTCGCGCACTGGATGCACAACGCCGTGCTGTTCCCGGTCATCACGCTGATCTCGCTGTTCGTGCTGGCGCTGCTGGTCTGGGTCGTCGTCCGCTATCGCGCCGCTGCCAATCCGACGCCGTCGAAGACCAGCCACAACACCTTCATCGAGGTGCTCTGGACGTTGCTGCCGGTGGTGATCCTGGTGCTGATCGCGGTACCGTCGATCGGGCTGCTCCAGGCACAGTTCAAGCCGGCCCCCGCCGGTGCCGTCACGCTGAAGGCGATCGGCAACCAGTGGTACTGGACCTATCAGTATCCCGATCATGGTGGCTTCGAAGTCACCGCCAACCTGCTGAAGGAAAAGAACGAGGTCGCCGCCGGCGAGCGATTCCGCACCGATGCCGACGGCCCCCGCCTGCTGGCGGCGGACAACCGCATCGTCCTGCCGGTGGGCGTGCCGATCCGCCTGATCACCACCGCGAACGACGTGATCCACAGCTGGGCGGTACCCGCCTTCTGGATCAAGCTCGACGCGATCCCCGGCCGCCTGAACGAGACGAGCTTCACGATCGACAAGCCCGGCCTGTATTTCGGCCAGTGTTCCGAGCTGTGCGGCGCGCGCCATGCGTACATGCCGATCGCCGTCGAGGCGGTGTCGCCGGCGCAGTTCGCCGCCTGGGTCCGTGCCAAGGGCGGTACGATGCCGACCCCCGGCCAGGCTTCCGACAAGGTGATCCCGCAGCCCGGTGCCAACGGCTCCGCCGCCGAGCAGGATGCCGCCGCTGCCACCGCGAACGCGACCGGTCCGGTCGAGAACGCCACCGTCGCGGCTCCCACTTCCCCGCAGGGCGCGACCAACAATCCCGCCACCGGCAACGCTGGACAGTAAGATGACCGACACCGCGCTTCACCCGTCCGCGTTCCAGGCGCACGACGACCACGCCCACCACCACGACGCCGATCACAAGCCGGCGTTCTTCGCCCGCTGGTTCATGTCGACCAACCACAAGGACATCGGCACGATGTACCTGATCTTCGCGATCATCGCGGGGATCATCGGCGGGTCGATCTCGGGCCTGATGCGGGCCGAACTGGCCCATCCCGGCATCCAGTATCTGGGCACCTGGGCTTCGCTCCTCCATGGCGGGCCGCAGAGCCTCGACCAGTCGCTGCACCTCTGGAACGTGCTGATCACCGCGCATGGCCTCATCATGGTGTTCTTCATGGTGATGCCGGCGATGATCGGCGGGTTCGGCAACTGGTTCGTACCGATCATGATCGGCGCGCCGGACATGGCCTTCCCGCGGATGAACAATATCAGCTTCTGGCTGCTGATCCCGTCGTTCACGCTGCTCCTCGCCTCGCCCTTCTTCGGCGGCGCGGGCAATGGCTGGACGCTGTACGCGCCGCTGTCGACCTATGGCGAGCCGGGGCCGTCGACAGACATGGCGATCCTGTCGCTCCACTTGGCCGGCGCGTCGTCGATCCTGGGGGCGATCAACTTCATCACCACCATCTTCAATATGCGCGCGCCGGGCATGACCCTGCACAAGATGCCGCTGTTCGTGTGGTCGGTGCTGGTCACCGCCTTCCTGCTGCTGCTGGCCCTCCCGGTGCTCGCCGCGGCGATCACCATGCTGCTGACTGACCGTAATTTCGGCACGACCTTCTTCGATCCCGCCGGCGGCGGCGATCCGGTGCTGTACCAGCATCTGTTCTGGTTCTTCGGCCATCCCGAAGTGTACATCATGATCCTGCCGGGCTTCGGCATCGTCAGCCAGATCATCGCCACCTTCAGCCGCAAGCCCGTCTTCGGCTATCTCGGCATGGCCTATGCCATGGTCGCGATCGGCGTCGTCGGCTTCGTCGTGTGGGCGCACCACATGTTCACCACCGGCCTGTCGGTGAACACCAAGATGTACTTCACCGCCGCCACCATGGTGATCGCGGTACCGACCGGCATCAAGATCTTCTCGTGGATCGCGACGATGTGGGGCGGATCGATGCGCTTCCCGACCCCGATGGTCTGGGCGATCGGCTTCATCTTCATGTTCACCGTCGGCGGCGTGACCGGCGTCGTGCTCGCCAATGGCGGCATCGACGATTACATGCAGGACACCTACTACGTCGTCGCCCATTTCCACTATGTGCTGTCGCTGGGTGCGGTGTTCTCGCTGTTCGCCGGCTTCTACTACTGGTTCCCGAAGATGTCGGGCCGGATGTACAACGAGTTCCTCGGCCAGCTGCACTTCTGGGTGTTCTTCGTTGGCGTGAACGTGATGTTCTTCCCGATGCACTTCCTGGGCCTGCAGGGCATGCCGCGCCGCTACCCGGATTATCCGGACGCCTACGCGCACTGGAACACGATCGCGACGATCGGCTACATGATCATGGCCGCGGGCATGGCGATCTTCTTCGTCAACCTGATCTGGTCGCTGCTCGCCGGCAAGAAGGCGGAGGGCAATCCCTGGGGCGCCGGTGCGACGACGCTGGAGTGGACGCTGTCCTCGCCGCCGCCGTATCACCAGTTCGAGACGCTGCCGAAGATCGACTGAGGCACGACCCGCCATCCGGATGGCTTCCATCCGATCGGCAGAAAGCAGCGCCCCGGAGCATCGCTCCTGGGGCGCTGTTTCGTTTCGGCGCCTCTCGTCCTTCGCCATCGATTACCCCGGACGGCGACGGGTCGTTCCGGGACGCGGCGCGTTGAGCGGGATAGCTCTCAATAGAAGATCCCGACATGCATCAATCCCCCCTGCTCCGCTTCCTGGTCGTGGAGAGCGAGACCGCCGAAGAACGCCAGACGCGTCGCGAGAGCGCGGGCAAGAGCGCCGGCGAAAGCTTCGCGGCCACGCTGGAACAACTAGCGCCCGGTTGCACGACGCAGCTGGTCACGCCGTCCGACGAAGCCGCCGCGATCATGAACGCCGACGAGATCGCCGGGTTCGACGGCGTGCTGCTGTCGGGATCGCCGCTGCACGTCTATGACGATACGCCCGAGACGCGGCGCCAGATCGCGTTCATGCAGACCGTCTATGCGAGCGGCACGCCGAGCTTCGGGTCGTGCGCCGGCCTGCAGGTCGCGGTGGCGGCCGCGGGCGGGCGGGTGCGCGCGATGCCTTCCCGGCAGGAGGCGGGGATCGCCCGTCGCCTGCTCGCGACCAACGCCGGGCGCGAGCATCCGATGCTAGCCGACCGGCCGCCCGTCTGGGACGCGCCCGCGATCCACGGCGACGAGGTGGAGGAGCTGCCCGCGGGTGCGACCCTGCTCGCCACCAGCGTCGGCGTGCGGGTGCAGGCGGTGGAGATCCGCCACGATGCCGGCATCTTCTGGGGTGTCCAGTACCATCCCGAACTGGCCCCCGGCGAGATCGCCGCCGCGCTGCGTCGGCAGTCCGGCGACCTGATCGATGCCGGTCTTGCGCGCGACGGCGACGATGTCGAGGCCCATGCGGCACTGCTGGACCGGCTGCACGACGCGCCCGACGATCACGCGGTCCGCTGGTTGCTGGGCATCGACGGCCAGATGGCGGAGGAGCCGCGGCGGCGAACGGAACTGATCGCCTTCATCGAGCGGCTGGTCATCCCGACAAGGGCGTCACGCCGCGAGGTGGCGTAGATCGCCATCGACGTGAGATCGCTGCAACTTCGGCTGTCCCTCGCTCCGCTGCACGGGTATAGGCGGCCCCGGATCATGGACACGACGACACCCCTCCTCCCACCGGCCGACTGGCGCGACTTCCTGGCCCTGACCAAGCCGCGGGTCATGACGCTGGTCGTCTTCACGGGGCTCTGCGGCATGCTCGCGGCACCAGTGGGCGTGCATCCGGTGATCGGCTTCACCGCGATCCTGTGCATCGCACTGGGCGCCGGCGCGGCCGGCGCGCTGAACCAGTGGTACGAGGCTGATATCGACGCCGCCATGCGCCGAACGCAGAAGCGGCCGCTGCCTGCCGGGCGCATGGACAGGCCGGCCGCGCTCCAGTTCGGGGTGGGGCTGTCGGTCTTCTCGGTGATCCTGATGGGGCTGGCCGTGAACCTGGCCGCGGCGGCGATCCTGCTGGTGTCGATCCTGTTCTACGTCCTGATCTATACCGTCTGGCTGAAACGGCGGACGCCGCAGAACATCGTCATCGGTGGCGCGGCCGGCGCCTTCCCGCCGATGATCGGCTGGGCCGCGGCGACCGGCGACGTCGCGATGCTGCCGTTCCTGATGTTCATGCTGGTGTTCCTGTGGACGCCCCCGCATTTCTGGGCGCTCGCGCTGTTCGTGAAGACGGACTACGCCAATGCCGGCGTGCCGATGCTGCCGGTGGTGGCGGGCGAGCGGGTCACGCGGCACCAGATCGGCCTGTACACCATCCCGATGGCGGTCGCCGCGGTCGCGCCCTGGCCGCTGGGCCTGACCGGCCCCATCTATGGCATCGCATCGCTGGTGCTGACCGGTGTCTTCGCGCTGCTCGCGCTGCGAGTGGCGACGAGGCGACAGGTCGAGGGCGACGCGATGAAGCCCGAGAAGCAGCTGTTCAGCTACTCGATCCTGTACCTTTTCATGATGTTCGGCGCGCTGGTCGCCGATCGATGGATGATCGCATGACCCCCGATGACGAGAAACTGATCCGCCGCCGCCAGGCCGGCCGTGCGCGCGTGATGGCACTGCTGCTGGGTGGGCTGGTGCTACTGATCTTCGCGATCTCGATCGCCAAGATCCAGCTGGGCATGCACGGATGACCTCGTCCGGAAACGCTGGCCAGCGTATCGACCGCCGCGGCCGCACGGCGCTGCTGGCGGTGCTGGGCATCTGCTTCATGACCGGGCTCGCCTGGGCCAGCGTGCCGCTCTACCGGCTGTTCTGCCAGGTGACCGGACTGAACGGCACGACGCAGCGCGGACTGGAGGCGCCGGGCGCCACGACGCGGCAGGTGCGGGTCGATTTCGATGCGAACGTCAGCCCCAAGCTGCCATGGCGGTTCCGGCCCGAGAACCCGTCCGACACGGTGGCGGTCGGGGCGCGCGACATGGCGTTCTTCACCGCGACCAACACGTCGAACCGGCCGATCACCGGTACCGCGACGTTCAACGTCACCCCGGCGCAGGCGGGCAAGTATTTTACCAAGATCCAGTGCTTCTGCTTCACCCAGCAGACGCTGAAGCCCGGCGAGACCGCGCGGATGCCGGTGATCTTCTTCGTCGATCCCAAGATGCTGACCGATCCCGACGCGTCGGACATCGAGACGATCACCCTGTCCTACACCTTCTATCCGTCCGACTCTCCCGCCGCGGTGCCGGCCAAGGAATCCTGACCGGCCACCAACCTGTTGACGGACGCGTTTCCCGCCATTGCGATTCGCGGGACCGCACCGTAGAGCGGTCGCGATAAGCCAACAGGGAAGCGACCATGGCCGGCGCCAAGAACCACGATTACCATATCCTGCCCCCCAGCATCCTGCCGCTGTACACGTCGATGGCGGCGCTGGTGATGGCGGCAGGCGGCATCATGTACATGCATGAGGGCGCCGGCGGCGGCTGGATCTTCCTGATCGGCTTCGCGGCCGTGCTGTCCGGCATGTACATGTGGTGGGCGCAGGTGATCCGCGAGGCGCATGCCGGCGATCACACTCCCGTCGTCCAGCTCCACTTCCGTTACGGCATGATCCTGTTCATCGCGTCGGAGGTGATGTTCTTCGTCGGCTGGTTCTGGGCGTTCTTCGACTTCTCGCTGTTCCCGACGGCGATGCAGTTCGTCGACGGGCAGGTGGAGCGGGCCGCCGAGGGCGCCGCCGCGATCGCCGCGACGTGGCCGCCCAAGGGGCTTGAGGTGATCGACGCGTTCGAGTTGCCGCTGCTCAACACCCTCATCCTGCTGACTTCGGGCACCACGGTGACCTGGGCGCACCACGCCCTGATCCACAACCAGCGCGGCGGCGAGAAGACCGGTGCCTGGGGCCTGCTGGGCGTCGGCAACCGTGACGGCGTGCTTAAGGGCCTGTGGCTGACGGTGGTGCTGGGCGCGGTGTTCAGCGCGATCCAGGCGTACGAGTATGCGCATGCCCCGTTCCCGTTCAAGGGCATCAACTATGGCGCCGCGTTCTTCATGGCGACCGGGTTCCACGGCTTCCACGTGCTGGTCGGAACGATCTTCCTGATCGTCTGCCTGGTTCGTGCGTACCGCGGTGAATTCACGCCGAAGCAGCATTTCGGGTTCGAGGCGGCGGCCTGGTACTGGCACTTCGTCGATGTCGTGTGGCTGTTCCTGTTCGTCACCGTCTATGTCTGGGGCGGCTGGGGCGCACCGGTCCACGGTGGCTGATCCGGTGAGCGGGCGCGGGTGAGCGAGCCCGTGCCAGACCCGATCGAGGCGCCCGCGGCAGACATGCCGCCGGGCGCCTCTTCCGTTTCCGCTCCTGCCGCGCCGACGCTGGCGGACGTGGCGCTGAAGGGGGCATGCCCGCGCTGCGGTGCGCGGACGCTGTTCGGCTCGCTGCTCGGCTTCGCGCCGCGGTGCGGGGCGTGCGGCCTGGATTTCGAGCAGTTCAACGTCGGGGACGGACCGGCGGCGTTCCTGACGCTGATCCTGGGTGCGATCGTCGTCGGGCTCGCGGTTTGGCTGGAACTGGCGGTCGGCCCGCCCCTGTGGGTGCATATGATGTTGTGGATTCCCTTCACCGCCGCCGGCGTCGTCGGCAGCCTGCGCCTGGCGAAGGGCGCGCTGCTGGCGTCGGAGTATCGCAACGCCGCGCGGGAAGGCCGCATCGTGGAGCCGGAAGCATGAGGCGCTGGCCGATCGTGCCGACGCTGCTGGTCACCGTGGCGGTGGCGGCGATGATCGCGCTGGGGCTGTGGCAGCTGCTCGACCGTCTGCCCCGGAAGGAGGCGTTCCTGGCGCAGCTGGTCGACAACCCGGCGCGGCCGCCCGTCCCTTTCCCCGCGCGAGCCGACGAGCGGCTGCTGTTCCGGCGGACGACAGCGACCTGCACCGCGCCGGTCACGGTCAGGCTGGCGGGCGCCGGCGCGGCGGGGTTCCGCGCCATCGCGACATGCGGCGGAGGGATGATGGTGCAGCTGGGCACCACCCGCGATCCGATGGCGGCAGTGACATGGCGGGGTGGTCCGGTCGCGGGCTATGTCGCCAATGCGCCGGAGGGACAGTCGCTGATCGGATCGCTGTTCAGCCACCGCGCGGCGCGGCCGCTGCTGGTGGCGATGCCGCCGGCCGCGGGGCTGACGGCCAACAGCCCGCCCGATCTCGACTCGGTGCCGAACAACCATCTGGCCTATGCAGGGCAGTGGTTCTTCTTCGCCGCCATCGCCGCCATCGTCTATGTACTGGCCGTGCGGCGACGGGGACGCTAGGCGGTTCCGCCATGCGGTATCAGAGCACTCGCGGGGCAGCCCCCATCCTGGACTTTCGCGGCGCGACGCTGGCCGGACTGGCGAGCGACGGCGGGCTGTACGTACCGGAGCGGTGGCCGACCCTGACGCGCGAGGAGATCGAGGCGCTGGCCGGGCTCTCCTATGCCGAGACGGCGGTCAGGGTCATGCTGCCGTTCGTGGGCGACTCGCTGACCGAGGAGGAGCTGCGCGACCTGTGCGAGCGGGCCTATGGCCGGTTCAGCCACGCCGCGGTGACGCCGCTGGTGCAGCTGGACCACGACCAGTGGCTGCTGGAGCTGTTCCACGGCCCCACGCTGGCGTTCAAGGACGTGGCGCTGCAGCTGCTGGGCCTGCTGTTCGAGCGGTTCCTGACCGGCAGCACCAAGCGGCTGACGATCATCGGCGCGACCAGCGGCGACACCGGATCGGCCGCGATCGACGCGGTGGCGGGACGCGAGGGGATCGACATCTTCATGCTGCACCCGGCGGGTCGGGTATCCGACGTGCAGCGGCGGCAGATGACGACGGTGCTGGCGCCCAACGTCCACAACATCGCGATCGACGGCGATTTCGACCAGGCACAGGCGCTGGTGAAGACGATGTTCGCCACCCCCGCGCTCGCCGACCGGTTCGCGCTGTCGGCGGTCAATTCGATCAACTGGGCGCGGCTGATGGCGCAGGTGGTGTACTACTTCTACGCCGGGGTGCGGCTGGGTGCGCCGGAACGGGCGATCGCCTTCTCGGTCCCGACGGGCAATTTCGGGGACGTGTTCGCGGGCTATGTGGCGAGCCGCATGGGCTTGACCGTCGAGCGGCTGGTGGTGGCGACCAACGTCAACGACATCCTGCACCGCGCGCTGTCGTCGGGCGACTACAGCAAGGGCGGGGTGGAGCAGACGGCGACGCCGTCGATGGACATCCAGGTGTCGTCCAATTTCGAGCGGCTGCTGTTCGACCTGGGCGGCCGCGACGGCCATGCCATGGCGGCGCAGATGGCCGGGTTCGAGGCGACCGGCGCGATGCGGCTGACCAACGCGCAGCAGCAGGGCGCGGCCGGCCTGTTCACCAGCGCCCGGGTGGACAGCGACGGCATGGCGATGGCGATGCGCTGGGCATGCGAGCATGCCGGCGAGGTGATCGACCCGCATACCGCGATCGCGCTGAGCGCGGCGCGGGGGCTGGAGACGGACGCGCCGGTCGTCACGCTGGCGACGGCGCATCCGGCCAAGTTCCTCGACGCGGTGGAGCGGGCGACGGGGATGCGCCCCGCCCTGCCCGCACGGGTCGGCGACCTGTTCGATCGCGAAGAGCGCTTCGTCACCCTGCCCGCCACGCTGGAGGCGGTGGGCGACTATGTCGCCGCGCGGGCGACCCCCTCGGCTTGAGGGCACATGCGATGACGCTGACGACGCTGACCGGCGAACCCTGGGCCGATTACGGGCTGGTCGATTCGGGCCATGGCCGCAAGCTGGAGCGGTACGGCCGGTTCCGCTTCATCCGGCCCGAGCCGCAGGCGATGTGGGCGCCGGCCAGCGACGACTGGCGCGCCGCGGCCGAGTTCGTGCCGGGATCCGACGAGGATGGCGGCGGGCAGTGGCGCTATGCCGAGCCGGTCCCGCGCGAGGGATGGCGGCTGAAGTGGAACGAGGTGACGTTCGGGGCGCAGAACACGCCGTTCCGGCACCTAGGCTTCTTCCCCGACATGGCGCCGGTGTGGGACTGGATGCGCGAGCGGATCGACGGGGTCGAGGCGCCGGAGTGCATGAACCTGTTCGGCTATACCGGGGTCGGCACGCTGGCGCTGGCGACGAAGGGCGCGCGGATGGTGCATGTCGATGCATCGAAGAAGTCGGTCGAGGCGGCGCGCGCCAATGCCGCACTGTCGGGGATGAACGACGCGCCGGTGCGCTGGATCGTCGACGATGCCGCCAAGTTCGTCGCGCGCGAGGTGCGGCGTGGGCGGCGGTACGACGGCATCCTGCTCGACCCGCCCAAATACGGCCGGGGACCGGAGGGCGAGGTGTGGCGGCTGGAGGAGGACCTGCCCAAGCTGATCGCCGATTGTCGCCGGCTGCTGGACGAGCGGTCGCGGTTCCTGTTCCTGACGGTCTATGCGGTGCGGATGTCGGCGCTGGCGATCGGGGAACTGGTGCGGCAGGCATTCGCAGACCTGCCGGGGACGATCGAGATGGGCGAACTGGGCGTGCGCGAGGAAGCGCGCGGGCTGGTGTTGCCGACCGCGATCTGGGCGCGGTGGAGCCGGTGAGGCTATTTCCTGCGTTTACAACAGGATATCACTGTTTCCGGCGTGGAAGGTAAGGCTAAGGTAAGGCGTAAACACGGTTTGCGCGGACCGCCCGGCGGGATCGGATAGACGACAGCCTTTCCTAGCCCGGAACGGCCCTTGTAGGACAGGATCAGTCCATCCCCGCCCGGATCGCCGCCGCCGCCACGAAAGGGGCGCCGGCCACCAGCAGCAGGCTGGTCGCGGCGAGGAGCTTCAGCCCCCCTGCCCCGCCGCCCGTATCGGCGAGCGCGCCGGCACCGAAGATCAGGAGCGGCAGCGCCAGCGGCAGCATGAGGAGGCCGGCAAGCGCGCCGGCGCTGCGGAGACCGGCAGTCAGCGCGGCGGTCGCCACCGCCAGCGCGGCGAGGCCGGGGGTGCCCAGCAGCAGGCCGAGTTCGACCAGCGCCAGCGTACGGCCCGGCAATCCCAGCAGTCCCGCCGCCAGCACCGCCGCGGCCATCAGCGCCGGCGCGAACGCGAGCCAGTGAGCGACCATCTTCGCCGCGGCGACCGAGGCCAGCGGGGTGCCGCGCACGGCGAACTGGTCGATCACCCCGGCATCGAGATCGGGGCCGACCAGCCGCTCGACCGGCAGGATAGCGGCGAGGAGCGCGGCGGCCCAGACCACACCGCCGCCGACCCGCGAGAGGAGCGCCGCATCGGGGCCGATCGCGAAAGGAAACAGCGTCGCGACGAGCAGGAAGAAGATGACGACGAGGGTCGTGCCGCCGCCCGCATAGCCGCGGCGGACGTCGCGGCGGATCAGCGCGATCATGTCGCCCCCTCCAGCACCACCGGCACCGCATCGTCGAGGCCGAGCGGCAGGTGGGTGGCGATCAGCACCGCCCCCCCCTGCCGCCGATGCCGGTCGATCATCGCCTCGAGCAGGACGATCGCCGCCGCGTCGAGCCCGTTGGCGGGCTCGTCGAGCAGCCAGAGCGCCGCCGCGCCGGCGGCGATCCGGGCGAGCCCGGCACGGCGGCGCTGGCCGGTGGAGAGCAGGCGGACCGGCACCGCGGCGAGCGGCGCGAGGCCGACTGCGGCGAGCGCGGGCGCCACCCGGTCGGGCGTTCCGTCGATCGCCGCCCAGAAGTGCAGTGCGTCGGCGAGCGACCGCTCCGGATCGAGCGCGCTGCGCTCGTCGAGCAGCGCCGCGGGCGCGGCGTCGACGGTGCCAGCGTCGGGGCGGAGCAGGCCGGCGGCGAGGCGGAGGAGGCTGGACTTGCCGATGCCGTTGGGGCCGGTGACGACCGCCGCGTCGCCGGGCGCGAGCACGAGGTCGAGCCCCGCGAACAGGCGCCGGCCGCCCCGCGTACAGCCGACGCCGCGCAACGCCAGCAGCGTCACCCCGCGTCCTCGTCGCCGACGGCATCCTCCAGCGCGTGCATGTCGTCGTCGGACAGGCCGAAATGATGGCCGATCTCGTGGATGGTGACATGCGCGACGAGGTCGTCGAGGCGGACGCCGGTATCGACCCACTCGTCGAGGATCGCGCGACGATAGAGATGGATGCGATCGGGCAGCGCCCCCGATTCCATCGACGACTTGTCGCCGACCCGGCGGCCGGAATAGATGCCGGTCAGGTCGAGCGGGTGATCGATGCCCAGCGCCTTCAGCGTCGCCTCGTCCGCCACGTCCTCGACGATCAGCACGATGTCGCCCAGGTGCCGGGCGAAGGCGGCGGGCAGGCGCGCGATGGTGTCGCGGGCGATCCGCTCGATCAGGTCGGCATCGGGTGCCGTGCCGGTGAAGCCTTGCCGATCCATCCGCCCCGCCATAGGCGTTGCGGCTCGGCGGCGGCAAGCGTCGCGACGATGACGGGAGCGACGGATGATCGAGGCGCTGAGCGAAACCGAGCGGGCGGACGCGCTGGACGGCCTGCCCGAGTGGGATCACGACGAGGCGCGCGATGCGATCACCCGGACGATCGTGTTCGCCGACTTCATCGAGGCGTTCGGCTTCATGACCCAGGTCGCGCTGGTCGCGGAACGGATGAACCATCATCCGGAATGGGCGAATGTGTACAACCGGGTCGACGTGCTGCTGACCACCCACGACGCAGGCGGCCTGTCGTCGCGCGACATCGAGATGGCGCAGGCGATCGACGCGATCGTGGAGGAGTGAGGCTGTCCGGCACGGCGCGGCGATGACAGGGCCGCGCGCCGTCGCCCGCGCCCCCGCAACCCCGCGCTGGCGCGCGCCTGCGAACCTGCTAGAAGCGGCGCACCTCCCATGACTGCCCTTGCCACCCGCCTGTCCTCCGTTCCCGGCCGCATCGGCGCGTTCCTGCGCGGGGCGTGGCGGCGCTGGTGGGTGAAGGGGCTGGCGATCCTCGCCGGGCTCGGGGTCGTTGCGATCCTGCTCCTGTGGCTGCTGGTCGTGCGCGGCCTGCCCTCGGTCGAGCAGCTACGCACCTACGAGCCGCCGTTGCCCACGCATGTGCGGGGCGGCGACGGCAATCCGATCCAGTCCTATGCCCGCGAACGGCGGGTCGAGCTGGCCTATGCCGAATATCCGCCGCTGCTGGTGAAGGCGTACCTGGCCGCGGAGGACCGCACCTTCTTCGACCATCACGGCCTCGACTATCCCGGGCTGGCGCGGGCGGCGTGGCAGGGCGTGACCAGCGGCAATACCCCGCGCGGCACGTCGACGATCACGCAGCAGGTGGTGAAGAACCTGCTGGTCGGCAACGAGGCGAGCTATACCCGCAAGCTGAAGGAGGCGATCCTCGCCTGGAAGATCGAGGAGGCGCTGACCAAGCAGCAGATCCTGGAACTCTATCTCAACCAGATCGCGCTCGGCCGTAACGCGTTCGGCGTCGAGGCGGCGGCCCACGCCTATTTCGACAAGGAACTGAACGAGTTGTCGCTGGCGCAGATGGCGTATCTCGCGATCCTGCCGAAGGGGCCGGCGAACTACGATCCGGTCCGCCATCCCGATCGTGCGCTGGAGCGGCGCGGCTATGTGCTGGACGAGATGCTGCGCAACGACTTCATCACGCGCGCGCAATATGCCGAGGCGAGCGCGGAGCCGCTGGGCACCGTGCTCCGCCGCACGCCGCGCGTCGATCCCGCCGGCGGCTATTTCGTCGAGGAGGTGCGCCGCCAGCTGATCGCGAAGTTCGGCGAGACGGCGAAGGCGACGCCGACCAGCGTGTACGAGGGCGGGCTGTGGGTCCGCACCTCGCTCGACCAGCGGCTGCAGCGGCTTGCCGCCGACGCGCTGCGCGCCGGGCTGATCCGGTTCGAGGGCGGGCGCGGCTGGTCCGGCCCGATCCGCCAGCTGGAGGTGGTGGACGGCAACTGGCAGCAGGCGCTGCTGAACGCCAATCTGGGCATCGATTATGCCGACTGGCGCGCCGCGGTGGCGATCGCGCGAGAGGGTGACGGCTGGTCGATCGGCTTCGCCGACGGGCGCACCGGCACGCTGCCGCGCGGGCTGGCGCAGATGCCGCGGCGGGGCACCCAGACGGCGGCGTTCGGCAGCATCAAGGCGGGCGACGTCCTCGCCGTCGCACCGTCGGGCAGCCAGTGGGCGCTCCGCTCGGTCCCGCGCATCTCGGGCGGCTTCGTGGTCGAGGAGCCGGCGACCGGCCGGGTGCTGGCGATGCAGGGCGGCTTCGACAGCCGGCTGCAGGCGTTCAACCGCGCGACCCAGGCGATGCGCCAGCCCGGATCGACGATCAAGCCGATCGTCTATTCGGCGGCGCTGGAGAACGGGATGTCGCCGGCGTCGATCATCGTCGACGGGCCGTTCTGCGTCTACCAGGGCGCGCGGCTGGGCCAGAAATGCTTCCGCAACTTCGCCAACATGCGCTCCGCCGGGGCCAAGACGATGCGCTGGGGGATCGAGCAGTCGCGCAACCTGATGACGGTGCGCACCGCCGCACAGGTCGGGATGCCGCGCGTCGTCGACACGATGAAGCGGATGGGCGTCGGCGACTATTCGCCCTATCTCGCGATCGCGCTGGGCGCGGGCGAGACCACCGTGTCGCGGATGGTCAACGCCTATGCGATGCTCGCCAACCAGGGGCGCGGGCTGAACGAGGGCAGCCTGATCGATTTCGTCCAGGACCGGCACGGCAAGGTGATCTGGCCGGAGAACTGGCACGCCTGCGACGGCTGCAACATGCCGGCGTGGAACGGCCAGCCGATGCCGCGTCCGCCCGTCCGCATGCGCCAGGCGATCGACGCGCAGTCCGCGTTCCAGATGGTCCACATCACCGAGGGCGTGATCCAGCGCGGCACCGCCACGGTGCTGCGCGATCTGGACCGGCCGATGTTCGGCAAGACCGGCACCACCAGCGGCCCGACCGACGTGTGGTTCATCGGCGGCACCCCGCAGTTCATCGGCGGGCTGTACATCGGCTACGACAATCCCCGCCGGCTGGGCGCGGCGGAGGGCGGGACGGTGGCGGCGCCGATCTTCAAGCAGTTCGCGGCCAAGGCGTATGAGGGGCTCGACAAGCTGCCGTTCCGCGCGCCCCCCGGCATCCGCATGGTGCGGATCGACCGGATGAGCGGGCGACCGGTGTTCGGCACCTTCCCGACCGGCGACGATCCGAAGCCCGCGGTGATCTGGGAGGCGTTCAAGCCCGAGACGGAGCCGCGCCGTGCCTCGCGCCGCGCCGGCCCCGCCGCCGGGCCGACGGCCGCCGCCACCGCCGCGCCCGCTGCACCGCAAGACAGCGATTTCTTGCAAAAGGAAGGCGGAATCTACTAGCCGCCCTATATCGTCATCCCGGCGACGGCCGGGATCTCGTGCCGCGAGGACGGACCCGGTGGCGAAGGAGCCCTGCATGCGCAGGGATGACGGACGAGTTTTGGAGAAGAGTGATGCGCGCTGAAGCGCAGGCCCATGTCGACACCATCAACGACGCGCTGGCGCTGCTGCGCCGCTTCCTCGACTGGGACCGTGCGCTGCGCCGGCTGGACGAGCTGAACGCGCGCGTCGAGGATCAGGCGTTGTGGAACGATCCGAAGGCCGCGCAGGAGGTGATGCGCGAGCGTCGCCGGCTGGACGAGGCGATCACCGCCACCCGCGCGATCGAGAGCGAGCTGGACGGCACGGTCGAGCTGATCGAACTGGCCGATGCAGAGGGCGACACGCAGCTGGCGGACGAGGGTGTCGCCAGCCTGGCCGAACTCGCCGCGCGGGCCGACCGCGACAAGGTGAAGGCGCTGCTGGCCGGTGAGGCCGACGCCAACGACACCTATATCGAGGTGAACGCCGGCGCCGGCGGCACCGAGAGCCAGGACTGGGCCGGCATGCTCAGCCGCATGTACACCCGCTGGGGCGAGCGCCACGGGCTGAAGGTCGAACTGGTCGACCAGCATTCGGGCGAGCAGGCGGGCATCAAGTCGGCGACCCTGCTGCTGAAGGGCGAGAACGCGTACGGCTATGCCAAGACCGAGAGCGGGGTGCACCGGCTGGTCCGCATCAGCCCCTACGACTCGGCGGCGCGG
Source organism: Sphingomonas phoenicis (assembly GCF_047238005.1). Classification (NCBI taxonomy): domain Bacteria; kingdom Pseudomonadati; phylum Pseudomonadota; class Alphaproteobacteria; order Sphingomonadales; family Sphingomonadaceae; genus Sphingomonas; species Sphingomonas phoenicis. Next base: position 3,180,506 of record NZ_JBDFMC010000002.1, on the reverse strand, counting down.
CGGCATACGTCGTTCGCGTCGGTGTGGGTCTATCCGGTGGTCGACGACAATATCGAGGTCGACTACAACGAGAGCGACCTGCGCATCGACACCTACCGCGCGTCCGGCGCCGGCGGGCAGCACATCAACACCACCAATTCGGCGGTGCGGATCACGCATATCCCGACCGGCATCGTCGTCCAGTGCCAGAACCAGCGCTCGCAGCACAAGAACAAGGCGGAGGCGTACAACCAGCTGCGCGCGCGCCTGTACGAACGCGAGCTGGCGATCCGCGAACAAGCGGCCAATGCCGAGAATGCGACCAAGACCGATATCGGCTGGGGCCACCAGATCCGCAGCTACGTCCTCCAGCCGTACCAGCTGGTGAAGGACCTGCGCACCGGCATCACCTCGACCGCACCGTCCGACGTGCTGGACGGCGACCTCGACCCGTTCATGGCCGCCGCCCTGTCGCAGCGCGTGACCGGCGAGGCGGTGGCCGTGGAGGATGTCGAGTAAGGTGGCGAGCCTCGAGCCTCTCCTCACTCCTTCGTCATCCCCGCGCAGGCGGGGATCCGGACGCACCGGGTCCGCGGCTCCATCGCGGGACGGACGTTGGCTGGCGGTCGCCCTTCTCGCCCTCGCGGCCTGCGACGGCTCGAAGCCGCTGATCAAGCGCGAGCCGGAGCGGCCCGGCCCCTTCCCCGCCGCCGACCGGCCGGTCGCCCGGATCGTGTCGTCGCGCTGGTCGAACGAGGACGCCCGCGACCGGCTGCGCGAGGCGGAACTGGTAATGGACCGGGCGGCGATCCGCCCTGGCATGACGATCGCCGATATCGGCGCGGGCGAGGGATATTACACGATCCGCCTGGCCGCCCGTGTCGGCGAGGAGGGCCGGGTGCTGGCGGAGGACGTCGTTCCCGCGGTCCGCGACGAACTGGCCGAGCGCGTCTCACGCGAGCGGCTGGAGAATGTCAGCGTGCGGCTGGGCGAACCCGCCGATCCCAAGCTGCCCGGCAACAGCTTCGATCGCGTGCTGATGGTCCACATGTATCACGAGATCGCCCAGCCGTACGAGTTCCTGTGGCGGCTGCGCCCCGCGCTGAAGCCCGACGGCCGTGTCGTCGTAGTCGATGCCGATCGCCGCACCCAGGATCACGGCACCCCGCCGGCACTGCTCCGCTGCGAATTCGCCGCGGTCGGCTATACGATGGTGGCGACCCAGCCGATGCCGTCTGCCGGCGGCTATATCGCGACCTTCCGTCCGGAGGGGCCGCGCCCCGACCCGAAGACCATCAAACCCTGCCGGATGGGGTGACGCGATGCGCCAGTATCTCGACCTGATGGATCATGTGCTGGCGAACGGCGCCGCGCAGAGCGACCGCACCGGCACCGGCACCCTGTCGGTCTTCGGCCACCAGATGCGGTTCGACCTGGCGCAGGGATTCCCGGTGCTGACGACCAAGAAGCTGCACCTGCGCTCGATCATCGTCGAGCTGCTGTGGTTCCTGCGCGGCGACACCAACATCCGCTGGCTGCAGGAGCAGAAGGTCAGCATCTGGGACGAATGGGCGGACCAGGCCGGCGACCTCGGCCCCGTCTATGGCAAGCAGTGGCGCGACTGGGTGGCGACGGACGGTCGCCACATCGACCAGATCGCCACCCTGATCGACACGATCCGCCGCGATCCCGGTTCCCGCCGGCAGGTGGTGACCGCGTGGAACCCGGGCGAGCTGCACGCCATGGCGCTCAGCCCGTGCCACTGCCTGTTCCAGACCCATGTTGCGAACGGCCGGCTGTCGCTCCAGCTGTACCAGCGTTCCGCCGATATCTTCCTGGGCGTGCCGTTCAACATCGCCAGCTACGCGCTCCTGACCCACATGATCGCGCAGCAGTGCGACCTGGCGGTCGGCGACTTCATCTGGACGGGCGGCGACTGCCACCTCTACACCAACCATCTCGATCAGGCGCGCACGCAGCTGGTGCGCCAGCCCGGCCCCCTGCCGCGGCTGGAGATCGTCCGCCGGCCCGACGCGATCGACGGCTATGTGCTGGAGGATTTCGTCCTGCACGACTATGCCGCCCAGCCGCATATCAAGGCGCCCGTCGCGGTCTGACCGGCGAGTGCCCGTCGGGACCCCCTGCCCTACAGCACGATCGTGTCGCGACATTCCGCACACCGGTCGGTGCCCTCCACCGCCGGCGCCCCGCAGAAGCGGCACTCACCGTCGACGGCGCGGTCCTGCATCCGCCGGATCGCCGCATAGCGTTCGCCGATCCGCCGGGGAGCATGCAGCAGGGCGAGCAGCAACGCCTTCATCGCCCGCAGCATTCGCATTTAGGATCGGGAAGCAAGGGTTTTGCTTCATTTCGGATGTATATCCGCCAGCGGGGCGCGCCATTCCGCTGCGCTTCACCCTCCGTTCAGCGCCGATCGGCCACCGGGCGAGGCCCGCGGCGTTGATCCGTCGCGCCTTTTAGCGGATAGCAGCCCCCATGAAGCGACCCGTCGCCCGTCTGGCCGCCACGCTCGCCGCCTCGCTCCTGATCTGGACGCAGCCGGCGGCCGCGCAATCGATCCTGCGCGATGCCGAGACGGAGGCGCTGTTCCAGGAAATGACCGCGCCGATCGTCAAGTCCGCCGGGCTAGATCCGCGGGACGTGAAGGTGGTGCTGGTCAACGATGATTCGGTGAACGCCTTCGTCGCCGGCGGACAGGTCGTCTATGTCCATTCGGGCACCATCGCCGCCGCCGACAGCGCCAACGAGGTGCAGGGCGTGATCGCGCACGAGGTCGGCCATATCGTCGGCGGCCACGTCGCGCTGGCCGATCGCGCCGCGCGCGGGCCGATGGGGATCAGCCTGATCTCGCTGCTCGCCGGAGTCGCCGCGATGGCGGTCGGTGGTGCCGAGGCGGGGATGGGCATGATCGCCGCGGGGCAGCAGGCGGCGCAGGGCAGCTATCTCGCCTTCTCGCGCAATCAGGAAGCGTCGGCGGACGCGGCCGGGGCGCGGTTCCTGAACGATTCGGGGATCAGCGGCAAAGGCTATCTATCGTTCTTCAAGAAGATGCAGCAGCTGGAATATCGCTATGGCATCACGCGCAAGGTTGGCTTCATGCTCGACCATCCGGTATCGGGCGAGCGGATCGCGAACCTGACCGACACGATGCAGGAATCGCCCGCCTGGGCGAAGCCGTCCGACCCCGCGATGGAAGAGCGGTTCCGCCGGGTGAAGGCCAAGCTGGAGGGCTATGTCGCCCCGCCGGAGAAGACGCTGGCCGATTTCCCGCCGTCCAACCGGTCGATCTACGCGCACTATGCGCGTGCCTATGCCTATCACAAGGCCGGTTTCCCCGAGAAAGCCGCCGCCGAGACGGAGGCGCTGGTGGCGGCCAAGCCCGACGATCCCTATTTCCTGGAAATGCAGGGCCAGATCCTCCTCGAATCCGGGCAGCCCAGGGCCGCGCTGGTGCCGCTGCGTCGCGCGACCGAGGGGTCACGCTCCAATCCGCTGATCGCCACCACCTTCGGCCATGCGCTGATCGCGACCGAGGACAAGGCCAACGTGCCGGAGGCGATCCGCGTGCTGCGCGTCGCCACGCAGCGCGACGACGACAATCCCTGGGCCTGGATGCAGCTGGGCACCGCGTACGAGCAGAGCGGCGACACCGCGCGCGCCGCCCTCGCCACCGCGGAGCGCGCGCAGATGACCGGGGACCAGCGTACCGCCGTGATCTCCGCGAAATATGCGATGGCCAATATCCCCAGCAACACCGCCGACTGGATCCGCGCGCAGGACATCGCGATGACCGCCGGCGACGCTGCGGCTGCGATGAAGAAGAAGCGCCGGTGAGGGTGTGGCTGGTCCCCGCCGCCGCGGCGCTGGCGGGCGGGGTGATCGGTGCGGGCACGATGCTCGCCTATGCCGGCACGGGCAACGGCGGCGACATCCGCACCTATCTCCTCGCCCATCCCGAGGTGATTCCGGAGGCGATGCAGCGGCTCCAGCAGAAGGAATCGGGCAGTGTCGTCGCCGCCAACCGCGCCGCGATCGTCACGCCCTTCGCCAGCGCCTTTGCCGGCAACCCGCAGGGCGACGTCACGCTGGTTGAATATTACGACTATAATTGCGGTTACTGCCGCGCCAGCCTGCCGCTGATCCGCCAGCTGATCGAGCGCGACCCGAAGCTGAAGGTGGTGTTCCGCGAGCTGCCGATCCTGGCCGAGAGCAGCCGCAGCGCGGCGCGCATCAGCCTGGCCGCGGCGGCGCAGGGCAAGTTCAACGCCTTCCACGATGCGCTGTACGCCGCCGGGCGGGTGTCGGACGAGAGCATCGCCGCCGCCGCGCGCACCGCGCAGGTCGATACCGGCAACCTTGCCGCGCTGGCACCGCGCATCGATGCGGAGATCGGCCGCAACATGGAAGTCGCGGCGAAGCTGGGCGTGTCCGGCACGCCCAGCTGGGTGGTCGGCGACCGCGTCCTGTCGGGCGCGTTGCCGATCGAGGAGCTGGAACGCGCGATCAAGGAGGCACGGGGCGCATGACGGACGCGATCCTGTCGCTGGCGGGGGTCGCCAAGACCTATGCCGCGCGCGGCAAGCAGGGCGAGGTGACCGCGCTGCACCCCGTCGACCTCGACATCCGGCGCGGCGAGATCTTCGCGCTGCTCGGCCCGAACGGCGCGGGCAAGACGACCCTCATCTCGATCGTGTGCGGCATCGTCACGCCGTCGGCCGGCACGATCACCGTCGACGGGCACGATGCGATCGCCGACTACAAGCAGGCGCGCCGCCGCATCGGGCTGGTACCGCAGGAACTGTCGACCGACGCGTTCGAGAGCGTGCTGGCCACCGTTACCTTCTCGCGCCGGCTGTTCGGGCGTTCGGGCCACTCCGCCTATATCGAACAGCTGCTCCGCGACCTAGCGCTGTGGGACAAGCGCCACGCGCGGATCATGGAGCTGTCGGGCGGGATGAAGCGCCGCGTGCTGATCGCCAAGGCGCTGGCGCACGAGCCCGAGATCCTGTTCCTCGACGAACCCTCCGCCGGGGTCGACGTGGCGCTGCGCCGCGACATGTGGAAGCTGGTCCTGTCGCTGCGCGAGCGCGGCGTGACGATCATCCTGACCACCCACTATATCGAGGAGGCCGAGGAGATGGCCGACCGGGTCGGCGTGATCGCCAAGGGCAAGCTGCTGCTGGTCGACGACAAGGCCGCGCTGATGAAGAAGCTGGGCAAGCGCGAGCTCGACCTGTCGCTGGTCGAGCCGCTCGACGCGGTCCCTGCGGAACTGGCCGAATGGAAGCCGACGCTGGAGCATGACGGCCACACGCTGCGCTACGTCTTCGATGCCACCGGCGAGCGGACCGGCATCCCGTCGTTCCTGCGCAAGCTTGCCGACCTGGGCATCCAGTTCAAGGATCTGGAGACGTCCAAGTCCAGTCTGGAGGATATCTTCGTCGATCTGGTGGGCGAACGGGCATGAACCTCCATGGCATCTGGGCGATCTATCGCTTCGAAATGGCGCGGTTCGGACGGACGGTGTGGACCAGCCTGCTCGTCCCCGTCATCACCACCTCGCTCTATTTCGTCGTGTTCGGCACCGCGATCGGCAGCCAGATGAGCCAGGTGTCGGGCGTGCCGTACGGCGCGTTCATCGTGCCGGGGTTGATGCTGCTCGCGATCTTCTCGGAATCGATCCTGAACGCCTCGCTCGGCATCTACATGCCGAAATTCACCGGCACGATCTACGAACTGCTGTCGGCGCCGCTGTCGCCGCTGGAAACCGTGCTGGGCTATGTCGGCGCGGCGACGACCAAGTCGGTCATCATCGGCCTGGTCATCTTCGCCACCGCGCACCTGTTCGTCGATCTGCCGCTGGTCCACCCGTTCGCGGCGGCGGGCTATCTGGTGCTGGTCGCCGCCACCTTCTGCCTGTTCGGTTTCGCGATCGGCATCTGGGCGCGCGGGTTCGAGCAGCTGCAGGTCATCCCGCTCCTCGTCGTCACGCCCATGACCTTCCTGGGCGGCGCGTTCTATTCGGTCGACATCCTGCCGGAACCGTGGCGCACGGTGACGCTGTTCAATCCGGTGGTCTACCTCATCAACGGCTTTCGCTGGACCTTCTTCGGGACGAGCGATGTCGGGCTGGGGATCAGCCTGGCGGTGACCGCGGGCTTCCTGCTGCTGTGCCTGACCTGGATCGGCTGGATCTTCCGCACCGGCTGGCGCCTGAAGAGCTGACCGCACGCCAGATCGTCATCCCCGCGCAGACCGGATGACGCCCGATGGCTATGGCCGCCGCAGCGCCGGCCACACCACCAGTCCGTTCAGGTCCACCAGCGCATGCAGCAGCATGACAAGCCACAATGCCCCGCTGACCAGATAGACCGTTGCCATCACCGCGCCGAACAGCGTCGTCGCCACCACGCCGCGCCAGCCCTGATACCCGTGCATCGCCCCGAAGAGCAGCGTCGCCGCAGCGAAGCCCAGCGCCGCGCTGCCCGTCGCCAGCGCGATCAGCAGCGGCAGCAGCAGGCGAAAGAACGGCTCCTCGGTCGCCCCCGCCACCAGCGCCACCGCCGCCCCCCATGGCAGCTCGCCCGACGTGCGGGGCATCAGCGCCCCCGGCCGGCCGATCGGGAGCGCCCCGCGGCGCGCTCGCCATGCCGCGATGGCCAGCCCCAGCAGCACGCCGCCGATCGCCCCCGCGATCAGGTCGTCCGCCGCCATCACCGGCAGCCACGCGCGTACCCCGTCGAACTCGGCCGGCATCCGCCACAGGGCGTCGATCCGCCCCAGCACCGCCAGCGCCACCACCACCGGCAGCACGAACGCCAGACCGGTGTGCAGCATCCACCGGACGTACCGGTTCGCGGGACCGCGCCGAATTCCGCGGCCGCGCAGAAACCACCATGCCGCCGCCAGCGCCCCGGCCAGCAACAGCGTCGCCGCCGCCTGCCCGGTCACCCCAGCCGGTGCTCGCCCTTCACCCAGCGTACCGTGCCTGACGAGGCGCGCATCACCACGCTCTCGGTGGTCATCTTGCCGCCCTTGCGCTTCACGCCCTCCAGCAGCGATCCGTCGGTGACGCCGGTCGCCGCGAAGATGCAGTCGCCGCGCGCCAGCTCGGTCAGGTCGTACTGCTTGTCGAGGTCGGTCACGCCCCATTTGGCGGCGCGCGCGCGCTCGTCGTCGTTGCGGAACAGCAGGCGGCCCTTGAACTGCCCGCCGACGCAACGCAGCGCCGCGCACGCCAGCACGCCCTCCGGCGCGCCGCCCGATCCCATATAGATGTCGATCGTCGTGTCCGGGTTGGTCGTCGCGATCACGCCGGCCACGTCGCCGTCGCCGATCAGCATCACGCCACAGCCGATCGAGCGCAGTTCCGCGATCAGCTTCTCGTGGCGCGGGCGATCCAGCACGCAGGCGATGATCTCGCCCGGCTTCACGCCCTTCGCCGCGGCGAGCGCGGTGACGTTTTCGGTCGGCGACTTGTCCAGATCGATCAGGTCGTCGGGATAGCCCGGCCCGATCGCGATCTTGTCCATGTAGACGTCGGGCGCGTTCAGCAGCCCGCCGGCCTCCGCGATCGCCAGCACCGCCAGGCTGTTCGGCCCCGCGGTCGCGCAGATCGTCGTGCCCTCCAGCGGATCGAGCGCGATGTCGATCGCCGGGCCGTTGCCGGTCCCCACCTTCTCGCCGATGAACAGCATCGGCGCCTCGTCGCGCTCGCCCTCACCGATCACCACGGTGCCGTCCATGTCGAGCTCGTTCAGCGCGGCGCGCATCGCCTCCACGGCCGCGGCGTCCGCCGCCTTCTCATCGCCGCGCCCCACCATCGTCGAACACGCGATCGCCGCCGCCTCGGTCACCCGGACCATTTCCAGTACGAGGACGCGGTCGAGGATATTGCTGACGGTGGTGGTCATGGAGCTCTCCGGCGCGTTGAACATGTTAAACACCAGATAGGCCGGGCGGCGGCCGGGAGCAATCCCCGCCAGCCGCCGACCTCAACCGACCAGCCGTCGCCCCGCCCGGAACAGCCCGTCGACCGGCACCTCCAGCCAGTCCGGCCGGTTCGCCGCCTCGTACCCCACCTCGTACGCCGCCTTGGCGACGAGCAGCAGGTCGAGGAGCGCCGCATCCGGCTCGCCGTCGCTCGCCGCGGTATAGGCGTCGAGGAACGCGGCACGCGCGCGGTGACAGAAGTTGGCGTAGCGATGCTCGGCCCGCAGCGCCTCGGTATCCGGACCCGGCGGACGCGACCGGTCGGCGACCGCGGTGGCATAGTCGAACGAGCGCAGGATGCCGGCCACATCGCGCAGCGGCAGGTCCTTGGCCCGCCGCTCCGCCAGCGGTTGCGCCGGCTGCCCCTCGAAATCGATCAGCATCACGTCGCCGCCGGTCACCAGCACCTGCCCCAGATGCAGGTCGCCGTGGATCCGGGTGCGCCGCTCACCCACCGCGCTGCCGGCGACCGCGCGCACCCGGTCGGCAAGCGCGTCGGCATGGGTCACCAGCCACTCGGCCGCCTCTCCCTCCAGCCCCGCCGCGCGGATCTGGGCCAGCGCATTGTCGACGTCGGCGAGCACCTGTTCCGCCAGCCGCCCGGTTCCGGCCGCGTCCATCGTCTCGGGCGCGAAGGCGGGGTCGTCAGTGGGCTGCGCCAGAACGCCGTGCATCTCAGCCAGCCGCCGGCCCAGCGTCTCGGCGAAGTTGCGGTAATTGGCGAAGGTCGTCTCGTCCTCGGTCGCCAGCCGCTCCAGCACGCCCAGCGTCCAGCTCCAGGCATCGCCCTGGTTGTGGACGAACCGCTGCGCCAGCATCAGCAGCGTGTCGTCGGCCACCCGGCGCACCTCGCCCAGCACCGGCGGCACTGCCTCGAACCCGCCTGCGACCAAGTGGCGCACCATCTCCGCGTCCGGATGCACGCCCGCCTCCAGCCGGCGGAGCAGCTTCAGCACCACCGACTGGCCGATCACCAGCGAGCTGTTCGACTGTTCGGCCGTCAGCCACTCGATCTCGGCATCGTCGTCGACGTCCAGCCCCTCGGCGGAACAGGCCATCGCGTCGTCGCCGGTGCCCAGCGTCGCCCCCGCGCGCATCGCCGCCAGTACCGAGCGGCCGAACTCGGCGGCGGTGAAACCGTCGGTCAGCAGGCCGACCTGACGCCCGCGCCGCACCCGGGCCAGCGCCAGCCCGCTGGCGAAGCGGCTCTGCGGCTCCCCCTCCCACGCGATGCCCAGCGGCAGGGCGTAGCGGTGCGCCGCCTTCTCGGTCTCCACCTCGATCTCGGCGAGCAGCAGGTCCTGCACGCCCGGCAGCGGATCGAGCCGCACGATCCGCACCGCCCGGACGCTCTCGTCCTTGGCCCCGAACCAGCGGCGCTGCGCGACATAGGCGGGCAGCACGTCGCGCTCCAGCACCGACCGGTTCGATCCGATCGCGATGTCGGCGAAGTCGGGCCGCAGCACGAACGTGTACCGCTCCGCCTCCAGCGGCGCCGGCGCGGAGGCCCAGCTGGGCGCATCCGCCTCGGTCGACAGCGCGAACCACAGGAAGCCGTAGGGAGGCAGCGTCAAAACATAGGGGGTCAGCCCGATCGGCGGAAACGGCGTGCCGCCGGTCAGCTCGATCGGCGTCCGCCCGACATGGTCCGGCAGGTCCAGCTCCACCGCCTGCGCCGTCCGGCCGAGGTTGAACACGCACAGGATCGTGTCCCCCTCATGCTCGCGCACATAGGCCAGGATCTTGCGGTTGGCGGGCCTGAGGAACGTCTGCGCCCCGCGACCGAAGGCGGGATGCTCGCGCCGCACCGCCAGCATCCGCTTGACCGCGTTCAGCATCGAATGGCGATCGCGCTCCTGCGCCTCGACGTTCACAGCCTGGTATCCGTACAGCGGGTCCTGGATCACCGGCAGCGTCAGGCTGGGCGGGTCGCAGCGGCTGAAGCCGCCATTGCGATCGGGCGACCATTGCATCGGCGTGCGCACCCCGTCGCGGTCACCCAGATGGATGTTGTCGCCCATCCCGATCTCGTCGCCGTAATACAGCACCGGCGTGCCCGGCATGGTCAGTAGCAGCGCGTTCATCAGCTCCACGCGCCGGCGGTCCCGCTCCATCAGCGGCGCCAGCCGGCGGCGGATGCCCAGGTTGATCCGCGCCCGCCGGTCGGCGGCATAGGTGTTCCACAGGTAATCGCGCTCGGCGTCGGTCACCATCTCCAGCGTCAACTCGTCATGGTTGCGCAGGAAGATCGCCCATTGGCAGTTTTCGGGAATATCCGGCGTCTGGCGCATGATGTCGGTGATCGGAAAGCGATCCTCCTGCGCCACCGCCATGTACATCCGCGGCATCAGGGGGAAGTGGAAGGCCATGTGGCATTCTTCGCCCTTCCCGTCGGCGCCGTCGCCGAAATATTGCTGCGTATCCTCCGGCCACATGTTCGCCTCGGCCAGCAGCATCCGGTCGGGATATTCCGCGTCCAGCGCCGCGCGGATCTTCTTCAATACGTCGTGGGTCTCCGACAGGTTCTCGTTCGACGTGCCGTCCCGCTCGATCAGATAGGGAATCGCGTCGAGCCGAAGCCCGTCGACGCCCATGTCCAGCCAGAAGCGCATCACCTGCAGCACTTCCTCCAGCACCGCCGGATTGTCGAAGTTCAGGTCGGGCTGATGGCTGTAGAAACGGTGCCAGAAATACGCACCCGCCTCCTCGTCCCACGTCCAGTTCGACTTTTCGGTGTCGAGGAAGATGATCCGCGTGCCCGAATACAGCTTGTCGTCGTCCGACCAGACGTAGAAGTTCCGCTCGGGCGATCCCGGCGGCGCCCTGCGTGCGGCCTGGAACCAGGGATGCTGGTCCGATGTGTGGTTGATGACCAGTTCGAACACCACGCGGATGCCGCGCTCGTGCGCCGCCGCGATCAGCGCCTTGGCATCCTCCATCGTGCCGTAATCGGGCGACACCTCGCGATACTCGGCGATGTCGTACCCGTCGTCGCGGCGCGGGCTGGGATAGAAGGGCAGCAGCCAGATGCACGTCACGCCCAGATCGGCGATGTAATCCAGCTTCTGGATCAGCCCCTTGAAGTCGCCGATCCCGTCATTGTTCGAATCGTAGAAGGACTTGATGTGGACCTGATAGATCACCGCGTCCTTGTACCAGAGCGGGTCCTGCCCCACGCCGTCGATATGCGCCTGGCTGTTCCCGGTCATCGTGTCGGGCGCGCTCATGCTTCGTGCTCCGCGGTCAGGCGCCAGATGCGATAGGGCTGGTCCGGCTCGATCCGGATCGACTGTTCCTTGCCGTACCAGCGGAACCGGTAACCCTCCGCCAGATCCTCGACCGCGATATCGCCGTCGTCACCCATGCCGAACTCCCACAGCGGAACCTGGAACACGCACTCGTGCCCCTGATGCGGGTCCATGTTCACCATCACGCAGATCATGCCCTTCCCGTCCGGATCGGGCTTGCCGTACCAGATGATGTTGTCGTCACCGGCGACGAAGAACCTGGTGTTCAGGTGCGTCTGCAACGCCGGATAGCGGCGGCGCAGCCGGTTCAGCATCGCGATGTCCTGGATGATGTTGCCGGGCGCATTCCAGTCACGCGGCTTCACGATGTACTTCTCGCTGTCGTTATATTCTTCCTTGCCCGGCACCGGATCGGCCTCGCACAGCTCGAACCCGGAATAGACGCCGAACAGCCCCGACAGCGTCGCCGCCAGCACCGCGCGGATCCGGAATCCCGGCCGCCCCGACGTCTGCAGATAGACCGGGTTGATGTCAGGCGTGTTGACGAAGAAGTGCGGGCGATAGAACTCGCGCGGCGCCTCCGTGGTCAGTTCGGTGATATATTCCTGCAGCTCCGCCTTGGTGTCGCGCCATGTGAAATAGGTGTAGCTCTGCGAGAAGCCGGCCTTGGCCAGTCGGTACATCATCGTCGGCCGGGTGAACGCCTCGGCCAGGAAGATCGCCTCCGGATGCTTCGCCCGCACGTCCGCGATCATCCACTCCCAGAACGGCAGCGGCTTGGTATGCGGATTGTCGACGCGAAAGGTCGTCACGCCCTTGTCGATCCACAGCAGGATCACGTCGCGCAGGGCCGTCCACAGACCCGGCACCGCATCGGGGCCATAGAAATCGACGTTGACGATGTCCTGATACTTCTTGGGCGGGTTCTCCGCATATTTCATCGACCCGTCCGGTCGCCACGCGAACCAGCCCGGATGCTCGGTCAGCCACGGGTGATCGGGCGAGCACTGGATCGCGAAGTCCAGCGCGATCTCCAGCCCGTGCCCCCGCGCCGCCTCGACCAGACGGGCGAAGCTGTCGAAACCGCCCAGTTCGGGATGGACCGCGTCGTGCCCTCCATCCGCGGATCCGATCGCATACGGGCTGCCGGGATCGCCCGGCCCCGGCGTCAGCGTGTTGTTCGGCCCCTTGCGATTGGTTTCGCCGATCGGGTGGATCGGGGGGAAATACAGCGTGTCGAACCCCATATCGCGGATCTGCGGCAACCGTCCGATCACGTCGTCGAACGTCCCGTGCCGCGCCGGATCGTCGGTGATCGATCGGGGGAACAGCTCGTACCAGCTGGAAAACCGCGCGGCGATCCGCTCCGCGTCCAGCAGCTGGGGTTCGGATCTGAGGGCGAACGGGCGCGCGTCGGCCAGCGCCATCGCCGCTGCCAGATCGTCATCGAGCAGCAGCGCGGTATCGTCGGGCGCAGCCTCCAGCCGGCGCTGCCACGCAGACAGCCGCGCACCGATCTCTCCAGGCGCTGCGTCGGCCGCGGCCGCGACCAGCCCGCGACCCTCCATCGCATCCACCGGCTGGGCGACGCCCGCGTCGCGCTTCTTGGCGAAGTCGCGGCGAAACCCGCCCCACAGGTCCAGCCATCCCTCGACCACGAACTCGTGCCGGCCCAGCCGTTCCAGGGTCAGCGACGCGGTCCAGCGGTCGGTGGGCAGCGCGGCCATCGGCACCCGCCGCCACTCCTCCTCGTCGATCGCACGCCACAGCAGTTCCGCGGCCAGCTGCTCGTGGCCGTCGGTGAACACGGTCGCCTCGACGACGACGGTCTCGCCGACGACGCGCCGCACGGCAAAGGCACCGCCATCCACCCTCGGGCTGACGTCCTCCACCACCAGCCGCGGCATGGTGCGCGCGGCGTCTGCCGCCGACAGGGGCGACGCGGAACGGATCGCCGTGGCGGGCACGGCGGCAAGGTCGTCAGCCATGGATGCCACGCTTTACTTGGCCGTCTTCGGCTTGCGCGGCTTCGTCGCGGCGGCACGGGCCGGCGGCGCGGCGGGTGCACCGACGGGCGTCTGGTCGGCCGGGGTCGATGCCGCGGCCCGACCGGCCGACTTCTTCACCGGCGGTGCGGCCGGGCCGTCGACGGGGGTCTGGTCGGCCGGTGCCCCGGCCAGCGTCGTGCCGTCTGGCGCCGCGGTATTGCCGTCCGCGTCGCCGCCGACTTCCGACGCGGCCTGATGCCAATGATCCTCGTGACGGCCGTGGCCCCCGCCCTCCTTCTCCCACAACTCATAGGCGCGGCGGCTGACGGCTTCGTGGCGATCGTCGGACATTGTCGGATTCTCCTCCTTCTCACGCTCGCGGGCGTCGGCCTGTCATTCGGACATGACAGGATCGCGGGCAAGCACCAGCGGAACGGCCGGTGGGCGCGCGGGTTGCATGCTTTCCTGCCACCATGCGCTTTCGCCGACGGCCCGACCGATCGGCGCGGCACTTCGAGGCGGGGGTGATCGTCGTTAATGTCGATCAGGCAGTTTGATGCAGTAAATTGCTATCTGGACGAAAGCATTTCTTCCTAATGCGTTCGGGCGGGTGTAAGGTCCGGATCGGGATAATGGGTGCGTGGGGCACCCGTGCCGCGGGGGGCCGTGGATGTCGGACGCATCTGAATCGCGGTTCGCGATCGCCGACGCTCTGTCGCCGGAAACGCTTGTCGCCGTACTCGACAACAGCATCGACTGCGTGAAGCTGATCGGACTCGACGGCGTGCTCCGCTACATCAATCGCAGCGGGCTGCGCATGATGGAGTTCGGCTCGCTCGCCGATGTCGCCGGCCGCTCCTGGGCGAGTCTCTGGCCCGACGTGACGATGCAGGCGATCGCCGCGGCCTACACCAGCGCGGCCGAGGGGCAGTCGACCCGCTTCCGCGCCTTCTGCCCGACTCGGACGGGAATGCCGCGCTGGTGGGATGTGACCATCTCCGCCGTCACCGATCTGGACGGCGTGCATAGCGGCTATCTCTGCGTCACCCGCGACGTGACCGACGCGCAGAACGCGCGCGAGGCGCTGGAGATCTCGTCGGCAGAGGTCAAGCATCGGCTGAAGAACACCTATACCATGGTCAGCAGCCTGCTGACCGCCTTCGCCCGCGGCAATCCCGCCAACGAGGCGTTCGCCCGCAGCATGACCGACCGGCTCGGCGCGCTCGGCACGGCGCAGTCGCTGTTCCTGTCGAACGAGGCGCATTGCGAGATCGCCCGGCTGATCCCGGCGTTGCTGGCCCCGTTCGACAATCCCAATTGCCCGGTCGTGATCGACGATCAGGCGCCGGTCATCGTCGACCAGGGGATCGCCGACGCGATCGCACTGGTACTGGGCGAACTGTCGGTGAATTCCGCCAAGCACGGTGCGCTGGGCCATGGCGGCGAGATCCATGTCGGGTCCGCGCTGTCCGGCGGCCTGCTCACCGTCACCTGGTCCGAACGCTCGCTTCGTGCGGTCACCCACCACTCGCGACAGGGCGGCCAGGGCATCCGGCTGATGGAACGCATCGTCCGGACCCGCGGCGGCTCGATCGCGATCGGCTGGCAGACCGATGGGGTGGAAGTCACGCTGGCCTTCCCGCACGATGCCGGGCGGCAGGAGGTCGGCGTCGCGGCCTGACGCACGCCAACGACGTTTCCATGGCTCCCTCCGGCCGGTCCGGCGTTAGAAGGGGGGAAATGCTGTCGCTCCTCGTCCTGGCCCTGATCGCCGCCTGCATCGTTCCGCTGGTCGCGCGCGTCGTCGGCAAGGGCGCGGGCCTCATCGTCTCGGTCGTGCCGTTCGGCCTCTTCGCCGCCTTCGTCGCCTTCGCCTCGGTCGTCGAGCGCGGCTGGGTCCGCAGCGAGGGATGGCGCTGGGCGCCGTCGCTCGGGCTCGATGTCACGCTCCGGCTCGACGGCTTCTCGTTCCTGTTCTGCCTGCTGATCACCGGTATCGGCGGCCTGGTGACAATCTATTCGGGCGGCTACCTGACCGACAAGCCGCGCGACGAGCGCTCCCGCTTCCTGACGCTGATCCTGCTCTTCATGGTCGCGATGCTCGGCACGGTGCTGGCCGACAACCTCCTCCTCCTGATCCTTTTCTGGGAGGCGACCAGCATTCTGTCGTTCCTCCTGATCGGCTTCGACAGCCGCAGCCCCCGCTCGCGCCGCGCCGCGATCATGGCGTTGCAGGTGACGGCAGGCGGCGGGCTCGCCCTGATCGCGGCGGTGGCGATGATCGGCCAGGTGCTGGGCGGCTATTCGATGGCCGATGCCGTCCGCCGCGCGCCGGAACTGCTCGCCAGCCCCTGGGGCGCACCGATCGTCGTGTGCATCATGATCGCCGGCTTCACCAAATCGGCGCAGTTCCCGTTCCATTTCTGGCTGCCCAACGCGATGCAGGCGCCCACCCCGGCCAGCGCCTTCCTCCATTCCGCGACCATGGTGAAGCTCGGCATCTATCTCCTCGCCCGGTTCGAGCCGCTGATCGCCGGCACCGGCTGGGGCCGCAATGTGATGATCCTGGTCGCCTGCACGACGATGCTGGTAGCGGGCCTGCAGGCGCTGCGGGCGGAGAGCTTCAAGTCTGCCCTCGCCTATTCCACCATCGCCTCGCTCGGCATCCTCGTCCTGCTGGTCGGGCTCGACGGGCCGGCGGCGACCGTGGCGATGGTCGGCTTCCTCCTCGCCCACGCGCTCTACAAGGCGGCGCTGTTCTTCTGCGCGGGCTCGGTCCTCCACGCGACCGGCACCGGCACGCTCCGCTCGCTCGGCGGCCTGCGCCGCTCGCTGCCGTTCACCGCGCTCGCCTGCACCCTCGCCAGCCTGTCGATGGCGGGCATTCCCCCCTTCCTCGGCTTCATCACCAAGGAATTCCTGTTCGAGGCGCAACTGGAAAGCAGCTGGGAACTGGCGCCGCTCGCGGTCGCGGTGCTGGTCAATGCGGTGATGGTCGGCGTCGCCGGCGTCATCACGCTGCGCCCCTTCTTCCTCGCGCCCAAGAAGGAGGTGCGGATCGAACATGGCGAGAGCTTCTCGCTCGTCGCGCCGCCACTCTTCCTCGCCTTCGCCGGTCTGGTCATCAGCCTCGAGCCGGACTGGATCACCCGCGTCGCCATCCGCCCCGCCGTCGCCGCCGTCTATCGCCAGCCGGTCAGCGTCGACGTCGCGGTGTGGCACGGGCTGACGCCGATGCTGGCGCTCAGCGCCGTGGTCGTCACGATCGGGGCCGCCATCGTCATCTTCTGGCGTCCCCTCCACCTCGTCCTGCGGCGCCATGCGGCGATCGAGCAGATCGGCCTGGAACGGCTGTGGGAGCGATCGATCCGCGGCATGCTGCGCCTGTCGGCCGCGATCACCTCGCGGGTCGAGCATGGCGACCTCAGCGGCTATCTGGCCACCGCGCTCACCGGCTTCGTCGCGCTGGTCGGCTGGGCGATGTGGCAGGCGGGCGCCGGCCTGCGCCTGCCCGCGGCGGAGCCGGTCCGGCTGGCAGAGGCGGCGGTGGCCCTGACCGGCATCGCCGGCGCGCTGGCGGCGGCGCGCGCGCGCAACCTGCTGGCGGCGATGATCGCGGTGGGGCTGACCGGGTTCGCGGTCGCCATCACCTTCATGCTGAACGGCGCGCCCGACCTGTCGATCACGCAGTTCACGGTCGAGGCGCTGATCGTCGTCCTCCTCACCGCCCTGCTCCTGGTCGTCCCGCTCGACGCTCCGCACACGCGCTCGCCCCGCCGACGCATCGGCCATGCGGCCCTCGCCACGGCGTTCGCCGCCGTCATGTTCGTCGCGATGCTCGACATGGGCAGCGTCGTCAACGCCACCCCCGCCGCCGACTGGTTCGGGCGGATGAGCTATCCCGCGGGCAAGGGGCACAATGTCGTCAACGTCATCCTCGTCGATTTCCGCGGGTTGGACACACTGGGCGAAACGACGGTGATCGCGGTCGCCGCGCTCCTGGGCGCGTCGCTGCTGCGCGCGCGCGGCGTGGACGACGGCGCGGCGCGCCGATCGGTCCACTACTCGTTCCACGCCGCCAGCCGGCCGCTGTTCTGGCTGCTCCTCGCCGCTTCGGTGATGATCCTGTGGCGCGGGCACGACCAGCCGGGCGGCGGCTTCGTCGGCGGGCTGGTCGCCGCGCTCGCCTTCGCCGTCCTCTCGCTGGCACGCGGCGTCGGCGACGCCGCGCGCACGCTGCGCACCGCGCCGGTCACGCTGGTCGCCACCGGCCTCGGCCTCGCCGTCGCCAGCGGCCTGCCCGGCATGATCGGCGGCGCGCCCTTCCTGTCGCAATTGTGGTGGGAGCCGGGCGGCGGCCTGCCGAAGCTCAGCACGACCATCCTGTTCGACATCGGCGTCTATGTCGTCGTCCTGGGCGCCGTGTTGACCTTCCTGTTCGGGCTTCAGCGGGAGGCGGCGCGATGACGATCCTCTACGCCTTCACCGCCGCCGCGATCATGGGCGCCGCGCTCTACATGATCCTCTCGCGCAACATGATCCGCATCCTCCTCGGGCTCGCGCTGCTGTCCACCGGGGTCAACCTGATGATCTTCCTCGCCGGCGACTTCTCCAGCCGCCAACCGCCGCTGGTCCGCGCGGGCGAGCAGGCGCTGGGCGACGCCGCCGACCCGCTGGCGCAGGCGTTGATCCTGACCGCGATCGTCATCGGCTTCGCCCTCACGATCGTCCTCGCCACCATCGTCATCCGCGGCTGGCGCGCCACCGGCACGCTCGACGTGCGCGGGCTGGACGCGCCCGAGCAGCCCGACGATCCCGAGATCCGGGAGCCGGACGCTGACTGACGCCCTCCTCCTGATCCTGCCCGTCGTGCTGCCGCTGTTCGTCGCCGGGCCGGCCGCGATGCTGCGCCACCGGCCGGCGGCGGTCGCCCGCCTGTCGGTCACCGTCCACGCCGCGATACTGGCCGGCGCCGCGCTGCTGCTGGCCCGGGCACTCGACGGCGGCGTGCTGGCGGCCACGCTGTTCGGCGGCTGGCCCGCCGGCATCGCCGTCGGCTTCGCCGCGCGGCTGCCCGGTGCGGTGCTGGTGGTCGTCGCGGCGCTCGTCGCGCTGGCCGGCGCGGTCTACTCGCTCGCCGACATCGGCGCCCGCCGCCGCGCCGCGGGCTACGACGCCCTGTCGCTGGCCCTGCTGGCGGCGGTGAACGGCGCGTTCCTGACCACCGATCTGTTCAACCTGTACGTCTGGTTCGAACTCGCGCTCGTCGCCGCGCTCGGCCTCGTCACCCTCGACCGGCGAGAGGCGCAGATCGGCGGCGCGATGCGCTACGCCGCGTTCGGCATGGTCGGCGCGACGGCGATCCTGGCGGGCATCGCGATCCTTTACGGCGTTACCGGCACGCTCGACCTCGTCACGCTGGCCCGGCTGCTCGCCGCTGCGCCGCCGTCCGTCGCGACCGCTGCCGCCGCGGCGCTGCTGCTGGGCGGGCTCGCGCTGAAATCGGGCCTGTTCCCGTTCCACCAGTGGCTGCCCTCGTCCTACGCCGCCGCGCCCGTCACCGCCGCCGCGGTCTTCGCCGGGCTGCTGACCAAGATGGGTTTCTACGCGCTCCTGATGGTGCTCGCCGGGGTGTGGGGGATCGCCGCCGGCCGTGCGGGCGCGGCGATGCTGCTCCTGCCGCTGGGGCTGATCGCCGCGGCGACGATGGTGCTGGCGGCGCTGTCGTCGCTCGCGCAGTCCGACATGCGCCGCCTGCTCGGCTATCATGTCGCCGCACAGGTCGGCTACATGGCCGCCGGCCTCGCCACCGGCACCGCGCAGGGCGTCACCGCGGCGGTGTTCTACATGATCCATTCGATGATCGTTCAGGCCAACCTGTTCCTGGGCGTCGGCGCGATCCGTCGCGCCACCGGCAGCTGGAACCTCGCCCATACCGGCGGCATGATCCGGTCGAACCCGCTGTTCGCCTTCCTGTTCGCGGTGCCGATGCTCTCGCTCGCCGGCATTCCGCCGCTGTCGGGTTTCTGGGCGAAGCTATTGGTGATCCGCGCCGGCCTGGACGCGGCACCGTGGCTGTCGGTCGCCGCGCTGCTGTCGGCGCTCCTCACCATCACCTCGGTCGCGATCCTGTGGTCGGAGGCATGCTGGAAGTCGCTGCGCGGTCGCCGTGTCCGCCGCGTGCCGCCGGCGATGCTGGCCGGCATGGCGATCCTGTCGGCCGCCACGATTGCGATCGGGCTGATGCCGGAACCGGTGCAACGCGTCGCGCGGATGTCCGCCGCAGCACTCGCAAGGATGGGGGCCGGCGCATGAGGAAGCTCATCGCCGCCGTCGCGCTCGCCGCCAGCTTCGTGTGGGACCTCGTCGTCTCGTCGCTGCTCGTCGCCCGCATCGTGCTGGCCCCCCGCGTCGATACCCGGCCCGCGATCCTCGTCGTGCCGGTGCACCTCGACAAGCCGTGGGCGGTCGTCCTCTATGCCTATTGCACCTCGCTGACGCCGGGATCGACCTGCCTCCACGTGTCGCAGGACCGGCGGCGCCTCTATCTCCATGTCCTCGACGGCCGCGATCCCGCCGCTGCCGTCGCGAAGTTCACCCGCCTCTACGAACGCCGCCTGCTGGAGCTGGAGCGATGATCGATCCCGCCGCCATCGACCTTCCCGCCGCCGCGGCCATCCTCGCCCTGCCGTTGTGCCTCGCCCTCGCCCTTGCCGGCTGGCGGATGGTCAGGGGACCCAGCTTCGCCGACCGGTTCGTCGCCTTCGACATGCTGACCGCCGTCGCCGTCGCGTTCGCCGCGCTGACCGCGGTCGCGACCGGGCGCAGCGCGTTCCTCGACATCGCGCTCGGCCTGTCGCTCATCAACTTCGTCGCCACCGCCGCCTTCGCGCTCTTCCTCGAACGCAAGGCGCGGGCGCGGGAGGAGCGGCGATGATCGCCGGCCTCGTCCTCACCGCCATTGGCGTCGCCTTCCTCCTGATCGCCGCGATCGGGCTGGTCCGCCTGCCCGATCCGCTCCAGCGCATGCACAGCGCCACCAAGGCGGGTACGCTCGGCACGGCGCTGGTCGTGCTGGGCGTGCTCCTGATCGGCGACGTCGCACGGCCGTCGACGGGGATGCTGACGATCCTGTTCCTGCTCCTGACCCTGCCGCTCGGCGCGCAACTCCTCGGCCGCGCCACCTACCTGTCCGGCGCCACGCTGGAGGGCATCGACGACGATCCGCTGGCGGGGGAGCTGGAGAAGGAAAACGCCGGCTCGTAACCCCGCACTCCCGGCCAACTCAGCGCAACCCCGTGCTCCCGCGAAGGCGGGAGCCCAGCACTGTGTCCCCGCCTTCGCGGGAACACGAGCGGCGCTAGATCCCGCCCGCGGTAACCTCCCGCCCCTCGCTCTCCAGCGCCGCGGTCAGGTCCGCCAGACAGGCGTCGACCACCGCCTCGTCCGGGCTGCGCGCGACGAAATTCGCTCCCGTCCGCCCCTCGCGAAAGAACGGATAGCTGCCGATCGCCACCCCCTCGAACCGCTTCTCGGTCGTGCGCAGCAGGTCGGCGACCTCGCTCTCCGCCACCCAGCAGCCGATCGTCTTCGACACCACCGGGCGACCGCCTTCCAGCGTGCCGGTCAGCGTGTCGAGCATGCCCGCGGTGATGTGCGGCACGCCCGCCATGATGAAGATGTTGCCGATCCGGATGCCCGGCGCGCCCGAGACGCGGTTCTCGATCAGCCCGGCGCCCTCCGGCACCCGCGCCATCCGCGCCCGCGCCTCGGTCAGGCCGCCGCGCGTCGCGTAATACGCCTCCAGCACCCGCATCGCTTTGGGATGATGCACCGCCGGCACGCCCAGTGCGGCGGCGATCGCGTCGACCGTGATGTCGTCGTGCGTCGGCCCGATGCCGCCGGTCGTGAACAGATAGTCGTTGCGGGCGCGCAGCGCGTTCACCGCCTCGACGATCGCGTCCTCTCGGTCGCCGACCACGCGCACCTCGGCCAGCCGGATGCCCTGCACGTTCAGCCAGGCCGCCAGCTGCGCGATGTTGCGATCCTGCGTCCGCCCGGACAGGATCTCGTCGCCGATGACGATCAGCGCGGCGGTCCAGATGCGTTCGCTTGCCATGGCCTCGCCATAGCCTCGCAAAATCGCCGCCGCCACGTTATATGCCCCGCCATGACCGATTACGTAACCGTCACCTCCGATGCCCCGCTCGGCCGCACCGGCGCGATCAAGCTCCACGGCCCCGCCGCCTTCGCCGGCATGCACAAGGCCGGGCGCCTCGCCGCCGAGACGCTGGACATGCTCGTCCCCCATATGGTGCCCGGCGTCACCACGGCGGAAATCGACCGGCTGATCTACGACTTCGTGCTGGCGGGCGGCGGCGTGCCGGCGACGCTCGGCTATCGCGGCTATTCGCATTCCACCTGCATCTCGATCAACCACGTCGTCTGCCACGGCATTCCGTCGGAGAAGACGCTAAAATCGGGCGACATCGTCAATGTCGACGTCACCCCGATCGTCGATGGCTGGCACGGCGACACCAGCCGCATGTACCTGATCGGCGACGTGCCGCTGAAGGCGCGCCGGCTGGTCGAGGTGACGTACGAGTGCCTGATGCTCGGCATCGAGCAGGCGCGGCCCGGCAACCGGATGGGCGACGTCGCCCACGCCATCCAGACCCATGCCGAGCGGCACCGCTACGGCGTCGTCCGCGACTTCTGCGGCCATGGCCTGGGTCGCCTGTTCCACGACGCGCCGGAGGTCGTCCATGTCGGCCGCCCCGGCACCGGCCCCGAGCTGAAGCCGGGCATGATCTTCACGATCGAACCGATGATCAACATCGGCCGTCCCGACGTGAAGCTGCTCGACGATGGCTGGACCGCCGTCACCCGCGACCGCTCGCTGTCCGCGCAGTTCGAGCATTCGATCGGCATCACCGATACGGGCTGCGAGATCTTCACGCTCAGCCCCGCCGGCCATCACCAGCCACCGTTCGCCTGATCGGAATTTCCACTCAAGCTGGCAGCGATAATCGGCTTTATCGCTGCACTGCGGCATCCTACATGGACTCCACACTGCACTGCACAATGGAGTTCCATGCATGTCGATCATCGGTAGCCAGCTGAAGCCCTTCACCGTCCAGGCGTTCAAGGCGGGCAAGTTCCTGACCGTCTCGGACACCGATGTTCTCGGCAAGTGGGCGGTCTTCTTCTTCTACCCGGCCGACTTCACCTTCGTCTGCCCGACCGAGCTGGAGGATCTGGCCGACAACTACGCCACCTTCCAGAAAATGGGCGTCGAGGTGTACAGCGTCTCGACCGACACGCATTTCAGCCACAAGGCATGGCACGACAGCTCGCCGGCGATCGGCAAGATCGCCTACACCATGCTGGGTGACCCGGCGGGCGTCGTCACCAATAATTTCGGCGTGATGCGCGAGGGTCAGGGCCTGGCCGACCGCGGCACCTTCGTCGTCGATCCCGACGGCGTGGTGCAGCTGATGGAGATCACCAGCGAGGGCGTCGGCCGCAACGCGATGGAGCTGCTCCGCAAGATCAAGGCCGCCCAGTACATCGCCGCCCACCCGGGCGAAGTGTGCCCGGCCAAGTGGGAAGAGGGTGAGACCACGCTCGCCCCCTCGCTCGATCTCGTCGGCAAGATCTGACCGGCGCCGGGCGGGGGCTCGCCTCCGCCCGGATCCGTTTCCATCCAAGAACGACAACGGAGGCCGTCCGTGCTCGACGTCAATCTCAAGACCCAGCTGAAGACCTACCTCGCCAATATCCGCCAGCCGATCGAACTCGTCGCCACCGTCGACGACGGTGCGAAATCGCGCGAGATGGTCGAGTTGCTGGGCGAGATCGCGGCCCTGTCCGACAAGGTGTCGGTCACGAATGCCGACGACGACGCGCGCCGGCCGTCCTTCCTGATCCGCCGCACCGGCACCGACGTCGCGGTCCGCTTCGCCGGCATCCCGCTCGGCCATGAATTCACCTCGCTGGTCCTCGCCCTCCTGCAGGTCGGCGGCCATCCGCCCAGGCTGTCCGACGACGTGATCGGGCAGATCCGCGCGCTGGACGGCGACTATCTGTTCGAGACCTATTTCTCGCTCACCTGCCAGAACTGCCCCGACGTGGTGCAGGCGCTGAACGTCATGAGCACCATCAACCCGCGCATCCGCCACACCGCGATCGAGGGCGGGCTGTTCCAGGACGAGGTCGCCGCCCGCAACATCCTGTCGGTCCCCGCCATCTTCCTGAACGGCGAGCCCTTCGCGCAGGGGCGCATGGAGGTCGAGCAGATCCTGGCGAAACTCGATACCGGCGCCGGCGCCCGCACCGCCGCGACGATCGCCGCCAAGGACCCGTTCGACGTGCTCGTCGTCGGTGGCGGCCCGGCCGGCGCATCGGCGGCCATCTACGCCGCGCGCAAGGGCATCCGCACCGGCATCGCCGCCGAGCGGTTCGGCGGTCAGGTCCTCGACACCATGTCGATCGAGAACTTCATCTCGGTGCAGCACACCGAGGGGCCGAAGCTCGTCCAGCAGCTGGAGGCGCACGTCGCCGAATACGGCGTCGACGTGATGAACCTGCAACGCGCCGAGAAGCTGACGCCGGCCCGCAGCCCCGGCGGCCTGCACGAGGTGCGCCTCGAAAGCGGCGCCACGCTGAAGGCGCGCACCGTCATCCTGTCGACCGGCGCGCGCTGGCGCTCGATGAACGTGCCGGGCGAGGACGCGTACCGGAACAAGGGCGTCACCTATTGCCCGCACTGCGACGGCCCGCTGTTCCGCGGCAAGCGCGTGGCGGTGATCGGCGGCGGCAATTCGGGCGTCGAGGCGGCGATCGATCTCGCCGGCCTCGTCGCCCACGTCACGCTGGTCGAATATGCGTCGGACCTGAAGGCGGATGCGGTGCTCCAGCGCAAGCTCGCCACCCTCCGCAATGTCAGCATCGTCACCTCCGCGCTCACCACCGAGGTGACCGGCGACGGCGAGCGGGTGACCGGCCTGACGTGGAAGGACCGCAACCACGGCACCGTCCATCAGGTCGATCTCGAGGGTGTATTCGTCCAGATCGGCCTCGTCCCCAACACCGAATGGCTGAAGGACACGGTCGCGATGACGCTGCACGGCGAGATCGAGATCGACGACCGCTGCGAAACCTCGATCCCCGGCATCTTCGCCGCCGGCGACGTGACCACCGTCCCCTTCAAGCAGATCGTGATCGCCATGGGCGAGGGGTCGAAGGCGTCGCTATCTTCCTTCGACTACATGATCCGCCTGCCCGCCGAAGTGGAGTCGGTCGCGGCCTAGCCGGTCGCCACCCCACTACCCCGGCGAAGGCCGGGGGCCGGTCGGGGGATGGCAGAGAGGCACGCCGCGCATCGTCACGACGGCCATCCCGACTGGACCCCGGCCTTCGCCGGGGAGGTGCCCCAGCTTGGATGGCCCTCGTCGGAAAGACCCGCTATGTCATGCTGGACTGATCGCAGCATCGTGCCCGACTGCTGCCCAAGCTTCCCGGCACCCTCGAACGCAATCCCGGTCGGGTCAGGGCTCGCACCTCCCAGCCGCCCCACCACCACCTCTCCGGCGAAGGCCGGGGCCCAGTCGGGGGACGGCAGAGAGGCACGCCGCGCATCGTTACGACGACCACCCGACTGGACCCCGGCCTTCGCCGGGAAGGAACCTCAAATCGGACAGGCCACGTTTCGGCCGCAGGCGACGACCGCACCTTGAAACCCTGACGACTGCACGGACCGTAGAGGCAGAGACATGGTCAGCCGCCAGCCCCACGACCCCACCCTCACCCTGCCTTCCCCGCCACCTCCATCGCGAACGTCCGCGACAGGCCGTGGTACAGCTTTTCCCGGCACATCCACTGGCTCGCGGCATCGGCGATGAACGCCGTCGCGAACATCGGCAGCATCAGCCCGCGGCTGGCGGTCGTCTCCGACAGGATGATGACCGCGGTCAGCGGCGCGCGCACCACCCCGGTGAAATAGGCGACCATGCCCAGGATCACGACCGCGCTGGCCGGCTCGCCCGGGAATGCCTCGCGCAGCAGGTTGCCGACCCCGGCTCCCACCGCCAGCGACGGGGCGAAGATGCCGCCGGGCAGCCCGGCGATCGCCGTCGCCGCGGTGGCGACCAGCTTGGCCGGGCCGAACCATAGCGGCGCATCCACCCCGACGATCATCGCCCGCGCCGCCGGATACCCGGTGCCCCAGGTCAGTCCGGTGAACACGCCGAGCAGCGCGACGACGCCGCCGCACAGCCCGGCGAACGTCACCGGATGCACGCGCGCCCACTGCGTCACCTGGTTGCGGCCCAGCGCCATGGTGAGCACGATCCGCGAGAAGCATCCGCCCGCCATGCCCCCCGCCACGCCGGCGACCGGTGCCACCATCAGCGCCGACAGCAGCGGCAGGTGCGCGCCGATCGCCCCGAAATAGATATAGTCGCCCTGTACCGACTGGGCGACCATGCCCGCGATGACGATCGCGGCCAGTACCAGCAGCGTCACCCGCTGTTCGTACGCGGATGCCAGTTCCTCGATCGCGAACAACAGCCCGGCAAGCGGCGTGTTGAACGCCGCCGCGACGCCCGCCGCCCCGCCGGCGATCACCACACCCCCGCGCAGCGGCACGCGCACGATCCGGTGGGTCAGCCCCATCACCGCCGCCGCCAGCTGCACCGTCGGCCCCTCTCGCCCCACCGATGCGCCGCCCAGCACCGCGCCGATCGTCAGCACCGCCTTCGCCGCCACCGTACGGATCGAGATCAGCGATCGGATGGCGCCGTTGGGATCCGCCTGCGCGGCGATCACCTGCGGGATGCCCGATCCGCGTGCCAGCGGGGCGAAGCGCCGCGTGATCCAGATCAGCGCCATGAAGGTCAGCGGCGTGGTCGCCAGCGGCAGCCAGTGCCACGCCCGGGCATAGCGGGCGAAGGCGCCGCCTGCCCGGTCGGATGCTTCGGCGAACAGCGTGGCGACGATCCCGACCAGGATCGCGCCGCTCAGGATCGCCGCCCGCGTCCGGAACTGCACCGACCGCGGCCCGCGTGCCCTGAGCAGCGCGCGGTAGCGCCCCGGCGTCCAGCGCCTCGCCGGCAGGAAACGATCGATGATGCCGGCCATGCCGAAGTCTTACGCCGGATCGCTACCGGCCGGCTATGGCGATTTGCCAGCCGACAAAACTCCCCTTCAGGGGAGGGGGCCGGGGGTGGAGCACTTCCACAAACGCCGCGCCGTTCGAACCGTCACCCCGGACTTGATCCGGGGTCCCGCTTTCACCGCGGCCGGCGCAGACCGCTGGACCCCGGATCAAGTCCGGGGCGACGGCAGATGGAATCGATGCCCTACACACCCCACCCTGTCCTACGCCCACCCTCCGGGTGTATCCTCCCGCCATGCCCGCCCCCGCCCGTCACCGTCTCAACAATCGCCCTTACGACAGTAATCTTGTCGCAACATTCTCGTCTCGCATCATCGCGCCCATTTTGGCCATCCCGTTGAACGAGCACGACAACCGCCCTAAACCCGAACCGGCCGCAACCCTTCGCAACCCGCAACTTCCTCAACATTCGCGCCCATCCGCACCCGCCGGGGTGACGCGCGCGTGCCGCCCCGCTATGGCCCGCGCATGAGCCAGATCACGCCCGAGATCGTCGCCGAACACGGCCTGTCCGCGGACGAATATGACCGCGTCCTCCACGCGCTCGGCCGCGAGCCGAACCTGGTCGAACTCGGCATCTTCTCGGTCATGTGGTCCGAGCATTGCAGCTATAAATCCAGCCGCATCCACCTGAAGAAACTGCCTACCACCGGCCCGCAGGTTATCTGCGGCCCGGGCGAGAATGCCGGCGTGGTCGATATCGGCGACGGGCAGGCCGCGATCTTCAAGATGGAGTCGCACAACCACCCATCCTACATCGAACCCTATCAGGGGGCGGCGACCGGCGTCGGCGGCATCCTGCGCGACGTGTTCACGATGGGCGCGCGGCCGATCGCCAACATGAACGCGCTCCGCTTCGGCCGGCCCGACCACCCGAAGATGCGCCACCTCATCTCCGGTGTCGTCGCCGGCATCGGCGGCTATGGCAATTGCGTCGGCGTTCCCACCGTCGGCGGCGAGGTGAACTTCCACAAGGCGTATGACGGCAACATCCTCGTCAACGCGATGACCGTGGGCATCGCCGATACCGACAAAATCTTCTATTCGGCCGCATCCGGCATCGGCAATCCGATCGTCTATGTCGGCTCGAAGACCGGGCGCGACGGCATCCACGGCGCGACCATGGCCTCGGCGGACTTCGGCGAGGATGCGGACGCGAAGCGCCCCACCGTGCAGGTCGGCGATCCCTTCACCGAAAAGCTCCTGATCGAAGCATGTCTGGAACTCATGGCGACCGACGTGATCGTCGCCATCCAGGATATGGGCGCCGCCGGCCTCACCTCCTCCTCGGTCGAGATGGCGTCGAAGGGCGGCGTCGGCATCGAACTGGTGATGGACGACGTGCCCCAGCGTGAAGAGGGCATGACCCCCTATGAGATGATGCTGTCGGAATCGCAGGAGCGGATGCTGATGGTGCTGAAGCCCGGTCGCGAGGCCGAGGCGGAGGCGATCTTCCGCAAGTGGGAACTCGATTTCGCCGTCATCGGTCGCGTCACCGATACCGGCCGCATGGTGCTGACCTTCAGGGGCGAGACGGTCTGCGACATCCCGCTCGGCCCCCTTGCCGACGACGCGCCGCTCTATGATCGTCCGCATGTCCCGACGCCGAAGCCCGCGCCGCTGGCGAACGTGCCCGGATCGAAGGACATCGCCGCTGACCTGCTGACGCTGATGGGCTCGCCCGACATCGCCAGCCGCCGCTGGATCTGGGAGCAGTACGACCACATGGTCGGCGCCGACACCGTCCAGCGCCCCGGTGGCGACGCCGCCGTGGTCCGCGTCCACGGCACCGACAAGGCGCTGGGCATCACCACCGACTGCACCCCGCGCTACTGCTTCGCCGACCCGGTCGAGGGCGGGCGCCAGGCGGTGGCGGAGGCATGGCGCAACCTGACCGCGGTCGGGGCCGATCCGCTGGCGGTCACCAACTGCCTGAACTTCGCGAACCCGCAACGCCCCGAAATCATGGGCCAGATCGTCGGCTGCCTGGAGGGGATGAGCGACGCCTGCCGCACGCTCGACTTCCCGATCGTGTCCGGCAACGTCTCGCTCTACAACGAATCCAAGGCGACCGGCGGCGGCTCCGCCATCCTGCCGACGCCCGCGATCGGCGCGATCGGCCTGCTGCCCGACTGGCGGAAGAACGTCACGATCGCGTTCAAGGGCACCGGCGACATCATCCTCGCGGTCGGCACCCGCGGCGGCCATCTCGGCCAGTCGCTCTGGCTGCGCGAATGCCATGGCCGGGAGGAAGGGCCGCCCCCGCCCGTCGACCTCGCCGCCGAGCGCCGCACCGGCGACTTCGTCCGCACCGCGATCCGCGGCGGCCAGGTCACCGCCTGTCACGACGTGTCGGACGGCGGTGTTGCCGTCGCGATTGCCGAAATGGCCTTGGCCGGCGATGTCGGCGCGATGATCGATCGCAAGCAACCCTTTGATTGCGCGCGCAGTTTCTTCGCAGAGGATCAGGGCGTCTACATCGTGACCGTCCATGACCATGCCCTGCTCGACTTCCTCGGTGCCGCGCATGCCGCCGGGGTCGAGGTGGAGCCGCAGGGCCGCACCGGCGGTCGCCGCCTGATCTTCGAACGGCCGGACCGCGACGATGTGGTGGCGCTCGACGATCTGCGCCGCGCGCACGAGGGCTTCTTCCCGGCGCTGATGGGGGCGGACGCCGCCCTTGCCTGAGGGCGAGCGCCTCCTGACGCTGGATGTGATCCGGGGGGTGGCGGTGATGGGCATCCTCGCCGCCAACCTCCCCGCCTTCGCCCTGCCCGAGGCCGCCTATTTCTCGCCGATGGCCGCCGGCGGCACCGGCCCTGCCGATCTCGCGCTGTGGTTCGCCAACTTCGTGCTGATCGAAGGCAAGATGCGCGGCCTGTTCTCGCTCCTCTTCGGCGCCTCGATGCTGCTCGTCATCGACCGCGCCGCCGTTGCCGGCGAGAAGCCCGTGTCGGTCCACATGGCCCGCATGGCGACACTGTTCGTGATCGGCCTGTTCCACCTCTATCTGATCTGGTGGGGTGACATCCTGGCGCACTACGCCCTGTGCGGGATGCTGGCCTATCCCTTCGCCCGCCTCCGCGCGACACCGCTCGCGACGATCGGCATCGGCCTCCTCGTCCTCGGCACGATCCTGTCGGCGGCCGGGCTACAGGTCCTGATCGACAGCGCTGGCCGAGACACGCCCGAGGCGATCGCGACATGGAACGGCTTCGCCACCGCCTTCGGCACGCCCCCCGCCAGCGAGCTCGCCAGCGAGGCGGCCGCGTACCGTGGCGGGTATGCCACCGGCGTCGCGTGGCGCTGGCATCACGACATGGGCCCGCTCCAGGCCCTCATCGTCATCGGCCCGCAGACGATCGGGACGATGCTGCTCGGCATGGCGGCCTATCGCAACGGCTTCCTGACCGGCGTCTGGCCGCGGGCACGCTATCGCCGCTGGGCGATCGTCGGCCTCGGCACCGCGTTGCCCGCATATGCCGCGGCGGGCATCCTGACGATGCGTCACGATTTCGCGATGGAATGGGTTTACGCCAACGCGCTCGTCACCACGGCACCCTTCAGGATCACGGGCGTGTTCGGCATCGCTGCATTGGTCATGCTGTCGATGCGGTCGGCTGGTCGGCTGACCACGCGTATCGCCGCCGCCGGCAGGGCGGCATTCACCAACTATCTGGCCACCAGCATCGCGATGACGTTCGTGTTCGGCTGGGGCCTTTCCCAGTTCGGTACGTGGAGCCGCGCCTCGCTTTACCTGCTGGCACCGGCAGCGTGGCTCGTCATGCTGGCATGGAGCGAACCATGGCTCCGCCGCTATCGCTATGGCCCGCTCGAATGGCTGTGGCGCAGCCTGGCCCGTGCCGAGTGGCAGCCGCTACGCCGCCGTCACTGACCCGACGGTACCGCGCGGCGACCGAAGCCGCCCACGCCCGGCGTCACGGGGCGCCGCGCGACCAGCGGACTCGCTTCCCGCTCCAGCAGGGCCAGCGTCTCCTCGAACAGCGGGCGCAGCTTGGTGACGTCTTCCAGCGCCTGTTCGGGCGTGTCCTGACGCTCGACGCAGTCGCGCGCGATGACCTCGATCGTCTCGGCCAGCGTCGCCAGCGGCTCCGCCCCGAACTGCCGCGCCTCTCCCTTCAGCGTGTGGGCGGGGATCACCAGCGCGGCGGACTGGCCGGCCCGCATCGCCGCCTCGATCGCGGCGACGGACTTGACCCCGTCCTCGCGAAAATAGCCGAGGATGCGGACGAACCCGCTACCCAGCTCGGCGCGGGCGGCGCCATAGGCCGCCCAATCCACCAATGTGCTTCCCTCGAACGACACGGCACAACTCCGGCTGGAACTCATCTATCCGGTCGCGTCGTAGTGCGGGGAGGTAAACAGGCCGTTGCCGCTGCGACGAAGGTAGGAGTGGTCAGTCCTTGTTGTCGAACGGGTTCTTGGGCGCGCGCATCATGACGCGCACGGGCACTGCCCCGAATCCCAGTTCCTTGCGCATCGAATTGACGAGATAGCGTTCGTAGCTGGCGGGCAACTGGTCGACCCGCGTTCCGAAGATCACGAAGCTGGGC
Organism: Sphingomonas phoenicis; assembly: GCF_047238005.1. Taxonomy (NCBI): domain Bacteria; kingdom Pseudomonadati; phylum Pseudomonadota; class Alphaproteobacteria; order Sphingomonadales; family Sphingomonadaceae; genus Sphingomonas; species Sphingomonas phoenicis. The sequence continues at coordinate 3,149,527 of NZ_JBDFMC010000002.1, read as the reverse complement.
GGCCGTGTCTTCACCTGCGTGACGTAGCGCATCTTGATGCGCTTGCCGCCGGGTGCGGGTGGCGGATTGGCCTCGATCGCGCGTTCGAACCAGCGGTTCAGCTCGCCGGTGCCGACCCGCTTCGACCAGGCATCGCGCACTTCAAACGCCGCGCCCATCAACTGGTCGACGCCCTTGCCGGTGGCGGCGGACACGGTGATGACGGTGACGCCCTTCACCTGGCTCAACCCATCCTCCAGCGCCTTCTTCACGCCGTTGAACAGCGACGATGCGTTCTCGGCGACGTCCCACTTGTTCAGCGCGATCACCAGCGCCCGCCCCTCTTGCAGGACGCGGTCGGCGATGCGCAGGTCCTGCGCCTCCAGCCCCAGCGTCGCATCGAGCAGCAGCACCACGACCTCGGCGAAATCGACCGCGTGGAGCCCGTCGGCAACCGACATCTTCTCCAGCTTGTCCTGCACCTTGGCGCGCTTGCGCATGCCGGCGGTGTCGATCAGCTTCACCGGGTGGGTGCCGCCGCCCAGATCGGTCCACACCCAGTCGACCGCGATCGAATCGCGGGTGATCCCGGCTTCGGGACCGGTGATCAGGCGATCCTCGCCCAGCATCCGGTTGATCAGCGTCGACTTGCCCGCATTGGGGCGGCCGACGATCGCCAGCTTCAGCGGCGCATCGGGGCGATCGTCGTCTTCCTCCTCGTCCTCGGTCACCTTGCCCTCGAGGTGCGGCAACAGCGCCTCGAACAGGTCGCCCATGCCCTCGCCATGCTCGGCCGACAGCTGCACCGGATCGCCGAACCCCAGGTTCAGCGATTCGAGGATCCCCTGCTCGCCGGCGCGCCCCTCGGCCTTGTTGGCGGCGAGGACGACGGGGGTGGACGACTGGCGCAGCCAGCGGGCGATCTCCTCGTCGAGGGGCACGATGCCGGCGCGGGCGTCGAAGAGGAACAGCGCGACATCGGCCTGACCGATCGCCGCCTCCGTCTGAAGGCGCATGCGGCCGGGCAGGGTCTGGGCGTCGTGATCCTCGTAGCCGGCGGTATCGATGACGCGGAAGTCGAGCCCGATCAGGTGCGCGTCACCCTCCCGCCGGTCGCGGGTCACGCCGGGACGGTCGTCGACCAGCGCCAGCTTCTTGCCGACGAGGCGGTTGAAGAGAGTCGACTTGCCGACATTGGGCCGGCCGACGATCGCGACCACGGGAAGCTTGGGCATGATGCGCCTTTAACGGAAAACGCCAGCCGGCGCCCGGTGACCGCGTCCTATCGGTACGCCGTCACCCGGCCCTTCTGGTCGAGCGTGTAGAGCGTCTGGTTGGCGACGATCGGCGGCAGGGCGAAGGGAACCTTGGTATCCACGGTCTGCACGACGCTGCCGTCGGTGGTGGAGGCGGAGACGATCTCTCCCTCCGAGTTGGTCAGTACCAGCCGGCCGCCGGCCAGCACCGGGCCGAACCAGGTGATCGGCCCCGACTTCTTCTTCTGGTTGCGGAAGCGGGGCAGCTGCGCGATCCAGCGCGCCTTGCCGCTGGCGCGCGACAGGCAGGCGAGACGGGCGTCGTCGGTCATCACGAACAGCCAGTCGCCCGCGACCCACGGCGTCGAGATACCGGCAAGATTCTGTTCCCACAGCCGCTGACCGGTCGACAGTTCGAGGGCGACCATGCGTCCACCCTGACCGACCGCATAGACGCGGCCCTGATCGACCACCGGCGAGGCGTCGATATCGGCGAGGCTGCCGACCGCGGTCGTCGTCGAACTCCGCGACAGCGCATCCTGCCACAGCACGCGACCATTCTCGTACCGATAGGCGGACAGTTCGCCCGACGAAAAGCCGGCGACGACGGAGCCCTGGCTGACCGCAGGCGCGGCGACGCCGAACACGCCCTGCGTCTCCAGCGTACCCGATTGCGCCCACTGCACCTTGCCCTCTGCCAGGCTGAGCGCGAAGATCTGGTTGTCCTGGGTCAAGACGTAGAGGACGCCGTCGCCGCCATCGATCGACGGTGCGCCGCGCAGCGGGCCGCCGGGCTTGGCGCGCCAGACTTCCTTGCCGTCCGCGGCGTTCAGGGCGACGACGTCGCCGAGCCCGTCGGTGGCATAGACCTTGCCGTCGTCATAGCTGACGCCGCCACCGAACCGCGCCGGGCGGTTCTGGGCGTCGGCAGGCAGGCTGGCGGTCCACAGCGTCGCGCCGGTATCGGCGGACAGGGCATGGAGCGTGGCGTTGACGTCGACGACGAACAGCTTGCCGTCGGCCATCACCGGCGATGCGGCCAGCCGCTCCCGCGGGGAACCGCCGGCGATCGTCACCTGCCACAGCCGTGCCGGGCTGGCACCCAGCGCCAGCTGACCCATCGACTTGGGGCCGTTGCCGCCCGGCTGCGCCCAGGCCGCGTTGGCCTCCGGCGCCGGCAGGGTCACCGCCATCTCGGCCATGGCCGGATCGGTCGCCACGCCGTTCTCCGAGGCCAGGATCGGCACGCGCTGGCCGACCGTAGGCGTCTTCTTGGGACCGCCGCCCTTGAAGATGCCGCAGGCGCTGAGCGCCATCAGCGCGGCGACCATCACGGGCGCGCGAAAATGCTTCGTCATTGCGAGGGACCGTCCTGATTGAGCGGCGACTTTGCCGGGGTCGCGTCGACACCCAGTACGGAGGCCATCTGAACCGCACGTTGACGGATCGACTCAGGTGCGCCCTCGTCCCGGGCGATCTGGCCGAACAGCTGTCCGGCGGGACCGCGCTGGCCGAGGCGCAGCTGCGACAGCGCGACCATCTCGCCGGCGCTGCCGAGCCATGGATTGCCGGGGACCGCCAGCGGCAGCAGCCGGTCGACGACGACCTGCGGGCGCAGCGTATCGTATTCGGCCGCCGTCTGGCGGATCAGCGCCAGATCGCGGAACGGCTGCGCCAGACCGGCATCGTTCGCCACCTCCGCGAACTTGGCGGCAGCACCCTTCAGATCGTTGGCGCGCAGGAGCACGTCGGCTTGGCTGAACTTGGCCAGCGCGCGGTAACCGTCGCGGCTGGAGCCCGCCAGCTCGGCCAGGATCGGCGTCGCCTTCGCGGCCTGGCCGGTGCCGAGCGCATCGAACGCGGCCTGAAGCTGCTCGCCCTCCTGCCCCGCCGTCTCGCGCTGGCGGTGCTGCCAGAACAGATAGGCGCCGAACGCCGCCAGCCCGAGGACCACCGCCGCGCCGATCCACAGGCCCCAGCGCTTCCAGAAGCTGGTCAGCTGGTCGCGGCGCACCTCGTCATCGACTTCGCGCAGGAAAGCTTCATTGGATTCGGGCGACAGCGCCAAGGAACGGCTCCGGGAAAAATCGATCGGGATCGGATGGGCGACCAGCGCCCTTAGCCGGACGCGCGTCGAAACGGAAGCGGGTCAGCTTCTGGGCGCATAGACCTGTTCCGTCCCGGGAAACGACCGCTCGCGCACCTCGGCGGCATAGCGGGCGGCGGCGTCGCCGATGCGGGTGCCGAGATCGTCGTACTTCTTCACGAAGCGGGGCACCCGGTCGAACAGGCCCAGCATGTCCTCTGCCACCAGCACCTGCCCGTCGCACCGGGCCGACGCGCCGATGCCGATGATCGGGCACGGCAGATCGCGGGTGATTGCGATCGCGATCGGCTCCACCACCCCCTCGACCACGATCGCGAACGCGCCGGCATCGGCGACCGCGCGGGCATCGGCGGCGATCTTGTCCGCCTCCGCCGCGGTGCGACCGCGCGCGCCGTAGCCGCCCAGCACGTTCACCGCCTGCGGCGTCAGGCCGACATGGCCCATCACCGGAATGCCGCGATCGGTGAGGAAGCGGACGGTGGGCGCCATCGCCTCCCCGCCCTCCAGCTTCACCGCGGCGGCGCCGGTCTGCTTCAACAGCCACGCCGCACTCTCGAACGCCTTTTCGGGCGAGGTCTCGTAGCTGCCGAACGGCATGTCGACGACGACGACCGCGTGCCAGCTGCCGCGGACCACCGCCGCCCCGTGCGCCGCCATCATGTCGAGCGTGACCGGCACGGTCGACGGCAGGCCGTAGACCACCTGTCCCAGGCTGTCGCCGACCAGCAGCATGTCGCAGTGCGGATCGAGCAGCTGGGCGGTGCGGACCGTATAGGCGGTCAGCATCACCAGCGGATCGGCGGTGGCGCCGTCCGCCTTGCGCGCGCGGATGGTGGGGATCGTCAACCGCTTCAGCGGGGCCGGCGTGGGATTGGCGCGGCTGGTGGCGGTGTCGATCGTATAGGTCGTGGACATGGCCGAAGGTTCTAGCGCGCGGTGCCGGCCACGGCCAGCGCGGCGAATGTTGAGACGGCAAGTGGTTGATAACGCCTGATCTGCCCGCGCGAATGTTGAGGAAGTTGCGGACTGTGACGGGTTCGGACGGCGAATGTTGAGGGACGGCGAGCGCGGGGATGAAGGGGATGCCGGGTCATGCGGCGGGTATGCCATGGCGCGGGGTGCGTAGGACAGGGTTGGCGGGGGTGACGCGGGGCCTGGGCGGTGCGTTCCTCCGGAGATCCCCGCCTTTCACGGGATGACGAGCCGGGGAAGCGATGCCGTCGCCGCCCCCTTCGCTATCCGAAGATCGCCGCGTAGCGGTCCGGCTTGAACCCCGCCTCCAGTACGGCGCCGTGCACCAGCATCGGCCGCCGGATCATCGACGGCTGGGCGAGCATCAGCGCCACCGCCCTGTCCGCGTCCAGCCCGGTCCGCTCCGCCTCCGGCAGCTTGCGGAAGGTCGTGCCGGCGCGATTGAGGACGGCCTCCCAGCCCAGCCGATCCACCCAGCCGCGGACCATATCCGCATCGGCGCCCTCTTTCTTGTAATCGTGGAAGGCGTACGACACGCCTGCCGCTTCCAGCCACGCCATGGCCTTGCGCATCGTGTCGCACGACCGGATTCCGAACAACTGTACCGTCATGATGTCCTCGCTTCCTTGCTCCGGCGCGCGATAGACCATGGCAGGCCATGGTCGCAGCCCCGAAAGCGGCGGACGCTCCCTGCACCGGTTCGACAAATCGGAAAGCAACATCGGCAGGATCCGATCACATTCCCTCCGATCTTTTACCGCCGGATCATATCCTTGGCGGCTATTTCACGGCATTCTACAAGCAATCATCATATTATATCAGGATCATCGCCATATCCTCGATTTGTCACGCCTTGCCGCTTCCACGATGACACCGGCCATACCGCTTCCTATCTCTGATCCTGCGAAATCGGAAAGGATCTAGCATGAAGATGATCTTGAGCTTGACTGCCGCCACCCTGCTGGCGACTGGCGCCACTGCCCAGACGACGGCCCCCGCCCAGACCGGCGCGCCCGACCAGTCGACCACGACCCTGCCGGCGCCGGCAGGCGATCCGGCGGCGACCACGGCACCAGCACCGGCAGCCGATCCGGCCGCCCCGTCGACCTATGACAGCACGGCTGCCGACCCGGCATCGGCGAGCAGCGCATCGACGACCGACAGCGCGGCCACGACGACGGACGACAGCTCGTCGAACAAGAAAAAGAAGAAGCCCAAGAATTAAGACGGGCAGACGCTTTTTCGGATCGGGAGGTGCTCCAGCGATGGGGCGCCTCCCTTTCTGCGTCATGCGGGATGGCGGAGCCGCGCGGGTCCGTCGCCGATGGTGCAAATTGCGCATTCGGTGGTTAGTGGGTGGATGGCCCACCCGTTCTTCTCGCTTCACCGCCACCAGATGGTCCGCGTCGCAGCGGCGACGCCGCCGGCCAGCGTCGGCGACACCCGCGCCAACGCCGATGCGACGATCGCGCTGGCCCACACCGCGCATGACCGGGGCTGCGATCTGGTCGTGTTTCCCGAACTGAACCTGACGAGCTACGCGATCGACGACCTGCACCTGCAATCGGCACAGCAGGCGGGAACGCTGGATGCGATCCGCGCGGTGGCGGCGGCGACGGCGGAGCTGAAGCCGGTATTGCTGGTCGGCGCGGCACTGGTCCGGAACGGGCGGCTATACAATTGCGCGCTGGCGATCGCGCGCGGGCGCGTGCTGGGCGTGGTGCCCAAGACGTTCCTGCCCAATTACCGCGAATATTACGAGAAGCGCTGGTTCGCGAGCGGCGGCGGCCTGACCGGCCTCTCGATCGACCTGGGCGAGGGCATCGGCACGGTGCCGTTCGGCACCGACCAGGTCTTCGCGGCCGACGACCTGCCCTTCTTCACCTTCCATGCCGAGATCTGCGAGGATTACTGGGCCCCCACCCCGCCCTCCACCGCGGGTGCGCTGGCGGGGGCGGTGATCTGCTGCAACCTGTCCGCCTCCAACATCGTCATCGGCAAGGCGCGCGAGCGGGCGATGCTGTGCGCGGCGCAATCGGCACGCGGCGTGTGCGCCTATGTCTATTCGGCCGCCGGGATCGGGGAGAGCACCACCGACGTGGCGTGGGACGGCCAGGGCATGGTGTACGAGTTGGGCGAACTGCTGGTCGAATCGGACCGGTTCGTGCGCGGGCCGGAGGTTGCGGTGGCCGATATCGACGGCGGGCGGCTGATCCAGGAGCGGACACGGTTCGGCACCTTCAACGACGCCGCGCGCGAGGCCGGGCATCCGGAGACGCGGTTCCGCCGGATCGGGTTCACCCACGGGATCGACGAAACCGATCGCGGGCTGGAGCGCGACATCCGCCGCTTCCCGTTCGTGCCGAACGATCCCGACCGGCGCGACGCCGATTGTTACGAGGCGTTCAATATCCAGGTCGAGGGACTGGCCAAGCGGCTGGAGGCGGCGCGGGCGGCGACCCTGGTGATCGGCGTGTCCGGGGGGCTGGATTCGACCCATGCGCTGATCGTCGCGGCCAAGGCGATGGACCGGCTGGGCCGCGGGCGCGACACGATCCTGGGCTTCACCATGCCCGGCTTCGCGACCGGCGAGGGGACGAAGGCGAACGCCTGGGCGCTGATGCGCGCGCTGGGCGTGACCGCGGCCGAGATCGATATCCGCCCCGCCGCGCGCCAGATGCTGGCCGACATGGACCATCCGTTCGGCCGCGGCGAGCCGGTGTACGACGTGACGTTCGAGAATGTGCAGGCGGGCCTGCGCACCGATTACCTGTTCCGGCTGGCCAACCAGCGCGGCGGGCTGGTGCTGGGCACCGGCGACCTGAGCGAACTCGCGCTCGGCTGGTGCACGTACGGCGTCGGCGACCAGATGAGCCATTACGCGGTCAATGCCGGGGTGCCCAAGACGCTGATCCAGTTCCTGATTCGCTGGTGCATCCGGACCGGCCAATACGATGCGGCGACCGACCGGATCCTGGCCGCGATCCTGCGCCAGGAGATCAGCCCCGAGCTGGTGCCGGCCGATGCGGAGACCGGCGCGCTGCAATCGACGGAGGCGATGATCGGGCCGTACGCGCTGAACGATTTCTTTGCGCATTACGTGCTGCGCCACGGGCTGGCACCGTCGAAGATCGCGTTCCTGGCCTGGCATGCGTGGCGCGACGCGGCGGCCGGGCGCTGGCCCGCCGACCTTCCGGACGACGCGCGGGTGGCGTACGACCTGCCGACGATCCGCCACTGGCTGGAGCGGTTCTGCCACCGGTTCTTCCAGATCAGCCAGTTCAAGCGGTCGGCGCTGCCCAACGGGCCCAAGCTGTCGGCGGGCGGCGCGGTTAGTCCGCGGGGCGACTGGCGGGCGCCGTCGGACGGCACGGCGCGGCTGTGGCTGGACGAAATCGCGGCGAATTGCCCGTGATGTCGTGGCGGCCGATACTTTGCGCCGCCAGTTGAGCCGGGCCGTCCGTCGCAAATCGAAGGGCGTGACAATTCTGCCATCTTGATAAATCCTACCCGGACGGGCATTGTGACCAGCCTATGACAGTGCCTCCACCGGATGGATCGCGCGATCGCCGGATCGAGGACCCATCCAACCTCTGGTTGATCCATCCCCTGGGCCGCAGGCTGCTGCCCCATGCGGTCGCGCATGGGGTGTCGGCCAATGCGGTGTCGGTCGCCGGACTGGCGATCGGGACGGCGGCCGCCCTCTCCTATGCGCGGTTCGACGCCTGGCCGTTCGCGCTGCTGGGGCTGGCGCTGTCGATCGCCTGGCTGATCGCCGACGGTCTGGACGGGATGGTGGCGCGGGCGACGGGCACGGCCAGCCCGCTGGGCCGCGCGCTGGACGGCGCGTGCGATCACGGCGTCTTCGCGCTCATGTATATCGCCACCGCCATCGCGGTGGGCACCACCGAGGGGTGGCTGCTAGCGATCGCCGCGGGCGTGGCGCACGCGATGCAGTCCAGCCTGTACGAGGGGGAGCGCACCCGCTTCCACCGCCGCGCGCGAGGGATCGCCCGGCCCGAGGCCGCGGCCGCCAGCCCCCATACCAGCCCGCTCGTGCGGCTGTATGACTGGGTGGCGGGCACGCCCGACCGGCTGGCGATCGGATTTGAACAGCATCTGTCGGTCAGCGCCGATCCCCGCGCGCTGGGCGCCCGCTATGCCGCGCGCGCGGTCGGGCCGATGCGGCTGCTGGCATCGCAGACCGCCAACGTCCGCGTTTTCGCGCTGTTCGTCGCCTGTCTCCTCGCCGATCCGCGGCTGTTCTGGTGGTTCGAGATCGGGCCGCTGACCGTCGTCGCGCTGATCGGCCTCGCCTGGCATCGCCGGGTCGAGCGTCACTTCATTCACATTTCGCATACCGCCCCGGCCGACGTGCCGTCAGGGCTCTTCGTCAAGGAACAGGGACAGTAATGGGCACCATCCGGATCGCCATCGTCGGCATCGGCAACTGCGCGAGCAGCCTCGTCCAGGGGCTGGAATATTATGGCGAGGGGACGAACGACGTCGTCGGCCTGATGCACTGGGAAGTGGGAGGCTATCGCCCCGCCGACATCAAGGTGGTCGCGGCGTGGGACGTCGATGCGCGCAAGGTGGGCAAGGACGTGGCCGAGGCGATCTTCGCCAAGCCGAACTGCACCGCCGTGTTCGCCGCCAACATTCCGTCGACCGGCACCATCGTCAAGATGGGCGCGGTGATGGACGGCGTGGCCGACCACATGGCCGATTACAAGGACGAGCGGACCTTCATCGTCGCCAACGACACCCAGCCCGACAAGGCGCAGGTGGTTGCCGAGCTGAAGGCGTCGGGCGCCGACGTGCTGATGAACTACCTGCCGGTCGGCAGCCAGCAGGCGACCGAGTTCTACGCCGAATGCGCGCTGGAAGCCGGCGTCGCGTTCGTCAACAACATCCCTGTCTTCATCGCGTCCAACCCCGAATGGGCCAAGCGGTTCGAGGATGCCGGCGTGCCGATCATCGGCGACGACATCAAGGCGCAGCTGGGTGCGACCATCGTCCACCGCGTGCTGACCGACCTGTTCGCCAAGCGGGGCGTGAAGCTGGACCGCACCTACCAGCTGAACACCGGCGGCAACACCGACTTCCTGAACATGTCGAACCATCGCCGGCTGGAATCCAAAAAGATCTCCAAGACCGAGGCGGTGCAGTCGGTCGCGGCGGAGCGGATGGACGACGACAACGTCCATATCGGCCCATCGGATTACGTGCCGTGGCAGAACGACAACAAGGTCTGCTTCCTGCGGATGGAAGGACAGCTGTTCGGCGGCGTGCCGATGAACCTGGAGCTGCGCCTGTCGGTGGAGGATTCGCCGAACTCGGCGGGCGTCGCGATCGACATGGTCCGCTGCGCCAAGATCGCGCGCGACCGCGGCATCGGCGGCGTCATCGACCCCGCCTCGGCCTATTTCTGCAAGCACCCGCGCACCCAGATGACCGACGATCTCGCCCAGATCGAGGTCGAGAAGTTCATCGCGGCCGCGTGAGGTGATCCGGTCGGCGGTCCTCCTTGCCGCCGGCCATGGCAGCCGGCTGCGCGCCACCGCGCCGTACAAGCCGCTTTGCCCGGTGGGCGGGCGGCCTTTGATCGACCATGCGCTGTACGGCATGGCGGCGGCGGGCCTGACCCGCGCGGTGGTGGTGCTGGGGTACGGGGCGGAGGCGATCGCCGCGCACCTCGCCGCCCGGTCTTGGCCGATCGCGATCGAAACGGTGATGACCCGCGACCATCACGAGCCGAACGGCGTGTCGGTGCTGGCGGCGGCGCCGGTGCTGGCGGGTGAGCCGGCGGTGCTGGCGATGTGCGACCATCTGGTCACCCCCGCCCTCTATGCCCGGCTGGCAGCGGCGGGAGCGGGTGACGGTGCGACGCTGGGCATCGATCGCCGGGTAGGCCATGCCTGGGTCGATCCCGACGACGTCACATGGGTACGCACCGATGGCGACCTGATCGTCGATATCGGCAAGGGGCTGGCCGATGCCGATTGTTACGATACCGGGGTCTTCGCGATCGGGCCGGGGCTGTTCGCGGCACTGGGCAGCTTCGGCGCGCCGTCGCTGACCGACGGCATGCGATCGCTGGCGGGTGAGGGCCGTGCGCGCGTGGTCGACTGCAGCGACCTGGACTGGATCGACGTCGACGATGCCGCTGCTTTGGCCAAGGCGGAGGCGTGGCAGCAGGCTCTGGCAGCCTGATTTGCCCCTGACGTGAAGGCTGGACAGGCTTTCGCGAGAGACGGGCGACATGCTTTGCCCGGCAGAGACAAGGAGCGCTGCGGGATCCCGGATCAAGTCCTGGATGACGGGCTAGACGTGTGATGCCTGCGGGTATCGTCTTCAAGGCACCATCCGAAGCGTCCATTTCGTCGCTCCCGGCAGGAACGGTGCCGCCCGCCCCTCCACCCAGTCGCGGTGCCCGGCGAGGTAATAGGGGCTGACCGGGTTGCCCGACTGGCCGGACGGCATGTGGAACAGCCCCTCCCCCTCGTGCCCCGGCGATACCGCGAACCGCTCGCTGGCGCCGAAGCCGGGTGCCTGGGCGCGCACTACGCCGGAATCGCCGGGCATCGGCTGGTCGGCCGGATCGGTCAGCAGGCCAAGGCCGGGGATGGCACGGGCGAGCGGATGGCGAACGCCGGCGGGCGACACCGCGCCCCAGGTGAAGCCGTCCAGATCGTCGCCCGCGTCCGCCGTCACCGACTCCGCCACCGTGCGCAGACCGGCGTCCAGGAACGCGCCCCAGTCGCGCCGGCCCGGCGGCACCAGGGCGGGTGGCCGCGCCTGGATCAGGGTGCGCAACGTCCCCTCTGCGGCGGGGGTCGTGTAATCGGCCTGAAACGGCGGCTGGCCGCCCATGTAGCGGCGATAGGCATCGGCCAGCAGCGTCCGCCGGAAGCCGGCGATCAGGCGATAGCCGACCGATGCCGTCTCCGCCCGCCCGTTCCATCCGGCAACCGGCGCGAGCATCGCGGCCAGCCGCGGATCGCGCCCGCGGCGGCGCAGCTCCGCCAGCATCAATTGTTGCCACCAGCGATTGCGCAGCGACGTGGTATCCAGCTGGATCGACAGGAAATCGCGCGGACCGAACCGGGACTGCGCGAACAGCCGGTCGCGGATGCGCATCGCCCGCGATCCGGTGTCGTAGCCGCCATCGCCCAACGCCGCGAAAGCTGCGCCGCCGACGACGCGCGCATTTGCAGTCCACAGCCGTCCGCCCGCGGGGTCGATCACCGCCGGCACCGCCGCATCGGTGAGGTAGCCGCGCCAGCCGCGCCGGCCGTCCGCCCAGCTGGCGGCGTCGCGTCCGTCGAACCCGAACCGATGCGGCACCTGGCCGACGATGGTCCAGCCGATCGCCCCGGCGCGGTCGCCGACGATCAGGTTCTGCTGCGGGATGCCCGAGCGGTGCGCGATGGCGAGCGCGGCGGCGACCGATCCCGCCCGTTCCAGCGCGAAGGCCGGGGCGAGTCGGATCGCACCGGCATCGTGCGCGGTCCAGCGCATCGCGATGCGGCGCCCGAACGCGTCGATCGCGACGATCGGGCCCCATATGGTCTCGTCGATCGTGAAGGGGCGGCACGCGCCCTTCACGCAGAAGCGCTGCGCAATGTGCCGGATCGGCTGCGGGCCGCCCGGCGTGCGGTAATAGCCGGCGCGGCCGGCGACGGGTTCGATCACCACCGCGTCGCTGGTATCGATATAGCTGTTGGTGAAGCCCCAAGCGATCCGTCCGTTGCTGCCCGCGACCACCGTCGGGTTGCCCGGCAGGGTGACGCCGGTGACGTCGAGCACCGGCGTGCGTGCGCCCGCCGGCCGCACGACGATCCGCGCCCGGTACCAGATGCCCGGCACGCGGATACCCAGATGCATGTCGTTGGCGACCAGTGCGCTGCCACTGGTCGACAGTCGGCCGGCAACCGCCCAGTTGTTGCTGCCGGGGACCGTCGCCTCATCTGCCGGTTGCGCGACGGCAGCGGGGAACCGCTGCGGCACCAGTCGTGCGGGCAGCGGCGGTGACGGCAGCACCGATCCGTCGATCGGGGCATCGAGCGGCGTGCCGGACGGGTAGAGCAGATCGGCCAGTCCGCGCCCGCCCCGCCGCTCCGCCCGGGCGCGGAACAGCTCGATCCGGGGCAGTGTCGCTTGCAGGTCGATATACATCGCGAAGACCGCCAGGATGGTATCCTCCGGCCGCCAGCGGGCGGGCTCGGCGCGCAGCAGCAGATATTCGAACGGCGTCGCCGACAGGTCGCCCAGCCCGCGGTTCACCCCGGCGGCGTAACGCGCCAGCATGGCCCGTTCGGCCGGGCTCGCCTGCGCCAGCAGCGCGCGGGCGCGACTGCGGAAGCGGTGGAGCAGGACGCGGCGATCCGCCGTTTCGGTCGCCGGGCCGAACAGCTGCGACAGCTCGCCCGCTGCGGCTCGGCGAAGGCCGTCCATCTCGAAGAAGCGCTCCTGCGCGTGGAGATAGCCGAGCGCGAAGCTGGCATCGGCGCGGGTCGTGGCGACGATGGTGGGCATGCCGGCGGCATCGCGGGTGATCGCGACGGGCGCGGCGAGCCCCGGCGCGCGCACCTCTCCCTCCAGCCGCGGCCGGGCGCCGTAGAGATGCCAGGCGAATATTGCGGCGGCGATGGCGGCGAGCAGGACGAGCAACGCCGCCAGCCACAATGCGACTCGCCCGATCCGCCGCATCACCGTACCTCCCCCGTAACCGCAGGCGCCTTCGTCGCAGGTCCGGCCGATCGCGGCAATGGCACCCTGGCCATCGTCGGACGGCCCGGCCGGGTAGATCCCGCGCGGCGGGCGGCGTCAGCGCTCCGGGCGGATCAGGGTGACGAAGCTGTATGCCGGCCGACCGTCCGCCGCCGGATGATCCTCTCGCGCGATCTCTCGCCAGCCGGTGAACGGCGGCACCACGGCATCACCGGCGGGGGCGGCATGCACCTCGGTCAGCTCGATGCGATCGGGCGTGAAGAGCGCGAAGATCTCGGCCCCGCCGATCACCGCGACATCGTCACCGGCGAGCGCCAGCGCGTCGCCGGGCGTGCGGGCGACCTCGGCGCCGGGGGCGGACCAGACGGGATCGCGGGTCAGCACGATGTGGCGCCGGCCGGGCAGCGGTGCAGGGAAACTGTCGAAGGTCTTGCGGCCCATCACCATGGGACGACCGAGCGTCTGGGCCTTGAACCGCCTGAGATCGGCGGGAAGGTGCCATGGCAGGCGGCCGTCGATGCCGATCACGCCGTTGTCGGCACGCGCGAGATGGAAGGTGATCATCGCCGCATCATGCCCGCTGACGCCGCGGCGCGCGACCGCATTATGGGATCAAGCGAGGGTGGCGGGCGGCTTCGAACCGGGCCGCCATCCGGCAGGGCAAGGACGGGACCCGAGGGGTGGTGCTCGCCCGCGAGCAACCGGGGACCGCGACGGTGCGCGGCCCCGGCAGGACGATCAGGCGCCGAAGGTGCGCTGCCACCAGCCGCGGCGCGGCGGACCCGCTGCCTCGGCCTCGGCGGACTCGGTCGCCACGGTCGGCGTATCGATCCCGGCCTCCGCCGGTGCCTCGACGACGGCAGGTGCCGCCTCGACCGGCTCGACGGCCGCATCTGCGGCCTTGCGGCGCGGACGGCGCGGCTTCTTCACCGGCTCGGCCTCCGGCTCGGGCGCGGCCTCGACGACGGCGGGGGCGACCGCTTCCGCCTCGGCGGGCGCTGCCTTGCGGCGCGAGCGACGCGGCTTGGCTGGCGCTTCGTCGGCGGCAGGCGCCTCGGCAACGGGCTCCACGACCGGCTCCGGCGCCGCTTCCACGGGCGCCGTGGCTTCCGGCGCGGCGGCGCGGGCACGGGGACGACGACGGGTCTTCGGCGCGTCGGCGACCGGCTCGACCTCAGCCGGGATCGGCGCGGGGACGGGCAGCGAGATCGGGTCGGTCACCGGCCCCGAATCGCCGGCATCGGCGGCCTCTTCGGGCTCGACGGCATCCGTATCGACACCGACCTCGCCGGTCGCGTCGCCACCCTCGATCCGGCGACCGCCGCGACGGCCGCGACGACCGCGACGACGACGGCGACCGCCCTCGCCATTGTCCTCGTCCTCGGCGGGCTGCTCGCCGACGAACTCGACCTCTTCCCCGGCGGCTTCCTCGACGCCGTCTTCCTCGGTGGCGTCGGCGCCGGCGGGCTCCTCGCCGCCTTCGCCGGCCTGGTCGCGACCGCGGCGACCGCGGCGACGGCGGCGGCGCTTGCCGCGACCGCCTTCGCCACCCTCTTCGTCGCTGCGGCGCGGCGCGGCCTCGGCACGCTCGGCCTCGACCTCCTCTTCCTCCTCGGCGTCGATCTCCTCGACGTAATCGTCCTCCTCGTCCTCGATGACGAGTTCGTCGATCTTGGGCGCATGCGCAGGCGGCGGGCCGCTGGCCTCTACCGACATGCGGGCGCCCTCTTCCTCCCGGTCCGGCAGCACCTCGACGGTGACGCCGTAGCGGTCCTCGATCTCGGCGATGTCACCGCGCTTGCGGTTCAGGACATAGATCGCCGCCTCCTGGCTGGCGCGCAGCGTCAGGAGCGAGCCGCGACCGCGTGCGGCCTCGTCCTCGATCAGGCGCAGTGCCGACAGGCCGGACGACGACGCGGTACGGACGAGGCCGGTGCCCTCGCAATGCGGGCAGGCGCGGGTCGATGCCTCGAGCACGCCGGTGCGCAGGCGCTGGCGGCTCATCTCCATCAGGCCGAACGACGAGATGCGGCCGACCTGGATGCGGGCGCGATCGTTCTTCAGCGCCTCCTTCATCGCCTTCTCGACCTTACGGACGTTCGACGAGTGATCCATGTCGATGAAGTCGATCACGACCAGCCCGGCCATGTCGCGCAGGCGCAGCTGGCGCGCGATTTCCTGCGCCGCTTCCAGATTGGTCGCGGTCGCGGTCTGCTCGATATTGTGCTCGCGGGTCGAGCGGCCGGAGTTGATGTCGATCGACACCAGTGCCTCGGTCGGATTGATGACCAGATAGCCGCCCGATTTCAGCTGGACGACGGGGTTGTACATCGCCGCCAGCTGGTCCTCGACATGGGCACGCTGGAAGAGCGGCACCGCGTCGGCATACTGCTTCACCTTCTTCGCGTGGCTGGGCATCAGCAGCCGCATGAAGTCCTTGGCGTGGCGATATCCCTCCTCGCCCTCGACGATCACCTCGTCGACGGTCGCGTTGTAGATGTCGCGGATCGCCCGCTTCATCAGGTCGCTGTCGCCATAGATCAGTGCCGGCGCGGCCGAGGTCAGCGTCTTCTCGCGGATCTCGTCCCACAGGCGGGCCAGATAGTCGAAGTCGCGCTTGATCTCGACCTTGGTGCGCTGGAGCCCGGCGGTGCGGACGATGCAGCCCATCGACGAAGGCAGCGCCAGATCGGCCATGATCGACTTCAGCCGCTTGCGATCGCCCGCATTGCTTATCTTGCGGCTGATCCCGCCGCCATGCGACGTGTTGGGCATCAGCACGCAGTAGCGGCCGGCCAGCGACAGATAGGTGGTCAGCGCCGCACCCTTGTTGCCGCGCTCCTCCTTGACGACCTGGACGAGCAGCACCTGGCGGCGGCGGATCACGTCCTGGATCTTGTAGCGGCGGCGCAGGTTCTGGCGACGCTGGCGCAGCGCCTCTACCTGATCGTCGTTCCCCGACGACCGCTTGCGGCGGCGCGGGCCGGCCTGCGCGGCGGCCTCGTCGCCCTCGGCAGCCTCCTCGTCGTCGTGATCGTCGTCGCCGAGATCGTCGTGATCGTGGTCGTGATCGTCGTCTTCGTGCTCGTCGGCATGATCATCGTCGTCATCCTGCTCGGCGCGCAGCGCGGCTTCCTCGGCGGCATGCTCCGCCTCCTCGCGCAGCAGGGCGTCGCGATCCTCCTTGGGGATCTGGTAATAGTCGGGATGGATTTCCGAGAAGGCGAGGAAGCCGTGGCGGTTACCGCCATATTCGATGAACGCCGCCTGGAGCGAGGGCTCCACCCGGGTCACCTTGGCAAGGTAGATATTGCCCTTGAGCTGCTTGCGCTCGGCGGATTCGAAGTCGAACTCCTCGATCCGGTTACCTTGTACGACGGCAACCCGGGTCTCTTCCCGGTGGCGTGCGTCGATCAGCATACGCGTGGTCATCAGATGGTCTCCACGCGCGCGTCGGGCCGATCCTCGAGAGGAGCCCTCGCGCGCGATGATAGTGCGCGCCCGGCCGAACGGCGGGCGCAGGGTGGCGGAAAATCGCGTCTGCGCGCATGACGTGCCGGGGCATGAGGCCCTGCGGCGCCCGAGCACCCGCGACGCCGCCGGCCAAGGCCTGGCGGTTGGTCGGGATCGGGATAAGCGTCATTGCGTGCGTCAACCTGGATTGGCCCGTCGCGCCAGCAGGAAGCTGATCGCGAGGGGCGGGCGATCCCGGCGGCGGCCACCGGAAACGGCGACGACACACGGGCGCGTACCTTCGCTAGCATTCCGTGCAACCTATCGCAACCGGTGTGACAGGAATGCCACGGTGCCGCCACGCCGCGTACCCCATCCGGGTATGGCACGGCGCGGGCGTAACGATCTATCAACCATTTGGTCGGCAGAACCCGGTGTTAACCATGACCGCACGGCCCGCCTTCCACGCTGACGCGCCCGCCGCCCCGGCGGCGGAGGACGCGCGTCGAGCGGCTTTCCGCTGGACCGGCGGCGCCCGTCCGCGGCAAGGGAGCGGCGTGCTGTTCCTGATCGCCTGCCTGTCGGCCCTGTGGCCGATGTCGCCATTGGCCGCGTCGGACGTGGCGAGCATCGTCGCCGACGCACGTGGCATCGTCATCCGCTTCGACGGCAAGGTCGGCGACGCGCGCGCCACGCTGCTCGACGGACCGCGCCGGATCGCCGTCGAGGTACCCGGTCTGGCCACCGGGGCGCGGGTGTCGGTGGGCGGCCCCGTCGCGGCGCTGCGGCGCCAGCCGATGTCGGGCGGCACCCGGCTGGTGTTCGACCTGTCGCGCCCCGCCGTGGTCGCCGATGGCGGCTTCGATCCGAGCGGTCGCACGCTGACCCTGAGCCTCGCCACCGCAGACGCAGCGGGATTTCGCCGGGCGAGCGCCGCCGGGCCGCTGGCGCTGATCCCGTTCGACATTTCGTTCGCCGCCGACCGCTACAAGGTGTCGCTGCCCCTGCCCGCCACCGCCAAAGCGCCGGCGCTGCCCAGGGTGCGCGGCGACGACAGCCGGCCGCTGGTGGTGATCGATGCCGGGCACGGCGGGGTCGATCCCGGCGCGGTCAACCCCGCCATGGGCCTGCGCGAGAAGGACCTGACGCTGAAGGTGGCGCGCGCGATCCGCGACCGCCTGCTCGCCGGCGGACGGGTGCGCGTGGCGCTGACCCGCAACGACGACCGCTATCTGGTGCTGCGCGAGCGGTACGGGATCGCGCGACGGCTGAAGGCGGACCTGTTCATCTCGATCCACTGCGACAGCGCGGGCGCGGAGAACGCGACCGGCGCCAGCGTATACACCCTGTCCGAGGTCGCGTCCGACAAGGAGGCCGCCCGCCTCGCCGCGCGCGAGAACAAAGCCGACGTGATCGCCGGCGTCGACCTGGGCGATACCGGCGCCGATGTGTCGTCGATCCTGATCGACCTGGCCCGGCGCGAGACGATGAACAGCTCCGCCGGCTTCGCCCGGCTGCTGGGCCGCGAGGCCAGGCCGCTGGTGCCGATGAAGGCGAATTTTCACCGCATGGCGAGCCTGATGGTGCTGAAGGCGCCAGACATGCCGTCGATCCTGTTCGAGACCGGCTATATCTCGAACCCCGCCGATGCGACCTTCCTCGATTCGAGGAACGGCCGCGATCGCATCGCCGAGAGCGTCCGTCGCGCGGTGGAAGCGCATTTCGCCCGGCGCATGGCCGGGCGTTAGGGCGGCATCTGCGGATACTGGCCGCCGCCGGGAAACGCGGTGGCCGTGTGCGGCATTCAGCCGCCCGTGGACGTCCTCCGCGATCGCTCCCGTGGCGTCAGGCGGCGATCAGTTCCGCTCGTCGCCGGCCCGGTATCCACGGTACTCACCGCAATCCTCCGGATCCTTGCGGCAGCGCTTTTCCCATTCGCGGCGTTCCTTGCCTTCGCGAGCCTCCGCCTTGCGCATCTTGCGGCCGTAGTTGCGGTCCGATTCCTCCTGGCTGGTCGTCGTCCAGTCGACCGCCTTGCCGGCGACCTGGAACGGCGCCTTCACCACCGAGGCGGCGGTGCTGAGACAGCCGCCGGCCGTCAGCGGCAGGACTAAAAGGACCGGCAGGGTACGCATCGATCGAAACAGACGGGGCATTACTATCTCCGCGGGACCACCCGATCGCGGGCTTGTACCCCGATTAGCGGGAAATCGGTGAAGAAACCGTCGATCCCCAGCCGTAGCGCAGCGTCGATTTCGCCCGCTACGTCGCCATGCACGGCTGGATCGTCGCCACGGCGGAAGGCGGGCGGCAGGAACTGGTTCTCGGCACGGAAGGTCCATGGATGGACCCGCAAACCGGCGGCGTGCGCGTCGGCGACCAGGCGGGCAGTGACCATCGCCTTGGCCGGGCCGATGCCCCAGGCATAGGTCGCGACCTGTTTCAGGCCGTCGGCACTGGTGATGGCGGCATAGCTGGGCGCGGCACCGTCGGCCGGGCCGCCGGTGGCGTCGACCAGCTGGATCAGGCGCAGTTTCGTCAGCGTCTTCAGATGCTTGAGGTTCGCGACCTCGAACGACTGGATGAACACGGGCGCGTCGGGGGTGGTCCAGCCGGCGACGTGGAGTTGCCTGATTAGCGGCACGTCGGTGCCGAGGCCGATGGCGGCGAAATAGGTCGGGTGCTTGGTTTCCGGATAAATGCCGACATGGCGACGCTTCGCCAGCGCGATCACCTCCGCGAAGGTGGGGATCTGGTACCGGCCGTCGAACGCGGCGCTCGCGGGGCGCAGATCGGGCAGGCGCTCGCGAGCGTGCAACGTCTTCAACTCGGCCAGCGTGAAATCCTCGGTGAACCAGCCGGTGACGGTCTGGCCGTCAATCGTCTTCGTGGCGCGGCGCGCGGCGAATTCGGGATGGGCGGCGACGTCGGTCGTGCCACCGATCTCGTTCTCGTGCCGGGCGACCAGGACGCCGTCCTTCGTCGGGACCAGATCCGGCTCGATCACGTCGGCGCCCTGATCGATCGCGCGTTCATAGGCGGCGATCGTGTGTTCGGGCCGCTCGCCACTGGCGCCGCGATGGGCGATCACGATCGGGGGGGACAGGCGGGTCATCGGCGCATCCTGCGCGACCGCGGCGGCGGAGGCCAGCGCAGCAAGGGTGATAACCACTCGCAACGGGAGCCGAGGGCGGAACATGGCGTTCTCCTGCTTGAACAATTTCGAAGGCGGCTGGCGATGAAGTGGACGATCAACGGCAAGACGTACGAGGCGGAGGTCGACGTTCGCACCACGTTGCTGGACCTGGCGCGCGAGCATCTGGGGCTCACGGGATCGAAGAAGGGCTGCGATCACGGTCAATGCGGGGCTTGCACCATGCTGGTCGACGGGCGGCGAATCAATTCGTGCCTGTCGCTGGCCGTGATGCATCAGGATGACGAGATCGTGACGATCGAGGGGTTGGGCCAGCCCGGCAACCTGCATCCATTGCAGGACGCGTTCGTGCGGCACGACGGATACCAGTGCGGATACTGCACGCCCGGCCAGATCTGCTCGGCCGTCGGCATGCTGGACGAGGTGAAGAAGGGCTGGGCCAGCCATGCCTCCGACGACCTGACCGCGGTCGAACTGTCGGACGGTGAGATCAGCGAGCGGATGAGCGGCAATCTGTGCCGCTGTGCCGCCTATCCCAACATCGTCGATGCGATCCGCGAGGTCGCCGGGATGGACGGCGACGGCGGTCGGCAGCCGGTGCTGGAAACCGCGCGGGAGATCGGGGCATGAAGCTGTTCACCTATGAGCGTGCCGCGACCGCCGACGCGGCGGTGGCAGAGGGAGCGGCACCGGGGACGAAGTTCATCGCCGGCGGCACCAACCTGCTCGACCTGATGAAGCTGCAGATCGAGACGCCGGAGCGGCTGGTCGATATCAGTCGCCTGCCGTTGAACACCATCGACGAGCGGGAGGACGGCGGGCTGACGATCGGCGCGTTGGTGCCGAACAGCGATCTGGCCGCCGACGGCCGCGTGATCGCGCGGTACGAGGTGCTGAGCCGCGCGCTGCTGGCCGGCGCGTCGGGGCAGCTCCGCAACAAGGCGTCGACCGGGGGCAACCTGCTTCAGCGGACCCGCTGCTATTATTTCTACGACACCGCGATGCCGTGCAACAAGCGCGAGCCGGACAGCGGCTGCTCGGCGATCGACGGGTACAACCGCATCCTGGCGGTGCTGGGCACCTCCGAAAAGTGCATCGCGACGCATCCATCCGACATGGCGGTCGCGATGATGGCCCTGGATGCCACGATCGTCATGCAGAAGGCGGACGGGGACAAGCGGCGGATTGCGATCGCCGACTTCTATCGCCTGCCGGGCGACACGCCTGCGGTGGAGACGGTGCTGGAGGCGGGCGAGCTGATCACCGCGATCGAGCTTCCTGCCCCCACCCGGGGCGCGCGACACCTGTACCGCAAGGTGCGCGACCGTGCCTCTTACGCGTTCGCGCTGGTGTCCGTCGCGGGCGTGGTGCGGATGGAGGGCGATACGGTGGCCGAAGCCGCGCTGGCGTTCGGCGGACTGGGGCCGATGCCGTGGCGAAACCCGGCGGTGGAAGCGGCGCTGGTCGGCCGGCAGGCGACCGATACCAGCTTCAATGCCGCCGCCGACGCGCTGCTGGCCGACGCCAAAGGCCATGGCAGCAACGATTTCAAGATTCCGCTTGCCCGGCGCACGCTGATCGCGTCGCTGCGCGAGCTGACGGGAGCATAAGGCCATGTTCGGTTTCGGTGGCGACAACAACAGCCTGACGATGAACGAGCCGGTCCCGCAAAGCCTGCTGGATACCGGCGTGCAGGGCGTGATCTCGCGCCCGCTCGACCGGATCGACGGCCCGCTGAAGGTATCGGGGACCGCCACCTATGCGGCGGAATATGCGATCGACGGGCTGGTGCACGGCGTGCTGGTCGGCGCGAAGATCGGACATGGTTCAGTCGTGAACATCGATGTCGAGGCGGCGAAGCGCCTGCCCGGCGTGATCGACGTGGTGATCGACTTCAAGACCTTCCTGCGCAATGCCCAGCAGGGTGGCGAGGAAGGCGCGCCGACGCAGGGCGTGAAGGACATCGATTATTTCGGGCAGATCGTCGCGATCGTGCTCGCCGACACGTACGAGGCCGCGCGCGAGGCGGCGCTAGGCATGCCGATCGAGTATGAGTACAAGGTCGGCACCTACGACTTCGAGGCGCACAAGGGCGAGGCGGAGAAGCCGCCGCAGGCGATGATCCCATCGCATTTCAGCCAGGGGGATCCCGACGGCAGCTACGATGCGGCGGCGGTGAAGCTGGACGTGACCTATGTCACGCCGCAGCAGAACTCCGCGGCGATGGAGCCGCATGCATCGATAGCGGTGTGGGAGGACGACGCGCTGACACTGTACGGCGCGTACCAGATGCCGACATCCGACGCGTCCCAGCTGGCCAAGTCGCTGGGCGTGGGCAAGGACAAGGTGCGGATCATCGCGCGCTACATCGGCGGCGGCTTCGGATCGAAGCTGGGGATCGCCCCGGAAAGCGTCGCGGCGGCGATCGCGGCGAAGCAGCTGGGCCGCCCGGTCAAGGCGGTGATGATGCGCCAGCAGGTATTCGAGACGACGCCGCACCGGTCGAACACCGAACAGCGCATACGGTTCGGGTGCGAGCCGAACGGCAAGATCGTGTCGTTCGTCCACGATTCGCTGGTGTCGAACCTGCCGGGCGAAAGCTTCTTCGAGCCGGTCGGGATAGGTAGCCACTCGCTGTACGGCGGCGAGAACCGGCGGATCAACCACGACGTGGTGCGGCTGAACCTGGGCCTGTCGGGATCGATGCGGGCACCGGGCGAGGCGGTCGGCATGGTCGGCGTGGAATGCGCGATCGACGAGCTGGCCGAGCAGATCGGCATGGATCCGATCGAGCTGCGCAAGATCAACGATCCGGCCGAGGATCCGGAGAAGAACGTCCCCTTCTCGTCACGGATGCTGACCCAATCGCTGGAGGAAGGCGCGAAGCGCTTCGGCTGGGACAAGCGCAATGCCGTGCCGGGCAGCCGGCGCGAGGGCGAGTGGCTGATCGGCATCGGCGTGGCTGCGGCGACGCGCAACAACCAGCTGATGAAATCCGCCGCCAGGATCGAGCTGAAACCGGACGGGACCGCCGTCGTCTCGTCGGCGATGACCGATATCGGCACCGGCAGCTACACCATCATGGCGCAGATCGCCGCCGAGGTGCTGGGCCTGCCGGTCGAGAAGATCGTGATGAAGCTGGGCGATACCAACGATCCCCCCGCCGCTGGTTCGGGCGGATCATGGGGCGCGGCATCGGCCGGATCGGCGGTGTACCTGGCCGCGGAGGCGCTGCGCGAGAAGCTGGCCGAGGCGATGGGGGTGAAGCCGGACGCGCTCACGCTGAAGGACGGCGAGGCGATCGGCGACAATCGCCAGCGCCCGATCGCGGAGCTGGTCGGCGACGGCATGGAAGCGACCGGCGAGATCGTGCCGGGCAAGCAGGAGAAGCAGTTCACGCAGGCATCGTACGGCGCCCACTTTGCCGAGGTGGGGGTGAACGCGGTGACCGGAGAGGTGCGGGTGCGCCGGATGCTTGGCGTGTTCGCCGCCGGACGCATCCTGAATGCCAAGACGGCCCGGTCGCAGTGCCTGGGCGGGATGACGTTCGGCATCGGAACCGCGTTGACCGAGGACCTGATCCACGATCCGCGCAACGGCAAGCTGGTGAACCGCGACCTGGCGGAATATCATGTCCCGGTTAATGCCGACGTGCCGCAGCTGGAGGTGCATTTCCTGAACGAGCGCGACATCCATGCCAATCCCATCCACGCCAAGGGGATCGGCGAACTGGGCATTTCCGGTGCGGCTCCCGCCGTCGTCAACGCGATCTACAACGCATGCGGCGTGCGGGTACGTGACCTGCCGCTGACGTGCGACAAGCTGCTGGCCGGATTGCCGCCGGTGTGACGGGTCGTTCACGGTCAGGGTCGTTGCACGTCCCCGCTACCTTCATCCCCACGGTCGGATGAAGGTAGAGCGGATTGCATAGCCAGCCGCAACGATGTCCTTCCGCGGACAGAAAACAGAGGAAGATCATGGCCGAGAATGACAGCGTCATCGCCGCGGCGAAGGCGTGGCGGGGCGAGCCGATGGCACTGGCGACCGTGGTGTCGACCTGGGGGTCGGCACCGCGCCCACGGGGCAGCCATATGCTGGTCCATGCCGATGGCCGGTTCGAAGGTTCGGTGTCGGGCGGCTGCGTCGAAAGCGACATCCTGCAGACCGCGGCCGAGGTGATCGCGGGTGCGCCGTTCCAGCTGAAGCGGTACGGCGTGGCCGATACCGACGCGTGGGAAGTCGGCCTGCCCTGCGGCGGCGAGATCGCGGTGATGGTGCAACCGGTCATGGCGGCGGGGTTCGACCCCGAACTGTTCGACCGCATCGCCGACGCGCGCGATCGCGGCGATGCGCTGGTCGTGCATACCGACCTGGCGAATGGCCATGCCGACCTGCGCCCGCTGGAGACCGGCGAGGTGTTCGTGAACCGGTACGATCCTCCGCGCCGGCTGCTGATCGTCGGCGCGGTGCAGATCGCGCAGGCGCTGGCGGGGCTGGCGCGCGAACTGAAAATCGACACGGTGGTGATCGATCCGCGCGCACGCTTCCTGACCGAAGAGCGATTTCCGGGTACGACGCTGGACGACCGCTGGCCGGACGAGGCGATCGCGGCGTGGCGACCGGGACCAGCGACGGCGGTCGTCACCCTCAGCCACGACATCAAGATCGACGATCCGGCGCTGATCGCCGCACTGGCCAGCGATGCCGCCTATGTCGGGGCGCTGGGCAGCCGCAAGAGTCATGCGGCGCGGCGGGAGCGACTTGCCGCGGCGGGCGTTGCCCCGACGCAGATCGACCGGATCGACGGCCCGGTGGGCATCGACATCGGCGCGATCGGCCCGTCCGAGATCGCGTTGTCGATCGCGGCGGCCATGGTGGGAGCTTTTCATGATCGACGCTAAGGACTGTGTGCTGATCCTGCTGGCCGCGGGGCAATCCGAGCGGTTCGGGCCGCAGAACAAGCTGGAGGCGGAGTTCCTGGGGCGGCCGGTCGGGTTCCACGTCGTCACCGCGCTGGAGAACATCCCCTTTCGCGAGCGACTGGTGGTGCGCGACGGATGCAGCCTGGATTTCACCACGCGCGGCTATACCGAGATCCGCAACGAGCAGCCTTTGCTGGGCATGTCCGAATCGGTGAAGCTGGGCGTGGCGCGTGCGCGCGAAATGGACGCCGCCGCGGTGCTGATCGCGCTGGCCGACATGCCGCGAGTGACCGCCGCCCATATCTATCGCCTGTTCGACGCTGCCGATTCGAGCGATGCGGTGGTCGCGTCGAGCGACGGACACGAGCCCAAACCACCGGTATTGTTCGGGCGCGACCGGTTCGACTTCCTGCTGTCGCTGACCGGAGACAAGGGCGCGCGCGAGCTGGTGCAGGCCGGGCGCCATGTGGTGACGAGCCCGGCGGAGCTGATCGACATCGACACGCCCGAGGATCTGGAGAAGCTGCGCCAGCTGGTACATGCGCCCGAGCGGCTGGTGCCGTGACGGTGAGGGGATCGGACGGCGTCCCGCATTTGGGGAAACCTTCCGATAACCAGTTCGTGCTAACGACTGCTATCGTGAGCAATCATCGCACCTCCAGCGCGCCGGTCCGGATCGCTCTCGCCCATCTGCTGGCGCTGCGCGACGGGCAGGACCGGGTCGCCTGGGGCCGCATCCGCGCGACCCAGCTGTTCGCCGGGCGCAAGCTGGCATTGTCGATGCTGGGTGCCAACCTGATCGCGATCACCGCGCTGGTGATCCTGCTGTCCCGCTGGGTCGAGATGGTGGAGCTGGGCATCTGGGGTACGGCGACGGCGACGGTGGCGGGCACGGCGGCGTTCCGGCGCCTCCACTCGCATCGTGGCCAGGACGGCTATGCCAGCCTGGCCGACATTCGGGCGACCGCGTGGGAGGGACTGGCGCTGGCCGCCGCCTGGTCGGCGGTGCCCCTGTGGTTCTGCCAGCACGCGCCGGTGGTGAGTGCGCCGGGGACGGGCATCATCCTGGCCCTGCTGATGACCGCCGCCGCGTTCACCATGGCGCCGCTGATCATCGCGACGCTGGCGTTCGTGCTGGGGCTGGGTGGAATAACCGCGATTGAACTGGCGGTGAGCGGCAAGCTGCCCGCCGCAGGCGGGGTCGCGACATTCTCGCTGCTGCTGGCGGCGATCTGCATCGGCAGGGCCGGGTCGCTGGTCGCGCTCCGCGCGGCCGAGATGGCGCTGGAAGAGCGCGACGAGACGGTCAGCCTGCTGCTGCGCGAGTTCGAGGAATCGGGCGCCGACTGGCTGTGGGAGACCGATGCCAACCGGCGCGTGATCAAGGCGAGTCCGCGATTCGCGGTCGCGTGCGGGCTGGATCCCGTGAGCATCAACGGCATGCCGTTCCTGCAGGTGCTGGCGGGCGCGAACTGGGATGACGGCAACTTCGCGCCGGGACTGCGCCAATTGTCGGAGAAGCTGAAGGAGCGGCAGAGCTTTCGCGACCTGCGCCTGCCGGTGCACGTCAATGGCGAGGAGCGGTGGTGGGAACTCGCCGCGTCGCCGCGGTTCGACGATCGGGGCGCGTTTTCGGGGTTTCGCGGGGTCGGCTCCGACGTCACCGAGCAGCGCAGCGCCGCCGACAAGATCAACCGCATGGCCCGCTGCGACACGCTGACCGGATTGCCGAACCGGCTGTCGATCAACGAAACGCTGGTCCGTGCGATGGTGGAGGCCGAGAAGTGGCGCGGCCGGTGCGCGTTCATGATGATCGATCTGGACCGGTTCAAGGCGGTCAACGACACGCTGGGCCATCAGGTCGGCGACCGGCTGCTGGGCCGGGTCGCCGAGCGGCTGGCGCAACTGATGGGCGAGAACGCGATGTGCGGGCGGCTGGGCGGCGACGAGTTCGCCGTCGTCGTGCGCGACGCGCAGGATCTGGCCGTCGTCGAGCAGTTGGCCCGCCAGATCATCGAGACGCTGTCGCGGCCGTACGAGATGGACCAGCACACGCTGCACATCGGTGCGTCGGTCGGGCTGGCGGTGGGGCCGCGCGACGGCAAGACCGCGGAGACGCTGATCCGGTCGGCCGATCTGGCGCTGTACCAGTCCAAGGACGCGGGCGGCGGGGTATTCCACGCCTATGAGCCGCGGCTGCACGCACAGGCCGAGGAGCGGCGCGTGCTGGAACAGGCGCTGCGCAAGGCGCTGGAGAAGGGCGAGTTGCATCTGGCGTACCAGCCGGTCGTCGATGCCGGCAGCGGATCACTGATGGGGTTCGAGGCGCTGCTACGGTGGAACAGCGCGGAGTTCGGCAACGTCTCCCCCGCCAAGTTCGTACCGCTGGCCGAGGATGCGCGGCTGATCGGCCCGATCGGCGACTGGGTGCTGCGCACCGCGTGCGACGAGGCGGCACGGTGGCCGGCGCATATCCGGGTCGCCGTGAACGTGTCGCCCGAGCAGCTGCACAACCCGCACTTCGTGACGACCGTGGCGTCGGCGCTCGCCAATTCCGGGCTGCCGGCCGAGCGGCTCGAACTGGAAGTCACCGAGAGCGTGTTCATGCACGAGGGACTGGGCGCGACCAAGGTGCTGGAGCGGGTGCTGGATCTGGGCGTGCGGCTGTCGCTGGACGATTTCGGAACCGGCTATTCCTCGCTCGGCTATCTGTCGCGGACCAAGTTCTCGACGATCAAAATCGACCGCAGCTTCGTACAGGGCGCCGCCAGGGGCACCAACGAGGCGGTGGCGATCATCCACGCGGTCGTCGCGCTCGCCCGCAGCCTCGGCATGGCGACCACGGCCGAGGGCGTCGAGACCGAAGCCGAGCACAAGATGGTGCAGGATTTCGGCTGCTCGAAGGTGCAGGGCTTCTTCTTCAGCCGCCCGCTGGTCGTCGAAGAGGCGCGTGCGCTGGCGACGCGGCGGGCGCGCGAGGCCGCCTGATCACGCGCGCCGTAGGGCACCGGATTATTTCAGGGGGTCATGGCCCCAGTTCATCAGCGAGTAGCGCCACGGCGAATGTTCGCGATCATCCGCCGGCCCGTTCTGGGCCAGGTGGCGATGCACATAGCCGACGACCTTCTTCATGTGACGATAGTCGTCGTCGGTCAGGTCGGCCTTCTTCTTGTGCCTGATCCGGACGATGCGGTCGCCCTCGTCGTGGCCGACGCCCGTGCCGACGGCGCGGCTGTCGTCGGTCTTCAGCCACTTCTCCAGCTCGGCGGGGGTCATGTTGACCGCCTCGTCGAAATCCTTCCATATCTGTTCCCGGTCGTCCTCGTCGGCCATCCGATCCTCCTGTTCCCACGCCAACGCGAGGGCGGGGATCAGGGTTTCATCGCGGCATCGAGGATGGCGGTGTAGCGCGCGGCGGCGGCGACGAAATCGATGAGGAATCCCAGCCACATCGCCGACAGGACCACGGTGGACGCAAGATAGGCGCGGAAGCGGGCCCGGACGTGGTTGCCGATGTGCAGCCAGCTGTGGACGGCACGCAGGATGACGAAGATCCACGCCAGCAGCACCTGCGCGATGCCCGCCTGCCGCGTGCCCATCAGCAGCGGGACGAGCGCCAGGAACAGCACCGGCAGCTCGAACAGGTTGCGCAGATTGTCTCCGGCGAGGCCGACCGGCTCGAAATAGCGGGTCGCCGCGGCGCCGGTCGCGAAATCCTCGCGCCGCGGCGGGCTGCGGCGGAGGTGGCCGAGACGCTGGACGAGCAGCGTCGTCCACACCGCGAAGACCAGCGCCACGAAGGCGAAGGTGGGCCACAGGATGTGCAGCAGGATCATCGATCGGCCTCTCCCCGCGCCCGTTCGCCCAGCACCTGCCGGACGCGCCGGGCCAGCACCTCGCGGCTATAGGGTTTCGGCAGCAACGCCAATCCGGGATCGAGCCGCCCGCCATGGACGATGCCATCCTCCGCATAGCCCGAGGTGAACAGTACGGCGAGGTCCGGCCGCCGCTCGCGCGCCTGCCGCGCCATCGCCGCGCTGGTCAGCGGGCCGGGCATGATGACGTCGGTGAAGAGCAGGTCGATCTGCTCCGGACCATCGAGCACCCCAAGTGCCTGAACCGCGTCGGCCGCGGTCAGGACCGTGTAGCCGAGATCGCGGAACAGCTCGACCACGGTGGTGCGGACGCCCTCGTCGTCCTCGACGACCAGCACCGTCTCATCCCCGCCGATCGCCGCGACGGCGACGGTGGCGCGGTCCGCCTGGATCTCGCCGGTCGCACGCGGCAGGAAGAGGGCGAAGACCGTCCCCTCCCCCTCCACGGTGCGCAGTTCGACATGGCCGCCCGACTGGCGCACGAAACCATAGACCATCGACAGGCCGAGCCCGCTGCCCTTCCCCTCGCGCTTGGTGGAGAAGAAGGGCTCGAACACCCGCTCGGCGATGGCCGGCGGCATGCCGGATCCGGTATCGCCGACGGCCAAGCGGACATAGTCGCCGGCCGCGACGTCGCCCTGCGCCGGTAGCGTGGCATTGCCGATCTCGATCGTCAGCCGGCCCTGACCGTCCATCGCATCGCGCGCGTTGATCGCCAGGTTGAGCAACGCGTTCTCGATCCGGCCGGGATCGATGAAGGTGTTCCACGGCGCGGCGACCACCGACCGCTCGATCACCACCCCCTCGCCCACCGCGCGGCGCAGGATCTCGTCCATGCCATCGACCAGCCGGGCGACATCGACGATGCGTGGCTCCAGCGCCTGGCGCCGGCCAAAGGCGAGAAGCTGGCCGGCGAGCTTCGCCCCCCGCTCGACTCCGGCCATCGCATTGGTGACGCGCCGCCGTGCCCGCTCCTGCCCTGCCAGATCGCGGTCGAGCAGTTGCAAATTGCCCGAGACGATCTGGAGCAGGTTGTTGAAATCATGCGCGACGCCGCCGGTCAGCTGGCCGATCATCTCCATCTTCTGCGCCTGGATCAGCGCAGCCTCCGCCTGGCGCCGGTCGGCGATCTCGGCAGCGATGCGCGCCTCCAGCGTCTCGTTCAGCTGGCGGAGCTGCTCCTCGGCATGCCGGCGCTGCGCGATCTGGCGGGTCAGCGCGGTGGCATGCTCGCGCAGCGCTTCCTCGGCGGCCCGCTGTTCGGTGATGTCGGTATGGACGCCGACCCAGCCGTTGGTGACGCCCGCATCGTCGGGGGTCGGCACCGCCCGGATCAGAAACACCCGCCACTGCCCATCGAAGCGGCGAACGCGGTGTTCGAACACGAACGGCGTGTTGCTCTCCACCGAACGGCGCCACGCGACCACTGTCGGTTCGACATCGGCGGGATGGATCGCGCGCGTCCAGCCATAGCCGGCATAGTCGTCGGGCCCCTGCCCGGTCAGCGCGGTCCAGCCCGGCTGCTCGCCGGTCATCCGCCCCTCCGCATCGTTGGTCCACAAGACGCCGTGCACCGCGTCCATCGCCGCGCGGAAGCGATTGTTGCTGGCGTTCAACGCCTCTTCGCGACGGACGCGCTTCTCGACCTCGAAGGTGAGCGACTGAAGGCCGGCGACGGTGCCGTCCGCCTCGATCCGGGGGACGTACTGGATCTCCACCCGACGGCGACTGCCGTTGCGGTGGGTGATGATCGCCTCTGCCGACACGCGTTCCCCGGCGAGCGCGCGGCGGACCAGCGGCAGGCGGGCAGCCGCCCCCTGGCCGGCGGCGATCTCGCTCCATGACCGGCCGATCACATCGTCGGGGCGAAGACCGAGAAACTCGGTGAAGTAGCTGTTTGCGAAGCGGCAGATCAGGTCGCGGTCGAAATAGGTGATGAGCACCGGCAGCGCATCGGTAAGCTCGCGCAGTTCCGCCTCGCGCCGGCCCGCCTCGCGCTCGGCACCGACGCGGGCGGTGTTGTCGATCAGGGTACACAGCACCCCGCCGACCATGCCGTCCTCGTGCCGCACCGGTGTGTAGAACAGGTCGAAGAACAGCGTGTCGGCCGCGGTCGCCCGCGGCGGTGCCAGCGGCTGGTCGCGAAAGGCGACGACCTCGCCCGCCATCCCGCGCCGCAGGATATCGTGGCTCCAGTGCCAGATCGCACCGTCCGGCGCGGCGATGCCCGCGCCCAGCACAGCGGGGTGCGCGGCGCCGGCGATCTCGACATAGCCGTCATTGTAGAGGACGGTGTGATCGTCGCCCCAGACCAGCACCTGCGGCACCGGCGATCCCAGCAGGTTCGACACGGTGACCCGCAGCGCCGGTGGCCAGGTCTGGATCGGCCCCAGCGAGGTCGCGGACCAGTCGCGATCCCGGATCAGCCGTCCGCATTCGCCACCGCCGGCCGGCCAGGCCTCGGCAGGTTCGCTGGGCGCGAAGAGGTGGCGCAAGGGCATCGCCGTCGAGACATGCCACGCGCACGGCCATAGTCAACGGGATCACGCAGCCGCGAGGCCCGGCGATAGGAAGGCTTCACCGCTGCACTGCGGAATTTGCTGGCATGACAATCGCGCGTGGGTGAATCCGAAAGCATGAAACGACTTACCTTCAGCGTGCAGGTGTTCGTGGGCATGGCCGTCGGCCTGCTGTTCGGATTCTGGGCGCGCGAGACCGGCAGCGCGGCGACGGCCGAAACGCTGCGCATCGTCGGAGAGACCTTCGTCCAGTTGCTCCGCGTGCTGGTGGTACCGCTGGTGTTCACCGCGATCGTCGCGTCGATCGCGGCGCTGCGCGATCTGGGCAACGCCGCGCGGCTGGTCGCGAGCACGCTCGTGTGGTTTGCCTTGACCGCGCTGATCGCAGTGACCATCGGCCTGGCGATCGGCACCATCGTCCAGCCCGGCGTGCGCGACGGCGTCGACATCGCGGCGGCCGTGCGGCCGGCGACGACCGGATCGTGGCTGGACTTCCTTCGCGGACTGGTGCCCGCCAACATCCTGGGCCTGTCTGCCACTACCAAGACCGATGCGGACGGCGTGCTGCAGACCGGGCTGTCGTTCAACATCCTGCAGATCATCGTTATCGCGGTGGCGATCGGCATCGCGGCGGTGCGCAGTGGCGAGGCGGGAGCGCCGTTCCTGGCGTTCAACGCCGCCGCGCTGGCGATCTTTCGACGGATACTGCGGTGGGTCGTGCGGCTGACGCCGATCGGCACCGCCGGACTGCTGGGCCATGCGGTAGTGCAATATGGCTGGCAGTCGCTCGCCGCGCTCGGCAGCTTCGCCACCGCGGTGTATCTGGGACTAGGGATCGTGCTGCTGGTCGTTTACCCGACCCTGCTGAAGGCGAACGGGCTGTCGGTGGGGCGGTTCTTTGCAGCGGCGTGGCCGGCGATCCAGTTGGGATTCGTCTCCCGCTCGTCGATCGCGACGCTGCCGGTGACCGAGGCGGCGGTGGAGAGGATCGGGGTACCGCGCAGCTACGCCGCGTTCGCGGTACCGTTCGCGGCCACCACCAAGATGGACGGGTGTGCCGCGATCTATCCGGCGATCGCCGCCCTGTTCGTGGCGCAATACCACGCGATCCCGCTGCATGCGACCGACTATCTGCTGATCGTGCTGGTGTCGGTGGTGGGGTCGGCGGCGACCGCGGGGCTAACCGGCGCGCTGGTGATGCTGACACTGACGCTGTCGACGCTGGGCCTGCCGCTGGAAGGGGCCGGGCTGCTGCTGGCGATCGATCCCATCCTAGACATGGGGCGGACCGCGGTGAACGTCGCCGGTCAGGCGCTGGTGCCGACGATCGTCGCGCGGCGGCAGGGCCTGATCGACGACATCGCCGCCGCGGATCCCGCCGTCCTGCCCGCGGGCGATCCACCGGCGGGCCGCGTGCCGGCATGAGCGCGGTCCAGCGGCTGCGCGCCGCCACCGCGCCATCGCACGATGCCGTGGACGCAGCGTTCGGCGCACACGACCTGACCGATCCGGGCGCCTATGCCGCATTCCTGACCGCGCATGCGCGAGCGTTGCCAGCCGCCGAGGCGGTGCTGGCCACGCAGCCGGACCTGCCGCCATGGCGCGAGCGGGCGAGCCTGCTGGCGGCTGACCTGCGCGACCTGGCGGTCAATCCACCACCACCCGCGACGTTCACGCTGCCCGATCGGCCGGGCGCTGGCTGGGGCGCGCTGTACGTCGTCGAGGGATCGCGACTGGGTGGAATCATGCTGGCGCGCGGCGTGCCGGCGACGCTGCCGTCGCGCTATCTCGGCGCACGCCACCTGCCCGGCGAGTGGCGCGACCTGCTGGCGGCCATCGACCGGCAGGGCACGGACGAGGCGTGGGTAGCAGGGCTGATGGCCGGCGCGGCCGCGACGTTCGACCTGTATGCGCGGGCGGCGGGTGCCTAGAGCCATCGCGAGGTGATCGGGCGCCGCGCGTGCAGTTCCCCAGCGATCATCGACCAACGATCGCGCGGCATGCCGCCCCGGATCATGCCTGCCATCGCGGACCTGATCCGAAGCGGGCAACGGGACAGCAGGTTTAGGCCTGTACGTAATCCGTAGAAAGACGTTCGCCGGTCAGCTGGTCAGCGGCGCCGTCAGGATGGCACGGAGACCCGGAGCGTTGTCGGACACGGTCATCTCGCCGCCCAGCGACGACACCATCGCGGTCATCATCCGGCTGCCGAAGCCGGCATGTACCCCGGTCTTGCCGTTGCCCTCGTCGGCGACGATCAGGCGCAGTTTGTTGCGATGCTGCTCCAGCGCGATGGTGATCGGACCCGGCGCACCGGCATAGGCGTATTTGGTGGCGTTGATGACCAGTTCGGTCATGATCAGGCCGATGTTCACCGCCCGGTCGGTAAGGATCAGGACCGGTGCCAGATCGATCCGCATGCGCGACGCCCATTCGGCGCCCAGCGACTTCTTCATGTCGCCGACCAGCTCCTCGAGATAGCGCGACAGGTCGATCGTCTCGATCTGGTCGTCACGATACAGGCGGCGATGGACCTGCGCGACGGCGGACAGGCGGGCCTGCGCCTCGGCCAGCTGATCTGCGACCTCGCCGGGACCCGCGGCGCGCGCCTGCATCGAGAGGAACGCGCCGACCAGCTGGAGGCTGTTCTGGATGCGATGATCCACCTCCTTCATCAGCAGGTCCTTCTGGACCAGCAGCGCCTCCTTGTCGGCCAGCGTCCGGGTGAGCCGGGCGTTGACGTCGCGCAGCTCGCGGCTGCGACAGGCATCCTGGAAGGCGCGGCGAAGGCGGTGTGCGCCTTCGATCTCCTCCAGCGTCCAGCGGCGCGAGCGACCGCGCACCGCCTCGCTCCACGTCTCGAAAGAGGCGCGCGGGGTCAGCATGTCGCCGGGCGCCAGCGAGACCGACTTGTGCGGATTGCCCGCCCATTCGATCTCCTCGACCTGCTCGACACGGAACCAGAGTAGCGTGGCGCCCTTCTCGACCAGCGGAATGGCGAGCAGGCCGCTGGCGAGATCGGCATGCGCCGCCGCTTCCGGCTGCAACGTCGCGAGCTCATGCGCGGCGAACGGTTCCAGCCCGGCATGGCCGCGCGCCCAGGCAGCCAGGTCGCGGACGATGTCGTCGGGCGGACAGGTGCCGTCGGCGACGACCGACGCACCTTCGACCAGCGCGAAGCCGTCTGCACCCAGCATGGCCCGCAGGTCGCCGCGCGTGCGCTCCACTGCCGAGCGCAGGTGCGGCGCGTCGGCGAGGCGGCCGATCAGTCCGTCCTCCGCCGCCCGCAGGCGCAGGCGCTCGCGATAGGTCTCCGCCTCTTCCTTGGCGCGCACCTGCCGCGCCAAGGAAGAGGCGAGCGTCGCCGCCGCCTGCCGGATATCGGCGGGCAACGCGCGGGGGGTGTTGTGGTGACAGGCGATCAGCCCCCACAGCAACCCGTCCTTGACGATCGAGATCGACGCCGACGCGCCCACGCCCATGTTGGCAAGGTAGCGCAGATGGATCGGCGAGACGCTCCGCACACCCACATCGCTCAGGTCGGTGCCGGCATAGGCGGAGGGACGGATCGGCTGGGGCGCATAGTCGATCGCGGGGATCGCCCGCGCCCGGTTGCGGACATAGAGCGCACGCGCCTGGCGGGGGATGTCGGACGCGGGAAAGTGGTGGTGGAGGAAGGTGCCGAGCGCGGGATCGCGATCCTCGGCAACGACGCGCCCGGCGTCGTCGTCGAGAAAGCGGTAGACCATCACCCGGTCGAACCCGGTCAACTGGCGGAACGCGATCGCCGCGCGTTCGCACAGGGCCTGCAAGTCGCTCGCCCGCTCGAACCCCTGTGCGAGGAGATCGAGCCGGCTTAGCATCGTCGCGGCCGCCAGCGGTTCCGGGGCGGAGGGTTCCAGCTCTGCCAGCAGCAGGTCGCCGGCGCGGTGGAAGGCGACGTCGAGCCGCTCCGCCGCGGTCACCACAGGCGCGCCGACCACGGTACCACCCGGTCCGGCCGTCACCGGTGCCATCAATGCGGCGACGTCCTGCCCCAGCAGGTCCGGCAGCGCGGCGCCGAGCCACGCCGGATCCAGCCGCCCCTCGAGGTCGCCGGCGCCGGCCACCACCTGCAGGGTGCGGGCCTCGGCGATCAGCAACAGGCCATGAGGCTGGATCGATCCGGGAACATGGATCGGCTCACGGTCGCACCCGGTCAGATCGACGCCGGGATCGGTGGTCAAGCTCTGCGATGCCATGGGTGCGCCCGTCTCTTCCTTCAGGCACGCGACATGAACGCTTTGTCCCTTCATTGCAAACCGGAGACAGTGTGATCCAGGTCTACTTCTGGCAGGCCACGATCGCCGCGATCACGCTGAGGGTCTCTTCGGGATCGCGGACGCGGACCGTGTCCAGCCCGAGTTCCTTGGCGGGGTAATCGTTGCCGCCGGGAAAGATCGCGTCGCCGATGAACATCATCGCATCGAGCGGGATGCCGCTCTCGTCGCGGAGCCGCTTCAGGCCATAGGCCTTGTCGACGCCCTCCTGCGTGATGTCGATCGAGGTTGCACCGCCCATATTGATCGACAACCCCGGCAGGCGCTGGCGCAGATCGGCCTGGATCACCTTGCGCTTGGCGAAATCCGGATCCCAATGTTCCTTGGCGTCGATCGGCGCCTGCTGGCCGAGCGCGGAGAACGTGATCTGGCTGCCGCGATCCTCGATCCGTTCGCCCCATACCTGCTCGGGGACGAAGCCCGTCGCCTCAAGCGAGGCGTTGAAGGCGGCGACGATCTCGTGCCGCTTCTCCTCGGAGAACAGCTCGGCGTAGACAGTCTGCCAGCCGCCGTCGCGGTGAACGAACAATTTGGTGCCGGTTGTCGGCATCAGCCACAGGCGCGATCGATCGGCGCGCGCCGGGAGACGGCTGGCCACCTGCTTGTCGAACTGCGGCCAGTCACCGCCGGAGATCACCGCGACATGCGCAACGCCCAGCAGGTCGGCCAGCGCCTCCCCCATGTCGTCCTTCAGCGGCTGCTTGCTTTCGGCCAGCGTTCCATCGAGGTCGAAGGCGACAAGCTGCTTCATGCTGTAAGTTCCTTGGAGAGAATGAGGTTGTCGATGGCGTAGGCGACGCCATCGGCGTCGTTGGCCAGCGTGACGTCGTGGGCCGCCTGCTGCACCTCGGCAGGCGCGTTGCCCATCGCGATGGCATGGCCGGCGCGGGTGAGCATCGGCAGGTCGTTCGCCTGGTCACCGATCGCGGCGGTATCGGCCAGCGTCACGTCGAACGCCGCGGCCAGCGCTGCGATGCCGGCGCCCTTGTTCGCCTCGGTCGCGGTGACATCGAGATAATAGGTTTGCGACTGGGCGATCGTCGCGGCCGCATCGAAGGGTCGGCAGCGGTCGCGCATCGCCGCCATCACCGCCGCATCGTCGGTGACGAAGGTGATCTTGTCTGCCGCGTCGAGCAGGTCGTCGAAATCCTGCGTCACGATAGGTGCCTGGTTGGAGGCGACCCGCTCATGTTCGACGTGGACGCCCTGATCGGTAGAGGCGTACCAGCGGTCGCGGGCGAATACCCATATGTCGACCGCCATGTCGGCGGCTGCCGCGATCGTGCCCCGCGCCGCCGTGGGATCGATGACGTGATGCTCGCCGGTCCAGCCGTCGCGCTTGAAGATCAGCCCGCCGTTGAACGCCGCGACCGGCACGTCGAGCCCCAGCTTCTCGACCAGCGGCATGATCCCCGACCGGGGACGGGCCGAGATGATCGTGAAGCCGATTCCCGCCGCTTCCAGCCGGCGCACGGCGGCGACGGTGGCATCGGTGAGGTGCTTCTGCTTGTCGACCAGCGTGCCGTCGACATCGGAAACCAGGAGGCGGATTGCGTGCGCGCCGGTCATTGCGGGATTTCGGTGTGGCCGCCGAAGCCGAAGCGCATCGCCGACAGCACCTTGTCGCCGAACGTGTGTTCGATCCGGCTGCGATAACGGGCGAAGAGCGAGGCGGTCAGCACGTTGGCCGGCACCTTCTCCTCCATCGCCGCATCGATGGTCCATTGCCCCTCGCCGGAATCGGCGACGTTGCCGCTGAACTGTTCGAGCATCCCGTCCTTCGCCAGTGCGATCGCCGTCAGATCGAGCAGCCAGGACGAGATCACGCTGCCACGACGCCACACCTCGGCGATGTCGGTCAGGTTCAGGTCGAACCGCTCCTCTTCGGGCAGCTTGTCGCTGTTCTTGGACTTCAGGATATCGAAGCCTTCGGCATAGGCCTGCATCAGGCCGTACTCGATGCCGTTGTGGATCATCTTGACGAAGTGGCCGGCGCCGGCGGGCCCGGCATGGATGAAGCCCTTCTCTGCCCGCCAGTCGTCGCTTTCCGGGCGATCGTACGGCGTGCGCGAGATGTCGCCGCGTCCGGGTGCCAGCGTCTCGAAGATGGGATCGAGATAGGTCAGCGTCTCCTCGCGGCCACCGATCATCATGCAATAGCCGCGGTCCTTGCCCCACACGCCGCCGGACGTGCCGACATCGACATAGTCGATCTCCTTCTCGCGCAGCATCTTCGCGCGGCGGATATCGTCCTTGTAGAAGCTGTTGCCGCCGTCGATCACGATGTCGCCCGGCTTCGCGCCCGCCGCGATGGTCTGCACGGTCTGCTCGGTGATCTCACCGGCCGGCAGCATCACCCACCAGATCGCGCGATCGTCGAGCTTGGCACGCATGTCGTCGAGCGAGGAGGCGCCGATGGCGCCGTCCGCCACCAGCTTCTCCACCGTCGCGGCGTCGCGATCATAGGCGACGATCTGGTGACCGCCGGCCATCAGTCGCCGCGCCATGTTGCCGCCCATTCGGCCGAGACCGATCATGCCGAGCTTCATGTGACTGTCCTTCTACTCGCTACTGAATGGTGTCCCGGCGCGGCGGCCGGGACACCGGTTAGGCGCCGGTCGCCGGATGCTTCGCCGCGATGGCGCCGAGCAGGTCGTCAAACGCCTTGGCGAAGGAGGCGACACCCTCCAGCACCAGAGTGCCGGTGACGCCCGACAGGTCGAGGCCGAGCCGCTCCGCCTCGTCTAGGACGCGGTGGGCGTCGTCGACGTCGTCGGTCAGCGTCTGAGCGACGGTGCCATGGTCGCGAAACGCATCCATCGTCTTGGGCGGCATGGTGTTGACCGTCTCCGGCCCGATCAGCGTGTCGATGTAGAGCGTGTCGGGGTAGGCCGGATCCTTGACGCCGGTCGAGGCCCAGAGCAGCCGTTGCGGCTGCGCGCCCTTGGCCGCGAGCGCCTGCCACCGATCAGACGCGATGAAGTCCTGATACCAGGCATAGGCCTGCTTCGCATTGGCGATCGCGACCTTGCCGCGCAGCGCCTTCAGCGCGTCCGCCTCAGCATCGCCGGCCTTCAGTCGCTCGTCGATCTGCTTGTCGATCATCGTGTCGATGCGGCTGACGAAGAAGCTGGCGACCGATGCGATGTGATCGATCGGCTGGCCCTGACGAACGCGTTCCTCGAGCCCCGTCGCATATGCCTCTGCGACGCGGACATAGGCGTCGAGCGCGAAGAGCAACGTGACGTTGACGTTGATGCCGGCCGCGATCGTCGCCGAGATCGCCGGAGCGCCGGCGGGCGTGCCGGGGATCTTGATCATCAAGTTCGGACGATCGACCGCGTCCCACAGCTTCTTCGCTTCCGCGATCGTCGCATCGGTATCGTCGGCGATGTAGGGCGACACTTCCAGGCTGACATAGCCGTCCCTGGCGTCGAGCCGGTCGTACACCGGCTTCAGCGTCTCGGCCGCGGCCTTGATGTCCTGGATCGCCAGATGCTCGTACCGGTCGATCGTCGCCGCGCCCGGATGGTCGCGGTCGAATGCGGCGAGCGTCTGGTCATAGGCGTCGCCGTGGCCCATCGCCTTTTCGAAGATCGATGGATTCGAGGTGACGCCGGTCAGCCCGTCCTCCTTTACCAGCGTCTCCAGGCCGCCGGCTTCGAGGAACTTGCGGTCGACGAAGTCCAGCCACACCGCGGTGCCGGCGGACGACAGGTCGGATAGCTTGCTCATGGGGTTATTCCTTGTCCGTGGAGGCAGCCTCGGCGATCAGCCGGCGTGCCTGCTCGACGACATGGTCGACGGTGAAGCCGAACTTGTCCTGCAACTTGGCGATCGGTGCCGAGGCACCGAAGGTCGACATGGTGACGGTGTCGCCGTGGCTGCCGACATAGCGGTCCCAGCCCATCGATCCGGCCATCTCGATCGCGAGCCGTGCTTTCGTGCTGGGCGGCAGCACCGAGTCGCGATAGCCCTTGTCCTGCAATTCGAAGCGGTACCAGCTGGGCATCGAGACGACCTGCGCCCTGACACCGTCGGCCTTCAGCTTCTCATAGGCTTGCACCGCCAGCGCCACCTCGCTGCCGGTCGCGATCAGCACCACTTCCGGCGCTTCGTCGCCGGCCAGGACATAGGCGCCCTTCAACAGCCCCTCGGCAGGTGCGTAGGTGCTGCGGTCCAGCGTCGGCAATGCCTGGCGCGAGAGGATCAGCGCGGTCGGCGTGCCGCTGTTCTCCATCGCCGCGCGCCAGGCCCAGGCGACCTCGTTGGCGTCGCCCGGCCGGATCGTGTCGAGGCCCGGAATGGCGCGCAGGGACGCGATCTGCTCGATCGGCTGGTGGGTCGGCCCATCCTCGCCGACGCCGATCGAGTCGTGGGTGTAGACCCACACGTCGCCCAGCTCCATGATCGACGACAGCCGTACCGAGGGACGCATATAGTCGGTGAAGACGAGGAAGGTGGAGCCGTAGGATTTCAGGTGCGACAGCGCCATGCCGTTCACCACCGCCCCCATGCCATGCTCGCGCACGCCAAAGTGGAAGTTCTGCCCGGCGTAGTTCGATGCCTCGAACGATGGCGCACCCTTGATATCGGTCTT
Source organism: Sphingomonas phoenicis (assembly GCF_047238005.1). Taxonomy (NCBI): domain Bacteria; kingdom Pseudomonadati; phylum Pseudomonadota; class Alphaproteobacteria; order Sphingomonadales; family Sphingomonadaceae; genus Sphingomonas; species Sphingomonas phoenicis. The sequence continues at coordinate 3,109,638 of NZ_JBDFMC010000002.1, read as the reverse complement.
GGTCGAGGGTGCGAGGTCGGCGGAGCCGCCGATGAGCCATGGCACGCGCTTGGCGATGGCATTCAGCACCTTGCCACCCGAGTCGCGGCTGGCGACGCCCTTCGCATCCGCCTCGAACACCGGGATGTCCGCGTCCCAGCCGTCCGGCAGCTGGTCCTTCAGCATGAGATCGAGCTCGGCGCCGAGTTCCGGATGCTCCTGCCGGTAGCGGTCGGTCATCGCGACCCACTCGTCGCGCAACTTGCCGCCGCGGCCGCCGATGCGATCGCGGAACGCCTGGATCACACCGTCTGGGATGTAGAAGCTCTTGTCCTCGGGCCAGCCATAGGCCTTCTTGGTCGCGCGGACATTGTCCTCTCCCAAGGGCTCGCCATGCGCCTTCTCCGTGCCGGCGCGGGGGCTGCCCCAGCCAATGACGGAATGGACGACGATGAAGGTCGGCCGATCGGCAGTCTTGCGGAAGGTATCGAACGCGGCGGACAGAGCGGCGACGTCGTTGGCATCGTCGACATGGATGACGTTCCAGCCATAGGCCTTGAAGCGCAGGCCGACATCCTCGTCGAACGCGAGGTCGGTGCCGCCCTCGATCGAGATATGATTGCTGTCGTAGATCCAGCACAGGTTCGACAGTTTGAGATGACCGGCGAGGCTCGCCGCCTCCGACGCCACGCCCTCCATCATGTCGCCGTCGCCGCATAATGCGTAGACGTCGTGGTCGAACACGGGGAAGCCCGGCTTGTTGTAGCGTGCCGCGAGCCACCGCTCGGCGATGGCCATGCCGACCGAATTGCCGCAACCCTGGCCCAGCGGGCCGGTCGTCGTCTCGACACCGGTAGTATGGCGATATTCCGGATGCCCGGGCGTCTTGGACGAGAGCTGACGGAACTGCTCGATATCGGCCAGGCTGACCGCTTCCTTGCCGGTCTTCTTCCCGTCGGCATCGATTTCCTCGATCCCCGCCAGGTGTATCAGGCTGTACAGCAGCATCGACGCATGGCCGACCGACAGCACGAACCGGTCGCGGTTGGGCCAGTCGGCATGGCGCGGATCGTAGCGGAGATGGTCGGCCCACAGGGCATAGCCGACGGGAGCCAGTGCCATCGGCGTGCCCGGGTGGCCTGAATTCGCCTTCTGCACCGCGTCCATCGACAGGGTACGGATCGTGTCGATGGCGAGTCGCTCCGGACTGCCGTCCTCACGGAACGACGCGTCCGCAGGTGCGGCGGCGGTCTTGGTATCTGACATGGAGGAGCCTCGTTCTGGTCGAAAGGGGAACGCGCATCAGCGGGTCGGGTTGCGCCTTAATACGTGTGTCGTGCCTGTTCCAGCCGCGTAACGACCCCGCCCGTCGCGATATAGGCGGCATCGACCTCGTCCAGGAACAGGCCGTGACCCAAGACGCCGGGCATGCGATCGAGCAGGTCGGCGACGGCGCGGGGATCGTCCAGATCGACGATCCAGTCGAGCACCACATTGCCGTTGTCGGTGACATAGGGCCGATCACCAACACGGCGGAGGATCGCGGCCGGGCCCAGCCGCGCCGCGACGCTCGCCTGAGCAAAGGGCAGTACCTCGACGGGTACGGGTGCGTCGCCGATCGCGTCGCGCAGCTTGCTGCCATCGGCGATCACGACCATCCGCTCGCTAGCGGCGGCGACGATCTTCTCGCGCAGCATCGCGCCCCCTGCCCCCTTGATCGCGAACAGACGGGGATCGATGCGGTCGGCCCCGTCGATGGTCAGATCGACCCGGGCGACGCCCGCGAAGTCGAGGACGGCGATGCCCGCCGCCCGCGCCTGATCGGCCGAGGCGCCAGACGTTGCCACGGCCTGGATCCGGAGGCCGTCCGCGACGCGCCTGGCCAGTGCGCGGATCGCGTGCGCAGCGGTAGATCCGGTTCCCAGGCCGACCAGCATTCCCTGCTGAACCTCCTGCACCGCCGCCGCCGCAGCGGCAGCCTTGTCACCGTCGGCGGGATCGCCGGTCCTCTGGTCATGCTCGTCCATTCCGCCTCCGATGGTGCGCCAGATCAACGAACGACACATTGATACAAATGGGTGCTTGGCAAGCCGCCGGCAAATCGGGCATTTCACGACAGCGGGCCTGACGTGCCCACGCCCTTCCGCAAGAAAGGTTTACCTCAAGTTGGCGAGTTGGAACGGACGTGGGCGGCGGGCCATTGCCGGCGCGGCGATGATGGCGGCGACCCTGCTCGGCGCGTGCGGCGGCGGCGGGGAGGCAGGCGGCAACGGCCAGGGCAAGGCCGGGGGCCCCGGCGGCGGCCGTCCCCCGCAGGTCGGCTTCGTCACGCTGAAGGCGACCGACGCCGCGCTCGTCACCGAACTGCCCGGCCGGGTGACCGCCTTCGAGAGTTCCGACGTGCGTCCTCAGGTGACCGGCCTGATCCGTCGTCGCTTCTTCACCGAGGGCGCGATCGTTCGCCAGGGTCAGCCGCTGTACGAGATCGACCCGCGCCTGTACCGCGCCGCCGCCAACGAGGCGCAGGCGAACCTGGCGAGCGCACAGGCGCAGCAGGAGGCCGCCCGCGTGCTGGCCGACCGCTATCGCCCGCTTGCCGAGATCGAGGCGATCTCGAAGCAGGATTATACCAACGCCCTCGCCCAGTCGCGCCAGGCGACCGCCGCCGTGGCGCAGACCCGCGCGCAGCTGGAAACGGCGCGGATCAACCTGCGCTTCACCACCGTGCCGGCGCCGATCAGCGGCCGCATCGGCCGGTCACTGTTCACCGTCGGCGCGCTGGTATCGGCGACGCAGGCCGATCCGCTGGCGCAGATCCAGCGGCTGGACCCGATCTTCGTCGACATCCAGCAATCGGCCAGCGACATGCTGGCGCTGCGCCGGTCGCTGTCGCGTGACGGCGTCGTGGCGGCGAGCGCGGCCATCCGGCTGAAGCTGGAGGACGACAACGATTATGGACAGACCGGCACCGTCGAGTTTTCCGAGGCGCTGGTGAGTACCGAGACGGGCACCGTGACGCTGCGCGCCCGCTTCCCCAATCCGCAGGGCATGCTGCTGCCGGGCATGTTCGTGCGCGCCAGCTTCATCCAGGCGATCAACACCCGCGCCTATCTGGTGCCGCAGCAGGCGGTGTCGCGCGATCCGAAGGGCAACGCGACGGTGATGGTGGTCGGCAAGGACAACAAGGTCCAGCAGAAGACCGTTCGCGCGGACCGTGCGCAGGGCACCGCCTGGGTGGTGACCGGCGGGCTGGACGCGGACGACCGCGTGATCGTGCAGGGGCTCGGCGCCCAGTTGCGCCCCGGCGTGACCGTGCAGCCGGTGCCCGCGAACAGCGCCCAGCGCGTCGCCCCGCCGCAGCAGGACGGCAGCAAGGGCAATGGCGACGCCAGCAGCGGCCAGTCGAAGGGCGGCTCCGGCGGCTCGGGCGGCGGATCGAACTGACCGCATGATCAGTCGCATCTTCATCGACCGGCCCATCTTCGCATGGGTGCTGGCGATCATCGTGATGCTGGGCGGCGTCGGCGCGATCATGAGCCTGCCGATCGCGCAATATCCCGACGTGGCGCCGCCGCAAGTGTCGATCCGCGCAACCTTCCCCGGCGCATCGGCCCAGACGCTGCAGAATTCGGTCACGCAGGTGATCGAGCAGCAGCTGACCGGCATCGACGGGCTGCTGTATTTCAGCTCCTCCTCGTCGAGCCGCGGCCAGGTGACGATCACCGCGACCTTCGGCAAGGGCACCGATCCGGACATCGCGCAGGTGCAGGTGCAGAACCAGGTGCAGCAGGCGGTGGCGCGCCTGCCGCAGCAGGTTCAGCAGCAAGGCCTGGTGGTCCGCAAATCGAACCCCGACTTCCTGCTGATCGCAGGCGTGTACGACGAGACCGACACGAAGACGAACCAGGATGTCTCCGACTATCTGGTGTCGAACCTGCAGGATCCGCTGGGGCGCGTGCCCGGCGTCGGCGACACCAACGTGTTCGGATCGCAATATGCGATGCGGATCTGGCTGAACCCGACGCAACTCGCCAGTTTCCAGCTGATCCCCGCCGACGTGACCGCCGCGATCCAGGCGCAGAATACCGAGGTCGCGGCCGGCGAGGTCGGTGGCCTCCCCTCCGGCCCGCAACAGATGCTGAACGCGACGGTGACGGCGCAATCGCGGTTGCAGACGCCGGAACAGTTCCGCCAGATCATCCTGAAGACGCTGCCGTCGGGCGCGACGGTCCGCCTGTCGGACGTGGGACGGATCGAGCTGGGCGCCGAGAGCTATGCCGCCGTCAGCCGGATCAACCGGCATCCGGGAGCGGGCATCGCGGTGCTGCTGGCGCCGGGTGCCGACGCGCTGAAGACGGCCGAGCTGGTGAAGGCCGAGATCACCCGCGTCGCCAGGGGTTTTCCCGCCGGCCTGAAGGTCGCCTATGCCAACGACACCACCGCGTTCATCGAGCTGTCGATCGAGGAGGTCGTCAAGACCCTGATCGAGGCGGTGATCCTGGTCGTCATCGTCATGTTCGTGTTCCTGCAGAGCTGGCGTGCGACGCTGATCCCGACGATCGCGGTGCCGGTGGTGCTGCTGGGCACCTTCGCCGTATTCTATCTCGCCGGCTTCTCCATCAACACGCTGACGCTGTTCGGGCTGGTGCTGGCCATCGGCCTGCTGGTCGACGACGCGATCGTCGTGGTCGAGAATGTCGAGCGCCTGATGGAGGAGGATCCCGACCTGACGCCGCGCGAGGCGACGATCCGGTCGATGGACGAGATCAGCGTCGCACTGATCGCCATCGCGCTGGTGCTGTCGGCGGTGTTCCTGCCGATGGCGTTCTTCGGCGGATCGACCGGCGTCATCTATCGCCAGTTCTCGATCACGATCGTCGCGGCGATGGTGCTGTCGGTGCTGGTCGCACTGATCCTTTCGCCGGCGCTGACCACCTCGCTACTGAAGCAGAAATCGCAGGAGGCGCATGAGGGCGACTGGCTGAAGCGTCGCTTCCCGCGGGTGGCGGGCTGGGGCACCGGCGCTGCGGACTGGTTCAACCGCAACTTCGAGAAGGGCGTCGGCAAGTACACGCGCGGCGTGAAGTACACGGTCGACCGCAAATGGCTGTTCCTGCTGATCTATGTCGCCGTGGTCGGATTGCTGGCGGTGCTGTTCCTGCGCCTGCCGACCGGCTTCCTGCCGACCGAGGACCAGGGCTCGGCGATCGTGCAGTTCCGCCTGCCGCCCGGTGCGACGCAGAACCGTACGCTGGAAGTCCAGCGCCAGGTCGAGCAGTATTTCGCGAAATACGAGCAGAAGAACGTGCAGGTCATGTTCACCGTCGCGGGCGGTGGTGGAGGCGGCGTCAGCGGCCAGAACACCGGCCAGGGCTTCCTGAACTTCGTCGACTGGTCGAACCGCGAGGGCAAGGAGAACGCGGCGGATGCCATCACCCAGCGCGCCTCCGGCGCGTTCCGCGGCCTGCGCGACGCGCAGGTGTTCGCGCTGGTGCCGCCGGCGGTGCGCGGCCTGGGCCAGTCGGACGGCTTCACGATGGAATTGCAGAATACCGGCGGACTGACGCAGGAACAGTTCAACGCCGCGCGCGACAAGCTGCTCGCCGCCGCCAATGCCGATCCGATGCTGGCATCGGTGCGGCTGACCGAACTTCCCGACATCGCGACGCTGCAGGTCGACATGGACCAGCAGAAGCTGGCGACGCTCGGGCTGACGCAGTCGAATGCGAACTCGACCCTGACGACGGCCTGGGGCGGGCAGTACGTCAACGACTTCATCGATCGGGGTCGCGTGAAGCGTGTCTATGTCCAGGGCGACGCACCCTATCGTTCCTCCCCCGAGGATCTGAAGCAGTGGTTCGTGCGCGGGTCGAACGGGCAGATGACGCCCTTCTCGTCCTTTGCGACGATCGGCTGGGGCACGGCGCCGACGACGCTGTCGCGGTTCAACGGTATCCCATCATTCGAATTCCAGGGATCGGCAGCGCCGGGCAAGAGCTCGGGCGATGCGATGGCCCGGATCGCCGAGCTGGCGGCGCAGATCCCCGGCACCTCCGTCGCATGGGCCGGGCTGTCGTATCAGGAGCGGCTGTCCGCGGGACAGGCGCCGTTGCTGTACGGCCTGTCGATCCTGGTCGTGTTCCTGTGCCTGGCGGCGCTGTACGAGAGCTGGTCGATCCCGTTCGCGGTGCTGCTGATCATCCCGCTGGGCCTGATCGGGGCGATCGCGTTCGTGACGCTGCGTGGGCTGACCAACGACGTCTATCTGCAGATCGGACTGCTGACGACGATGGGACTGGCGGCGAAGAACGCGATCCTGATGATCGAGTTCGCGGAACAGGCGGAACGCAAGGGCGCGCGCGTGATCGACGCCGCCATGGAAGCCGCGAAGATCCGTCTGCGGCCGATCCTGATGACCTCGTTCGCGTTCATCTTCGGCGTGCTGCCGCTGGCGATCTCGACCGGCGCAGGGGCGAACAGCCGGATCGCGATCGGCACGGCGGTGATCGGCGGCATGCTGTCGGCGACGTTCCTGGCGATCTTCTACATCCCGCTGTTCTTCGTGCTGGTCAGGCGCGGGGTGCGTGACGGCATTGCGAAGCTGCGCGGCCGGCCGACGGGACATCAGGGCGACGGCAAGGACCGCGGCGATCCCTATGGCCCGCCCGAGCCGCAGGGTCCTCACCGGCCGGAGGCGGCATGATGATCGCGTATCTGCTTGGCCGGCAATCGCCGATCGCGATGGCAACGCTGCTCGCGGCGACGACGCTATCCGCCTGCTCGCTGGCGCCGACCTATGTGCGGCCGGAGGCTCCCGTGCCGCCGTCATGGCCGGTGGGCGATGCGTACCTCCGCCAGTCGGAGGCGGCGTTGCCGGCGATCACCTATCCGGCGGTCTTCACCGATCGACGGCTACAGTCCCTGATCGAGCAGGCGTTGGTCAACAATCGCGACCTGCGGATCGCGGCGGCCAACATCCAGGCCGCCCGCGCGCAGTATCGCATCCAGCGCGCGGACCTGTTCCCGCAGGTCGATGCGACCGGCCGCTACACCTACTCCGGCGGCGGGCGCGGCGCGTCGAACGTTGCGGGCGGCGGAACCGGTACTGGCGGAACAGGTACCGGCGGGACGGGAACCGGAGGTACCGGCACCGGCGGGACCGGCACGGGGACCGGAGGTACGGGCGGTACCGGAACCGGTGGAACCGTCGTGACCACGTCGAGCGGCAACAGTGCCTTCTCGGTTGGATTGGGTACCACGGCGTTCGAGCTCGACCTTTTCGGCCGCATCCGCAGCCTCAGCCGCGCGGCGCTGGACCGGTACTTCGCTACCGAAGCCGGTGCACGGGCGACGCGTCTGACACTGGTCGGCGACATCGCCGATGCCTGGCTGACCTATGCCGCCGACCAGACGCTGCTCCGCATCGCGCAGGATACCGCGACGTCGGCACAACGCTCGGTCGAGCTGACACGGGCACGGCTGCGCGGCGGGATCAGCCCGCGCACCGACGTCGCGCAGGCCGAGCAGATCCTGGCGACGGCGGAATCCGACCTGGCGCTCCAGCGGACGCTGGTGGCGCAGGACGCCAACGCGCTGCAGCTGCTGGTCGGCGCTCCGGTCGATCCCTCACTGCTGCCGGCGATGCTGGACGAAGCGGCAGCAAGCGTCGCCGCCCTGCCCGCCGGTCTCGATTCCGGCATCCTGCTGCGCCGGCCCGACGTGGTGCAGGCAGAATATGAACTTCGGGCCACCAATGCGGAGATCGGCGCGGCGCGCGCGGCACTGTTCCCCCGCATCTCGCTGACCGGGTTGGTCGGCTTCGCCTCGACCGCGTTGTCGTCGCTGTTCACCGGTGATGCCTTCAACTACTCGGTCGCGCCAGCGGTCTCTTACCCGATCTTCCAGGCGGGTGCCGGGCGGGCGAGCGTGCGATTTACTCAGGCACAACGCGATGCGGCGTTGGCGACCTATGAGCGCGCCATCCAGAGCGCGTTCCGCGAGACAGCCGACGCGCTGGCACGGCAGGGAACGATCGCCGAGCAGCTTGCTGCCAATCGCCGCAACGTCGCGGCGACGGCGGACACGCTGCGGCTGACGGACGCTTCCTATCGCGGCGGCATCACGCCGTTCCTCAACACCCTGGACGCGCAACGGTCGCTGTACACCGCACAGCGGCAACTGGTCGCTACCCAGCTGGTCGCATCGTCCAACCGGGTGACGCTGTACCGGGTGCTGGGCGGGGATTCCTCGCTGGAGGGCACGGCCGACGGGCCGCGTCCGGTAACCCCCGCCGGAGCCGCACGGCCGGCGGAAGCCGGAGCCCCGCCAGGCGAATAGCATCAGCCGGCGAGAGCAGTCGATCGGATGGGCGAGAACGACCCGCCTTCAGCCGGGTCGAACGGCCGCCCGGATTATCCCTGTCCGCCGCCCTTCAGCGGCGCGACCGCATCGCGGCCGAACTGCATGATGAGCTCCCCCATTTCCCGCGCCTGCGCCATCGACCGGCTGCCCTGATCGCGGAGATAGTCGGTCTGGATGCGCATGACCTCGCTCAGGTCCTTGGCCTGGGCCGCGGCGCGCATGGCGGCGAATGCTTCCTGTGCGTTGGTTTCCGCCTGCTCGATGATCTTGACGCCCAGGGTCGATCCGCCTTCCGCCATCTTCTGTCCGGATGCCTGCATCGCCTCGCCTGCCTGCCGGGCGCGTTCCGCGCCGCCCTGCGCCATGTCCTCGAAATTCTTCGCCATGTCGATTTCTCCTCATCCGTTGAACGATTGAACGTGGACCGCGATACCTATCGCGGTGCTGCGGTGTCCTCAGCCAGCGAACGATGCCGCGCCTCGGCCTCCGGATCGCCGCTGCTCTCAACGCCGGTATCGATCGGGCTGTTCGGCGTCGCGCCGCCACCCGTCACCGGGGCCTCAGCGTCGCCCGATCCGATCAGCGTGCCGCCGCCGGGCGCATTGTCCTGCCCCGTCCGGGCGAGCACGGCGGCGGCCGTATCGCGGTTGTGCGCGGTGGGGTGTGCGCCATAGGGCGCGTTGCTCGGCTGGTCATCGGGCATCGTCGTCTCTCCTTGTTTCGGTTCAACGAGCGGCCGGGGAGTTGCGATCCATTCTCACCCTGAATCCGGGCGTCTGGCGGTTCCCTTCGCTGCTCCCCCCTGCTATCGCGCGCCCATTCGGCACTCACCGACGCCCTCGCGCCCGCGCGGCCTTGCCGCCTTTTCCGGACGCCGACGGCGTAACAGGTAAAGGACGCACATGACCGCCATCGGCCAGGACACCCTAAAGACCCGCGCAACCCTCAACGCCGGTGGCAAGAGCTACGATTATTTCAGCCTGGCGAAGGCGGCGGAGAAGTATGGCGACATCAGCCGCCTGCCCTTCTCTATGAAGGTGCTGCTGGAGAACATGCTGCGGTTCGAGGATGGCGTGACCGTGACCGAGGCGGACGTGCAGGCGATCGTCGACTGGCAGAAGGATGCGCGGTCCAACCGCGAGATCCAGTATCGCCCGGCCCGCGTGCTGATGCAGGATTTCACCGGCGTTCCCTGCGTCGTCGATCTGGCGGCGATGCGCGATGCCATCACCAAGCTGGGCGGCAACGCGGCCAAGATCAATCCGCAGGTGCCCGTCCACCTCGTCATCGACCATTCGGTGATGGTCGACGAGTTCGGTACGCCGAAGGCGTTCGCGGACAATGTCGACCTTGAATACCAGCGCAACATGGAGCGGTACGAGTTCCTGAAGTGGGGATCGAAGGCGCTCGACAATTTCCAGGTGGTGCCGCCGGGCACCGGCATCTGCCACCAGGTGAACCTGGAATATGTCAGCCAGGCGATCTGGTCGTCGACCGAGAGCGGCGAGCACGCGCAGGGCGGCACCATGATCGCCTATCCCGACACGCTGGTCGGCACCGACAGCCATACCACGATGGTCAACGGCCTGGGCGTGCTGGGCTGGGGCGTCGGCGGGATCGAGGCGGAGGCCGCGATGCTCGGCCAGCCGGTATCGATGCTGATCCCCGAGGTGGTCGGTTTCAAGCTGACCGGCGCGCTGGCGGAGGGCATCACCGCCACCGACCTGGTGCTGACCGTGACGCAGATGCTGCGCAAGAAGGGCGTCGTCGGCCGCTTTGTCGAGTTCTACGGCCCCGGCCTCGCCTCGATGACGCTCGCCGATCGCGCGACGATCGCCAACATGGCGCCCGAGTACGGCGCGACCTGCGGCTTCTTCCCGATCGACGACCGGACGCTGGACTATATGCGCCTGACCGCGCGCACCGAGGAGAACGTCGCGCTGGTCGAGGCCTATGCCAAGACCAACGGCTTCTGGCGCGAGGACAATGCACCGGATCCGATCTTCACCGACACGCTGGAGCTGGACATGGGCACGGTTGTGCCGTCGCTCGCCGGCCCCAAGCGTCCCCAGGACAAGGTGTCGCTGAACAAGGTCGACGAGGTGTTCAACGGCGACCTGTTCAAGGTGTATCACAAGGAGCAGCCCGAACGCGCCGCGGTCGAGGGCGCATCGCACGACATCGGCGACGGCGACGTGGTGATCGCGGCGATCACCAGCTGCACCAACACGTCCAACCCGTCTGTGCTGGTCGCCGCCGGTCTGGTCGCCCGCAAGGCGCGGGCGAAGGGACTGACCGCCAAGCCGTGGGTCAAGACCTCGCTGGCGCCGGGATCGCAGGTGGTGACCGACTATCTCGACAAGGCCGGCCTGACCGAGGACCTGAATGCGCTGGGCTTCAACCTGGTCGGTTACGGGTGCACGACCTGCATCGGCAATTCCGGCCCGCTCGCCGCGCCGATCTCGGCGGCGATCAACGAGAACGATCTCGTCGCCGCGTCGGTGCTGTCGGGCAATCGCAACTTCGAGGGCCGGGTGTCGCCGGACGTGCGCGCCAACTTCCTCGCCAGCCCGCCGCTGGTCGTCGCCTATGCGATCAAGGGCACCGTCACGACCGACATGATCGAGACGCCGCTGGGTCAGGGAACCGACGGACAGGACGTGTTCCTGCGCGACATCTGGCCGACCAACGACGAGATCCGGTCGGTGATGGATGCCAATATCGACGACACGATGTTCCGCACCCGGTACGGCAACGTATATCAGGGCGATGCCAAATGGTCGGGCATCAACGTCACCGGCACCGCGACCTATGCGTGGCCGGCGGCATCGACCTATGTCGCCAACCCGCCCTATTTCGAGGGCATGGGGATGACGCCGGCACCGGTGATGGACATCATCGAGGCCAAGCCGCTGGCGATCCTGGGCGACTCGATCACGACCGACCACATCTCGCCGGCGGGATCGATCAAGGCGGACAGCCCCGCCGGGCGCTGGCTGACGGAGCGGCAGGTCAGCCGCGCCGACTTCAACAGCTATGGCGCACGCCGCGGCAACGACCAGGTGATGGTGCGCGGTACCTTCGCCAACATCCGCATCCGCAACGAGATGGTGCAGGGCATCGAGGGCGGCATGACCCGGTACGACGGCGAGGTCATGCCGATCTATGACGCGGCGATGCGCCACAAGGCGGACGGGACGCCGCTGGTCATCATCGCCGGCAAGGAATACGGCACCGGCTCGTCGCGCGACTGGGCGGCGAAGGGCACCAACCTGCTGGGCGTACGCGCCGTCATCACCGAGAGCTTCGAGCGGATCCACCGGTCGAACCTGGTCGGCATGGGGGTGCTGCCGCTGCAGTTCGCGGAGGGCGTGACGCGCGAGACGCTGGGCCTGACCGGCGACGAGACGTTCACGATCCACGGCGTCGCCGGCCTGCGCCCGCGCCAGGACGTAGAGGTGACGATGGTGCGCGCCGATGGCACGACCGAGAAGTTCCAGACCCGCTGCCGGATCGATACGGTCAACGAGCTGGAGTATTTCCTGAACGGCGGCATCCTGCAGTACGTCCTGCGCAAGCTGGCCGCGTGAAGACGCTGGCCGGGATCGCGCTGGCCATGGCGGCATCGGCCGCCGTGGCGGCGCCCGCCCCGATCGGCGGTCGCTGGCTGACGGCCGAGGGCAAGGCGATCGTCGAGATCGCTCCCTGCGGCCGCGAGCTGTGCGGGCGGATCGCCAAGGTGCTAAAGCCGCGGCCGGGCGGGCCGGCGGTCGACATCAACAACCCCGACAAGGCACTGCGCAATCGCCCGATCGAGGGGATCGCGATCCTGTCGGGCTTCACCCCGGCGGACGACCGGTGGAAGGGGCGCATCTACGATCCCGAGTCCGGCCGCACCTATCGCTCCGAACTGCGCGTCGAGGGCGGGCAGTTGAAGGTGAAGGGCTGTTTCGGGCCGTTCTGCCGCAGCCAGGACTGGACGCGGGCACGGTAATCCGGCCCGGCGCCGGCGATCAGCCCTCGCGGGCGCGCAGCCGCCGGGCGTAGAGGAAGTAGACCGCCAGCCCGACCAGGTTCCAGCAGAGGAACCAGATCTGAGTCCGCTGCGGCAGGCTGGCGAACAGGTACAGGCACCCGCCGATCGCGCCGAGCCCGACCACCCAGGGCAGCGGCGTGCGGAACGGACGCACCATGTCGGGCGCGCGCCGGCGCATCACCAGCATGCAGACCGCGACCGCGACGAAGGCGGTGAGCGTACCGGCGTTCGCCAGCGCGGCGATGGCGTCGATCGGCAGGAAGCCGGCGAACAGCATGACGACGGCGGCGGTGAACAGCGTGATCCGCACGGGCGTGCCGCGGCGCGATACGGTGGCGAGGCTGGCGGGGAGCAGGCGGTCGCGCGCCATGACGAAGAAGATGCGGCTCTGCCCATAGAGGAACGCCAGGATCACGGTCGGCAGCGCGACCACGGCAGAGGCGGCGAGGAAGGTGGCGACACCGCGGCGCCCCAGTTCGCGCAGGATGAGCGCCAGCGGTTCGGGGCTGGCGGCGAAGCGGGTGAACGACAGGGCGCCGACCGCCGCGACCGCGACGATCATGTAGATCGCGACGCAGGCGACCATCGATCCGACGATGCCGATCGCCAGATCACGGCCGGGGTTCTTCGCTTCCTCCGCCGCCGTGGAGATCGCATCGAAGCCGTAGAAGGCGAAGAAGATGATCGCGGCCGCGGCCATGACCCCGCGCTCGACGCCGTCCGCCGACGCGGTCTTGCCACTGCCGAACGGGGAGAAGGGGTGAAGGTTGGCGGCATCGAAATAGGGCAACGCAACGACGACGAACACCGCCAGCGCGATCATCTTGACGACGACCAGCACGGCGTTGATCGTCGCACTCTCCCGCGTGCCGAGCGTCAGCAGGCCGGCGACGACGGCGACGATGAGAAGCGCGGGGAGGTTCACGCCCCAGGCCGCGACTGCCCCGTTCGCCATGGTCGGCCCGTGCGCCAGCGCATCGGGCAGGTGGATGCCGAGCCCGGAGAGGAAGCCGACCGCATAGCCCGACCAGCCGACCGCGACGGTCGCCACGACCAGCGTGTATTCGGCCAGCAGGCTCCAGCCGACGACCCACGCGATCACCTCCCCCAGCACGGCGTAGCTGTAGGTATAGGCGCTGCCCGATACGGGCATCATCGTCGCCATTTCGGCATAGGCGAGCGCGGCGCAGGCACAGATCGCGCCGGCGATGGCGAAAGAGACGATGACGGCGGGGCCGGCACGATCGGCACCGACGCCGATCAGGGTCAGGATGCCGGTGCCGACGATCGCCCCCACGCCCAGCGCGACGAGGTGCGGCCAGGACAGGGTGCGCGCCAGCTGATGACCGCCGCTATCCGCTTGCGGTAGCGTGATATCCTTGCGCCTGAACAGTCCGTCCATCCCGTCCTCCCCCGATCGTCGTTGCAGGGGTCAGTACACGGCAAGGATCAGACGGTGAAGCTTTCCCCGCAACCGCAGGCGCCCTTGGCGTTGGGATTGTCGAACACGAAGCCGGCGGTGAAGTCGTCCTCCACCCAGTTCATCGTCGATCCGATCAGATAGAGGATCGAGCCGCCGTCGACGAACAGCGTGCCGCCCGCCGTGTCGATCTTCTCGTCGAACGGCTTCGCCTCGGTAACATAGTCGACCGAATAGGCGAGGCCCGAGCAGCCGCGGCGCGGGGTCGACAGCTTCACCCCGATCGTGCCGGCAGGCGCGCGCGACATCAGGTCGGCGATCCGCGCCTCTGCGGTCGGTGTCAGGTTCAGCGCCGCCGGGCGCGGACGAAGGGTGGTGGCCATGTCAGAGCATCCCCAGTTCGAGCTTCGCCTCGTCCGACATCTTCTGCGGATCCCAGGGCGGATCCCAGACGAGGTTGACGTCGGCGGTGGCGATGCCGGGGACCGCGGCGACGCGCAGTTCGACCTCGGCCGGCATCGATTCGGCGACCGGGCAATGTGGGGTCGTCAACGTCATCGTCACCGCGGCGTGACCACCATCGGCCACCTCGACGCCGTAGATCAGGCCGAGGTCGTAGATGTTCACCGGGATCTCCGGATCGAAGATGTCCTTCAGCGCGTCGATCACCGCCTCGTACAACTCGCCGCCCGGCTCGCCGGGGCTGTCGCCCTGCGGCTTCTGCGCGAGGAAGCCGGCCAGATAGTCGCGCTCGCGCGCGGCAGGCGCCGCCTCCGCCGCATCGTCGACGCGTGCCTTGGGCGGGGGGGCGACGCCCTCCACCTGCTCGACCTCGAAACCGCTCATGCGACCATTCCCGTCATCCAAAAATTCTCGTCACGCGTTCGATGCCGCGGGCCAGCGCCTCGACATCCTGCGGGCCGTTGTACACGCCAAAGCTGGCCCGTGCCGTCGCCGGCACGCCCAGCGCGTCCATCAGCGGCTGCGCGCAGTGATGGCCGGCGCGGATCGCGACCTGCTGTTCGTCCAAGATGGTGCCGATGTCGTGGGGATGCACCCCCTCTATCGCGAAACTGACGATGCCGGCCGAATCGTCGGGACCGAGCAAGCGGACGCTGTTGATGCTGCCGAGCGTGGCGCGCGCCTGTGCGACCAGTGCGGTCTCGTGCGCGTGGATGCGATCGAGGCCGATCGCATCGACATAGTCGATCGCGACGTGGAGCCCGAGGGCGCCGACGATGTGCGGCGTGCCCGCCTCGAACCGGCCCGGCGGGGGAGCGTAGGTGGTCTTCGCAAAGGACACCCGGTCGATCATCGAACCGCCGCCCTGCCACGGCGGCATCGCATCGAGCAGCTCGGGCTTGCCCCACAGCACGCCGATGCCCGTGGGGCCGTACAGCTTGTGCCCGGAGAAGACGTAGAAGTCGCAGCCGAGCGCCGCCACGTCGACCGGCAGTCGCGGTACCGCCTGGCAGCCGTCGATCAGGATCCTGGCACCGACGCCGTGCGCCAGTTCGGTGGCGCGAGCGACATCGAGGACCGAGCCGAGGACGTTCGACACATGGGCAAGCGCCACCAGCTTGTGCGCCGGCGTCAGCATCGCCGCCATCGCGTCGAGGTCGATGCGGCCATCGGCGGTGAGCGGGGCGACGTCGATCGCGGCACCGACCCGTTCGGCGACCATCTGCCACGGCACGATGTTGCTGTGATGCTCCAGCATCGACAGCATGATGCGGTCGCCGGCCTTCAGCGTGGTCGCGGCCCAGCATTGCGCGACGAGGTTGATCCCCTCGGTCGCGCCACGGACGAAGACGATCTCGTCGGCGGAGCCCGCGCCGATGAAGCCGGCCACGCGCCGGCGAGCGGCCTCGTACGCCACGGTCATGTCGGCCGACCGCTGGTACACGCCGCGGTGAACGGTGGCGTAGGTCTCGCCATATGCGCGGGCGATGGCATCGACCACGACCTGCGGCTTCTGCGCGGTCGCGGCGGTGTCCAGATAGGCCCAACCAGCGGGAATCGCCGGGAAATCGGCAAGGGCATCGAGCGGGGCGGCGGTCGTGACGGTCATGCGACGCTCCGGAAGGTAAGGCTAAGGTAAGGCATAAACACCAGTTGCGCGCCGGTCGCCGTCGTCCGGTCCGCCACCCACGACCGGGTCGCGCGTGAGTGGTCGCACGAACCGTCGATGTAGGACAGGGAGACGGCGGCCGGACCGGTCACAGCGCCCTTTCCAGCCATGCATCGGCATCGGCGACGAAGGCGTCGCGGACCGTCTCGTCGCCGATCCGATCGAGCGCGTCGGCGACGAAGGCGCGGGTCAGCAGCGCCTGCGCCCGCGCGCGCGGGATGCCGCGGCTCTGCATGTAGAACAGGGCGCGGGCATCGAGCTCGCCGACCGTGGCGCCGTGCGCGCACTTCACGTCGTCGGCGAAGATCTCCAGCTCGGGCTTCAGGTTCACGGTCGCGGTCCGCTGGAGCAGGAGGCCGCGCAGCGACTGCTCGCCATCGGTCTTCTGCGCGTCGCGCGCGACCTCCACCGCAGCGGCGAGGCTGGCGGTGGAACGGTCGGCAGCGACCGCGCGCCACAGCTGGTGCGACTGGCCGTTGGGCTCGGCATGACGGACGCGCACGGCGCATTCCTGCCGCTGCTCGCCGGCGGTCAGCAGCGCGCCGCCATATTCGGCGAACGCCCCCTCCCCCGCGACGATCGCGGCATCGATGCGGGTGCCGGCCGCGCCGCCACCCAGGAAGGTGGTGACGAGGCTGGCGCCGGTGCCGAGTGCGGCTTCCTCACGCAGCGACACGAAGCCGCCATCCTGCAACAGCCGCACCGCGCGCATCAGCCGCGCCGCGCGACCCAGCGTGACGCGGGTGAAGCGGTTGGACCAGCCGGTGCCGACATAGGTCTCGACGACCTGCGCGACGGCATCGTCGGCCAGCGCGATGTCCGCAGGCAGGTGGTTGGCGGCGCCGGTGGCGACATGGACGATCTGGACCGGATGGGCGGCGGCATCCTCCGCCAGGTCGAGCGCCCAGCCCGCCCCGGCTGTCCGGGCGGCGAGCGCATGGTCGCTCGCCTCTACCCGGCGCAGCGTGACCCGGTGGAGGTCGCTTGCGGTGCGATCGACCACGCCGTCACGAACGACGATCCGCGCGCCGGGCAGGTCGAGGAACCAGCCGGCGGGATCGGCAGCCGCGGTGCGCGGCAGGGCGGCGGCGGTGGCGATCCCCTGCGGATCGGCCCAGCGCCACGCCTCCTCACGGGTCGAGGGGAGTTCCAGCACGCTCATGCGACGGCGGCCGTCGCATAGCCCTGCCGTTCCAGCTCGTGCGCCAGTTCGGCGCCGCCGGTACGGGTGATCACGCCGCCGTCCAGCACATGAACGAAGTCGGGCTTCACGTAGTCGAGCAGGCGCTGGTAATGGGTGATGAGCAGCACCGCTTTGTCGGGGCTGCGCATGATCCGGTTGATGCCGTCGCCGACGATACGCAGCGCATCGATGTCGAGGCCCGAATCGGTTTCGTCGAGGATCGCGAACCTGGGGTTCACGACGCCCATCTGGACCATCTCGTTGCGCTTCTTCTCGCCGCCCGAGAAGCCGACATTGACGGGACGCTTCAGCATCTCGGCATCCATGTCGAGCTTGCGCGCCTCCTCGCGGGCGAGCTTCAGGAATTCGGCGCCGGACAGCGGCTTCTCGTCGCGGGTCGCACGCTGCGCGTTCAGGGCTTCGCGCAGGAACTGGACGTTCGACACGCCGGGGATTTCCACCGGGTACTGGAAGCCAAGGAACACGCCGGCGGCGGCACGCTCGTTGGGTTCGAGGGCGAGCAGGTCGATCCACTCCTCGTCACCCCGGACTTGATCCGGGGTCTCGCTGCTTTCGCTCGCCTCAGAAGAAGAAGCGGGACCCCGGCTCAAGGCCGGGGTGACGGTGGTGGGTTTGAAAAGGACGGAACCCGCCGTCACCTCGTAACCGGGACGGCCGCCGAGGACATAGCCGAGCGTCGACTTGCCAGCACCGTTCGGGCCCATGATCGCATGGATCTCGCCCGCGTTGACGGTGAGGGACAGGCCCTTGAGGATTTCCTTGCCGTCGATCTCGGCGTGGAGGTTTTCGATTTTAAGCATTTAAGCCGTCATTCCCGCGAAGGCGGGAATCCATAGGCCCCGCCGAGTGTATGGATCCCCGCCTGCGCGGGGATGACAGTTGATCCTAGCCCACCGATCCCTCGAGGCTGATGCCGAGCAGCTTCTGCGCCTCGACCGCGAATTCCATCGGCAGCTGCTGCAGCACCTCGCGGGCGAAGCCGTTGACGATCAGGGCGACCGCCGCCTCCTGATCGAGGCCGCGGGACATGGCGTAGAACAGCTGGTCCTCGCTGATCTTGGACGTCGTCGCCTCGTGCTCGATTTGGGCGCTGGGGTTCTTCACCTCAATGTACGGGATGGTGTGCGCGCCGCAGCGGTCGCCGAGCAGCAGGCTGTCGCACTGGGTGAAGTTGCGGACGTTTTCCGCGCTGGGCCCGACGCGGACGAGGCCGCGATAAGTGTTGTCGCTGCGCCCGGCGCTGATCCCCTTCGACACGATGGTCGAGCGGGTGTTCTTGCCCAGGTGGATCATCTTGGTGCCGGTGTCGGCCTGCTGGCGATTGTTGGTGACCGCGACCGAGTAGAACTCGCCGACCGAGCCGTCGCCCGACAGGACGCAGCTGGGATATTTCCAGGTGATCGCACTGCCCGTTTCGACCTGCGTCCACGACACCTTGCTGTTCTTGCCCTGGCACAGCGCACGCTTGGTGACGAAGTTGTAGATGCCGCCGACGCCGTTCTCGTCGCCCGGATACCAGTTCTGGACAGTCGAATATTTGATCTCTGCATCGTCGAGCGCGACCAGTTCCACCACGGCGGCGTGGAGCTGGTTCTCGTCGCGCATGGGGGCGGTGCAGCCCTCCAGATACGAGACGTACGCACCCTTGTCGGCGACGATCAGCGTGCGTTCGAACTGGCCGGTATTCTCCGCATTGATGCGGAAATAGGTCGACAGCTCCATCGGGCAACGGACGCCTTCGGGAATGTACACGAACGTGCCGTCGCTGAAGACCGCCGAGTTCAGCGTCGCGAAGTAATTGTCGCGCTGCGGCACGACCTTGCCCAGCCACTTGCGCACCAGATCGGGGTATTCGCGGATCGCCTCGCTGATCGAGCGGAAGATGACGCCGGCGGCTTCCAGCTCCTTGCGGAAGGTCGTGGCGACGCTGACGCTGTCGAACACCGCGTCGACCGCGACGCGGCGCTTCGGGTTGCCGTCCGCGTCGAGGTCCTCGACGCCGGCCAGCATCTTCTGCTCGGCGATCGGGATGCCGAGCTTTTCGTAGACGCGCAGGATCTCGGGATCGACCTCGTCGAGCGACCCCAGCTTGGGCTTCGCCTTGGGCTCGGCGTAGTAATAGGCGTCCTGATAGTCGATCGGCGGGACGTTGAGCTTGGCCCAGTCCGGCGCCTCCATCGTCTGCCACAGGCGGAACGCCTTCAGCCGCCAGTCGAGCATCCATTCGGGCTCGTTCTTCTTGGCGCTGATGTAGCGGACGGTGTCCTCGTTCAGGCCCTTGGGCGCGAAGTCCTGTTCGATGTCGGACGAAAAGCCCCACTCGTAGGTCTTGGACACGGCCGCATAGGCCTCTGCGTTCTTGGTCGCCATGGTTACACCTGTTCGCCGAGAAGGGCGGGAATGGGATCGTGGGTCGGAGCGGGCGCCCGGGAGAGGCGGGCAAGCGATACGCCGGCGAGCGCGCCGCGGACCGCTTCGTTGACGACGCCCCAGTGCGGCCGGACCTGGCAACTGCCCTCGATGGC
Source organism: Sphingomonas phoenicis (assembly GCF_047238005.1). Classification (NCBI taxonomy): domain Bacteria; kingdom Pseudomonadati; phylum Pseudomonadota; class Alphaproteobacteria; order Sphingomonadales; family Sphingomonadaceae; genus Sphingomonas; species Sphingomonas phoenicis. The sequence continues at coordinate 3,089,982 of NZ_JBDFMC010000002.1, read as the reverse complement.
GCAGTCGTGGCGGCTGCCCTCGACGCAGGAAGTCATCTGGATCGGTCCCTCGACCGCCTCGATGATGTCCGCCAGGCTGATCGCCGAGGGCGGCCGCGCCAGGCGGAAGCCGCCGCCGGTGCCACGTGCGCTTTCCAGCAGGCCCGCCGCGGCGAGGCGGCTGACCAGCTTCTGCGCGGTGGGCAGCGGCACGCCCGTCTCCTCGGCGAGCAGCGTCGCGTTCAGCCGCGCCACACCGCCGCAGTGGCGCGCGGCGGCGGACAGCAACACGACCGCATAGTCGGCAAGAGAGGAGAGGCGCATGAGCTAATCGGACCTATTCGTTCCGATTGCCAAATGGGCTCGCTGCGGTGCGGGATCAACCGCTATCTTTGCGAACGTCTCGCAGGGGACAGGTGCGAGAAGGTGAAGAAGCCTTTGTTCTCGCGGAGACGCGGAGACGCGGAGAAGATCGAGAGAGGGTCAGGTCGATCTCCACCGGCGCCCCGATCGAACCCGACCGGAATGCCTGTGGCATCGCCAGGGCGAGCGCGACGCGTGCATTTCGATTTTCTCTCCGCGCCTTCGCGCCTCCGCGCGAACCGGCTTCCTTCGCCTGCGCGACGCGTGCAAAGGCGAAAGCATGGCCTGGTATCACCCCCTGCTGTTCGCGCTCGATGCAGAGCGGGCGCACCGACTGACGATCGCCGCGCTGCGGTTGCGCGGCAAGTTCGTGGTAAATCACTCGGTCGATACGTATCGCGCGCCGCTGGCGACGACGGTGGCGGGCCTGCGGTTCGCCAACCCCGTCGGTCTGGCGGCCGGGGCCGACAAGAATGGCGAGGCGGTCGACGGCTTTTTCGGCCTGGGGTTCGGCGCGGTCGAGATCGGGACGCTGACACCGCGGCCGCAACCCGGCAACCCACGCCCGCGCCTGTTCCGCCTGCGGGAGGACGGCGCGGTGGTGAACCGCTATGGCTTCAACAATGGCGGGCTCGCCGCGGGGCTGGCGCGGGCCGGGGCATCGTCCATGCGCCGTCCTGCCGGGGGGGGCATCCTCGGCATCAATGTCGGCGCGAACAAGGATTCCGAAGACCGGATCGCGGATTATGTACAGGGCGTCAGCGAGGCGGCATCGGTCGGCGATTACGTCACGATCAACATCTCGTCTCCCAACACGCCGGGCTTGCGCGACCTGCAAAGCGGCCAGCCCCTCCGCGACCTGCTCGCGGCCTGTGCGACGGCGCGGGGAACCACGCCGTTGTTCCTGAAAGTCGCACCCGATCTGGAACCGGGACAGGTGGACGAAATCGCGCGCGCCGCGATCGACAACGGGCTGGCGGCGATCATCATCGGCAACACCACCGTCACACGACCATCCCTGCGATCGGCCCATGCCGGCGAAACGGGCGGGCTGTCGGGCGCACCGCTGGCACCGCTGGCGCGAGAGCGGCTGGCCGATTTCCGCAAGGCGACCGGCGGGCAGCTGCCGCTGATCGCCGCGGGCGGGATCGGATCGGCGGACGAGGCGTACCGGCGCATCCTGGCCGGGGCCAGTCTGGTCCAGCTGTACACCGCCCTGGTTTATGAAGGGCCGGGCCTGCCCGCACGGATCAATCGCGGGCTTGCGGCCTTGCTGGCCCGCGACGGCTTTGCCAGTGTGGCGGAGGCGGTCGGCGCCGGCTGACTTGTCCGGCCCGCGAATGGCGTTACGGTTCGCGGCCATGAAGACCCCTGCCCCGTTGCTTGCCGCGCTGCTCCTGCCGATTGCCGCTCCCGTCGCGGCGAAGACGCCGGTGGCGCAGGGCATGGTCAGCGCCGCCGACCCGCGCGCCGCCGCCGCGGGGGTGGAGATGCTGCGGGCCGGCGGTTCCGCGACCGATGCGGCGATCGCGACGATGCTGGCGCTGAATGTCGTCGAGCCGCAGAGCTCCGGGATCGGCGGCGGCAGTTTCTGGGTCACCCACAAGGCCGGGGCGAAGGGCGTGACGACGATCGACGCGCGCGAAGCCGCGCCCGCCGCCGCCGATCCGCGCTGGTTCTACGCCGCCGACGGTACGCCGATGAGCCACCGCGATGCGGTGCCGGGCGGGCGCAGCGTCGGCGTGCCGGGGGCGTTGCGCGGCATGGCGCTGGCGCACCGGCAATCGGGCAGGCTGCCCTGGGCGACGCTGTTCGGGCCGGCGATCCGGCTTGCGCGCGACGGGTTCGCCGCCAGCCCGCGCTTCACCAACGCGGTCACCTTGTTCGGCAAGCACCTGACGGCGGAGAGCCGGGCGCTGTATACCGGTGCCGACGGGCAGCCGTATCGGGTGGGCGCGACCGTTCGCAACGCGGCGCAGGCGGCGCTGCTGGAGCGGATCGCGACGCAGGGTGCCGACAGTTTCTATGTCGGGCCGCAGGCGGCGAAGCTGGTCGCCACGGTCAACACCGCCGCCCGCAATCCGTCGGCGATGACGACGGGCGACCTGGCCACCTATGACGCGAAGGTGCGCGCGCCGGTCTGCACACGCTATCGCCGCTATCGCGTCTGCGGGATGGGGCCACCATCGTCGGGCGGCATCACCGTGCAGATGATCCTGAAGCAGCTGGAACGGTTCGACATGGCCGCGCTGGGCAAGGACTCGCCCGTGGCGTGGCACCTGTTCGCCGAGAGCAGCCGCCTGGCCTATGCCGATCGCGACCTGTACGTCGGCGATCCCGATTACGTGTCGGTGCCGGCGAAAGGACTGGTCGATCCGCGCTATCTGGCGGGACGATCGGCGCTGATCTCGCCCGACCGCACGATGGCGAGCGTCAGCGCGGGAACGCCGCCCGGCGCGCCGCGACGGGTGAAGGCGCCGGTCAGCGAAGTGGCGGGGACGACCGACCTGGTCGCGGTCGACCGGCGCGGCAACGTCGTCGAGGTGACGACGACGGTCGAGGGCGCGTTCGGATCGGGCCTGACGGTCGACGGCACGGTGCTGAACAACGAGCTGACCGATTTCGACATCGTGCCGGTGAAGGACGGCAGCCTGGTCGCCAACCGGGTAGAGGGCAGCAAGCGGCCGCGCAGCTCGATGGCGCCGACGATCGTCTACAATCCCGACGGCAGCGTGCGGCTGGCGCTGGGCGCGGCGGGCGGATCGACGATCATCGCGCAGATCGCCAAGGCGCTGGTCGGCGTGCTCGACTGGCAGCTGAGCGCGCAGGACGCGATCGCGCTGGGGCTCGTCTATGCGCCCGGCCGCACCGCGACGCTTGAGCGGGGGACGACGGTGGAGGCGATGGCCCCAGCCCTCCGCGCGCTGGGCGAGACGGTGCAGGTCGCCCCGATGGGGCTGAAGGCGAATGCGATCGAACGGGTCGGCGGCCGCTGGGTCGGCGCGGCGGACCCGCGGAGCGAGGGCGCGGCGATGGCCGAGGACGGCACCGTTACCCGCATCCGGCGGGCCGGCGCGGCGCCCGACGGGCCATCGGAATAACGGACACGCGAAGACGCGGCCGGCAGGAGAGATCATGCGAACCCTCGAACATTTCCCCAACCTCGTCACCATGTTCTTCCAGCGAGCGCGGGAAAAGGGCGACGCGCCGTTCCTGTGGACGAAGGCGGACGGGCGCTGGGAATCGACCAGCTGGTCCGACACGGCACGCCAGGTCGCCAGCCTTGCCGCAGGGCTGAAGGCCGTGGGGATGAAGCCAGGCGACCGGATCATGCTGGTGAGCGAGAACCGGCCGGAATGGTGCATCGCCGATCTGGCGATCATGGCCGCCGGCTGCATCACGGTGCCGACCTATGTCACCAATACCGAGCGCGACCACCTGCATATCCTGGAGAATTCCGGTGCGTGCGGGATCATCGTGTCGACCGCCAAGCTGGCGAAGGTACTGATGCCCGCGGTGCTGCGGTCGAACCAGGGACAGACAGTGATCGGCATCGACGAGATGCGCGCGCCGTCCGGCAGCATCGATTTCCATGACTGGCACGCGCTGATCGCGCAGCATCCGACCGCGGCCGAGGACGCCGCGGCGCAGGCGACGTTCGGGCGCGACGATCTGGCCTGCATCATCTACACCAGCGGGACCGGCGGCGCGCCGCGCGGGGTGATGCAGCATCACGGCGCTATCCTGCACAACGTCAACGGCTGCTGCACCGTGATCTCCGAGGATTTCGGCTGGGGGGACGAGGTGTTCCTGTCGTTCCTGCCGCTCAGCCACGCATACGAGCATACCGGCGGGCAGCACTTCCCGATCGGGCTGGGCGGGCAGATCTATTACGCCGAGGGACTGGAGAAGCTGGCCGCCAACATCGAGGAGGTGCGCCCGACGATCATGGTCGTGGTGCCGCGCCTGTTCGAGGTGCTGCGGATGCGGATCAGCAAGGCGATCGAGAAGCAGGGCGGGCTGTCGCAGCGGCTGCTGGACCAGGCGGTGAGGATCGGCGGTCGCCATTACGAGGGGCGGCTGCGGCTGATCGACCGGCCGATGCAGCTGGTGGTCAACACGCTGTTCAAGCCGAAGATCGGCAAGAAGTTCGGCGGGCGGCTGAAGGCGATGGTGTCGGGCGGTGCGCCGCTGAACCCGGAGATCGGCGTGTTCTTCCAGTCGCTGGGCCTCACCTTCCTGCAGGGTTATGGCCAGACCGAGGCGGCACCCGTGATCTCGTGCAACCGCCCGTCGGCGGGCGTGCAGATGGACACGGTGGGCCCGCCACTGCCGAATACCGAGGTGCGGATCGCCGACGATGGCGAGATCCTGGTGCGCGGCGAACTGGTGATGCACGGCTATTGGCGCAACGAGGCCGAGACGGCGCGCGTGCTGAAGGACGGCTGGCTGCACACCGGCGACATCGGCGAGATCGACGATCGCGGCCGGATCAGGATCACCGACCGCAAGAAGGACCTGATCATCAACGACAAGGGCGACAATGTCGCGCCGCAGAAGGTCGAGGGGATGCTGACCCTGCAACCCGAGATCGGCCAGGCGATGATCGCCGGCGACCGGCGGCCCTATATGGTCGCGCTGATCGTGCCTGACCCGGAATGGACGCAGGAATGGTGTGCGAAGGGCGGCGGACGGTGCGACTTCGCCCGGCTGGCGGAGAATGCCGACTATCGCGCGGCGCTGAGCGCGGCGGTGGAGCGGGTGAACAGGGACCTGTCGGTCACCGAACGGGTGCGCCGTTTCGTGCTGGCCGACGGGCCGTTCACGATCGAGAACGAACAGCTGACGCCGAGTTTGAAGATCCGGCGCCATGTGATCCGACAGGTGTACGGCGAGCGGCTGGACGCGCTGTATCGGGGCTGATCATTCCCCGCCTCTTCTCTCCCCCCTGCAAAGGGAGGGGAGAGGTTACCGCGCCGTCGTCGTTCCCGCCGCCCCAGCCTTCGCCCTCGGCACCACGGCCATCGTCCAGTCGGTGTCCGGGCGCAGATAGCGTTGGGCGAGGGCCTGGATGTCCGCCGGGGTGGTGCCGACCAGATCCGAGCCGAGCGAGCGGATCGCCTGCAGACGACGCGGGTCGTAGCTGCCGCCGCCCATCTGGGCCAGCCAGAACTGGCTGCTGGTCGAGGCGCGCATCAGCTGCTGCTGCATCGGTTTCAGGATGCGGTCCAGCTCGTCGGGGCTGACCGGGTTCTTCGCCAGATCCGCGGCGATCTCGCGTGACAGGCGGAAGAACAGGGCGACGTTTTCCGGCGCGACCTGGCCGATCGCGACCAGACGCCCGCCGCCCGTCATGCCGACCGGCCAGTCGCTGCTGACCGAGGGGCTGTAACTGGCGCCGGTGCCCTGGCGCAGCCGCTCGAACAGGCGGTCGCTGAAGATCTGCGCGAGCACGTCCAGCTGGCGGCTGGTGCGGATCTCGGCGATGCCGCCGCCGGTCGGCCACGCGATCACCGCCGCGGCCTGATTGTCCTGGCCGTCGTGGGTGCGCATCACCGGTGTGGCGTTGTGCGCGGGGAAGGCCGGCGGCCGCGGCTGGGCGCTGTCGTCCCCGCGCGGCTTCATCGCCCCGAAGGTGGCGGCGACGGCGGCGATCGCCTCGTCGGTCTTCACGTCGCCGAACACCATCACCTCGACCGGACCGGACGCGAGCAGCGGCTGCCACAGCTTCCTGAAGTTCTTGGGGGTGAGCGAGGCGATCTGCTCGGGAGTCGGCGAGGTCCAGCGCGGATCGCCGCCTCGCAGCAGCCCGTCGAGATCGCGGCCGAGCACGCCCGACGGCGAGGCGTTGAAGCCGGCCTGCGCCGCCTGCGCCGCGGCGCGCGCGCGCGCGATCGGGGCGGGATCCCAGCCGGGGAAGGCGAGCTTGGCCGCCATCAGTTTCAGCTGGTCGCGGTAATCGCTGGGCGACGTCATCGCGCCGAGCAGGAACGCATCGTCGTCGATGCCGAAGTCCAGGCCGATGCGCCGCCCGGCGGACAGCTGTTCAAGATCGCCTTGGTCCAGCTTGCCCACGCCGCTTTCGACCAGCGCGCTGTCGGCCGCCCAGGCAGGGCTGAACTTGTCGGCGGGCAGCTCGCCGTAACCGCCGCCGAAGCGGGTGCGGACATAGACGCGGCCGGTTTCCGACGGGTTGGCAAAGACCAGCAGCCGCACGCCATTGGCGAAGGTGACGCGCTCCAGCCCGATCTCTGCCATCGACTGGCGCGAGGTGACCTTGCCGGGCGAGCCCAGCGCCGGCAGGTTCGAGAAATCGACCGCCGCCTGCACGCGGCGCTGCCCGGCCAGCCCCGACACGTCGGCCTTCAGCGCCGCCGCCAGCTTCGCGGCGACACCTGCCTCCGGCGTCGGCGTGTTGACGATCGCGCGGGTCACGTCGCCGGCGAAGATGCGCTTCGTCGAGGCCAGCACGGTGGCCGGCGTGAACATCGTCTTGGCGCGCGCATCCTTGAAGATCGCGTAGGACGTCGCGGGTGAGGTCACTGTCTCGCGGATGTCGAGCGCGCCGGCCATGTCGTCGGCCTGCCGGCCGCCCGCCTCGACCCGCAACGTCTCCACCGTGGTGCGCAGGATGGTGTCGTAATCGGCCAGCTCGCGGTCGATCTCCGCCTGGGTCGGCGGGGTCGCCATCGCATCGGCGATCACCGCGCGCACGTCCTTCAGCGCGGCTTCCCACTGGTCGCCGACGGGAACGATGGTGGTGAAGGTGCCGTTGGCCGAGCGCGATTCATCTTCAAGTGAGACAGACGCCTGGAGGAAGCTGCCCCCTGCCCGCGCCCGCTGTTCCAAACGGCGGGCGACCAGCCGCGTGGCGACCGTGTCGACCATCCGCTTCTGGTTGAACAGGATAGTATCGGCATTGAACTGCCACGGGCGCAGTACCGCGGTGGCGACGACGGCGGGCAAACCGGGCTCGACGATGGTCGCGGTCGGCGGCTTGGTGGGGTCGGGCTTGCCGAAATCGGGGGCGGGCACGTCGGGCCCGTTCGCCTTCCACCCGGCGAAGTTCTTGACCACGAGCCGGGCGAGCAGCGCCGGATCCATGTCGCCGGAGATGATGACGACGGCGCGGCTAGGGCGATACCAGCGATCGTGGAACGCCTTCATCGTCGCGCCGGTGGCGCTGGTCAGCGCCTTTTCGGTCCCGATCGGCGAGCGTTCGGCCAGCAGCTGGCCGGTGAAGAAGGTTTCGCGCAGGGCGTCCTGGAAGCGCACCTGCGGCCCCGGCTGCTCGCGCCGCTCGGCCAGGACGATCGACCGTTCGGCGTCGACCGACTTGTCGGTCAGGATCGGCGCGGCCATCATGCCGGACAGGATGTGCAGGCTCTCGTCCAGCCCCGCCTCGGTCGCGGAGGGCAGGTCGAGCTTGTAGAGCGTCTGTGTCGGCGTGGTCGACGCGTTCGAATCCGAGCCGAAGGTGGCGCCGTAACGCTGCCACACCCGCTTCGCCTCGCCATCGGCGACATAGGCGGAGGAGCGGAACGACAGATGCTCGATGAAGTGCGCGTAGCCGCGCTCCGCCTCGGTCTCGTAAAGCGAGCCGACATCCATCGCCACGCGGACGGACACCTGCCCCGGCGGCACGCCGTTGCGCCGTACCGCATAGCGCAGGCCGTTCGGCAGCGTGCCGAAGCTCCACGCCGCGTCCGGCTCGATGTCGCTCCCCTTGTAGAGCCACGCGCTGGTATCGACCGCGACCGGTGCCGGTGCGGCCGCGGCGACGGGCGTTGCCGGCGCCGGCTTCGGCGCGACCTTCGCCCGGGGCGGCGGCGCGGCGGCCCGGCCGTGAAGCGGCGCGGTCGACAGCAGGAGGAGGGGGATCAGGGAAACGCGAAACGCGCGCGATACAGACGCCATCCGCGCCATGTAGCGTGCCGGGATCGCCACCGCCAGTTCTCCTCTTTCCCAACCAGTATCGATGACGGTCGGCAGAAGGCGACGCAGTGTTTCGTCCGCGCGCCTTGATCCACCCGGCGCCATCCTCCACATGGCTGCCATGCTGATCGAGACAGAAACCACGCCCAACCCGGCGACGCTGAAGTTCCTGCCGGGTCGCACCGTCATGGATGCCGGCACCCGCGACTTCGCAACGCCCGAGGAGGCGGAGGCGAGCCCGCTGGCCGAGGCGCTGTTCGGGCTGGGCGACGTTACCGGCGTGTTCTTCGGCCGCGACTTCGTGTCGGTCACCGCCGGACCGGGCAGCGAATGGCGCGACCTGAAGCCCGACGTGCTGTCGATCCTGCTCGACCATTTCAGCGGGCAGATGCCGCTGTTCCGCCAGACCGGTGCCGGCTTCTCGGTCCCCGCCGCCGACGAGGAGGTGACGACCGACGACCCCGCCGATGCGGAGATCGTCGCGCAGATCCGCGAGCTGATCGACACCCGCGTCCGACCCGCGGTGGCGAACGACGGTGGCGACATCGTCTATCGCGGGTTCGACAAGGGCAAGGTCTTCCTGCGCATGCAGGGTGCCTGTGCCGGCTGCCCGTCGTCCAGCGCGACGCTGAAGAACGGGATCGAGCAGCTTTTGCGCTATTACGTACCCGAGGTCACCGAAGTGAGGGCCGTGTAGTGACCGTGACGTTCGACACCCCGCTGGACCAGGCGGCACTCGACCAGCTGTTCATCGAGGCGCGGACCTTCAACCACTTCACCGACCGGCCGGTGTCGGACGACGATCTGCGCCGCGTTTGGGACCTGATGAAGATGGGGCCGACGTCCGCCAACCAGATGCCCGCCCGGCTGATCTGGTGCACCAGCCAGGACGCGAAGGACCGGCTGGCCGCCTGTGCCAGCGGCTCCAACGGCGAAAAGATCAAGGCTGCACCGGTAACGGTCATCATCGGCATGGACACCGAGTTCCACGAGTATCTTCCCCAGCTGTTCCCGCACACCGATGCGAAGAGCTGGTTCGACGGCAATCGCGAGCTGCGCGAGGCATCGGCGTTCCGCAATTCGTCGTTGCAGGGGGCGTATCTGATCCTGGCGGCGCGCGCGCTGGGGCTGGGGACGGGGCCGATGACGGGCTTCGATGCGGGGGCCGTGGACAAGGCGTTCTTCGCCGACCAGCCCTCGGTCCGGACGAACTTCATCGCGACGCTGGGCCACGGCGATCCGGCCACCGTCCACGGCCGGTCGCCGCGACCGCCCTTCGAGACGTTCAACCGCTTCGCCTGAGCCGGGTGGCGGGTCCGGGGCCCGCCATTTCGCCAGTGGTGTCGCCGGCATACAAGCGGCATGATCGGCGGTGACCGGCCGCTTCCAGTGGAACAAGCATTGCGCACTCTCGTCATCGACACCGCCACTGCCGCCTGCTCGGTCGCCCTGATCGACGACGGCAGGATGGTGGATGCGCGGCACGACGTGGTCGGTCGCGGCCATGCCGAACGGCTGGTGCCGATGATCGCGGAACTGCCGGACGGCGGGCGCGCCGATCGACTGCTGGTCGATATCGGCCCCGGCAGCTTCACCGGGGTGCGCGTTGGCGTCGCCGCGGCACGCGCATTGTCGCTGGGCTGGGGCGTGCCGGTACGCGGCTTTTCCTCGCTCGCGCTGGTCGCCGCCGCCGCCCTGGACCGCACGTCGCACGAGGCGGTCGCCGCGGTGCTGGAGGCCGGACATGGCGAGTTGTTCGTGCAGATCTTCGGGCGGGCGATGACGCCGCGCGGCGATGCCGTGTCGCTGACCCCCGCCGACGCGGCGGCGCGGATCGGCGCGGTACCGGTGGCCGGCAGCGGACTGGCACGGCTGGCGGGACTACTGCCGGCGGGCGAGGATGCGCTGCCCGATGCGCGCGACATCGGCCTGCTGCCCCCTGCCCTGATCGATCTCGATCCCCGACCGCTCTATGGCCGGGCGCCCGATGCCAAGCTGCCGGCGGCGCGGCGATGAGCACGCGCAGCCTGACCCTGCGCCCCGGCGACGCGCGCAACGTGGCGGTCGTCGACACCCTGATGGCAGCCGCGTTCGATCCGCAATTCGGCGAGGCGTGGACACGCAGCCAGTGCCTGGGCGTGCTGGCGATGCCGGGCGTCCAGCTGGTGCTGGCCTATGACGCCGACGAGCCCGCCGGCTTTGCCCTGACCCGCACGATCATGGACGAGGCGGAACTGCTGCTGCTCGCGGTGGCGCCCGACCGGCGGCGGCGCGGCGTGGGCGGCACGCTGTTGCGGTCGGTCGTCGCGGACTGCCAGGCGGCGGGGGCGAAGAAGCTGCATCTGGAGGTGCGCGGCGGCAACCCGGCGGCGCGGCTGTACGAGGGTACCGGCTTCGCCAAGGTCGGCGAACGGCGCGGCTATTATCGCGGGCGCGACGGTCGGCAATACGACGCACACACCTATTCCCGCGACCTTTGAGCTTATTGCGAGTCGGTATCTCTTTTCGCAACAAGCGAACGCGCCTACATGATGCGACATTAGAAGGGGTACCCGCCATGGCGCGCAACATCGATCTGGAAGCTCTCTGCAATCAGAAGGGGCTTCGCATCACCGAGCAGCGCCGCGTGATCGCCCGGGTCCTGTCGGAGGCGGAGGACCATCCCGACGTCGAGAAGGTGTATGAACGCGCCTCCGCGATCGACAAGGGTATCTCGATCGCGACGGTCTATCGCACCGTCCGCCTGTTCGAGGAGGCGGGGATCCTGGATCGCCACGACTTCGGCGATGGCCGCGCCCGCTACGAACCCTCGCCCGAGGCGCATCACGACCATCTGATCGATGTCGAGACCGGCCGCGTGCTGGAGTTCGTCGATCCTGAGCTGGAGCAGTTGCAGAAGGCGATCGCCGAACGGCTGGGGTTCCGCCTGGTCGATCACCGGATGGAACTGTACGGCGTGAGCCTCGACCGGAAGAACTGACGAGAGCGCCGGGAAAGCTCGCCGCGCCGGCCGGCATGATGGCGATGCGAAGCGTTCGTCCCGGACGGTGCGATGTTCGTGGCGAGCCGCGCAGCCGCTGCTATGCTGGCGTGGTCCCATGATCCGCCTGTCGCTTCGCCTCCTGCTGCTCGCCCTGCTGCTCGCCGCGCTGCTGCCCGTCCACGGGGTTTGGCGGTTATGCCGCCTTCCCTCGCCATGGCCGCGACGTTTCCTGGCGACGTCGGCGCGCATCATGGGCGCGCGGGTGCGGGTGATCGGCACGCCGTCGACCCGCGATGTCGTGATCCTGGCCAATCATCTCAGCTGGATGGACATTCTGCTGCTGGCGGGCAGCACCGGCGCGACCTTCGTCGCGGCCGGCGAGCTGCGGCGGGCGCCGCTGGTCGGCTGGCTCGCCTCGCTGCACCACACGATCTTCGTCGCGCGCGGCAACCGGATGGCGGTGGGGGATCAGGTGGCGGCGGTACGGGCAGCATTGGGCCCGCAGCCGGTGGCGATCTTTCCGGAGGGAACGACTGGCGACGGCGTCACCCTGTTGCCGTTCAAGCCGGCACTGCTGGCAGCGCTCGATCCGCCACCGGCAGGGCTGGCAGTACAGGCGGTACGCATCGATTACGGCGCCGCGACGCGCGAGCTGGCGTGGGTGGGTGACGAGGCCGGCGCGAGCCATGCGCGCCGCGTGCTGGAACGGCGTGGCAGCTTCACCGCCACGCTGCGCTTCGCCGATCCCTTCGTCCCCGCCGGCGGCCGCAAGGCGATCGCCGCCGAGGCCCGCCGCCGGATCGAGGCGCTTCAGCCGCCGAAGGTGTAGGTCGCCGCGATGCCGCCCGACAGCTGGTTGCGCGAGCCGAACGCGCGGACGACCGGCGAATCCCCGGCATCGTCGACCAGCCGGTCGTAGCGGGCATAGCCGAACACGCCCCAATGCTCGGTCAGCTGGCGCAGCAGTCCCGCCGTCGCGCCGACCGCGCGCACGCCGCCGCCCGGATCATAGGCGCGCAGGCCGGAGGTGGCGGCCGACGCCGTCGACACGCCGTAATAGGCGCGGCTGTAGCGGCCATTGCCCAGCGTGACGCGGGGCCCGACCGAAAAGAGCCAGTTGTCCTCGTCGCGCGCGATGTAGTCGGCGCCGACCATGCCGACCAATCCCTTGTGCCCGCCGATACCCTGGCGCAGCTCGGCACGTACGCGGAAGGCCGGGACGATGGTGTACTGGACCGCGGCCCCCACCTCTACCGTGAAGCCGACCTTCGGCAGCAGGCCGTCGGTGTCGCGGCGCCGGCGACTGCTCTGCACGCTGATCGCCGGACCGAGGGCGAAGCCGCCGCTGTTGAGCAGCGGGAAGCCCGCGCTCTCGTCCGGCGCCTCGAACGCGAAGGGCTGCTCGCGACTGCTGCGGTCGATGTTGACGAGGGGGCCGATCGTCGTCTTGTCGGCACCCGGATAGCGCGGGACGATCTGCGGCCCCAGCATCAGCCGGGTACGCCGCGGCTGGCGTGGCTCGTCGCGGTCCTGTGCCTGAAGGGTGGCCGGCACCGCGGCCGCGAGGAGGGCGAGGACCAGCGGGGCATACCCGCGCAACTGATTGATCGTCATGCGCGCGACGATACACCAACGCCGCGCCGCCGCCAGTGGCTTCGACGCGGTGCGGCGCCGCAGCGGAACTGGCGGCAAGGACGCTTTTGCGATAGGGGCGCGCGCTATGAAGCCCACCCCCCAGACCTTCCACGTCAAGTCGTTCGGTTGCCAGATGAACGTCTATGACGGCGAGCGCATGGCCGAGCTGATGGCCGCGCAGGGCATGACCGCGACGGCGGAGGCCGGCGACGCGGACCTGGTCGTGCTGAACACCTGCCACATCCGCGAGAAGGCGACCGACAAGGTCTATTCGGACATCGGCCGCCTGCGCAAGGGCGGGCGGACGCCGATGATCGCGGTCGCCGGCTGCGTCGCGCAGGCCGAGGGCGAGGAGATCGTGGCACGCGCCAAGGTGGACGTGGTGGTGGGGCCGCAGGCATACCACAACCTGCCCGAGCTGGTGGCGAAAGCGGCGGCGGGCACCCCGGCGCTCGACACCGACATGCCGCTCGCCTCGAAGTTCGGACGGTTGCCGGCGCGGCGCCGGGTGGGACCGTCGGCGTTCCTGACGGTACAGGAGGGGTGCGACAAGTTCTGCACCTACTGCGTAGTGCCATACACCCGCGGTGCCGAGATCAGCCGGCCGTTCGATGCGATCGTCGACGAGGCGAAGGCGCTGGTCGACGCGGGCGCGCGCGAGATCACGCTGCTGGGCCAGAACGTCAACGCCTGGACCGACGGTGCGCGCGGACTGCACGACCTGATCCGCATGCTCGACCGGATTCCCGCTCTGGCCCGGATCCGCTATACGACCAGCCATCCCAACGACATGACGCAGGGGCTGATCGACGCGCACGGCGATGTCGAGAGCCTGATGCCGTACCTGCACCTGCCCGTGCAGTCGGGATCGACCCGCATCCTGAAGGCCATGAACCGCAGCCACGGACGCGACGATTATCTGCGCCTGCTCGACCGGGTCCGCGCGGTGCGGCCGGACATTGCGCTGTCGGGCGATTTCATCGTCGGCTTTCCGGCCGAGAGCGAGCAGGATTTCGCCGACACGCTGAGCCTGGTCGACGCGGTCGGCTATGCCCAGGCGTTCTCGTTCAAGTACAGCCCCCGCCCCGGTACCCCCGCCGCGACGATGGCCGACGAGGTGCCGGCCGCGGTGATGGACGAGCGGCTGCAGCGGTTGCAGGCGGCGCTGGGCCGCGACCAGCAGGCGTTCAACCGCGCCTCGGTCGGGCGGACCTGCTCCGTCCTTGTCGAACGCCCGGGTAAATTGCCCGGGCAGATGCTCGGCAAATCGCCCTGGCTCCAGTCGGTCCACATCATCGGCCCGCATGCGATCGGCGATCTGGTCGAGGTGGAACTGACCGCGGCGGGGCCGGTGTCGCTGACCGGTACGCCGCGTCTGTCCCGGGCCGCCTGATCCCGCTTTCCTTTCGCCGCCGCACACCCCACATTCGGTTTCGAATCGTGCACGCGAAAGGACCGCATGAGCCGTAAGCCAGTACCCGCCCGGACGGGCGAACGATCCCGCGTCGAGGTGTTGTTCGATCGCCCCCAGGCGCTCGCCCAGCTGTTCGGGCAATACGACCAGAATCTGGTGGCGCTGGAGAACCGGCTGGGCGTGTACATCACTGCTCGCGGCAACAAGGTGGGGCTGGAGGGAACGGCGGAGCAGGTCGCGCTCGCCCGCGACGTGCTGCACGACCTGTACCAGCGCATCCAGCGCGGCGAGGACGTGGATACGGGACTGGTCGACGCGTCGATCGCGATGGCGGCGGAGCCGACGCTGGACGGCATCGTCTCGGCGGAGCGTGGCCAGGGGCCCGGCATCATGATCCGCACCCGCAAGAAGACGATCGTTCCGCGCACCCCTGCTCAGGCGCACTATATGCGCGAGCTGGTGTCGCACGACATGATCTTCGCGTTGGGGCCGGCTGGTACCGGCAAGACCTATATCGCCGTCGCCCAGGCGGTGGCGCAGCTGATCACCGGCAGCGTCCAGCGGCTGATCCTGTCGCGCCCGGCGGTGGAGGCGGGCGAGAAGCTGGGATTTCTGCCGGGCGACATGAAGGAGAAGGTCGATCCCTATCTCCGCCCGCTCTACGACGCGCTGTACGACTGCCTGCCGGCCGAGCAGGTCGAGCGGCGGATCGCATCGGGGGAGATCGAGATCGCGCCGATCGCCTTCATGCGCGGGCGGACGCTGGCGGACGCGTTCGTGATCCTAGATGAGGCGCAGAACACCACGCCGGCGCAGATGAAGATGTTCCTGACCCGCTTCGGCCAGAACAGCCGGATGGTGGTGTGCGGCGATCCCAAGCAGGTCGACCTGCCCGGCGGCGTCGCGGCGTCGGGACTCGCCGATGCCGTTACCCGGCTGGAGGGGGTGGAGGGCATCAGCATGACCCGCTTCACCGCCGCCGACGTGGTGCGCCATCCGATCGTCGGCCGCATCGTCGAGGCGTATGAGGGCGCAGATTGACGGGATGGTATATCCTCTGTAATCATCAGGATATACCGGAGGACAGATGGCGTCGCTCTACATCAAGAACCCCGACACGGCCGATCTGGCACGAGAGGTCGCGGATATGCTGCACATGTCGAAAACAGCGGCGGTGCACGATGCTTTGCTGCACCGCAAACAGGCTATACAGGCCGAGCGGCAGGACAGCATCCACAAGCGACTGCAGGCATGGCGGCAGGATCATCCACTTGGCGAGCCGACCGGTCTGGACGCGGACAAGGCGTTCTATGACTCCCTGAACGACGAGGATGACGATTGATCCTGTTCGTCGACGCATCCGCGATGGTCGCGATCATGACCGATGAGGCGGACGCGTTCCCGCTCGAGGAGCGTTTCGGCGCGGCGCACGAGCGGCTCTCCTCGCCGGTCGCTCTGTGGGAAACCGCACGGGCCATCGCGCGCAAGCGGAAGATCGCACTCGATCTGGCTTTTGGTGAGGTCAAAACGTTCGTTGCCGACTTCGATGTGCGCCTTGTTCCCTTAGGAGAACATGAGGCTAGCGCGGCCATTCTGGCTCAAGCACGTTATGGAAAGGGTACTTCTCACCCCGCCCAGCTCAACATGGGCGATTGCTTCGCCTATGCCTGTGCAAAGACCAACGACGCGCACCTGCTCTACAAGGGCGACGACTTCCTCCACACGGACATGGCCTGAATGATCCAGATCGAATTGTCGCGCGAACAGCCATGGCCCGAGGGCGAATGGGAGGCGCTGGCCGGGCGCGCCGCGCGTGCCGCGATCGAGCGGACGCCGCACGGGCCCCTCGTCGCCACCGCCGCGATCGTCGAGATCAGCGTGCGGCTGACCACCGACGCGGAGGTCCAGTCGCTCAACCGTCAGTACCGGGGGAAGGACCGGCCGACCAACGTCCTCTCCTTCCCGATGGTCCAGCCCGATCTGCTCCAGACGGTCAGCCAGAACTCCGACGATGGCGAATTGCTGCTGGGCGATATCGTGCTGGCCTGGGACGTCTGCGCAGCGGAGGCCGGCGAAAGGGGCATATCGGTCGAGACGCATGCGACGCATCTGCTGGTGCACGGCGTGCTGCACCTGCTAGGATACGACCATATGGACGATGGCGAGGCGGAGGCGATGGAGGAGATCGAGCGGCAGGCGCTCGGCACGCTCGGCATCGCGGACCCGTATCTGATACGCGAGGACTGAATTGGCGGAAGACCGAAGTAGCGCCGCCGGTGGCGACGGCGACAGCATCTGGCGCAGCCTGAAGAGCATGATCTTCGGCCCGCCCGAGGAGTCGCTGCGCGACCAGCTGGAAGAGGCGATCGACCGGCACGAGGATGATCCGACGCCCGATGCCAAGGGCGACCTGTCGCCGCTGGAACGGCAGATGGTCCGCAACCTGCTCCATTTCGGTGAGCGCGACGCCGGCGATGTCGGCGTGCCGCGGGCGGACATCATCGCGGTGGAGGAACGGACCAGCTTCGATCACCTCGTCCAGATCTTTGCGGAGGCCGGGCACAGCCGCCTGCCCGTGTATCGCGAGAAGCTCGATACGATCATCGGCATGGTCCACATCAAGGACGTCTTCACGATCCTGGCGACCGGCGCCGAGCAGCCGGAATCGATCGCCGGCCTGATCCGCGAGCCGCTGTACGTGCCCATGTCGCGCGGTGCGCTCGACCTGCTCGCCGACATGCGATCGAAGCGGGTGCATCTGGCGATCGTGCTCGACGAATATTCAGGCACCGAGGGGCTGGTGACGATCGAGGACCTGATCGAGGAGATCACCGGCGACATTGAGGACGAGCATGACGATGCGCCGACCGCGCTCCTGATCCCGCTCGATGGCGGTGGCTGGGATGCGGATGCGCGGGCGCCGCTGGACGATGTGGCCGAGGTCGTCGATGCGCGGCTGGATGCCGCCGACCACGACGTCGACACGCTGGGCGGGCTGACCGCGGTGCTCGCCGGCCGGGTGCCGGCGCCGGGCGACTGCATCGACCATCCATCGGGGTGGAAGCTGGAGGTGACCGACGCCGACGAACGTCGCGTCAATCGTCTGCGCCTGCACCCCCCGGTCGCCCGCGAGATCGCGGACGACTGATCGCGGTCAGCGCGGGTTCAGCGGCCGGCGCCACATTGGTGCCGCAACGACAAGGGAGCGGTGACGATGCGGCGTTTGGCGATCCTGCTGCTCCTGCCTCCGGTCGCGGCCGGCCCCCTGCCCGCTGTCGCCCAGTCGGTCGTCGGCCCCGGTGTCGGTCCGTCGCTGTCGAATGCACGCGAAGGTATCAGGGAAGGCCGTCGCTCCGGCCAGTTGACCCGCCGCGAGGCGCGAGAGTTGCGCCGTCAGACCGGGCGCGTCGACGATCTTGCCGAGCAACAGGCGATCGGCGGCATCACCGATTCGGAGCGTCGATTCGCCGAAAGCGCCGCGGCGGCGACGAGCGGACTGGTCGAAGCCCGCCGCTACGGCGGACCGCGTTGAGGACGACAGCGACGGTGCGGTGACTGCCACTCTCATCTCGTCTCGAATGATGAATTGATCGTCGTAACCGATCACCACCTTCGCCATTATACATTTTTCCGATCATCCGACCTGCGCTAGCTCTGGCGGCACATGATCGGCGCGCCACCCCCCGCGTCGATCCAACGCGACATCGCACTAGGAGACGATCATGGACGCGATTACCGAGGGCAGCCCGATCAACGATCCCGGCAAGCAGCCGATGGCACTGCGCACCCTGCTCGGCCGGACGTCGCGCGACTGGTGGCCCGAATCGTTGTCGGTCGACATCCTTCACCAGAAGGGCGTCAGCGGCAATCCGATGGGCGACGACTTCGACTATGCCAGCGAGTTCCTGGCCCTCGACCTCGCCGCGGTGAAGGCCGACCTGACCGCGCTGATGACCGACAGCAAGCCGTGGTGGCCGGCCGATTACGGGCATTACGGCCCCTTCTTCATCCGCATGGCATGGCACTCCGCCGGCACCTATCGCACCGGTGACGGCCGCGGCGGCTCGTCCGCCGGGCAGCAGCGGTTCGCGCCGCTGAACAGCTGGCCCGACAACGGCAATCTCGACAAGGCGCGCCGGCTGCTCTGGCCGATCAAGCAGAAGTACGGCCGTGCGCTCAGCTGGGCCGACCTGTTCATCCTGGCGGGCAACGTCGCGATCGAATCGATGGGCGGTCCGACCTTCGGCTTCGGCGGCGGACGCGAGGATGTGTTCGAGCCCGAAAAGGACGTGTATTGGGGCACCGAAGAGGAATGGCTGGGCCAGACCCGCATCGACGAGGAGGCCGGCCTCGCGCTGGAAAGCCCGCTCGCCGCGATCCAGCACGGCCTGATCTACGTGAACCCCGAGGGGCCCGGCGGTTGCCCGCACCCGCAAGGGTCGGCGCGCGACATGAAGGAGACCTTCGCGCGGATGGGCATGAACGACGAGGAGACCGTCGCGTTGACCGCCGGTGGCCACACCTTCGGCAAGGCGCACGGTGCGGGCGATCCGACGCTGGTCGGGAAGGAGCCGGAGGGCTCGGACATCGCCAGCCAAGGTCTGGGCTGGGCCTCGACCCATGAGAGCGGCATGGGCGACCACACGATCACGTCGGGGCTGGAAGGCGCATGGACGCCGACCCCGACGACGTGGGACATGACCTATTTCGACATGCTGTTCGACCATGAATACGAGCTGGTGAAGAGCCCCGCCGGCGCACACCAGTGGCAGCCGGTCGGCAACCCCGACGATACGCTGGCGCCCGCCGCGCATACCGCGGGCAAGCGCGTGCCGACGATGATGTCGACCGCCGACATGGCGCTGAAGGTCGACCCGGCCTACAATGCGATCTGCCAGAAGTTCCGGGCCGATCCTGCCTATTTCGCGGACGCCTGGGCCCGCGCATGGTTCAAGCTGACCCACCGCGACATGGGCCCGAAGATCCGCCTGCTGGGGCCGGAGGTGCCGCAGGAAGACCTGATCTGGCAGGATCCCATCCCCGCCGCGGACTATCCGCAGGTCGAGGCAGGCGACATCGCCGGACTGAAGCGGGCGATCGCCAACTCCGGTCTGTCGATCGAGGAGCTGGTCACCACCGCCTGGGCATCCGCCTCCACATGGCGCGGGTCGGACCACCGCGGCGGTGCCAACGGCGCGCGCATCCGCCTGGCGCCGCAGAAGGACTGGGACGTCAATCAGCCCGAACAGCTCGCGCGCGTGCTGTCGGTCTATGACCGCATCAAGGCGGACTTCGACGGCAAGGGAGCCAGCAAGGTATCGATCGCGGACCTGATCGTGCTCGGCGGCTCGGTGGGGGTCGAGGCGGCGGCGAAGGCGGCCGGTCACACGATCGAGGTACCGTTCACCCCGGGGCGGACCGATGCCAGTGCCGAGCAGACCGACGCCGAGGGATTCGACGTGCTCGAGCCGAAGGCGGACGCCTTCCGCAACTATCTCCAGGTACAGTTCAACGTGCCGACCGAGGAGTTGATGGTCGATCGCGCGCAGCTGCTGGGGCTCAGTGCGCCGGACATGACGGTGCTGGTCGGCGGCCTGCGCGTGCTGGGCGCCAACCATGCGAAGGCGAAGCAGCACGGCGTCTTCACCGATCGTCCCGGCCAGCTGACCAACGACTTCTTCGTCAACCTGCTCGACATGGGCACGGCGTGGAAGCAGGTGAGCGACGAAAGCGACCAGGAGTTCGTCGGCACCGATCGCGACACGCACGAGCATCGCTGGACCGCGTCGCGGACCGACCTGGTGTTCGGCTCGAACTCGCAACTGCGCGCAGTGGCAGAGGTGTATGCCTGCGACGATGCCGGCGACATGTTCGTCCGCCACTTCGTCAAGGCATGGGTAAAGGTGATGAACGCAGACCGATACGATCTGCACGCATGATCGAACCGGTTCAGGCCGGATCTACCAAGGTCGCACGGGCGGTGCACGGAGCCTCTTGCTCTCTGCACCGTTCCGGAGGAATAACGAGTAACGCGCGGGCTTTGCTGGCAGTCGTGCCACTCCGCGCACCGGAATAGCCGGTCCGACGATGCACTTGGGTGCATGGATTGGATCGGGCGAACGGTCCCTCCCTGGGAGCCTGGAGGCCGTCGGCAGCGATGCCGGCGGCCTTTATGTCTAACGAGTAGGCGGATGGCGGGCATGCCTGCGCGGAGACGGTATCGCCGCTCGCGGGCGCACCATTGCTCCACGGCGGCTCCCCGCCTATCGTACCGGCATGCTGAAGATCGCGCTGCGCGTCATCGTCCTCTTCGCCGTCGTGATCGGCGGCTTCGTCCTCTGGCTCGCATGGCCCGACACCGCGAAACTGCCGGTGGAGGCGGTCGCGGGATCGCGGCCCGACATCACCGCGCCGCGCGTGCAGACCTTTCCGACGATCAAGGTCGCCGATGCGATCGGCTGGCCGCAGGGCAGGACGCCGGTCGCCGCGGCCGGGCTGAAGGTCGCCGCCTTCGCGAAAGGGCTCGACCATCCGCGCTGGCTGTACCGCCTGCCCAACGGCGACGTGCTGGTCGCAGAAACCAACAGCCCGCCGCGCGAGGGTGGCGGCATCCAGGGCTGGGTGATGAACCTGCTGATGGGGAAAGCCGGTGCCCGGGTGCCGTCGGCCAACCGCATCACCCTGCTGCGCGACACGAACGGCGACGGTGTCGCGGATCAGCGCAGCGTGTTCATGACCGGCCTGAACTCGCCCTTCGGTATGGCGTTGATGGAGGGGCAGCTCTACATCGCCAATACCGACGCGCTGGTCCGGGTGCCGTATCGCGAGGGCCAGACCCGGATCGATGCCAGGCCGGAGACGCTGGTGAAGCTGAACCCCGCCGGCAACCACTGGGCCCGCAACGTGATCGCGGCGCGCGACGGCAAGTCGCTGTTCGTCAGCGTCGGCTCCGCGACGAACATCGCTGAGAAGGGGATGGAGGCGGAGAAATATCGTGCCAACATCCTGCAGGTGACGCCGGATGGCGGCTGGCGCATCTTCGCCGCCGGTCTGCGCAACCCCAACGGAATGGCGCTGAACCCGGCGACCGGCAATCTGTGGACCGTCGTGAACGAGCGCGACATGCTGGGATCCGACCTCGCGCCCGATTACCTGACCCAGGTCGAGTTCGGGGATCATTTCGGCTGGCCCTGGTATTACTGGGGTGGATACCGCGACGACCGGGTCGAGCCACGCAATCCCGCCCTCCAGGAATATTCGAAGCGCCCCGATTATGCGCTGGGGCCGCATGTCGCGGCACTGGGCCTGACCTTCTCGGGCGACGTCCGGCTGGGCGGCCAGTGGGCCAGCGGCGCCTTTGTCGGCGAGCACGGCTCGTGGAACCGCAAGCCGGTGTCCGGCTACAAGGTCGTCTACGTGCCGTTCGCCGCCAGCGGCTATCCGGCGAAGGGTGGCAAGCCGGTCGATGTGCTGACCGGCTTCCTCGACGCGGACGGCAAGGCGATGGGACGGCCCGTGGGAGTGATCGGTGACAACTCCGGCGCGCTGCTGGTTGCCGACGATGTCGGCAACACGATCTGGCGCGTCAGCGAGGCCGGCCAGGTCGCGACGCGCTAATCCGCCTCACTTCAGCAGCTTGGGCGCTTCCCGCTCGATCACTGCCTTCACCTGCCCGGCGAACAGCCCCAGGAACGCCGGCAGGTCGACCACGGCGTGCACCTTGTCCTCGAACACCGTAGCGGTCGAGGCGATCTGCTGACCCATCGCACTGACGGTGAAATGCATCGTGTCGCCTTCCCAGCGATGCTGGACGGCACCGCCGCCCGGAATCTTCTCGGTAATGCGGCTGATGCCGCCGTCCAAGCGCTGGCGAACTCCAGCCTTGCCCAGCGAGTGCGGGATATCGAGAGAGATCGGCTGGCCCATCGTCATCAATCCTTGGCGAACAGTGCGGCGTCATCGGCAAACGCCTTGAACTCCAGCGCGTTGCCGCTGGGATCCGTGAAGAACATCGTCGCCTGCTCGCCGGCTTGTCCCGGAAAGCGGATGTGCGGCTCGATCCCGAAGCGGATCCCGGCCGCCCGCACCCGATCCGCCAGCGATCGCCAGTCCGTCATCGTCAGGACGACGCCGAAATGCGGCACGGGGACGTGGTGCCCGTCGACCTCGTTGGCGACCGCCAGGGGGCTCGCGCCGGGATCGAGGTGCGCGACGATCTGGTGGCCAAAGAAGTCGAAGTCGATCCACTGCGCGCTCGACCGTCCCTCGGCGCACCCGAGCACCCCACCGTAGAAGGAACGCGCTGCGGCGAGATCGTGGACCGGAAAGGCGAGATGGAACGGGCGGAGTGGCATGACCGGCACGTACCTACTCCCTGCCACGCCGTCACGCACCATCGGCAGACGTCACGATCGCCACGGGCCGTCGCCAAGGGAGTGGGCCGTCATGCCGGGTCGAGTCTGGCGACCGGTATTGGCCCGTCTCCGGAATGCATGATCGGCCTTCTGGTCCGTCGTGCCGCCTTGACCAGCCAGATGCCGGGTTGGGCGACTACCGCGTTGCTCACCGCGAAGAACAGCATGATCAGCAGCATGATGCGATAGTCCGTCGGCACGAACGGCAGCATGCCGGCCGCGGCGAGCACCACGCCGATGCCGACATCCGCGAAGCTCCCAGCCCCTCTCGCCTTGGCGGCCCTGTGGCCGGACAAGGAGAACCAGATCTGCAGGATGAAGCTCATGAAGACCAATCCCAGGCCGAGATAGCCGGAGAACAGGCCGATCGCCAGATACGCGTTGGTAAAGTCGATGATGCCTTCGCCTTGCCGAAGCGACTCCATCTGCGCCTCCACGGCCGCGTACGGAAGACCGATGACGGGATTCTGCCTGATGATCTGGAAACCGCGTTCGCTGAGCGCGTCGCGGTATTCGTTGCTTCCTTTCGCATCCGCGGAGAAACCGACCAGATTGCCGAACCGCTGGTTGGTCTTCGCGCCGACATAGATCGCGCCGCCCACCATGCCCATGATCAGGACGGGCACGATCATGCCCTTTGCACCGCGCCGCGAGAACATGACCCCGAAGCTGCCGGCGACCGCCCCCAGCCAGCCCACGCGCGCCTGCATCATGAACAGTCCGACGGCGAGCAACGCCAGTGTCGCGAGATGTGCGCTGCGCGATCTGAACAGATCGCGCGATGCGAGCGCAATGACGAAGCACAGGGCCAGGACCGTACTGGACAGGGGCGGGTTCATCAGCGGACCTGCCGCCCGCAACAGTCCGCCGCGCATCTTGACGTTGGCAAGGCTCAGCGAGTGGAACATCTGGCCATATACCTGGTAGATCGGCCACACCCTGACACTCTCGAAGATGGCGATGACCGATAACGTTGCACCGGCCGCAACAATCAACAGGAACGCATTGCGGACACTATCAGCGTCTTTCAAGGCATTCCGAACAAGAAAATAGGGTAAAGAATAGGCGATGAAGTATTCCGTGGTCACCCGCAACATGTTCGTGGGCGTGGTACCTCGCGCTGCGCTGAAGATGAGAACCAGAACGATCGCATACATCGGCAGATCATAGGCGAAGCTCGCACCGCGGCCCGACCGCTGCCACGCGAAGCTCGCCGCAAGCATGCCGAGAACTACGCACGTCGTGGCATAGATCTTCATCATCTGAAGGCCGCCGATCACCCACCACTGCGATACCGTCGGCACGGTGACGATCAGGAACAGAGCCATGCCGCCCGCAACCGCGCGATTTCTGGTCACAAACGCCGCCGCGACACCGACGACGAGCAAGGCGATCCAGGGCTGATTGATCGAGAGCGCCACGAATGCAAACACCGTAGCGTAGATGGCGGCCATGACGGGCGCACGTAGCGGCACCTTCACCACCTGCTTGAGGCCATAGAGGGCGACGGCCGACAGGATGATGATGACAATGCTCGTCTTCAGCATGAATAGCATTGGAAACAACCTCATTCGCTGCCGTCGCGGCACGGCTTCGACCATCGGATCGATACTGTCCAGCCGGGCGGCCCCACCCAAGCCGCACCGGATCCGGCATCGCACGGATCATCGACCGTCACGTGCACCGATCTTAGACCGAAGACCTGTCCCGCCCGTTAAGATGAAACCGGCAGGGGCGGTCGGGCCTCCTATTCCACCCATCGTGATCAGGCCAGCGGCGAATAGCCGGTGACGGATCCACAGCGACCCCGCGCCACCGTTCACGTCACCTCGCGAGCGCCGCCATTGCGGAGCGACGCCGTGCGACCCATAGCGACGTGGTGCCTCACCCGATCTCTCGCCTGTCGCCATCGCTCATCAGCGTCATTCTAGGCGCCGTCGCCGCCACCGGCTTCGCGCCGCTGGATCTGTGGCCGATCGCCATCGCCTGCATCGCCGGGTGGATGGCGCTGACCCATGCGGCGCCGACATTCCGGGCGGCGATGTGGCGAGGCTGGCTGTTCGGGCTCGGTCATTTCACGGTGAACAACAACTGGTTCCAGCACGCCTTCGACTTTCAGGACGCGATGCCGCCGGTGCTGGGCTATTTCGCCGCCGTCGCGCTGGCCCTGTATCTCGCGATCTTCCCGATGACCGCGGGCGGCATCACGTGGCGATTTCGCGGGCGCATACCGGACGCCGCCTATATCCTGATCTTCGCGGCCGCCTGGATTGGCACCGAGTATCTGCGCGCGGTGCTGTTCACCGGCTATGCGTGGAATCCGCTCGCGGTGCTGTGGCTGCCGGCGATCGGAGTCGCGCGGCTGTCGGCATGGACGGGCACCTATGCGCTGTCCGGCTTGACGGTCTTGGCTGCGGGGTCGCTGCTGCTGCTCGCGCGCCGGCGCTGGATGCTGCCGGCGATCGCTCTGCCGGCCACGGCGCTGGCGGCGCTGTCCGCGCTATGGACGAACGCGCCGCCCGCCGCCGCCGATGCGCCGCGCGTGCGGGTCGTGCAACCGAACATCGGCAACGATGCTCGCGTCGGCGCGGGCGAGCGGTCGCTGGCGGCGTTGATCCGGCTGTCCGGCCGGCCGGGCCCCATACCGCGGCTGGTGGTCTGGCCGGAGGGGCTGGTCGTCGACTTTCTCGAGAGCGGCTATCCCGACTATATCTACGGCTCCCGCTGGCCGGAACTGTTGCGGGAGCGGATGGCGCGCGCGCTCGGCCCGCGCGACATGCTGATGACGAACGCCGTCCGCCTGCATTTCGACCGGGACAGCAACGTCGTGGCGGCGGGTAATTCGGTACTGGCGATCAACCCCGACGCCCGTATCGCCGGCCGTTACGACAAGGCGCATCTGGTGCCGTATGGCGAGTATCTGCCGATGCCCTGGCTGCTGAAGCCACTGGGTCTCGCCCGACTCGTCCCGGGTGACATGGACTTCACGCCCGGCAGCGGCCCCGGCGCGATCGCCTGGCCGGGATTCGGAGCGGTCGGCGTGCAGATCTGCTACGAGATCATCTTCTCGGGCGAGGTGGTGGATGCGGCGCATCGGCCGCGCCTGATCTTCAATCCGTCGAACGATGCCTGGTTCGGCAGCTGGGGCCCGCCTCAACATCTGGCGCAGGCGCGGCTGCGCGCGATCGAGGAGGGGCTCCCGATCGTCCGCGCCACGCCGACCGGCATTTCCGCGATCATCGCCGCCGACGGCCGGCTCCTCGCCGCCGTCCCGCACGAAACCGCGGGTGCGATCGAGTTGCCGGTGCCGCCGCCATTGCCGCCCACGCTGTTCGCGCGCGCGGGCAACTGGATGGCGGCGATCGTCGCGGTGCTGTTCGTGGCGCTCGCCGTTGCCATCCGCCGCCGCAGCCGCTAGTGCCGATATAAAGCTATCTTTATATCTTTATGAGGCTTCGATGCGCAGTTCGTACATCTTTACCTCCGAGTCCGTTTCGGAAGGTCATCCCGACAAGGTCGCCGACCAGATCAGCGACACCGTCGTCGACCTGTTCCTGTCGAAGGACGCGGAGGCGCGCATCGCGTGCGAGACGCTGACGACGACCAATCTGGTCGTGCTGGCCGGCGAGATCCGGTGCAAGGGCGTGTACGAGAACGGCGCCTGGGCGGATGGCGCCCTGGCCGAGATCGAGGCGGCAGTCCGCGCCACGGTGAAGCGCATCGGTTACGAACAGTCCGGCTTCCACTGGGCGACGTTCACGTTCGAGAACAACCTGCACGGCCAGTCGGCGGAAATCGCGATGGGCGTCGACGAGGGCTCGAACAAGGACGAGGGCGCCGGCGACCAGGGCATCATGTTCGGTTACGCCACCGACGAGACGCCGGGCCTGATGCCTGCGACCCTGTACTACAGCCACAAAATCCTCGAGACGATGGCTGCCGATCGACACTCGGGCAAGGCGCCTTTCCTCGAGCCGGACGCCAAGAGCCAGGTGACGCTGCAGTACGAGAACGGCGTGCCGGTCCGCGCGACGGCGCTGGTCGTATCGACGCAGCACAAGGCGGGATACTGCCTGCAGGGTCAGAACGCCGATCCCGCCAAGTATGACGAGCTGCACGCCTACGTCACCGGCGTGCTGAAGGGCGTGCTGCCCGACGGCTTCGTCACCGAGCAGACCAAGGTCTACATCAACCCGACCGGCGCGTTCGAGATCGGCGGGCCGGACGGCGACGCGGGCGTGACCGGGCGCAAGATCATCGTCGACACCTATGGCGGCGCCGCGCCGCACGGCGGCGGCGCGTTCAGCGGCAAGGATCCGACCAAGGTCGATCGCTCGGCCGCCTATGTCGCGCGCTACCTGGCGAAGAACGTCGTGGCGGCGGGTCTCGCCAAGCGCTGCACCATTCAGCTGTCCTACGCGATCGGCATTGCCGAGCCGCTGTCGGTCTATGTCGACACGCACGGCACCGGCACCGTCGACGAGGCGAAGCTGGAGCAGGTCCTGCCGCAGCTCGTCCGCCTCACGCCGAAGGGCATCCGCCAGCACCTGAAGCTGAACGCGCCGATCTACGTCAAGTCGGCCGCCTATGGTCACTTCGGCCGCGAGCCCGAAGGCGACCTGTTCACCTGGGAAAAGACCGACCTTGTCGACCGGCTGAAGGCCGCCGTCGCATAGGAACGCTGCGCCCGTCGTCCCGGCCCGGGGCCGGGATGACGGGCGTACCCGCTACGCCATCCACGCGAACCAGATGGTGTGCGTCGCGCCCTTGCCGTTGCTGCGCGCCCGCACGCCGACCTCCTCGACCGCGAATCCGGCCACCTTCAGCCGCCGCGTGAAGGCCGTGTCCGGTGCCGCCGACCACACCGCCAATATGCCGCCGGGCGCCAGTGCCCGTCGCGCCGCGGCCAGGCCACGAGCCGAGTAGAGCTGATCGTTGGCATCGCGCACCAGTCCGTCGGGGCCGTTGTCCACATCCAGCAGGATCGCGTCGTACCGCCCTGCCCCCTCCCCGATCACCGCGGCGACGTCCCGCTCCACCAGGGTCACGCGGCGATCGTCCAGGCAGCCGGCGGTCAGCGCCGCCATCGGCTCCCGTGCCCAGGCGATGATCTCGGGCACCAGTTCCGCCACCGTCACCCGCGCCTCCGGCCCCAGCACCGCGAGCGCCGCGCGCAGCGTGAAGCCCATGCCATAGCCGCCGACCAGCAGGTGCGGCGCCGGCCGGCCGTTCAGCCGGTCGCACGTCATCGTCGCCAGCGCTTCTTCCGAACCGCTCATCCGGCTGTTCATCAGCTCGTTGCGATCGAGCACGATCATGAAGTCGTCGCCCCGACGGAACAGCCGCAGGTCCTCGCCACCCGGCACCTTTGCCGTGCCGATCAGCTCTCTGGGTATCATCGGGTTCGTTCTCCGCTGTCTTATCGATGCCGTCGATGCGGCGATTTTGTGGAATCGCGCGTTTTGCTCTATCTGAGGGCGCCCGGCGTCCCGACGGGCCGCCAATCTCTTACATCGACAGGAATCCCCGCCTACCATGCCATCGTTCAAGGAACAGAGTTTTCAGGAGCGCGCCGCGCTCTCCGCCAAGGCCAAGCAGGCCGCGCTGGAGAAGCTGCGCGCCAAGCCGCCGGTCGACGAGGCCGTCGTCGCCGCCCGCCGCGCCGCCGCGGAGGCGAAGGAAGCCGCCAAGCTGCAGGCCAGCGCCGATAAGAAGGCGGCACGTGAGCAGGCGATCGCCGACAAGAAGGCCGCTCAGGCCCAGGCTGCCGAGGAAGCGGCGCTCGCCGCCAAGAAGTACGCGCCGGTCATGCCGACCGAGGCGGAGATGAAGGCGGCACGCGACGCCCGCTACGCCGCGCGAAAGGCCCGCGTCCGCGGCTGATTACGCGCCGCGGCGCATCAGCCGCGCGCGTCCCGCTTCGAAGCCTGCCTCGCCCGCCCGGATCGCCGCGCGGGCGACGCGCTCCGCGGCCCAGCCGATCGCGGCACCGGCGATCACATCCGACAGATAGTGCTTGCCGCGGCTGGGCTGCAGGGCCGCGACGCCGAGAGCCGCCGCCTGCAGCGGCAGGGCGGCGAGGCGGTTCTCGCTGGCCACCGCCTGCGCCACCGCGACCGCGCCGGCGGTGTGGCCGGAGGGAAACGAGTTCAGCGACGGGTCGTCCGCCCCCGTTCCCTTGCCCGCGCGATATCCCGTCTTCACCGCGCGCGCCGGCCGGGTGCGGTCGACCGCGTTCTTCAGGATCGTCTTCACGCCCGTCGCCAGCAGGTGGCTCGCGAGCATCCTCACGCCGCTCCGCGCGACGGCGGGACGGCGCAGCACCGCCCCCAGCAGGATGGTCGCGGCCGACAGGGCGATCAGCGGCGGCTGGTCCGCGACCTCGCTTGCCTTGCCGGCAACGCGCACCAGCGCCCCGTCCTGCTTGCGGGTGGCGCGGTGGGTCGCCTTGCGATCCTGATGCGCCGCCTTTCGCGCGGTGTCCTTGGCCTTACCCATGCCCATCGTCCCCTTGCTTGTCGCTGCTGACCTGTGCGTGCGCCAGCACCGCGAATAATCCGGCGCCGCCGACCAGATTGCCGAGCACCGCAGGCGCGATCAGCCCGAACACGGTCTGGCCGATGCCCGTCCGCCCCGCGAAGAGCAGCAGGAACGCCTCGTCCGATCCGACGATCGAATGGCTGAACCCGGCGATCGCGACGACATAGGCGATTGCGAAGATGACCAGGAACGCCTGTTCGCGCGCATTGGGCAGCGTCCACGCGATCGTCGCGATCAGGAACCCTGCCGGGATCGCGTTGAGGAAGGTTTCCCATGGACCCAGATCGAGGATGCGCGCGGATATTTCCAATGCGGACCGCCGCAGCGCCGGATCGCCCAGCACCCCTGCGTCGATCAGCGCCGCGGCGATGGCCGTGCCGATCAGGTTCGCGCCCAGCACGATCCCCCACAGCCGCAACGTCCGGCGCAGTGCCCGGGCCGAAGGCCGCGTGACCAGCGGCAGCATCGCCGTGACGGTACTTTCGGTGAACAGCTGCATTCGCCCCAGGATGACGATGACGAACCCGACCGGATAGCCGAGCGCGATCACCAGATGCCGCCAGCCGATGTCGGGCAGTTCGCGGTGCAGCGCCGCCTCCGCGATCAGCGAGGTATTGATCGCCAGCCCCGCGGCCAGTCCGGACCAGAACAGCGCGGCGGTCGGACGATCAAGCTCGTCCTCGCCCTCCTCGCGGACGGTACGATGCAGTTCCTTGGCGTCTGCCGCCTTCAGGTCGTCGACACCGTCGTCATCGTCATGGGCCATCGGTATCGCAACATCCGGGCGAGGTGCTTTGCTCCACCTCTCGCCCAAGCTACAGGCGCGCGATGAACGACCCGATGAAGATCCGCCGCCTCTATGGTCGCAGCCAGGGGCACAAGCTGCGTACCGGGCAGGCCGCGCTGGTCGAGGACATGCTGCCCCGCGTCTCGGTACCCGAGCACGGTCCGCTCGACGCTCCGACGCTGTTCGGCGACGATCGTCCCTTGCAGGTCGAGATCGGCTTCGGCGCGGGCGAGCATCTCGCCGGACAGGCCGCCGCCCACCCCGATGCGGGGTTCATCGGGTGCGAGCCCTTCCTGAACGGCGTCGTCGGCGCGCTGAACCACATCCGCGACGGCGACCTGGCGAACGTCCGCCTGCACATGGGCGACGCGCTGGAGGTGATCGAGCGGCTGCCCGATGCCAGCCTGTCGCGCGTCTACCTGCTCCATCCCGATCCCTGGCGGAAGGCGCGCCATGCCAAGCGGCGGATGATGAACCACGGTCCGATGGATCTGATCGCCGCCAAGCTGAAGCCGGGTGCCGAGTTCCGCCTCGGCACGGACGATCCCACCTACTGCCGCTGGTCGATGATGGTGATGAACCAGCGGTCCGATTTCGAATGGCTGGCGCGATCGGCACCGGACTTCCTGGTGCGGCCGGACGACTGGCCCGAAACCCGTTACGAGCGCAAGGCGCGTCGCAAGGGGCACGAGGTCTGGTATTTCCGCTATCGCCGACGCTAAGGAGGGATACATGCTCCAGCTGTTCCCCGGCATCACCACGGTCGCGCAGACGATCACGCTGGCGCTGTCGCCGATCTTCATGCTCACCGCGATCGGGCAATTGCTGAACGTGCTGGCCGGTCGTCTCAGCCGGGTGGTCGACCGGGTCCGCGCATTGGAACTGCTGCATGCCAATGCCACGGGCAAGGAGCTGGAGCGCCACATCTGGGAATTGCGGCGGCTGGACCGGCGCATCTCGATCATCAACGCCTCGCTGTTTCTCGCCGTGTCCAGCGCGGTAATGACCGCGATCGTCGTCGCCAGCCTGTTCGTCGCGACCCTTGCCAAGCTGCACCTGGCCAGTGCGGTGGCGGTGGCGTTCATCCTGTCGATGCTGCTGCTGATCGCCTCGCTGGTCGGCTTCATGATCGAGGTGCGCGTGTCGCTGCGCGCGATACACGTCCGCAAGGACCTGCTGGGATGAAGGGCCGGCGCGCACTTCAGCTCGCGATCGCCGTGGCATGCCTGCTGCCGCTGGTGGTCGGCGGCAGGGGCATCCTCCATGGCCCGGCCGCCTTCGGGCTCGCCGGCGACGTACCGCGCGATCTGGACAGCCACTTCCGCTACATTTCCGGCATCTTCTTCGCGACGGGGCTCGGCTTCCTGTCGTGCATCCCGGCGATCGAGCGGCGCGGCGCCCGTTTCCGCCTGCTGGGCGGGCTGATCGTCGTCGGCGGCCTGTCGCGCGGCGTGTCGCTGCTGGCGGTCGGCGCACCCTCGACCGGGCATCTGCTGGGCCTCGTCATGGAAACGGTGGTCGTGCCGCTCCTGATGCTGTGGCAGTGGCGCGTCGAGCAGGCATGGAGGCGGCCACGCCGCCGCGATTGAACATCCGCGATTAACTTGCGTTGTTGGCCTCCTTGCACCCCGAGGAAGCAACGTGGCCGCCATCGCTCGCTCTGCCGGCAAACTGCTCCTCTGGCTGACCGTGGTCGCCTCGCTGGCGGTAACGGTCATCCCCCGCTTCCTCGACCGTCGCTATTATGACGGGCCGGACAGCGACCATTATGACGGCGACCGCTTCCGCAATCCCGATGGCGACGCGGATACCGCCGCGCCGCCCGGCGGCGGCAGCCGCGCCGGCTTCCTCTGGCGCAATCTGACGGGCGACGACGGTCGTCCCGTCTGGCCCGACACGGTGGCTGTCCGCGCGGCCCGGCCGGCCGAGCTGCTCGACCGCGCGCCGGTACCCATCGTCATCGCCCCCGCCACGCCAGACGAGGCGCTGGCGACACCGATGCGCGCCACCTGGATCGGCCACGCCAGCGTGCTGGTGCAGACCCCCGACCTCAACATCCTGACCGATCCGGTATGGAGTGAGCGCACCGGCCCGTTCGGCCTTGGCCCGCACCGCGTCGCCCGGCCGGGCATCGCGTTCGACACCCTGCCACGCATCGACCTGGTCCTGCTCAGCCACAATCATTACGATCATCTCGACCTGCCGACGCTGAAGCGGTTATGGGCACGCGACCGGCCGCTGATCGTCACCAGCCTGGGCAACGACGCCATCCTGCGCAGTGCCGGCATCCCCGCCCAGGCCGCCGACTGGCATCATGCGGTAACGGTCGAGGGGCGCCCCCGCGTCGCCCGCGACCGGTTCTGGAGCCGGCCGGTCCGCGTCCACGTCACCCGCAACCATCACTGGGGCAGCCGCTGGTTCACCGATCGCAATCGCGCGCTGTGGAGCAGCTTCGTCGTGACCCTGCCGGGCGGCAACCTGTTCTTCGCCGGCGACACCGGCCTGGGCGACGGCCGCTGGCCGGCGGAAGCGGCGGCGCTCGGCCCGATTCGACTGGCGCTGATCCCGATCGGTGCGTTTCGCTTCGTCCGTGGCCAGATGTCGAGCGGCAGCCATATCGGCCCGGCGCAGGCGGTGCAGGTTTTTGCCGGCCTGAACGCCGCAACCGCGATCCCCATCCACTGGGGCACCTTCCGCCTGTCCTATGAGGGGTATCGTACCCCGGCCCGGCTGCTCCGCGCCGCCATGGCCTGCTCGTCGATCGCCGGTCGCCGCTTCGCCGCCGTCGCGATCGGCCGTCCCGTCGACGTACCGCCGATCGGTGCCGCCGCACCGGCGACCGCTCCGATCGATGCCAGGCGCCTGGAACGCTGCATCGACACGCCTGCCAATCGCGCCGCACAATAACCGCCGCCGTTCGACAACCTGCCGTCAGCTTATCCTTCGCAGCCCCGCATCGTGGCGGTGCGAAGGGAATGGTTGGTCAGCCGACGAACGCGCGCTCGATCACGAAGGTACCGGGATTGGCGTTCGATCCCTCGACGAAGCCCTTCGCCTCCAGCAGGTGCGCGAAGTCGCGGATCATCTCGGTCGATCCGCACAACATCACCCGGTCCGTCTCCGGATCCAGCGCCCCGGCGCCGGAAAGGCCGGCGAACAGCGTCCCGTCGTCGATCAGCGCGCCGATCCGGGCAGTGTTGCGGAACGGCTCTCGCGTCACGGTCGGGACGTAGTGGAACTGCGCCGCCGCCTCGTCCGCGACCAGCGGATCCTCGGCCAGCCGGCCGTCCATCTCGTCCTGATAGGCGAGGTCGCTGACCCGGCGTACGCTGTGCACCACGATCACCTGGTCATACGCGCTGTACACGTCGGGATCGCGCATCAGGCTCAGGAACGGCGCCAGTCCGGTACCGGTCGACAGCATGAACAGCCGCTTGCCGCCCAACAACGCGTCCAGCACCAGCGTACCGGTCGGCTTCTTGCCCAGATAGATGTCGTCGCCCGGCTGGATCAGCTGCAGCCGGCTGGTCAGCGGGCCGTCCTCCACCTTGATCGACAGGAACTCCAGTTCCTCCGCATAATGCGGGCTGGCGATCGAATAGGCGCGGACCAGCGGTTTCTTCTCGCCCGCCAACCCGATCATCACGAACTCGCCCGACCGGAACCGGAAGCTCGCCGGCCGCTCGATCGCAAACGAGAACAGATGCTCGTTCCAGTGGCGCACCCACAGCACCTTCGCGGTCAGGAAGGCGGGGTTCTCGGGGAGCAGCGCGGGCGCGCGGGTGTCGGTGGCGACGGTCATCAAATTTCCCGGTGTCTTGCGAACCTCGCGCAATAAGAACCGGGCAGCGGGGGGTCAACCATAGGTCTGCTTGGGTGCCCTAAGGATCACCGTCGACGTTGCCTGTTCCTTTCCCGTTCCCCATATTCGCGCGCATGGCCATCCAGATCCGCACCAACCTCGCCGAACCGGAAACCGGCGAGGAGTTCGTCCCCCACCGCCCTGCCCGACCGCCCAAGGTGGAAGGCGGCAGGCGGTTCGAACTGGTCAGCGAATATACCCCCTCCGGCGACCAGCCGACCGCGATCGCCGAACTCGTCGCCTCGACGAAGGAGGGAGAGAAGGATCAGGTGCTGCTGGGCGTGACCGGTTCCGGCAAGACCTTCACCATGGCCAAGGTGATCGAGGAGATGCAGCGCCCGGCGCTGATCCTGGCCCCCAACAAGATCTTGGCGGCGCAGCTGTACGGCGAGTTCAAGTCCTTCTTCCCGAACAACGCGGTCGAGTATTTCGTCAGCTATTACGACTATTACCAGCCGGAGGCGTACGTCCCCCGCTCGGACACGTACATCGAGAAGGAATCGTCGATCAACGAGGCGATCGACCGGATGCGCCACTCGGCCACCCGCTCGCTGCTGGAACGCGACGACGTCATCATCGTCGCCAGCGTGTCGTGCCTGTACGGCATCGGCTCGGTCGAGACCTACTCGGCAATGATCTTCGACCTGAAGAAGGGCCAGAGCGTCGACCAGCGCGAGATCGTCCGCAAGCTCGTCGCGCTCCAGTACAAGCGCAACGACGCCGCCTTCGTCCGCGGGAATTTCCGCGTGAAGGGCGACAATCTCGAGATATTCCCGTCCCACTACGAGGATTCGGCGTGGCGCGTCTCGTTCTTCGGCGACGAGATCGAGGAGATCGTCGAGTTCGATCCGCTGACCGGCAGCAAGGTCGCCAGCCTCAATTCGATCCGCATCTACGCCAATTCGCACTACGTCACCCCCGGCCCGACGATGAAGCAGGCGACCGAGGCGATCCGCCACGAACTGACCGAGCGGCTGAAGGAGCTGGAGGCGGAGGGCAAGCTGATCGAGCATCAGCGGCTGGAACAGCGCACCAACTTCGACCTAGAGATGATCGCGGCGACCGGCAGCTGCAACGGCATCGAGAACTACAGCCGCTTCCTGACCGGCCGCCTGCCCGGCGAGCCGCCGCCCACGCTGTTCGAGTATCTGCCGGAAAACGCGATGCTCTTCGTCGACGAGAGCCACCAGACGATCGGCCAGATCAACGGCATGTCGCGCGGCGACCATCGGCGCAAGATCACGCTGGCCGAGTACGGCTTCCGCCTGCCCTCCGCGATCGACAACCGCCCGTTGCGCTTCAACGAGTGGGACGCGATGCGCCCGCAGACGGTCTGCGTCTCCGCGACGCCGGGCCCGTGGGAAATGGAGCAGTCCGGCGGCGTCTTCGCCGAGCAGGTGATCCGCCCGACCGGGCTGATCGATCCGCCGATCGAGATCAAGCCGGTCGAGGAGCAGGTGCAGGACCTGATCGTCGAATGCCGCAAGACGACCGAGGCCGGTTACCGCACCCTCGTCACCACGCTGACCAAGCGGATGGCCGAGGATCTGACCGAATATATGCACGAGGCGGGGATCAAGGTCCGCTACATGCACTCGGACGTCGAGACGCTTGAGCGTATCGAGCTGATCCGCGACCTCAGGCTGGGCGTGTACGACGTGCTGATCGGCATCAACCTGCTGCGCGAGGGGCTCGACATTCCCGAATGCGGGCTGGTGGCGATCCTCGACGCCGACAAGGAGGGATTCCTACGCTCCGAGACCTCGCTGATCCAGACGATCGGCCGCGCCGCCCGCAACGTCGACGGGCGCGTGATCCTGTATGCCGACCGCATCACCGGATCGATGGAGCGGGCGATGAACGAGACGTCGCGTCGCCGCGAGAAGCAGGAGGCATACAACACCGAACACGGCATCACGCCCACGACGATCCGCCGCAACATCGGCGACATCATCGCGCATGTCGCATCGAAGGATCAGGTGACGGTCGATATCGGTGACGATCGCCCGCACATGGTCGGCCACAACCTGCGCGCCTATATCGAGGACCTCGAAAAGAAGATGCGCAAGGCCGCCGCCGACCTGGAATTCGAGGAAGCTGGCCGCCTGCGCGACGAGATCCGCCAGCTCGAGAACGAGGAGCTCGGCCTGCCCGTCGAACAGCACAAGGCCCCGATCATGGGCCGCAGCAACGAAGGCAAGCCGGGGACGCGCAAGACGCGCTACGGCAAGGAATCGAAGATGCGCATGGGCGGTCGCCGCGGGGGGCGGTAGCATGGCCGTCCGGGCCGCCGACGGTAGGTGATATGTCTACGAACGTCGGAAAAGGGGGCGACGCGCCGGGACGATCCCGCGCGCCGCCCGACGCGTCAGTCCTTCAATCCCGCCGGTACCGTTCCGCCGTTCTTCTCCAGCTCGCGCATCACCGCCTTGTGCAGCCAGATGTTCATCTCGGCCGATCCGTCCTTCGCTCCCGAATAGCCCAGCTCGGTCGCCAGCTCCTTGCGATTGTCGAGCGAGGAGTCGAGGTCGAGCAGCTTCATCAGGTCGACGATCGATGTCCGCCAGTTCAGGTCGGGATTGCCCTTGCGCTGTGCGATGCCGGTCAGCACCTGCTCGACGTCGACCGCCTGCGCCGGCGCGGCGGGCGCCGGCTGGGCGGGGATCGTCGCCGGCCGCTCGTTGGCCGTCGTCGGTGGATGCGCCGCGGGTGGCGGGGACGCCGGGGCCTGTGCGGGCGCCGGCGCAGGCTTGGCGCCGCCACCGAACTGACCGCCCAACGGGCCGTGTTCGCCGAAGATGGCGGTCTTGATCTTGCCGAAGATGCTCATGTCGTCTCTCCTTGGTTCAGCCCGCCGCCAGGTTTTCGCTGGCCGACCCGTAATAGCTCGCGACCCGGTCGGCATAGGCCTGATCGAACACCGGCGCGTTGTTCGACCAGCTCGGCCCGCCTTCCAGCAGGCGGCGGTCAACGGTGATGACGTACAGGTCGCGCACCGGATCGAACTGGAGGAGCGCGAACGGCACCGGGTAGAAGCTCTTGCCCATGCCCAGGAAGCCGCCCAGCGACAGCACCGCGTGCGTGACCCGGCCCGAGCCCTTGTGGGCCATGAAGGAATAGACCGATCCCACCGCATCGCCATCGCGGCTTTCCACCTTGATGGTGTGCGCGACGTTCGACTGGGCGAGGATCTGGGTTGGTGCTTGTTCGGTGGACATTCGGTGCTCCCGTTGCTGCCGGTCGAACCGGCGGCGCGGTCCACCGGTTCCATCGCGCCGACGGGTTGAGCCGGGCGGCACCGCGCCCTAAGCCCCCGACCATGGCCTCTCCCCTTCCGCTCCACCGTCCCCTCGCCGCGCCTGCCACGATCGGCATCGCCCTGGCGGTACTGGCAGGCTGCGTTCCCGCCGCGACGCCGCCGGCTCCCGCGCCCGCGCCGACCCCCGTCGCTGTCGCCCTGCCGCCGCCACCACCGCTGGCGAGCGACTGGCGCGACTGGCCGCGCACGCCGGGGAACTGGTCCTATGCCCGTCCCGGGGGTGCCGGCATCGCCCGCTACGCCACCGCGGACGGCCGCCCGCTCGTCACCGTCTCGTGCGACCGCCCCGGGCGCCGCCTGATCCTGACCCGGCCGTCGCCCGCCGCCGCCACGGCACTCACCGTCCGCACCACCAGCACGGTCCGGTCGCTGCCCGTGCAGGCCCGCGCGCCCGCCGATGCGGCACCGCTGGTGATGCTCGACGCGGTGCTGGGGGCGGACGACCGCCTGCTCGACGCGATGGCCTTCAGCCGCGGCACCTTCACGCTCGAACAGGCCGGCCAGCCGCCGCTGGTCCTGCCGTCATGGGCGGAGGTAGGCCGGGTGATCGAGGATTGCCGCTAGGCCGGGCGAAAGCGGCGCAGCGGCGGAGTGTCGATCAACTTCGCCCGCAATACAAGTCTTGTAACCACCCCCGTGATCGCACACATTGCTGGTGTCGCCGGTAACCGGCGGCATTTGGCTATCAACAAGCGAAAGGAGGTGATCCGATGTCTCATGGTTCAGCAGTGGGGTCGGTTCAGTTCGTTCGGGGGACTGGCCTCTAGGATCCGATCGGCGGCGTCGGGGGGTATCCTCCCCCAATCAACGACGTGGCCGGGATCGAAGAGGCCTCATGGTCTCCCGGGCTGGAGCTCTCCGGCCGCTGACCATGTTTAGGGGTTGTCGGGTCGTCGGGAGACGCCCGGCAACCTCTTCTCATTTCTGCGATCCGTCATGCGCCCGCGCCGCCGGCGGGATGGATCGTTATCCGGGGGAAGCAACGGAACGATGCTGACGGCGCACGAACGCCTGCTCGCCCGCCGCTATCTGCTGCCGGGTCCCGGCGGACGACTGATGCTGCTGGTCGCCGCGATCGGGTGTGCCGGCGTCGCCATCGGCGTCGCGTCGTTGATCCTCGTCATCGCTTTCATGAACGGCGCGGAGGCGCGGCTGGCGAGGCAGGTCGCATCGATCGACGGGCATCTGGCGGTCACGCGCGCCGGGCACGACCTGCCCGACTGGCGCCGCCTCGCGACCCGTATCGCCACCGTCCCCGGCGTCGCCCGCGCCACCCCCGCGCTCGTGCAATCCAGCCTCGTCACCGCGGCCGGCCGCGTTCAGCCCGCCGAGTTGCAGGGCCTGCGCGCCGCCGACATCGCGCACCTGCCCGCGCTGCACGGCGACGGCGCCATGGTGTCCGGTCGTCTCCCCGCGAAGGGCGATGTCGCGATCGGCATCGGCATGGCGGAACGGCTGGGGGTCATCACCGGTGACCCGCTGGCGGTGACCACCGCGGTTGCCGCCGACGATGGCGGTCTGGAGGTCCGCACCACCGCGCTGACCGTCGCCGGCATCTTCCGCACCGATCATGCCGATATCGACGGCCGCCGCGTCGTGCTGCCGATCGACGACATGCAGCGGCTGTTCGCCCGCGGTGACGTGGCGTCGCGGATCGACGTGGTCGCGACCGACGAACGCGCCGTCGGATCGCTCGCCGCCGCCCTCCGCAGCCGGCTGGGGCCGGGTGTCACCGTGCACGACTGGCGCGAGCTCAACGCCGCGCTGGTCGGCGCGCTGGCGCAGGAAAGGGTCGCGATGGCCGCGATCGTCTCGATGGTCACCGCGATCGCGCTCGGCAACATCCTCTCCTCGCTAGGCATGCTCGTGCGGTTCAAGGTGCGCGAGATCGCGATCATGCGGACGATGGGCGCCAGCGCCGCGTCGATGGCAAGCGTCTTCGTCGCGGTCGGGCTGGCGATCGGGCTGGCGGGCGAGGCCATGGGTCTTGCCATCGGCCTCGGGCTGAAGGCGGCGAAGGACCCGCTCGTCGCCGCGCTCCGCCCGTGGCTGGGCGGCACGCCCGAATACGACGTCTTTCTCGACCTGCCGCTCAGCATTTCGCCGCTGGCCATCGCCACCATCCTGGCCGCGGTGACGGCCGGGGCGATCCTCGCCACGTTGATCCCCGCCCGCCGCGCCGCGCAGATCGATCCGGCGCTGGTGCTGCGCTACGGCTGACGGTTACAGGAAGGAGCGCGCCCGGCTCAACACCAGGCTGCACACCTGGTTCTTCACCTGCCCGCGCAGCGAGCCCAGCGACAGCGCCTCGCCATTCGGCGTCTGCACCTGCCCTGCCTGCCCCGCCATGTAGCCGGGCGACGTCGTCACATCCTTCTTGCCGGCCAGTCGCCCCAGCACGCCTGCCGCGCCGGTCGACGCGCCGCTGGCGCCGAGCAGCTTGTTCTTGACGCAATAGCCCAGCAGGCCGGCTGCGTTGCCCGCCCCGATCGACCCGATCGACGGCATCGCCCCGCCCAGCAGGCCACCCGCCTGGCCCAGCAACCCGCCGCCCTGCGACGCGGCGGCACCGCCCGTCGATTGGGCGCCGGCGGCGACGGGACTGGATAGCAGCAGAAGCGCGATTGCGACCGATTTCATGACGTTGACTCCATGGTATCCGATCGCAACGACCGGCACGCTTGCGCCGTTCCTCTGCCCGCCGCTACCCGACCCGCCGCCCCCTGCCGCCACCCGTCCCCAGCGCGACCAGCGCCAGCACGTAACCCAGCACGCCGCTGGCCCCGTATCCCAGCACCGGCGTCGGATAAGATCCCAGCAGCGCCGCCGCCAGCAACCCCGCCCAGATCGCGACGAACGCCGCCGCCGGACGCGTGGCACCACCCGCCGCCAGCCGCCACAGGCCGGGCGCGACCATCGCCGCGGCACCGACGATCAGCAGCGCGGTCCGCATTCCGTGCCCGGCGGCGGCCGCCAGTACGCCCTCGACGAACGGCGCGGGCGCCAGCGGATCGGCGAGGCGCAGCGTTCGGGCGAAGCCGGCGCTGGCCAGCAGCGCCAGCGCGATCGCCACCGCATCCCGGCGCATCGCCGCGATCACCACCAGCGCCGCCGCCAGCGCTCCGGCGGTTCCCCGATCCGGCGCCAGCGCCAGCCCGGCAACGGCCATCGCCACGCCCAGCGCCGCCGCCATTCCGCCGCGCCGGGAGAAGGCGACGACCAGCGGCGGCACCAGGATCAGCCCCGGCTGCAAGCGTACCGGCCCCACCGCCACCCACCGCGCGATCCCGTCGACGCGGATGCCGACCAGCGCCGTCGCCAGCACGGCGAGACCGGCCAGGATCATCGCGGCGCCCTGCCCCCGCCGCCCGGCCAGCCACCGACCTGCCGTCAGTCCTGCCACAGCAGCCACGGCGTTGACCATCGGATAGGTCGCCGGCGCATCGGCGGCGATCAGGTGGACGCAGCCGATCCCCACCGCCGCCATCGTCCAGCCTGCCGGCTCCTGCCACGCACGGTTCCGCGTCAACGCCACTGGAACTCTCCGCCGCTCACTGTGCCAACAGCGCGTCCACCGACCCGCCGTTCCGGCGCAATGCCGTCGCCACGCGCCGACGCCCCTCGTAATAGGCCAGGACGGGCGCATCGGGGTCCGCGGCCCGGATGCGGGCCTCGTCGCCGGGATCGATGCTGGTCTCCTGCGCGACATGATCGGCATAGCCCTCGCGCTTCCACAGCGGCATCATCGCATAGTGCAGCTCGCCGAACCGACCGGCCACCAGCCGGTGGGTCATCTCGTGCGCGATCGTGCCCGACAGGGTGCGCACGCCACCGATCGCGGCGCCGTTCGTCACCCGGTCCCGCCCGACATCGCTCCGGTTGAAGATCAGCGCATCGGAGAACGGCCGGCGCAGCGCGATCGCACCGCGGCTGCCGATCGCCAGCACCTGCCAGCGCCAGCCGCCATCGGTCAGCACCACCTGCCGCGTCAGCCCGGGCCGCCACAGCGGACTGGCGGCGAGCAGGGTATCCGCGCGGGCCAGCACCATCGCCATGCGCGGGTCGAGCGACCGTTCCGACAGGATCGTCGTCGCGCCGATCTGCGCGCGGTACGGGAAGGCCAGCGCCGCCGGCACGCGTATCAGGACGACAGCGGGGATCAGCAGCGCCGCCGCCGCTACGGCACCCCGCCGCCCGAACAACCACCCCCGCCGGTCCGACCACCACGCCCTGCCCATCTCCGCCTCCCCATCGTCGCGCCGGCCGATCATGGCAGGTCCGGCGGGTGGAACAAGGCGGTCAGGCCGGCTGAAGCAGCCCTTCGCGCGCGATCTTCTCACGCCATACCAGCGGTGCCAGCTTGTGGACATTCTGTCCCTCGGCATCCACCGCGACGGTCACCGGGAAATCGCTGACCTCGAACTCGTAGATCGCCTCCATCCCCAGATCCTCGAACCCGACGACCTTTGATCCCTTGATCGCCCGCGCCACCAGATAGGCCGCGCCGCCCACCGCCATCAGGTACGCGCTCTTCGCCTCTGCGATCGCCGCCGTCGCGTCCGGGCCGCGCTCGGCCTTGCCGACCATCGCCAGCAGGCCCTGGTCCAGCATCATGCGCGTGAACTTGTCCATCCGCGTCGCCGTGGTCGGGCCGGCGGGGCCGACCACTTCCTCGCCGACCGGGTCGACCGGCCCGACATAATAGATCACGCGCCCCCTGAAGCTGACCGGCAGCTCCTCGCCCTTCGCCAGCATGTCGGCGATCCGCTTGTGCGCGGCGTCCCGCCCGGTCAGCATCTTGCCGTTCAGCAGCAACCGGTCGCCATGTTTCCAGCTCTGCACCACCTCCGGCGTCAGCGTGTCCAGGTCGACGCGGATCGCCGCCTGGTCGGGCTTCCAGTCGACCTGCGGCCAGTCGGCCAGCTTCGGCGCCTCCAGATAAGCGGGGCCGCTGCCGTCCAGCGTGAAGTGGGCATGGCGGGTCGCGGCGCAATTGGGGATCATCGCCACCGGCTTCGACGCGGCATGGGTCGGCCAGTCCAGGATCTTGACGTCCAGGATCGTCGACAGCCCGCCCAAGCCCTGCGCGCCGATGCCCAGCGCGTTCACCTTGTCCATCAGCTCGATGCGCAGCGCCTCGATATCGTTCCTGGGGCCGCGCGCCTTCAGCTGCCCCATGTCGATCGCGCCCATCAGCGATTCCTTGGCGAGCAGCATCGCCTTCTCCGCGGTGCCGCCGATGCCGATGCCCAGCATGCCCGGCGGGCACCAGCCGGCACCCATCTGCGGGATCATCTCCAGCACCCAGTCGACGATCGAATCGCTGGGGTTCATCATCTTGAACTTCGACTTGTTCTCCGACCCGCCGCCCTTGGCCGCGACGTCGACCGACACAGTGCTGCCCGGCACCATCTCGACATGGAGGACGCTCGGCGTATTGTCGCGCGTGTTGCGGCGGGTGAAGGCGGGGTCGGCCAGGATCGATGCGCGCAGCTTGTTCTCGGGATGCAGGTATGCCCGGCGCACCCCCTCGTCGATCACCTCCTGCAACGACCGGTCGCCCGACAGCCGGCAATCCTGCCCCCATTTGACGAAGACGGTGACGATCCCGGTATCCTGGCAGATCGGCCGGTGCCCCTCGGCGCACATGCGGCTGTTGGTCAGGATCTGCGCGATCGCGTCCTTGGCCGCCGGGCTCTGCTCGGCCTCGTACGCCTCGCCCAGCGCGCGGATGTAATCCATCGGGTGATAGTAGCTGATGAACTGCAGCGCGTCGGCGACGCTTT
Organism: Sphingomonas phoenicis; assembly: GCF_047238005.1. Classification (NCBI taxonomy): domain Bacteria; kingdom Pseudomonadati; phylum Pseudomonadota; class Alphaproteobacteria; order Sphingomonadales; family Sphingomonadaceae; genus Sphingomonas; species Sphingomonas phoenicis. The sequence continues at coordinate 3,046,965 of NZ_JBDFMC010000002.1, read as the reverse complement.
CGATCAGGTCGGTGTCGTTGATGGTCGTGCTCATGGGCGAACGCTTTGCGCCAGCCCCTGCCGCAAGGCAACATCCGGCCTCCCTTCCAGCATTGGCTCCGAAACGGACCCTAACGCGGCATTCACCAGTTGTGCTGGCGCGATCGTAAACCCGTCGATCCTACGTCCATCGACCATGCATCGCCGCGCCTCCACTTCATCCGACCAGGATCGCCCCACCGTGGCGATGTTGCTGGGCATCGCCGACGATCCGCAGGACACCGCCGGCCGATCGCTCGACCAGCTGGAACAGGTCGCCGCGGCATGGCCGATGGCGGCGGGGGTCCAGAGCGTGGCGGTCGCGGCCGCCATCATCGCGACCCGCGGCGCGTGGATCACGCTGGCGCTCGCCCTGCTGCTGGCCGGCGGCACCGCCGCGACGATGCTGGTCGTCCGCCGGCCGGTGTTCGGCTGGCCGCCCTATGCCCGCGCCCGTTTCCTCGCCGCCACCTCGGCGGCGATCGCGGCGACGCTGCTGCCGCTAATCTGGAGCACCGCCTCCGCCCCCGCGCATCCGGTGCAGCTCGGCTCGATCGTCATGCTCGCGGGCGCACTCGGCCTGTCCGGGCTTGCCGTCCATTCGGTCCGCGCCGCCATCCTCAGCTTCGGCGCCGGCCTGGTCGTCGCGATGGCGGTCCTCGTCTATGCGCCGCTGGTCATCGTCGAGGCTTCGGTGCTGCTCGGCGCGCTGGGCCTCGCCACGCTGCGGCTGGCGCACCACGACCGCGCCGCCACCATCGCGCTCGCCCGCAAGGCGGACGAGGGGCGCCACGCGGTCAAGATGATCGCCGAGTTCGAGGGTCAGGGCACCGGCTGGTTCTGGGAGGCGGATCGCCACGGCCGCGTGACCTATCTCTCGGCCAAGGTCGCCGAGCAGATCGCGGCGGCCGACGCCCCGCCGGTCGGCCGCCTGCTGACCGACATCTTCCGCATGGATTCGGCCGCGCCCGGTACCGAGCGGACACTGGCGTTCCACCTGTCGTCGCGCACCTCCTTCTCCGACTATTCGATCTGCGCCGCGACCGACCGCGAGGGTGCGCGCTGGTGGTCGATCTCGGGCCGGCCGGTGGTCGACGAGCTGGGCCGTTTCCAGGGCTTCATCGGCTCGGGCGCTGACCTGACCGAGAAGCGCAAGTCCGAGGCGGAGATCACCCGCCTCGCCCTGTTCGACGGGCTGACCGGCCTCGCCAATCGCCAGCGCATGCGCCTGTCGCTCGACAAGACGCTGGCGCAGGCCGCCGGCCAGCATCGCCCGACCAGCCTGTTCCTGATGGATCTCGACCGGTTCAAGGCGGTCAACGACACGCTCGGCCACCAGGCCGGCGACTCGCTGCTGAAGACGGTCGCGCAGCGGCTGGAGCGCGTGGTCGGCGCCGCGGGGCTGGTCGGCCGGCTGGGCGGCGACGAGTTTCAGGTTCTCCTCCCCGGCACCGACGGGCGCGAGGGGCTGGCGACGCTGGCCCGCGCGCTGATCGACGCCCTGTCCCAACCCTATCTGATCGGCGGCACCCAGGTCAGCATCGGCTGCTCCATCGGCATCGCCATCGCGCCGCACGACGGCGAGGATGCCGAAACGCTGATCCGCAACGCCGACCTCGCGCTCTATGCCGCCAAGGGCGACGGCCGCGGCCTGCACCGCTTCTATGCCGAGGAGATGCTGGCCGGCGCCCGCCATCGCCAGCAGCTGGAGGACGACCTGCGCGCCGCGCTCGGCGCCGGCGACTTCCACCTCTGCTATCAGCCGGTGGTCGGCACCGCCGATGCGCGGATCGTCGGGTACGAGGCGCTGGTGCGGTGGGAGCATCCGGTTCGCGGCCTCGTCTCCCCGTCGGAATTCGTCCCCGTTGCCGAGGAATGCGGGATGATCGAGGCGCTGGGGGAATGGGTGATGCGCACCGCCTGCGAGGAGGCGGTGCGCTGGCCCGGCGGCGTGCGCGTCGCCGTCAACCTCTCGCCCGTGCAGTTCGCCAACCCGCAGCTACCCGGCATCGTCGCCAGCGCGCTGGCGCATTCCGGCCTCGCCCCGCACCGGCTGGAGCTGGAGATCACCGAGGGCGTGTTCCTGAACGACACCATCGCCACCGACCAGATGTTCCGTGCGCTGAAGGGGCTGGGCGTCCGTCTCGCGCTCGACGATTTCGGCACCGGCTATTCCTCGCTCGGCTATCTGCGCACCGCGCCGTTCGACAAGATCAAGATCGACCAGTCCTTCGTCCGCGGCATCGCCCAGCCGGGCAACCGCAACGCCGCGATCATCCGCGCGATCGTCACCCTCGCCGACACGCTCGGCATGGAAACCACCGCCGAGGGGGTGGAGGTGCAGGACGAGATCGACCTGGTCCGCGAACTGGGATGCAGCCACATCCAGGGCTATGTCTATGGCCGCCCCACTCGGGCCGAACAGATCGTCGGCCGGCTTTCCAGGGGCGATGTCCATGCCGAGCCGATCGGCTTCCGCGTCAGCCGCGCGCCGCGCACGCGCATGCTCCGCTCCGCCCGCATCGTCGCCAACGGGCGCCAGGGCGACGTGCGCATCCGCGACATCTCGTCCACCGGCGCGATGATCGACGGCACGAAGCTCGACGCCGGATCGGTCGGCATCGACCTGTTGATCGAGCTGGTCGAGGACCGGATGATCGCCGCCCAGGTCCGCTGGGCGCAGGACGGCCGCGCCGGCCTCCGCTTTGCCGAATCGATCGACGTCGCCAGCATCGCCGCGCCGCCGGTCCCCTCGCGCATCGCCCGCCGCGCCGGATAGCGCACCATCGGGCTCCGTCCCGTCCTTCCCGCTCCACCGCGCCGGTAACGCAGGATAATTTGGCCGTGACCTTCGCGACCAAGTCTGCGACGGGCCGGACCGACGGAGGATCGACGATGGCCCGCTATTTCTTCAATCTCCACGAGTGCGGCACCGTCTCCGACGATCCCGAAGGCATGGAACGCGCCGATCTGGACCATGTCCGCCAGGAAGCGCTGCGCGCCGCGCGCGAGGTGATGTGCGCCGAGGTGAACGAGGGCCGCCTCTGCCTGTCCTGCCACATCGAGGTGAAGGACGAGGACGGCGCCGTCGTCCTGCTCCTTCCCTTTTCGGAGGCGCTGACGATCACCGGCCTCTGACGCCCGGCACGGCCTGCGTCCCCGGCCCGGCCGCACCGCCAGCCGGCGGACGGCACCCGGCGCTCAGCGCGCCTCTTCTTTCCCGCCACCACCACCACCACCGCCGCGCTGATGCGCGATGGAGCTGACCATCTGCTGCACCTGCAGCCTGGCCGACTGGTTCTGGTCGCCATGATACAGCGCATACAGCAGCGACCGGTCGAACGCCGTCCGCCCCGCCACCATCGATCTGCCCGCATCGCGATCGGCGAAGAGCGACAGCGCGCTGGACGCGGGCGGATAGGTATCGCTCAGCTTGGGATTGGCCAGCGCGACCATCGCTACATAATCGCCCAGCTGGTTCCAGCTGATCCCCTGCAACTGGCCGACATCGATCACGATATAGGTTGCCAGCTTGTCGATCCGCGTCGCCGACGCCAGCCGCCACATCCCGTTCCCCAACGCGATGCTGCGCGTGGCGCTGAACCATCGCACCGGCCGCGGCTGGCGCAACTCGGTCAGCAGCGAACGCGGCGGCACGCCGTTCGCCGGGTCGCCGATCAACAGCCAGTGCTCGTCGATGATGTAGTCGATGTAGGCGGCCGGATCCGCCGGTGCCAGCACGACCACGTTCGCCTGGCACTTCCCGTCGCTGACCCGCACTCCCGCCTCGCGCGCGACGTCGGCGATCTTCGTCGACAGGACCTTGGCGTATCGCGGCACCAGCCCCCGCACGTCGATGCACAGCCGATCGCGAAAACGGGGGATCACGCCGTACGATCCGGGCCGGGCGATGGTGGTGGCCAGCGCACGGATCTGCTCGCGGCTGCGTCCCTCGACCTCGACCGTGTCGGTCCCCGTCTGCTGGGCCGCCACCGGCGCGACCGCCATCGACAAGGCCGCCGCGGCAATCCCCTTCATCATGACGCCCGCTCCCGCCGATCATCGCAGGCGAACCATGATGCCAGCCCTGACCGGCCGGTCAAGCAGTGACCCTGCAGGGATCGGCCCGGGCGCGTCATGCCCCGTCGAGCCCTGTCTGCCGACCCCGGCCCTCGCATGCCCCACCGGGACCGAAGCCGGCATCGGCCCGGTCCCAGCCAGACCGGAAAGTCCGCAACGATGCGAGCATCGCGTTGTTAACGAACTGTTTGTCCCCTTCTGCCAGTGCTTGATCGAAGGAGACATGACATGCTTTTCATCAAGGCCTTGCGCGACCGGCGCGGTGCTACTGCGATCGAATACGGCCTGATCGCCGCCCTCATCGCCGTCGCGGCGATCAGCGCCATGTCGCGGCTGGGTACCAAGCTCGGCTCCACCTTCAACATGGTCTCCTCCAACATGAAGTGATCGCTGCTTCATGCTTGGGGGTGTCTGGCCGGCTCTCTCACAGGATTGAGGTAGTATACCTGCCAACAGGACACGCGTACCCGTATGAGGATGCGTGGAATTAAAGATGTTGGGGCCACTTCGGCGGACCGCCTACTTGCGTCCGGTAAGCCGGTTTTAACTGGGTGCAGATACACAGTCCGCGTGTCAGCGAAAGCGCAAAAGGCCAACCAGCTTCGTGCACTACGGTGGGCGCAGGGTTCGATCTGCGCTGGATGCGGAAAGCCCGTCCCGAGTGCCAAGGGCCTTAAACCCTACTATCCTCAGTATCCGTCGTTCGATCATGTCGTTCCGCAAAGCCATGGCGGGATGCGCACTCTCGACAATGGGATTCTCAAGCACCAACGCTGCAATCAGAACCGCGGCAACAGCCTGCCGACGGGTTGCGATCTGGTTTGGCAGACGGTGGTGAGGGCTCGGCTCGCCAACCGGCCAAAAAGCTTCAAGCCGACGTTCAAGGGTGGCGTGCCCAACAACATTTAGCCGCCGGGCACACCAAGTACCATAGCGCCTTTTTATTTCACGTTCCCCAAAGGTTCTCTTGCGATCCGCGGAGGCCGCAGGGAAGCTTGCGTCGCTGCCCCGCGGCATGCGGTGTTCGGCGACGCCGCCGGGCGTGATCGGAAATATGCGCTTGCTCCGCCCCGTCTAATGCACAATCAGTAGCGTCAGGGATCGGCGACGAACCCAATAGATGGTGTGTTCGTTACGACATCGACGGGGAAGCGGGGCAGTGGCCCGGCACCGATGGTCTCCATTTGTTCTGCACGCGCCGGTGGTTGCGTGCTAAACCGGTGACAGACCCCGATTCGAACGAACTGGGAACGAAGGAGCGCGAGTGGCCATGGATTTCACGAACGATGCCATGACGGCCGACACGGTCGAGCCGACGGCGGCCGGAGCCCCGGCGAAGGACGCCCCGCTGGACAGCAAGTCGGTCGCGCCCCAGCCCTATGCGCTGGAGGTCGATCACTCGCGCGACGCGCTGCTGACCGATTTCGGCAAGGAGACGCTGAACGATCGCTACCTGCTGCCGGGCGAATCGTACCAGGATCTCTTCGTCCGCGTCGCCAGCGCCTATGCCGACGATGCCGCGCATGCGCAGCGCATCTACGACTATATCTCGCGCCTGTGGTTCATGCCCGCCACGCCGGTGCTGTCGAACGGCGGCACCGGCCGCGGCCTGCCGATCAGCTGCTATCTGAACTCGGTGCCCGACAGCCTGAACGGCATCGTCGATACCTGGAACGAGAATGTCTGGCTCGCCTCGCGCGGCGGCGGCATCGGCACCTATTGGGGCAATGTCCGCGGGATCGGCGAGCCGGTCGGCCTGAACGGCAAGACCTCGGGCATCATCCCGTTCGTGCGGGTCATGGATTCGCTGACGCTCGCGATTTCGCAGGGGTCGCTGCGCCGCGGCTCGGCCGCCTGCTATCTCGACATCTCGCATCCCGAGATCGAGGAGTTCCTCGAGATCCGGAAGCCCTCGGGCGATTTCAACCGCAAGGCCTTGAACCTGCACCACGGCGTCCTGATCCCCGATGCCTTCATGGAGGCGGTGCGCGACGGCGCCGAGTGGATCCTGCGCAGCCCCAAGGACCAGTCGGAGCGCGGCCGCGTCGATGCGCGCGCGCTGTTCCAGAAGCTGGTCGAGACCCGGTTGGCGACCGGCGAGCCCTATATCGTCTTCGCCGACCATGTGAATTCGACGATGCCGGCGCACCACCGCCAGCTGGGGCTGAAGGTGTCGACCTCGAACCTGTGCTCGGAGATCACGCTGCCCACCGGCAAGGATCATCTGGGCAACGATCGCACCGCCGTCTGCTGCCTGTCCTCGCTCAACCTCGAGACGTGGGACCAGTGGAAGGACGAGAAGGGCTTCGTCGAGGACGTGATGCGCTTCCTCGACAACGTCCTCCAGGATTATATCGACCGGCACGAACCCGGCATGGAGCGCGCCGCCTATTCCGCCGCGCGCGAGCGGTCGGTCGGCCTGGGCGTCATGGGCTTCCACTCGTTCCTCCAGGCGCGCGGTCTCGCGTTCGAGGGGGCGATGGCCAAGTCGTGGAACCTGCGCATCTTCAGGCAGATCAACGCGCAGGTGAACGAGGCGTCGATGCAGCTCGCCGTCGAGCGCGGGCCCTGCCCCGATGCGGCCGATGTCGGCGTGATGGAGCGGTTCAGCTGCAAGATGGCGATCGCGCCGACCGCGTCGATCAGCATCATCTGCGGCGGCACCAGCGCGTGTATCGAGCCGATCCCGGCCAATATCTACACCCACAAGACGCTGTCGGGCAGCTTTTCGGTCAAGAACCCCTATCTGGAAAAGCTGCTGAACGAGAAGTCGAAGAACACCGACGCGGTGTGGAACTCGATGCTCGAGAATGGCGGCTCGGTCCAGCACCTCGACTTCCTCAGCCAGGAGGAGAAGGACTGCTACAAGACCAGCTTCGAGATCGACCAGCGCTGGCTCCTCGAACTCGCCGGCGATCGCACGCCCTATATCGATCAGGCGCAGTCGCTGAACCTGTTCATCCCGGCCGATGTCGAGAAGTGGGACCTGCTGATGCTCCACTTCCGCGCGTGGGAGCTGGGCATCAAGTCGCTCTATTACCTCCGCTCGAAGTCGGTGCAGCGCGCCGGTTTCGCCGGCGGGGTCGAGAACGACAACACGATCGAGAAGCCGAAGTTCGAGCTGGAAAGCACGGACTACGACGAGTGCCTGGCCTGTCAGTAAGATGGGTGAAGAGCGTTCCCCGGATCCCTCTCTCCATGCGGGGGAGAAAGGAGCCCGCGCCGCGCCGCCGCGTGCGGGAGTGACGGGGAACGCGGGCGGCCCGGCCGGTCGCCGACTGTTGCTCGCATGGCGGCCGTCTGATCGTTGACGGAGACGATCATGCCCTGCGTATCGTTGCCGACGCCACCCGCCCCCGCTTCCTGCAACACGAAGGTTACCGCGTGATCCGCTTCGCCGATCCGGACGTCATGGAGAACATCGACGGCATCGCAACGGCGATCGCGTCGGAGCGTCGACCAATGCAAAAGGGCCGCCCGTGACGGACGGCCCCCTCACTCTCCCGCTGCCTGCGACAGCGGGCACCTCCCTCTCCCTCAAGGGGAGAGGGGAGCCGGTGTCACTCCGCCTCTTCGAACAGGTCGACGGCGTTCTGTCCGGTCGCGCTCAGCCGCACCGTGTCGCCTTCCACCTCGGCCACCAGGCCCAGCGGCAGGTAATGATGCTTCTGCCCCTGCCCGTCCTCGGTCGAGGGCGAGTCGTTCTTGGTCAGCTTGATGCGGTCGCCGTCGACATGGTCGACTGTGCCGACATGCACGCCGTCCGCGCCGATCACCTCGGCATGTTCCTTGATCTGGGTGGCATCGACCATCGTCATTCTCCTGCAAAGGGTCCGGGTCGCCAACGCACCGGGCAGGAGTTGGTCGCATGACATATGGCGTCGTCATCATGTATCTGGTCGCCGCCGTGCTCGCGGCGGCCGGCGCGTTCATGCTCCTCCGCCTGCGGTCGGCCCGGATCACCGAGCGGCAGGTCTATGCCTATCGCATGGTCGGCATCATGGCCCTGTCGGCCGGCATCGTCCTCGCCATGTCGGCGACGGCGATGTGGTCGTGGAGCGTGACGGAGTAATCATGACGACGGCCCCCACCAACCGCGACGTCGCGACCTGGCTCGACGGCACTGCCGCCGCCGCCGCCAATCCCGAGGCGCGCAAGCTCGATGCCTATCCGCATCTCGACTGGCTGCGCTTCGTCCTCGCGTCGGTCGTGCTGCTCGACCATTCGGGCGTCCATTTCCCCGGCCCGATCGACGGCAGCCTCGCGGTCGCGGCGTTCCTGGCGCTCAGCGGCTGGCTGATCGGCGGCATCCTCCTGAAGAGCGACCGGGCCGATCTGCCGCGCTTCTTCTTCAATCGCTCCACCCGGATCTGGGCACCGTATTTCACCGCCATCCTGCTGTTGTACGGCACCGCCGCGGCGATGCGCGGCATCGACGGCAACTGGTTCAAATACCTGTTCTACGACGTCACCTTCACCCATTACACCTTCACCGTCTTCCCCCGCGCGCTGACGGAGATGCCGCTCGGCGGCACCGGCAATCATTTCTGGAGCATTTCGGTAGAGGAGCAATTCTACCTCGCCGCGCCGCTGCTGATGATCTTCACCCGCTGGGGCAAGTCGGTGGCGACCTGGCTGGTCGTCGCGGCGGTGCTGACGGCGATGCAGTCGGTCTTCACGCCGATCGCGCTGGGCGTGGGGGCAGCGGCGCTGAACGGCGACCGCCCGATCATCGACACCGCCGGCAAGCGGTGGCTGGCCGCGCTGGCCGCCGCCCTGTTCTTCGCGGTCGCCTGGCGGTGGAACGTCCAGCCGTTCCGCGCCCTGTTCGCCGTCTCGCTGGTCCTCGCGCTCACCGCGCCGGGGCGGCGCGACCGGCTCGGCGTCCTGGCCGGCGGGGTTTCGTATCCGCTGTACCTGCACCAGTGGGTCGGCGGCTTCGCGGTCAACCTGGCGACGAAGATCGTGCCGCTCGCCATCCCCGGCGCCGTCCGCATCGGCGTGGTCTATGCCGCCAGCCTCTCGGTCGCGATCGTGCTGTGGTGGCTGGTCGACCGCAACGTCATGCTGCACCGCAATCGCTTCTACACCCCCGCGCTGGGGAGGACCTGCGCGATTATCGCCTATCTGCTGGTGGCCATCGGCCTTGCCGGCGGCCTCACCCTTCACCTTCTCGGCTACTGAGCCGCGTCTTCACCGGAGTAATCCCATGTCCCTCCTCCAAGCCTCCAAGCAGTACAAGCCCTTCGAATACCCTTGGGCGTTCGAGTTCTGGAAGCGTCAGCAGCAGCTCCACTGGCTCCCCGAAGAGGTGCCGCTGGGCGAGGATTGCCGCGACTGGGCGCAGAAGCTGACCGATCACGAGCGCAACCTGCTCACCCAGATCTTCCGCTTCTTCACCCAGGCCGATGTCGAGGTGCAGGATTGCTACCACGAGAAATACGGCCGCGTGTTCAAGCCGACCGAGATCAAGATGATGCTGACCGCGTTCAGCAACATGGAGACGGTGCATATCGCCGCCTACAGCCACCTGCTCGACACGATCGGCATGCCCGAGAGCGAGTATGGCGCCTTCCTCGAGTACGCCGAGATGAAGGAAAAGCATGACTACATGCAGAACTTCGGCGTCGACAACGATCAGGACATCGCCCGCACGCTCGCCATGTTCGGCGGCTTCACCGAGGGGGTGCAGCTCTTCGCCAGCTTCGCAATGCTGATGAACTTCCCGCGCTTCAACAAGATGAAGGGCATGGGCCAGATCGTCACCTGGTCGATCCGCGACGAGAGCCTGCATTGCGAGGGCATCATCAAGATGTTCCACACCTTCTGTCAGGAGCGCCAGTGCCTGACCAAGGCGGTGAAGGACGACATCGCCGACGTGTGCCAGACGACGATCCGGCTCGAGGACAATTTCATCGACCTCGCGTTCGAGATGGGCCCGGTCAACGGCATGACGCCCAAGGAGATCAAGAAGTACATCCGCTTCATCGCCGACTGGCGGATGGGCCAGCTGGGCCTGAAGCCGATCTACATGATCGACGAGCACCCCCTTCCCTGGCTCGCCCCGATGCTGAACGGCGTCGAGCACGCCAACTTCTTCGAACAGCGCGCCACCGAATATTCGAAGGCCGCGACCAAGGGCCAGTGGAACGACGTGTGGGACTCGTTCGACAAGCGCCAGAAGGCGAAGGTGGTGAAGCCGGCCAACGAGGATTTGGGTGCGGCCGGAGACATGGGTGATATGTTCTCGCGGGCTGGCGTGGCGGCGGAGTAAGGCGCGCCGCGCGTCGGGTCAGCGCCTGCGCTGACCTGCGTGTCCGGCGGTGCGCCCGGCCGGCGGCGCTTCGGGCGCCGACCGACGGGATGGGCTTTTGCCCATGCCGGTTCAGTGTAACAACATGTCGTCCAATTCGGACTTTTCTGTATCTGACCTGCGCTGCCTTTACTTCTAGTCTGCCCTTCCAACGTCAAAAGGAATAGGCGGGATGGCAAGTTATTATGTGAATAACCGACAGCAATCGAATGGCGATCATGAAGTGCATGTTGAAGGCTGCCGCTATTTTCCGAGCGACCGGAAATACCTTGGGAACTTTGCTTCATGCGGTCCGGCCGTTACCGAAGCGCGGAAAACGCATTCCCGCGCCAATGGCTGCGCGACATGCTCTCCCAGCTGTCACACGACCTGATTGAGCGGACACGATCTGGCTCGATCCTGCCAACCGAAGTCGACACGTCGTCTGATATACCAGACTGTCGACTTCGCTCGGTATTGAACAAATTGCCACGACGCGACTTCATCAGCGCACTGGCGGATACAGTCGCCGCGTGTGCAACACCGTCAGCACGTCGACCTCGCTCTCCGATGCCACCGCATAGACGATCAGATACGGCAAGCCGACGACCGAGAACTCGCGCGTTCCTTCGACCTGACCTGCGCGGCCAAGCAACGGAAACTGCCCGAACATCATGGCCGTTTGTACGATCCGGCTGACTACGCGATCTGCCGCCGCGACGTTGTCGTCGGCGATCCAGTCACGGATTGCACGCAGATCGTCGCGTGCCTGCGGCGTGAAACTAACCCTCAAGCGACAGGTCGCGTAATACCTGTTCGACGGGGATCATCGTCGCCCGATCGCGGCTCTGCGCCAATCCCCGCTCGACCTTCGCGCGCTTCCATGCGTCGTATCCGGCATCCTGCGATGCCGGCTCCGGCTCCACCTTCTCGCGCTGATCGATCGACGATGCCATGCCGGCATAATAGGTCGATGCGTACCGATTGCCAGCCCACTTCATCCTACCGCCCCCGTCTAACCGGCACCGAAAAGTCAGCCGGCTTGTCCGCCACCCACGCCACGAACCGCGCGATCGCCGGGTGCGCGCGCAGCACCGCCGGTTCGGCATAGTCCCGCGCCAGTTCCGCGTTCGCCAGCGTCGCGTGGATCGTCCGGTGGCAGATCGGGTGGACCGGCGCGGTGGCGCGGCCGCCCTCGCTCTTGGGGACCAGATGGTGCCACTCCACCCGCCGGCCCAACGGCCGCTCGCATAGCGCGCACGCCTCTGCCGGCGCGGCCTCGGCGGCGGCGCGGGCCGCGGCTGCCGCCAGTCCTGCCTTGCGCTTCACCCGGCCCGTCATCCAGCGGATGTGGGTAGCGGCACGCGCGGGCGAAAGCCCCCGCGCCTGTCCTACACGGGGCCATCGGCGTAGGGAGGACGGTCGGTCCAGGGGGAGCCTTCGCCATGCGTGTCCACGATCACCACCGCGCCGCGAGGCCGCGCGGCCAGGGCCGTTCGCCGGCTCCCGCGATCGGTCGCCTTCCTCGCCATTCGCCACAACGCCCCGCCGGGTGCCGCCCCGGAAACGCCCGGCATTCCTTGCCGCAGGCCGCCGCGCGCGTCGCTGGGTCGCTCGGACGTCCGCCGCAGGACACTACCCCGAACGACCCTCAACATTCGCGGCCATGCGCAACCCCACGCGGTCCTCAACTTCCTCAACATTCGCGGGCCAAGGCCCGGCGGCAGGCCGCACGCCACCCTCAACATTCGCCGCTACGCGCCACCCCGCGCATCCCGCAACTTCCTCAACATTCGCAGGCCGAGGCCCGGCGGAAGGCCGCACGCCACCCTCAACATTCGCCCCTGCGCGCCGACCCGCGCAGCCCGCAACTTCCTCAACATTCGCCGTGTGCCGGACACGCGAAAAGGGCGGGGCGGCCCATCGGCCACCCCGCCCCGTCCGGTCGTTCGATCAGGCGCGGTTTAGAAGTGCGCGACCAGGCCCGCCTGCGGGCGGAAGCTGTCGGCGCTGCCGAAGGTCGAGACCTCGAAGCGCAGGCGCACGCCCGAATTGCCGGTCAGGCCGCCCAGGCCGATGTCCTTCGGGCCGACTTCGGCACCGATGCCATAGGTGATGGCGTCGTAATCGGGGCTGTTCTTGCCGAACCGGTCGAAATTCACCCAGCGATAGCCGACCTTGCCATAGAACAGGCCGCTCTCGCCGGCGCGGAAGCCGAAGCGGCCGGCGGCGCCGTAGCCCCAGTCGATCGCGCCATCGACGCCCTTGGTGACTTCACCCTCGGCACCGACGAACACGGGGCCCAGCGGCACGTTGGCGCCGACGATGCCGGTCACGGTCGCGCCCTGCAGCTTGCTGCCGCCGATCGGGGTGGAGGGGATGCCGTGGCCGGGGTTGCGGTCGAAACCTTCCCAGCCGCCCATGACGGCGACATAGGGCTCAAAACCGAACGCGCCGGTGCCGTCGGGGGCGCCCGTCTCGGTCGTGGCAGGGGCGTCGGCGGTGGTCGCCGGATAGGCGTCCTGCGCCATGGCGGGGGCCGCGACGACCGCAGTGGTCAGGGCGGCGGCGGCGAGGAGGATGTTACGCATGTGATGTAACCTTGATCTGCTTCAACAACCGGATTGTGACGGCACTCCGTCTGATCCAGGCATCGCAGAAGCCACCAGCCTCATGAAGGTTGCACCGCAGCAGCGGTTAACCTCGACAAACTTCCATCTGTTGCCGGAACACCACGGTTTCTGTCGTTCCCATGAACGAATGCTGGCGGAAATCGGGCAAAAAGGCGGCGCTGCACTGCAAGAATTTGCTAAGTCTGACACGATCGGGAGAAGATCAATGCCGCTCCAGATCCACCGATCGTATCCGCCAGTCGTGGACGCGCGGATCGTCGGCATCGATGCCGTCGGCCACCCGGTGCACCACCGCCCGGCCCCGCGCCGAGCCGATCGCGAACGGCACGGTCAGGTAGCGCTGGCCCATGCCGGCGTCGCCGTCGACCGCCGCGTCCACCCGGATCGGGGCGCCCTGCCCGGCGTTCCGTCCGGCGGCGGCGATGGCGGCCAGCACCTCGGCGCCAGCGTCCGGATCGCCGTCCCACCCGTCGAGTGCGGCAGTCTGGTCGCCGGCGACCGCACGGGTCAGGAACAGGCGGACGACTCCCTCCGCCGCCTGTGGCGAGGCAGGGTCGATGGCGGCGGGCGGCACGGTGGCGGCGGGCGCGGGTGTCGGGCTGATGGCGGCCTTCGTCGGGGCCGATGCGGCGGGAGTATCGCCGGCAACCGGCTGCTCGCCCGAGCAGCCGGCCAGCACGGTCGCCGCCGCGATCGCCGCGGCGATCGTCCTCACGGCTTCAGGGCGGCGTCGTCGCTGTCGTCCAGCTCGTCTTCGTCGACCTCGCCATTGTCGAAATCGCCCTGGACGTCGTCCTCGTCCATATCGTCCTCGTCCATGGTCACGCTGGCGTCGGTCTCGCCGACCTCCTCGGAGTCCATGTCCAGCTCGTCGATCGGCTCGTCCTCCTCGTCGTCGTCGCCCAGGTCGGGGTTCAGATCGGTCAGGACCAGGCCGTCGCTCGGCCCGTTGCGCGTCGCCTCCAGTATCTCGGCACGCTGGCTCTCGTCATAGCCTTCCTCGTCATATCCGTCGTCGCCCGATCCCATGCCGGGTACCTGATGACCGCCCATCTCGCGCTCTCCTTGCTTGATACAGGGGGCGAACGGCAGGCGGGGTGCCCGGGTTCCGTGGGCGCGCGCGTCAGCCGCCGAACAGCCGCCCGCGTTCGGTCAGGCCGACCGCGCCGAGCGCCAGGATGCCGACCACCAGGAACCCGCCGACCATCGGCATCGTCGTCCCGTCGAACGCCAGCCCGATGACCGCGCCGATCGCCACGCCGGCGGTGATGCTCATAAAGCCCTGCACGCTGGATGCGGTGCCCGCGATGGCGCCCATATTCTCCATCGCCATCGCCGAGAAGTTCGAGGTGGCCAGCCCGAAACACGCCATCGTCAACGCCTGCAGCACCGCGAACACGATCAGGCTGTCCCGCCCCGCCGCCGCCAGCGCCAGGTGCACGCCCGCCAGCACGATCAATCCGATGACGGCGCTGTGCGCGATCCGCCTCGTGCCCAGCCGCATCACGATCCGCGCGTTCAGCAGGTTCGCCGCCGCCATCGTCGCCGCCGTCCCGGCGAACACCGCCGCCAGCAGCTGCGGCCGCTGGAAGATGTCGAACATGATCTGCTGGATGGAATTCAGATACCCGTACAGCCCGCCCATCAGCATCGTCGACGCCAGTGTATAGCCCAGCGACATCCGGTCGGTCAGCGCGATGCGCCACCCGCCGACGATCCGCGCCGGGGCGATCGGCAACACCGCGTGCGGCCGCAGCGTCTCGGGCAGGCGGAACCAGATCCACGCCAGCAGCGCCGCGGCCGTCCCCGCGATCACCCAGAAGATCGCCCGCCAGTCGCCGAACAGCAGCACCAGCTGCCCCACGCTCGGCGCCAGGATCGGCACGACCATGAACACCATGAACGCGATCGACATCACCCGCGCCATCGCCCGCCCGTGATAACAGTCGCGGACCAGCGCCACCGTGGCGATCCGCGTCGCCGCCACCGTCGCACCGCCGGCGATCCGCGCCGCCAGCAGCAGCGTGAAACTGGCCGACACCGCCGCCAGGATGCTCGCCACGACATACGCGCCGATCGCCCACAGCAGCACGCGTCGCCGGCCGTAACGGTCGACCAGCGGCCCGTGGATCAGGTGAGCGACGCCGAACCCGCCCAGGAACGCCGAGACGACGAATTGCCGCCGGTTCTCGTCCGCGACGCCCAGCGCCTCGCCGATCGCGGGCAGCGCCGGCAGCATTGCATCGGTACCCAGCGCGCCCAGCGCCATCAGCGCCGCGACCAGGCAGACGAACTCGACGAAGCCGATCGGCGCACCCGGCAGGTCGGGCGTGGGGTGGTCCGCATCGGTCATGATCCCCGCGCCGGCGGGCGAGATCGGCGTAACCCTATCATCGGGCATGGCTGCGCGGTATGACGACGTATTCAAGAGGATAGCAGGCCATGCTCGACACCCCCGCCGCCCCTGTCGCCGAAGACACGACCGCCGACGTTCCGACGCTCAGCCTCGCCCAGCAGGACAGCGATCCCGCCGGCTTCGCCGCCGCCTTCGGCCAGTCGTTCGAGCGGTTCGGCTTCGCCATCGTCGCCGATCACGGCGTGCCGCAGGACCTGATCGATCGCGCCTGGGCCGAGACTCAGGCCCTGTTCGCCCTGCCCGACGACGAGAAGCGCGGTTACCACACTCCCGGTGGCGGCGGCGCGCGCGGCTACACGCCGTTCAAGACCGAGATCGCCAAGGGCGCCTCCGCGGTGGACCTCAAGGAATTCTGGCACGTCGGCCGCGAACTGCCGCAAAGACACCGTTTCGCCGGGCAGATGCCGCCCAACATATGGCCCGCCCGTCCGGAGGGGTTTCGCGACACCTTCGTCGAGCTGTTCGCCGCTTTCGACCGGGCGGGCGACCGGCTGCTATCGGCGATCGCCCGCCATCTGGGCCTGGCGCCCGACTGGTTCGATCCCGCCGTCCGCGATGGCAACAGCGTGCTGCGCCTGCTCCACTATCCGCCGATCCCCGCCGATGCGGAGGGCGTACGCGCCGGCGCACATGAGGACATCAACCTCATCACCCTTCTCCTCGGTGCCGAGGAGGCGGGGCTGGAACTGCTCGATCGTGCCACTGGACGCTGGCTGGCGGTGAAGCCCCCGGAGGGTGCGATGGTCGTCAATGTCGGCGACATGCTCCAGCGGCTGACCAACCACGTCCTGCCCTCGACCACGCACCGCGTCGTCAATCCACCGCCCGAGCGGCGCGGCCATTCGCGCTATTCGATGCCCTTCTTCCTGCATCCGGCGCCCGATTTCCTGATCAAGACGCTGCCGCAGACCGTCACCGCAGCCAATCCCGATCGCTATCCCACCCCGATCACCGCGCACGATTATCTCCACGAACGGCTGGTCGAGATCGGGCTGATCAAGAAATAGGGATACCGGCTTTCACTTCCTCACGATGTCGGACCTGATCGGCATCATGATGAGGTGGCCCGACGCTCAGTCGAAGCCGCGCTCCAGAAATTTCGTCGCCATCGCACAGTGGAGCGCGATCCCCTTGGCCATCACGCTCTCGTCGATGGTCATCCGCGTGTTGTGCAGCGGCGGGTTGGCGGCCGGATCGCTCCCCGCGGGTGCTGCCCCGATAAAGGCCATCGCGCCGGGAATCTCCCGCAGGACATAGGCGAAATCCTCGCCGCCCATCATCGGCGCCTTCATCATCTGGTACGCTCCTTCGCCCGCCAGATCGATCGCGGTACGTCGGAACATCGCCGCAGCGCGCGGATCGTTCATCGTCACCGGATAGCCCTTGTCGATCCACGCCTCTCCCGTCGCGCCGTGCGCGGCGGCGACATGCTCGACGATCCGCTTGAACCCGGCATGCATCGCTACCCTCGTCTCCTCGGACAGGGTTCGCAGCGTGCCCAGGATCTCCGCCGAGTCGGGAATGATGTTATGCGCCGTTCCGCCCGCGTGGAGCGAGGTGACCGACAGCACCGCGGGATCCTGCACGGGGATCCGCCGCGCGATGAAGGTCTGCAACGCCAGCACGATCTCGCACGCGATCGGCGTCGGATCGACATTCTCGTGCGGCATCGCCGCGTGCCCGCCCCGCCCGACGATGCGCGCGTGGATCGTCTCCGCCGATGCCAGCAGCGGGCCCGGCCGCGTCACGACCACTCCCGAGGGCATGTTCGGCGAGATGTGGAGCGCGAACGCAACGTCCGGCGCCGGATCGCCGAGCAGCCCGTCTTCCAGCATGAACCGCGCGCCGTGATGGCCCTCCTCGCCCGGCTGGAACATGAATACGATCGTGCCCGGCAAGCTCTCGACCCGCGCGCACAGGGTCTTCGCCGCGCCGACCAGCATCGCCGTGTGCGAGTCATGCCCGCAGGCGTGCATCCGGCCGTCGATCGTGCTGGCGAACGGCAGCCCCGTCTCCTCGCTCATCGGCAGCGCGTCCATATCCCCGCGCAGCAGCACGGTACGGCCATTGTCGCCCGCCCGCCCCGCCCCCCCGCGCAGGATCGCCACCAGCCCCGTCGTCGAAGGACCTTCGCGAAACTCCAGCGGCAGGCCGGCCAGCGCCGCCTTGATCTTCGCGGTGGTCAGCGGACAGTGCAGTCCGATCTCAGGTTCCGCATGGATCGCCCGGCGCAGCGCCACCGTCTCGTCGAATACCGTGTCCGCCGCATCGGCCCACTCGCTGCGGGTCCAGTCGAGGTCGAGGGTCATCGATAATCTCCGTCAGCCGCGAAACAGGTTGCCGAGCACGCCGCGGGCGATCTGCCCGATCAGCCCGCCGCCTCCCGCTCCCGACGAGCGACGGCGCGTTGCGGTTCCGAATACCTGCTTGCCGATCTCGTTGGCCACCTGCCGCCCGATCGACGAACTCGCCGCGCGGGTCGCGGAACTCGCCATCTTCGTCCAGGAGCTGTTCGCCGCCTGCCGTTCCTCCAGCCTTGCCTGCCGGTCGGCCTCGCGCTGCGCCGCCAGCCTCGCCCGTTCGGCCTCCTTGGCGGCGCGGGCATCGTCCTTGGCCTTGATCGCGGCGTCCCTGGCCGCCTGGTCGTTGGCCTTGGCCGCTGCGGCTGCGGCCGCCGCCTCGCCCGTCTTCGCGGCGAGCAACTCCTCGGCCGACTCGCGGTCGATGACGTGATCGTACTTGTCGCCCACCGCATCCGTTTCGATCAGCAGCTTGCGCTCCTGCGGCGTCACCGGGCCGACGCGACTGGACGGCGGCTTGATCAGCGTCCGCTCCACCGGCGACGGCGCGCCATCGGGCTGGAGCAGCGACACCAGCGCCTCGCCTACCTTCAGCTCGGTGATGGCGGTTGCGACGTCGACGCCCGGATTGGCGCGAAACGTCTCCGCCGCCGCACGCACCGCCGCCTGATCGCGCGGCGTGAAAGCGCGCAGGGCGTGCTGCACCCTGTTGCCCAGCTGCCCCGCGACCTTGTCGGGGATGTCGAGCGGGTTCTGCGTGATGAAATAGACACCGACCCCCTTCGACCGGATCAGCCGCACGACCTGCTCGATCTTCTCCAGCAGGGCGTCCGGCGCCTCGTCGAACAGCAGATGCGCCTCGTCGAAGAAGAACGCCATCACCGGCTTGTCGGGATCGCCCACCTCCGGCAGCTGCTCGAACAGCTCGCTCAGCAGCCACAGCAGGAACGTCGCGTACAGCTTGGGCGACGCCATCAGCTTGTCCGCGGCCAGGATGTTGACGATCCCCCGTCCGTTGTCGTCGGTGCGGATCATGTCGGCGAGCTCAAGCGCCGGCTCGCCGAAGAAATGTTCGCCGCCTTGCGTCCGCAACTGCAGCAGCGCGCGCTGGATCGTGCCGACCGACTGTTTGGACACATTGCCGTACGTCGTCGTCAGCTCCGCCGCCCGTTCCGCACAATGCGCCAGCAGCGCCTGAAGGTCGTCGAGGTCGAGGAGCAGCAGCCCCTCCTTGTCCGCCAGGTGGAAGGCGATGGTCAGCACCCCCTCCTGCACCTCGTTCAGGTCCATCAGTCGTGCCAGCAGCAGCGGCCCCATCTCGCTGACGGTCGCACGCACCGGATGGCCCTGCTCACCGAACAGATCCCAGAACTGCACCGGATTGTCGCGGTACGCCCAGTCGGTCTCGCCCACCTCCGCCGCCCGCGCCGCGAAGGTCGCGTGCATCTTGGCCAGCGGCGATCCGGCCATCGCCAGTCCCGACAGGTCGCCCTTCACGTCGGACACGAAACTGGGCACGCCCGCCGCCGAGAAACCCTCGACGATCCCCTGAAGGGTCACCGTCTTGCCGGTGCCGGTCGCCCCCGCGATCAGTCCGTGGCGGTTGGCGCGGCGAAGGTCGAGCGCCTGCGGCTTGCCGCCGCCGAGCCCGATGAAGATGACGTCGTTCATGGTGCCAGCCTACGCCCGGCATCACCCAAAAGGAAAGGGCCGCCGCTCACCCGAGCGACGGCCCTACTGTCATCTACGCCGAGACGGGCTCAGCTCTTGACCCGCACCGGGATGAAGCTGGGGGCGCCGCGCCCGCGCTGTGCCAGCAACAACACCTGCGGGCGGCCCGCCGCCTTCGCCTGCTGCACGATCGACGCCAGCTCGGCCGCGGTGCGGACCGGCGTGCCGTTGACGGCGGAGATCACGTCGCCTCGCCGCAGCTTGTTCGCCGCATCGCTGGCCGGATCGACCTGCGCGACCACCAGGCCCTGCACCGTCGAGTCGACACCTACCTGGCGGGCGATCTGCGCCGTCAGCGGCTGCACCGTCAGGCCCAGCGGGCTCGACGCCGGCACGGCGGCGGTCGGGCCGTCGTTGCTGTCGTCGCCGAACGTGTCGCCCTGACCGGTCAGCGCCGCCAGTTGCTGATCGGTCGGGCGCGCCGCCACGGTCACGTTCAGCGTCTGCGGACGGCCGTTGCGCAGCACGTCCAGCTTGGCCGTCTGGCCCGGCTGCACGTTCGCCACGAGATAGGAAAGCGTGTTTTCCGGCGTCACCGGCCGCCCGTTGACCTTGGTCACCACGTCGCCCGGGCGAAGCCCGCCCTTGCCCGCCGGACCATCAGCGGTCACGCCCGCGATCAGCTCACCCTGGTTCTTGGCGATTCCCAGCGCCGCCGCCGCATCGGCGTCAACCGGGCCACCCAGCGTCACGCCCAGATAGCCACGCTCGATCTTCCCACCCTTCATCAGGGTGTCGATGATCGGCTTGGCCTCTTCTGCCGGGATAGCGAAGCCAATGCCGATATTGCCACCGGACTGCGAGAAGATCTGGCTGTTGATGCCAATCACGTCGCCGTTCAGGTTGAACATCGGGCCGCCTGAATTGCCCTGATTGATCGACGCATCGGTCTGGATGAACCGGTCGTACGCGCCGCCCTGGCCGGTGACGCGGTGCACCGCCGAGACGATGCCGGCGGTCACCGATCCGCCCAGTCCGAACGGATTGCCGATCGCCACCACCCAGTCGCCGGCCCGCGCACGCGCCGAGTCGCCGAACTTGACGAAGGGCAGGTTCGCGGCGTCGATCTTGAGCAGCGCGAGGTCCGACGCCTCGTCGCGGCCGATCAGGCGCGCGGTATATTCCTTGCGATCGGGCAACGTGACGGTGATCGACTCCACCGTCGCACCCTGCGCGGGAGCGACGACATGGTTGTTCGTCACGACATAGCCATCGGCGGAGATGATGAAGCCGGAGCCCAGCGACTGGCCCTCGCGCTTCTGCGGCTGGCCACCGCCCTGCCCGGGCATCTGGCCGAAGAAATTCTCGAACGGCGTGCCGGCGAACGGATTGGTCTGCTGACGAGGCGCCTGGATGGTCTGCTTGGTCGAGATGTTGACCACGGCCGGCTGCAGACGCGCGACCATGTCGGCGAAGCTGCCCGGCGCGCCCGCCCGCGGTGCCGCGGCCTGGATCGCGCCCGGCTCGTTCTGGGCGGTCTGCGCGGATGTCGGCTGCAGGGCGAGCGTAGCGGTCGCTCCGCCGAGCAGAAGTGCACTGGTGATGGCGTAGGCGTAGCGCACGTGTATCAGTTCCTCTCGTTCGTCGTTCGAACCCGGCGGTTCATCGCCGAAATCGGCTGAACGATGGTTGAATATGAACGGCAGGCCGCTGGTGTCAGCGGGTCCGTCCCTCGAACTCACGTAGATACGAATTGTTCGGCGACAAGATGATCGAGGTCGCTCCACGGCCATCGGTACTCCCATCGGCACCGAATGTACGTCGATACGACTGCATCGCGCGATAGAAGTCGTAGAACTGCGGATCCTTGCCGAAACTTTGCGCATAGATGCGCGAGGCGGCGGCATCGGCATCCGCCTGGACGATCCGTGCCTGGCGCTGCCCCTCCGCAGTGATCGTGATCGCCTCCTGCTGGCGTGCGGTCTGCATGCGGCGCAGTGCGCTGTCCAGGGGCGTGCCGTCGGGCAACTCGGCCTCCTTGATCCGGACGTCGACGATCTCGACGCCGTACTGGCGCGCCCGGCCGTCCAGCCCGTTCTGGATCGCGTCCATCACCTCGGTCCGCTCCGGGCTGAGCAGCGCCGTGAACGGCACCTTGCCCAATTCGTTGCGCAGCGTCGACCCGAACAGCGGCCGCAACTGGTTGGCGACGCCCTCCTCGCTGCCTGCCGTCGCCAGCATCAGTCGCGGATTGACGACGCGGAAGCGGGCGAAGGCATCGACGTTCAGCCGCAGCTGGTCGGTCGACAGCACCTGGGTATTCTCCAGGTCCAGGTCCAGCACGCGCTTGTCGACCCACGTGATGCGGTCGATGAACGGCACCCGCATCACCAGTCCGGCACCGGTCTGCCCCAGCGGCTGGTTGGGCTGGTACTGGTTCACGACGCGGATCGGCTGGGCCAGGCGGTATACTACCGCCTGCTTGGTCTCGGGAACGATCGCGAAGGTCGCGGCGGCGAGGATGACGAGCAGCAGGGCGGCGATGCCGATTGCCACGGGATTGCGGAACAACGCGGGGTTCACTGGCCTGCTCCCGCCTGCGGCGCGGGCGCCGCATCGGGCTCCGGCGCCCGCTTCGCACCCTGCAGCGGAAGATATGGCACGACGTTCTGCGTCTCTACGATCGTCTTGTCGGATTTGGCCAGCACGGCCTCCATCGTCTCGTAATACATCCGGCGCCGCGTCACCTCGGGAGCCAGTCGATACTGCTCGTACACCCGGTCGAACGCCGCGGCCTCGCCCTGTGCACTGGCGACGACCTGCTGTGCGTAGGACCGCGCCTTGTTGACCGCGCCCACCGCTTCCTGCTGCGCCGCCGTCACCTTGTTGAAATCGTCGACGATCTGCTGCGGCGCCGTGGCACGGTTGATCGACACACCCTGAATGCGCACGCCAGAGCGATAGCTATTCAGGATGCTCTGCGTCGTCTCGGCCACCCGCTGCTCGATCGTGGTACGGCCCGCCCCCAGCGCCTGATCCAGCGTGGTCGTCGCGATCACCGCGCGCATCGCGCTCTCGGCGGCGGCCCGCACCGTCTCCTCAGGCTCGGCGAGCTGAAAGACATAGTCGCGCGGATTCTCGATGTTCCACCTGACCGAATAGGTCAGGTCGACGATGTTCTGGTCACCCGTCAGCGTCAGGTTGACGCCATCGCCACGCGGAAAGTTCTCGGTGCGGAACCGCTGGACGTCCACCGTCTGCACCCGCGCGATCGGCGCCGGCGGGGTCAGCTGGATGCCGGGCGGCAACGTCCCCGCATAGCGACCGAAATAGGTCACGATGCCGCGCTGCTGCGGCCCGATCTGGTGAAACGACGTGAAGATCAGCCATGCGCCGACCAGCAGCGCGGTGCCGATCGCCCATAGGACACGTGGATTGGCGCCCGCGGGCAAGCCCGGAAAGCCGCCGCCGCCACCACCGCCACTGCCGCGCGCCTTTTTCAGGAACTCGTCCAGCGCCGTGGGCTTGGTTGCGCCGCGACGGCCGGCGGGCGGCAGCGACCATGGATTGCGGGGGCCGTCGCTGCCACCGCCGCCACCGCCACCACCCCATGGACCCTTCGGCCCGGCTCCGTCGGAATTGTCGGCGGTGAGGATAATCGGGCGCTTCCCCCAGCGCGGCAGGATTTTCATGGACCCTCTATAGGAAGCGTGATCCACGAAAAACAGTGGCAAGCGCGCGCCGGCACCCTATCTGCGCGACATGGCCGACAATGGAACAGTTGCCGCGGCGGTCGCTGCGATCGCGGGCGAGCGCGCCACCGTCCGGGCGGATGGCGAGCGGATCGGTGTCGTCCTCGATGCGACCGGCCTGTCGCCCGCCGCGCGCGACGCCATGGAACAGGCGGTACGTGCCGCAGCGCCCGGGGCGCGCGTGATCGTCACCGCCGAACGGGCCGCGCGCGCGCTGATCGCGGTTGCCAGCGGCAAGGGCGGGGTCGGCAAGTCGACGCTTGCCGCCAATCTCGCGATCGCCCTCTCGCGTGCGGGTCGCCGCGTCGGCCTTGTCGACGCCGACATCTACGGCCCCTCGCAACCCCGCCTGCTGGGCGTGGAGGGCACGCGGCCGGAGGCGCTGGAAAAGCAGCTCATACCGGTCGCGACGAGATGGGGCGTTCCGCTGCTGTCGATGGGGCAGCTGGTCGAGCCTGGCCGCGCCATCGCCTGGCGCGGGCCGATGACCGCGGGTGCGCTGGGCCAGTTGGTCGAGGGCGCATGGGGCGCCGCCGATACGCTGGTCATCGATCTTCCACCCGGCACCGGCGACGTCCAGCTTACCATGGTGCAGAAATACCGGCCCGCTGGTGCGGTCATCGTCTCCACGCCACAGGATCTGGCCTTGATCGACGCCACCCGCGCGATCGACCTGTTTCAGAAAGCGGGAGTGCCGATCATCGGCCTGATCGAGAACATGGCCGGTTACGTCTGCCCGCATTGCGGCGAAGCCTCCGACCCCTTCGGTCACGGCGGCGCGGAGGCGGCGGCCGAGCGGCTGGACATTCCGTTCCTGGGCCGCGTGCCCCTTACCGTGTCGATCCGGACAGCTTCGGACGCAGGCGATCCGCCGGCTGCCGCACCCGACGACATCGTCTTCGCTCCGCTCGCCGCAAAGGTGGTCGACTGGCTGGCATCGCGCTGAGGCAACCCGGCCGCGCGGCACGCGTTGCCGGTGTACGTATCAGGAGAGTGTGATGCCGCCGACGACCGATGCCGAGATCAAGGCACTGCTGCAATCGTCGCGCACGATCGCCATGGTCGGCGCTTCCGATCGACCCGATCGCCCCTCCTACGGCGTGATGGCGATGCTCCAGCGGCACGGCTATCGCGTCATCCCGGTCAATCCGCAGATCACGGGCGAGCATGTCCATGGCGAGTTCGTCTTCCGCGAGCTGGCGCAGCTGGGTGACCCGATCGACATCGTCGACATCTTCCGCCGCCCCGCCGCCGCCGGCGAGGCGGTGGATCAGGCGATCGCCATCGGTGCGAAGGCGGTGTGGATGCAACTGGGTGTCGTCAACGAAGAGGCTGCCGCACGGGCCGAGGCGGCCGGACTGAAGGTGGTGATGGACCGCTGTCCCGCGATCGACATACCGCGACTGGGGGTGGCCCGGGTCGATCCAGATAGCTGATTGTACGATCGGGAGCGTCGCGGCGAGGATCCGGCGTGACTCGCGCCCCAGCATTACGCCAGCCTCCGTCCCCGGCTTTACCTCCTCCCGTGCTTGGTCCACCATGTGGTTTCCGGGAGGTCGTCGATGCCACTGCTCATGCTCCTGCTCGCCGCTGCGGACCCCCTCACCCTGATCGACACCGCCCGACGGCTGACCGCCGCCGACCACCGCTGCGTCGCAAGCGCTGATACGACCGACGTCACGGTCTGCGGCCTGCGCAACGCCGACCGTTTCCGCGTCCCCTTCGTCGGCTACGAACCGGGCGATCCCCGTGCAGAGGGGGTGCCGGCGGAGCGTGAACGCCTGCTTGCCCGCACGAACAACTGCCAGGAACGCCGCGCCATCGCCGCCGGCTGCGGCTTTGCGGGTGTCCGCAT
This sequence comes from Sphingomonas phoenicis, assembly GCF_047238005.1. NCBI lineage: Bacteria > Pseudomonadati > Pseudomonadota > Alphaproteobacteria > Sphingomonadales > Sphingomonadaceae > Sphingomonas > Sphingomonas phoenicis. The sequence goes on along the minus strand of NZ_JBDFMC010000002.1, from coordinate 3,021,948 downwards.
GACCACCAGCAGCCGCGGCACGACAATAATGGGCGCACGGAAGCTGGCGCCGTAATCCTCGCGGTACCCGCGGCCGGGGAGCCGCGTGCTACCCTAGAATCGGCATCCAGAGCGGCTGGCCGGCCAGGCTCTGTGAGCCGCGCAGGCGTTCCAGCGCCTGGGTGACGCAGCGTTCGGGCCCTGCGTGCGTCACGATCGCGACCAGTGCATGGCCGTCGACGGAGACGCCGCGCTGGATCAGGCTCTCGATCGACACGCCCGCGTCGCGCATCGCCGCCGCGATCTCGGCGAGCACGCCGACGCGATCCTCGACGGTGAAGCGGACATAGGCACGGCCACGCCGCTCGCCGCTGTCGGCGACGACCGGCGTCGTCAGCAGCGCGGCGGGCATCGCGAAGGGCGGGCCGGCGACACCGCGGGCGATGTCGATCAGGTCCGCCACCACCGCGCTGGCGGTCGGCCCCTCGCCGGCGCCGGGGCCCTGGAACAGCAGTCGGCCGACATGATCGCCCTCGGCCACCACCGCGTTGGTCGAGCCGGTGACATGCGCCAGCGGATGGTCCAGCGGCACCAGATGGGGGTGAACGCGCTGGAACAGCCCGTGCGGTCCCGCCTCTGCCAGCCCGACCAGTCGGACGCGGTGGCCGAGCGACGCCGCCTCGGCGATATCGGCGCCCAGCACGTGGCGGATGCCCTGCGCGGCCACGCCGGCAAAGGCCGGACGGGTGCCGAAGGCGATGCTGGCGAGGATCGCGAGCTTGTGCGCGGCATCGATCCCGTCGATGTCAAAGGTCGGATCCGCCTCCGCATAGCCCAGCGCCTGCGCCTCTGCGAGCACCTCTGCGAAGTCGCGGCCTTCGGCCTCCATCTTGGACAGGATGAAGTTGCAGGTGCCGTTCAGGATGCCATAGACGCGGGTGATCTGGTTGGCCGCCGTCCCCTCGCGCAGGCCCTTGATGACGGGGATGCCGCCCGCCACCGCCGCCTCGAACTTCAACGCGGCGCCGTTCGCCTCCGCCAGTTCCGCCAGTTCCTGCCCGTGGTGCGCGAGCATCGCCTTGTTCGCGGTAACGAGCCCGCGGCCGGCGGCGAGGGTGGAGCGCGCGAGGGTCAGCGCCGGCCCGTCGGACCCGCCGATCACCTCTGCCACGACATCGACATCCGGCTGCGTGGCCAGTGCCGAGGTGTCGTCGAGCCACGCGAAGCGCGTCAGGTCGATACCGCGATCGCGGGTGCGATCGCGCGCGGAGACGGCGACCACCTCGATCGGCCGGCCGGCACGACGGGCGATCAGGTCGCGGTTCGTATCGAGCAGGCGAACGACGCCGCCGCCGACCGTGCCCAGCCCCGCCAGTGCCACCCGCAATGCTTCCGCCATCGTCCCGTTCCTCCCGCGCCGCGCCAACCCCGCCGTCATCCCCGCACAGGCGGGAATCCAAATTCGTGACGACGGCCTGGTGGCCGGATCGCCGATGCCCGTAGGACAGAGACTGCCGCTTTGCAAAGCGGTCCCCTTCCGCCATGCTCCGCCCATGGCCACCGCTCCCGATCGCCCCATCGCCGAACTCACCGTCCGCGGCGTTCTGCTCGGCGGGCTCATCACGCTGCTGTTCACCGCGGCCAACGTCTATCTGGGACTGAAGGTCGGGCTGACCTTCGCGACGTCGATCCCGGCTGCCGTCATCTCGATGGCGATCCTGCGCTATCTGCCGGGCGCGACGATCCTGGAGAACAACATCGTCCAGACCGTCGCCTCGGCGGCGGGAACACTGGCGGCGATCATCTTCGTGCTGCCCGGCCTGGTCATGATCGGCTGGTGGCAGGGTTTCCCCTATCTGACGACGGCGGCGATCACGGCGTTCGGCGGCATCCTGGGCGTGATGTTCTCGGTCCCGCTGCGCCGCGCGCTGGTCGTCGATACCACCCTGCCCTATCCCGAGGGACGCGCGGCGGCCGAGGTGCTGAAGATCGGTGCGGGCGGCCGCGAGGGGGCGGCGGAAAGTGCGCGCGGGCTGTGGATGATCGTGTGGAGCGCGATCACCTCGGCCGGCTTCGCCATCCTGACGCAGACGCGGATCGCGACCGCGGAGGCGGCGCTGTGGTTCCGTGCCGGCGGCGGCGCGACCGGGATCGCGGGCGGGCTGTCGTTCGCGCTGATCGGGGCGGGCCATCTGGTCGGCCTGTCGGTGGGATGCGCGATGCTGGCCGGGATCGTCATCGGCTGGTGGATCCTGCTGCCGATCCTGACCGCCGCCGCACCGATGGCGGGCGCCGACGTGGCGACATGGGCCGGCACCGTGTTCCGCAGCGACGTGCGCTTCTTCGGCGCCGGCGTGATCGGCGTGGCGGCGATCTGGACGCTGGTGCGGATCATCGGCCCGGTCGTGCGCGGCATCCGATCCGCTATCGACGCCTCCGCCGCCCGGCGCGACGGCGCGGCGATCGCGGTGGGCGAACGGGACATGCCGATCGGGATCGTCGGCATCGTCTCGGTCGGCATGCTGCTGCCGATCGGCATCCTGCTCTGGACCGTCATCCGCGGCGGACCGCTGGCGGGATCGGAGGTCGCGCTGATCGGCGGCGCGCTGGCGTTCATCCTGGTCATCGGCCTCGTCATCGCGGCGGTGTGCGGGTACATGGCCGGCCTGATCGGCGCGTCGAATTCGCCGGTGTCGGGGATCGGCATCCTCTCTGTCCTCGCGGCCAGCCTGATGCTGGTTGGACTGTTCGGGCGCGGCACCCCGCCGGAGACGACGCAGGCGCTGGTCGCCTATGCGCTGATCGTCACCGGCATCGTGTTCGGCGTCGCCACCATTTCGAACGACAACCTGCAGGACCTGAAGACCGGCCAGCTGGTCGGCGCGACGCCGTGGAAGCAGCAGGTCGCGCTGATCTTCGGCGTGATCTTCGGATCGATCGTGGTGCCGCCGGTCCTGAACCTGCTGGGCTCCACGCTGGGGTTCGTCGGCATGCCCGGTGCCGGCGCCAACGCGCTGGCGGCGCCGCAGGCTGCCCTGATCTCCGCCCTGGCCAAGGGCGTGCTGGGCGGCGACCTGAACTGGTCGATGATCGGCTACGGCGCGCTGGCCGGCGCGGCTATCATCCTGGTCGACGAACTGCTGGGTCGTGCGGGCAAGCTGCGCCTGCCGCCGCTGGGCGTGGGACTGGGCGTGTACCTGCCGATGGCGGTCACGCTGCCGGTGGTGCTGGGTGCGGTGATCGGATCGTTCTACGACCGCTGGGCGCGGCGACAGGCGGACCCGGAGGCGGCCGAGCGGATGGGCGTGCTGGCCGCGACCGGCATGATCGTCGGCGAGAGCCTGTGGGGCGTGGCGTTCGCCGGGATCGTCTATGGCACCGGCAGCGATGCGCCGCTGGCGCTGGTCGGTGCCGATTTCGAGAGCGCGGCGCTCGCCGGCGGCACGCTGGTGTTCCTGGTGCTGGTGGCGGTGCTGTACCGTTATGCCCGGCGGCAGGCGCGGGGGTGACGACGCCCGCGAATGTTGAGGAAGTTTCGGGTTGCGGGGGTTTTCGGCGCAGCGCGTTTTGCGACGAAAGCATGACTTCGCAATAGCTTGCGCTGTTTCGAGCGTGAAAGTTGAGATCGAATGTTGAGACGCGTGCGGGTTGCGGGTGCGCGAATGTTGAGGCGTGTGGCGCATGCTTGCGGCTCCCCTGCCGCGGTCTGGTCGCGGCGGCGGAGGTATCGCATTCGCGGGGGTGTGTAGGACAGGCTTCTGTGTCGCCCGGGGTTTGGTCCGCTGCTCCAGCGTCGGTGGGGAAATCCGCCGCGAGCACCCCCGGAGTGTGGTCCAAACCACTGGCGGCGCCACATCGGCCGCTGGCGGGTTCCGGCGGAGGGGCGTTGCGTATCGTCAAGCCGGCTATCCCGGCTGGGCCCCGGCCTCCGCCGGGGCGGTGCCACATCCTGGATGGGTCGCACTGACGGTCGCTCCGGACGTCATCCCGGACTTGACCCGGGATCCCGCTTTCCCCTGTCGGCAGAAGAAGCGGGGCCCCGGCTCAAGGCCGGGGCGACGTTGGAGGTATATTGCGACGGCCCCTTCGCAGGCGACGCTGGCGGTATATCGCGGCGGCACCTTCGGGGGCGACGTTGGCAGTATATCGCGACGGCCCTTCGGAGGGGACGTTGGCTACGTATCGCGACGGCCCCTTCGGGTGACGGTTCATGCCTCCGGACGGAGGCCCGTCATTCCATCGCGGCGAGCATGTCGCGGATGCCGACGAAGGCGAAGCCGATCGAGCTGTCGGCGATGCCATAGGGGAGGAACAGCGTGTCGCCGTGGCGGATCGCGCCGCAGGAATAGACGACGTTGGGAACATATCCCTCGCGGTCCTGGTCCTTGGCGGCGAGCAGCGGCTCCCTCGTGCGGGCGAGCACCTTCGACGGATCGCGCTTGTCGAGCAGGACTGCGCCGATCGAGTATTTGCGCATCGCGCCGACGCCGTGGGTCAGGAGCAGCCAGCCCTCGTCCAGCTCGATCGGCGGGCCGCAATTGCCGATCTGGACCAGTTCCCACGGATAGACGGGAGTCAGGATCTTCTCGCCATTGTCCCAGTGGGCCAGGTCGTCGGACTTCAGCAGGAACAGGTTCTCGCCGTCCGACCGGCCGATCATCATATACTGCCCGTCGACCTTGCGCGGGAACAGCGCCATGCCCTTGTTGTGGCTGGCGGTGCCGGTCATCGGCACCAGATCGAACGCGCGGAAGTCGCGGGTGCGCATCAGTTCGGACTGGATCTGGGATCCGTTGTACGCGGTGTAGGTGCCGATCCACTCGAACGAACCGTCGTCGTGCTGGAACTGGACGATCCGCATGTCCTCCAGCCCCTTCGACTGGGCGGCGGTCATCGGGAAGATGACGGTACCCGACAGCGTCGAATCGCGGTGGCGATAGACGGTGATCGGACCTTCCAGCGCCTCCTCCTGCTCGCGCCCGACGGCGTCGGTCGAGGTGGCGAAGGGCGGTTCCGGCGCCAGCTTCATCTGGTTGTCGTCGGTGATGATGCCTTCGCGAAAGGCGACCGACGAGATGTGCCCCTCCCCGACCGCGCGCATCGACATCAGGATGCGCAGCGATCCGGGTGGCATGCCCGACTGGTCGAAATGCGGCACCGCGCTGGGGTTCATCAGCGCGGCGGCCGCATAGCTGTATTCGTGGCAGAAATAGGCGCCGATCAGCTGCCGCTTCTCGTCACCGATCTCGGCACTGTTCAGCCCCAGCAGCTCCTCGATCTCGTCGTAGCGGGTCATGAACACGCGGCGCGTCTGCCAGTGGCGCGCCTCGAAATCCTTCAGCACGACCTCCAGCTGCTCGCGCGCCTGGCCGGGCGACATCGCCAGCACCTCCGCCACCAGTCGCTCCGTCCGGTTCGGCGGGCCGCCGACACCGCCGAACGCGATGTGGAACGGCCGCACGACCACGCGCGAGGGATCGGCATGCAGCCGCAGCTCGTGAGTGAACAGATTCATTGGCGACTATGGCCTCGCTGGCTGGTCGAACGTCTCGCGCCGCCGCGAGCGAGGCTACGCGGCGGCGCGCGACGCTCCTGCCACGGGGAGCGACCGTCGTACCAGCCCAGAAATGGCGCAATTGGCGAGTTGTAGCGCCAAAATCGACTCCGCGCCCTGATTTCGGTTGAGCCCGGTCGGCATCAGTCCGTCGAAACAGCCGCCATCGGCCGGGCTGGCGAGCGGCAGGTCGAGATCGTTGGCGCCCAGGAACCAGCCATAGGCGCGGTGCGCCTCGTCCAACCAGCGCGCGTCACCGGTGGCGCGGTGCGCGGCGAGGCAGGCATCGACCGTGGCCTGTGCCTCCAGCGGCTGCTGGTCGAACTGCAGCGGCTCTGAATACGGACGACCGAAGCTTTCGGTGCCGACGGCGCGGAACCGCCCCTCAGGCGAGGTCTGCTTACCGCAGATCCAGTCGAGCGTCTGGAGGCCGCACCGGACCAGATCGTCGCGGCCCAGCGCCTGGCCGGCGCGGATCAGCCCCTCGGGCAGGCGGGCATTGTCATAGGCGAGCACGATCTCGAACCATTGCCATTCCGGGCGGCGCGCCTCGGCCAGCAGGTCGAGGTGCATGTCGGGAAAACGCTGCAGGATGGTGCGCGACAGCTCGTGCCCCGGCTTTGCCTCCAGCATCGCCGCGGCGCCTAGCATCGCGAACGCCTGCGCCCGGAGCGACTGGAGTTCCATCCCGATGCTGGCGGTGGTGTCGAACATCGCCCCCGCCCAGTCGCGGTGCTTCGACGCCTTCGCATCGCGGGCGGTGATGCCCAGCGCCCAGAGCGTGCGGCCGTTGGAATCCTCCGACCCCTCGTCCTCGCACCAGGTCCGGTCGAAGTTCATGAAGTTGCGGTAGCGGCGCTTTTCGGGATTCCACGCATATTGCAGGAACGAGGCGTAGATCGTCGTCCACTTGTCGCGCCGCTCGTCGTCAAGATCGGCCATCGCGCTGACCAGCATCAGCGCGCGGGCATTGTCGTCGATGCAATAGCCGTGGCGACGATCGGGGACCGAATAGATCGAATGCTGGAGCATGCCGGTCGCGTCGCTCATCCGCTCGACCGCAGCGAAATCGGGGGCGAGCGGCTTGATGACCGCCGACGGCGTCGGGATGCGGCGCGGGCGTGCGGCGACCGCCGCCACGGTCTCGGCCATGGTCGCCTCCGCCAGGCGCGGCCAGATCATCGTGCGACCGCGTGCATAGGCGCGCGCCGACAGGCCCAGCCGGCCACGATCGTCGCTCAGCAGCCGGTCGATCTCGTGCGAGAAGGCGGCGACATCGCCGAAGCCGACCAGCACGCCGTGATTGTCGGCGAGGATCTCCGTGGCATGCACATACGGGGTCGACACCACCGGCTTCCCGACGCCGATCGCGTAGGACAGCGTGCCCGAGGTGATCTGGGCGGGGTTGTTATAGGGCGTCGCATAGATGTCGGCGGCCTGGAGATAGTCGATCAGCTCGTCATGCTCGACGAAGCCGTCGACGAACAGGACATTGCCCTCCACCCCCTTTTTCGCCGCCAGCGCCTTCAGCCGGTCGCGGTAGCGCTCGCCCTCATGGGCGACGAGGTTCGGGTGGGTGGCGCCCAGGACGACGTAGAGCAGGTCGGCGTGACGCTCGACCGCGGCGGGCAGCGCCTCGATCATCGTCTCGATCCCCTTGTTGGGAGCGAGCAGGCCGAAGGTGAGGACGACCTGACGGCCAGCCCAGCCGAACCGCGCCTTCATCGTCTCCGGATCGACCAACGCGCGATCGGGAACGCCGTGCGGGATCATGACGATCTGGCGCGGGTTGGCGCCGTAGACGCGCTGCAGGATGTCGCGGCCGCGCTCCGCCATCACGACGATCTTCGAGGCACGCTGGAGCAGCCCCTCAAGCACGCGGCGCTCGTCGGCGCTGGGTTTTTCGAGGACCGTGTGGAGCGTGACGATCAGCGGCAGCGTGGTGCGGTCGAGAAGGGCGAGGATGTGCTCGCCCGCCGGCCCGCCATAGATGCCGTATTCGTGCTGGAGCCAGATCGCCTGCGCGCCGCTCGCCTCGATCGCGCGGGCGGCGGTGAAATAGGCGGACAGATCGTGCTGCGCGATCGCACCGGTGACGGCGGGCGGATAGGCGTAGCGGCCGGGATGGTCGTCCATCGCCCAGACATCGACCTTCACGTCCGGGAACCGGTCGCGCACGGCATTGTAGACATCGGTGGTGAAGGTCGCGAGGCCACACTGGCGCGGCAGGAAATTACCGATCAATGCCAGATGCTTGATTGAACCCAGGCCTGCCGCTTCTACCATCGCCGATCCCTTGCCGATGCACGGGAGGCACAATCTGCCTCACCATGCCACCTGAACGAACCGTTCATCGCGACGAAGGTTGCATGAATTGATGCAGCGCAACAGGAATTTGCCGCGCTTTGCCGCAGGGATGCGTCGTTTCAACCGCGCCCGCGATACGGCTGGACGCCCTGATCGGGCAGCCACAGCCCCGCGGGGGGCGCACCCGACTGCCAGAACACGTCGATCGGAATGCCCCCGCGCGGGTACCAGTAGCCGCCGATGCGCAGCCAGACGGGCTTCATCTCGTCGAACAGCCGCTCGCCGATGCCGACGGTGCAATCCTCGTGGAAGGCGGCATGGTTGCGGAAGGCGCCGAGGAACAGCTTCAGCGACTTCGATTCGACGATCGTGTCGCCCGGTGTGTAGTCGATCACCAGATGCGCGAAATCGGGCTGGCCGGTGACCGGGCAGAGCGAGGTGAACTCCGGCGCGGCGAAACGGACGAGATACAGGCGGCCGGGCCGCGGATTGGGAACATAATCGAGCTCGGCCGCTTCCGGAGAAGCGGGCAGCGGCGTCGACTGGCCAAGATGCTTCGGGGTCATGCCGGCTCATGTAGGGAAAGGCGAGTGAGATGAAAACGCTGATCCCGGTGCTGGGCGACCAGCTGTCGATGACGCTGTCGTCGCTGCGGCGACAGCGCAAGGCGGACGCGGTGGTGCTGATGATGGAGGTGGCCGACGAGACGCGCTACGTCCGCCATCACCAGCAGAAGATCGCGTACATCCTGTCGGCGATGCGCCACCATGCCGCGGCGCTGCGCGATGCCGGCTGGACGGTCGATTACGTCGCGCTGGACGATCCCGACAACAGCGGCAGCTTTACCGGCGAGATCGCCCGCGCGGTCGAGCGTCACGCGCCCGACCGCATCGTCGTGACCGAGGCGGGCGAGTGGCGGGTCGCGGCGATGCTGGAGGCGTGGGAGACGATCTTCGGCCTGCCGGTGGAGATCCGCCCCGACACCCGCTTCGTCGCCACCCACGCCGAGTTCGACGCATGGGCGGAAGGGCGATCCGACCTGACCATGGAGTGGTTCTACCGCGAGATGCGGCGCAAGACCGGGCTGCTGATGGACGGGCGGGAGCCTGCGGGCGGGCGCTGGAACTTCGACAAGGACAACCGCAAGCCGGCGAAGGCCGACCTGCTGATGCCACGGCCGTTGTCGTTCGCGCCCGATGCGACGACGCAGGAGGTGCTGGCGCTGGTCGCGGCCCGGTTCGGCAACCATCCCGGTACGCTGGACGGGTTCGACCACGCCGTCACCGCCGCCGATGCGGAGAGGCAGGCGGCGGCGTTCTTCCGCGACGCCCTGCCCAAGTTCGGCGACTACGAGGATGCGATGCTGACCGGCGAGCGGCATCTGTGGCACTCGATCCTGAGCCCGTACATCAATTCGGGGCTGCTCGATCCGGTCGACCTGTGCCGACGCGCCGAGGCGGAGTATCGCGCCGGGCGGGCGCCGCTCAACTCGGTCGAGGGCTATGTCCGCCAGATCATCGGCTGGCGCGAGTTCATGCGCGGCATCTACTGGCGCGAGGGGCCCGACTATGTCGACCGCAACTTCCTCGACCATCATCGCCCGCTGCCCGGCTTCTACTGGACGGGCGAGACCGACATGCACTGCATGGCCGAGGCACTGGGCCAGACGCTGGCGACCGCGCACGCCCACCATATCCAGCGGCTGATGGTGACGGGCAATTTCGCGCTGCTGATCGGTGCAAACCCGAAGCAGGTCCACCTCTGGTATCTGGAGGTGTACATCGATGCGTATGAATGGGTCGAGCTGCCGAACACGCTGGGGATGAGCCAGTTCGGCGACGGCGGGCTGGTCGGCACCAAGCCCTATGTCTCGTCGGGTGCCTATATCGACCGGATGTCGGATTATTGCCGCCATTGCCGGTACGACGTGAAACAGCGGACGGGGCCGGACGCGTGCCCGTTCAACGCGCTGTACTGGGACTTCACGGCGCGGCACGAGGACAAGCTGGGCGACAATCGCCGGATGGCGATGCCGTACCGTAACTGGGCAAAACAGAGCCCGGACGTGCGCAAGGAGATCCGGGCGCAGGCGGCGCGGTTTCTCGCCACGCTCGACGCGGAGGGACCGCCCGACTACTGAGGCGGGCATGGACTCTCTGGTATCGACAGACTGGCTGGCGGGGGCGCTCGGCACGCCGGACCTGATGATCGTCGACGCGACGCTGCTGGCCGCCGACACGGGCCGCGATGCCCGTGCCGAGTATCGCGCCGGCCACATACCGGGCGCGGTGTTCCTCGATCTCGCCGGCCTGCGCGACACGGCGTCGCCCCTGCCCAACACGCTGCCCGACGAGGCGACGATGGCGGCGCATCTCGCCCCGCTGGGCATCGGCGAGGGTGCGCGGATCGTGCTGTACGACGATTCGCCGTGGCGGACGGCGGCGCGGGCGTGGTGGCTGCTGCGCAGCTACGGCATCGGCGACGTCGCGATCCTGAACGGCGGGCTGGCGAAGTGGCGTGCCGAGGGGCGGCCGCTGGCGACCGGCGACGACACGGCGCTGCCCCGACCGCTGCACCCCGTCTTCAACGAGGCGCGGCTGCGGACGAAGGACCAGATTCGCGGCAACCTGGCGAGCGGGGCCGAGCAGTTGCTGGACGCCCGGTCGACGGCGCGCTTCACCGGCGAGGAGGCCGATCCGCACGGCGCCGCTCCCGGCCACATCCCCGGCGCACGGTCGATCCCCTATGGCCGCTTCTTCGCGGAAGACGGGACGTGGAAGCGGGGCGATGCCCTGAAGGCCGTGTTCGACGACATCGATCTCGACGCGCCCCTGGTGGCGACCTGCGGGTCGGGCGTGACCGCGGCGGTGATCGCGTTCGGGGCACATCTATTGGGACGGGAGGCGGCGATCTACGACGGCAGCTGGAGCGAATGGGGCAGCGATCCCGCCACGCCCAAGGCACTGGGCCCGGGAGTGACGGGAGCATGAGCGGCGGCGATCGTCCGGTGAAGCCCGCGACCCGGGTCGTGCAGGCGGGCCGTCGCCCGGAATGGACCGGCGGCATCGTCAACCCGCCGGTCTGGCGGGCGTCGACCATCCTGTACGACAGTGTCGCCGACCTGCGCGAGGCCGCCGGGCGGGACACCCATCATCGCCTGTTCTATGGCCGGCGGGGTACGCCGACGCAGTGGTCGCTGGCCGATGCGCTGACCGAACTGGAGCCGGGCGCGGAGGGCACGTTCCTCTATCCGTCGGGCGTGGCGGCGATCGCCGCGGCGCTGATGAGCGTGCTGTCGCCGGGCGACGAGCTGCTGCTGGTCGACAGTGCGTACGATCCGACCCGCTCGCTGGCGACCGGGCTGCTGGCGCGATACGGGATCACTACGCGCTTCTACGACCCAATTGTGGGCGCCGGGATCGCCGGGCTGATCGGCCCGGCGACGCGCGCGATCTTCATGGAAAGCCCCGGCAGCCTGACGTTCGAGGTGCAGGACGTGCCCGCGATCGTCGCGGTGGCGCGCGAGCGGGGGATCGTCACGCTGCTCGACAATACATGGGCGACGCCGCTGCTGTTCCCGGCGATCGAGCGGGGCGTCGACCTGACGATCATGGCCTGCACCAAATATGTCGTCGGCCATTCGGACGTGATGATGGGATCGGTGACCGCCGGCCCCGGCCGTTTCGCGGCGCTTCGCGACACCAGTTTCGCGCTGGGGCAGCATCTGAGCGCCGACGATGCATGGCTCGGCAGCCGCGGCCTGCGCACCATGGCGCTGCGCCTGCGCGCGCAGGGGGAGACGGCGCTCGCCATCGCCCGCTGGCTGGAGACCCGGCCGGAGGTGGCGCAGGTGCTGCACCCCGCCCTGCCCTCCTTTCCCGGCCACGACCTGTTCGTCCGCGATTTCCGCGGCAGCACCGGCCTGTTCGCCTTCGCGCTGGATGGCGGCGACGAGGCGGCGCGCGCCGCGCTGATCGACGGGCTGGACCATTTCGGCATCGGGTACAGCTGGGGCGGGTACGAGAGCCTGGCGATCCCGATCGATCCGCACCGTCACCGCAGCGTCACGCGGCGCGCCCCGGCCGGGCCGATGGTGCGGTTGCAGATCGGGCTGGAGGATGCCGGCGACCTGATCGACGATCTGGCACGCGGGCTGGACCGGTTCCGCGCCCATCGCGGGGCGGCCGCAGCGTGAACCCGTTCGTCGCATGGTGGCATGCGACCGGGTTCGACACCCCCGACCGCACCGACATGACCGAGGTGGCGGTGGCGCTGGGGTTGATGCTGGCCTGCCTGGCCATCGGGGTCATCGCCGGCAGGCGGGCCGGCCCGCGCATCGCCGACTGGTGGCGCACCCACGCCTCCGGCCACGGCGAGGGGGTGTGGACGCGGGCGTGCGCGATCGTGCGCCACGGCACCGCGGCCCTGCTGCTCGGCATCGCACTGGCGGCATGGCCGTGGGGATCGTTCGCGGCGTTGCCGCTGGGGCTGACGCTGGGCCTGGCGACGGCGCTGGCCGTGCATCAGGTGCTGCGCGGGCTGGGCATGCCGCGCTGGATCGGATGGACGGTGGCCGGCATCGTCTTCGTCGCCCTATTCAGCCACGCGGTCGGCGGGCTGGCGCCGATCACCGACGCGATGGAGCGGATCGGCATCAACATCGGCCGGCGGCGCCTGTCGCTGCTGTCGCTGACGACGATGCTGCTGACGGTGGTGGTGCTGTTCGCGGCGGTCCGGCTGATCAACCGGGTCGCGGCGCACTCGATCGCGCGGTCCGGCGGGCTCGATCCCACGCAGAAGCTGCTGGCGCAGAAGCTGGTCGGAATCGGCATCGTCGTCGCCGCCTTCTTCTTCGGGATCGACCTGCTCGACATCGACCTGACGACCTTCGCCGTCTTCTCGGGCGCGCTGGGGCTGGCGGTGGGGTTCGGATTGCAGAAGACGGTGGGCAACCTGATCGCCGGGATCATCCTGCTGATGGACCGGTCGATCAAGCCGGGCGACGTCATCGTGGTCGGCCAGGAAGCCGGCCGGGTGAACCGGATCGGCGTGCGTGCGGTGTCGATCATCACCCGCGACGGCAAGGAGCACCTGATCCCGAACGAAAACCTGATGACGCAGGAGGTGGAGAACTGGTCGTTCAGCGATCGCAACGTCCGGGTGCGCATCCCGGTCGGCGTGCCATACGACTGCGACCTGCGACTGGCGCAGCAGCTGATGCTGCAGGCGGCCGGCGAGTCGCCGCGGGTGCTCGACAGTCCGAAACCGAACGTGTGGCTGACCTCCTACGGCGATTACGCGGTCGAGCACGAGATACTGGCATGGATCAGCGATCCGGAGAGCGGCGTCGGCAACGTCCGGTCGGATGTGCTGAACAGATTATGGTGGCTGCTGAAGGACAACGGGATCGCCATCCCCGTTCCGCAGCGCGATATCCGGATCATCGATCGCCGCAGCTGAGCACAGCAAAGCCACACGGGCTGTGATGAACGCGCAACATACTGGCGCGATAGCGCGGGTCGCCGGACAAATCTTCTTGTGCAGGTGCGAAGAGGCTGCCATCCATCCGTCATCGCCAGACGGATCGTGCGGGGCTCCGGCCCGAACAGACGCGGCATCTGCGATACATGCAGGCGGGGACATCGGATCCATCCCAATAAAGGGAAAAACGATGCGCTTCTCGCACCTTCTGGTTGGTGGCCTGTGTCTGGCCGCGACCGCCTCTCCCGCGTTCGCGCAGGAGGATACCGCGCCCCCGGCGCCCGTTACCGTCAGCGGCTCGGTCGGCCTCGTCTCCGACTATCGCTTCCGCGGCGTGTCGCAATCGGACAAGAACCTGGCCGTGCAGGGCGGGATCACGATCGCGCACGAGAGCGGCCTGTACATCGGCACCTGGGGATCGAACCTGGCCGGCTGGGGCACCTTCGGCGGCGCCAACATGGAACTCGACCTGATCGCGGGCTTCAAGCTGCCGGTGGGCGGTGGCACGCTCGACGTGGGCGCGACCTGGTACATGTACCCGTCGGGCTTCAACAATACCGACTTCATCGAACCCTATGCCAAGCTGTCGGGCACGGTGGGGCCGGTCGCCCTGACCGCGGGTGTCGCCTATGCCCCCAAGCAGGAGGCGCTGGGCGCATGGTCGTCGAACGGGACGATCGCCGCGAACGTCGATTACGACAACGGCACCGGCTACGACAATCCCGGCGACAAGAACGACAACCTGTACCTCTGGGGCGATGTCAGCAGCGCGGTTCCGGACACCGGGCTGACCCTGAAGGGCCATATCGGCTACTCGAACGGCAACAAGGGCCTGGGCCCGTTCGCGACCAGCGTCGCGCCGACGGGCGAGTATTTCGACTGGCTGGTCGGGGCGGACTACACGATCAAGGGGACGCCGCTGACGGTCGGAGTCGCCTATGTCGACACCGACATCTCGCGGGCGGATGCGGCGTATCTGCAGCCCAGCTTCAGCCGCGGGCAGGACGGGTTCGGCTCGATCGCCGACGCGCAGGTCGTCTTCTCGCTGACCGCCGCGTTCTGAACGGGGACGGCGGCGCTCTTCGGGGGGAGAGCGCCGCTAAGTTCCTGGGATCCGGCCCGGGCCGCGTCGCTGATACCATAGCGCCGCGGCGCTGGTCCGGTCAGTTCTGCGGCGTGGGCGTCGGCGTGGGGGCAGGCGCCGGGGCGGCGCCGCCGGCACTCGCCCTTGCGTCCTGGCCATCGCCGGCGGGCGCGGCGACGATGTCGCGGGTGGTCGTGCCCTTGTTGACGACATTGGTGCCGGGATCGCCCACCGACGAGCGGATGCCGGGATCGGCGGCACCGCTGCCCGCCTGATCCAGCGTCGCGTTCTCGGCGGCGCTGCGCGGCGCGGGGCCGAAGATCGCGTCCAGCGTCTGCTGCTGCCCGACCGAATCCTGCGGACGCGCGGCGCCGGGCTGCGGCGGGACAAGCGCATAATCGGGCGGGATCACCAGCGGCGCCTGACGCGCCACCGCGAACTCATCGGGACGATTGCGATCGAGCGCGCTGCCGCTGGCGCAGCCGGACAGGAGCGCGAGCCCGGCGGCGGGGATGACGACGTTACGCATGGGGACTCTCCGAGGAAGACGGGACCGAGGAAGACGACGGGGCCGAAGCAGGCGATCCGGCCGCAACGGGCGGGGTCTTGTCGCGGGTGAGAAGCGCACGCACGAGCAGCACCAGAACCCCCACCGTAATCGCCGCGTCCGCGACATTGAAGACCAAAAACGGGCGCCAGTCCCCGAAGTGGAGATCGGCGAAATCGACGACATAGCCGAAACGGATGCGATCGAGGATGTTGCCGAGCGCACCGCCCAGCACCATCCCCAGCGCGATCTGGTCGACCGGGTGCCGCTCGCGCGTCATCCACACCGCCACCCCGGCGGCGATCGCGCCGGTCAACGCGACCAGCGCCCAGCGGGTCGCATCGCCATCGGCCGGCAGCAGACCGAGCGACACGCCGATGTTCGGCACGAAACGCAGCGCGAAGAAGTCCGTCACCTCGCGCCCCGCGCCCAGATGACTGATGCCGAGCGGGCGGGTGACGATCCATTTCGACATCTGGTCGGCCAGGAACAGGATCAGGGCGGCGGCCAGGCCGCGGATCGGAAGCGTCACGCCACCACCTCGTTGCAACGGGCGCACAGGGCGCCGTCCTCATCCACCTCAGGCAGGTGGCGCCAGCAGCGACCGCATTTGTGGCGCGCGGTGCGCGTAACGGTGATCGCATCGGCCGATGCGACATCGGCGACGATGAAGATTTCCGCCAGCGCGTCGCCATCGAGCGGCAGCGACGGCACGGTGACCTCCGCCTCCAGGCTGGAGCGCACCGTCTTCTCGCGGCGCAGCGGCTCGATCGCCTCGGTCACCTGCTCGCGGAGGGCGCGCACCGCCTGCCAGCGGGTGCCGAGCGGCACGTCGCCGGGCACGGCCGGCAGTTCGGGCCATTCGAGGAAATGGACCGAACCTTCGTCGGACGGATAGCGCGCCTGCCACACCTCCTCGGCGGTGAAGCAGATCACCGGCGCGGCATAGCGGACCAGCGCGTGGAACAGCGCGTCGAGCACGGTTCGATAGCTGCGCCGCTTCACGCTGTCGGCGGCGTCGCAGTACAGGCTGTCCTTGCGCACGTCGAAGAAGAAGGCCGACAGGTCCTCGTTCGCGAAATCGGT
Organism: Sphingomonas phoenicis; assembly: GCF_047238005.1. Lineage (NCBI taxonomy): Bacteria > Pseudomonadati > Pseudomonadota > Alphaproteobacteria > Sphingomonadales > Sphingomonadaceae > Sphingomonas > Sphingomonas phoenicis. The sequence continues at coordinate 3,005,910 of NZ_JBDFMC010000002.1, read as the reverse complement.
CAGCAGGCGCAGGTAGCGGTTGAATTCATACCCGGTCGCCGCCTCGCGCAGCTCGACGTCGAGCATGCCGAGCCGGTGGAGGATGTACTGCTCCAGCTCGGGCATGTCGTCGACCGCGACCTTCTCGGCATCGGTGAAGCCGTCGAGCGCGCCCAGCAGGTAGCGGAAGGTGTTGCGCAGCTTGCGATACGCGTCCGACGCGGTGGCCAGCACCTCCTTGCCGATCCGCACATCGTCGAAATAGTCGGTGGAGGCGACCCACATCCGCAGGATGTCGGCGCCGCTCTCGCCGATCACCTTCAGCGGATCGACGACGTTGCCGAGCGATTTCGACATCTTGCGCCCCTGCCCGTCCAGCGCGAAGCCGTGGGTCAGGACCGCGTCGTAGGGCGCGCGGCCGCGCGTGCCGCAGCTTTCCAGCAGCGACGACTGGAACCAGCCGCGATGCTGGTCTGAGCCTTCGAGATACAGGTTCGCGCGCACGTCCGCGCCGAACCGCGCCTCGACGGTAAAGACGTGGGTGCAGCCCGAATCGAACCAGACGTCGAGAATGTCCTTCTGCGGCTCGTAATCGGCGAGCGCATGGTCGGTGCCCAGCAGCGCCTGATGATCGGCAGTGAACCACGCATCGGCGCCCCCTGCGCGGAAGGCGTCGACGATGCGGGCATTGACCGCGGCGTCGTTCAGATACTCGCCGGTCTGGCGATGAACGTAGAGCGCGATCGGCACGCCCCAAGCGCGCTGGCGGCTGATGACCCAGTCGGGCCGGCCCTGCACCATCGAGGTGATGCGGTTCTCCGCCCGGGCGGGGACCCAGCGGGTCGCGGCGATCGCGTCGAGCGCGATCTCGCGCAGGGAGGCGCCATTGCCACCACCCGCCGCCTCTGCGGAAGCAGGGGCGACGGCCTTCCCGTTCGTGCTGAGCGAAGTCGAAACATCCATCGGGATGAACCACTGCGGCGTCGCCCGGAAGATCACCTTGGCCTTCGACCGCCACGAATGCGGATAGCTGTGGGCGAAATCGTCGCTTGCCGACAACAGCGCGCCCGCGGCGCGCAGATCGGTGCAGATCGGGCCGTCGGCAGCGACGAACTTCTTGTTGATGACGCTGCCCTGCCCGCCCAGCCATGCCCAGTCGGCGCGGTACAGGCCGGCGGCATCGACCGCGAAGACCGGATCGAGCCCGTTCTGCTTGCACAGCAGGAAATCGTCCTCGCCGTGATCGGGCGCCATGTGGACCAGCCCGGTGCCGGCGTCGGTCGTCACGAAGTCGCCCGCCAGGAACGGCCGCGGCCGGGCGAAGAAGCCGCCCAGATGGTGCATCGGGTGCCTGGCGGTCGCGCCGTCGAACTCGGTGCCCTTCACCAGCCCGATGAACTCGTCCATCGCCAGGCCGGTCCGCTTCGAGAAGGCGGGGAACAGCGCCTCGGCGACGACGTAGCGCTGGTCGCCGCTGCGGAAGAGCAGATAGTCGTGCGCGGTACCATAGGCGAGCGCCTGGTTGACCGCGATCGTCCAGGGCGTCGTCGTCCAGATAACCGCCTTCGCGCCGATCAGCTGGTCCCAGCCGGCCGACACGATCTCGAACGCCACGTCGATCTGGGTAGAGACGATATCCTCATACTCCACCTCCGCCTCGGCCAGGGCGGTCTTCTCGACCGGCGACCACATCACCGGCTTGGCGCCGCGGTACAGCTGGCCCGACCCGGCGAACTTCAGCAGCTCGCCGACGATCGCCGCCTCGGCGGCGAAGGTCATGGTCAGATAGGGATCGTCCCAGTCGCCCATGATACCCAGCCGCTCGAACTGGCCGCGCTGCACCGCCACCCACTTCTCGGCATAGGCGCGGCATTCCGCGCGGAACTGGTCGACCGGCACGTCGTCCTTGTTCAGCTTTCTGGCGCGATACGCCTCCTCGACCTTCCACTCGATCGGCAGGCCGTGGCAGTCCCAGCCCGGAACATAGGGCGCATCCTTGCCCATCAGCGACTGGCTGCGGACGATGATGTCCTTCAGCACCTTGTTCATCGCATGTCCCATATGGATGTCGCCATTGGCGTAGGGCGGACCGTCGTGGAGGATGAAACGCTCGCGCCCGGCACGCTCTTCGCGAAGGCGCCGGTACAGGCCGATCCGCGCCCAGCGATCGAGGATCGCGGGTTCCTTGGCGGCGAGGCCCGCCTTCATCGGAAAGTCGGTCTTGGGCAGGAAGACGGTGTCGCGCCAGTCCTTGCCCGCGGCAGCGGTGTCGGTCATCCGGTCGCGCTTAGAATGTCCCGTGCGCGGGCACAATCCGCGTCCATCTGCGCGATCAGGGCAGGCAGGCCGTCGAACATCGCCTCGGGCCGGATATATTCGACCAGTTCCACCTCGATCGTCTGGCCGTACAGGTCGCCGTCGAAATCGAAGAAATACGGCTCCAGCAGTTCCTTCAGCGGTTCGAACTGCGGGCGGATGCCCAGATTGGCGGCGCCGTTCAGGATGCGCCCGTCGGGCAGTCGCCCGCGCACCGCATAGATGCCGTAAGCGGGGCGTAGATAATTGCCGAGATCGAGATTGGCGGTCGGATAGCCGATGGTACGGCCGACCTTGTCGCCGTGCTGCACCACCCCCTCGATCGCGAACGGCCGCGTCAGAAGTCGCGTCGCCTCACGCGTCTCGCCCAGGCGCAGGTGCGCACGGATCCGGCTGGACGAGACCGGCTCCCCGTCCAGCGCCACCGGGCCGATCGCGGCAGCAGTGAAGCCGTGACGCCCGCCCGCGTCGCGCAGCGCGGCGACGTTACCCGCCTTGTGCCGGCCGAAGGTGAAGTCCTCACCGGTCACCACGCCGGCGATCCGCAGCGCGCCGATCAGGCGGTCGGCAACGAACTCATCGGCCGTCATCCGCGCCAGGCCGCCGTCGAAGTGGAAGACGACCATCGTATCGGCGCCCGCCGCGGCGAACAGCCGCTCGCGCTGGTCCAGCGTGGTCAGGCGGAACGCGGGGGACTCGGGCCGGAAATGGCGAACCGGATGCGGATCGAAGGTCGCGACCAGGGCCGGGCGGCCCTGCTCCCGGGCGCGGGCGACCGCCGCGCCGACCACCGCCTGATGCCCCAGATGGAACCCGTCGAAATTGCCGAGCGCGACGATCCCGCCGGCCAGGTGCGGAGGAATGGGCACGCCGCCGTCTAGCCGCTGCATCCGCGCCCTGTAGCTTTGCGGATGACGGTTGGCGAGGGGATTGGAAGCCGGTGCGGTCCCGCCGCGGACCCTTTTGCCGCCAGCTTCATTGTCGTGCCGGATGTCGGTCGCGCATTGATGAATGTCGCTCACCACTTCATGTACTTGTGCCGGGCTATTCGAAGGCCGTGTGGATGTTGCATGCTGGAATCGACGAGGAACGACCTGTTGGTAGAAGGACGATGACCCCATGGAAGACCGCGAAGAACTGGCGGTGTCGCGTCGCGGCGTGCTGGTCGGCGGCGCCGCGAGTGTCGCGGTGACCGCGGTGCCCGCTGCCGATGCGCAGAACGTCCGGCCGGCCGCGCAGCCGACGATGATGCCGCTCAGCCTGGAGGTGAACGGCCGTCGCCGCGAGCTGCAGGTCGATACGCGCACCACGCTGCTCGATGCGCTGCGCGAGAACCTGCAGCTGACCGGCACCAAGAAGGGCTGCGATCACGGCCAGTGCGGCGCCTGCACGGTGCTGGTCGATGGCAAGCGGATCAATTCGTGCCTGACGCTGGCGGTGATGCACCAGGGCGACAAGGTGACGACGATCGAGGGGCTGGGCACGCCCGACAAGCTCCACCCGATGCAGGCCGCGTTCGTGCGCCACGACGGATTTCAGTGCGGCTACTGCACTCCGGGCCAGATTTGCTCGGCAGTGGCGGTGCTGGGCGAGATCAAGGCCGGCGTGCCGAGCCACGTCACCAGCGACCTGACCGCGAAGCCCGCCGTCACCAACGACGAGATGCGAGAGCGGATGAGCGGCAACATCTGCCGCTGCGGTGCCTATTCCAATATCCTCGAGGCGATGTCGGACGTCGCGGGAGTGCGCGCATGAAGCCCTTCACCTACGAGCGCGCGGCGAAGCCCGCCGATGCCGCCGCCGCCGCCGTCCGCACCCCGGGCGCCAAGTTCATCGCGGGCGGCACCAACCTGCTCGACCTGATGAAGCTGGAGATCGAGGTACCGCGCCACCTGATCGACGTGAACGACCTGGGGCTCGACACGATCGCGCCGACGGCCGAGGGCGGGCTGCGCATCGGCGCGCTGGTCACCAACACCGATCTGGCCGCCGACCAGCGGGTACGCCGTGATTACGGCGTCCTGTCGCGTGCGATCGTCGCGGGGGCCAGCGGACAGTTGCGCAACAAGGCGACGACCGCGGGCAACCTGCTGCAGCGGACGCGCTGCCCGTATTTCTACGACACCAACCAGGCGTGCAACAAGCGCCGGCCCGGCTCCGGCTGCGCGGCGATCGGCGGATACAGCCGGCAGCTGGCGGTGATCGGGTCCAGCCCCGCGTGCATCGCCACCTATCCGGGCGACATGGCGGTGGCGATGCGCGTGCTCGACGCCACGGTCGAGACGGTGAACCCGGCGGGCACGACGCGGACGATCCCCATCGCCGATTTCCATCGGCTGCCGGGCAATACCCCGCATATCGAGACGGCACTGGCGCCGGGCGAACTCATCACGGCGGTGACGCTGCCGAAGCCGGTCGGCGGCACGCACGTCTATCGCAAGGTCCGCGACCGCGCGTCCTATGCCTTCGCCCTCGTCTCGGTCGCCGCGGTGATCCAGAAGGACGGTAGCGGCCAGGTCGCGGTGGGCGGGATCGCCCACAAGCCGTGGCGGGTCGAGGCCGCCGAGCGACAGATGGCGCAGGGGCCGAAGGCGGTCGCCGCAACCCTGCTCGCCGGTGCCAAGCCCACCCAGGACAACGCGTTCAAGGTGCCGCTGGTCGAACGTACGCTCGCCGCCGCCATGGCCGATGCCCGCAACATGACGGGAACCACCGCATGAAGTTCGACACGCCCGCCGGACAGAACCCGATCGACCAGCTGAAGGTCGTCGGCAAACCCACCGATCGCATCGATGGCCCGCTGAAGACGACCGGTACGGCACCCTATGCCTATGAGCGGCACGACGTCGTTGCCGGTCAGGCTTATGGTTACGTCATCGGAGCCGGTATCGCCAAGGGGCGGATCCGTTCGATCGACCTGGCCGAGGCGAAGGCGGCACCCGGCGTGCTGGCGATCGTGACGGCCGACAATGCCGGCACGCTCGCCAAGGGCCGGATGAACACCGCCAAGCTGCTGGGCGGGCCGGAGGTGGATCATTACCACCAGGCGATCGCCGTGGTCGTCGCCGAGACGTTCGAGCAGGCGCGCGCCGCAGCGGCCCTTGTCCGGGTGGATTATGCACGCGCCAAGGGCCGCTTCGATCTAGACGCCGCGCTGAAGGTCGCGCCGCTGAAGGGCGACAGCAGCGGCGAGGGCAGCTCGGCGCCGCCGATCGACCGCGTCGGCAATTTCGAGAAGGCGTTCGCCGCGGCACCGGTGAAGGTCGACGGGCATTACACGACCCCCGACCAGACGCATGCGATGATGGAGCCGCACGCCACCATCGCCGCATGGGAAGGCGACAAGCTGACGCTGTGGACGTCCAACCAGATGATCGCCTGGGGCCGCGGCGACGTCGCGAGGACGCTGGGCATCCCCAAGGAGAATGTCCGCCTGATCTCCCCCTATATCGGTGGCGGGTTCGGCGGAAAGCTGTTCGTCCGCGCCGATGCGATCATGGCGGCGCTGGCGGCAAAGGCGGCCGGGCGCCCGGTGAAGGTCGCGCTGACCCGGCCGATGATGGCCAACAACACCACCCATCGCCCCGCCACCGTCCAGCGCATCCGCATCGGTGCCGGTCGCGACGGCCGCATCACCGCGATCGCCCACGAGAGCGGATCGGGCGACCTGCCCGGCGGTGGTCCGGAGACGGCGGTATCGCAGACCAAGCTGCTCTACGCCGGCGCCAACCGGATGACCGCGATGCGGCTGGCGGTGCTCGACCTGCCGGAGGGGAACGCGATGCGCGCCCCCGGCGAGGCGCCGGGCCTGATGGCGCTGGAGATCGCGATGGACGAGATGGCGGAGAAGCTGGGCATGGACCCGATCCGCTTTCGCATCCTGAACGATACGCAGGTCGATCCCGAGAAGCCGGAGCGCAAGTTCTCGCAGCGGCAGCTGGTCGAGTGCCTGAAGCTGGGCGCCGACCGTTTCGGCTGGCAGAACCGGAACGCGAAGCCGGCACAGGTGCGCGACGGTCGCTGGCTGGTTGGCATGGGCGTCGCCGCCGGTTTCCGCAACAACCTGCTGATGAAGTCGGCGGCGCGGGTCGGCATCGATGCCAGGGGGATGGTGACCGTCGCCACCGACATGACCGATATCGGCACCGGCACCTACACGATCATCGCGCAGACCGCGGCCGAGACGATGGGCGTGGCGCTGGACAAGGTGATCGTGCTGCTGGGCGACAGCAGCTTCCCCGAATCGGCCGGCTCGGGCGGCCAATGGGGTGCCAACAACTCGACGGCCGGCGTCTATGCCGCCTGCATGAAGCTGCGCGAGAGCGTGGCGCAGCGGCTGGGCTTCAACTCGGGCGACGTGACCTTCGCCGACGGCAAGGTCCGCGCCGGCAACCGCAGCGTGTCGCTGGCCGAGGCGGCGGGCCCCGACGGCCTGTCGGCGGAGGACGGCATAGAATACGGCGATCTCGACAAGAAGTACCAGCAGTCGACCTTCGCCGGCCACTTCGTCGAGGTCGGCGTGGACGGCTGGACAGGCGAGGTCCGCATCCGCCGCATGCTGGCGGTCTGCGCGGCCGGACGGATCCTGAACCCGAAGGCGGCAAGAAGCCAGGTGATCGGCGCGATGACCATGGGCGCCGGCGCGGCGCTGATGGAGGAACTGGCGGTCGACAAGCGCTTCGGCTTCTTCGTCAATCACGACCTTGCCGGGTACGAGGTGCCGGTCCACGCCGACATTCCGCATCAGGAGGTGATCTTCCTGGACGAGGTCGATCCCACCTCGTCGCCGATGAAGGCGAAGGGCGTCGGCGAACTGGGCATGTGCGGCGTCGGCGGCGCGGTCGCCAACGCGATCTACAACGCCACCGGCGTGCGGGTCCGCGACTATCCGATCACCCTGGACAAGCATCTGGCGAGATTGCCGGAGGTCGCGTGATCGGCGATCCGGGCGGCACGCGCCGTTGCCGCCCGGATCGCCCGCAGGACCGTGATTGCATTCAACGACGTCACTCTGCTAACATCATTGAATGCTGCGTAGGACATCCTTCGACGCTCACCGTAATATCCTAAACATTGGTACGAATACTTCTAGTCTAGACGGTGTTATCGTTCTCAATGGGCAATCGGCAGCTGTGCTGCCATGCTCGTTTGCCCGAACGAATAGATATTTCCCCTGATAGACGGAGCGTGGTTGCTTGTTCGACCGCGATAACCTGACACTTGATCAAGGATCGCCCGCGTGCCGGCACGCGGGCGACCGGACGCGGAATCCGGCCGGGGAGCGGAGGCGGTCGCTGGTCCATATCGTCGACGGCGCCGCCGAGGACCGCGACGCGGTGGATGCCATGCTGCAGGCGAGCGATTATCCGACCAGATCGTGGTGCTCGGTCGATGCGTTCCGGTCGGGGCTCGACCCGGCGAAGCCCGGCTGCCTCGTCCTTTTCCTGTGCGCCGCCGGCGTCGACGGGCCGGCGATGGTCCGGCGGCTGGCGCAATTACCCTGCGCGCTGTCGCTCGTCGCCCTGTCGCGGTGCTGCGATACACGCCAGGCAACCGCCATCATGAAGGCGGGGGCGATCGACTTTCTCGACCTGCCGCCGGATCCGGACGCGCTGTGCGTGGCGATCGAGGATGCGGCCGGGTGCCTGGACCAGTGGCAGCGGCAGGCCGCGATCACGCGCGACGCTTGCCGCCGCCTCGCCCTTCTGTCGCCGCGCGAGCGCGAGGTGCTCGACGGGCTGCTGGCCGGCGCATCGAACAAGGTGATCGCCCAGGACCTGGCGATCTCCGCGCGTACCGTCGAGATCCACCGGGCGCGGGTGATGGCGAAGCTGGAGGCCGGCTCGCTCGCCCAGTTAATCCGCACTGCCATCGCCGCGGAAATGCGACCGCCGTGGCAAACACGGTAAAATCGGCAGAATTGTCGGACATTAGGGAATGCTACGTATAGGACCAATCTGGAGCAAATGATAACGATTGTACGGTGTCTAGCTCTCTCGCCCGCCTCGTAACGCCGGCCGATGTGCCGCCGTATGTTCGTCAGATCGCGCATCGGATCGGCCGATGGTCGGTGGCGTCGCTTACCGCGACGTCGGCGCCGATGGAACCGGCGCACGGCTTCGCCCTGCTATGGCCCGCCGACGGCATCCGCATCCAGCATGGCGGCCGCGACGTCGAGCTGCGCGGCGGCGACCTGGCGATCATCGACCGGTCGCTGCCGTTGTCGTGCCAGGGTCCGGCCGGCTGGCAGGCGACGCTGCTGGAACTCGGCGATCGGCGCATCGGCGCGCGGATCGACGACCGCCAGCGCTTCGTCGGACTGGCGATGGACGGCAGCAGCGATATCGCCCAGGTGGTCAAGCGCCTGTGGCTGATGCTGGAGGACATGACCCGCCTGCAGCTCGGTCGTCGCGAAACCGGCGACGATCTGGTCGAGGCGCGCATCATCGAGATCCTGACCGATCTGGCCGCTCGGCTGGCGGCACAGGTGGTCGACATCCGTCTTACCAGCCACGATGCCGCGACCATCGAACGGGCTCAGGTGCTGATCGCCGCCCATCTCTCGGACCCCGAATTCGGCGTCGCCGAACTCGCCGCGCTGATGCGGGTGTCCGCCCGCCACCTGTCCTCGTTGTTCGCACGCGTCAACACGACGACGTCGCAGGCGATTCTCAACGCGCGTCTCACACTGGCCAAGCGACTATTGCTCGATCCGGTAAATGCGCGGCGCCAGATATCCAGCGTCGCCCTTGCCTGCGGATTCGACGACCAGAGCTATTTCGCCCGCTGCTTTCGCCGCGAAGTTGGCGTGACGCCCCGTCGTTTCCGGACGGAAGGTCGTGAACTGTAAACTTCCGGCATCATCTTCGAGACTTTACTGCGTCCGCAAATAACCTTTCCAACTCTTTTACTCTTCCAGCCCGAACAGGTCGCATCGGCGGCCCGGCATTCACCAGCCTGTGCCCGCTTCATCGCAAAAGGGGACACAGAACGTGCTCAGCTGGTTCGAGAAAGATGCACCCATCCGGACGAAGTTCCGGTTCATGCTGGTCGGCTATACCAGCCTGTCGGCAACCTCGCTGGGCGCGATCGCCTATGCCAATGCCGGTCACCCGACCGAGGCGCTGGCGATCGGCGGCGGCGTGCTCGGCCTGACGGCGCTGATGGGCGTCGTCACCGCGAAGCTGGTCACCACGCCCTATGTCAACACCGTCGTGCGGATGGAGGGCCTCGCCGCCGGCGACCTGACCACGCCGATCGCCTATCACGAGTTCAAGGACTGTGTCGGCCGGATGACCCGGGCCATGACCGTCTTTCGCGACAATGCGCAGGCGATCGCCGCGGCCAGCGCGGCACAGGAGGTCATCGTCGGGTCGCTCGGCGATGGGCTGGGCCGGCTGGCCAAGGGTGACCTGTCCGGCCATATCGACCAGAGCTTCCCGCCCGAATACGCGCAATTGCGCAACGACTTCAACGCCGCGGTCGACGCACTCAGCGACGCGCTGACCGCGGTCACCCGTTCCACCACCGGCATTCGCACCGCCTCGTCGGAAATCAGCGCGGCGTCGGACGATCTGTCGCACCGCACCGAGCAGCAGGCCGCCAGCCTGGAAGAGACCGCGGCGTCGATGGACGAGATCACCTCGACCGTTCGCGAGACCGCCGCCGGTGCGGCCCGCGTCAACGCCGTCGTCGGCGAGGCGAAGAACGATGCCGAGGAGAGCGGCCGCGTCGTCCGCCAGGCCGTCACCGCAATGGGCGGGATCGAGCGCTCGAGCCAGGAGATATCCGAGATCATCAGCGTGATCGACGGCATCGCCTTCCAGACCAACCTCCTCGCCCTGAACGCAGGCGTCGAGGCGGCGCGTGCCGGCGATGCGGGCAAGGGCTTTGCGGTCGTCGCATCCGAGGTCCGTGCCCTCGCCCAGCGCTCGGCCGATGCCGCCAAGGACGTGAAGACGCGCATCCTCGCCAGTTCCGAGCAGGTCGAGAACGGGGTCGAGCTGGTCGGCGAGACGGGCAAGTCGCTGGAGCGGATCGTCAGCCGGATCAACGAGATCAGCACGCTGGTCTCCGCCATCGCCGCCTCTGCCGAGCAGCAGGCGTCGGGCTTGCAGCAGGTCAACACCGCCGTCGGCGAAATGGACAGCGTGACGCAGCAGAACGCGGCGATGGTCGAGCAGTCGACCGCCGCCGCGCGCAGCCTGGCAGGGGAAGCGGACGAGCTGGCCAACCATGTCGCGCGGTTCCGCCTCGGCAGCGATACCCGGACCGTCGCGCCGGTGTCCTTCTCCCCGCAGGCGCCCCGTGCCGCGGCGCCGACCCGCGTCGTCGCCAAGCGGCCCCAGACGCGCGGTGCGCTCGCGCTGGCGATCGCGTCCGAGGAGGACGACTGGTCGAAATTCTGATCGGCCCCTTTGCCCCGGGCTGCTCCGCAAGCCTCCCCGACCCCGCCAACATCCGCCGATCGAAGGATTGATCGATGACCGTCATCGTCTTGCCCGCCGTGATCGACCTGGCCGCCGCTGCCCAGCTGGCTGAAACGCTGCGCGCCGCGCCCGGCCCGGTCGCGATCGACGGCGGCGTGGTGGAGCGGATCGGGGCGGCCGGGCTCCAGCTGCTGCTGAGCGCGCGCGCCACCGTCACCGCCGCGGGCCACCCGCTCACGATCGACACGCCCAGCGGGCCGCTGCTCGCCGCCGCCGCGACCGCCGGTGCCGGCGCCCTGTTCGCCGAAGGACCAGCCGATGCAACTCGATGAAATTCAGGCCATCTTCTTCCAGGAATGCGAAGAAGGGCTGGCCACGATCGAGGTCAACCTGGCCGAGGCGCGCGATGCGGCGCCCGATCCGGAGACGATCAACACGATCTTCCGCGCCGTTCACTCGATCAAGGGCGGTGCCGGTGCCTTCGGGCTGGAGGCGCTGCAAAGCTTCTCGCATCATCTCGAAACCGTGCTCGACCTGTTGCGCACCGGCGAGCGGGCGCCGACGTCCGATTTGATCGCACTGTTGTTCGCCGCCTTCGACGTGCTGAGCGACCATGTCGCCAGTGCCCAGCATGGCGGCCCCGCGCCCGCCGACGAGGCGGTACTGGAGCGGCTGGAGGCGGTCGCCCATGCCCCCGCCTCGACGGATTCCGTCCCCGTGGCGGAGGTGGACGCGGGCGAAGAGCCGATGGATTTCGACCTCGATGCCCTGCTCGCCTCGATCGACCTTCCCGCCGACAGCACACCCGCCGACACCGCCGACTGGCGCGTCACCTTCCATCCCGGCCGCGGGGCGTTCGACAATGGCGGCGATCCGCTGCCGCTTCTCCGCGAGATGGAGGCGATGGGCGGCCGCGTCGTCGCGCTCGACCAGGTCCTGCTGCCGCCGCTCGACCTTCTCGCCGTCGACGAATGCTGGATCGGCTGGACCTATGCGCTGCCCGGCACCGTGGCACGCGACGATATCGAGGCGATCTTCGATTTCGTCGCCGACACCAGCACGCTGACGATCGCCCGGACGGGCGACGATGTTGCCAACGTGTCGCCGCCCGCTTCCATCGCAGCGCCGGTGCCGGTCGCCCCGGCGCCGGTCGCCATCGCACCTCCTCCTGCCGTTGCGGCGCCGGCCGCCGCTCCCGCACCCGCACCCGCCGGCGAGGATCGCGGCGGCGCATCCGCCTCGCCCACCATCCGCGTCGAGCTCGACAAGCTCGACCGGCTGGTCAACCTGGTCGGCGAGCTGGTCATCACCCAGGCGATGCTGGCGCAGCGCCTGTCGCTCCACGGCGCCGGCACGATCGACGAACTGTCCGACCTCGATCACCTGACCCGCGAATTGCAGGACAGCGCGATGTCGATCCGGGCGCAGCCGGTCAAATCGGTGTTCAATCGCGTGCCCCGCATCATCCGCGAGCTGGAGGCCGGCACCGGCAAGCGCGTCCGCCTGGAGGTGGAAGGCGAGATGACCGAGGTCGACAAGACCGTGGTCGAACGGATCGGCGAGCCGCTGACCCACATGATCCGCAACGCCGTCGACCACGGGCTGGAGATGCCCGACGAGCGCGTCGCGCTGGGCAAGCCGGCGGAGGGCGTCGTCCGCCTCGCCGCCGAGCATCGCTCGGGACGGATCGTCATCTCGGTCGCCGACGACGGCAAGGGCATCGACCTGCCCCGCGTCCGCGCCAAGGCGGTCGAGCGCGGCATCATCGCCCCCGATGCCAACCTGTCGGACGAGGAGATCGAGAACCTGATCTTCGCCCCCGGCTTCTCCACCGCGGCGACGGTGTCGAACATCTCGGGCCGCGGCGTCGGCATGGATGTGGTCCGCCGCAACGTCCAGGCGCTGGGCGGCCGGATCGGCATCTCGTCGAAATTCGGCAGGGGATCGACCTTCACCCTCACCCTGCCGCTCACCCTCGCGATCCTCGACGGCATGGTCGTCAGCGTCGGCGGCCAGACCTATGTCATCCCGCTCGCGCATGTCGTCGAAAGCCTGCGTCCGCTGCCCGGCGACGTTCGCGGCTTCGGCCCGGATGCCGGCGTGCTCGACGTGCGCGGCGCCTATCTGCCGATCCTGCCGGTCGGACGGCTGCTGGGCGTCGGCGATGCCTGTGCCGAGCCGACCGAGGCGGTACTGGTCGTCGTCGAGACCGATGCCGGCCAGTCGATCCTGATGGTCGACGGCATTCAGGACCAGCGCCAGGTGGTGGTGAAGAGCCTGGAGGCGAACTACGCGCCCGTACCCGGCCTGGCCGGCGCGACGGTGCTGGGCGACGGCCGGGTCGCGCTCATCATCGATGTCGAGACACTGGTCCAGCGCCATCGCGGCGAGACCCTGCGGGCGCTGGCGGCATGAACGCGATGACCAACGTCGCGGGCGACTACGCCCTCGATACCGCCAGTTTCGAGACGATCGCGCGGATCACCCATGCCCATGCCGGCATCACGCTGAACGACGGCAAGCGGCAACTGGTCTATTCGCGCCTCGCCAAGCAGATCCGCAAGCGCGGCCTGTCGGGCTTTCCGGAGTTCGTCGCGCTGATGCAGACCGATCCCGCGATCCGGCGCGAGGCGATCTTCGCGCTGACCACCAATCACACCAAGCTGTTCCGCGAGAACCATCACTTCGATCATTTCGCCGCCCATGTCCGCCCCGCACTCGTCCGCGCGGCGGAACGCGGCCGGCCCGTCCGGCTGTGGTCGTCGGCCAGTTCCAGCGGCGAGGAACCCTATTCGCTGGCGATGACGCTGCTGGGCGACAACCGTGCCGTCGGCGCCAGGCTCGCGCAGCGCGACATCGCCATGCTGGCCACCGATCTCGCCCCGCATGTCCTGTCGGTGGCGAAGGCGGGTCGCTACCCGGCCGAGATGGCGAAGGACGTGCCCGATCGCTTCCGGCGGATCTGGACGGCCAACGCCGACGACCAGATGGTCATGGCACCCGAGCTGAAGCGGATCATCAGCTATCGCCAGCTGAACCTGCTCGATCCCTGGCCGATGCAGGGCAAGTTCGACGCGATCTTCTGCCGCAACGTGATGATCTATTTCGACGAGCCGACCAAGGCGCGCCTGATCGAGCGCTTCGCCGAGCTGCTGGCGCCCGGCAGCTTCCTGTACATCGGCCATTCCGAACGCGTGATCGGGCCCGCCACCGATGCGTTCGAGCCGGTCGGCAACACCATCTACCGGCGGCGCGCATGACGCCGTCGCCCGCCCCGCCCGTCCGCGTCCTGATCGTCGACAATTCGGCGACCATGCGCGGCTTGCTGTCCGCCATCCTGCGGCGCGATCCCGGCATCGAGGTGGTCGGAGAGGCCGCCGATGCCGCCGAGGCGCGCACGAAGATCAAGGCGCTCGATCCCGACGTGCTGACCCTCGACGTCGAGATGCCGGGCATGAACGGCCTCGATTTCCTCGACAAGATCATGGCGCTGCGGCCGATGCCGGTCGTCATCGTCTCGTCGATCACCGAGCGTGGCGCGGCGGCGACGGTGCGGGCGCTGGCCGCCGGGGCGTTCGACTGCTTCCCGAAACCCGCCTCGCTGATCGCCATCCGCGAGGACACGACGCTGGCACGCATGATCCGTGCCGCCGCCCGCTGCCCCAACCGCGCCGGGCGCACGCACGATCGCCGCCGCGTCGAGACCGCGGCGGCGGGCGGCGCCGGGTTGATCGCGATCGGTGCCTCGACCGGCGGCGTGGAGACGCTGCTGGAGGTGATCGGCGGCTTCCCGTCCAACTGCCCGCCGACCGTGATCGTCCAGCACATGCCCGCGCTGTTCACCGCCAGCTTCGCCGACCGGCTCGACCGGTTCTGCCCGCCCCGTGTCGAGGAGGCACGCAGCGGCACCCTGCTGAAGCCCGGCCACGTCTATCTCGCACCGGGTGGCGACCAGCATATGGAGGTGGTCGGCACCGCCGCCCCGCGCATCCGCCTCTATGCCGGCGAGACGGTCAGCGGGCATCGCCCGTCGGTCGACGTCCTGTTCCGCTCGGTCGCGCGGCTGGGGCGACCCGCCGTCGGCGTGCTCCTGACCGGCATGGGACAGGACGGCGCCACCGGCCTCCTCCAGATGCGCCAGGCCGGCGCCCGCACGATCGGGCAGGACGAGGCGAGCTGCGTCGTCTACGGCATGCCCGCCGCCGCGCAGGCGATCGGCGCGGTCGAGTTCCAGCTGCCGATGGACCGCGTCGCCGCCGCCGCGATGGAGATGGCGGCATGAACGCCCCCGCCCCCGCCCACGCCCACGCCGCTGCCGCTGCCGCCAAGCCGGGCGCGATGCGCGCCGACGGGTTCCGCCACGTCGGCATCATCCAGGGTGATCGCGGCGTCTCCGCCGACCCGCAGATCATGTACTCGACCGTGCTCGGCAGCTGTGTCGCTGCCTGCCTCTACGATCCCGAGGCGAAGGTCGGCGGCATCAACCACTTCCTGCTCGGCGAGCCGCAGCCGGGCCAGATCGTCGATCCGGCCGCGCAGCACCGTTACGGCGTCCATGCGATGGAGCTGCTCATCAACGACATGCTCCGCTACGGCGCCCGTCGAGAGCGGCTGCGCGCGCACCTGTACGGCGGCGCCAACCTCCATGCCGGGATGCGGGCGATCGGCAGCGACAATGCCGCCTTCGCCATCCGCTTCCTCCAGCAGGATCGCATCCCGCTGATCGTCCGCGATCTGGGCGGCACCTCTGCCCGGCGCGTCGACTTCCAGCCGGCGCTCGGCCGGTCGCGCGCCAAGCTGGTGCGCGACACCGCCGTGCCGCCGCCGCCCCGTCGCCCCCTTCCTCCACCCGCCGCCGTCGACAGCGGCGACCTCGACCTGTTCTGAAGAGAGACCCCATGACCCGAACGATCATGACCGTGGACGATTCGCCCAGCATGCGCGCGCTGCTGCGCCACGCGCTGGCCGGCGAAGGCTATACCGTCGCCACCGCCGAGGATGGCGTCGACGCGCTGGAGCGGATCGACGACGCCGCGCCCGATCTCGTCATCACCGACATCAACATGCCGCGCATGGACGGGTTCGAGCTGATCGAGGCGGTGCGGGCCAACCGGCGCTGGGGCAACCTGCCGATCCTCGTCCTGTCGACCGAGTTCTCGGACGAGAAGAAGCTGCGGGCGCGCAGCGCCGGCGCCACCGGCTGGATCGTCAAGCCGTTCGATCCCGCCAAACTCTCCGCCGCGGTTCGCCGCGTGCTCGTCTGAAGGAGCCCCCATGACCCGCCAGCTCATCACCTTCGAACTGGGCGACCAGTCGCTCGGCATCGACATCATGGCCATCCGCGAGATCCGCGCCTGGTCGCCCGCCACGCCGCTGCCCAACGTGCCCGCGCACATCCGCGGTGTCGTCAACCTGCGCGGCGTCGTGCTGCCGGTGCTCGACCTGCGCATGCGGCTGGGCTGGGGCCTGACCGATCCCACCACGCGCCACGTCATCATCGTCGTGCGCATCGGCGAACAGTTGCAGGGCGTCATCGTCGATGCGGTGAACGACATCGTCACCATCAAGATGGAGGACATGCAGCCGCTGCCCGACGTCGGATCCAGCCAGGCCGCCGCCCTGCTGGAAGGGCTGGCGACCGTCGACGACCGCATGATCCTGATCCTCGACCTCGACCGGCTGGCTCCGCCGCTGGCCGAGGCCGCCTGAACACCCAACAGAAAGATTCCATGATGGCCAAGGCCAGGGTTCTCGTCGTCGACGATTCGCTTACCATGCGCGCGCTGGTCGCCGGCATGCTGGAAAAGGACAAGGACATCCAGGTCGTCGGCCTGGCCGACGGCGCCGCCGAGGCGCGCCAGATGTGCATCGACCTGAAACCGACCGTGATGACCCTCGACGTCGAGATGCCGGGGATGAGCGGGATCGAGTATCTGGCCGAGATCATGGAAAAGAACCCGATGCCGGTCGTCATGTTCTCGACCCTGACCGCCAAGGGTGCGGAAAGCTCGATCGAGGCGCTGCGCCTGGGCGCGCTCGACTGCTATCCCAAGCCGACCCGCGCCACGCCGGACGAGGTGCAGGCCGCGATCGGCAAGCTGGCGAAGACCGTGAAGGAGGCGCCCAAGCGCTTCGCCGCGCTCCACGACACCGCCGGCAAGGCGCCGGCCAAGCCCGTCTCGACGGAACCGTTCAAGTGGAACGGCAAGCTGGTCGCGATCGGCTGCGACGTCGCCAGCACCAAGCCGCTGTTCGACGTGCTGGGCGGCTGGCCCGCCGACGGCCCGCCGGTGATCGTCATCCAGCACATGCGGCCCGAACTGGCCGACGGCATGATCGCCAAGCTGGCCGATACGATCGCACCGCGCGTGGTGGAGGCGACCGAGGGGCTGAAGCTGGAGCAGGGCATGGTCGTCTTCGCGCGCCCCGGCGAGCGCCACGTCTATGTCGATCAGTGGCCCGGCGGCACCATCCGCCTGCTCGACAAGCCGCCCTTCGCCGGGCAGCGCCCGTCGATCTCGCTGATGCTGGCGACGCTGGCGAAGACGGCGGCCGACCAGACGATCGGCGTGATGCTGGCCGGCGGCGAGGATGGCGGCCAGGGTGCCGCCGCACTGCGCGGTGCGCGCGGCCATGCCATCGCGCCCGCCGACGACGGCTCCGGCCAGCTGGAAATGGGTCGCGGCATGGCGGTGCAGCCGATCAAGCCCGGCGACATCGCGTCCACCGTCCTTGGCTTGTGTCGTGGCTGACGCGTTCCACGATGCGCTGGCCGGCGAGCTGGAGGCGGTGAAGGCGTCGCTGGAAGACGCGGCGGTATCGCTCTGCCTCGATCCGGCGGTGTTCACCCGCCACGCCGAGCCGCTGCAGTGCTTCGACCGGCTGGCGCAGGTGATCGCCGAGGTCGCCGCCCTCCTCCGCCACCACGCCGATCCCGCCGCGGCTCTGGGCACGGTCAGGCTCGACGCGTTGCGGGAGCGGCTGACCATGGCGTGCGACATGGCGGCCGGCGCCTGAGCGGGATCGAAGCGCGACCGGTGACCTGGCCCGGCCGCCTGCCGTCGCCCCTCAGAAGAACAGCTTGCGGAACGACACCCGCACCGTCCGCCCCAGCGGATCGAGATAGTCCGGCTGGTAGCTGACCGGCGTCGTCCCTGCCGCGTCGGTCACCCGCTGGCGCGTGTTGAACAGGTTGTCGACCGACAGCGTCACCCGCGCGCCGCGCATCCACGGGTGCGCGCGCACCCAGTCGATCCGTCCGCCCAGATCGGCGAAGAAGCGCAGGTTCGCCGTCGCCAGCGATCCGAAGCGCAGCGCGTCGGTGCTGCTGATCCCGTTCACCTCGGTGCCGCTGCGGTAATTGACCGACAGGCGGCTACCCAGCCCGTTGTTGGTATAACCCGCCTGCCCCTCCAGCTCGTGGCGCGGCTGGCCGCCCGACGCGCCGATCGCGTCGCCGTCCAGCAGGTTCAAGCGGGGGCCGCCGTCCGCCACCAGCACCCGGTCGGTCAGGTGCACGGTGTGGTACACGGCGAAGTTCAGGCGACCACCGCCCTGCCCGCCGCCCCTGCCGCCGAAACCACCACCACCGAAGCCGCGACCGCCGCCGCCGCCCCCGCGACCGGCACCGGCCTCACGCGGCGGCCCACCTTCGGGCGGACGGGCGCCGCCACCCGGCGGGCGCAGCCCCTCGAACGGGTTCGGCCCGGTGCCGGCACGATATGCCTCCAGCTCGCGCTGGACGCGCGATTTCAGCGGTTTGGAGAAATTGATGCCCCAGCGCAGCTGCGACTCCTCGGTCCTGGCGAAGTTCACCGGCCGCGTGTCCAGCCGGATCAGCGTGCCGGCCCCGTCGCGGACGAAGCGGTCGGGGAACACCGCCTCGATCGCGGCGATCGCCGCCGGGAAGGTCGCGATCGGATCGTCGATCGCGGTGCGGACGTAATTGGCGGTCAGCACCAGGTCGCGGTCGCTCCACGGCTTCAGCGTCAGCCCCAGTTTCTCGACATGGCGGTCGTTCGACGACAGGAACGGGTTGCCGCCGGTCACCGTCGTCACCGTGGCGGTGGTGCCGCGGACGTAATCGAACACCCGCACCCCCGGCGTCACCACCGTCGCCGCGCCCAGCTGCTGCGCGCTCGGCGCCTGCTCCTCGTCGGTGACCGACCCGATCAGGCGAACCCCCTCGATCGGCGACCAGTTCAGCCCGTAGCCGGTGGTCAGCAGCGTGCCGAAATCCGACAGCTGCTCCAGTTCGACGTTCAGGTTCGCCGACAGCGATCCCAGCATCTCCAGCCCGCCGCGCGTCCGGTTGGCGATCGGCAGGTCCAGATTGGCCTGCGCGCTGGCGACGTCGCGCTCGATCCCGGCGACCTGCACCACCCCGCCCCGCTCCGAGCGTGAGTCGAGATCGCTGGTGCTGGCGCCCAGCCGGATGCTGGTCGATGCGGTACCCGCCGGCAGCGCGAACAGCGATCCGTTCAGCAGGAAATCGCCGCCCCCCTGCGAGCTGACCGAGCGCGCCCGGTTCAGCCCCACCGCCGTCCCGGCGCCCGTGTCCGCCACCGTCTGCGTCGCGGTGGTCGTCCGGTCGCGGTCGTAATTGCCGGTGAACGACCATCGCCACGCCGACCCGAAATCGCCGTTCACCGTGCTGCCCAGATGCAGCGACAGGGCGTTTCGATCCTGCGTCAGCGGTGACGTCGCGCCCGCATCGGGCAGCCCCAGCCGTGCCTTGGTGTCGGTCGACTCGATGCGCGCGTTCACCGTCGCCGACGTGCCCAGCACCGGGCGGGCATAGACTCCGTTGGCGCTAAGATTGCGGCTGGACGGCAGCAGCGTGCGGAACCGCCGCTGGTCGAAGCCGGGATCGGCCGGATCGTCGCTGGTCGCCGCGCGGATGTCGCGCTCCGATTCCAGCAACGCGGTCGCGCCCTCATATTCCAGGTGCACATTGGCCCGCCCGTCGCGCTGGATGCGCAGCACGTCCAGCTCCGCCTCGGGCAGGTGCCGGCCGCCTTCGGTCGCCACCCGGTCCTCCAGCTCCGCCGTCACCGCGCGGAAACGGCGGCGCAGGACGATGTTCACCACCCGGCTGTCGGCGCGATAGCCGTATTTCAGCGCGACCTCCTCGGGCAGGATCTCGACCCGCTGGATCGCCTCGGTCGGGATGTCGCGGATCTCCTGAAAGCCGGAGATGCGCTTGCCGTTCAGCAGCACCACCGGCGCGCCGCCGCGCCCGCTGGTGGTCTGCGGCGCCAGTTCGGTCAGCAGGTCCTGCACCGAGTTGACGCCGTACGACCGGATATCCGCCGGACTGAGCGTCTGATCGGGCGGGATGTCGCCGACGACCGATCCTGGCGGCGTGCGCGATCCGGTGACGACGATGTCCTCGCCCTCGGCCGGCTCTTCCTCCTCCGGCTCCGCCGGGGCCGCCTGCGCGCCCGTGGCGGCGGGCGGCGGCACCGCCTGCTGTGCGGCGGCCGCCATCGGCGTCAGCCCCGCCGTCATCAACCACCATGTCGCCCGCATCGTCCCGTCTCCCGTCAGCCGGCGCCGCTATCAGGCTATTGTCGCAAGAATGTGCCTGCGACCGCCCTTCCTTCAACGCCGGCGCCGGTTCGCCGCCAGCGCCAGCCCGACCAGCGCGATGCCCCAGCCCCGCCCCCGGCGCACCAGTACCAGCCCCGCCATCGCGGCGAGCGCCGGCCACAGCCCGCCCCCGCGCCGGACGGCGACCGGTGCGCGATCGCGCGGCAGCGGCGTGATCGCCTGCGCCCCACCTGCAGCCGGCGCATTCGCCACCGCCGCATGGCGCAGCCCGCGCGGGCGGGCCGGGCCGGTCGTGGTATCCTCACCGGTCTGCCGCTCCAGCTCCGCGTTCAGTTCCGCGCCGAGCAGGAAGACATAGGCCGACAGCGACAGCCAGGTCAGCATGACCACGATCGCCCCCAGCGAGCCATAGGTCGCGTCGTAATTGCCGAAATTGGCGACGTAGAGGCCGAAACCGGTCGTCATCGCCAACCAGATCAGCGTCGCGGCGACCGATCCGGGGGTCAGCCACGCCCACTGCGCGTGCGCCCGGTCGGGACCATAGCGGTACAGGCTGGCCGCTCCCGCCGCCGCCAGTCCGGCGAGCACGACGTAGCTGGCCAAGCGGATCGACACCCGCACGAACCCCGGCGCCCATGGCATCAGGTCGTCGAGCAACGCGACCGCCGCCACCGTCGTCATCGCCGCCAGCATCAGCACGACGGCGCCCAGCGTCACCATCAGCGCGATCAGCTTCACCGCGAAAAAGCCGCGATCCTCATGCTCCTCGTACGCGATGTTCAGCGCGGTCACGATCGCGCCCGCGCCGCTCATTGCGCCGTACAGTGCGAACACGAGTGCGACGACCAGTCCGAAGCCCTTGGCCCCGCCGGAGGTGGTGACGACCTGCAGCAGCTGCTCGCCGATCAGCCTGGCCACCTCGCGCGGCATGATCCCGGTCAGCGCGTTGACGTTGTCGCTGACCGTCGCGGGATCGGCGACCAGCCCGTACGTCATCACCACCGCCGCCAGCAGCGGCACGATCGACAGGAAGGCGTAGAAGGCGACCCCGGCCGCGACCAGGCCGATATTGTCCTCGCCCGCTTCGTTCCAGGTGCGCATCAGCACCGTCTTCCACCCCGCCGCCGGGATGGCCCACGGGCTGCGCGCATGCGCGCCCTGATCCGCCGTCGCGGCGGTTTCGTCGGCCATGTCCTTGCCCCCTTTTCACGTTTAACGACGAACGCCGCCCGTTGCCGGGCTGTTCCGGATCGTCCGGCGTCACGGCACGTTGGGCCGCTATACGATCAAGGGGATGTGCGTGGACCGGACCGACCGCCGACTGGCCCAGCGCACGACGCTTCCACCGCCGCCCGCGATCGATCCGCTCGGCGGCGCGGCGCAGGTGTCGCCGGCGCAGGTGCCGGGCATGAACGGGCTCCTCGGGCTGGCGGTGTTCGTGGTGGTAATCGCCGGGCTCTTCTTCGCCCGCGACGTGTTGATCCCGATCACGCTGGCGATCCTGCTCTCCTTCGTCCTGTCGCCGCTGGTCGCCGGATTGCGCCGGATCCGCGTGCCCAAGGGGCTGGCGGTGATGGTCTCGGTCCTCGCCGCGCTTGGCGTGCTGGGCGGCATCGGCACGCTGGTCGGCACCCAGGCCGCCTCGCTGGCCGGCGACGCCCCCGCCTATGCCCGGACGATCGAGGAGAAGATCGACAGTGCCAAGCGGTTCGCGGCCGACCGCGTCGCCTTCTTCGCGCGCGACCGGGCGCCTGCTCCTGCCGCCGTGTCGGGCCCGCCGCGCACCAATGCCGAACGCATCCTGGCGAGCCGCGCCCGCCAGCCGGTGCCCGTCACCGTGCAGGAACAGGAACCCGATGCGCTGACCGTCGTCGGCCAGGTGCTCGCGCCCGTCGCGGCACCGTTCGAGACGTTCCTGATCGTCCTCGTCGTCGCCATCTTCATCCTGATGCAGAAGGAGGATCTGCGCGACCGCATGATCCGCCTGTTCGGCTCGTCCGATCTCCATCGCACCACGCTGGCGATGGACGATGCCGGCGTCCGCCTCAGCCGCTATTTCCTGTCGCAGCTGGCGGTCAATGCCAGCTTCGGGACCGTGATCGGCGTCGGCCTGTGGGCGATCGGGCTGCCCGTGCCGGCGCTGTGGGGCGTCCTAGCCGGCATCCTGCGCTTCGTCCCCTATATCGGCGCGCTGCTCGGGGCCGCGCTGCCGCTCGCGCTCGCGGCCGGCGTCGATCCGGGCTGGGGCATGGTGATCGCCGTCGCCGTCCTGTTCGCCGTCGTCGAGCCGCTGGTCGGCTACGTCGTTGAGCCGCTCCTCTACGGCCATTCCACCGGCCTGTCGCCGCTGTCGGTCGTGCTGGCAGCGGTGTTCTGGACGTGGATCTGGGGCCCGGTCGGGCTGGTCCTGTCGATGCCGCTGACCCTGTGCCTGGTGGTGCTCGGCCGCCACGTCCCCGCGCTCGAGTTCCTCGACATCCTGCTCGGCGACCGTCCCGCGCTGACCCCGGTCGAGAGCTTCTACCAGCGTATGCTCGCCGCCGATCCCGAAGAGGCGCTGGAACAGGCCGAGGCACTGCTCGCCGACCGCTCGCTCACCGCCTATTACGACGAGGTCGCGCTCGGCGGGCTGAAGCTGGCGGCCGAGGACGCGCGGCGCGGCGCGATGAAGCGCCAGGGCGCGACCCGCATCGTCGGCTCGATGATGGCGGTGATCGACGAGCTGGACGAACATGACGACAGCGCCACGCCGGCCGCCGCCACGCCCAGCCGCCGCCTGAACCCCATGCCGCATCCCGGCGACGCCATCGACGAGACCGCGGCGACCACTCTCCCCCATGCCCCCGCCGACTGGGCCGCCTCCGGCACCGTCGCGTGCATCGCCGGTCGCGGCATCCTCGACGAGGCGGTGACGGCGATGCTCGCCCAACTGCTCGCCAAGCGCGGTTTCGGCACGGTGCGGATCGACCATTCGGAGGTCGGGCGCGACGTATCGCCGCGCCCGGAACTGGCGACCGCCCGTCTCGTCTGCCTGTCCTATCTCGAGATCGGCGGCACGCCGAGCCACCTCCGCTACCTGCTCCGTCGCCTCCGTCGGCACGCGCCATCGGCCACGATCATGGTCGGCTTGTGGCCCGACGGAGAGGCGGCGCTCAGCGACGACGAGATCCAGCGCCTGCTGGGCGCCGACCTGTACGTCGGCACGCTCGCCCACGCGGTCGAGGAGGCACTGGCCCTGTCCGGCCGCCCCGTGGCGGAGGTGGCGGCGTAACGAGCGAAACGATCGTCATCCCGCCCGCGCGGGGATGACGATCGGACGAAAACCTAGACCAGCCGCACCGCCACCGTCCGCTCCCGGAACAGCTCGCCCGCGCTCATCCGCTCGCTGCCGACCGATACCGCCGTGTCGCCCCACCAGCCCGGACCGCCGCTGCCCGCCATCCGCAGCGCCACCGCGACGAACAGCCGCTCGCCGTCCGCCTCGCGCGTGAACGCCAGCACATGGCCGGCCCGCTCGCCGGTCACCGTCGCGGGCACATAGGCACCGTCCGCGAACAATGCCGGCCGGTCGCGCCGCAGCGCCAGCAATTCGGCGATCAACGCCAGTTTGGGATCGCGCCTCGCCGCCAGCGCCGCCCGCCGGGCATCGTAGTCGACCGGCCGGCGGTTGTCGGGATCGACCAGGCTCAGATCGGCCAGTTCGGTCCCCTGATAGGTGTCCGGCACCCCGGGCACGGTCAGCCGCAGCGCGGTCTGCGCCAGCACGTTCGCGCGCGCCGGCACCGCCAGCTCGCGCCGCAGCTGCGCCAGATCGTCGAGGAAGCCCGACGAGTGCGCGGGGTCGAGCAACCGCTCGACCAGCGCCTTCGCGTGCGCCTCATACTCTTCCTGCGGCGCCTCCCATGACGATCGCAGCTTGCCCTCGCGCAGCGCCTTTTCCTGCCACGCGTTCACCCGCGCGGCGAAGTCGCGCAGGCCCGCCGCGTCGGTCGTCTCCAGCTCCTCGGGCCATGCCGCGTACAGCGTCTGGTACAGCATGTACGCGTCCGCCGGATCGACGCCCTCCAGTGCATCCGCCTCCATTCCGGTCCACCGCTCGACATAGCGCGACCACGCCTCCGGTACCTCGCTCAGCACCGCCAGCCGCGCGCGCACGTCCTCGCCACGCTTGTGGTCGTGCGTCGCCGTGGCGAGCAGCGCGCGCGGCCATTCGCCCGCCCGCGCCATCATCGCCGCGTGGAACTCCTCGATCGTGCCGGCGAACCGCTCGGCGTCGAAGCCGACATCGTTGCGCGACAGCAGCCGGCCGTACCGGTAGAAGGCGGTATCCTCCACGCCCTTCGCCGCGACCGGCGCCGACAGCTGCTGGAAGCGCCGCACCGCCTCGGCCGCCAGCGTCGCGTCGCCCGGCCCCTCGCCCGCCAGCCACGCCAGCACCGCATCGACGACGAAGTCCTCGCCCGGCGGGATCAGCGGCGCGACCCGCTCGCGCGCCTTGGCGCGGATCGCCGCATCGGCGGCGGGGGCAGCATCGCCGGTGCCATAGGTGCGATAGACCGGGAACACCCACAACAGCCGCTCGATATTCCGCCGCAGCATCTCGGGCGTCAGCACGTTGGCGGGGTCGCTCTCGGCCAGTGCCACGAACGATCGCACGCAGGCCTTCAGCTGCCCCTCGAACTGCCAGGCCAGCACGTCCTGGCGCGCCTGCAATTCCTCGGTCGCGAAGTCCGCGCTCCGCCCGCTCAGCGCCGCCCACGCCTCCGCCAGCGGCGCCTCGCCCGCGGGATCGTGGAGCAGCGCCGCGACCTCCTCCATGAAATCATATCCGCTGGTGCCGTCGATGCCCCAATCGTCGGCCAGCGGCTCTCCCGCACCCAGGATCTTCTCGACCCAGATGATCGCCGGCACGCCATCGGCGCGGGGCATCGCCGCGAACCGCTCGCGCAGGCGGCGGCAATAGGTGGCGGGATCGGTCAGCCCGTCGACATGATCGATGCGGACCCCGTCGATCAGCCCCTCCTCCCACAGGCGGAAGAACAGCGCGTGCGTCCGCTCGAACACCGGCTCCTGCCCCACGCGCACACCGGCCAGCTCGTTGACCGTGAAGAAGCGCCGCCAGTTCAGCTCGTCGTCGGCCGTCCGCCACCACGCCAGCCGGTAATGCTGCCGGTCGAGCAGCTCGGCCAGCGCGTCGCCCTCCACCGCGCCCGTGCCGCGATCTTCCGGGCGCAGCGGGAAGCGATGCTCGCCATATGCGACCACCTCATCGCCCTCGATCGCGATGGCCCCATCCGCCAGCGCCTTGGGCAACGGATCGCCCAGCACCGGCAGCACGATCGGCGTCGAGAAATCAATGTCGAACACGCCCGCGAACTCGCTGCCTTCACCCCTGGCCAGCACGTCGTTCCACCACGCGTTCTCGCCGCCGGCGACACCCATGTGATTGGGCACGATGTCGATGATCGTCCCCATGCCGTGCTCGCGGAGCGCAGCGACCAGTGCGCGAAAACCGTCCTCGCCGCCCAGTTCGGGATTGATGCGCGTCGGATCGACCACGTCGTATCCGTGCGTCGATCCCTTCGTCGCCACGGTGATCGGCGACAGGTACGCGTGGCTGATCCCCAGATCGGCCAGGTACGGCACGATCGCGGTCGCATCGGCGAAGGTGAAGTCCGCGTGCATCTGCAGGCGGTAGGTCGCGCGAGGGGTCATGAGCGGGCCTTATTGATCGTGTTCAGGTGGCGGGCGACGCGCGCGTCCGCCAGCAGCTCGTCGGTGTCGCCGGGCATGCGGCGGCGCCAGTTGGGATGTTCGGTCGTCGTGCCCGGCAGGTTCGGCTGCTCGACCAGCCCCAGCACATCCTCGATCGGCAGGATGACGAGGTCGCACGGCGTCCGCCCGACGAAGCCGATCGCGGCATCCACCACCGGCTCGGGCCGGTCGGCCGGCGGCTGCTCCCCCTCGGCCACCCCGGCGGCGACGAAGCTGCGCCACCAGCCGCCACGCTGCTCCTCGCGCTCGCGGCGGTTCGCGGCGTGGTCGGGCCGGCCGCGGCCCAGCTTCTCGTTCCAGTCCAGCTCGCGCCCGCACCACCAGCCCGCCATCGTCGGCAGGTCGTGGGTACCGGTCATCGCCGCCGCCTGCGGATCGTAGCGTTCGGGCGGGGTCAGCATGTCGCCGTCCATCTCGAACGGCATCACCCGCATGCCCAGCATGCCCCGCGCCTCCATCTTCGGGCGGAACCCCTCGGGCACCGTGCCCAGATCCTCGCCGATCACGATCGCGGAGGCGGCGTGCGATTCGATCGCCAGCACGCGCAGCATGTCGTCGACCGGATAGCTCAGATACGCACCCTCGGACGCGTCGCAGCCGTCGGGTACCACCCACAGCCGCTGCAATCCCATCGCATGGTCGATGCGGATGCCGCCGGCGTGGCGCAGCGCGGCACGGATGGTGGCGCGGAACGGCTCGAAGCCCCGCGCGCGCAACGCCTGCGGGGAAAAGCCGGTGATACCCCAATTCTGTCCCTCGGGGCCCAGGATGTCGGGTGGCGCGCCGATCGACAGGCCGGTGATCAGGTCCTCCGGCCGGCTCCACGCATGGCTACCGCCCGCGTCCATACCCACCGCCAGATCGGCGATCAGGCCCAGCGTCATCCCCGCGCCCGTCGCCGCCGCCTGCGCCTCGGCCAGGCTGCGGTCCGCCAGCCACTGGCAGAACAGGTAGAAGTCGACCTCGTGGGCATGCGCCCGCGCCCATTCGGTAACGGTCGCCCCGGCGGGATCGTGGAACGCGTCGGGCCATGCCTGCCAGCCATAGGCGCCGTCCGGCCGGAACTGCGCGTCCAGCGCGTCGAAGCGGGCATGGCGCAACAATTCCTCGCCACCCGCGGCTGCGAACGCCGCCACCGCGTCGCGGATCGCATCGGTCCGCGCATCGAACGCCGCGCGCAGCGTCGCCACCCGCTGCGGGATCGCCGCCGCCCAGTCGATCAGGTCGGGCGCGTCCTCGCCGGTCACCGGATGGCCGACGATCGCCGGGTCTGCGTACAGGATGTTCAGGAACAGCCGGCTCGACGGCGCATAGGGGCTGTACCGTCCCGCATCGGCCGGAAACAGCGCATGGACCGGGCTGATCCCCACCGCATCGGCGCCATGCCGGCCGAAACTCTCCGCCGTCTTCGCCAGCGTACCGAAATCGCCGAAGGCGGTCTGGCGACGGTCGCGCAGCCCGGCGATCTGCACCGCCGGACCCCAGATGCGCCGCCCCGGCGCCGCGTCGCCCACCGCGAAGCAGCGCGCGGGCGCCACCGCCACCACGATCTCGCGATCGTCCAGCACCAGCCGGTGGTAACCCGGTCGCTCGATCGCGGGCAGCATGCCGCCGTCGATCGTCACGTCGTCCCGCGTGCCGTCGTCCAACACCAGCTCGCCCCGCCCGCCGTCGATCCCCGTCAGCCTGATCGGCGTGCCGACGTCGGCCGAGGCGAACGACGCGCCGTCCGCCACCCGCTCCTCGCGCAGCCGCTCGCGCGATGCCGCGATGGCGCGCTCGTCGTCGGCGGCATGGCCCATCGCGCCCAACACCCGCATCAGCGCATCGTCGCCGACCCGCTTCGCCTGACCGCTCGCGTCGGTCCAGTCGACCTGCAGGCCCGCCGCCGCGGCCAGTTCGTGCAGCCCGCTCATGCCAGCTCCCTCATGCCAACCACGCCGCCGCGCTCGCCGGCGCGCCCGGCACGCCGATCATCGCCAGCGGAGGCTCGCCCGGCACGTCCACCGTATCCTCGCCCAGGTTGATCGCGATCGTCAGTCGCCGGCCGTCGCCCATCCGCCAGTGCGCCAGCACCGCCTTGTCGCCGATCGCGGCGGCGCCGTCCGCCATCGCCCCCTTCAGCCGCGGCACGATCGCCTCGCGCCGCACCGCCAGCAGGTCGCGGTACAACGCCGCCCACGCCGCCGCGTCACGTCCGTCCTCCGGCCGCGATCGCGCGAACGTCGCGCGGTCGTTGGGATCGGGTATCGCCTTCACCTGCTCGGGATCGTCGAACCCGGGCGAGCCCTTGAACTCCGATCGCCGCCCCTCGCGCACGGCATCGGCCAGCTCGTCGTGGAAATCGGTGAAGAACAGGAACGGCGTGCGCGATCCGGCCGTATCGCCCATGAAGATCAGCGGGATCTGCGGGCACAGCAGCAGCAGCAACGTGGCGGCACGCAGCCGCTCCGGATCGGCCAGCACGGTCAGCCGCTCGCCCATCGCCCGGTTGCCGATCTGGTCGTGGTTCTGCAGGAACGACACGAACGCGATCGGCGGCAGGTGCGCGCTCGGCATGCCGCGCATCTTGCCGGGATGGTTGGTCGATTCCTCGCCCTGATAGATGAAGCCCTCCGCCAGGCACCGCGCCAGCCGCCCGGTCGCCCCCTCGGCGAAGTCGGCGTAATAGGCATGGTCATCGCCGGTCAGCAGCACGTGCAGGACGTTGTGGAAATCGTCGTTCCACTGCGCGTCGTACTTGCCCGGCGCCAGCCGCTCGGCGTCGTTCTTTTCGTTCTCCAGCACCAGATGCACCGGCCGATCAGTCACCGTCGCCCGGATCTCCGCCGCCATGTCGTCGAGGAACGCATCGTTGGCGATCGCGTGCACCGCGTCGAAGCGCAGCCCGTCTATCCGGTATTCGGTCAGCCACATCAGCGCGTTGTCGATGAAGAAGCGGCGCGGCGCCTCCTCGTCGACCGCCACCGCGCCGCCCCACGGCGTCTGCACCTCGGGGTGGAAGAACTCGCTGGCATAGGCGCCCAGGTAGTTCCCGTCCGGCCCGAAGTGATTGTAGACGACGTCCAGGAACACGCAGAGGCCCAGCTGGTGCGCACGATCGACCAGCGCCTTCAGCTCGTCGGGCGATCCGTAGCTCTCGGCGGGGGCATAGGGCAGCACCCCGTCATAACCCCAGTTGCGCGTGCCGCCGAACGCATTGACCGGCATCAGCTGCACCGCGGTCACCCCGCACGCCGCGATCGAGGCAAGCCGCTCGGTCACGCCGGCGAAGCCGCCCAGCACGCCGGCGTGCACCTCCTCGATCACCATTTCTTCCCACGGCCGCCCGCGCCAGCCGGCGCTGCGCCAGTCATGCGCGTGCGGGTCGACAACCACGCTCCACCCGTTCACCCCGCCCGCCTGCGCGCGGCTGGCGGGATCGGGCACGGCCATGTCGCCGATGCGGAAGCGGTACCGGGTGCCCGCGCCCACCGGCACCTCGGCCGCGAACCAGCCGTCGCCGGTCGCCGCCATCGGTTGCCCGCCGCGCCCGTCGATCTCCAGCATCACCGCATCGACATCGGGCGCCCACAGCCGGAACCGCGTACCGCCGTCGACCGCCTCCGGACCCCACCGGCTCATTCGGCCTCCATCGTCCAGGCGATCAGCGCCGCGCCGTGCGGCCCCAGCTGATACTCGTCCTCCACCTCGACATCGCGGATGTCGGGATCGGTGCTGTCGATCAGCACGGTACGCGTCGCATGTTCCGGCGGCGGCAGGCGGAACGCGATCGTGTCGTCCGATCCGTTCAGCAGCAGCGTCACCGCCTCCACCTCGCCGCTGTCCAGCTTCACCGCCCGGCGCATCACCAGGGCGCGACCGTCGGGATTGTTCCAGTCGTCGGACGACAGCTGCTCGCCGCGCTCGTCCCACCACTCGATATCGTTGACGCCCTGTCCGGCCGCATCCTCGCCGTACAGGAACGACTTGGACCGCAGCGCCGGATAGCGCCGGCGCAGCTCGGTGAGGCGTGCGGTGAAATCGAACAGCGACTTGCCCTGGGGCGTCGCCATCTTCGACCAGTCGAGCCAGCTGATATCGTCGTCGTGGCAGTACGCATTGTTGTTGCCGCCCTGCGACCGCCCGAACTCGTCGCCCGCCACCAGCATCGGCGTGCCGAGCGAGGCGAACAGCGTCGTCAGCATCGATCGCTGCACCGACGCGCGGGTCGCCTTGATTCCCTCATCGTCGGTCTCGCCCTCGGCGCCCCAGTTGCGCGAATAGTTCTCCGAGTGCCCGTCGCGATTGTCTTCCTTGTTGGCCTCGTTGTGCCGCTGCTCGTAGGCGACGGTATCGTACAGCGTGTACCCGTCATGCGCCGCCAGCAGGTTGACGCTGGCCCAGGGCCGCCGCGCCCGCCGGTCGAACAGGTCGCCCGACCCGGACAGCCGCGCCGCCAAGTCGCCGCGCTGCGACGGATCGCCGCGCCAGAACTTGCGCACCGTGTCGCGATACTTGTCGTTCCATTCGGCGAAGCCCGGCGGGAAATTGCCCAGCTGGTATCCACCCGGCCCGATGTCCCACGGCTCCGTCGACAGCTTCAGCCGGCCCAGCACCGGATCCTGCCGCAGCACGTCGAAGAACGCGTGGCCCGGATCGAACCCGTTCTCCGTCCGCCCCAGCGTCAGCCCCAGATCGAACCGGAACCCGTCGATCCCGTAACTGGTCGCCCAGTAGCGCAGTGAATCGGCGATCATCTGGATCACGCGCGACTTGTCGGTGTTGATCGTGTTGCCGGTGCCGGTATCGTTGATCGAATAGCGCGGCTCATCCTTGACCAGCCGGTAATAGGTCGCGTTGTCCAGCCCGCGCCACGACAGCGTCGGCCCCTTCTCCGATCCCTCGCAGGTGTGGTTGTACACCACGTCCAGGATCACCTCGATCCCCGCCGCATGCAGGCGCCGCACCGCGCGGCGCAGCTCGTCCTGGCTGTCGGTCGCGAAGTATCGCTGTTCCGGCGCGAAGAACGACAGGGTGTTGTATCCCCAGTAATTGCTCAGCCCCTTCTCCACCAGGAACCGGTCCTGGGTGAAGGCATGGATCGGCATCAGCTCCAGCGCGGTCACGCCCAGCCGCTTCAGGTGGTCGATCACCTTGGGATGGCCCAGCGCCTTGTACGTGCCGCGCTCCTGGGGGGGCACCAGCTCGTTGAGCTTGGTCAGCCCTTTGACGTGCGCCTCGTAGACGACCGTATCGGCCCAGGGCGTGTTGGGCCGCCGGTCCTGCGACCAGTCGAAATGATCGTCGACCACCACGCCCTTCGGCATCGCCGGCGCACTGTCGCGCTTGTCGTAGCTCAGGTCCTCGCGCTTCGACCGCACCTGATATCCGTGCAGCGCGTCGGTCCACTTGATCTGCCCGTGCAGCTTGCGCGCATAGGGGTCGAGCAGCAGCTTGTGCGGGTTGAACCGGTGCCCCTGCTCGGGCTCGTACGGGCCATAGGCGCGGTATCCGTACAACAGCCCCGGGCCGGCATCGGGCAGGAAGCCGTGCCACACCTCGTCGGTGCACTCGGTCAGGGCGAACCGCTGCAACTCGCGCTTGCCGCCATTGTCGAACAGGCACAGCTCGATCTTCTCGGCATTGGCGGAGAATACGGCGAAGTTCACGCCCCCGCCCACGCACGTCGCGCCCAGCGGATAGGGAGAGCCGGGTTCGAGCCGGTCAGGCAGTGAAGTCAATGGTTGGCCCCCACAATGGATTGTCAGCCGCCCCACAACGAGACGCACCCGCCCCCGTTCCCGCACTGCGGCGATATGGATGCGCGTTGTCCACGCACACCTATTTTCCGCGCCGTTCCTTCCCCTTCCGTCATCCCGGCGGAAGCCGGGACCCATGGACACGTCGAACCCGGCGATGGTGCTACCCACCCGACGTTTCGCGACCATGGGTCCCGGCGTCCGCCGGGATGACGGTAAAAGGAGAATGGCAAGCCCCATCCCCTGCACCGCAACAAGATTGATGTTGCCCCCACCGCCCGTGTGTGGGACGACCGCGCCGCAACGGGCGAAGGGGGGCAGAACACATGGCGACGCAGCCCGCCCTTCCACTTGGCGACGCGCCCGATCCCGCCGCCCACGCCGCCCGCTGGTTCCGCGACTATTGCGCCACGGCCG
The DNA here is from genome assembly GCF_047238005.1 of Sphingomonas phoenicis. Lineage (NCBI taxonomy): Bacteria > Pseudomonadati > Pseudomonadota > Alphaproteobacteria > Sphingomonadales > Sphingomonadaceae > Sphingomonas > Sphingomonas phoenicis. The sequence goes on along the minus strand of NZ_JBDFMC010000002.1, from coordinate 2,973,701 downwards.
GCGCCAGCGACCTGCTCTGCGCCGCCGCCGACCACGCACCGTGGCGCGCGATGCTTCAGGAACTGGCGACCGTCGCCCCCGATCTCGGCCATGCGCGCGAGCGGGTTCAGCGCCACGCCACCGACATCGGCACCGGCTTCCGCATCATCGGCGAGGCGGACGAGCGGCCCTGGCCCGTCTCCCCCGTTCCCCTCCTGATCGAGGCGGGGGAATGGGCCGGGATCGCCGCCGGCGCCGTCCAGCGCGCCGAGCTGCTGGAGCGGATCGTCGCCGATCTTTACGGCCCCGGCCGGCTGGTCGCCGACGGTGTCATCCCCGCCGCGCTGCCCACCGGCAGCCCGTATTTCCTGCGCCCGATGGTCGGGCTGGAGCCACCGGGCGGCAAGCACCTCCACTTCATCGCGATCGATCTCGCCCGCGGGCCGACCGGCGAGTGGCGGGTCATCGCCGACCATCTGCGCGCGCCCGCCGGCGCCGGCTATGCGCTGGAGAACCGGCTCGCGGTCGGCCGCACGCTCGGCGGGTTGCAGGCGAAGCTGAACATCCAGCGTCACGCCCCCTTCTTCGCCGCCTTCCGCGCCGGTCTCGCCGCGCTGTGCCGCCGCGCCGATCCGCGCATCGGCCTGCTGACGCCCGGCCGCTACAACCCGACCTATCCCGAACAGGCGCACCTCGCCCGCTATCTCGGCCTGCTGCTGGTCGAGGGCGCGGACCTCGCCGCGCTGGAGGGGAAGGTCTATGTGCGGACGGTCGCCGGGCTGAAGCGGGTCGACGCGCTCTGGCGCCGGCTCGATCCGCGGCTCCTCGATCCCCTCGCCTTCGACACCCACAGCCAGATCGGCGTTCCCGGCCTGATCGACGCGTACGAGGCGGGCAGCGTCGTCCTCGCCAACGCCCCCGGCGCCGGGGTGGTCGAGGCGCGCGCCTTCGCCGCCTTCATGCCCACCCTGTCGCGCGTCCTGCTGGGCGAGCCGCTGAAGCTGCCGACCATCGCCACATGGTGGTGCGGCGGCGACGCGGAGCAGGCGCACGTCGCAGCCCGGCTCGACCGGCTGACGATCGCCCCCGCCTTCGGCCCGCTGCCGCTCGGCCTGCCCGGCGGCGCCACCGCCGGCGCGACGATCACCGGCGCCGCGCGCGACGCGCTCCTCGCCGACATGGCCCGCCGCCCGCAGGACTATGTCGGGCAGGAGGAGGTGCGGCTGTCGACCACGCCCACCGTGGTCGGCGACCGCCTTGCAGCCCGCCCCTTCACCCTGCGCGTGTTCGTGGGGCGCGACGGCGACGGCGGCTGGACGGTCATGCCAGGCGGCTTCGGCCGCATCGGCGAGGCACCGTCCGACAGCGCGGCCGCGATCGGCGAGGGGCTGTGGTCGGCCGATGTCTGCGTCCACGGCGACGACAAGGTCGCGCCCGTGTCGCTCCTCACGGCACCCGACTCGCTTCAGGTCCGCCGCAATCCCGGCACGCTGCCCAGCCGGGTCGCCGACAATTTCTACTGGCTGGGCCGCTATCTGGAACGGGGTGAGGCGCTGCTCGGCGCGATCCGCGTGCTGATGGGCAATTCGATCGACGCCGATGGCGGCGCCGTCCTGCCGCCCGCCACGGTCGCCCGCCTCGTCGGCATGATCGCCGGCAGCGGCGCCGCGCCCTATCCCGACAGCCTCGGCCGCGCCGCCCTGACCGGCTTCGCCCGCGCCGCGATGGAGGACGCCGCCGGCGCCTCGGTCGCCGCACTCAACCGCCACGCCCGCGACATCGGCGAGGCGTCGCGCGATCGCCTGTCGGCCGACATGGTCCGCCTGCTGGAGGCACCCTTTCCCACCCAGCGCGGCATGCTGGAACGCGCCGGCTCGCTCCAGCGCCGCTACGCCGCCATCGCCGGGCTGTCGGCCGAACACATGGTCCGGAACGACTCGTGGCGCTTCCACGATCTCGGTCGGCGGATCGAGCGCGCCATCGCCACCGCCCGCGTCATCCGCCTGTTCGGCATGCCTGGCGCCTCGACCGACGACCTGTCGACCCTGCTCGACCTCGCCGACAGCCAGATCAGCTATCGCCAGCGCTACCCCAGCGGCCTCGCCCGCATCGCCGTCGTCGATCTCGTCGCGCTCGATCCCAACAACCCGCGCGCGCTCGCCTTTCAGGCACGGCGCATCGCCGAGCGGCTCGCCCGCCTGCCGGTGCTGGGCGACGACGAGATGGCGGAGCCGCAACAGGCGCAGGCCGCCGCCCTCCAGGCGATCATCGCCACCGCCGACGCCGCGACGCTCGACGCCGATCTGCTGGGCGACCTCGAACGCCGCCTCGCCGCGGTGTCCGACGCCATCGCCCGCCGCTACTTCCTCCAGGGTGCCGAACCCCTGCGCGCGGTGGGGCTGACCCTTGCATAGCGCGAGCGCCAGATCCTCCCCGCTTGCGGGGAGGGGGACCATGCGCAGCATGGTGGAGGGGGAGCGCCGCAGACGATACCGCTGGTGGAGAACCCCCTCCACCATTCGGCTACGCCGAACGGTCCCCCTCCCCGTGCCGGGGAGGATCACGCCATGATCTACGACATCCGCCACATCACCCGCTTCGATTACGGCGCGCAGGTGAAGTTCGCGCGCTGTAACCTGCGGCTGAAGCCGGTCGACTGGCCCGGCCAGCGGCTCGACCGCTACGATCTCATCGCCCGTCCCGTCGGCCGGCTCAGCGCAGCGCGGGCTGAGGCGGGGCTCGCCAACGTCACCCGCCTCGTCATCGATACTCCCGTCCGCGAGCTGTCGATCGAAAGCGTCGCGCGCGTCACCGTCGACCGGCTGATCCCCGTCCCCGACGCCACCGATCCCACCCTGGCGCAGATCGCCGCGATGGCGCGCGACAGCCGCGACCTGTCGCCGGTCGGCCCCGCCGGCTACCTCTATCCCTCGCCCCTCATCCCGCTCGATCCCGCCATCGCCGACTGGTGCGCGCCCGATCTCGATCCCGGTCGCAACAGCCTCGACGCCGCGATCGCGCTCGCCTGCCGCATCCAGCGCGAGTTCGCGTTCGACGGATCGGCCACCGTCGTCGACACGCCGCCGATCGACGCCTTCCGCCAGCGCCGCGGCGTGTGTCAGGATTTCGCCCAGATCATGATCGCCGGCCTGCGCGCGCACGGCCTGCCCGCCGCCTATGCCTCGGGCTATATCCGCACCATCCCGCCGCCCGGGCAGCCCCGCCTCGTCGGTGCGGACGCGACCCATGCCTGGGTACTGCTGTGGTGCGGGCCGGCGCGCGGCTGGGTCGGCGTCGATCCCACCAACGGCATCTGGATGGCGGCGGACCATATCCTGATGGCGGTCGGCCGCGACTATGCGGAGATCGCGCCCGTCGACGGCGTCGTCCTTGGCTCCGGCGCGCAGGCGATGGACGTCAGCGTCGACGTCGCGCCGGTCGATCCCTGTCCTACGGACACCGGACTGGTGTAGATCGCTTCGAACAAAGTTCGTCACCCCGGACCTGATCCGGGGTCCCGCTTATACCGCCGCTCGTGGATAGCTGGACCGGATCAGGTCCGGGGCGTTGGTCAGGAATGCTGGTTCCGCCAAGGGCAAGGCCGGAAAACATCGCGCAGCCCTTACCTTAGCCTTACCTTCCGCCTTCACTCTTTCGCTATCGCATTGGCATTGCTGCCTTTCTGGTCCTTGCCGCCCGGTCCCGAATAATCGATCTCGGTCTGTCCGCCATGACCCATGAATTCCTGGGACGTCGGCTTCTTGCCCGTCTGCGGGTTGGGATAGGTGCCGCCGCCGCTCTCCCCGCCGCCATGCTTGGCCGGTGCGTCGCCGACCCCGTCGTCGGCGCCCTTGTGCCCGTCGCCGCCGCTCGCCTGCATCGGTTGCTTGTCGCTCATGGCCATTCTCCTCGCGGGTCCCAACGCGCGATCCACCAACCGCGTTGCGCTCCCGGAAAGCCTGCCCCACATAGGCCGGTAATACACCAGGGGTAATCGATGGCCGATCCGTACCAGACCCTCGGCGTCGCGCGGACCGCGACCGAGGCCGACATCAAGAAGGCGTACCGCAAGCTCGCCAAGGAGCTGCATCCCGACCGCAACAAGGACAATCCCAAGGCGGCCGAGCGGTTCAGCCAGGTCACCGGCGCCTACGACCTGCTGTCCGACAAGGCCAAGCGCGCCCGCTTCGACCGCGGCGAGATCGACGGCGACGGCAACCCCGCCGCGCCGTTCGGCTTCGGCGGCGGCGGCCCCCGCCCCGGCGGCCCCGGCGGCGGCTTCCGCAGCGACGGGTTCGAGTTCGGCGCCGGTCCCGGCGGCGACGCCGCCGACATGAGCGACATCTTCGAGGGGCTGTTCGGCGGCGCCCAGGGTCGTCGCGGCGGCGGCGGCTTCTCGGGCGGGTTCGGCGGCTTCGGCCGTCAGCAGCCCAAGGGCGCCGACATCCAGTACCGGCTGCAAGTGCCCTTCACCGATGCCGCTGCCCTCGCGCCCCAGCGGGTGACGCTGGGCGACGGCAAGTCGATCGAGCTGAAGCTGCCCGCCGGCCTGCAATCGGGCACCCAGATGCGCCTCGCCGGCAAGGGCCAGCCCGGTCCCGGGGGCGCCGGCGACGCGATCGTGACGATCGAGGTCCAGCCGCACCGTTTCTTCACCCGCGACGGCGACGACGTGCGGCTCGACCTGCCGATCACCCTCACAGAGGCGGTGTTGGGCGCCAAGGTGAAGGCGCCGACCGTCGACAATGCGGTCATGCTCACCATCCCGGCCGGCACCAGCTCGGGCCGCACCCTGCGCCTGAAGGGTAAGGGCTTCCATCGCAAGGGCGGCGAGCGCGGCGACCAGCTGGTCACCCTGATGGTCGACGTTCCGGCCGACGATGCGGCGCTCCGCAGCTTCGTGGAGGAGTGGTCGGCCACCGCGACGGGGAACCCGCGGGCGGCCATGGGCGTCTGAACGCCCTGTGGACGATCTCGATTCTCTGACGCCGGAGGCCCGCGCGCACAATCGCGCCCGCGCCCGCCTCGACCACCAGCTCGCCAAGGTGAAGCCCGGCAGCTATGCGTTCGAGGTGATGAAGCGGGCGGCGCTGGGCGTCTTCAATGACGGCTTCACCCATGCCGGCAACCTCGCCTACCTCGCGCTGATGACGCTGTTCCCCTTCTTCATCACCGCCGCCGCGGTGCTGTCGTTGCTGGGCCAGAGCGAGGAGACGGTCCGGACCGTCGACGGCTTCCTCCGCGTCCTCCCGCCCGACGTCGCCTCGGTCATCCAGAAACCGATCGCCGACGTGCTAACCGCGCGCACCGGCAACCTGCTGTGGCTGGGCGGTCTCGTCGGCCTGTGGACCGTCGGCGGCTTCGTCGAGACGATCCGCGACATCTTCCACCGTGCCTACGGCGTGAAGGCGACCGCCCCCTTCTGGAAATCGCGCCTGTCCTCGTCGGGTATCATCATCCTGTCGGTCGTCGTCGTCCTGCTGTCGTTCATCGCGCAGGGACTGCTGACCGCCGCCGAGCAGTTCGTCTATCGCCTCCTGCCCTTCGCGCAGGACTGGGTGGGGCTGATCGGGCTGTCGCGGCTGGTGCCGGGCGTGATCATGTTCGGCGCGCTCTACATGCTGTTCTACTCGGTCACGCCCTCCAAATACCGCTATGGCAACTGCCGCAAATGGCCGGGGGCACTCTTCACCACGCTGTGGTGGGTCAGCATGACCGCACTGCTCCCCTTCGCGCTGGGCCAGCTGGGCGGCTACGACCTCACCTATGGCAGCCTGGCAGGCGTCGTCGTGATGCTGCTGTTCTTCTATCTGATCGGGCTCGGCATGGTTTTCGGCGCCCATTTCAACGCCGCACTGGCGGAACCGCCCGAACCGGCGCTACACCGCGCCGAAACAGCAATGGCGACGGCGTAGACGATGGGCAGCGTGAACGGATTGATGGCAGGCAAACGGGGTCTCATCATGGGCCTCGCCAACGACAAGTCGCTGGCCTGGGGCATCGCGAAGCAATTGAGCGAAGCGGGCGCCGAACTCGCCTTCAGCTATCAGGGAGAGGCGATGGCGAAGCGCGTCCGCCCCCTCGCCGAACAGCTCGGCATCGCCCGGCTCTACGATTGCGACGTGTCCGACATGGCCGCGCTCGATGCCACGTTCGAAGCGCTGGCGGCCGAATGGCCGACGATCGACTTCGTCGTCCACGCGATCGGCTTCTCCGACAAGTCGCAGCTGCGCGGCCGCTACTACGACACCACGCTCGACAATTTCCTGATGACGATGAACATCTCGGCCTACAGCCTGGTCGCCGTCGCCCAGCGCGCGCGCCGGCTGATGCCGAACGGCGGCTCTATCCTCACCCTCACCTATTACGGCGCCGAGAAGGTCATCCCCCACTACAACGTCATGGGCGTCGCCAAGGCGGCGCTGGAGACGAGCGTAAAGTATCTGGCCGTCGATCTCGGTCCGGAGAACATCCGCATCAACGCCATTTCGGCCGGCCCCATCCAGACGCTGGCCGCGCGCGGCATCGGCGATTTCAACTACATCCTGAAATGGAACGAGCTGAACTCGCCCCTGCGCCGCACCGTCACGATCGAGGATGTCGGCGGCGCCGGCCTCTACATGCTCTCCGATCTCGCAAGCGGCGTGACCGGAGAAATCCACCATGTCGACGCCGGCTACAACGTCATCGGCATGAAGGCGGAAGACGCTCCCGACATCGCCCTGGCCTGACCGTCATGGCGATCGCCATCCGCCCGGCGGGCGCCGCCGACGTGGTGCCGCTCGACGCTCTCCTCCGCGCCTCCTTCCCGCGCGGCGAGGAGGCGGATCTCGTCCGCGCGCTGTGCATCGACGGCGACATGGTCCTGGTACTGGCCGCGATCGACGAGGATGACGGCGCACTGGCCGGCACCGTCGCGTTCAGCCGCATGACGGTGACCGTCGCGGACAAGCCCGTCGCCGCCGTTGCCCTCGCCCCGGTCGCCGTCGCGCCGGCTCATCGTCGCCAGGGCGTGGCCGAGGCGCTGATCCATGCCGGGCTGGAACAGCTGGAGGAGGCCGGCATCGTCCTCTGCTTCGTCCTCGGCGAACCCGCTTACTACACCCGCTTCGGCTTCCACCCAGATTACGCAAGCAACTTCGCCTCACCCTATGCCGGCGATTATCTGATGGCCTTGCCGCTACAGGGCGGCCTGATGCCCTGCGGCACCCGCGGCGACGCGACGCATGCGCCGGCGTTCGCGATGCTGGGGACCGAATAGCCGACCGCGGCATGTGCCCTGCCGGCATCCGCCATCATCATCACGTCCCCGGGCAAGAGCGCCGCGTCGTCTCCCCGCACCACCCCTTCACGTCGCCAGCAACCTCGCCGGCCTATGTCCTACCCGGCGATGATCTGCCATGGCGTGCGGCATGTCGTCCGTCCCTCTCCCGACCGTCCAGCCCTTCGTCCCCGGCGCCGGCGCACGGACGAACGTTGAGGCGACGGCGCCAACCCTTCACAACCCGCAACTTCCTCAACATTCGCGCATCGTCGGAGAGCGGATCGCATGAGTTACAACAGCTTCGGCCGCGTGTTCCGCTTCACCACCTGGGGGGAGAGCCACGGCCCTGCGCTGGGCGCAGTGGTCGACGGGTGCCCGCCGGGCATCGCCCTGACCGAGGACGACATCCAGCCCTGGCTCGACAAGCGCCGCCCCGGCACGTCGCGCTTCACCACGCAGCGGCGTGAGCCCGACGCGGTGCGCATCCTGTCGGGCGTGTTCGAGGGCCGCACCACCGGCACCCCGATCAGCCTGATGATCGAGAATGTCGACCAGCGGTCGAAGGATTATGGCGAGGTCGCCAAGGCCTATCGCCCCGGCCATGCCGACTACGCCTATGATGCCAAATACGGGTTTCGCGACTATCGCGGCGGCGGGCGCTCGTCGGCTCGCGAGACGGCAGCGCGCGTCGCGGCCGGCGCCGTCGCGCGGCTCGTGATCCCGCAGGTCCGCATCCGCGCCTGGGTCGAATCGATCGGCGGCGACGCGATCGATCCGGCCGCCTTCGACGCCGGGCAGATCGAGGCCAACCCCTTCTTCTGCCCAGATGCCGCCGCCGCCCTGCGCTGGGAGGCGCTGGTCGATGCCGCGCGCAAGGCGGGATCGTCGCTGGGCGCGGTCGTGGCGTGCGAGGCGACCGGCGTTCCCGCCGGCTGGGGGGCGCCGCTCTACGCCAAGCTCGACGCAGAGCTGGCAAGCGGCATCATGTCGATCAACGCCGTGAAGGGTGTCGAGATCGGCGACGGCTTCGCCGCGGCCATGTTGTCGGGAGAGGCCAATGCCGATCCAATGCGCCCGGGCGCCGACGGGCCGACCTTCCTCGCCAACCACGCCGGCGGCATCGCGGGCGGCATCGCCACCGGCCAGCCGGTTCGCGTGCGGGCCGCGTTCAAGCCGACCAGCTCGATCCTGACCCCGGTGGAGACGATCACGCGCGACGGCACCGCGACCGAGATCGCCACCCGTGGCCGGCACGATCCCTGTGTCGGGATCCGCGGCGTGCCGGTGGTCGAGGCGATGGTGGCGCTGGTGCTGGCGGACCAGGCATTGCTCCACCGGGCGCAATGCGGATGATGGGCGCGGCTGATCGACCGCCCCAAAACGGAACGATCTCAACTCCCTGACCGTTGTAGTCGGTAATCAAACAGGAGAGAATGTCATGCGCAAGACTCTGATGATCGCCGCGCTGGCGCTGCCCGCGATGGCAATGACCCAGATGGCCACCGCCCAGACCGGCACCGGCGGCTCGATGGGCGGCACGACGTCCGGTTCGATGGGCGCCGGCGCGATGGGTTCGGGCACGACGGGCGCCCAGGGCAGCGGATCGATGGGCACGATGGGTGCCGGCAGCACGCCGATGGGCACGACCACGGTCGATCAGACCGGCAGCGGCGCCACCACCACCACGAACCCGCACACCCGCTCAACCACCAGGTCGACGCAACGCGGGACGACGACCGGCACAGGCGTCGGCGGTACCGCCGGAACGACGGGCACCGGCACGGCCGGCATGCCGGGCACCACCACCACGACCAGCCCGGGTACGGCCGGCACCTATGGCGGCGCCAACGCAGGTGCGACAGGCGGCATGTCGACGATGCCGGGCGACACCGTCCAGCCCGGCAGCACCACCGGTACCGCAACGTCGACGGGCGCCACGCCGCCGCGCTGATCGCCGGGTATTACGGTAAAGACAGGGGCCGCTCCTTCGGGAGCGGCCCTTTTCGCGTCAGTCGGCGAAGGGATCGCGGACCAGGATCGTGTCCGCCCGCTCCGGACTGGTCGACACCAGCGTCACCGGGCAGCGGATCAGCTCCTCGACCCGGCGGATATACTTGATCGCCTGCGCCGGCAGGTCCGCCCAGCTACGTGCCCCGGCGGTCGATTCGGACCAGCCCTCCATCGTCTCGTACACCGGCTCCACCGCTTCCTGATCGGCGGCATGCGACGGGAAATAGTCCAGCGTCTCGCCGCGCAGCCGGTATCCGGTGCAGATCTTCACCTCGTCAAACCCGTCGAGCACGTCGATCTTGGTGAGCGCGATGCCGGTGATCCCGCCCACCGCCGCCGACTGGCGCAGCAGCACCGTGTCGATCCACCCGCAGCGCCGCTTGCGCCCCGTGACCGTGCCGAATTCGTGCCCCCGTACGCCCAGCCGCTCGCCCGTCTCGTCCTCCAGTTCGGTCGGGAACGGGCCCGATCCGACGCGGGTCGTATAGGCCTTGGCGATCCCCAGGACGAAGCCGACCGCCGACGGCCCCAGCCCCGATCCGCCCGCCGCGGTGCCGGCGATGGTGTTCGACGAGGTGACGAAGGGATAGGTGCCGTGGTCCACGTCCAGCAGCACGCCCTGCGCGCCCTCGAACAGGATGCGCTTCCCGCCTGCCCGCGCCTCGTTCAGGTCGCGCCACACCGGCTTGGCGAACGGCAGGACGAACCCGGCGATCTCGGTCAGGTCGGCGATCAGGCGTGCCCGGTCGATCGGGTCGACCCCGAACCCGGCACGCAGCGCATCGTGATGCGCGCACAGCCGGTCCAGCTGCGCGTCCAGCGCGCCCAGATGCGCCAGGTCGCACACCCGGATGGCGCGGCGACCGACCTTGTCCTCATAGGCGGGGCCGATTCCCCGACGCGTCGTCCCGATCTTGCCCGCACCCGACGCATCCTCGCGCAGGCCGTCCAGATCGCGGTGGAACGGCAGGATCAGGGCGCAGGTATCGGCGATGCGCAACGTCTCGGGCGTCGCCGACACCCCCTGCTCCGCCAGCCGCTCGATCTCCGCCTTCAGCGCCCACGGGTCCAGCACCACGCCGTTGCCGATCACGCTCGGCGTACCCCGCACGATCCCCGACGGCAGCAGCGACAGCTTGTACGTCTTGTCGCCCACCACCAGCGTGTGGCCGGCATTGTGCCCGCCCTGGAACCGCACGACCATGTCGGCACGCTCCGCCAGCCAGTCGACGATCTTGCCCTTGCCCTCGTCGCCCCACTGCGCGCCGATGACCGTTACATTCGCCATGATATGACTGTCCCCCTGCCGGAGGAACCCGCCGCGCCCTTCGACAGGACTCGGTGCGACGGGGATGCCAGTGATGCGGGGCGCGACTAGCCGGGCTGCCCCCGCAGTGTCAACGCTACAGCGGCCGGGCGCTGCCGTCCTGCCAGATATGCGTCGCCAGCTGGGCGGCCGGGGTATCGTTCGGTGCCAGCGCGCGCACCGTGATCCATCCTTGCGCCCGCAGCATCGCGCCGTCGGCCGCCGTCGTCCCCTGCGGCAGGAACAGCCGCCGGCGCTCCACCGGCCCGCCCGGCGCGGCCAGCGCATCGGCATAGAGCGAGAATCCGGTCGCCGGCTCCTCCGCCCCGTCCGGATGGACGATCAGATAGGTGCCGCCGCGCCCCAGCTCGCGCGCCGCGCCGGCCGCGAACAGCGAGAAGCCGAGCCAGGTCTGGTATTCGAAGCCATGCCGCTCGGTCGGATCCAGCGTCAGCGCCGCCGCATCGCCGACCGTCGCGGCGATGGCCTCCAGCGCGTCGAGCCGGCTGGTCAGCACTCCCTCGGCGTCGAACGCGCGCAGCCGCGCCACCGCCGGCGCGAACGGCCCCGCCGCCTCGATCAGCGGCAGATAGGCGGGCGCGATCGCGGCGACACCCGCGGCATCCTTGGCGTCCAGCCGTTCGCGCAGCGCCTCGATCGCGCCGGCCGCCACCGGCAGTGGCCCGGCCGCCAACGTGTCGACCAGATCGGGTAGCGTGAAGTCGATCGAGATGTCGGCGATGCCCGCCGCCGCCAGCCCCTCGACCGCGACGCCGACGACCTCGGCCGCGGCATCGACCGAGTCGAGCCCGATCAGCTCGGCACCGACCTGCCGCCGCTCCCGCGCGGGCGCCAGCTGCGACGCGCGCAGCGTCAGCACCGACCCGGCATAGGACAGCCGCACCGGCCGCGGATGGTGCCCCATCCGCGTCGCCGCGATCCGCGCCACCTGCGCGGTCAGGTCGGGCCGGATCGCCAGCGTCGCCTGCCCCACGGGATCGACGAAGCGCACCGCGTTGCGCAGGCCGCCCGCCTTCAGCCGCGCCGCCAGTTCCTCGGCGAACTCGGCCAGCGGCGGGTCGACCCGCTCATACCCGTGCAGCCGTGCCGCCTCCAGCACCCGCGCCTCCAGCCCGGCGGCGACATCCGCGAACGGGGGCAGGCGATCGTGGAATCCCTCGGGGAGCAGGCCGGGCTTGGTCATGCCGCGCGCGATAGCCGTGCGCAGACGGGAGCGCCATCGCGAATCCCGCCATGGCCGCCCGGTCTATGGCACGGGAACAGGCGCGGGCTCCGGTACCACGACGGGGGCGGCGGCGGGCGGCATGTCGAGTACCGGCGTGCGCGTCGGCGGGGGCGGGGGCGTCGGCTGAACGGGCGGCACCTCAGCGGCATCGGACCGGCGCTTGACCTTGATCGGCCCGGTCGGTGCCTCGGTCATGCCGCCCGTCGTCCCGATGGCGCGACCGTGCAGCCGGTCGATCTCGGCCTGCCGCCGCTGCAGGTAGAAATCGCGCGCGTTGACGTACGGATCGCCCGGCGCCTTCTCCAGCTTTTCCAGCGTGTCGTCGAACTCGGCCCGGTGGTCCAGCGCGCCCAGCACGCCGGCGGGGATCGCGAACTTCGGATCGGTCACCCCCTGCCCCAGCGTGATCGGCAGCACGATCCGGTCGACGGCACCGCCGAACAGGTCGCGCACCGTCGTCGGCCCCACCAGCGGCAGGTACATGAACGGTCCGTTGGGCACGCCGTAGAAGCCCAGCGTATTGGCGAACCCGTTGCTCCGCCGCGGCAGCTTGAACGGCTTGCGCTTGGCCATGTCGAACAGCCCGGCCACGCCGATCGTCGAGTTCAGCGCGAACCGGCCCACCGTCTCCGCCGCCTTGCCGATCTTGTGCTGGAGCAGGAAGTTCACGAACACCACCGGCTCGCGCAGGTTGTAGAGGAAGTTGTGGATGCCGCTCTTGATCGGGCCCGGCACCTTTTTCTTGTACGCACGCGACACCGGGCCGATCACCGCCTTGTCGACCGCCTGGGTCGCCTTGTACGCCTCCTTGTTGGCGCCGCTCATCGGATCGGGCGCTTCCCACGCGCCGCGCCCGGTGACGACGATGTCGTTCGGATCGGCGGGCGGGGGGGCCGGGGGCACCGGCGGTGGCGCGTCCTGCACCACGGGATCGGCGGTGACGGGCGCGGCCGGCGCGACCATCTCCGGCACTCCCTGGCCGGCAACGGACGCGGACCACAGCAATGCGACCGTCAACACCAGCACGTCCACCAACCCCCTGAGCGTCACTGCCGACGCGTCCGGAACCATAGACGCGCGGCGGGGCGGGTGTAGCGAAAAACCCGCACCTTCGAGTGCCCAATATGCAGGCTAGGCGAAATTGGTAGGGGAAGCCTTAAATCACGCCCCCGCGCGCCAGCAGGAACAGCACGACCGGCCACAGGATCGAATTGACGATGTCCTGCACCGTATCGGGCAGCCGCCACGATCCCGTCCGCACCCGGTCGAACACCTCGTTCACCAGTTCGGCGGCGACCGTCACGACCAGCGGCCACACGGCGCCGACATCGCCGGCGATCGCGACCCCCACGACCCATATCAGCATACCGACATGGACGTGGAGCGTCGCGTGGTCGAGCCCGGTGGTGTTCGCCAGCCAGACCTTGGCGCGGTTGTGGAGCGAGTCCCCGCTCGATTGCTCGCTCAGAACGACAGCCCCATCGCGGTCTTCACGCCGGGCAGCGCCTTCACCTTGGCCAGCAGCTCCGTGGTCACCGGCTCGTCGACCGACAGCAGCAGCACCGCCTCGCCGCCCGCCTGTCGCCGGCCGAGATGGAAGGTGCCGATATTCACCCCCGCCTCGCCCAGTGCGGTGCCCAGCCGCCCGATGAAGCCCGGCGCGTCCTCGTTGACGACGTACAGCATCGATCCGACCAGATCGGCCTCGACCTTGATGCCGAACAGTTCGACCAGGCGCGGCGCCTGGTCGCCGAACAGCGTGCCTACCACCGATCGCTCGCCGTCCGCCGTGCGCACCGCGGCGCGGACCAGCGTGTGGTAATCGCCCTCGCGCTCGCTGCGGATCTCGCGCACCTCGATGCCGCGGTCACGCGCCAGCAGCGGCGCGTTGACCATGTTGACCGTCGCGGTTTGCGTCTGGAGGAACCCGGCCAGCACCGCGCTGGTGATCGGCTTCTGGTTCAGCTCGGCCGCCGCACCCTCGGTATGGACCGAGATGCGGTCGATCGCCCCGGTCGACAGCTGGCCGACCAGCGATCCCAGCTTCTCCGCCAGCGCCATGTACGGCTTCAGCTTGGGGGCTTCCTCCGCCGACAGGCTCGGCATGTTCAGCGCATTGGTGACGCCACCCGATACCAGGAAGTCGGCCATCTGCTCGGCCACCTGGATCGCCACGTTCACCTGCGCCTCGGTCGTCGACGCGCCCAGATGCGGGGTGGAGATGAAGTTGGCCGTGCCGAACAGTGGCGATGCCTTGGCCGGCTCCTCGACGAACACGTCCAGCGCCGCGCCGCCGACCTGGCCCGAATCCAGCGCCGCCTTCAGCGCCGCCTCGTCGATCAGGCCGCCGCGCGCGCAGTTGATGATCCGCACGCCGCGCTTGGTCTTGGCGATGTTCTCCGCCGACAGGATGTTGCGGGTCTGGTCCGTCAGCGGCGTGTGCAGCGTGATGAAGTCGGCGCGCGCCAGCAGCTCGTCCAGCGTCACCTTCTCGACGCCCATCTCCACCGCGCGCTCCGGCGTCAGGAAGGGATCGAACGCCACCACCTTCATCTTCAGCCCGCGGGCGCGGTCGGCGACGATCGATCCGATATTGCCCGCCCCTATCAGGCCCAGCGTCTTCGACGTCAGCTCGACGCCCATAAACCGGTTCTTCTCCCACTTGCCCGCCTGCGTCGACGCATCCGCCTCCGGCAGCTGGCGCGCGAGCGCGAACATCAGCGCGATGGCATGTTCGGCGGTGGTGATCGAGTTGCCGAACGGCGTGTTCATCACCACCACGCCCTTTGCGCTGGCGGCGGGGATATCGACGTTGTCGACGCCGATCCCCGCACGGCCGACGACCTTCAGGTTCGTGGCATGCTCCAGTATCTCCTTGGTCACCCTGGTCGACGACCGGATGGCCAGGCCATCATATTCGCCGATGATCGCGATCAGCTCGGCCGGCGTCTTGCCGGTGATCTCGTCGACCTCGACGCCGCGCTCGCGAAAGATCTGCGCGGCCTTGGGGTCCATCTTGTCGCTGATAAGTACCTTGGGCATGTGAAATTCCTTCGAATACCAGCCGTCATCCCCGCGAGGGCGGGGATCCAGAGCCGCTGACGGTGCGGCTCGTTCGACGACCTGCGTGTATGGATTCCCGCATGCGCGGGAATGACGATTAACGGATCAGGCCGGGTTCTTCGCCGCCGCATAGGCCCAGTCCAGCCACGGCCCCAGCGCCTCGATATCGACGGTGTCGACCGTCGCGCCGCACCAGATACGCAGCCCCGCCGGTGCATCGCGATAGCCGGCGATGTCGTACGCCGCGCCTTCGGCCTCCAGCAGCGACGCCATCTTCTTGATGAACGCCTCGTCCGCGCCCTCGACGGTCAGGCACACGCTGGTCTTCGACCGCGTCGCCGGGTCGGCCGCCAGATGCCCCAGCCAGTCGCGTGCCTCGACGATCCGGTCCAGCGCCGCGGCATTGGCGTCCGATCGTGCGATCAGCCCGCCTGCGCCCAGCCCCTTCGCCCATTCCAGCGCGAAGATCGCATCCTCCACCGCCAGCATCGACGGCGTGTTGATCGTCTCGCCCTTGAACACGCCCTCGGCCAGCTTGCCCTTCGACACCAGGCGGAACACCTTGGGCAGCGGCCAGGCGGGGGTGTAGCTTTCCAGCCGCTCGACGGCGCGCGGGCCCAGGATCAGCACGCCGTGCGCGCCCTCCCCGCCCAGCACCTTCTGCCAGCTGAACGTCGCCACATCGATCTTCGCCCAGTCGATGTCATAGGCGAAGACGCCGCTGGTCGCGTCGGCGAACGACAGCCCCTCGCGCTCCGCCGGGATGAAGTCGGCATTCGGCACGCGTACGCCGCTGGTCGTGCCGTTCCAGGTGAACAGCACGTCGGTCGACCAGTCGATCGCGGCCAGATCGGGCAGTTGCCCGTAATCGGCGCGGATCACCGTCGGATCGATCTTCAGCTGCTTGACGGCATCGGTCACCCAGCCCTCGCCAAAGCTTTCCCACGCCAGCGCCGTCACGCCACGCGCGCCCAGCATCGTCCACATCGCCATCTCGAACGCGCCGGTGTCGGAACCGGGTACGATGCCGATGCGGTGCGTGTCGGGCAGCTTCAGCACCTGGCGCATCAGGTCGATGCAATAGGCCAGGCGCTGCTTGCCAATCTTCGAGCGATGCGAGCGGCCCAGCGACGCGGTGGCGAGCTTCGACGCATCCCAGCCCGGGGGCTTGGCGCAGGGACCGGAGCTGAAGAAGGGGCGTGCGGGCGTCGTGCCCGGCTTTGACGCACCCCGAACGTCGGGGGCGGTGGCGGTATCCGTCAATGTATCTCTCCTCACAGAGAGCACGCGCCGCGTTGGGGCGGCGTGGCCCGTCGACGGCCCTAGGGGCGCGGCGGCACCGTGGCAAGCGAAGCTTGGGACAAACCGGTCCTTTCGCCGGACGCGGCGGCTTGCGGCGCAGGGGCGGTCCGGCGCACAAGGCGGCCGTGGGGTGGCGACGGCACAGCGTGAACTTGGCGGGCGTGGCGCTGCTCGCCGCCTGCGGCCGGTCGGAGGCGCCGCATCCACCGCTCATCACGCGCGAGCCGTTGAAGCCTCCGGTCGGCGAGACCGCGCAGTGCCATGCCGACCTGCGGCGGGAGGGGGTCGATTTTCGCATCCTGCCGGCACAGGATTTCGGCCAGGGCTGCGGCCTCTACGGGGCGGTGCAGCTGACCGATATCGGCGTGCCCGTCACCGGCGTCACCGCCATGCGCTGCGGCAATGCCCGCGCCTTCGCCGCCTGGGTGCGCAATGCGGTCGCGCCCGCCGCGTGGCAGATGCTGGGCTCGCCGCTCGCGAAGGTGGAGGGGATGGGCACCTATGCCTGCCGCAACATCGTCGGCACCCGCGGCATGGGGGATCGGCGGTCGGGCCATGCCCTCGCCAATGCGGTCGACATCGGCGGCTTCGTGCTGAAGGACGGGCGACGCATCACCATCCTGAACGACTGGAACACCACCGACCCGCAGGTGAACCGCTTCCTGCGCACCATCCGCGCCTCGGCCTGCCGGCGCTACGGCACCGTCCTCTCTCCCGACTACAACGCCGCGCACCGCAACCATCTGCACCTGGAGGACGACAACGCCCGCTTCTGCCGGTGACGCGGGATCGGCGCCTGCCGCCGGCCTGCCACTGGCCGGCCTGCCACTGGAATGTCACGAAATCTTGCTCTACCCCCCTCGGATGACCGACACACGAGTACCGAGCCGCGTCTTCCCGCGCGCCAGCCAGGACGCCGAGAGCGCCAAGACCGTCATCTCCACGCCGCAGACCGAGAGCCCGGCGTACAAGCTGGCGTTCCAGGACATGGACTTCCTGCTGCGCGAGGATCTTCGCCCCGTCCGCTTCCAGCTGGAACTGCTGAAGGCGCAACTGCTGCTGAACGAGGCGCGCATCGCCTCGACCTTCGTCTTCTACGGCTCGGCCCGCATCCCGGAACCCGACAAGGCGCACGCGCTGCTCGAGATGGCGAGCGACGACAAGTCGCGCCGCATCGCCGAGCGGCTGGTCGCCAAGAGCAAATATTACGAGGTCGCGCGCGAACTGGCGCGGATGACCAGTCGCCTGCCCCGCGATCACGAGGGCAATCGCCACTTCGTCGTCTGCTCGGGCGGCGGGCCGTCGATCATGGAGGCCGCCAATCGCGGCGCACACGATGTCGGCGCCGATTCGGTCGGGCTGAACATCGTCCTGCCGCACGAGCAGGCGCCCAACCCCTATGTCACCCCGTCACTGTCGCTGCAGTTCCACTATTTCGCGCTGCGCAAGATGCACTTCCTGCTGCACGCCCGCGCGCTGGCCGCGTTCCCCGGCGGCTTCGGCACGTTCGACGAGCTGTTCGAGCTGCTCACCCTGATCCAGACCGGCAAGATCGCGCCGATCCCCGTCCTGCTGTTCGGGCGCGAGTTCTGGGAAAAGGTCGTGAATTTCGAGGCGCTGGTCGAGGAGGGCGTGGTGTCCGAACGCGACCTCGGCATCTTCACCTATGTCGAGACCGCCGAGGAGGCATGGGACGTCGTCCTCGCCTTCTACGAGGATCGCGCCAGGAACGAGGGCTGAGGCACCGCGGGGCGGCACGCCGGGTTCGCCCAGCGGCGCTGCTCCAGCAGTTCGACGGTTCGGGCGGCCAGCGCCGACAGGTGCCGGCGCTCGCGATCGGTGGTGCCGGCGCGCGGCGTCGTGTCGAACACGCAGATCGTCCCCACCCGCTGGCGGTTCAGCGCCTTGATCGGCGCCGCGGCATAGAAGCGGATATACGGCGCGCCGGTGACGAAGGGATTGCGCGCGAAACGCGGGTCCAGCTGCGCATCGGCCACCACCGTCACCTCGTCCGAATCGAGGACATGGGTGCAGAACGAGATGGCGCGGGGCACGAACGCCCCCTCGATCCCCACCTTCGCCTTGTACCACTGGCGATCCTCGTCGATGAACGAGACGACGGCGCTGGGTACATGCAGCGCGCGTGCCGCCTCGAACGCGATCGCGTCGAAGGCGGCTTCGGCAGGGGTGTCGAGAACGCCGTAGCTTTTCAGCGTCGACAGTCTCAGCGTCTCGATCATCGGTCCAGCCTTTATTGGTCTGGACTACGGACGTATTCCCGCTCGGTTAACGACTGGTTAAAACGGCCGATTACAACCGGTTCGATCTGGATCAATCGTTCCGCGCACCCTTGCGCTGCGCCTCAGGATCGACCGACGGCGCGCCGCTGGCCGGCGTGCCGGTGTTGGCGATGTCGCCGGTTTCCGCCCTGTTGTCGGCATCGACCGCATTCGCCGCTGCGGCGACGTTGCCACCGGCATCCGCCGCCGGCGCCCCCTCTGCTGCGGCACCCGCCGCGGGAGCGGCCGGCAGCGGCAGGTTCGATCCCTGGCTGTTCAGATAGGCGATGACGTTGGCCCGGTCCTGCGGGTTCGACAGGCCGGCAAAGGTCATCTTGGTGCCCGCGGCGAACTTGCGCGGGCTGGTCAGCCACGCGTTCATCGCATCGAAGGTCCAGTTGCCGCCGACCGCCTTCAGCGCGTCGGAGAAGGCGAAGCCCGCCTTGCCCTGCGCGATCGCCTCGCCCAGCGTCGCGTACAGGTTCGGGCCGATGCCGTTGGCGCCGCCCTGGTTGATCGTGTGGCAGGCGGCGCACTTCTTGAACACCTCGGCGCCCTTGGCGACATCGGCGGTGCCCAGCAGCGAGGCGATCGGCACCTCGGCCGCGCCGCCGCCGGCGCCCTCTTCCTCGACGCCCTCGATCGCATAGCCCATCTTCTCGGGGCGGTGCCCGTCGAAGATCATCGTGCCGACGATCGCCGAGCCCAGCGCGACCATCCCCGCGCCCAGCGCCCATCCGGCGATCGTGTTGGTCTTCAGGTCCATCGTTTGCCCCAGAATGCTTTGCCGTCCCTTAGGAAAGCGCGGGCGTCACCGCAAGCCGCGCTTGATCGTCCGCGGTCCGCCGTCCACAGACCCGCACGATGCAGAACTTCGCCGCCCCCGCCCAGGATCTCGTCGCGGCGATGGCCGCCGCCGCCGCCGCCGAACCGCAGCGCGCCGTCGCGTTCCAGGGCGCGCCCGGCGCCAACAGCCACGTCGCCGCGCGCGAGGCGTTTCCGGACGGGCTGCCGCTGCCCTGCTTCGATTTCGTCGATGCGCTCGATGCCGTGAAGGACGGGCGGGCCGACTGCGCCGTCATCCCGATCGAGAATTCG
Source organism: Sphingomonas phoenicis (assembly GCF_047238005.1). NCBI lineage: Bacteria > Pseudomonadati > Pseudomonadota > Alphaproteobacteria > Sphingomonadales > Sphingomonadaceae > Sphingomonas > Sphingomonas phoenicis. Next base: position 2,954,154 of record NZ_JBDFMC010000002.1, on the reverse strand, counting down.
CTGCACGGCCGCGTCGCGGACATGCATTTCCTGCTCCCCGAATCGGGGCTGGCGATCACCGGCGAGCATTTCCTGCCGATCCGCCATGCGCTGATCGGCCTCGGCCCGATCGACGGGGTGCGCCAGGCGATGAGCCATCCGCAGGCGCTGGGCCAGTGCCGCCACTGGCTGCGCGCCCACGGCATCGATCCGGTGACCTATCCCGACACCGCCGGCGCCGCCGCGATGGTCGCCGACCTGCGCGATCCCACGATCGCCGCGCTCGCCCCTCCAGGTGCGGCGGCGCTCTATGGTCTCGACCTGCTGGCGACCGACATCGCGGATGCCGACCACAACACCACCCGCTTCGTCACCCTCGCCCGCGGCGGCCGTCCGGCGATCGGCGACGGCCCGTGGATGACGACGCTGATCTTCGAGGTGAAGAACGTTCCCGCCGCGCTCTACAAGGCGATGGGCGGCTTCGCGACCAACGGGGTCAACATGACCAAGCTGGAAAGCTACCAGCGCGGCGGCAGCTTCGCGGCCACGGAGTTCTACGCCGATGTCGAGGGCAAGCCGGGCGACCCTGGCTTCGACCGCGCGATCGAGGAACTCGGCTTCCATTCGAAATGGGTCCGCCTGCTCGGCACCTACCGCCAGGCGCGGACGCGGGGGTGAGCCGCTGCCGATCGCGGCGCGAATGTTGAGGAAGTTGCGGGTTGCGACGGGAACAGGCCGGGTCCTCGTCCGACATCCACCGCGCGGAAATCCCTGACATTCCCAGTTCTTACGGAAAAACATCCGCCACGGATCGTCATTAGCAACGGTCGCGGACGTTGCGACAGCAAAACTGTCACAACCAGGTGTAGAGGCGGCGTCGGACGATCGCTGGACCATGATCCGGCCTTACGCCTCGCGCCCCATGTAGGACATGGCATCGGGTCGCGCGTCGCCCATCGCACGCACCGTTACGAACCCTCGGCAGATCGGCATGTGGCTTGTGGATGAACGGCCTTGCGCCACCCGAGACGGTATGCCGGTTGACTCATGAGGACAGCCGATAGCGTCCAGAAGCGGGCGTTGCGATCTCGAAGCTGCGGTGTAGTTTTGGTGAATGATCCCGCGCAACAGCCCCGCAAAACGTGATGCCCTTTGGAAGCGGTATTGGTCGATCAAGGACGAGCACGGGTGTGGATTGTATATGCCCATCTTGTGGCATCTGGCCTTAGGTGGCGACTTCTCGGCAGTGGTCACGCTCGCCGACACCTTCGCTACGGAGGGACGGATAGCGGACCGGTTCAGCAGGGCTGGCCTGTACTATCGAGCGCATAGGGCCGGCTATGAGTATGCCGCACAACACCTTGCCGTGGACGCTTTCAATCGAGGCGATCTCGCATCCTACAGACATTGGTTGCGACGTGCGGTTCGCTTCGACCCCGATCATCTGAAACAGCTCAAACGGTTTGAGACGCGGCTACCTCACCAAACCGCCCGTGAACGTGGGCGTGGCCGCCCCTATCGGTCATATGATTGACGGACTGTAGTAAAGCTGACCGCCCAAGGCTCACCATCGATCGGAGCAGCGTCCATCGCCTTCCTGATCGCTCACATCCCCGCCCATTCCGTCAGCAACGTGTGCGCGATCGCATAGGGCGGCGGTGGCAGGAACCGGCCCGGCTCGCCCGCCAGTACCGCGCGCACCTCCGCGCGCGTCACCCACATCGCATCCTCCAGCTCGTTCTCGTCCACCGTCAGCGCGTCGTCCTGCGCGGTGGCGATGCAGGCGATCATCAGCTGCGACGGGAACGGCCATGGCTGGCTGGCGACGTAGCGGACGTCGGTCACCCTCACCCCCGCCTCCTCCGCGATCTCGCGCGCGACCGCCTCCTCGATCGATTCGGCCGGCTCCAGGAATCCCGCCAGCGCGGAATAGCGCCCCTCCGGCCATCCCCTGCCGCGGCCCAGCAGCGCGCACCCGTCATGCTCCGCGATCATGATGACGACCGGATCGACCCGGGGGAAATGCTCGGCCGCGCAGTGCGGACAGCGTCGTCCCCAGCCCGCCCGGAACAGCGCGGTGGCGTGGCCGCAATTGGCGCAGAAACCGTGCCGGGCATGCCAGTCGAGCAGGCTGCGCGCCGCGGCGTAGATCGCCGCCTCTCCCGGCCGCAACCCGGCGAGCGCGGCCATCAGCGCGGGGCTGCGCATCGCCGGCGCCATGCCGTTCCCGGTCGCCGGCAGCAGCGCGGCGACATGCGCGCGGCCTTCGTCCAGCCCCAGCAGCACCAGCTCGGCCCCGTCCGCCGCATCGGCCAGCGACGTCCAGGCCAGACGCCCCTCGTCGGTCACCTGCGGCATCAGCCCGTCGAGCACCAGCAACCGCGTCGTCGGCCCCAGCATCGCGGCCAGCGCCGCCGGATCGTGGCGCAATGCGTCGGCGCGGTCCAGGTAGCCGCCGGTGAAGCCGGGCATCATCGGCCCCGTCACCGCGGCGCCGCCGTCCCGTGCAGCCGCATCGAATCCCGGACCAAGGCCCGGCCCATCTCCTCGCGCAACGGGTATTTGTCGGACGGGAAGTAATTGACCATCACCGTGCCGCGCACCTTCCTCACCGGATCGACGAACGCGATCGTGCCCGCTGCGCCGCCCCAGCCATAGGTGCCCTTGGCCGGGAACCCGCCCGGCCCGTCCGCCAGATACACCGATCCGCCCGCGCCGAAGCCCATCGGCACCGGCGCGTTGGTGCCCCCGGTACCGCCGCCGATCCCCCCGAACGTCACCCCCGCGGGCAGCAGGTTCGACATCGCGAGTCGCACCGTCTCCGGCTTCATCACCCGCGCGCCGTCCAGGCTGCCGCCATCGGCCAGCATGTGGAGGAAGCGGTCGTAATCGCGTGCCGACATCACCAGCCCGGCACCGCCATAGGGAAAGCTGGGCGGCCGCAGCCAGACCGAGGTCGCCGCCGGATCGATCGGCGCGCGCACGTCGCCGGTGAAGGAGTAATTGGTCGCCAGCCGTCCCACCTCGGCGGCCGGCACCGTCCAGTAGCTCGACGTCATCTTCAGCGGCGTGAAGATCCGCGTCTGCACGAACCGCTCGAACGGCACGCCGCTTGCCTTCTCGACCACCGCGGCCAGCACGTCGAGCCCGATCGAATAGCTCCACTTCGTCCCCGGCTCGGCGATCAGCGGCAGCGTCGCGACCCGCTCGGCGAAGGCGGCGAGCGTCGCGGGACGCGTCGGTCGCGCCTTCGCCTCGACTGTCGCGTTGACGGTCGCCGGCACGATGCCCAGCCGCTCATATTCCTTCAGCAGCGGCCCCTTGGTGATGATGCTGTATCCCAGCCCGGCGGTGTGGGTTAGCAGGTGGCGGACGGTGATCGGCGTCGTCGCCGGCACCGAATCCAGGCTGGTGTCCGGGCTGGTCAGCACGCGCATCCGGGCGAAACCGGGAAAGAAGTCGCTGATCGGCTGGTCCAGCCGCAGCTTGCCGTCCTCGACCAGGATCATCGCCGCCATGCCGGTGATCGGCTTGGTCATCGAATAGACCCGCCACAGCGAGTCGGGCCCGGCCGCCGCCGCTCCGGCATCGTCGGCGATCCGGCCGGCGGCGGGGAACAGCGTCGGCGCATCGCCCACCCCGAACGCACCGACGATGCCCGGCATCTTGTCGTCGCGGACATACCCGTCGAACAGCGCCTGCATGTTCGGCAGCAGCCTCGCGGCGGGGGCGGTGCGGGGCAGCGGCGGCCGTGGTGCGGACTGGACCCTTGGCTGGGGCTGGGGCTGCGGCTGCGGCTGCTGCGCCATGGTCGGCGCCGCCACGATCAGCGGCAGGGTCAGGAAGAGCAGGGCATTCCGCATCATCGGTCACTCTCCATCTCGGCCAGCACCGCGTGCGCGGCCTTGGCGAACAGCGTCGGCAGCCCCGCCGCCTCGATGTCGGCGACCGGCCACCACTCTCCGTCGCCCTGCGGCGTTCCGCGCCCGACCGCAAGGGACAGCGTCAGGTCGAAATGGGTGAAGCCGTGCGACACCGTCTTAGGCAGGACGCGCCACGCGGCATCGGCCGGTGCCTCGGCGAGCAGCGGCGGTTCGTCGCGCCACGGCCCGGTCGGCAGCGCCCGCATCCCGCCCAGCAGCCCCCTGGGCGGCCGGCGGACGAGCCAGACATGCGCGCCGCCCCCTCCCCCTTCGCCCATCCCGGCAGGAGAGGACGGGCCGACCGGCGCCAGCCAGAAGATCGTCCCGAATCGCGCCGGCCGCGCCTTCTTGGCGGCCTTCACCGGCAACCGCTCCGGTTCGCCTGCCGCGAACCCGCGGCAGTGCGCGCGTACCGGGCAGAGCAGGCAGCGTGGCCGCCGCGGCGTGCAGATGCCCGATCCCAGATCCATCATCGCCTGCGCGAAGTCGCCGGCGCGCAGGTCGGGCGTGATCGTGTCCGCCGCCGCGCGGATCGGCACGCGCGCGGCGGGCAGCGGCGTCTCGATCGAAAACAGTCGCGCCACCACCCGCTCGACATTGGCGTCGACCACCACCGCCCGCTCGCCGAACGCGATCGCCGCCACCGCCGCGGCGGTATAGGCGCCCAGTCCCGGCAGCGCGCGCAACCCGGCCTCGGTCGTCGGAAAGCGGCCGCCATGCTCGCCCGCGATCGCCCGCGCCGCCTTCACCAGATTGCGGGCCCGCGCATAATAGCCAAGCCCGGCCCAGGAGGCCATCACCTCGCCCTCGTCGGCTGCCGCCAGCCCGGCGATGTCGGGCCAGCGCGCCACCCATGCGGTGAAGCGCGGGCGCACGGTCGCCACCGTCGTCTGCTGCAGCATCACCTCGGACAGCCACACCCGGTACGGGTCCGCTGCCTCGCCCGGCTTCGCCCGCCACGGCAGGTCGCGGGCATGCGCGTCGTACCAGCGCAGCAGGTCGGCGGCGACGTTGGGGTCGCCGAGGGGGGCGGTCCGGGCGGAAGAGCGCTTGGCGTCCACCGGTCGGCTATGGCATGGGGATCGGCATGAGCAAGCGCGACGGCGCCCCCCCTGTCATCAAGCGACCCGCCGCGACCCGGCCCGCCCCGGCGCGCAAGGCGCCGCCGGCCGAGCCCGTGCGCTCGAACCGTTCGCGCGCGGTGGCCGAACTGCTGCCGTCGATCGGCGGCGCCGCCTTTCGCCGATTCGGCTTCGTCCAGTCGTCGCTGGTCAGCCGCTGGCCCGAGATCGTCGGCGAGAAGCTGGCCCGCGCCTCCGCCCCCGAATCGATCCGCTTCCCGGTCGGGCAAAAGGCGGAGGGCACGCTGACCCTGACCGTCCACGGCGCCTATGCGGTGATGATCCAGCACGTCGTGCCCGAGATCGTCGAGCGGGTGAACCGCTTCTTCGGCTATACCGCCGTCGCCCGCATCCAGATCCGCCAGGGAGAGGTCGCCGCCGCACGGCCGCTGCGTCGCGCCCCGCCGTCCGTCCGCGCCGTGCCCGACGAGATGGGCGAGGGACTGAAATCGATCGCCGATCCCGAACTCCGGGCGGTGCTGGAATCGCTGGCCGCGGGCGTCGCGGCGACCCGCGGGCTTCCGAAAGTATCCTGATGCGCCTCAAACCCGGCCTGCTCGCCCTGTTCCTGCTCGCCCCGGCCGTAACGGCCGCGGCACCCGCGCGCGACTGGTCGACGGTCGCGGCGATGAACGCCGACGGCGCCTATGTCGTCGGCAATCCGGCCGCCAAGGTGAAGCTGGTCGAATGGGCCAGCTACACCTGCCCGCATTGCGGCCATTTCGCCGTCGAATCGGCGCCGGTGCTGAAGGACCGGCTGATCCGTTCCGGCTCGACCAGCCTCGAACTGCGCCACCTGATCCGCGATCCGGTCGATCTGGCGGCGGCGATCACCGTCCGCTGCGCCGGCCCGCGCCGCTTCGCCGCGACCAATCTCGCCGTCTTCGCCGCGCAGGACCGCTGGATGGGTCAGGCGCAGACCTGGCTACAGGCCAATGGCGAGCGTTTGGACAAGCTGCCCCGCCCGGTCGCGCTGCGCCAGCTCGCCGACGGCATCGGACTGACCGCGGTCGCCAGGGCACAGGGGCTGACCGAGCCGCAGGTCGCCGCCTGCTTCGCCGACCAGCCCGCGCTCGACAGGCTGCTCGCGCTGAGTGCGAAGGTGCCGGCGGAGGTGACCGGCACGCCCGCCTTCTTCCTCAACGGCAAGCTGCTGCCCCCGGGCGGCTGGTCGCAGGTCCAGCCCGCGCTCGCCGCGGCCGGTGCCCGCTGAATTTTCCCAGGAGTGATCCGATGAAGCACGTTCTCCCCCTCGCCGCCGCGATGATGCTCGCCGCCTGCTCCGGCAACGGCGCCGGCGGCAATGCCAGCGGCCCGGCCGGCGACCCCGTCGCCGCCGTCCCCGCCCCCGCCGGCCAGAACTGGACCGAGACGGTGGCGAAGACCGAGGAGGGATACCGGATGGGCAATCCCGATGCGCCGATCAAGCTGGTCGAATACGGCTCGCGCACCTGCCCCACCTGCGGCGCCTTCGCGCGTGAGGGGTTCCAGCCGCTGACCAACAACTATGTCGCCACCGGCAAGGTCAGCTTCGAATTCCGCGACTATATGGTCCACGGCGCGCCCGACATCGCGCTGGCGCTGCTCGGCACCTGCGGCAGCGAGGCGACCTTCTTCCCGATCCTGGAACAGACCTACGCCGTCCAGTCGACCTTCCTCGACAAGCTCCAGGCGCTCGACCCCGCCACCCAGCAGGCCTTGCAGTCGCAGACGCCGATCCAGGCGGTCGGCACGCTGGCCGACCGGATCGGCGCGATCGACTTCATCAAGCAGCGCGGCATCCCCGAGGCGAAGGCGCGCGCCTGCCTCGCCGACGGCAAGAAGCTGGAGGCGATCGCCAAGCCCACCGAAACCGCGACCGCGGCGGGCACCGTCACCGGCACCCCCACCTTCCTCATCAACGGCGAGAACGTGCAGGGCGTGGTCACCTGGCCCCAGCTCGAAGCCGCGCTGAAGCGCGCGGGCGCATAAGCCCGGCAGCCGGCGATTGCTCCGCCGGCGAGATCCCGCCAACCCCTCCCTCCGTCGCCCCGGCCTCGAGCCGGGGCCCCGCTTCTCGGCGAAAGCAGGACCAGCGGGATCCCGGATCAGGTCCGGGATGACGGCCGGGCGACCAGACGTCGATCCGCCCTAGAACGAAAAGCTCACGCCCCCCACCGCGCTGTGGTTGCGCACGTTCAGGTCGACCCGGATATCGCCCGTCGTCCCGCTGACGCTCCCACGGTCGCCGCTGACCGTCCCGCCGATCCGGCCCGCCACCGCATCCGCCGACACCCGCGTGTAGCGATATTCCCCGAACAGCCCGATCGAACGGGTCAGCATCAGCTTCACGCCCCCGCCCGCGCGCAGGCCCCAGTCGCCGCTCATGTCGCTGTCGGTGATCAGATAGGCCGGCCCGGCGAACGCATAAGGCTCCACCCCGCCGCGCGGTATCCGCACCATCGCCAGCGCGGCGATCGTCGCGGTGGTCGGCACCTTCACCCGCGGGATGTCGACCGACACCGAGTCGCCGGGGTCGATCACCACCTCCTCGCCGAACAGCTCCTCGTCCAGGCGCAGGTTGCCGGTCGCCCGGATCGTCTGGCGCTTCACGTCGGGGTTCAGCGTCGCCGCGTCCACCGCGATCCCGAACGCGCCGAACCAGTGCCCCACCCGCGCGCCGTAGCTGGTCGAACGGGTCGGCTCCAGGCTCTCGACGTCGATGCGCAACTGCGCCGGCACGATCGTGCCGTTCACCCGCGCCTCGTCGGCGGTGATCGTCGCGGCGGTCTTCTCGGGAAAGGATCGCCCGGCGAACACGTCGATAAAGGTCTGCGCCCCCGCCGGGCCCGCCATCATCGTCCCGCCGAGCGCCGTCATCCCTCCCGCCAGCATCGCCAAAGCCCGCATCGAATACCACCTTCCCTGTTGATCCAGGTGATAAGCATCGGACATCGCGGACGTTCCCGCCTTGCTGGCGGGGGTGCGGGAACGTATATCGAACGCGATGGCGCAACTCGACACCCGCGAGAAGCTGGCGATCCTCGCGGATGCGGCCAAGTACGACGCCTCGTGCGCCTCGTCGGGCACGCAGAAGCGCAACTCGCGCGACGGCAAGGGGCTGGGCTCGACCGAGGGGATGGGCATCTGCCACGCCTACGCCCCCGACGGCCGCTGCATCTCGCTCCTGAAGATCCTGCTGACCAACAGCTGCATTTTCGACTGCCACTATTGCATCAACCGCAAGAGCTCCAACGTCCGCCGCGCCCGCTTCACCGCGCAGGAGGTCGTGAACCTCACCATCTCCTTCTACAAGCGCAACTATATCGAGGGGCTGTTCCTCTCCTCGGGGATCATCAAATCCTCGAACTACACGATGGAACAGATGGTCGAGGTGGCACGGTCGCTGCGCGAGGATCACCATTTCCGCGGCTATATCCACCTCAAGACGATCCCCGACGCCGATCCGGAACTGGTGCATCAGGCCGGGCTCTACGCCGACCGCGTCTCGATCAACGTCGAGCTGCCGACCGCCGGCGGCCTGAAGCGGCTCGCCCCCGAAAAAGACGGCACCCGGATCGAGGGGGCGATGGCCGACGTGAAAACGTCGATCGCCGACAATCGCGACGCCACGAAGAAGTACAAGTCCGCCCCCCGCTTCGCCCCCGCCGGCCAGTCGACCCAGATGATCGTCGGCGCCGATGCGGCGACTGATGGCGACATCGTCAGGCGCGCCTCGACCCTTTACGACCGGTTCGGCCTCCGCCGCGTCTATTATTCCGCGTTCAGCCCGATCCCGGACGCATCGGCGGTGCTGCCGCTGCAGCGTCCGCCGCTGATGCGCGAGCATCGCCTCTACCAGTCCGACTGGCTGATGCGCTTCTACGAGTTCCAGCCGCACGAGGTCGTCGCCGCCGCCGACGACGCCACCGGCATGCTCCCGCTCGACATCGATCCGAAACTCGCCTGGGCACTCAAGTTCCGCGATCGCTTCCCCGTCGACATCAACCGCGCCCCGCGCGAGATGCTGTTGCGCGTCCCCGGCCTGGGCGTGAAGGCGGTCAACGGCATCCTGACCAGCCGCCGCTGGCGCCGCCTCCGCCTCGACGACGTCGCGCGCCTGACCGTCTCGATCGCCAAACTGCGTCCCTTCATCGTCACCGACGACTGGCGCCCGGTCCTCCTCACCGATCGCGCCGAACTGAAACCGCTGGTCGCCCCGAAGAAGCAACAGCTGGAACTCTTCGCGGCGTGACGGCACGGCGTGTCGCTCCCGGCCCCTCACCCGGCATCCCGGCCTTGAGCCGGGATCCCGCTTGCTCCTCCGCAGCCGGCAGCGGAAAGTGGAACAGCGGGATCCCGGATCGGGTCCGGGATGACGGCAAGGGAGCAGGCGGTCGCCGCACCGTTTACCGGAAGGTCAGGCGCGACATCCCATGCGCGTCGTAACCCTCCCCCAGCCCGACGATTTCGACGCGTGGCGCGATGCCGCACGCGATCTCGCCGCGGCAGAGGTTCCGCCCGAGGACGTCGTCTGGCAGGTCGGCGACGTTCCCACCGACCTGTTCGCGGGCGAGGACAACGGCCGCCCCGCCCCGCCGCCGTCGGCCACCGGCTTCTCGGTCCCGCGCGCCTTCATCGACCTTGCCCGCAGCGCGATCCTGTCGAACGATGCCGAGCGCTTCGCCCTCATCTACACCCTCCTGTTCCGCCTCCGCCGCGAGCCGAAGCTGATGGACGACCGCGCCGATCGCCTCGTCCGCCGGCTCGACGAGCTGGCCAAGCAGGTCCGCCGCGACGTCCACAAGATGCGCGCCTTCCTCCGCTTCCGCGAGGTCGCCGACGACGACGGCACGCCGCGGTTCGTCGCCTGGTTCGAGCCCGAGCATCACATCGTCCGCAGCAACGCCGCCTTCTTCGTCAACCGCTTCGCCAGCATGCGCTGGTCGATCCTGACGCCGGCGGTGTCGCTCCACTGGGACGGCAAGGCATTGTCCGAGGGGCCCGGCGCCGCGAAGGGCGACGCGCCCGACGGCGATCCGACCGAGGAGGTGTGGAAGACCTATTACGCGTCGATCTTCAACCCCGCCCGCGTCAAGATCGGCGCGATGCTGAAGGAGATGCCGCGCAAATACTGGAAAAACATGCCCGAAACCGCGTTGGTGCCGCAACTGATCGCAGGGGCGCAGGCGCGGGAGAGCGGCATGATCGACACGGCACGCGCCGCCCCCCGCGACGGCGGCATCGGCGGCAACAGCCTGATGGCGTGGGAGGCGCTGCGCGACGAGGCGGCCGGCTGCACCCGCTGCCCGCTCTACAAGCCCGCGACGCAGACCGTGTTCGGCGAGGGCCCGGTCGATGCCGCGATGATGTTCGTCGGCGAGCAGCCGGGCGATCAGGAGGATCTCGCCGGCCGTCCCTTCGTCGGCCCGGCCGGGCAGGTGTTCGACCGGGCGATGGCCACCGCCGGTGTCGACCGTAGCCGCGTCTACGTCACCAACGCGGTCAAGCACTTCAAGTTCGAGCCGCGCGGCAAGCGCCGCATCCACTCCAAACCCGGCGGTGGCGAGATCGACGCCTGCCGCTGGTGGATCGAACAGGAACAGCTGATCGTCCGCCCGCAGGTCACCGTCGCGCTGGGCGCCACCGCCGCCCGCTCGCTATTCGGTCGCGTCGTCACGATCGGCCGCGAACGCGGCCGCGCGCTCACCCTGCCCGACGGCGGCACCGCGTGGATCACTGTCCACCCCAGCTACCTCCTGCGCCTCCCCGACAAGGCGCAGGCCGAGGACGAATTCGCCCGCTTCGTCGACGACCTGAAGGCCGCCCACGCACTTGTGACGTAAGCCGGCCCGCACCCACCAGCACCCCTGACCGACTCTACCCCGGCGCAGGCCGGGACCCGGTCGGAAAGGCTCCGGTTACCGGATCGCAGCGTGCCCCGGCCAGGCCCCGGCCTCCGCCGGGACGACACGTTGAACGGAAGGCGCAACGAGCGGCGCCATCATCACCCGCCACCCGTCGGGCAGGTAATCGGTCGACATGTAGAAATAGAACACGCAGCTGCCATCCGCGCGGTAGCTGCCGCCCTTTACGATCCCCAGCGCGGTCGTGCCGACGAACACCGGCGCGCCGCTGTCGCCCGACTTGCACGTCGGCCCCGACGCCGTCACCCAGGTGGGCGTGCACGGCCCGCCGCACAGGTCGCCGGCGGGCGCGAAGTCGGTCAGCTCGACGGTCGAGCAGCTATAGCCGGTCCGCTCGCCGCGGTGGCACACCAGGTCGCCGGCCCGTGTCGCCGCGCGCCGCCGCACCGCCTCCACCGGCCGCACCAGCGATTTGGCCGTGTCGGCGTAGAAGAAGGGCGCGGCCGGCGCCGCCGTGCCGTGCAGCTGCACGTCCCGATGGGCCCAGCCCCACTGGCCCAAAAAATCCAGCGACACGTCGTCCGCGCCCTTGTCGATATAGCGCACCTCGTCCGGGCAATGCGCCGCGGTCACCATTCCCGCGCGCACGCCGTCGGTCACCGCGAAACCGGTCGTGCAGGCATAGCGCCGGCCATCGACCGGGTTGATCCCCACCACCCGTCCGCCGCCGCGCACCACCGCCAGCCGCGCCGGACCGGGCACCGGCGCGGCCGCCTCCCCTTGCGGATCCTGTGCCGCCGCCATGTCCGCTTCGGGCACCTCCAGGTCGGGCCGCCCGATCACCCGGATGCGCACCGGCACCCCGGCGATCGCCGCCAGCCGGGTGGCGAGCGAGGCGGCATCCTCGTCGACCAGATCGGCCGGGGACACCATCACCACCAGCTGTCCGCTGCGCGGATCCACCCCGATCCCCGGCGGCCGGCGCAGGGCTGCGCGGATCGCCGCCTGATGCGTGGCCAGCGCCGCGACCAGCTGCTCGCGCGTCGCCAGCGCGCCGGTGCGAAAGATCACCGGCACCGTCATCCCGCCCGCCGCCAGGATGCGCGGCGCCACCGGCGCGGTGCCGGTCAGCAGCACGACGATCCGGTACGGCGCATGGTCGATCGCGATCCCCGCCAGCCGGGTGCGGAACTCGGCCGCCAGCGCGTCGGTCGCCGCCACGCTCTCCTCCTGCGCCCGCACCCGCCGCACCGCCTCGTCCAGCGGCAAGCCCTCCACCGCGGCATAGGCCGCCGCATCCTGCGCCAGCGCCTCCCCGGCGGACTGGATGCGCAGGGGGGCGGCGGCGGCCGGCAACCCGAACGCAAGGGCAGCCAGCAACATCGTCGATCGCAACAGGTCGGGCACCGGCCTGCCATGCCGGACAGGCGATATACGGCTCGTGAATGGCATGCCTGCTACAAGGCCCCTCCCCTGAAGGGGAGGGGAGATCGCCTGTCTCTCCGCCCCCCCCTCTTTCCCCGGCGAAGGCCGGGGCCCAGTTGGGGGAGGTTCGCCTTCGATCACCACGGCCATCCTGACTGGACCCCGGCCTTCGCCGGGGTGGTGCTTCATCTCGGGAGAGTCGCACTCCAGGTTCCGGCGTTCACCGCGATGACCAAGGAATTCAGCAGCGGCCCGCCCTCCTTCGGGTAGCGCAGGAGTGTGTCGCAACGACCGACCCCGTCACCGCATGACGCACCCCCGCCCGTGCTCCCGCGCAGGCGGGAGCCCAGTGCCTTCGGCCGCGGGCGCAAGCGAACGCCGGATCCCCGCCCGCGCGCAAACACCGCCCTACCGGCTATACGCCTTCGGCAACGCCCCCTCGACCGGCGTCAGGTACCGGTCCCGCAGCCGGTTCTGGCGCGAGCGGGTCGGTTGCGGCTTGCCGTCGATCCACACCGCGACCGGCAGCGACGACAGCTCGAGCGGATCGCCGTCCCACAGCACCACGTCCGCCCGCCGGCCCGCGCGCAGCGAGCCGATCTGGTCGTCCACCCCCATCACCTGCGCCGGCTTCGACGTGATCGCCGCGAACGCCTGTCCCCAGTCCAGCCCGGCGGCACCGGGGATCTTGCCGATCGCCACCAGATTGCCGGCGAACTGGGTCAGCCCGTGTTCGCCGCCGCTGCCGTCGAACAGCACGCCCACCGTCACGCCCGCGCGCTGCATCCGCCCGACATTGCTCTCGGTCGCCGCCAGCTGCTCGAACGAGGCGGGCAGGTCGGCGATCGCGCTGGCCATCACCGGCACCTTCGCCGCCGCGATCTCGGCCGCGACCATCCATCCCTCGCCCGCGCCCGCCAGCACCAGCTTCAGCCGGGGAAAGCGGCGCGGCAGGGTCAGCACCTGGCGGATGTCGCTCGCCCGCTCGACATGGACGACCAGCGGCATCGCGCCGTCCAGCACCGGCAACAGCGCCGCGGCATCCGCCCGCTTCAGCAGCGCGTCGCTGCTCCGCCCGCCGAACGCCGCCGGGTTGCGGCGGAAATCGGCCGCCTGCTCGAACGCGTCGTACAGCGCGGCATAGGCCGCCGGCCGGCTGCCGCCCGCGCGGCTCGCGCCCGTCTCGCCCAGCTCGACGAACTGGAAGGCGCGCGGCTTCGTCACCGGATCGGGATCGTCGCCCAGGTCGATGATCGCGCCCTGCCCGGCGAAGATCGATCCCGCCGCATCCGCCGTCACGATCGCGCGGGTCACGCCGCCCGCCCGCTCGTTGCCGATGATGACGCCGTTGGGGTTGATCGCGGTCGATACGTCCACCGCCGCGTTGAACGGCGAGGTCCGCGCACTCGAATCGTTGCTGTCGCGTACGCCGCTGACATCGACCAGCCCCAGGCTGCCGATCCCGGCGACGATCCCCGGCGTCACCCACTTGCCGGTCGCATCCACCGTCTGCGCGCCCGCCGGCACCGCCACGCCCCGCCCGGCCGCGACCACGCGTCCGTCGCGGATCACCACCGTGCCGCCCGCGATCGGCTGGGATCCGTCGCCGATCGCCACGGTACCGCCGGTGATCGCGATCGTCTGGGCGGCAACGGGCGCCGATACCAGCGCTGCGGCGGCGAGAAGCGCCAGCTTGAACATGCGAGGAAGATCGCGTGTCGGGCCGGTGCCGCCGAACGCGCCACGGCGCGTTGCCGAAAAGGAGCCCTTCACTTCACGTCTCCTTCGCCCGGCTGGCCCAGCTCGAAATCGCTCACCGGTCGCCGGTTGGGGTCCATCGCGTCGTACAGCAGCGCGCCGTCCACCCACACCTTTTCCGGCCGGGTATAGACGCTCAGCGGATTGCCGTTCCACAGCACCACGTCCGCCATCTTGCCCGGCTTCAGGCTGCCGGTCCGGTCCTCGATCCCCAGCGCCTTGGCCGGGGCATAGGACAGCCAGCGCCACGCCGCCGCGTCGGACACGTCGACCCCCGCGCGCCGCCCGGCGGCCAGCGCCTTCGCCACCTCCTGGTTCAGCCGCTGGATGCCGTTGGCGTCGTCCGAATGGATCATCGCGCACGCCCCCGCCTTTTCCAGCAGGGCCAGATTGGCGCCGATCCCGTCGTAACTCTCCATCTTGAACCCGTACCAGTCGGCCCAGACGGCGGCGCAGGTGTCGTTCTGCTTCAGCAGGTCGCCGATCTTGTACGCTTCCACCGCATGGTGGAACGCCGTCACCTTGTACCCGAACTCCTTGGCCATATCCATGACGATGGCCATCTCGTCGGCGCGGTAGCAGTGGTTCTGCACCCGGATCTCGCCCGACAGGACGCCGCGCAGCGTATCCATCGCGATGTCGCGCGCCGGCGGGTCGCCGCCGTCGTCCTCGTACTTGTCCCACTTCCGCTTGTACTCGGCCGCCCTGGCCCAGGTCGCCCGGTCGACCGCGATATTGCCCATCCGCGTCGCCGGCTTGCGGTTCTTCGATCCATAGACGCGCTTGGGGTTCTCGCCGCACGCCATCTTCAGGCCATATGGCGCGCCCGGGAACTTCATCGCCTGCATCGTCCGGGCATAGACGTTCTTCAGCACCACCGATCGCCCGCCGAACAGATTGGCCGATCCCGGCAGGATCTGCAGCGTCGTCACGCCCCCGTTCGCCAGCGCCCGGCCGAAGCCGGGATCCTGCGGCCAGACGCTGTGTTCCGCCCACACGTCGGCCGTCACCGGGTCGGTCGCCTCGTTGCCGTCCGAATTGGCATCGACGCCGGGGCTGGGATAATCGCCCAGGTGGCTGTGGATATCGATGATGCCGGGCGTCACCCACTTGCCGGTGCCGTCGATCACCGTCGCGCCCGCCGGTGCCTGGATGGTCTGCCCCACCTCGACGATCCTGCCGTCCGCGAACAGCACCGAACCGCGCTCGATCCGGCCACCCTCCCCGTCATAGATCGTCACGCCGGTCACCAGCGTCGGCACCCCGGGATAGACGTGGTAGGTGGAGGGGAAGGGATCATGCGCATATCCCTTGTTGCGCCCCGGTGCCGGCGCCTTCTTGCTCGATGCGGTCTCCGGCCGGTCCTTCGCCCCGCCGCTGCTCGCGCATCCCGCCAGCATGATGGCGAGCATCGCCGTCGACGCCCAGATCCGTGCCGCCATGTAATCCCCCGATATCGTCTGGCCGGAACGATAGGCAGGTGCCGCCCCACCGTCCACCGCGCATCGACGAAAGCGACGGAAGCGACGGCGGAACAGCGGGCGCGTGCTGCAAACGATGCAAGAAGTTAACAACGCCGACCATTAACTATCTTCTGTTTCGCGGCGGGAAAACTGGAGTATTTTGCCATATTGCGACAAACCGGAAGTTGAACGAAAGGATGTCCCAACAGAATTCGACGCAACACAGAACAGAGGGACGCACATCATGAACAAGTTGTTTGCCATCGCCGCCGCCGCCACCACGATTGTTGCCGCCGTTCCCGCGTCGGCGACCAGCTTCACCTTCGACACGACGAAGGCCGGCACCGTCAACTCCGCATCGGCGCAGACCTACAGCACGACGGTAGGCAAGGAAGCGCTGTCGATGAAGGCATCGGCATGGACCGTGTACAACAGCTCGACCGCCTACAGCTCGTCGCTGAAGAACTACGCGCAGGGTCTCGGCGTGGTGAACGCGTACGACAACGTCAACAACAACACCCACACGATCGACAACCAGAACGGCATCGACTTCGTCGTGCTGCAGTTCAGCCAGGCGGTGACGCTGACCTCGTCGGTGCTGAACGCGTTCAACATCAGCGGTATCGCCGACAACGACTCGACCGTCGCCTGGGGCACGGCGACCGGCGCCTGGAACAAGGATCTGAACTCGAGCCTGCTCTCGCTTTTCGCAGGCAGCACCAACATCACCGGTAACGGCAAGGCGACGCAGACCTACAACTTCTCGACGCCGGGCAACATCTGGCTGATCGCCGCCTCCGCCGCCAACCCGGACCGCAACGTCGACGGCTTCAAGCTCGGCTCGGTCACCGCCGCCACCGTCGCCGCCGTGCCGGAGCCGGCCACCTGGGCGATGATGCTGGTCGGTTTCGGCATGGTCGGCGGCGCCGCCCGCTACCGCCGCCGCGGCACCAAGGTCGCCTACGCCTGATCTCCCTCCCAAGGGCATGGGGAAAGGCCGTCGGGTATCCACCCGGCGGCCTTTCTCGTTTTCGCGACGGTGGACTCAGGCCGATGCCGCCCTTTCGCTGCGGCGGCTCGCACCGATGCACATCGATAAACAATATGGCACTTGCCTTTTATCGATAATCGCGACACGATCTCCCTCATCGAAGAGGGAGAACATGATGCGACGGGACAAGCTGGTCGGCGGTTTCACCTGGCTGGTGCGGGCGCTCCGCTGGGCCAACTGGCTGTTCCTCGCCGCCGGCCTGCTCGCGCTCGCCGGCACGTTCGTCCTCGCCGCCCCGCTCACCGCGCAGATCGCCCGCAAATACGGCGCCGCGATCGATGCCGGCGAGGTCGTCGTCTTCATCCGCCTGCTCTGCGTCGCCGGCTGCGTCGCGGTCTGGCCGGTCGAGCGGCTGTTCGCCGCGCTCGCCGCGATGCTGGCGACGATCGGGGCGGGCGATCCCTTCGCCACCGCCAATGCCACCCGGTTGCGCGTCGTCGGCTGGTCCATGCTGGCGCTTCAGGTCATCGACCTGGCGATGGGCGCCGCCATGTGGTGGGGGAAGCGCCACGGGGTGGAGGTGCTCGACTGGCAACCGTCGCTCACCGGCTGGCTCGCGGTGCTGATCGCGTTCGTCCTCGCGCGCGTCTTCGCCGCCGGTGCCGCGATGCGCGACGATCTGGCCGGCACCATCTGATGCCGGTACGCATCCGGCTCGACGACCTGCTCCACGCCCGGCGCATGACCCTGACCGAGCTCAGCACCCGCGTCGACATCACGCTCGCCAACCTGTCGATCCTGAAGACCGGCAAGGCCAGGGCGATCCGCTTTTCAACGCTGGAGGCGATCTGCCGCGCGCTCGACTGCCAGCCCGGCGACATCCTGCGCGTCGACGACGCCGAAGAGGGGGAAGACCGATGACCACGACCACCGCCACCACCGCGCCATCCGGCCGGGCGAGCAGCGCCCTGCTCGGCACCGCGCGCCGCATCCTGAAGACCTATCGCCTGGGCGGCCGCGCGATCGTCGCCGCGCCGCTCCTCGTCGCACTCGCGATCGTGCCCGAACTCGCGCAGCATGTCGTCGAGATCAAGCTCGGCATGTTCGCCTCGACCGACGCGTTCCGCGCGCTGGCCAACGATCCGCTGCGCTGGGGCTTCGGCTATGCCAAGATCGCCGGCTTCTGGCTCGCGATCCTCGCCGTCGCGCGCTTCTGGGCGGTGGGGTGCAGCCTGTCGCGGCTGGTCCGTCCCGGCTGGCCGATGGTCGCGCGGCTGGCGCTCGGCCTCGTCGCCATCGCCGCGACGGCGTTCCTCACCGAGTGGCTGAAGACGCAGGCTGCGCCGCTCGCCCCCGCGCTCGATCTCGCCTCCACCGTCGTGCAGGCGATCCTGTTCGTCTATATCGTCGGCGCGCTGCTCGGCGACGGGCGATCGACGCTCCGCTGGAGCGCGACGGCCGGTATCCCGCGCGCCTTGTTCATGCTGCTGTTGCTGGCGGTCGCGTTCGGCCCGGCACAGCTGCTCCACATGGCGAACCACAAGCTCGCGATCGGCGCGCCCGTGCCGCTCGTCTGGCTGGCCATGCTGTGGGACGGCCTGTTCGTCGGCCTCTTCGCCGCGCTGGTCGGGTCGGCGCTGTACGTCGGCTTCCACGACGGTCCCGGCTGGCGCGGCTGGGAACGCCCGCTGGACTGAAACTGCTCTAGCCGCCTACCGCCCCTCGAACGCCGGCGCGCGCTTCTCGCCGAACGCACGCACCGCCTCGGCGAAGTCGCGGGTACGGCCGGCGGCGCGCTGGTTCTCGCGCTCGATCGCCAGCGTCTCGTCCAGCGTCGCGGTCAGCGCGGCGGCCACCTGCCGGCGGATCATCCCCACCGCCACCGCCGGCCCCGCCGCCAGCCGCGCCGCGATCGCCTGCGCCTCGGCCAGGCAGGCGTCGTCCTCGGCGATCCGGGTGATCAGCCCCGCCGCCAGCGCGTCTTCCGCCGACAGCCGCTCGCCCAGCAGCGCCATCTCCAGCGCCTTCGCCCGGCCCACCGCCTGCGCCACCAGCCAGGTCGATCCGGCATCGGGGACCAGCCCGATATTGACGAAGGCGAGCAGGCCATAGGCCGATCGCGCCATCACCATGATGTCGCCCAGCAGCGCCAGCCCCAGTCCCGCACCCACCGCCGGCCCGTTGATCGCGGTCACCACCGGGATGTCCAGCCCGGCCACCTTGCGCGCGAACGGGTTGTAGTCGCGGTCCAGCGACTCGCCCAGGTCGCGGTCGGGCGACGGCCCGCCGCCATCCCCGATCAGGTCGGCACCCGAGCAGAAGGCGCGCCCCGCCCCGGTCATCACCAGCGCGCGCGCACCGTCCGCCACCGCCCGGTCGATCGCATCGGTCGCCTCCGCGAACAGCGTCGGGGTCAGCGCGTTCATCCGGTCCGGCCGGTCCAGCGTCAGCGTCGCGACCCGTCCGGTCTGTTCCAGCCTGATCGTCGTATAGCTCATGCGCGCTCTCCTCGCTCCCGCGGATCGCTGCCCGCCTGTCATGCATGTCTAGCGCAGCGGGCGTCGTCCGCCCACCGCTTCCGCGATCCGCCCGCACCACGGGCCGCGCGCCTGCGACTTTGGTCGAATCGCCGCCGGCTCCGCGCGCGGCGCTAATCTTCCGGCAACCCTGTCGCGCGATCGTCCGGACATGGCAATTGCCGGACATCGCCATGCGCCAGCGTGAGCCGCGACGCGCCGTCCTGCTGCCCGCGCGGATGCGGACCGGCGGCGGCTGGGTCGACGTCTCGATTCGCAACATCTCGACGCGCGGCCTGCTGATCCGCAGCGGCCATGCCGTCCGGCGCGGCACCTATGTCGAGATCCGGCGCGACGCCCATATCATCGTCGGGCGGGCGGTGTGGAGCAGCGGCGACCATTTCGGCGTGCTCGCGCAGGACCGGATGGATGTCGACGCGATCGTCGCGCGACCGGCGCTCGCCGACTATCGCCCGCCGCAGGATCGCCGCCACCGCCCCCGCGACCAGCCTTCCGGCCGCAGCATGGCCGACCGCAGCCGCCACGCATCGCGCCTGCTCCAGTTCGCCGGGCTCGGCGCCGCTGCGCTCGGCGGTGCGGCATTGATGGCCGGCACCGCCTTCGATCTGCTCCAGCGACCGCTCGCGGTGATCGGCCTCGCCCTTGCCGGATCGGGACGGTGACGCATCCGGCGTCGGCTCAGTCCCGTTTCTGCGCTGCTGACCGCAAATTCCTGCTGTTCGATGGACATTCGCGGGCGCAAGGCAGGTTCAGCCTTCCGAGTCGAAGAAAATCAGGAGCATCATCGTAGTGCGTACCATCGCTGCCGCGTTCCGTGACCACCAGACCGGCATTCTCGACCGGCTGGACGACGCGCGCGTGCTGCTGACCGCGCCCGTCGCGCCGCCGGCCGCATCGCTCGACGAGAGCCGCGCCGGGATCGGCGAATCGCTGGCATCGTATCAGGCGTTCAAGCACCACGACGTCTACGATCCGATCGTTGCCGGTGACGGCGACGATGCCGCCGCCGCCGCCGCGCTCAAGGCGGACTGCATCACCCTGTCCGACGACTATCGCGCCTATGACGCCGCGGCCCGTGCCGGCGCCTCGGGCGGGTTCGAGACCTATCGCCGCGCGACGCTCGCGATGGCCGACCAGATCCGGCTGGCCCTGATCCGCGAGTTCGCGATCGTGCAGCAGCTCCACGTCTATCGCGACTACGCCGGTCGTCCCGCGACCGACCACGGCTGAGCCGGACGTCGATCACACTCCGTCTCCCCGGCCTTGAGCCGGGTCCCGCTTCCGCCTGAAACGGGCGGACGGGGGCAGCTGGGACAACCTCCCGCCCTACTTCACCGGCCGCTTCTCCAGCTTGCGCGCCAGCGTCCGCCGGTGCATCCCCAGCCGCCGCGCGGTCTCGGAGATGTTGAAGCCGGTCTCCGCCAGCGTCTCGTTGATATGTTCCCATTCCAGCGTCTTGATCGACGTCGTCCGCCCGTCGATCGGCACCGCGGCGTCGCCGGACGCGCGGTTGAACGCCGCCTCGATATCGTCGGTGTTCGACGGCTTGGCCAGGTAATGGCACGCGCCCAGCTTGATCGCCTCCACCGCGGTGCCGATGCTCGCGAACCCGGTCAGCACCACGATCAGCATCGCCGGATCGTGCGCATGCAGCCGCTCGACGCAGGTCAGCCCCGATGCCGTCCCCAGCTTCAGGTCGACGACCGCGTAACCGGGCGAGAACCCCGCCAGCCGCGCATCCAGCTCGCCCGGCCCCGCCGCCAGCTGCACGGTATAGCCGCGCCGCTCGAACGACCGTTGCAGCGTGCGGGCGAAGGTCGCGTCGTCCTCGACGATCAGCAGGTGGCGCTCGCCGTCCATCATCGCGTCTCCGTCCGCCCCGCCACCGCCGGCAGCACCAGCGCCACCCGCGCGCCTCCGCCCGGCCGGTTGCCCGCTTCCAGCCGCCCGCCCAGCCGCCGCGCGACGTTGCTCGCCAGGAACAGTCCCAGTCCGTGCCCGGCGCCCTTGCTCGACTGGTACGCCTTGCCGATCCCGCCCAGCTGCGTCTCGGTGAAGCCGCTGCCCCGGTCCAGCACCGCGATCGCCAGTTCGCCGTCGTGCCGCTCCGCCATCAGCTCGATCCCGCCCGGCGACGCCTCGGCCGCATTGTCCAGCAGGTTCCAGATCGCCTGGCGCAGCGACGCGCCCGCCACCACCGCCGCGCCGCCCAGTTCGCGGATATAGCCGAACGGGACGGCGGGCTGGGTCGCACGCCACTCCATCGCCACCGCGTCCAGGAACGGTCCGGCCGGGATGCTCTCCATCGCCTCGCCGCGCGGCTCGCCCGCCGAATGCAGGATATCGGTGACGATCGACTTGCACCGCTCCACCTCGGCCTGCATCTCGCGCACCTCGCCCGCCAGCTCCGCGTCGCCCGCGATCCGCGGCATCCGCCGCCAGTCGCTCAGGATGACGGCCAGCGAGGCGAGCGGCGTGCCCAGCTCGTGCGCCGCGCCGCTCGCGAACAGGCCCATCCGCACGATCCCGTCCTCCTCCGCGCCGCGCTGGCGCAGGTCGGACAGATAGCGGTCCCGCGCGCGCAGGTTGCGGCTGATCCGGCCGATGAACATCACCAGCAGCGTCGCGATCAGGACGAAGCTGATCCACGCCCCCGTCGTATACAGGTCGGCGGTATCGGCCAGCAGTCCGCGGGGATAGACCAGCGGCACGCTCCTCACCGTCAGCCCGGCATAGCACGCCGCCGTCGCCGCGATCAGCACCCATGCCGACCACGCCTCCAGCAGGATCGCGCCCAGCACCACCTGCAGCAGGTACAGCGACACGAACGGATTGCCCGCCCCGCCGCTCAGGTACAGCTGCACGGTCAGCACGCCCATGTCGACCAGCAGCGCGGCCATGATCTCGATATTGGTCACCCGGTGGCGCGGCAGCAGCGCCAGGCTGGCCAGGTTCGCCACCGCCAGCGCCGCGACGGCCGCCAGCATCGGCCCCAGCGGCAGCGGCACGTCCAGCGCGAAGCGGACCAGCAGGATCGTCACCAGCTGTCCGCCCACCGCCAGCCAGCGCAGCTGCACCAGCTGGCGCATATTGTCCGCCGCCGTCGCCTCGGGCGACGGTCCGTCGACGGACACGTCCCCCCGCCGCGTCAGCGCCAGCAACGGCGCATCCATCACGCCGCGCCCCTCCGACGCCGCACCGGCATCAGTCCGTCCGGCCGCGACGCCGGACAACAGGCGCGCGCTTCACCCCCATGCTCCGCCCCGGCGGAGGCCGGGGCCCCGTTGGGAAAGTCGCAGTGGCTCGATCGCGGCCGTTCCCCTGCTGGACCCCGGCCTTCGCCGGGGTGGCCCTGCTCGACGAAGACCGCAGCACCCACCCCCATCACGCCCGTTTCCGCCACACCATCACCATGCCTCCCAGCGACAACGCCGCCAGCCCGAACCACGTCAGCGCATAGACCAGATGGTTGTTGGGAAACGCGATCACCGTCAGCCCCCCGATCGGCAACCCGCCCGGATTGGCCGTCGCATCCGCATCGACGAAGAACGGCGCCACGCAGCCCGATGCAGAACCGCCGCTCCCGAATCCCTTCGCCCGCGCGATCGCGGCGACGTCGCGCGAATACCACCGGTCGTTCGCCGGATCGTTCGATCGCAGGAACGCACCACCCGGCTCGCTCGCCCGGATCAGCCCGGTGATCGTCACCGGCCCGGCGACTTGCCCCGCCGCCCGGCTCGCCGGATCGCGCCGGTCTGACGGCGTAAAGCCTCTGTTGACGGTCAACGTACAGTTGACGGTGCGAAACGGGGTCATCACCCACCACCCCGGCCCGTAATCGGTCACCGCCTGCACCAGCGTCTCGGCCCGGTGATCGAACGTACCGTTTATTCGAATCCGGGTATAGACCAGGTCCCCGCCCCATGCCGCTCGCGGCGGCAGCGCGGCCGGTGCGGCATGGATGCGCGCCTCCACCCGGTCGATCAGCGCCAGCTTCCACGCCCGCCGCTCGACCTGCCACACGCCCAGCGCGGCAAAGCCGATCGCGAGCATCAGGCACAGCGCGGCGAACAGGATCCGCTTCATCGCATCTCGGTCATGCCGCCCGCGTCCATCGGCATCATGTTGCTGTTAAGATGGAACATAATCCAGAGCGATCCCGATATGACGATCGCCACGATCACGGTGGTGAAGATCAGCGTCAGCAGCGTCCACCCCCCTTCCGCCTTGGCGTTGACGTGCAGGAAGAACAGCGTGTGCACCACGATCTGCACGAACGCGAGCGCGATGATCGCCAGCGCCGTCGCCGGTGCGCTCGCCAGCACGCCGGTCATCACCAGCCAGAACGGCACCGCCGTCAGCACGACCGACAGCGCGAAGCCGATCAGATAACCCTTGCGGGAGGCGTGGCCATGGCCCGCGTCGCCGGCGTGCAGCGCGGCATCGTGATCGGCGCTCATCGCAGCACTCCCAGCAGATAGACGAAGGTGAACACGCCGATCCAGACGACGTCCAGCAGGTGCCAGAACATCCCCAGGCACATGACGCGGCGCTTGTTGTCGTGCGATAACCCGTACTTGCCCAGCTGGATCAGCGTCACCGCGATCCAGATCAGCCCGCACAGCACGTGCAGCCCGTGCGTGCCGACCAGCGCGAAGAAGCCCGACAGGAATGCGCTGCGCTGCGGCGTTGCACCCTCCGCGATCAGGGTGGAGAATTCGTACAGCTCGATCCCGACGAACCCCGCGCCGAACAGCGCGGTGACGCCCAGCCACACCTGCGCCGGCCGCAGCCGCCCCGCCTCCACCTCGATCGCCGCCATCCCGAACGTGATCGACGACAGCAGCAGCATCGCCGTGTTCACCGCCACCAGCGGCAGTTCGAAGATCTGGCGCGGCGCCGGCCCGCCCGCGTAACTGGTGCTCAGCACTCCGTAAGTCGCGAACAACGTGGCGAATATCAGCGCGTCGCTCATCAGGTAGATCCAGAACCCCAGCGCCGTGGCGCCGCCGGTCCCGTGATCGTGGTCCTCCGTCTCGACCAGGTAGAAGGTCGGCTCGTCGGTCGTCGCTACGCTGCTCATGTCAGGCTCCCGCCGCCCGCGAGGCGATGGTGCTCGGTCGCGGTCACCTCCTCGGACGGGATGTGGTAATCGCGGTCGTAATTGAAGGTGTGGCCGATGCCGACGCCGATCAGCGCGACGAACGCCACCGCCGCCAGCCACCAGATGTACCACACCATGGCGAACCCCAGCACCAGCGCCAGCCCTGACAGGATCACGCCCGTACCGGTGTTTCCGGGCATGTGGATCGGCCGGTATCCGCTGGTCGGATGCGCGGCCCCGCGCCCCTTCATGTCGTACCAGGCATCCAGGTCGTGAATCACCGGCGTGAACGCGAAATTATACGAAGGCGGCGGCGACGTCGTCGCCCATTCCAGCGTACGGCCGTCCCACGGATCGCCGGTCGTGTCGCGCAAAGCCTCGCGATTGCGGATACTTACCGCGATCTGGATCAGGAACGCCGCGATCCCGACGGCGATGATCAGCACGCCGATCATCGCGACGATGAAATAGGATTGCAGCGTCGGGTCGTCGAAATGCCGCACCCGCCGCGTCGTCCCCATCAGCCCGACGATGTAGATCGGCGTCCACGCGACCCAATACCCGATCACCCAACCCCAGAAGCTCACCTTCCCCCAGAACGGGTCGAGGCGGAAACCGAACGCCTTGGGAAACCAGTAGGTCATGCCCGCGAACAGCCCGAACACCACGCCGCCGATGATGACGTTGTGGAAATGCGCCACCAGGAACAGCGAGTTGTGCAGCACGAAATCGGCCGGCGGCACCGCCAGCAGCACGCCCGTCATGCCGCCGACCGTAAAGGTCAGCAGGAACGCGACGACCCACATCATCGGCAGCTCGAACCGGATCTGCCCGCGGTACATCGTGAACAGCCAGTTGAAGATCTTCGCGCCCGTCGGGATAGAGATCACCATCGTGGCGATACCGAAGAAGCTGTTGACGCTGGCGCCCGATCCCATCGTGAAGAAATGGTGCAGCCACACCAGGAACGACAGGATGGTGATGACGACGGTGGCGTAGACCATCGACGTATAGCCGAACAGCCGCTTGCCGGAGAAGGTCGACGTGATCTCGGAAAAGATGCCGAACACCGGCAGCACCAGCACGTACACTTCCGGATGGCCCCAGATCCACACCAGGTTCCAGTACATCATCGGATTGCCGCCGAGATCGTTGGTGAAGAAGTTGGTGCCGACGTACCGGTCCAGCATCAGCAGCGCGAACGCCGCGGTCAGGATCGGAAAAATGGCCACCGCCAGCACGTTGCTGCACAGCGCGGTCCAGCAGAACACCGGCATCTTCATCATCGTCATGCCGGGCGCGCGCATCTTGATGATCGTCGTCACCATGTTGATCGCCGACAGGGTGGTGCCCACCCCCGCGATCTGCAGCGCCCACAGATAATAGTCGGGGCCGGTATCGGGCGAGTTCTGCAGGTTCGCGACCGGCACGTAGTTCAGCCAGCCCGCGCGGCTGAACTCGCCGACGAACAGCGACACCATCACCAGCAGCGCACCCGCCACCGTCAGCCAGAAGCTGAAATTGTTCAGGAACGGAAACGCCACGTCGCGCGCGCCGATCTGAAGCGGCATGACATAGTTGATCAGCCCGACGACCAGCGGGATCGCGACGAAGAAGATCATGATCGTGCCGTGCGCGGTGAATACCTGATCGTAATGGTGCGCGTTCAGATACCCGTCGCTGCCGCCGAACGCGATCGCCTGTTGCAGGCGCATCATGATCGCATCGGCGAACCCGCGCAGCAGCATGATGATCCCCAGGATCATGTACATGATGCCGATCTTCTTGTGGTCGACGGAGGTGAACCACTCGCTCCACAACCAGCCCCACAGCCGGTACCTGGTCACCGCGCCCAGCAGCCCGGCGCCGAGCAGCACGACGACGGCGAAGGTGCCGAGCAGGATCGGCTCGTGGATCGGGAACGACTCCAGGCTCAGCCGCCCGAAGATGGTCTTGATCAGATGGTCGGACATCAGGCGAGAACCCCGGCGACGCCGTGCGTCGGCTTCTGGAGAAAGGACATGTCGCGATTGCGCGGGCTGTTCGGGTCGGTTGAACCCGGCGCGCCCGGTTTGCGCGGTTTGGTGACGTTCGGCGCCGGCGCGATCTCGTCGGTATCCTTGAACAGCGCACCTTCCGCCTTCTCGCCCGTCGGCGGCGGCGCGTCGCGGCCCTGCGGCATACCGGCGCCCGCGCGAACGTCGTGCGGATCGCCGCCACCGGCCCGCCGGTCGCGCGCCATCACGTCGCTCATGCACGGCGTGCCCGGCCGTACGCACCGTTCGACGACCTTGTCGAACAGCCCCGGCTGCACCGCCGCGAAACGCATCGCCGGCACCTTCTCGCTCGGTCGCTCCAGCCGCAGGAACGCATCGGTCGGCAATGTCCGCCCGCTCGCCCGCACCTGCGCGACCCAGCGGTCGAAGCCGCTGCGATCCAGCCCCAACAGCTTGAATTTCATGTCGGAAAAGCCCGCGCCGCTATAATTGGCGGACATGCCCTGATAGCTGCCGGGCTTGTTCAGCACCGCGTGTAGCGTGCTGCGCATCCCCGGCATGGCATAGACCATCCCCGCCATCGTCGGCGCGTAGAAGCTGTTCATCATGTTGGTCGACGTGATGTCGAAGCGTACCGGCCGATCGACCGGCAGCGCCAGTTCGTTGACGGTCGCGATGCCCAGTTCGGGATAGATGAACAGCCATTTCCAGTCGAGCGCGACGACCTGCACCCGCATCGGCTTCGTTCCCGCCGCCACCGGCCTGCCCGCCGCCACCCGGTCCAGCGGCCGGAACGGATCCAGCAGGTGCGTGCTCGACCAGGTCAGCGCACCCAGCGCGATGATGATCAGCAGCGGCGCCGACCAGATCACCAGTTCCAGGCTGGTCGAATGATCGAAATGCGGATCGTACGTCGCCTGCTCGTTACCCCGGCGATACCGCCACGCGAACACGACGATCAGGATCATCACCGGCACGATGATCAGCAGCATCAATCCGGTGGACGCATAGATCAGGTTGCGCTGCTGCAACGCCACGTCACCCGCCGGATTCAGCACCGCATGGCTGCATCCGGCGAGAAGCGGCAGGGCCGCGGGGACGAACCGGCGATAAAGGGGCGTGGCTGTTCGCATGACCGGCCGGATAGGCCCCGGCGGCGGCCCGCTACATTGGACATTTTGTCCAATCCCGCCGGTCGGCTATCGGCGGGTAGAGGGAAGGCATGACGGACATGACGGCATCCACCGCCCCGGCGAACTCGACGCCTCTGGAACGCGACGCGCGGCTGGTGAACGCGCGCGAGCATCGCGTCGCCCCGGCGGAGATCGCGATCGGCGTGATCGTCGGGCGCACGTCGGAGTTCTTCGACTTCTTCGTCTACGCGATCGCGTCGGTGCTGGTCTTCCCGCGGGTCGTCTTCCCGTATGTCGATGCGGTCACCGGCACGCTCTACTCGTTCGCGGTCTTCGCGCTCGCCTTCGTCGCCCGGCCGTTCGGCACGCTGCTCTTCATGGAGCTGGACCGCCGCTACGGGCGCGGCGTCAAGCTGACGCTGGCACTGTTCCTGCTCGGCGGCTCGACCATGGCGATCTCGCTGCTGCCCGGCTACGCGCAGGTCGGCGCGGTTTCCGCCGTGCTGCTCGGCCTCGCCCGCTTCGCGCAGGGGATGGCGCTGGGCGGCGCGTGGGACGGCCTGCCCTCGCTCCTGTCGCTGAACGCGCCCGAGGAGAAGCGCGGCTGGTACGCGATGATCCCGCAGCTGGGCGCCCCGCTCGGCCTGCTCGTCGCGCTGGCGCTGTTCACCTATCTGCTCGCCGTTCTCACCCCGGCCGACTTCCTGTCCTGGGGCTGGCGCTACCCGTTCTTCGTGGTGCTGGCGATCAACGTCGTGGCGCTGTTCGCGCGCCTGCGCCTCGTCGCCACGCCCGAATTCGCACAGCTGTTCGAGAGCCGCGAGTTGCAGCCCTCGCCCGCCTTCGCCACGCTGTTCATCGAATGGCGGACGATCGTGCTGGGCGCCTTCGCCCCGCTAGCCAGCTTCGCCATGTTCCACCTCGTCACCGTCTTCCCGCTGTCGTGGGTGACGCTGTCGGCGGGTGAGGATCCGGTGCGCTTCCTCCTGATCGAGGCGGTCGGCGCGGTCGTCGGCGTGATCGCGATCCTGGCGTCGGGGCTGATCGCCGACCGCGTTGGCCGCCGCGCCGTGCTGGGCGTGTCAGCGGTGCTGATCGGCGCCTATTCGGGCTTCGCACCGCAGCTGCTGGGCGCCGGCGGCTGGGGAGAGGCGGCCTATATGATCGGCGGCTTCGCGCTGCTCGGCCTCGCCTTCGGACAGTCGTCGGGGCTGGTCAACGACCGCTTTCCCTCGCAGCACCGCTATACCGGCGCGGCGATCGTCGCCAATTCGGCCTGGCTGATCGGCGCCGGCTTCGCGCCGCTGGTCGCGCTGTTCCTGGCCGACCGGTTCGGGCTGTGGGCGGTCGGCGCGTACCTGCTGTCGGGCGCGATCTGCACGCTCGTCGCGCTGGCGACCAACAAGGAATGGGCCCGCCAGCGCGCCTGATCGCGCCCCACCGCTACTTCCTCTAGGACCATGAAAGCGTTGAACCCCTCCCCCGCCCCTGTACGATCCGGGCGACAGGATGCGACCGGGAGGAACGGCGATGGACATCGAACGACGCGATCTGCTGCTCTCTGCTGCGGCGCTGGCGGTCGGCATGGCCGCGCCCGCCTGCGCCGCGCCGCCGCGCAAGCTGGGCTACGCGATCGTCGGGCTGGGCTATTACGGGCTGCGCATCATCATCCCGCAATTCGCCAACTGCACGCACAGCCGCCTCGCCGCCGTCGTCAGCGGCGATCCCGCCAAGGCGAAGCAGGTCGCGAAGGAGCACGGCCTGTCCGACCGTGCGATCTACTCCTACGCCGATTTCGACCGCATCCGCGACAATCCCGACGTCGACATCGTCTATGTCTGCCTTCCCAACTCGATGCATGCCGAATATTCGATTCGCGCCGCGAAGGCCGGCAAGCACGTCATGTGCGAGAAGCCGATGGCCGTCTCGGTCGCGGAATGCGAGGCGATGATCGCCGCCTGCAAAGCCGCCAACCGCAAGCTGATGATCGGCTATCGCTGCCATTTCGAGCCGTATAACCTCGAAGCGATGCGGCTGGCGCACACCGGCGGTGCCGGCAAGATCCGCTACGTCCGGTCCGAACACGGCTTCGTGCAACGCAGCCCCGACGCGTGGCGCCTGAAGAAGGCGCTGGCCGGTGGCGGCTCGCTGATGGACATGGGCGTCTACAGCCTTCAGGCGGCGCGCTACATGACGGGCGAGGAGCCGATCGCCGTCACCGCGCGCGAGTCCACCGATCGCCGCGACCCGCGCTTCACCGAGGTCGAGGACATGATCGACTGGACGCTCGAATTCCCCTCCGGCGCGCTCGCCGGGTGCCAGTCGATGTACAGCGCCAACCAGAACCGCATCCTGCTGATGGGCGATCAGGGCCGCATCGAACTGGAACCGGCGACCCGGTACGAGGGCAACCGGATGTGGACCGGCAAGGACGGTCGCGAGCGCGAGATCACCGCCCCGCCTGCCGGCCCCGCTGTCAACCAGTTCGTCGGCCAGCTCGATCACCTGGCGCAGTGCGCGACCAGCGGGCGCGAGCCGATCGTCTCGGGCGAGGAGGGCCTGCGCGACATCCGCATCGTCGAGGCGATCTACCGCTCCGCGCGCGAGGGGCGGACGATCCGGCTGGACGGCCGCGCATGACCCGCACCGTCCTGCTCGCGATCGCCGCGCTGTCGTCACCGGCGGCGGCGCAAACCCCGGCCGCACCCGCCGGACTGGCGACCAGCGCGGAAATCCGCGCCGCCGTCGCCGCCATGGCGACCGAGATGCGCGATGGCCGCGGCTTCCACTATCGCCCGCTTCTGAAAGACGGCCGCACCGTCGCGGCACTCGAATATTGGAAGCGCCCCGGCAAGCCAGCCGTCCATCCCGATCAGGCCGAATATGCGATCGTGATCGAGGGTGCGGGCACCCTGGTCTCGGGCGGCACGATGGTCGATGCGAAGGCCAACCGCCCCGACCTGGTCGAGGGCAGCCGCATCGACGGCGGCACCACGCGCCCACTCGCTCCCGGCGACGTGATCCTGGTACCGGCCGGGGTGCCGCACTGGTTCGGGATCACCGGCGGCAAGCTGGTGCTGCTGGGCATGAAACTGCCGCGCGGGGAGTAAGGGTCCGGACGACGACCCGCCGCTGCTCATCACCGGACCGGCTTAAAGATCGTCGGATCGGCCGGGGATGGACGGCAGGGAGGCAGAAGCCATTCCGGCATCCTACCCAGCGTAACGGACCCCAACTCCCCTGTCCTTCAAGGGAAGGGGCCTCTCCACCCATGCGCCGCTTGTAGCCGCATCCACCCGAACCAGTTCCCGTCATCCCCGCGCAGGCGGGGATCCAGAACCCCCACCGTCGCGGCTCTGCAAGCAGCCCCGGCGTGTCTGGATTCCCGCCTGCGCGGGAATGACGGAGGGGATCGGAGCCTTCTTCCGGTGGTCGATTGCCCCTCGGCCTCGACCCCCCGCCCTTTACGCGAATTCGGTGAAGCCGGATCGATCCGCTCCCTACCCCCCGACGACCCGCACCAGCGGCTCCAGCGCCTGCCCGGTCGGCAGCTTGCCGCCGGCGGTCAGCTTGCGCGCACGGTCGTCCCACTTCAGCGTGACGCCGCCTGTCGCCTTCTTGTAGTCCTGCGTCTGGCCGTCGTCGTCGTACAGCGTCGCGGTGCCGTCGCGGCCGGGGAACACGCGCACCTCCTCCAGCAGCTGGCGCGTCGCCGTGCTCGGCACCTGCTTGCCCAGCGGCACGATCGATCCGGCGCGCACGAACAGCGGCATCCGCGCGATCGGGGCGGCGGCGTCGATCCAGGTGCCGCCGGCATGCTTCTGGTTCGTCCACCAGTCGTACCACTCGGTCCCGGCAGGCAGGTAGACGCGGCGGCTGGTCGCCCCCTGCTCGGTCACCGGCGCCACCAGGAAGGCGGATCCGAACATATACTCGTCGCCGATCGCCGCCACCGCCGGATCGGCGGCGAAATCCATCCACAGCGCCCGCATATACGGAGCGCCGCTGTCGTACGTCTGCCGCGCGAGCGGATAGATATACGGGATCAGCGAGTATCGCAGCCGCAGCCAGTCGGCCAGGATCGGCTCCGCCGCCTTGCCATATTCCCAGATCGCCGCAGCCGGACGCTGGCCATGGATGCGCAGCGTCGGGGTGAAGGCATTGTACTGGAACCAGCGGACGAACAGCTCGGGATAATCGGCATAGTCGGCGCCCATCGCGGTCGCGCCGGCCGGATCGACCAGCGGCGCATGCTTCGCCTTCGGCCCCGACGGCCACTGCCACCCGCCGGTGTCGCTCGACCAGTTGGCGATGCCCGATGCCGTCATGTTCAGCCCGGTCGGCACCTGCCGACGCAGCGCTTCCCACGTCGATTCCACGTCCGACGACCAGAACAGCGCGCCGTTCGCCTGCGCGCCCAGATAGGCGGCACGCGCCAGGATCAGGTTGCGCTTGTTCGGCATGTCGCGCGCGGCACCGTCGGCGGCACCCTGCGTGTGCAGCAGCGGGAACAGGTTATGGTACCGGTCGCCCGATCCGATCGAGTAGAAATAGCCGTCCGGCACCAGGTCGGGCTCTGTTTCGTCCAGCCACAGGTAATCGAACCCCTGGCTCAGGATATTGTCGCTCACCGTCCGCCAGAACCAGCTGCGGGCCTCCGGATTGGTCGAATCGATCAGCGCGCCGGCACGGTCGTATCGTTCGGCCAGCCCGTCGGCCGGCTTGCCGTCCTTGTCCTTCAGCAGCCAGCCCTTGCTGGCCAGATAGCTGAAATAGCGGCTTTCCTTCTCGAACCGCGGCCAGACCGAGATGATCGATTCCATCCCCTGCCCGTGCAGCCGGTCGTTCATCGCCTTGGGATCGGGGAAGTATTTGCGATCGATGTCGATCTGGCCCATCCGCGTCCAGTAGAACCAGTCGAGCACCATGATATCGATCGGGTAGTTGCGGCTGCGATAGCCGTCGGCGATGCCGGTCAGTTCCTGCTGGCTCTCGTACCGCGCCTTCGACTGGATCAGGCCGAACGCCGATTTTGGCGGCAGCGGGGTGCGTCCGGTCAGCTGCGCATAGCCTGCATACAGGTCGTTCGCCTTGTCCGCGACGATGACGAAGAACGACACCTTCTCACCCACTTCCGACTGGAAGCGGGTCTTGCCGTGCAGTCCGGGGGACACGCGCAGCGCCGATGGATTGTCCCACAGGATCGCGTAGCGTTTGCTGCTGACCAGATAGGGTACGCACACCTGTTCGCCGGCCGGCGCATCGTACCAGTGGCGGCAGTCGATCGTGCGGCCTTTCAGGTCCAGGAAACCTTCCTGGTTCTGCCCCAATCCATAGAAATGCTCGTCCTCGTCGGCGGCGAAGGTGGCACCGGCGCGGAACGTGTGCTCGCCCGCCACGTCGTGGGGGGCCATTTCCCACCCCTTCATCGCGATCTCGCGTCCGTCGGCGGTGCGGATCGTCACCCCCACCGGCGGCAGCGAGGGCGCGAAATACCGCGCCATCTGGCTGGGCGCACCCGGCCACGGCTGCGGCGCGACCGTGACGGTCATGGCGTTCGACGCGAACACGTCGCCCGTCGCATCCGCGCTGTGCCGCCATCCCGCCGGCGCGGCCTTTGCCGTGATGCCATATCCCGGTGCGGCGGCGGACCCGTCATGATCCAGCGCGATGGTCACGCGGACAATGTTGGGGGCGTAAGGTTCGACGGAAACCTTGCTGCCATGCCGGTCGACGGTCGCCATCGGGTCGGCGGACGCCACCGCCGGCGCCAACAATGATAGCGCTACCAAAAATCTGCCCGACTTCATCCCGCCTCTCCCGCTTGTTGCACCGGCTACGATGTGTCCCGCGCCGTATCGATCGTCCGAATGACCCAGGTCGCAGGCAAGATCAACCCGCCAGACGCCGTTCCTCGCCCAGCGACTGCGCCACGATCGCCACCTGCGTGCGATTGCTGACGTTCAGCTTGCGCATCAGCGCGGTCATATGCGCCTTCACCGTCTTTTCGGCGATGCCCAGGTCATAGGCGATCTGCTTGTTCAGCAAGCCCGAATGAACGCCCTGCATGACCTTCAACTGGGTCGGTGTCAGTCGCGCGGCGATCGTCGCCGCTGCCGGTCCACCATCGGCGGTCACGCCGCCCGGTCGCTCAAGATCCTGATGCCCCTTCACGGTCGCCGCCAGCCTCCCTGATCCCGCCCCGCCCTTGACGACGACGTGCCGTGCGGCACGTCGGTTACGGGGTCGTTGTCACGAGGGTAGATGAAGTGGTTGGACAGATTCAAGCGACTTCTACTAATTTTTCCTGATTGTCCGCTGTTTCGCGATTGGATCGGGGTAGATGCTGTCCTACAGATTTGGCCGGGATCGGGGGTGGGGATGACGCAGGAACGGCTGGCAGACCGGGCATATACCGGCATCGTCGACTTGATCGCGGTCGACGATCTGGCCGTCGGGCACCGCCTGCCGTCGGAGGCGCATCTGGCGGAGCGGTTCGGCATGTCCCGAACGATCGTTCGCGAGGCGCTGGCCCGCCTTGCATCCGATGGCATTACCGAGGCGCGGCGCGGCGCCGGCTCCTTCGTCAAAAGCCGCCCCTCCGATCGCATGCTCGCCCATCTGCCTGCGGCAGGACTGTCGGCGACACTCGGCACCTTCGAGGTCCGCTTCGTTCTGGAGGCGGAGACCGCCCGGCTGGCGGCCATCCGACGCTCGCCGGAGGCGATGGTGCGGATCGAGGAAGCGCTGGCGACGCTACGCGGTGCCCTCCTGTCCAGCGCACCGGCGCATGACGAGGATATGGAACTCCATCGCCAGATCGCACTGGCGACCGCCAATCCGGCGTTCCCGGCGACGTTCGATGCGCTGTTTCCCGACGTCGACCGGATCATGCGCGCCGGTGTCGAGATTTCGCGTTCGCGGCCGCCGGAGGTGATCGGCGTCATGATGCGCGAGCATGAGATGATCGTGGACGCGATCCGCGCGCAGGATGGCGACGCCGCGGCGCTGGCGATGCGGTGGCACCTGTCGGAAGGACGCAAGCGCCTGATGCCGTAGCGGCATCCGCCGTCGTAGCGGGCGGCGTCCTACGCCCGGGGCGCGCCGCCGTCGATCCAGGCCCTCGCCTCCCTGCACAGCCGGTCCGGCGGGGCGTTCGAATCCAGCGTGATGGCCGGCTCGTCCGCCTCCGGGCGCTCGAGCGTTGCCAGCTGGCTGTCGACCAGGCTGGCGGGCATGTAGTGGCCGGGTCGCGCCGCCATGCGCCGCGCCAGCACGTCGCGATCGTTGTCCAGCAGCACGAACCGGGTCGCGCCGCCCACCGCTGCCTCCAGCCGTTCGCGATACACCCGGCGCAATGCCGAACACGCCGCCACCGCGCGCCCATGCTCCTGCGCCGCGACGGCCAGCGCCCGGCCAAGCCGGTCGAGCCACGGCCAGCGGTCGTCGTCGGTCAGCGGCTCACCGCTCCGCATCTTCTCGACCGCGGCGGCATCGTGGAAATCGTCGCCTTCCAAGAATGGGCAATGAAACGCGTCCGCCAGACGGATACCCAGCGTCGACTTGCCGCTGCCGCTGACGCCCATGACCACGATCGCCAGGGGCACGGCATGCTGCTCCGCAGGAGATCGTTTCACGTCCGGCATACCCCCTCCAACGCTCGAGCGGCGTGCACGTCGCATTCCTCACCGGCGGTCGAAATCTTCTATGTCGGTGGCATAGTGGTCATAACCGCGACCATGGTCGTGGATGTCCGCCTGTCGCCGGGCATCTACTCACGAATATACGGACGGACGGTGACATGGCCGTTGGCGAAGTCCGTACCGCAAGAAGGAAAATGGCATGCGCGCTGGCATTCTGACGGCCGTGACGATGCTGGCGGTCCCCCTGCCCGCCCTCGCTGCCACCTCCGCCCTGACCATCCGCCCCAACGACCCCGCCGCCATCGTCGTGAAGGGCAAGGGCGACGGTCGCGCCGACGACACCGTCGCGATCCAGCGCGCGATCGACGCGGCGGCCGACAAGGGCGGCGGCGGCATCGTCTTCCTGCCCGCCGGCACCTACCGCATCACCCGTACCGTGTTCCTGTGGCCCGGCGTCCGGCTGTTCGGCGTCGGCGAGCAGCGGCCGCGCATCATACTGGCGGATCGAACGCCCGGTTTCCAGCGCGGCCTCGCCAACATGATCGTCTTCGCCGGTGCACGCCGCAGCGGAGAGGGCGACCGGACCGAGGGTGGCGGCAGCGGCAATGCCGGCGCCCCGCCGCCACCGCGCCAGGTGCCCTTTCCGGTGCCGGGCAGCGTGCCGTTCGATCCGCAGGTC
Organism: Sphingomonas phoenicis; assembly: GCF_047238005.1. Classification (NCBI taxonomy): domain Bacteria; kingdom Pseudomonadati; phylum Pseudomonadota; class Alphaproteobacteria; order Sphingomonadales; family Sphingomonadaceae; genus Sphingomonas; species Sphingomonas phoenicis. The sequence continues at coordinate 2,918,555 of NZ_JBDFMC010000002.1, read as the reverse complement.
GCCGACGCCAACCCCGGCACCTTCTACTCGGCGATCGGCAACATCGACATCCGGATTGGCGACGGCAACCCCGCCGCTACTGCGATCCGCTTCCACGCCGCGCAGCATGCGTTCGTCAGCCACATGGACTTCGATATCGGGTCGGGCCTCGCCGGGCTCTATCAGGTCGGCAACATCGGCCAGGACCTGCACTTCCGCGGCGGCCGCTACGGTATCCTGACCGAGAAGCCCTCCCCCGCCTGGCCGTTCGCGCTGATCGATGCGACGTTCGAGGGGCAGCGCGAGGCTGCGATCCGCGAGCATGAGGCCGGGTTGACCATGGTCAATGTCGCGATCCGCGACACGCCGGTCGGCATCGACATCGACAAGGGCTATGGCGACTGGCTGTTCGGCAAGGACGTCCGCTTCGAGAACGTCTCGCGCGCCGCGGTCGTCATCTCGAACGAGGACAATGCCTACACGCAGATCGCGTTCGAGAATGCGGTCGCTGCCGGCACGCCGACCTTCGCGCGCTTCCGCGACAGCGGGAAGGCGGTGCCCGGCACCGGCGCGGCTTACCGCGTCGCCAGCTTCAACTACGGCCTCGCCGTGCCGGGACTCGACCGGATGGGCCGGTTCGCGACGGTGATGAAGGCGTCAGCGATCCCTGCGTTGCCCGCCCGTGCCGCCCCGGCGATCCGGGCGCTGCCCGCCGCCGGCGACTGGTACAATGTCCGCGGCGGCGGCGCGAAGGGCGATGATCGCACCGACGATACCGCGGCGATCCAGCGCGCCATCGACGGCCACCGGGTCGTGTACTTCCCCACCGGCCGCTACATCGTCACCGACACGCTGCGATTGCGTCCGGACAGCGTGCTGGTCGCGCTGCATCCCAACCTGACCCAGATCATCCTGCCCGACGGCACTCCCGCCTATCAGGGCATCGGCGCGCCCAAGGCGCTGGTGGAATCGGCGCCCGGCGGCGACAACATCGTGTCGGGCATCGGCCTGTTCACCGGCGGCATCAACCAGCGGGCGACCGCCCTGCTGTGGACGGCGGGCGCCGGTTCGCTGGTCGACGACGTAAAGTTTCAGGGCGGCCACGGCACCGACCTGGCCGGCGGAAAGCGCTTCAACCCCTACAACGCCAACGCGACCGGCGATGCCGATCCGGCCAAGCGCTGGGACGCGCAATATCCAAGCCTGTGGGTCACGCGCGGCGGCGGCGGCACGTTCAACAACATCTGGACGCCCAACACCTATGCGCAGGCAGGCCTGTACGTGTCCGACACGCAGACGCCTGGCCATGTCTACCAGATGTCGGCCGAGCATCACGGCCGCGTCGAGATCGCGCTGGACCGCGTCGCCAACTGGGAACTGCTCGCCCCCCAGACCGAAGAAGAGGGTGGCGAGAGCCGCGATGCCGTCGCGCTCGAGATCCGCGATTCCCGCGACATCCTGATCGGCAACCTCCACGCCTATCGCGTGACCCGCACCGCCAAGGCGAAGCCGGCCGCGGTCACCCTGTACAATGCGCGCAACATCCGCTTCCGCAACGTCCATGTGAATGCAGAAAGCGGGCTCGGCACCTGCGACGAGAATGGCTGCGCCACCTTCCTGCGGGCCAACAAATTCCCTTACGAGAACGCCATCGTCGACATGGCGCGCGGCGGGCAGGTTCGCGAGCGCGAGTTCGCCACGCTCGACATCCCCGACGAACCTGCCGCCCCGCCGCAGCCTGCAACGATCGGCAACGCGCAGGTCGAAAAGGTCGCCGGCGATTTCGATGCGCTGGGCGGCGGCGCCGTCACGCCCGACGGCACGCTCTATTTCGTCGATCGAACGCAGCAGCGCATCTATCGCTGGTCGGAGGCGAAGGGACTGGGGATCGAGCGGGACAACACGCTCGATCCGGTCAACCTGGCGGCCGACGCTTCGGGCAACCTGCTCGTCCTGTCGTCGGCGGGACGCGACGGTACCGTCTACAGCTTCCGGCCCGGTACGCCCGAGTTGCAGATCGCGGTGATCCCCGCCACACCCGCCACCCCGCACCCGACGGCCGCCACGGCAATGCCCGGCAATTGGTGGAACAATGGCGAGTTCCGCGACCAGCTCGACACCGCCACCTATCGCTTTACTACCCTCGCGGAAATGTTCGCTCGCGACGTGGCCCGTCCGCGCGCCAGCGAATATGTGTCTCCCGACGGCAGCATCGTCATCCCCGCCTTCCGCACCTTCCAGCAGGGACCGCCCGACTTTCGCGCGCGCCGCTTCTCCGACGCGCTGGACACCTATGGCTTCGTGACCGGGCAGCCGGGCACGCGCATCCATGTCAGCAATGCCTCCGAAACGCGGACGTACAGCGCGCTGGTGGGCCCGTCGGGCACGTTGACCGACGTGAAGCCGTTCGCCGATCGCGGCGGCGAGAGCGTCGCCGTCGATGCCCGCGGACGGGTGTTCATCGCCAATGGCCAGGTCTTCGTGCATGACAGGGACGGGCGCGCGGTCGGTCGGATCGACATACCCGAACGCCCCATCCAGCTGCTGTTCGGCGGCAAGGACGGGCGGACGCTTTTCGTCCTGACCCATCGCTCGCTCTATCGTGTCCGCCCCTAGCCAGGGCGACCGGTCATGACGCCTCGGCGCCCCAGCCCCCGCCCAGCGCCCTGAACAGATCGACCTGCGCGCCGGCGATCCGCGCGTCGGCCAGCGCCAGCGCGGCCTCGGTGTCGGCCAGCGTCCGCTCTGCATCCAACTGGGCCAGGCTGTCGATCTGTCCCTCGCGCTGCTGCGCACGGGTGATGCGGGCGGCAACCGCCGCCTGGTCGCGCGCCGAACCCAGTGCGCGGCGCCGTTCGATCGCCCGTGTGTAATTCGACAGCGCGGTCTCGGTCTCTTCCAGCGCCTGCAATACCGTACCGTCGAACGTCGCCAGCGCGGCCTGGCTATCCGCTTCCGCCCCCGCGATCCGCGCCCGCGCCTTGGTGGGGTTCGCGGTCCAGTTGATCAATGGGCCGAGCAGCCAGCGCAGCGGCCCGGCCCCGAACAGATCGCCCAGCCCGGTGCTGGTCTGCCCGATCGATCCGCCCAGCGAGATGCGCGGGTACAGATCCGCCGTCGCCACGCCGATCCGCGCGGTCGCTGCCGCCAGCCGCCGCTCCGCCGCGCGCACGTCGGGCCGGCGCGCCAACAGACCGGCCCCGTCGCCGATCGGGATCGGCTGATCGAGCCGCAATGTGGTCGTCCGCGCGGCTGCCAGGGGGTTCAGCGTCTGCGGCGTCCGCCCGGTCAGCGTCGCCAGCCGGAACAGCGCCGCCTGCCGCTCCGCCGCGATCGTCGGGATGTCGGCGCGGCGCTGGTCGCGCAGGGCGGCGATACGCGCGGTGTCGAGCTTGGTGGTCATTCCCACCTCCTCGCGACGCGCGGTCACCGACAGCGAGCGGTCGATCAGCGCCACGATCCGCTCGGCAACGGCCAGCCGCTCGGCGGCGGCGACCGCATCGGCATAGGCGCGGGTCGTCTCCGCGACGATCCCGACGCGCGCCGCCGCCAGATCGGCATCGGCTGCCGCGACGTCACCGCGCGCCGCCTCGACGTTGCGGCTCAGCCGGCCGAACAGGTCTACCTCGTATGCGACGTTCAGCCCGCCATCCACGCGCCAGCCCTCGCGGTCGATGCTGGGCAGCGTCTGGATCGCCGGCAGGCGGCCATAGGTGCCCTGCGCGCTAACCGTCGCCTGCGGCTGCCGGTCGCCGCGCACTTCGCGCAGCGCGGCACGGGCGCGTGCCAGCCGCGCCGCCGCCACGCGGAGGTCCGTATTGGCCGCCAGCGCCTCGGTGACCAGCTGATCGAGTGCCGGATCGCGGTAAAGCTGCCACCAGCGATCGACCGCGGGAGCGGCCGCATCGACGGCCGCGCCGGTGGTCGAGAATGCGGCCGTCGCGGTGGGTGGCGGCAGCGGCGCGACATAGTCCGGGCCGGCCGCACAGGCCGCCAGGGTCAGGGCAGAGGCAGCCGTCAGGAACGCACGCATCGTCATTCTCCTCATTCCGCCGGCTGAAGCTGCGCGGCGGGCGCTGCCCGGCGCCGGCCGAGCCGCTCGCCCAGCGCGCGGCAGACGACGTAGAAAGTGGGCGTGAAGATCAGCCCGAACCCGGTCACGCCCAGCATTCCGAAGAATACCGCCGTGCCCAGCGCCTGGCGCAATTCGGCACCGGCGCCCTTGGCGATCAACAGCGGCACCGCGCCCAGGATGAAGGCGAAGCTGGTCATCAGGATCGGCCTCAACCGGTCCTGCGCCGCGCGTACCGCCGCCTCTGCCGGCGACAGGCCGTCGCGCTCCTCCGCCTGCTTGGCGAACTCGACCACCAGGATCGCGTTCTTGGCGGCGAGCGCGATCAGCACGACGAGCCCGATCTGGGTCAGGACGTTGTTGTCCATCCCCCGCAGGTTCACGCCGATCATCGCCGCCAGCAGGCACATCGGCACGATCAGGATGATCGACAGCGGCAGCACCAGGCTTTCGTACTGCGCCGCCAGCACCAGGAAGACGAACACCACCGCCAGTGCGAAGACGATCGCCGCCGTACTTCCCGCCGCCTTCTGCTGGAACGCGATGCCGGTCCACTCGGTGCCGTATCCGGCCGGCAGGGTTTCCGCCGCCAGCTTCTCCATCGTCACCAGCGACCGTCCCGACGAATAACCCGGGGCTGTGTCGCCATCCACCTCGACCGCCGGGAACAGATTGTACCGCGTCACCCGGTACGGGCCCGTCTTGTCGCGGAACGTCGACACCGATCCGATCGGCACCATCGCACCCGAATTCGACCGCGTCTTCAGGTTGGCGATGTCCGCCTGCGTCGTGCGGAACGGTGCATCTGCCTGTGCCGTGACGCGATAGGTACGCCCCAGCAGGTTGAAATCGTTGACGAACGCCGATCCCAGATAGACCTGCAACGCCTCGAACACCCGTTCCGGCGGGACGCCCAGCATGTCGGCCTTGGTCCGGTCGACATCGGCGAAGATGCGCGGGGTGGCACTGTCGAAGAAGGTGAAGACCTGGGCCAGCCCCTCGGTCGTGTTCGCCTTGCCGATCAGCTTGCCGGTTTCCTCGCCCAGCTTCTGATAGCTGCCGCCATTCTTGTCCTGCACGATCAGGCGGTATCCACCGGCCGAGCCGATCCCCTGGATCAACGGCGGCGGAATCACCAGGATGCGCGCATCGTCGATGTCGGCGGTCACCTTCTGAGCCTCGGCCATGATGCTGGCGAGCGTCACGCCCAGTTCCTGCCGCTCCTCGAACGACTTCAGCGGGATGTACGCCGCCGCAGCGTTGGGGGCCAGCGTCTGCGACGGGCCGTCGAACCCGGCCAGCATCACCGCGCCCTTCACGCCGGCCAGCGGCAGGATGCGCTTGGCGACCTTCTGCACCACCGCATCGGTCCGCTCGACCGATGCGCCGGAGGGCAGCTGGACCACGGTCAGGAAATATCCCTGATCCTGCGCGGGAATGAAGCCGGACGGCGTCGCCCAGAACAGCGCGGCGGTCGCCGCGATCAGTCCGGCATAGACCGTCATCATCCGCTTCGGCCGGGCGACCAGCGCGGCGGTCAGCCGGGCATAGCCGGCGCTCATCCGCTCGAACGCGCGGTTGAACGCATCGCCGGCGCGGCGGACCAGTTGCTGGGCGCGATTGCCGCGATGCTCGCGGTCGTGTGCCTTCAGCAGCATCGCCGCGAGCGCCGGCGACAAGGTCAACGACAGGACGAGCGAGATCACCGTCGCCGTCGAGATGGTGACCGCGAACTGGCGATAGAAGGCGCCGGACAGCCCCGTCAGGAACAGCGTCGGCACGAACACGGCGCACAGCACCAGCACGATCGCCACCAGAGCGCCCGACACCTCGTCCATCGACGTGCGCGCCGCCTCCAGCGGCGACAGGCCGTGTTCCAGGTTGCGCTCGACATTCTCGACCACGACGATCGCGTCGTCGACGACGATGCCGATCGCCAGCACCAGCCCGAACAGCGACAGGTTGTTCAGGCTGTATCCCAGAGCCGCCAGCACCGCGAAGGTGCCGATCAGCGACACGGGGATGGCGACGATCGGGATCACCGCTGCCCGCCATTTCTGCAGGAAGACCAGGATGACGAGCACGACCAGGATCATCGCCTCGACCAGGGTATGCTTCACCGCGTCGATCGACTGGGCGATGAACTCGGTGGGGTTATAGATGACGCGGTATTCCAGCCCCTTGGGGAAGGACTTGGCCATCGTCTCCATCTCTGCACTGACCGCCTCGGCGGCGGCGAGCGCGTTCGATCCGGGGCGCTGGAACACCGCCGCGATCACCGTCGGCTCGCCCGACAGATAGGTGTTGGACGCGTAATCGGCCGCGCCCAGTTCCACGCGGGCGACGTCGGACACGCGCACCTGCCGGCCGTCCGCGTCGGTGCGGATCACCACCCGTCCGAACTGCGCAGGGTCGACCAGCCGCCCCTGCGTCTCGACGTTAAGCTGGAACGCGTTGCCCTGGTTATAGGGCGGCTGACCCAGCGTACCGGCCGCCACCTGCACGTTCTGCGCGCGCAGCGCTGCGACGATCTCGCCCGCAGTCAGGTTCAACGCGGCGGCGCGGCCGGGATCGATCCACACCCGCATTGCGTAATCGCGGGCGCCGAACAGCCGGACGTCGCCGACCCCGTCGATCCGCGCCAGCCGGTCGCGAACCTGCGTCAGGGCGTAGTTCGAGATGTAGCCGCGATCGAGGCTGTTGTCCGGCGACACCAGATTGACGACCATCAGGAAGTCCGGCGACGTCTTGCGCGTCACCACGCCCAGCCGCTGCACCTCTTCGGGCAGGCGCGGCACCGCGACGGCGACGCGGTTCTGCACCAGCACCTGCGCCGCATCCAGGTCGGTGCCCAGCTTGAAAGTGACCGTGATCGTCACCGTGCCGTCGCCGGTCGACTGGCTGCTCTGATAGAGCATGTTGTCGACGCCGTTGATCTCCTGCTCGATCGGGGCGGCGACGGTCTCTGCCACCGTCTCCGCCGACGCGCCGGGATAGTTGGCCGTGACGGTGACGGTCGGCGGCACGATATCGGGGTATTGCGAGATCGGCAGGCCCCAATAGGCGATCGCGCCGACGATGGTGATGACCACCGCCAGCACCCCGGCAAAGATCGGGCGTGTGATGAAGAAGCGCGACAGGCGCATGATAGGCTCCCCGGAAAGAGGATGGAGTTCGGTCGAACGAGGTCTCACCCGTCCGCCCGGCAGCGGGCCGGTCGACGGACGGGTGAGTCAGGGAACAGGATTACCGGGCGAAGGTCGCCTCGCCGCTGAGCGGTGCGGCACCGGTCGGCACGGCGGTGATCGCGGCCGGTGCGATCCGGCCCGGCCTGACCTGTACCTTGCTGCCCGGCATCGCCATCTGCGTGCCGCTGATGACGATCCGATCGCCCGGCGCGATGCCGCTGCGCACCACGCGCAGGCCGTTCAGGATCGGTCCCAGCTCGACCGCCTTCGCCGCGACGGATCCGTCCGGCGCCACGGTCAGCAGGGTCTTGCGTGCCTGGTCGGTCTGCACCGCGGCATCGGGAACCAGCAGCGCGCGGGCCGTGCCGCCGCTCGCCAGTCGCATGTTGCCGAACATACCCGGTGTTAGAAACAGGTTCGGGTTGGCCAGCACGGCCCTGCCCCGGATGGTTCCGGACCGTGGATCCAGCCCGTTATCGGTGAAATCCAGCCGTCCCTGCCACCGATACTCGCCCTCGTCCTGCAATTTCACTTGCACCGCAGACACTTGCCCGCCGTTTTCGGCCGCGCGACGGGTCTTCAGGAACAGGGCCTCCGATCCGTCGAAGCTGAAATAGATCGGGTCGAGCGCGTTGATCGTGGTCAGCAGCGTGCCATTCGCATCGCCTGCCGCCACCAGATTGCCGGCATCGATCCTGCGATCGGAGACCCGCCCGCCGATCGGCGCCCGCACCTGTGCGAACTCCACGTCCAGCGCCCGCGACCGGACGCGCGCCTGCGCCGCCGCAAGCGACGCATTGGCCGCGCGCAGGCGGGCATTCAGCTGGTCGAGATCGCTCTTCGACACCGCATCATCCGCGGCCAGCCGGTTCGCCCGCTCCAGATTGGCGCGCGCCAGAGCCACGTCGCTCTGGGCACTGGCAAGCCCGGCCCGCGCTTCCGCCAGGGCGGCAGCGAAGGGGCGAGCGTCGATGGTGAAGAGCAGCTGGCCCTTGCGCACGATCGCACCATCGGTGAAGTGCACCGCGGTGATCGCGCCCGACACCCGCGGCCGTACCTCGACGCTGCGGCTCGGCTCGAACCGGCCGACATAATCGTCCCACTCGTTCACCTCGCGCACCAGCGGCTGGGCCACGGTGACGGTCGGCGGCGGCGGTGCGGCGATCGCCGGCGCCTCGCGGTGGAACAGCGTGTAGCCGATGCCGGCCACGGCAACCGGGACCAGCACCAGCGCTCCACGTCGCCAACGGGTCTGCGCGGCAGGCGACGACGTCGTCGCGTCACCCGCCGCCGGCTCGATCTTCGTGAACATGTTCATGCGCGCAGCCTTTCCTGCTGCTGCCGCCGGCGACCGGCGTCGATGCTGTCGACCAGCAACTCGTACTGCGCGGGCGAAAAGCCTGCCGACAGGAAGCGCCGGACGGCGTGTGAGGGAACCGTGTAGCCGTGGTGCCAGCTCAGCACCGCGATGCGGCGCAGCGCCTCCAGCCGCGGATCGGCCAGCCGCGGATCACGGACACCGCCGAACAATGCGCCCATCGCGGTAGCGATGCGGCCGGGTGTACGGAGCGAGGCAAGCCGGTCCTTGCGGGCTAGGGCGATCACCGACCATTCGAGCGCCGACAGCTGCGGCTTGCCCGCGGTGGCGATCGGATCTGCTACCGGGTGGGTGGTGACTTCGCCCGTGGCGCCGACACCGGCTTCGGAAAATGCGAGATAGGCCATGATGATCTCCCTGATCGATCGTCCGGGCACGGCGGGGCACAGGCCCACCGGGCGTCGCCCGTGGCAGATACGTGATTGGTCAAACGGAACAGGCGGATGCGGTCGCCGGGCGGCATGCCCGGCGTCAGCGCCTGCGATGATGGGTTACTAGTCCGTCAGCTACTGGACGGTGGTACGATACTGGTCAGTCGGTCCATGGCGCTGTTCCTTTCGGCGGCCACCTTCTATACTGACTGGTATATTAACGCCGGTTCTGTTCGTCAATGGCTTTCTGTACCGGCCGGTAACTTTTTCTCGAACGCTGCGCATCGCGCGGAATCACTTGCTCGGCCACACCGCCAGCGTCGTCTCGACCAGGCGTTCCAGCTCGGCACGGCTCGCGCCGGAACCAGCCTGCACCGCCATCCCCTGAAGGATCGCATACAGATAGCTTGTCAGCCCTTGCACATCGACGTGCGCCGGCAGATCGCCGTCCGCCTTCGCCCGCTCCATCCGGTCGACCAGCGCCTGCTGCGACGAGGCGCGACGCTTCAGCACATCGGCCTTGATCGACTCGGCCTCGGCCCCGCAGGCCATCGAATGGATGACCCCCAGACAGCCCTTGGGATCGCAGTTGCTGGTCTGGGTTTCCAGTGCGCCGCGCATGAAATACTCAGCGACGGATCGCGCGGTCGGCTGCTCCAGCGCGACGCGGGTATATTCCAGCTTCTCGGCCTCGTACAGGTCGAGTGCCTTGTGGAACAGCGCCTCCTTGTTACCGAAGGCCGCATAGAGGCTGGGCTTGGTGATGCCCATCGCCTCGGTCAGGTCCGCCATCGACGCACCCTCATACCCCTTCGTCCAGAAGACACGCAGGGCAGCCGCCAGCGCCATATCAACGCAGAACTCACGCGGGCGTCCCTTGGACACGGTACAGGCGACAGTTTCCATAACGCCCGGTATATAAGTAATTGCACCGGGCATGCAAGCGTTTGCGGACGACCATCCTCACCGAGCGCCAGCGCGGCAGGCGACGGCGATGGCATCGAGATACCGGATGTAGAAAGAACATCGTGCAGGGTTGACGGCTCCGTTCGATATACTGCACTCGTGATGATACAACATATCTGATTAGGCAGGTCCGTGCGTATCAAATCATCGTCGTCGCTCTTTGCCTTTTCGCTGCTGCTCTGCTCCCTGCCCGCCACAGCGGATCCGGCGATGGATGCCGAGATCGCCGCCGAAGAAGCGAACGGTGGCGAGATCGTGGTTCTCGGCACGCGGCGCGCCCGGGCCGACCAGACCATCTCGTCCGACATCGTCACCGAGACGATGTCGCAGTCGAGCCGGTCGATCGAACGCGACCTGCTGACCGCGGCGGGGACGTACCGTCTGGCGGATGCGCTGGAGCTGGTCAGCGGCGTCAGCAACCAGAACAACCGCGGCGGCGTGATCGACAATTTCGCGATCCGCGGCTTTCTGGGCACACCCGATGGCGGTGCCGAATACTATGTCGACGGCTTCCTGGCCAATCGCGGCATGGCACCACCGCGCGATCCTGCCACGGCGGAGCGGGTCGAGTTGCTGAAGGGACCGGCAGGAGCCCTGTTCGGCGACATCGACCCGGCGGGGCGCGTCAATATCGTCAGCAAGACGCCCAGCTTCGCACCCGGCGCCACCGCCATCCTGACCTATGGCTCGTTCAATACGCGGCGGGCGGAACTCGACGCCACCGGACCGCTATCCGCGACGATCGCCGCCCGCATCGTGGTGGCTGCGGAGGATTCCGATGGCTGGCGCAACTTCGTCGATCTCCGGCGCAGAACGGTATCGCCCTCTCTCACGTGGCAGCCGAGCGACGCGGTGCGGCTGACCTATCTCGCCGAAATCAACCATTTCGACGCGCCGTTCGATCGCGGCGTTCCGGCGATCGGTGGCGATGCCAACGGCGCGCCGCAACGCACCTTCTATGGCGAACCGGCCGATGGCGTGACCCGGTTCCGCAACGAGCGGCATCAGCTTACCGGGCTCGCCGGCCTGGGCAGCGGATGGACGTTGAACGGCGGCATCGCGTGGCGCACGGGCACGCTGAGGGGTTTCTCGTCGGACCAGTCGCGTCTGGTCGGCGATCGCACATTGTGGCGGCAGCGTCGCTCGCGCGATTTCAGCGTCGACGATCTCTCCGCCCGCCTTGAGGTTTCGGGGCGGATCGGCGCCCATCGTCCCGCCATCGGGATCAAGGGATATCGCCTCGATTATGGCGAGCGGTGGATGCGCCGCAACCCGACCGCCGCCTTCCCCTACGCCATCGATGTCTATCAGCCGGTCTATGGCGGAACGCCGCCCGTCCTGCTTCCCTTCACCAACAACGACGAGAGGCGTTGGTCGGGAACGCTCTATGTGCAGGACATGTGGGATGTCACCGATAGGCTGACCCTGTCAGGCGGCGCCCGGCTCGATGCCTACAACCAGCGGATCAGGAACAATCGTACCGGCACCGTCGGCCGTACCATCGATCGACCCGTTACCTTCCGGGTCGGCGGACGCTATCAGGTCACCGATGCCGTCGCGGTACATGCGAACTGGGGAGAAAACTTCGTCCTGAACTCCGGTACCGATCGAGCCGGACAGGGTTTCGCGCCCGAGACCGGCAAGGGGTACGAACTGGGGGTTGCCGGTCGATGGCCGGGGATCGACCTCGCCGTGACCTGGTTCGACATCCGCAAACGCGGCATCCTGACCAACGACCCGCTCGACGCCAACTTCCTCGCGCCCGTCGGCAGCCTTCGTAGCCGCGGGCTGGAGGCGGACGCGTCGATCAGGCTGGCTCCCCACTGGCAGCTTGTCGCCAACTATGCCTGGACGCATGCCCGGACGGACGACCGCAACTTCGCCACCGATCGGGTGCTGAACGTGCCGGCGCACAGCGGGACAATATTCGCGCTCGGCCGCTTTCTCGATGACGGCGGCCGCGGCATATCGATCAGCGCGGGGGCCGCCTATGTCGGAAACCGTGCGGGCGCGGTGGACGCCAGCGGGCTCGTCCTGCCCGACTATGTCAAGGTGAAGGCGGCGGCGGAATACGCCCTTTCAACCCAACTCACCTTCCGGCTCGAGGCCGACAACCTGCTGGACGCACGCTACGCCCAGAGTTCCTACAGCCCCGTCTGGATCTATCCCGGACAACCGCGGACCGTGCGCCTCTCCGCCCGCTTCGGAATCTGACGCCGGGGGCATCGATGTCATAGGTCAGGAGCCGAAGGGCTGCCCGATCCGTTGACGCCGATGCACTTGTTCGAAGGCTTGGACGCGATACTGCTGGTGGCTCTCCTGCTGCTGGTGGTCGCCCGCAAGCTCAACATCCCCTATCCTACCCTGCTGGCCGCGGCGGGGATCGGTTTCGCGCTGCTGCCCTTCGCGCCGGATATCGACGTCGATCCGCCCTTGGCGATGGCGCTGTTCATCGCGCCCGCGCTGCTCCACGCCGCCTATCACACCAGCCTGCGCGGGCTGCGCCGCTACTGGTTCCCCCTGCTGGCGCTGGCCGTCTTCGCCGTGCTGGTGACGACCGCGGCGGTGACCTGGGTCGGCGTGGTGGTCGGCGGGCTACCGCTCGCCGCCGCCTTTGCGCTGGGCGCGATCGTGGCGCCACCCGATGCCGCGGCGGCGGAAGCCGTGCTGTCCGAGATCGGCATTCCGCGACGCGGGCTGCTGCTGCTGCAGGGGGAAAGCCTGCTGAACGATGCGACGGCGCTGCTGCTGTTCGGCCTGGCGGTTGCGCTGGCGACCCACACCGACGATCCCACCACCCCATGGGTTCTGGCTGCGGCGGCGCCGGGCGGCATCCTGTTCGGACTCGGTGCGGCCTGGCTGTATCTGCGCATCGTCCCTCTCTTCTCGGGTACGCTGGGATCCAGCCTCGCGGATTTCGCCGTCACCTTCGCGATCTGGCTGCTGGCGGAACGGCTGCACCTGTCGTCCGTCCTGGCGGTCGTCGCGTTCGGGCTGCTCGTCGCGCAACGCCGGCCGACCGGCCAGCCTGCCCGCGATCGTATCCAGAGCAAGGCGGTATGGGCCGCCGCGGTACTGGTTCTGAACGTCGTGGCATTCATGCTGATGGGCCTGCAATCCCGCGACGTCCTGATCCGGCTGACCAGCGCCGAGCGACTGCCCTCGATCGGCTTCTCGCTGGCGGTGCTGGGCACGGTACTCGGCACCAGGATGGCGTGGGTGTTCGTGGTCCGTGCGGTCGAGGGTTTCATCACCCGCCGCTACCGGCCCGCCTGGCTGCCGGCGCCGCCGCCCTGGCGGGCGTCGCTGGTGCTCGGCTGGTCGGGGATGAGGGGGCTGGTCACGCTGGCGACCGCCTTCGCCCTGCCGGCGGCGGTTCCCGGACGCGATCAGATCGTGCTCGCCGCGTTCACCGTCGTCATCGGCACGCTCGTCGTCCAAGGCCTGACGCTCGGCCCGCTGATCCGCTGGCTGGCGATCGGCGACGATGCCGGGCTCGCAGGCAAAGTCGGCGCCGCTCGCCGACGCCTGATCGATGCCGGGCTCGCCGCCCTGGGCGACGATCGGGGCGATGCGGCGAACGCCTTGCGGGTCCGATACGGTGCCGCCGGCGCCGTGGTGGCGAGCGGCGAGGATCCGCAGGCACCATCTGAATTCGACCGGCTGCACCTGGACGTCGTCCACCGACAGCGCGCCGCCCTGAACGCCATGCGCGATGGCGGCGACATCGCCGAGGACGTATACCGCCGACTGCTGGAGGAACTCGACTGGTCCGAGGTCGAGGCGCGATCCTTTTCCGACAACGTCCTGCGCTCGGCCTGAGTGGCGGCACTCGCTCCGTGCAGGCGCCTTGCCGCAACCCTCGGGCAAGGTTGGCGATTCCACGCGGCCCGGTAGGACGGAATGTCACAGTGACAGGATGGCGGCAGCAGGATAACGCCCCCCGGTGCCCGTCATGCGCCGCCTTCTGCTTCGACGCGACCTCGCGGTGCTACTCTGCGTGGCGGCGCTGTTGCTGAAATTGCTGGTGCCCACCGGCTATATGATCACGAACGATCACGGCCTGCCGACGATCACGATCTGTCCGGGCGTCGCGCCGGCCCCCGCCGCGATGGTCATGCATGGGATGCACGGCATGGCGACGGATCACGCCGCCTCGATGGGGCATGGCGACAAGGGGGGCCATCGCAAGGCAGATCAGGCGGATGCGCCCTGTGCCTATGCCGGCCTGTCGGCCGCGACGCTCGGCGCGATCGATCCGGTGCAGCTGGCCGGGCTGCTCGCCTTTATCGCGGCGACCGGTTTCCGCTCTGTCCACCCATCCGCGCCACTGGATGCCTCGCATCTCCGACCGCCACCGATAGGACCGCCCGCCCGCGACTGACCGATCGATGATCGTCCCGTACCGGGGGCGATCCCGTATGTTGGTCTGCGCCCACGCGCAGACGGTCGAGGGTTCCTGCATGTTCCGTTACCTCCTGCTGGCAGGGACCGTCGCGCCCTGCCTTCTCGCCGCTCCGGCGTTCGCCCAGTCGCGCGCGCCGGGCGTCGCCAACACCGATATCGTCATCACCGGCCAACGCGATCTCCGCCGGCTCGACCAGCCGGCCGACACGGGCAGCCGGCTGTCCCTCTCCAACCGCGAGACGCCGGCGACGCTCGACACCGTCACCCAGGCCGCGATGCAGGCCAAGGGGCTGCGAACCGCGGTCGAGGTCTACGACAGCGTCCCCGGCATCGTCGCAGGCCTGCTTCCGGGCGAGCCGGCAAGCGCCACGATCCGCGGCTTCACGACGGGTGCCGTCTCCTACCTCTTCGACGGCATGCGGGCGGTGGATTCGTCGATCCTCAACCGCAACTACGACAGCTTCAACTTCGACCGGATCGAGGTGCTGAAGGGTCCGGCATCGATCCTGTACGGCGACGGCGCGCTCGCGGGCGCGATCAACCTCGTTCCCAAGAAGCCGGCGTTCGATGCCGCCCATGTCGATGCGCTCGCCAGTTACGGCAGCTTCGGTACGGCGCGGCTTGGCATCGGCATCAACCAGCCGCTCGCGACCGGTGCCGCGTTCCGCACCGATCTCGGGCTGTCGCGCAGCGACGGATATGTCGACGACACCGGCACGCGAACCGTCCAGTCGACGTCCAGTCTCGCATTGAGGCCCGTCGAACGGCTGTCGGTCATGCTGGCCTTCGACTATTTCCAGGATCGCAACCAGACGCCCTATCAGGGCACGCCGCTGGTCCCCGAAGCCGTGGCGCTCGACGCATCGTCCGTCGTTCATACCGGTAACGGCTATGTTCTCGATCGCGCGATGCGCGACCGGAATTACAACGTCGCCGACGGGCGGATGGATTCCGACAGCTATTGGGGACGTGGCCGCATCGCCTATGACCTCGGCGGCGGCTGGACGCTGACCGACGAGGCCAGCCTCTATCGTGGCAGGCGCGAGTGGGCGAACTCCGAGGATTTCACCTTTGACGAGGCGACCGGTCTGCTCGACCGGGGCACCACCCGGATCGATCACGACCACGACAGCTGGTCGAACCGTGCGTATCTGACCGGCGATGTCCATGTCGGCGGCATGCGGCACCGGGTGAACATCGGCGCCGAGTATAACCGGACGGATTTCGGAACCATCCGCCGCTTCGGCACGATGACGTCGGTTGGCCTGTTCGATCCGGTACGCGGACGATTTCCCGCCGACGACGCGGCCAACTTCCCCGGTTCCGGCAACCGCGCAGACTTCGCATCGCAGGTCAGGAGCTGGGCGGTATTCGGCGAGGATGCGGTCGATCTGGACGACAAGTGGCTGCTGCTCGGCGGCCTGCGGTTCGACCATATCGACCTCGATCGCCGCATCGACGACCTGAACGCCGGGACCGTCCAGCGGTTCGGCCGCCGCTTCCAGGCGGTCTCCGGCCGGATCGGCACGGTGTACCACCTTGCGGCCGACACCCAGCTCTATGCCCAGTACAGTCACGCAATCACGCCGGTCGGATCGCTGATCCTGTCCAACGTGCTGCGCGCCAGCGTCGACCTGACGAAGGGCGATTCGGTGGAAGGCGGCATCAAGGCCGATCTCTTCGGCGGCCGGCTGACGGTCACCGGCGCCGCATACTGGATCCGGCAGACCGGCATCCTGACCCGCGACCCGGCCCGGCCCGGCGTGCAGGTGCAGGGCGGCGCCCAGTCGTCTCGCGGGATCGAGTTCTCGGCGACCGGCACGATCACGCGCCACCTGACGATCGACGCCAACGGCGCGCTGCTGAAGGCGCGGTACGACAAGTTGACCGGCGCGGGCGGCATCGATCTGTCCGGCAATCGCCCGAACAACGTGCCGCAGCAGCTGGCGAACCTGACGCTGTTCTACAATGTCGACGCCTTGCCGGTGACGGCCAGCGGCAGCGTGCGTCATGTCGGGGACATATACACCAGCCCCGCCAACGCTGTGCGGATCGGCGGCTACACGGTGCTCGACGCGGCGATCGCCTATCGCCTGCCATGGACCGTCGTGACGGTCAGAGCGCGTAATCTCGCCAACCGCTTCTATGCCTATTGGTCGGGCTACAGCGCCACGCAGGTCTATGTCGGCGCGCCGCGCGGCATCGACGTCTCCCTGTCCTCCCGGTTCTGATCCGGAGCTGTATCGATGGTCAATGCGAACGCCACCGCGTCACGCTCCTATCGCGCGATCTGGCGATGGCATTTCTATGCCGGCCTCTTCGTCGCCCCGTTCCTGCTGATCCTCAGCGTGACCGGCGCGATCTATCTGTTCAACGACGAGATCGACGACGCGCTCTATCCCCAACGGCGCTTCGTCGCGGCCCATGCCGCCGCACAGCCTCCCTCGCAAATGGTGCGGGCGGCGCTGGATGCGCATCCCGGCACCGCCACGCGGATCGACCTGCCGGCGGCGGCAAACCGGCCGGCAGTGGTGTTCGTCACCCCGCCGCACGGCGACCCCGTCCGGGTCGCGGTCGATCCGGGCACGGGCACGGTACTGGGTTCGTTCGTCTATACCCGCACGCTCGTCGGGCTCGCCGATACGATACACGGCTCGCTGATGCTGGGAACATGGGGCAGCGTCGCGATGGAGCTGGCGGCATGCTGGGCGCTCGTCCTGATCGCCACCGGCCTGTACTTGTGGTGGCCGCGCGGACGGCGCAGGCTGGGCGGCATCCTCTATCCGCGGCTGCGGAACCGCGGCCGGCCGCTGTGGCGTGACCTGCATGCGACGACCGGCTTCTGGGCGACGGCGTTCATCGCCTTCCTGCTGCTGACCGGTCTGCCCTGGGCGCAGGTTCAGGGGCCGCTGCTCCAGTCGATCACGACCCGGCTTGGGATCGGCTATCCCGGCTCGCACTCCACCTATGGAGCGCCATCGAGCACGCCGATGAAGACGGCTCTGGGCGCCGCGCCGTGGACGATGGAGGCCGCACCGATGCCCGCCTCGTCGCCGGGCAGCGGCCATGCCGGGCATACCATGCCGGCCGGCCCGGTGGATCGATCCGCCATCGCCGGGCTCGACCGGGTCGCGGCGATGCTGGCGCAAGATTATGCGCTGCCCGGCGGTTACCGCCTCTTCCCGCCCGCCGGCCAGACCGGAGTCTACACCGCCTATACCTATCCCGATCGGCCGCAGGGACAGCGCAGCCTGTATTTCGACCGCTACAGCTTCCGCCTGATCCGCCAGGTCGGCTATCGCGACTATGGCGCGGCCGGCAAGGCGATCGAACTCGGCGTGCAGCTCCACATGGGCAATTACTTCGGACTGGCCAACCAGATCGTCATGCTGGCGACCTGCATCGCCATCGTCCTGCTGGTCGTCAGCGGCATCGCGATGTGGTGGAAGCGGCGGCCGACCGCCCGCCTGGCCGCCCCGCCGCGCACCCCCGATGCGCGCATCGGCGGCGCGATCGCGATCCTGGTCGTGGCGTCGATCCTGTTCCCGGTGCTGGGTGCGTCGGTGCTGGTCGTGGCGATCGTCGACCGGCTGATCCTCGCGGTGCGACGCCGCCGCGCTAGAAGCGGGTATCCAGCCCCAGCCTGAACGTTCGGGGGCGCAGCGGCGTCACCTGATCGCGCCCGGTGGTGAACGGTGTGCCCAGTGCGAAGCGGTTGCCCCGGACATCGGCGACGTTGGTGATGCCCGCTGTGATCCCGATGTCCCCCAGGCCGAGGCGCGCGGTAATGCCGGTATCAAGGTAGCTGCCCTGCTGTTGGCCGAGCACCGGGCCGACACCCAGGCGCGACGATCCGACATACCGGATCCAGCCGTCCACCTTCAGATCGGTGGCCGTTCCCAATCGGCGCCGATACGTCGCGCCGGTGCGTGCGGTAACCCGGGCGATGTTCGGTATCTGGCTCAACCGTGCCAGGATCTGCGCCCGCGTACTCGCCGGATCGACAGCCTGGCTTGCGACGAGATCGAACAGCCGCACGGTCGATGGATCGTCGATGCGGCCGTCATTGTACGACACCGCCCCCTCCAGCCGCAGGGCATCGCCGATCCGCGCGCCCACACTTGCCTCGACGGTCCAGAGCCGCCCGTCGCCGATGTTCGCGGTGCTGGGCAGTCCCGATCCGTCGATGAAGTCCGCCTGGATGTCCCGCCAAGACGTGTGCGCGACCGTCAGCGCGGCGTCGAGCCGCGACGTCCGCGCCCGTCCGGTGCGTATCCCGGCCTCGATCGTCGCCACCCGGTCGTTGCGGAACCGGCGAACGAAATCGCTCTCGATCGCAAGGCCGCCCGGCCGGAAGCCCTGCTGATAACGCAGGAACAGCTGCATCCTTCCGGTCAGATCGATCAGGGCGGCGGCGGACGGCAGGACGATCGTCTGGCTCCGTTGCGCGGTCATGGCCAGCGCCGCCGGTTCCAGCCGCAACGGCGCATCCTCGCCCTCGCCGCCCAGCACCGACCGCGTGACCCGCAGCCCGGCCGTCGTCAGCAGGCCGGGCAGCAGGCGTACGCTTCCTTCGCCGTACAGCGTCGCCTCGCGGATCGCGTTGACGACGCCGGTGGTCGGCTGCAACGCTCCCGGCGTACCACGGAGGCGGGTCAGCCGCGTTCGATTGTGGATGTAGCTGAACCCGGCGAGCCAGCCCGACCCGTCGGCGGCCGACGACCAGATCCGCGTCTCGTTCGCCTGCATCCGCGTGCGGTTCGCCTGCGCGAACAGTTGCACCGGTTCGCCCGGCGTCGTTGCGTCGTATCGTTCCATCAGGTCGTGGGCGGTCACGCCGGACGTCGAGCGGAACCGGACCCGCCCCAGCGATCCGGCGAGCACGATCTGCGCCTGCCCGAAATCGGCGCTGAAGCCTTCGGTCACCGGTGCCGAGCGGGTGAGCGGCCGCCCCTCGCGATCGGCATACTGGCTGTCGGCACCGCGGATACGCTGGCCGATCCCGATCATCTCGACGCTCCAGTCGTGGGCAAGATCCAGGTGCGCGGCGGCCCTGCCGCCCTCGATCCGGGTGCGGTTCACGTCGGTGCGATCGAGCAACGGCTTGTCGATATAGCCGCCCTCGCTCGCGGCATTGGCGACGATCCGGACGGCCAGTCGGTCCGTCACCACCGGCAGGTTGGCGACCAGCTGCGCATCCGCCCCGGGCGATCCGTGCGTGGTTGCCGATCCGCCCAGCACGGCCGATCCGGCGAATCGCGAAGGATCGGGCGCGTTGGGCACCAGCCGGATCAATCCGCCCAGCGACCCCGCTCCGTACAACGTCCCCTGTGGCCCTTCCAACACCTCGACAGCGGCGAGATCGGCCAGCCGCAGGTCGGGATCGGGGGCATTGTAGCTGAGCCGCAGGTCGCCGAAATACTGGCCCACGGTCGCCTGGGTCGGCCCGGTGAAGCTGGAATCGGCGATGCCGCGAATGAACAGCTTGTTGCGGCCCGCCCCCAGATAGGTGGAGGCGACGCTGGTCAGCCGGTCGGCCAGCCGATCGGTGCCGCCCGCGCCGCCGAACTCCAGGTCGATCCCGGCAACGCGCGCATACTGGCCGGCAAAATGATCGCGCGTCGTGTCGCGCTTGCTGGCGGTGACGACGATGTCGCCGCCCGGGTCGGCGGCGGGTTCGGGTAGCGGAGCGACGGGTGCGGGTTTGGGCCGCGGCGCTGCACGGCGGCGCGGGATCAGCCGCCAGCTGTCCGGGCCGATCACGATCACCTCCGCCCCCGCCCGGCGCGCGATGACGGATAGTGCCTGCGCGGCTTCCCACCGGCCACGAAGCGCGGGCACACGCTGTCGCCATAGCCGCCCTTCCGGCACCACGACGCTGACCCGCGCGACCCTGCCGAGCGCCATCACCTGCCCACCGACCGTGCCGGCGGGCAGGTCGATCGCGATCGTCTGGGCGATTGCCGGGGCGGACGACATCATCGCCACCATGGCCGCACCTGCGACCGCGGCTCGGATCACCGATGCGCCTCCAGCGTCCAGCCGCCATCGTCCTGCCGCACCGACACGTCCAGCAACTGTCCCAGCAGTGTCGGCCGATCCTTCAGCGTCTGGGTGTCCAGCGTACCGCGGAACGTCCGCCGCGCGATTGCCGGCGCCGCTTTTACCGGCCAGCCCAGCTGGCGAGACAGGTCTGCCGCCACCTCGTCCAACGACGCCCCGTCGAACGACAGCCGTCCCTGCTGCCAGCCTCCGATATCCGCCGGATCGATCGATCCGCGCACCAGCGACGCGCCGCGGGCGATCACCGTCTGCCCCGGATCCAGCCGCAACGCGGCGCCGTCCGGATCCACCATCACCGCACCCTCCGCGACGGCGACGCGGGTATTGCCGCCCGCCTTCTTCACGTTGAACACCGTGCCCAGATCGACCAGCCGCAATGCCCCGACCTGTACCGCGAACGGACGGTCGGCATCGTGCCGAACCCGGAACAGCATCTCGCCCCGCTCCACCGTCGCCACCCGTGGATCGTCATGGTCCAGCCGCACCGCCGATGCGCCGGCCAGCACGATGCGGCTGCCGTCGGCCAGCGTCAGCGTGCGCTGCTCCCCCGCCGCGGTCTCGATCGTATAGGGCCGCGGACCCTCGTTCCACAGACCTAGCCCGACCGCACCGACCAGCGCAGCGGCGATCGCGCCACCGAACCATCGTCCCACAGACCGGCGAGACCGGCGAGACCGGCTGGCGAGGTCAGGATCATCGTCGTTCGCGGCGGGCGTCAGCTCGGCCAGCGCCTGCTCGGCATCCTGCAACGCCGTCACCGCCCGGTCATAACGCGCGGACCGACCGGCATCGCCCTCCAGCCACGTCGTGAAAGCGTCCCAGTCGGCGTCGGGCTCGGTCATGCGGATCGCCCAGTCGATCGCCTCGTCATCTTCGTCGGCCATCACAACCGCTCCTTAAGGTCGATCAGTGCGCGACAGGCCAGACGCAGATCACTTTCGACGGTGCTGATGCTGATCCCCAGCTCGGCCGCCACCACGCGTTGGGCCACGCCATCGATGCGGACCCGCCGGAAGACCGTTTCCTTGCGAGTTCCGAGCGCCGCCAGCGCGGCAGCGACCACCGCGGCTTCCTGCCGCGCCGCGACCGCGCGGTCGACGGAGGGCTCTTCGTCGACCAGTTGGTCGGACCATGCCTGATCGCGTCGCTCCGCCTGCCGGCGGGCACGGTAGCGATCGATCATCAGCGTGTCCGCAGCCCGGAACAGATAGGCAAGCGGATTGCCGATCGGCCCCTCCATCCGCCCCGCCACTTTCAGCCAGAGGTCATGGACCAGATCCTCGGCCGCATCCCCCGCCCCGCGCGCCAGCAGGAAGCGGACCAGCTTGTCGCGATTGGCGAGGAAGACGGCCTCGATCCCTGTGGGAGACCCGGGGGGCGGCATGGCGTTGACCGGTCGAATGGTGCAGAGGACGGCCCCTCTAGCGGATCCCGACGGAGGAAAGAAGACGCTCCGCCCGGGATCGGGGCGCAGGGCGGGAACACCGCACAGGCTGGAGGAGCGCACCTTCCCGTCGTCCTAGAACGCGAACTGCAGCGCCGCGCGCGCCGACAGCGCGACGTCACCCAGCCGCTGCTCGGCGCCTACCTCGCCGCTCAGCCGCACCTCGGTGGTGCCGGTGATCGCGCGGATCCGGCCGGTCCACCCGCCGCCCCGCTCCTCGGGGTCGAGCGTGAAGGCGGTGCCGCTGCCGAAGCTGGCGGTGGTGCGACCCAGTGCCCCGGCGATCCGCTCGCGCCGGCCGCCTTCCAGCTCGATCCGGCTCCACTGATCGTACCGGTTGTCGCCGCCGAAGTTGATGCCTGCCGCCAGCGTGGCGGATACCGCCAGCTCGTCGCTGCTGCGCTTCCTCACGGTCAGGTCGTATGCCGTGCCGCCCCCCGTCTCGCGATACGCATCCTCGTTGAGCTTGTAGTAGTCGAGGGCGATGATGGGGCGCAGGCTGAACTGTCCGACGACGTGCTCGTACGACACCGCGCCCGCGCCCGAGTAGAGCATACCGTTCCAGTCGGCGACGGCGCGGCGCTGCACCGCCTCGGAACCGATCGTCCCGTCGAACTGGCGTCGGGCGTCGAACGACAGGAACGCTGCCGATCCGCGTACCTGTGCGGCAAATCCGCCCCAGTGGCCACGCCAGAAACCGGCCAGTTCGTACTGGCTGTGATTGACCCGGTTGACGGCCAGCCCTTCGTTGTCACGCCCGCGCAGATAGGCGAGCGAGACACCGAAATTGCCCATCTGCGACTTGCGTTCCAGCCCGCCGCTGAGACCCCAGCCGCGCACGTCGTAGCTGGTGGTGCTGCGCGTCCCCTTCGACGCGTCCCAGCCGACCGGGGTCAGCCACATGCCCCAGGTGCCTTCCTCGGTGAACTCGCCGGCGGGTTCGCGCAGCTGCCCCGCCGCCGCGCGGGAGGCCAGGGTCACGCTCTCGAACACGCCGCCGGCGTAGTTGGGCAGCATCTGCGCGATCGCGTTGCGGAACTCGCCGCCGTCGTAGAGGCCCCGGATCGCCGCGGCGACCTTCGCATCGCTGCCGATCGCGGCATCGATCGCGTCGAAGGCGCCGGCACCGGCCGCGTTCAGGCCCAGTTCGCTCCGCAGCTTGCGCACCACGTCGACGGTGATCTCGTTCGCCGCCCCGGCGACGATCGCGCCCTTGTACAGGAACGGCACCGCAGCCGAGGCCAGCGTCAGGTTCGTCGCGCCGGTCAGCGTACCCGATCGCAGCACGACATAGCGCCCGGCAATGTCGGTCCCGCCGGTCACGCGCAGCGCCAGCTGGCTGTTCGCGCCGATCGTCGTGGCACCGGCCACCTGGATCAGGTTGCCGGTCGGGTTCGCCTTGTCGAGGGCGACGCTGAGGATCGACTGGTCGCCGAGCGACAGCGATCCGATCGTTCCACCCCCGCTCGCGGCGAAGGTGCCGCCACCGGCCGCGACCGTCACCGCCAGGTTGCCGGCATTGACCAGCCGCCCCGCAAACACGCCCTTGCCGGTGATGGCGAGCACGTCCTGCCCGCCGCCGGCGAAATCGGCGATCCCGTCGAACCGCGCGGTACCGCCGATCGCCAGCGTGTCGACACCGCCGCCGAAGGTCGCGGTGCCGGCGAAGGTGCTGGCGCCGCTCATGTCCAGGCGGTTGTTGCCGCCGCCGAACGACACCTCACCCGATACGGCACCGGCACCCAGGTCCAGACGGTCGCTGCCCGCACCGAAGCGGATCGCTCCGGTGATCGCCGGTGCGGCGGCGCCGGTCGCGGCGGTCTGGCGGATCACCGCGCCGCTGGTGTTCGCCGACAGGTCGATTGCGATCGACCGGCTGGCATCCGTACCCGCCGCACCGATGGTGCCGCTGTTCTCGATCAGCGTTACGCCACCGGTCCGGTCGAGGATGGCCACGGCGGTGGCCCCGGTCGCCGTTGCCCGGATCGTTCCGGTGTTGCGGATGATCGGAACCGCCGCGCCGCTGTCGATCAGGATCGCCGCCGACCGGGTATCGGCCACGCCGCCGCCCGCCGCGCCCACCGTACCGGTGATGCGCAGCTCTGGCGTGGTCGATCCCGCGCCGAACCGGATGCCGGTGGCTGCCGCCCCGACCGCCGATGCCTGCACCGCGCCGCCGATCGCGACGCCCTGCGCGATCGTCACGCCGCCGCCCAGCCCGCCGATCGCCAGCGCGGTCGCCGTGTTGCCGCTATAGACCCCGCTGGCGGTCACCTTGCCATTGACGACCAGTCCAGCCGCCGGGTTCGCGCCCGACACCGCCCCGATCGTCACCGCCCGGCCGGCCGCCCCGATCTGGAACGCGGGCGCCGAGCCGAAGGTGACGATGTCGGCGACCTTGCCGGTGGCGTTGGACAGCGTGATGCCACCGGCGACGTCGCCACCGACGATCAGTGCCGATCCACCCTGGAGCAGGTCGTCGGCATCCAGCTTCGACACGTCGGCGGGGGCCACCGTCGAGCGAAAACCGGTCGATCCGATCAGCCCCTCGATCACCAGCGCGCCGCCGATATTGCCGTCCAGCCTTGCGCCGACTGCGTCGCGCCCAACCGCGGTGATCGTGCCGCCCAGCGTCACCGTGCCGGTCACCGCTTCTGCGCGCACGCCGACGCTGCGATCGCCGGTCACGATCGTCTTGCCGGCATGGGTCAGGTTCCCGGTCAGCGTGCCACCCAGGAACAGCCCGGCGGAGTCGTTGCCCTCCACCGTGATCTCGCCGGCATTGGAAATCGTCCCGGTGAACGCGCCGGCCGTCCGGATTCCGGTGCGGCCGGTGCCCTGCGCGAACGGGCCGTCCAGATCGCCGTCCTTGTCGGCATCCGTCGCCGTGTAGGTTTCATCGACGATGATCTTGCCAGTATTGGTGATGTCGCCACGCACGCCCGACTGCGCCAGGATACCGGTCGCGCCGTTGGCATCGGTAATCTGGATCGTGCCGGCGTTGGCGACATTGTTGTTGCTGTCGACCGTCACCGCGGTGCCGCTCGCCGGCGCCACGCTGCCGGCGGCCACGATGCTGATGTTGTCCGCCGCCCCGTTCCTGACGGTGGAGGTGCGCACCGCCGTCGTCCGCTTGGTGTCGATCACCGTCTGGCCGGCGGCGGAGGTGGCGGCGACCAGGGAAAGCGTGGCTGAGGAGGCAAGGAGCAGGCGGTACACGGATGGAATCCCCTTCGGATGTCTTCTGACACCCAGACGGAGACGCGGCGCCGAACCCTTGGTCGAGCGAGATGCTACACCCGGATCGGTGCCGGCCTGCCGCAGGGGTCGACCGACACCATCACGAACTCTGCCGTGGCGGCGCAGTGACGCACCCCGGTCAGCAACACCTCCGACCACAGGGCTACGTTCACGCGCATCGAGCTGCGCCCCGTCATCGTCACCGTCGCGATCACCTCGGTCATGTCGCCCTCGCGTACCGGCGTGCGGAAATCGATCCGGTCGGATGCCGCCATCACCATCACTGCTCGCGACGCGCGGGTCGCCGCGATGAACGCGCCCTTGCCCAGCATGCGCAGCGCGTCGCCGCCGAACAGCGTACCGTAGTGGTTGGTCTGCGGTGGGAACACCATGTCCATCATCCGAACCGTGCCGTCGTCGGGCTCCGGAGGATCGGGCGACAGCGGTGGCAGCGGCAGCACCGTCGTCTCTCCCCTGACGGCGACCAGAGTGAACCGGCCGCGCGTGCACAGCCTGCGCTCTCCGGTCAGCAACGCCTCGGCGACCAGATCGACCTCGACGTCGCAGGCACTGGTGCCGACACGGACCACCCGGCCCGTCGCCTCGACCAGCTCGCCCTTCAGCGCCGGCGCGGCGAAGTCGATGCGCTCGCAGGCCGCGGTGACGAAGGATGCGCGGCCGTGGCGTGATGCGGCGAGGAAGGCCACCTTGTCCATATGGGCGAGCGCCACGCCGCCGAACAGCGTGCCGTGATGGTTGGTGTCGCCCGGAAAGATCATGTCGATCAGCCGAACGGCGCCGCCCGCCGCGGACGCATCCTTCGTTGTCATGCGATCAGGCCCCCGCCGCCACGTCCGTGCGCAGCAGCCGTGCCGCGGTCACCATCGCCTCGATCGCGGGCTTCACCTCCGCCCATTTGCGCGTCTTCAACCCGCAATCCGGGTTCACCCACAGCTGCTCGGGCCGCAGATGCCGGCGAGCGAGCCGCATCAATTCGACCATCTCCTCGCTGGACGGCACGCGCGGCGCGTGGATGTCGTACACGCCGGGCCCGATTGCGCTGGGATAGCGATACAGCGCGAACCCCTCCAGCAACTCCATCTGCGAGCGGGCCGTCTCGATCGAGATCACGTCGGTGTCCATCGCCCCGATCGACGGCAGGATGTCGTTGAACTCCGAATAACACATGTGCGTGTGGATCTGGGTTTCGTCAGCCACGCCGGCGGCGGACAGGCGAAAGCAGGCGACCGCCCAGTCCAGATAGTGGCTCCACTCTCCCCGGCGCAGCGGCAGCCCCTCGCGCAGTGCCGCCTCGTCGATCTGGATCGCTTTCGCACCCGCCGCTTCCAGGTCCATCACCTCGTCGCGGATCGCGAGCGCGATCTGACGGCAGCTCGCCGCCCGCGGCTGGTCGTCGCGCACGAAGGACCAGTTCAGGATCGTGACCGGCCCAGTCAGCATGCCCTTCACCGGGCGATCGGTCAGCCCCTGCGCATATCGCCACCAGTCGACCGTCATCGGCGCCGGCCGCGACACGTCGCCGAACAGGATCGGCGGCCGCACGCAACGCGAGCCGTAGCTCTGCACCCATCCGCCGACGGTGAACGCGAAGCCGGACAGCCGCTCGCCGAAATACTGCACCATGTCGTTGCGCTCGAACTCGCCGTGAACGAGCATGTCGAGCCCGACCTCTTCCTGCCAGCGGATCGCCCGCTCCGTCTCCTCGCGCAGGAACCGATCATAGGCGGCATCGTCCAGTCGCCCGCGCAGATGCTCGGCCCGCATGTGGCGGACCTCCGCGGTCTGCGGGAACGATCCGATCGTCGTCGTGGGATAGGCTGGCAGGTCGAGCACGGCCGCCTGCGCGGCGGTCCGGGCGGCGTGGCCGGATTGCCGCTCCGCCATGTCCGGCGTCACCGCGGCGACCCGCCCGGCAACGGCGGCATCGTGGATACGCGGCGAGGTAAGGCGCGCCGCTGCCGCGGTCGATGCGATCGCCAGTGCGCCGGCGACGCTGTCGCGCCCTTCGTTCAGCGCGCGCTTCAGCACGGCCAGTTCCTCGATCTTCTGAACCGCGAACGCCAGCCATTGTGCGATCTCCGGGTCCAGCCGGGTCTCCGACGCCAGGTCGACCGGAACGTGCAGCAGCGAGCAGGACGGGGCCAGCACCACGTTGCGGGTCGCGGCGATCGGCTCCAGCCGGTCGAGGAGCCGCTCCAGATCGGCACGCCAGACGTTGCGACCGTCCACGACACCCAGCGACAGCAGCAGCGATCGCGGTGCGGCAGCGAGTACCGCGTCGAGTTGCTCCGGCGCGCGGACCAGATCCACATGCAGCCCGGCGACCGGCAGCGCGGTAGCGAAGCCGAGATTGTCGCCCAGCGCCCCGAAATAGGTCGTCAGCATCAGCTTGACGCCCACCCGTGACAGCTTCGCATAGGCGCGGGTCAGAGCCCTCCGTTGCCGATCGTCGAGGTCGAGGACCAGCACCGGCTCGTCGATCTGCACCCAGTCCGCACCCGCTGCCGCCAGATGGCCCAGCACGACGGCATAGAGCCCCAGCACCTCGTCGAGGAAGTCGAACGGATCGACACCCTGCCCCTTCGCCAGGCTCAGCCAGGTCACCGGGCCCAGCAGCACCGGTCGCGTCTCGTACCCTTGCACCTTCGCCTCGCGATACTCGTCGACGATCTTGGGTGTGTTCAGCGCCAGGCGCCGCCCCGCCACCAGTTCGGGCACCATGTAATGGTAGTTCGTGTCGAACCACTTGGTCATCTCGCACGCGGTCAGGCTGGCCTGCGCGTGGCCGCATCCTTCGCCGTCCGGCGTCGTGCCGCGTGCCATCGCGAAATAGGTGGCGAGGCCGGCCTGCCCGTCGGCCGCGCCGTAGCGGGCGGGGACCGCGCCCAACATCACGCTGGTGTCCAGCACATGGTCGTAGAGCGAGAAGTCGTTGGATGGCAACCAGTCGGACCCCAGTGCATGCTGCCGTGCCCAGGCGGCGGTGCGCAGCGCGCCGGCGGCGGTCAGCAGGTCATCCTGCGTCGACTGGCCGGACCAGTATTTCTCGAGAGCGAACTTCAGTTCGCGGCGTGGGCCGATGCGCGGGAAGCCGAGCGTGGCGATCGTGACGGTCATGGTCTTCATACCCCGATGAAGGGCGAGGAAGACGGATGGTCACAGACAGGCTGCACGAATCGGCAGGGCCGGCCGCGCGCATGCAAGCGGCCAGCCCGGGATCCCCGCCGGTGGACGTTATCGCGTCGAAGGCAGGTCTCCTGGCTCGCGGGTCGTCATGGCGGTCTGGCCTTCCCGGCGATTCGCACCGCCAGTGACACGTATCGACCGCCACTCGCCGCTTACAGTTGCGGGGGCAGCGCCGGCATTGAACCGTGATCCTGAAAGGAGGTCCGCACCGGCTTCCCGTCTTAGCTTCGGCGCGCGAACGCGGCCGAAGAACCTTGACGGCGATGCATGTCCCAGCTTCGCGCCGACCGGTCAAGCATCATATAAAGAAATCTTTATATGATGCTTGGGAAGCGGTTTCGTTCGTGATAGTGCAATCGAAGCACAGGCCGCCAGCGGATCGCGTGCGACATGCCCTCGACTTCGCTCGGGGCGTGCGGGCGTGGATCGATCCCTTGTCACGATCTAGCGCGCCAGCAGCACACGGGCCTGCCCCGCCACCTGTGCCAGCATCGCGGTGCTGGGCGTGGCGGCATGCCGGGCGCGATCGATGATGGTCGTGAACTGCCCGACGCGCGGGGCATTGTCGGCCAGCCATGCCTCTACGGCGGCCTGCGGATCGGCCCCGGCCCGGCGCGACAGGAAGTCGAGCCGCAATTGCTCGAAGTCGCGGACCAATCCCGCCACCAGCAGGCGCTCCCATGGATCGGCGGGCGCCAGCCGCGCTGCGTGCGCCTGCGCCCAGTCGAGGCCCAGCGCCTGGCCGAGCCGGGTATAGGCGCGGGTCAGCGCCTCCTCACCCAGGCCCAGCTGCACGCCCAGATCGGCGAGACCGACGACGCCGTCCAGTTCGAACAGCCGGACGACGCGCGCCGCGATGTCGTCGGGCGCTCCTGTTTCGTGCAGTTGCGCGGCGATTCGCGCGCTGCCCGCGCGTGCCTCTTCCAGCAGCAGCGTCTCGGTTTGCCGGTCGAGCGTCGCGATGCCCTGCTCGACGCGCGCGACGATCGCGGCGATCCCGCCTTCGGCACGACCGATCCGCACCAGATCCGCGATGTGCGACCGGGCTGCCAACGCGACCTCGTCGAACAGCGCCAGGCGCGCCGGCTCGGGCATCGCCGCCGCCTCGATATCCGCCCACAGCGCGTTCAGCCCGAACAGCCGCTCCGCCGCGACGAACATCGCCGCGACGTCGGCCAGCCCGACGCCCTCCTCTTCCGCCAGTTCGAACGGCAGCAGGATGCCCAGGCGGTTGACCAGCCGGTTGGCCAGCTTGGTCGCGACGATCTCGCCGCGCAGGCGATGCTCGTCGATCGCCCTGGCGAACCGCTCGCGCATCGCCGCCGGGAACGCGGCGTGCAGGTCCGGTGCCAGCGCCTCGTCCAGCCCCAGTCCGCTCTGCTCGATCGCGTCCTGCAACGACAGCTTGGCAGTGGCGAGCAGCACGGCAAGCTCCGGCCGGGTCAACCCGCGTCCGTCCTGCCCGCGCCGGAGCAGTTCCTGATTGCCGGCCAGCCCCTCGACGCGCCGGTCCAGCCGGCCTGCCGCCTCGAACGTCTCGATCGCGCGGACGAAGCGCGGCATCGCCGTCGCGCCACCCCGCTCGGCGATCGACAGCGCCAGCGTCTGCAGGCGATTGTCCTCCAGCACCAGCCGCGCCACGTCGTCGGTCATGCTGGCGAGCAGGACGTTGCGGTCCCCTTCCGCCAGCCGGCCCTCGTTCATCTCGCGGTTCAGCGCGATCTTGATGTTCACCTCGTTGTCGGAACAGTCGACGCCTGCCGAATTGTCGATGAAGTCGGTGTTGATGCGTCCGCCCGCCGCGCTGAACGCGATCCGCGCCGCCTGGGTCACGCCCAGGTTCGCGCCCTCGCCGATCGCCGTGACCCGCAGTTCCTCGGCATCAACCCGAAGCCGGTCGTTGGCCGGATCGCCGACCGCGGCGTTGTTCTCCGCCGCCGCCTTCACATACGTGCCGATGCCGCCGAACCACAGCAGGTCGGCCGGCGCACGCAGGATTGCAGAGATCAACGCGGTCGGCTCCAGGCTGTCGGCATCGATGCCCAGGGCGGCGCCCACCTCCGGCGTGATCGCGATCGACTTGGCAGCGCGGCTGTGCACCCCGCCACCGGCCGATACCGGCGCCGCATAGTCCGCCCATGACGACCGCGGCAACGCGAACAGCCGCGCGCGCTCCTCGAACGACACGGCCGGATCGGGGTCCGGATCCAGGAAGATGTGGCGGTGATCGAACGCCGCCACCAGCTTGATCGTGCGGCTCAGCAGCATGCCGTTGCCGAACACGTCGCCCGACATGTCGCCGCAGCCGACGACGCTGATCGGGTCGGACTGCACGTCCACCCCGCGCTCGGCGAAATGTCGCTGGACGGAGACCCAGGCCCCCTTGGCGGTGATGCCCATCGCCTTGTGGTCATACCCCTGCGAACCGCCCGACGCGAACGCATCGCCCAGCCAGAAGCCGCGCTCCAGCGCCAGGGCGTTGGCCACGTCGCTGAACGTTGCGGTCCCCTTATCGGCGGCGACCACGAAATACGGGTCCTCGCCGTCCAGGATGCGCACATCGGCCGGGTGCGTCACCGTGCCGTCGACGATGTTGTCGGTGATCGACAGCAACGCGCGGATGAACACGCGGTAACTCTCGGTCCCCTCCGCCAGCCACGCGTCGCGATCGATCGCGGGCGACGGCAGCAGCTTGGGATAGAAGCCGCCCTTCGCCCCGGTCGGCACGATCACCGCATTCTTCACCCGCTGCGCCTTCATCAGGCCCAGAATCTCGGTGCGGAAATCGTCGCGCCGGTCCGACCAGCGCAAGCCACCGCGGGCGACCGGCCCGGCGCGCAGGTGGATACCCTCCACCCGCGGCGAATAGACCCATACCTCGCGCCAGGGCAGCGGCGCGGGCAGACCGGGGATCAGGCGGCTGTCCAGCTTGAACGCCAGCGCCTCCTGCCCTGCCGCGGCATAGGCGTTGGTCCGCAGGCACGCCTCGACGAAGCTGCGATATGCCCGCAGCACCCGGTCGTCGTCGATCGCCGATACCGCGTCCAGCCCGGCGTCCAGCGCAGCGTCGGCCGCGTCGGTGTCGCCCGCGGCCGGGCCATGCGCGGCGGCGAACCGCTCGATCAGCGCACGCGCGACGGCAGGCGCACGGCGCAGCGCGTCGACCACCGTCGTCAGGCCATAGGGCAGGCCGGCCTGGCGGAGATAGCGGAACCACGCGCGCAACAGCACCACGGCGTCCGGCGCCAGCCCGACCTCGACGATCAGCCGGTTGAACTCGTCGTTCTCGGCGCGACCCTCCAGCACCGCGGTGATCGCCCCTTCGAGGATGGCCGGGTCGCCGTCCTGCGCCGCCACGGCGTCGACCACGAAGTCGTGGACGAACGCGCCACTCGCCTCGCGCAGCCGGGTCGGCAACTCGCCGATCACCCGGAATCCGAAATTCTCCAGCACCGGCACCGCATCGGACAGCGCCAGCGCGCCACCCAGCTTGTAGACCTTCAGCTGGCGGTCCTCGCCCTCGGGGGCGGGCAGGATGCGGACGCCGCGTCCCTCGTCGGTGTCCAGCGCGGCGAGGCGCAGCACGTCCGCCGCCGCCTCCCCGGCGGTGCTGACGTTGCGGTAATTGGGCGGAAACGCATCCGCCCAGCGCAGTGCCAGCCGCGCGGCGCGCTGCGCCGGGACGATCTCCGCCAGCGCCGCCTCGACATCGGGCACCCAGCCGCGGACCATCCGCTCCAGCCGGCCGCCGAGCGCCTCTATATCGGGCAACGGCCGGCCGCGACCGACCGGCTCCAGCATGTACCGGATCAGTGCGACCTGGCCGTCCTCCAGCGCGATCGACCAGTTGAGCAGGTCCGCCCCCGCCGCCTCGGCCAGCATGTCCGCGATGGCGACGCGGCGCCCGGCGGTGACCTCGTCGCGCGGCAGCCAGACGAACCCGAACAGATGCCGGCCCAACGGCGACGGCACCAGCACCAGCGCCGGGCGCGGGCGGTCCGCGATCGACATCGCGGTCAGCGCCAGTTCCTCCAGCCGGTCGGCGTCCAGCGCGACGACGATGTCGTGCGGCAATGCCGTCAGTGCATGGGTCAGCGCCTTGCCCGCATGGCCGCGCGGGTCGAAGCCGAATTTCTCCTCCAGCGCGGTCAGCCGCGCTCGCAGCATCGGCACCGATCGCGGCTCGGCAGCCAGCGCGGCGCTGGTCCACAGGCCCATATGGATCGACAGGCCGGTCACCGCCCCGCCCTCGCGCAGCGGCATCACCACCAGGTCGATCGGCACGGCGCGGTGGACGCTGGCGATCAGGTTCGATTTCAGCAACAGCGGCGGCTGTCCGCCCCGCTCGAACCATTCCAGCGCCAGCTTGCGCGACCCATCGGCCAGGATCGGGCGCGGCTGGGTGTTGCGGGCGATGCCCAGCACGTCGACCGTCCCGTTGTCGCGATGCCACGTCTCGTGGCCGAGTAGGGTCAGCTTGCCGTCGAGAAACCAGCGGAGCAACGCGGCGCCCTCGCCCGACCATAATGCGTCGGCATCCTGCGCCAGCGTCCGCTTCAGCGCTTCCCAGTCGGTGACGGCGGCCCGCACATCGGCCAGCGCGGCGGCCAGGTCGGCCAGCAGGTCGCGCCGCTCGCGGGCATCGGCGCGTTCCATCTCCAGATAGATCATCGACTCGCGGGTCGGCCCCTCGCCCACCGATCGCAACAGGCCATCGGCATCGCGGACGACCGGCACGACCGGGTGGATGATGCGGTCGATCGCGATGTCGTGGCCGGTGATCGCGGCGGCGACCGAATCGACCAGGAACGGCATGTCGTCGTTGACGATCGCGACGCGCATCCGGCGATGCACGTCGTCGGTCGCGATCGGCTCCAGCGCGATGGCGGGCTCGCCGGGCACGCGCCGCTCGGCCGTGCTCGCTAGGAAGCGGGCGGCGGCCTCCGCCTCGGCAGGGCCGAAGTCGCGCAGTTCGCCGGGCAGCGCTCCCGCCGTCAGACGGCTGGCGAGCGCGGTGATGTTGGTATCCTTCTCCATGCCCGGCGTATGCGCCGGGTGGGCATGCTTCTCAAGGCTTGTGGGCGCCCGGCTCGTCGTCAGCCGCGCCGCAGGACGCGCTCGGCCAGCCCGGCATCGGCAACGCTGCCCACGATATCCAGCACCCCGTCCGCGCCCATTCGCGCCACCAGTATCACCGCGTCGCCGGCAGCCGCTTTCATCGACAATGGCAGCCGCGCCAGGACCGGCCGTTCGGCCAGTGCGATCGACGGCGCGGGCACCGCCGGTGCAGGTCGGCGCGCCTGGCGCTCGGCCGCGACGATCGCCTTGATGCCGCCCTCGAATCCTTCCAGGAAATTGGGCAGCCGCCCGACCGCGATGCCATGGCGACGGGCATGGCCCAGCACCGCGGCGAACTCGGCCAGGCGCGTCTTGTCGTAATCGGCGCCGAAGACCAGCTTCACCACCGGCGTCATCGGCGCGCGCGGCTGTACCGCGATGCCCGCCTCCGCCACCAGCCGCTGGTATCCGTCACGATCCGCATCGGCGGCCAGCGCGAAATCATGGGCGCGGCCCAGTGCGCGGTACAGCGTGGCGCGACTGCGCGTGTCGGCGGCACGCACCGCCGACGCGGTCTCGCGCGCCATCATCAGCGCATCGGCCAGCGTCCCCTCGGGCAGCGCCCGGACATCGGCCTCCGCGCCCGGACCGTCGGCCCAAACCGGCGCCTCAGGTGCGGTCACCGCCGGCGTCTCGCGCACGGCGGCGGCGAGTTCGGCATCGAGCCCGGCCTGGATCGCCGGCTCGGCGATCTCCTTCCAGTTGATGACGCCGTAGATGAAATCGATCGTCCCCGCCTCGGTCGACGAGAACGGCATCAGGATGCCGCGGTACAACGTCGTTCGCCCGCGCATGCTGACGAACTCGGCCTCGAACCCCACGGGCGCGCGGTTCGCGATGATCTGCAGATGGTGATCGGTCAGCCGCGACAGCAGCGATCGCGGCGGCACGTCGGCGACCCGGGTGATCGGTCCGTCCAGCGCACACTCCCCGGCCAGCCGCTCGCCCAGATAGACGATCACGGGATCGTCGACATCTTGCGCGAAGTCGAGCAACACGCCGTTCGATCCGAAATCGGCGGCGTGGGCGGGGTCGAGATCGGCGATCGTCGGGAACGGACGCCCCTTCAACAGCGAGACCCAGTGATTATAGGCACGCACGTGCATGCGCCGCTCGTCGCCGCCCAGCTCGAACAGCGCGTCGCCGCCCCCCGCATCGATCGCGTCCTCGGCGTCGAGCTCCAGCACTTCCGCTTCCTGGCGCATGTCCATCGGCCCCGTCATTTCCCGCCTTGTCAGAAGGCGCTTGTGGACCATCCGTGGTAAACGAGCCGTAAATCGGCGGCGCAGATACGCAGCCGCTTGTCAGCACGCCGATCCGCTGATAATCGCCCACCCCTCACCCGGCATCGCCGGACCGGCACGCCGCTTTAGCTCAGCTGGTAGAGCATCGCATTCGTAATGCGGGGGTCACAGGTTCGAGTCCTGTAAGCGGCACCAGTACATACTGGGAACAGACCTAGAAAACCGCGGAAATCTTCGGTAAACTGCCTCCCGGCGGTCCCACCAAATCTCACTTTGTTCCGCCGTGGCCCACTCAAAAGGGGCCACGAATCATGGGGCCACGAACGGTGCAGGAGGCGTGGCCCCATGCTTACGGTGGTACAGACTCGGGCGCTTAAACCAGCAGAGCGACCCTACAAGGTCGCCGATGTCGATGGACTGTATCTGCTGGTGCAGCCGTCCGGCGCCCTGCTCTGGCGCTTTCGCTACCGGTGCTGCGGCATCGAGCGGAAACTTTCGCTGGGCAGTTTTCCCGATGTCACCCTGGTGCAGGCGCGCAGGAAGCGGGACGAGGCCAAGGCAGAACTCGACGCGGCCCGTGAAGTTCGACGGGATCCAAGGTGATTACGTTATCGATCGCAAGTGGAAGGTGGTTGATGAACCCAACGCGCGCGCCCAGCTTTTGCGGCAGTCGGAAGTGTTGGCGGAACATCGCCTGATCGGGACATGGGACGTTCCGACGCCCACTCAGAAGGGCAAGGCGCTAAAGCTTCTCAAGAAGATGAAGGTCACCAATATCAAGGTAAGGGTCGTGAAACCATGATTGCCATGCAGATCGCGGATCTCATCGCGGAGTATGTCGTGTTTCTCACGCTGACAGACGAGGAAGAACTCAATCTCGACACTGCCGTAAAGATGACCGAAGCTCTCGCCGGCCATCTCCAAGAGATGGACAAGGGATTTCTCCGGGAATTGGTGGATGCATTTCCGGTTGTGGCGGCGGGATATAGCGGCGAGGCCCACGACGTTGTGCGCAATATAGCGCATAGCTTCTATCTTGAAGAGGTGCTTGCGGCCGATGATCCGGTGCGATTGGCCGAGCTGGAGGCACTGCGCGACGCGAGGGATTGAACCCTGACATGCGTGGACGGGACAGACGAAAGGTCCCGCAAGCGCAAGGTCGACGCTCACCCATCAGCAGCGATGGACGGAAGTTCTCCACCATCCGCGTGCCCGCTTTGTCTCCGGTGGGGCACCATGGCTGCCGACCTATCATTGAAGTCGATCGCCCGCAGCGGCTCGCGCCCGCGTGGCGGAGGCCTTGTCGCGGCGGGTCATCCGGTGCCACACTGCGCGGCAGCGTCGATGGAGGTTCACGTGATCGCCCTTGCCCTGTCCCTGGCCGTCCAGGCAGCCGCCCCGCCGGCCACTCCGCCGGCCACTGCGCCCGCCGCCACCGCACCGGCCAAGCTGCGGTGTCGCCGGATCGAGACCACCGGCTCCTTCGCCCGGTCCAGGCGCGTCTGTCGCACCGATGCGGAATGGCGCGCCGCGCAGGGGCGCAGCGACCTGGATCTCGACCGCATGCGCGACCGCACCCCCGTCAACTCGCAACGCCCGGTCGGCTGAGCGATCACGGCGCGCCGGACGCGAAACGGGGCGGGCATCGCTGCCCGCCCCGTCCGTCGTGTCGCCGATGGCGCCGTTCAGAAAGTCAGCTTCGCCCCGATCGCATAACGGCGACCCAGCGCGTCGTAGGTCGACGGATAGGTGTTGCCGCTGTTGAACGAGGTCGATCCGATCGTGTTGCCGACTATCGGCGGCTGACGATCGAACAGATTGGTCACCGTGAACGTCAGGTCGAAATTGTCGGTCGCCGCGAAGCGCGTCGCCAGATCGAAATAGTGCGCCGCGCCGATGGTGCGGAACTGCTCGGCGGGCGGATCGGTATCCGCGTTGTTGTCGTTCAGCAACTCGTCGACGGCGATCGGCTCGTACCGCACCTTGTCGATGTAGCGCCACAGCAGCGACAGATCGATCTTGTCGAAGCTGAGCGTGGTGCGCTGGTTGAAGCTGTACTTCGGCTGGATCGACCCGCGGAACGCCGAGCCGGCGCCGGGGCTGCCGCAGCTGTTGCTGTAATAGCCGACGCACTCGCGCACCACCGACACCGGTGTCGCCTGGAACCGTGACGAGTTGGTCCAGTTGCCGCTGAAGTTCAGGTCCAGCTTCGCGAACTGCAGGTCGTGGCGGTAATTCACCGTCAGGTCGACGCCGTCGGTCTTGATCCGGCCCGAGTTGGAATAGGGCAGCGGCACGAAGGCGGCGGCGGTGCCGAACAGCGCGCCGGTGGCGGCGTTGCGGCGGATCGCCGTGCAGGCCGGGTTGGTCGGATCCAGTCCGGGATTGTTGGCGACCAGGAAACAGGCGTTCAGCGCATCGCCGAACGACGGCTGGCTGATCGCGTCGCGCACCTTGATGTTGTAATAGTCGGCGGTGATCGTCAGGCCCGGCACGAAATCGGGATTGAGGACGATGCCCGCCGTCCAGGTGGTGGCGCGCTCCACGCCCAGGTCCAGGTTGCCGCCGGTCCGGTTGTTCGGCTGTGCGGCCGGTTCCGCCTCGATGCTGCCGATCGACGAGGCCGGCGCACCCTGGGCGAGACAGATCGCCCGCAGCTGCGCATTGGTCGTCGGGGCTGCGCCCTGGCACGGATCGGTCGCGAAATTGTCGAGGCCGGTGATCTGCGGGCCGAACAGCTCGTTGATGTTCGGCGCACGGGTCGCACGCTGGTAATTGCCGCGGAACTTCAGCCAGTTGGTCGGCTCCCAGTTACCGCCGGCCTTCCACGTCCAGTTGCTGCCCGCGGTCGAATAGTCCGAGTAGCGCGCACCCAGTTCCAGCGTCAGGTTGTGGATGAAGGGCTTGTTCTGGACCAGCGGCGCGATCAGCTCGGCGAACGCCTCCTTGACGTTGTAGGTGCCGCGCGAGTCCGGGTTGGCCGCACCGGCGCCCAGCACCTCGTCCGGGGTCTGGCTGGGCAGATCCGACGAGCTTTCCGCGACGTAGCGGCGATATTCGCCGCCGATCGCGATGCCGACCGCGTCGGTCGCGCCGGGGCTGGCGAAACCCAGGTCGCCCGAGATGACGCCGCGCACCGTCGCCAGCGACGTCTTCGTCGCGGCCGTGGTGGGCACGTTCAGATAGGCGAACTGCTCCGGCGTGATCGATCCCGCCGCGCCGAACAGGTTCAGCGGCACGCAGGCCGAATTGCCGTTGGTGCAGGTGTTGACGTTGTTGGCGAGCAGCGCCGCCTGCACGCGCGAGCGCAGGCCCTGGCCGGTGCTGCGGTTGCTGTTCTCGCTCTCGCCATACGCGCCGGACAGGTCGAAGCTGAGCTTGTCGGTGATGTCGCCGCGCAGGCCGGTGCGGAACTGGAACAGCTGCGTCGTATACTCGGAAATGCGCGAGCCGCCCTCGACGAAGCGCCGCGCGACCGCCGGGATGTTGAAGGTCGCGTTGGGGTCGACCGTCGCGCAGTTCACGCCGTTCGCCGCGCAGGCCGCGTTGCGGATCGACGCCGGCAGGTACGGGTTGCCGTAGTTGATGTCGAACGGCAGGTTGAACGTGCCCGACGGCGCGATCACCGTCGACACCTTGGTCTTCGAGAACAGGCCTTGGGTATAGGCCTCGATCCCGTCGGTCACCTCGTACCGGCCGCTGACGAACAGGTTGTACCGCTCGAACGGCGTCTGGAAGACGTTGTACGGGTTGAAGTTGAACAGCGCGAAGGTCGGCACCAGCTGGCCGGTGGCCGGATTGAACTGCTGCGTGCCGTTGCCGTCGCCCAGGTTCAGGCGGATCGGTGCCGTGGTGCCCGACCCGCTGGTCCCGCCCGAGACCGAATCGATCTGCTCGACCGAGAAGTCGCGGTCGCCCTGGAACACGGGCTTGGCCTTCTGGTACCCGACGCTGACCGTCACGTTGCCGCGGCCGCCATCGAAATTGGCACCGGTGGTCAGGTCGGCACGGAACACGTTGCCGTCGCCCCGCTCGGTGATCTGCTCCGACGCGGTCAGCTCAAGGCCGGAAAAGTCCTTGCGCGTGATGAAGTTGACGACGCCCGATACGGCATCCGCACCATAGGTGGTGGTCGCGCCGCCGGTCAGCACGTCGACCCGGTCGACGAGCGCGAGCGGAATGATGTTCAGGTTGACCTGGCCGTTGAAATCGGCCGGCACGATGCGGGCGCCGTCCAGCAGCACCAGGTTGCGCTGCGGGCCCAGGCCGCGCAGATCGACGAACGACGAGCCGCCATTGCCGTTGTTCACCGACGAACCGATGCTCGCGACGACGCCGGGCAGGGTGCGCAGCACCTCCTCCGCGACGTTGCTCTGGCGCAGCGCCAGCTCGGCCTGGCCGACCACGTTGACCGGGCTGGACGAGACCAGATTCGGGTTGCGGATCAGCGTGCCGGTGACGACGATGTCGCCGCCCGTGGTCTCCGCCGTCTGGTCCTGCGCCGCATCGGCCGACGCCGTCGTCGTCTGCGGATCGGTCTGCGGCTCGGTCTGCGCCATCGCCGGCATGGCAGCGGCGGCGGCGACGAACGCCGCGCCCATCAGCAAGCGGCCTCGCGTAAGCTTCACAATTTGCATGATATTCATCCCTCAGCTTCGCCACCGCCGCCGCTCTGGCTGACATGCGGTGGCCGCGTCGTCCCCGCCAATCGCCCTGACGATTGGTGCAGTGACCATGACATTGTTGATGCGAGGCAGGCTCCGGACTGTAAAGCGTCCGCACGGCGGCTACCGCCGAAAGATGCTGCCATGTGTCCGAAAAATCACATCTTCATCGATGCCCGGCGGCCGTCGGAGCGGACGGACCTGGATGCCGATCGATCAGCCATGACGCTGTACGAATTGGCGTTTCGACGATCGCCCATCCCGCACTGCGCGCGCGGCATCAGCACTCCTCGTCATGCCATTTTAGGATGACAGCGGTATGGCGCCGGAGACGGGATCGAACGCGCGGCGCATCGACGATCGCTACGCGCAGGCGACATCTTCATGAGCGCTCCGGCCGGCCGCCGCCGGCAGACACGCCGCCGATTTCGAGTGAAGTCGATGGCCAGCCACGTCGGCACGCAACCTTCCCTGTGAAAGGCCCTAGGCGACGCGATCATGCTGGAAAAACTGGAGCGGGCGAAGGGATTCGAACCCTCGACCCCAACCTTGGCAAGGTTGTGCTCTACCCCTGAGCTACGCCCGCTCTGGCGCCATGTTCCGGTGGCTGCGAGAGCTACCGGCTGGGTGAGGCGCGGCCACTAGCAGCAGGTTCGCAAGGCCGCAAGCACCCTTTCTTGGATTTTTGCGCTTGGCGACTCACTGATTAGAACATTACAAGAACATGCATGAGCGACTCGTCCGCCCTTCTCGCCGATCTGCGGCGCATCGCCGCCGGTGGCGCCACCCGTTCGCGGGGGGAAGCCGGAGCAGTCGCGGCGGACGGATGGCTGGCCCGGGGGCTCGCCCGCGGGCAGCTGCACGAGGTCTATGCCGGCGAGGCGGAGGATGCCGCGGCGGCGATCGGCTTCGCGGTGGCGCAGGCGCTCGCCGCGGGTGCCCTGCCCCTGCTGTGGATCCGCACGGAGGCGGCCGAGGGCCGCACCGGCCGGATGCTGGCGGGCGGGCTGGCGGATCTGGGCCTGCCGCCCGATGCGCTGATGCTGGTGGTGACCGCGGACGAGCCCGCCCTGCTTCGCACCGCCGCCGACGCCGCCCGCTGTGCCGGGCTGGGCACGGTCCTGATCGAGAGCTGGGGCCGGGCGCCGGGGCTGGACCTGACGGCGACGCGCCGGCTGATGCTGGGAGCGGAGGCATCGGGTGCGACCGTGCTCAGCATCCGCCTGGATGCCGAACCGGTGCCCAGCGCCGCGGCGACCCGGTGGCGGGTCACCGCGGCCGGGTCGACCGTCATGCCCGCCGACGCGCCCGGCTGGCCCGCCTTCGAAATCGAATGCCTGCGCCGTCGTGGCGCGCCCGCCGGGTCGTGCGGGCGAGTGGAGTGGAACCGTGATGCGCGATGCTTTGTCCCCCCGGCGCCAGTCGAT
Organism: Sphingomonas phoenicis; assembly: GCF_047238005.1. Lineage (NCBI taxonomy): Bacteria > Pseudomonadati > Pseudomonadota > Alphaproteobacteria > Sphingomonadales > Sphingomonadaceae > Sphingomonas > Sphingomonas phoenicis. The sequence continues at coordinate 2,877,787 of NZ_JBDFMC010000002.1, read as the reverse complement.
CGAGCGCCAGCCGATCGCCCCGGCACGGACGGCCCCGCGCCCCGTAGCGCGCCGCTACCTGGCGCTGGTGTTCCCGTGGCTGCCGATCGAGCGGTTGCGCAGCGACCGGCCGCACCTGTTCGTCGGGCGGGATGAGGCGCCGGTCGCGCTGGTCGAGACGATCGGCAACGCGGTGCGCCTGGCCGCGCTGGACCGGACGGCGACCGCGATGGGGCTGCGGCCGGGCATGACGCTGGCCGATGCCCGCGCGCAGTTGCCCGGGCTGGAGGTGTTCCCGCACGATGCCAGTGCCGATTTCGACTGGCTCGACCGGCTGGCCGCCAGTTGCCAGCGCTACACCCCCGTCGTCGCGGCGCATCCGCCCGATGCGCTGCTGCTCGACATCGCCGGCTGCACCCACGCGTTCGATGGCGAGCGGCCGCTGGCCGCCGATGTCGAGGGGCGGTTCGCGCGCCGCGGCGTGCTGGTCCGCCACGCCTTCGGCGACACGGCGGAGATCGCCCATGCGCTCGCCCGCTATGCCGGGGCACCCGCCCCCGACGAGCGGGGCGCCGTCCGCCGCCTGCCGGTCGCCGCGCTGGGGCTGGAGGCGGAGGATGCCGCGGCGCTGGTCCGTGCCGGGCTGAAGACGGTGGGCGACGTGATGGCGCGCCCGCTGGCGACGGTGGCGGCGCGCTTCGGCGAGGAGGCGGCGACCGCGGTCCGCCGCCTGTCGGGCGATACCGCGGGCGCACCGCTGATCCCCCGCCGCACCCAGGCGCCGGTCGCGGTCGAGCGTCGCTTCGCCGAGCCGGTCGCCCGCACCGAGTTCGCGCTGACCGTGATCGGCGAACTGGCGGCACAGGCGGCCGCGCTGCTCGCCGAACGGCACGAGGGCGGCCGCCGCTGGCAGGTCCGGCTGTTCCGGGCGGATGGCGAGGTCCATCTGCTGCGGGTCGAGACCGGCCGGCCGACGCGCGACGTGGCGCTCCTCCTGCGGTTGCTGCGCGAGCGGATCGACGCGCTCGCCGATCCGCTCGATCCCGGCTTCGGCTACGACCTGATCCGGCTCGACGTGGTGCTGGCCGAGCGGCTGGACGCGGCGCAGCTGCGGCTGGAGGGCGGCGAGGCGCGGGAGCGGAGCGCGACCGACGATGTGGCGGAACTGGTCGATCGCCTCTCGACCCGGCTGGGCCGCGGCCGGGTGCGCCGCTTCGCCGCGCGCGACAGCCACATCCCCGAACAGGCCGAGCTGATGCTGCCCGCCGCCGCGCCGGTGCCCGCCGCCGCGCCCGCCTGGCCCGTCGCCCAGCCGGGGGAGCCGCCGCTTCGCCCCATCTACCTGTTCGACCCGCCCCAGCCGATCGACCATGTCGTCGCCGAGGTGCCGGACGGTCCCCCCGCCCGCTTCCGCTGGCGCCGCACCCTGCACGAGGTCGCCCGTGCCGAGGGGCCGGAGCGGATCGCCGGCGAATGGTGGCGCCGCCACGACGCCGCCGTGCCGACCCGCGACTATTACCGGATCGAGGATCGCCGCGGCCGCCGCTTCTGGATCTTCCGCCACGGCCTGTTCGGGGAGGTGGACCAGCCGCGCTGGTACGTCCACGGCCTGTTCGCGTGAGGGGGGCACCGCATCCTCGCACGTCACCCCACGCTTCCGTCCTCCCGGCCTTGAGCCGGGATCCCGCTGCGTTCTTCGATCGTGTAGAAGCGGGATTGATGCTCAAGGCAGGAGCTTTGCACCACCCGGCGTGGGCTGCGGATTGCAGCAAAGCTCCCACCGGCACCTGGATGACGGTGATGCCCGGGCGCGATCGCGCCTACCTGGTCCCCGCACTATCATGACCGGCTTTGCCGAGATGGTCGCCGCGACCGGCTTCTCGTTCCTCGACGGGGCCAGCCAGCCCGGCGACATGGTCGCGCGCGCGGTCGAGCTGGGTCATGCCGGCATCGGCATCGCCGACCGCAACACCGTGGCGGGCGTCGTCCGCGCCCATGACGCGATGAAGCGCGCCCGGGCCGGCCTGCTCGGCGCGCAGCTGCCGCCGCTCGCCTTCAAGCTGGCGGTCGGTGCGCGGCTGGTCTTCGCGGACGGTACGCCGGACATCGTCGCCTATCCCTCCACCCGCACCGGCTGGGGCCGGCTGACGCGGCTGCTGACGACCGGCAATCGCCGCGCGGAGAAGGGCGGCTGCATCCTGGGGCTGGGCGATCTGGTGGCGTTGCACCGTGACTTGCTGCTGATCGTGCTGCCCGCCTCCACCGCCCGCCCCGCGACACCGGTGCCGGACATCGACCTGCCGCCGCCGCGCGCCGATGCCGAGCTGGCGGCGACGCTGGCGGCGGTCAGGCGGCTGGATCCCGGCGCCGTCTGGCTTGGCGTCACCATGCCGCGCGGTGGCCGGGACCGGCGCCAGCTCGCGGCGCTGGCGGCCATCGCCGATACGGCCGGCGTGCCGCTGCTGGCCACCTGCGACGCCCTCTACGCATACCGGGAGGACCGCGACCTGCACGACGTCGTCACCTGCATCCGCGAGGGCGTGACCGTGCACCATGCCGGCCGGCTGCTGGCGGCGAACGGCGAGCGCCACCTGAAGGACCCGGCCGAGATGGCCCGCCTGTTCCGCGACCGCCCCGACGCGGTGACGGAAAGCCTGCGCCTCCTCGACCGCATCGGCTTCTCGCTCGACCAGCTGAAATACGAATATCCGCACGAACCCGTGCCGGCCGGGTGGCAGGCGCAGGAGTGGCTGGAGCATCTGGCGTGGCAATGCGCGATCGACCGTTACGACGGCTTCGTGCCGGAGAAGATCCGCGCCAGCATGCGCGAGGAGTTCGACCTCATCCGCGAGCGTGAGTACGCCCATTACTTCCTGACGGTGCACGACGTGGTGCGATTTGCCCGCAGCTGCGATCCTCCGATCCTGTGCCAGGGCCGCGGGTCGGCGGCGAACTCGGTGGTCTGCTACGTCCTTCACGTCACCTCGGTCGATCCGGCCAAGCACGACCTGCTGTTCTCGCGCTTCGTGTCCGCCGAACGCGACGAGCCACCCGACATCGACGTCGATTTCGAGCATGAGCGCCGCGAGGAGGTCATGCAGTACATCTATGGCCGCTACGGTCGCGATCGTGCCGCCATCGTCTCGACCGTCATCCATTACCGCCCGCGCAGCACCGTGCGCGAAGTCGGCCGCGCGCTTGGCCTCAGCGAGGATGTTACCCAGCGGCTGACCAGCACGGTCTGGGGCAGCTTCTCGGACCGGTTCGGCGAGGAGCGCTTCCGCGATACCGGCTTCGATGCGGCCAATCCCCAGATGACGCGCCTGTCGGGGCTGGTGAACCGGCTGCTCACCTTCCCGCGCCACCTGTCGCAGCATGTCGGCGGCTTCGTGCTGACCCAGGGGCGGCTCGACGAGATGGTGCCGATCCACAACGGCGCGATGGCCGACCGTACCTTCATCGAGTGGGACAAGGACGATATCGACATCCTCGGCCTGATGAAGGTCGACATCCTCGCGCTCGGCATGCTGACCTGCATCCGCAAGGCGTTCGACCTGATGCACTTGCACGGCCTGGGCGAACAGCAACTGGACACCATCGCCGCAGACGACGACGCCCGGGTCTACAAGATGCTGCAGAAGGGCGACAGCATCGGCGTCTTCCAGGTCGAGAGCCGGGCACAGATCAACATGCTGCCCCGCCTCAAGCCGAACAGGCTCTACGACCTCGTCGTGCAGGTCGCGATCGTCCGTCCCGGCCCGATCGAGGGCGACATGGTCCACCCCTATCTACGCCGGCGCAGCGGCAAGGAGCCGGTCGAATATCCGGCGCCTTCACCCGCCTTCGGCCACCGCGACGAGTTGCGGGACCTGCTGGGCGAGACGTACGGCGTGCCGCTGTTCCAGGAACAGGCGATGAAGCTCGCCATCGTCGCCGCCGGCTTCACCCCGGACGAGGCCAACCAGCTTCGCCGCGCCATGCAGACCTTCAAGCGGGTGGAGGGCATGCACAATTTCCAGGACAAGCTGATCGAGGGCATGGTCCGCCGCGGCTATCAACGCGAGTTCGCCGAGCGTTGCTACAAGCAGATCGAGGGGTTCGGCTCCTACGGCTTTCCGGAAAGCCATGCGCTGTCCTTCGCCCGGCTGGTCTATGTCTCGTCGTGGATCAAATGCTTCCACCCGGCGGTGTTCGGCTGTGCGATCCTCAACTCGCAGCCGATGGGCTTCTACGCCCCGGCCCAGCTGGTCCGCGACGCGGTGGAGCACGATGTCGACGTGCGCCCGATCGACGTGAACGCCAGCCAGTGGGACAATGCGCTGGAGCAGGCCTCCTCTCCCCTTGGGCATCCCCACCCCCATGCCATCCGCCTGGGCTTCCGCCAGATCGACGGTTTCCGCGAGACCTGGGGCGCGCAGATCGCCGCCCACGCCCCCTATGCCTCGATCGAGGATCTCGCCCGCCGCGCCGATCTGCCGCCGCGCGCGCTGCGGCTGCTCGCCGATGCCGATGCCTGCCGCTCGCTGGGGCAGGACCGCCGCGCCGCGGGGTGGGAGGTGCGCCGCACCCCGCCCGCGCAGCTGCCCCTGTTCGCCGCCGCCGATGCCCCCGAGCTCGGCCGCGAGCCCGACGTGGCGCTCCCCGCCATGCCGCTGAGCGAACAGGTCGCCGCCGATTACCAGATGACCCGCCTGTCGCTGAAGGATCACCCGATGACCTTCCTGCGCCCGCTGTTCCGCGGCGAGGGGGTGAAATCCAGCGCAGAGGCCGGCGCCATGAAGGACGGCCGCCGCGCCAGCGTCGCCGGTGTCGTGCTGGTCCGTCAGCGCCCCGGCAAGGGCAACGCCATCTTCGTCACGATCGAGGACGAGACCGGGATCACCAACGCGCTGATCTGGGCTCGCGATTTCGAGGCGAACCGCCGCGCAATCATGGCCTCGCGGCTGATGGTCCTCCACGGCGTGATCCAGCGGAGCGAGGAGGGCGTCGTCCACCTGATGACCGCGCGCGTCGACGATCGCACCCACGAGCTGCGCCGCCTGTCGGAGGATCACCAGCCCACCATCGCGCTGTCGCGTGCCGACGAGTTCGTCCACCCCCAGCATCCGCGCGGCCGCAACGTCGGGCCCGAACAGACGCCGGCGCGCTACGCGGCGCGCACCGATCCCACGCGCCACGACACCCCCCGCCACGGCCATCCGCGCGACGTGCGCGTCCTGCCGAAATCGCGGGACTTCCATTGAGGGCGCGTCCGCCCCACATAGCCGCCATCTTGTAAACGGGAGCAGCACTTGGCCACCTTGGGAATGTCGCCTGCCGAGAAGGACGCGGTCGCCGCCTTCCGCCGCGACGTCGTCGAGCCGTCGATGACGAGCCTCGTCATCATCGATTTCTGGGCCGAATGGTGCGGGCCGTGCAAGGCGCTGACCCCGATCCTGGAAAAGGTCGCCGCCGCCTATGCCGACAAGGGCGTGGTGCTGGCCAAGGTCGATACCGACAAGAACCAGTTCATCGCCAGCCAATTCCAGATCAAGTCGATCCCCACCGTCTACGCGATGTTCCAGGGCCAGCTGGTCGCCGATCTTACGCCGGCCCGTACCGAAAGCGCGCTGCGCACCATGCTCGACCAGTTGCTCCGCCAGTTGCCCGTACAGGGAGCCGGTGCCGAACAGGAGGCGGAGCTGGAACCGCTGATCGCGATGGGAGAGGAGGTGCTGGCAGAGGGCGACCACGAACGCGCGCTCGGCATCTTCGCCCAGCTGGTCGAGATGGCGCCGGATCACCCCGCCGTCCTGTCCGGCCATATCCGCGCGCTGGTCGCCGCCGGCCTGAACGATCAGGCGCAGGCCGCGATCGATGCGCTCCCCGCCGACCTGAAGGATGCCGGGATCGACCGGGCGAAGGCCGCCCTCGCCCTCGCCCGTGCAGCACCGCCGGTCGACGACCTGTCGCCGCTCGTGTCCGCGGTCCAGGCGGCGCCCGACGATCACGCCGCGCGCTTCGCCCTCGCCAACGCGCAGATGGCGGTCGGCGACCGCGACGGTGCCGCCGACAATCTCCTCCACATCGTCACCGCCGACCGCGAGTGGAACGAGGGGGCCGCCCGCCAGCAGCTTCTGACCCTGTTCGAGGTGGTCGGCCTGATGGATCCGTGGGTGTCGGCCCAGCGCCGCCGCCTGTCCGCGGTCCTGTTCGGCTGATCGGATGACCGTCACCCGCCTGTCGATCTTCCCGCTGCCGGGGGCACTGCTGTTCCCCGGCATGCACCTGCCGCTCCACATCTTCGAACCGCGCTACCGCGCGATGGTGTCGGACGCGATGGCCCGCGACCGGCGGATCGGGATGATCCAGCCCAGCGGCATGCAGGCGGCCGACAAGGACGAGAAACCGGCGCTCTACACGATCGGCTGCGTCGGCCGGATCGCCGAGGTGGAAGCGCTGGAGGACGGCCGCTACAACCTGGTGCTGGAGGGGCTGTCGCTCTTCCGGATGATCCGCGAACTCGACGTCGCGACCGCGTTCCGCCAGATCGAGGCCGAGTTGATCCCCGCCCCGGCGGAGGAGACGCTGTCGCTCGGCCGCCGCGCCTCGCTGGAGATGGAATCGCGCCGCTTCGCCGAGCAGCAGGGCTATGCCGTCGACTGGAAGGCGGTCGGCCGGCTCGACGACCAGAGCCTGGTCAACGGCATCGCCCAGATCGCCCCGTTCGATGTCGCCGCCAAGCAGGCGCTGCTCGAGGCCCCCGACATCGAGACTCGGGCCGAGCTGACCATCCAGCTGATGCAGTTCTTCGGCCGTCACGACGGTGACGAGCGCGTCACCCTGCAATAAGGGCCCCGTCATGACCCTCGATCCGTGGCTCCTCGACCGGCTGGTCTGCCCCGCGACCCGCACCCCGCTCCGCTACGATGAAGCCGCGCAGGAACTCGTCTCCGACGCCGCAGGCCTTGCCTATCCGATCCGCGACGGCATTCCCGTTATGCTGGTCGAGGAAGCCCGCCCGCTGGACGGCAGGTAGAGCCGAACGCGATCGGAGTTGCACCCCCTTCCCTTCAGGGGTGGCGCCTGTCCGCAGGCTAGACTGAATTTTGATCGGGTCTGGTCGACAGGATCGTCACCCCGGACTTGATCCGGGGTCCCGCTTGTCCCGCGTCCAGCGGGATCCCGGATCGAATCCGGGGGGAGCGCGACGGTCAGGCAAGCCCCGAACTTCCCTCGTCATTTCCGCAAAGGCGGGAATCCGGACACGCTGAGGCTGCTTGCAGAGCCGCGACGCCGGTGATTCTGAATCCCCGCCTGCGCGGTGACGAGAAACGGCCCGATTATACCAGAGGTCGATCCGCCCCGGGGATGATCCTCGGAAAGTCCGGGAAGACGACTCCACCAGCCCTCCGGACCGCGATCGATCCCGGCTGCAGCGCCCTCGTCAGAAGAACCGGTCGATCACGCTCCGCGCCAGCCGTGCGGGCCGCAGCGTCTCGGCGTCCAGGCAGCACCAGCTCGATTTCACTTCGGCCAGCACTTCCTCGCCCCGGCGGATCACCGTCTCGTAGAAGGCGCGCGCGCCCTGCACCTTCTCCAGCATCACCGTCGCGATGACCTCGTCGTCGAGGAAGGCGGGCTTGCGATAGGTGATCTCGTGCTTCAGCGCGACCCACAGATGTTCGGCCACGGCCTCGGCCGGCGCCAGTTTCTGCCAGTGGCTGACCACCGCGTCCTGCACCCATTTCAGGTAACTGGCATTGTTCACATGCCCCATGAAATCGATGTCGGCCGGATCGACCGCGATCGCGAATTGATGGGGTATGGCCGTCATGGCCTTGCCATAGCATGCCCGCACCCGGCGCGCTAACACCTATGTCAACAACCCGACGCGGCGAACCGATCGCGCGCCGGATGACACGTCCGTCACGATCGCGGCAGCAACCCTGACCCTCGGGAACGTCGCCACCCCATCGTCGTTCGGGGGTGGAGGGATCGGTCGCCGAACGGACCGGCCAGGGAGTACGATCGATAAAAGGGAAATCTGCCAGTCGTTCGCGCGTGGCGTGCGCCGCCATGCTGGCGCTGGCCGCCTGCAATCGTCACCAGTCCGCGCTCTCGCCCTTCGGCGAAGAGGCGTCGAGCACCCGCACGCTGACCATCGTCCTGCTGGCCGGCGCGGTCGTGATCGCGGTCGCGGTCGCCGCGCTGATGCAGCACGCGATCCGCACGCCCGGCGACCGGCTAACCCATCGCCAGGGCATGCGGCTGGTCCTGTGGGCGGGTGCGGTCGTGCCGACGCTGGTCCTGTTCGCGCTCCTCGCCTCGTCGTTGCCGTTGATGCGCCCCGCGCCGGTCGACGATGCCGACCTGCGCGTGCAGGTGGAGGGGGAGCAGTTCTGGTGGCGCGTCGCCTATCGTCCTGCCGATGCGCCGCCGGTGATGAGCGCGAACGAGATCCGGCTGCCCCTCGGTCGCACCACGTTGTTCGAACTGGGCGGTGGCGACGTGATCCACAGCTTCTGGATTCCCGGGCTCGCCGGCAAGATGGACATGATCCCCGGCCGCACCAACACCCTCGTCGTCCGCCCGACAAAGGCCGGCCGCTACCGCGGTATCTGCACCGAATTCTGCGGGCTCAGCCACGCGCTGATGGCGTTCGACGTGATCGCGATGGAGCCGGCCGCGTTCGACGCGTGGCTCGCCGCCCAGCGCCGGCCCGCCTCGCCTGCCGCCGGACCCGGCGCGGCGCTGTTCGCACGCTATGGCTGCAGCGGGTGCCACGCCATCCGCGGCGCCGGCCCGCCCAGCCATATCGGCCCCGACCTGACCCATTTCGGCAGCCGTCACACGCTGGCCGCCGGCATCCTGCCGATGACGACCGCCAATGTCGCCGGCTTCATCCGCGATCCGGGCAGGACCAAGCCGGGCGTCCGCATGCCCGCCTTCACCCATATGTCGAACGCCGACGCGGTGCAGATCGCGCGCTACCTCGAAGGCCTGAAATGAGCGACATCGCCCCCGGCCTCTACGCGCAGGACCGTACCGACCAGAACGATCCCGCGGTCCGCGCCGCGCAGGAGGAGCGGCTGCGCGCGGTGTGGAAGCCGCCATCGGGCCTCTTCTTCCGCTGGACCGACGTGAACAACAACCGGGTCGGCGTGTGGTACACGCTGACCGCGTTCGCGTTCATGCTGTTCGCCGGCATCCTCGCCCTCATCATGCGCGCGCAGCTCGCGGTGCCGCAGAACGACCTTGTCACCGCGAACACCTTCAACCAGCTGTTCACGCTGCACGGCTCGACGATGATGTTCCTGTTCGCCGTCCCGATGTTCGAGGCGGTGTCGATCATCCTGCTGCCCCAGCTGCTCGGCGCGCGCGACCTGCCCTTTCCGCGGCTGTCGGCGTTCGGATACTGGAGCTTCCTGATCGGCGGCGTCTTCGTCACCGGCTCGATCTTCTTCGACGCGGCGCCCGACGGCGGCTGGTTCATGTACCCGCCGCTCACGACCCGCACCGACCTGTCGGGCCTCGGCGCCGACATCTGGATGCTCGGCCTTTCCTTCATCGAGGTGTCGTCGGTCGCCGCCGCGGTCGAGCTGATCGTCGGCGTGCTGAAGTGCCGACCGCCCGGCATGCGGCTGAACCTGATGCCGCTCTACGCCTGGTACATTCTGGTCGTGGCGGTGATGATCCTCTTCGCCTTCCCGCCCCTGATCGCGGGCGACGTGCTGTTCGAGATGGAGCGCCTGCTCGGCTGGCCCTTCTTCGACGCGTCGAAGGGCGGCGATCCGCTGCTGTGGCAGCACCTGTTCTGGATCTTCGGCCATCCGGAGGTCTACATCGTCTTCCTGCCGTCGATCGCGCTCTTCGCGATGCTGATCCCGACCTTCGCGCAGCGCCACCTGCTCGGCTATCCGTGGATCGTGCTGGCCGCGGTCGGCACCGCGTTCCTGTCGTTCGGCCTGTGGGTTCACCACATGTTCGCGACCGGCCTGCCCAAGATCAGCCTCGCCTTCTTCTCCGCCGCCTCCGAGGCGGTGGCGATCCCCACCGGTGTCCAGGTCTTCGCCTTGATCGCCACGCTGTGGGCGGGCAAGGTCAAATGGTCGACGCCGCTCCTCTACGCGGTCGGCAGCCTCGCGATCTTCACGATCGGCGGCCTGACGGGGGTGATGGTCGCAGTCGCGCCGTTCGACTGGCAGGCGCACGACACCTATTTCATCGTCGCGCATCTCCACTACGTCCTGATCGGCGGCACCCTGCTGCCGCTGTTCGGCGGCCTCTATTACTACTGGCCGCTGGTCACGGGGAAGAAGCTGTCCGACCGGATCGGACGCAGCGCCTTCTGGGTGATGTTCGTCGGCGCCAATCTCGCCTTCTTCCCGATGCACCTGTCGGGGCTGGAGGGGATGCCGCGCCGCGTCTTCACCTATCCGGCCGAACTGGGCATCGGCGGGCTCAACATGGCCTCGACCATCGGCGCCTTCCTGTTCGCCGCCGGCGTGCTGATGGTCTGCATCGACCTGTGCCTGTCGCCGACCCGGCCGAAGGCGGCGCGCAATCCCTGGGCGGCCGGCACCCTCGAATGGCTCGCCAAGCCCGAGGACGAGGACTGGGGCATCCGCTCGGTCCCCCTGATCGAGACGCGCTACCCGATCTGGGACCAGCCCGATTTCGTCCGCAAGGTCGACGAGGGCCGCTTCTTCCTGCCCGATGCGGAGGAGATGCGGCGCGAGACGATCATCACCTCGGTCATCGACGCGCGGCCCATCCAGGTCGTGCGGCTCGGCACGCCGAGCGTCATCCCGATGCTGACCGCGATCGCGCTGGGCAGCGTGTTCATCCTGACCACCTACCACCTCTACTGGTGGGCGCTCGCCGGCGCCGCCGCGACGCTGGTCTGCGTGCTCACCTGGCTGTGGACCGGCACCGCGGAGATCCCGGAAAAGCCCGAAAAGCCGATCGGCCACGGCCTTACCGTGCCGCTCTATCTGTCGGGGCCGGCGGCGTCGGGCTGGTGGGCGATGTTCATCACCATGCTGGCCGATGCCACCGCCTTTTCCGGCCTCGTCTTCGGCTATTACTTTTTCTGGACGATCCATCCCGACTTTCCGCCCGCCGACATGCCCGATCCCGGCACTGTCTGGCCGATGGCGGCCCTCGCGCTGACTTCGATCGGCTGGGCGCTGACGATCGCCACCCGCCAGCTCCACGCCCGCGGCCATGTCGCGGTCGCCCGTACGCTGCTGGCGATCGGCATCGCGGCGACCGTCGCCAGCCTGTTCGCCGGGCTCGCCGGGCCGTGGCTGGCCGGCATGGACCCCAAGGCGCACGTCTATCCAGCGATCGTCTGGACGCTGGCGATCTGGACCGCGGCGCATGCCGGCATCGGCGCGATCTGCCAGTCCTACACGCTGGCGCGCAGCATCGCCGGCAAGATGACCCCCGCCTACGACGCCGACATCCACAACATCACCGTCTACATGCACTTCCTGCTGTTCACCGCGATCGTCACCTATGCGACGATCGGCTGGTTCCCGGAGGCGGCCTCGTGAGGAAGCGGCTGGCCGACCGCATCCGCACGCTCGACGCGTCGCTGTGGACGCTGATCGTCCCGCCGACGGTGTGGGCGGTGCACTTCCTGTTCTCCTACCTGTGGGCCGCGCTGAACTGTGCGAAGGTCGGCCGCTTCGCCACCTTCCCCACCCTGTTCGCGGCCGGCACGGTCGTGGCGCTGCTCGTCATCTCGGCCGCCGGCGTCATCGCCTGGGTGCAGCAGCGCACCCCCGGTGACGATCCGCCGCACGAACAGGGCACGCGCATCGACCGCCTCCGCTTCATCGCCACCGCCACGCTGCTGCTCGCCGCGCTCAGCTTCGTCGGCGTGATCTTCACCGCCACCCCCGTCGTCTTCCTCACGGACTGCCGGTGAAGCGCGCCTGCCTGATCGCCGGCATGGCGCTGCTCCCGCTCGGCTGGTGGGCCGCGGCGACGGGCGGGATGACCGGGCACATGGCCGGGCACATGCTCGCCGTCGCGGTCGCCGCGCCGCTCATCGCCTGGGGCCTCGTCGGCACCCGCCTCGACCTGGCCGACCGGCTGCCCCGCCTCGCCCGCCCGATGCCGGCGATGGTGGTCGAGCTGGCGGTGGTCTGGGGCTGGCACCTGCCTGCCGCCCGCGCCCTGGCCGATCGCGGCGGCGCGGCGCTGGTGGTCGAGCAGGCGATGTTCCTCGCCGCCGGGCTCCTCCTCTGGGCGTCGGTTCTCGGCACCGGGCCCGAACGCCGCGCGAGCGGGGTCGGCGCGCTGCTGCTCACCTCGATGCACATGACCCTTCTGGGCGCGCTGATCGGCCTCGCACCCAGACCGCTTTATGCGGGCCATTTCTCCACCCATGGCGACCACGCCCTCGCCGACCAGCAGCTGGGCGGCGTCGTCATGCTGATGGTCGGCGCGGCCAGCTACTTCCTCGGCGGGCTCGCCATGCTCGCCACCCTGCTCCGCCAGAAGGGCGCGACCGCATGACGATCCGCATCACCTGGGCGCGCGCCGCCGCCACGCTCGCCGGCCTGATCGCCGCCGGCCTGCTCTTCGCCTGGTCCGGCGTGTTCAACATCGCCGCCTCGTCGGGCCACTGGCCGATCACCGACTGGTTCCTGCACTGGACGATGCGCAACTCGGTCCGTACCCACGCCGCCTTCTCCGCGCCGGACGATCCCGCCGCCCGGCAGGAGCTGGTCAGCGCCGCCGGCCACTTCGCCGCTTCCTGCGCCTCGTGCCACGGCGCCCCCGGTCGCCGTCCCTCGCCCGTGATGCAGGGCGCCACGCCCCCCGCCCCCGACCTGGCGGTGAACGCGCGCGAGTGGACCGACAGGCAGATCTTCTGGATCCTCCAGCACGGCGTCAAATATACCGGCATGCCCGCCTGGGCCGTGCAGGATCGCCCGGACGAGGTGCGCCGCATGACCGCCTTCGTCCGCCGCCTGCCGACCATGACGCCGGCCGAGTATCGCACCCTGACCGAGGATGCGGCGCCCGCCGGCGTCGCCGGCACACCCCTTGGCGCCGGCACCACAGGCGCGGCCGGCATCCGCGACGGCGTGCTGGCCGGCTGTACCGGCTGCCACGGCACGGACGGCCGCGGCCGCGGCCAGCCCGACATCCCGGTGCTGGGTGGCCAGCGGCCCGCCTATCTCCTCGCCAGCCTCCAGGCCTATGCCACCGGCACCCGCCACAGCGCGGTGATGGGCGACGCCGCCGCCGCGCTCCGCCCGGACGAGATGCAGGCGCTGGCCCGCCACTTCGCCGCCCTGCCCGGCATCGGCACGGCGGCGCCTGCCGGCCCCGCCGCCGCCCGCACGATCGTCGACCGTGGCCTGCCCGACAAGCAGCTGCCCGCCTGCGCCAGCTGCCACGCCCCCGGCAAGCCCTACCCCGTCCTCGCCGGCCAGCGCGCCGACTACATCGCCCAGCGCCTGCGCCAGTGGCGCGGCGAGAAGGAGGTCGTCGACGCCCGCAAGAGCCAGGCGACCATGCCGGTCATTGCCCGCCGCATCCCCGAGGAGATGATCGACCCCCTCGCCCGCTACCTGGCGGGCAGCGCGCGGTAGGGCCCGACGGGCCTGCCACCAAACACCCCGTCGCCCCGGCCTCGAGCCGGGGCCCCGCTCCTCCCCTCACCGCATGCCCGCCTCGGGACCAAGTCCGGGGTAAAGACGAGCGCCCTCCCGTCATCCCCGCGAAGGCGGGGATCCAGACGCGCCGACGTCGCGACTTAACCACCAGTCTCAGCGTATATGGATCCCCGCCTGCGCGGGGATGACGAAGTGGTTGATGCTCCCTTTGGGACGCCGCCGCGGGGGCGTCCCTATGGCGCCCGCCGCCGCCTCCTCCTATCTCCCTGACATGAGTACCGCATCATGAGCGTCGCCTTCCGCCGCGAGAGCGACGAGGAACATCTGGAGCCGAAATTCGAGGTTCCGATCCCGACCGGCCCCAACCTGATGACTCCCGCCGGCCCCGCGCTGATCGCCGCGCGCATCGCTGCGCTGGAGGCGCAGGTCGAAACCGCCAGCGACGACGACCGCGAGGCGCTGCGCCGCGACCTGCGCTACTGGAACACCCGCGCCGCCACGGCGGAGGTCGTCGCGCCGCCTGCGGACGACACCGCCGGCATCGGCAGTCGCGTCACCTTCCGCCTGAACGGCGCCACCCGCACCATCGCCATCGTCGGCCATGACGAGGCGGACGCGGACGCCCGCATCACCTACGCCGCGCCCCTCGCCCGCGCGCTGATCGGCACCGGCGCCGGCGACCTCGCCGATTTCCAGGGCCGGTCCGACGCGATCGAGGTCCTGTCCGTGGAGAATGACTGATGGCCGAGAAGTTCGAACGTCACCGCCAGCCCTGGACGCAGGACGAGATCCAGAAGCTGCACACGCTGGCGAAGAAGGGCATGGCGCTGAAGGCGATCAGCAAGGCGATGACCCGCAGCGAGGAATCGATCAAGGTCCGCGCCAAGGAAGACGGCCTGTCGATCGCCAAGCTGCGCTGAGTCTCCCCGGCGGCCCGAGCGGTTGCCCCATCTCCGCTCCACCCGCATGCTCCCGCGAAGGCGGGAACCCAGTGCTGGGTCCCCGCCTTCGCGGGGACACAGGGCGGACAGGCACAGTTACCACGCCCCCGTTTCAAGCCCGTCACCCCGACCCTTCCTGCTTCCCGGCGAAGGCCGGGGCCCAGTCGCGAAACGCCGCTGACGACAATGCTGCGCCCGCCCCATCCGTGTGCTCCCGCGAAGGCGGGAGCCCAGTGCCGTGTCCCCGCCTTCGCGGGGACACGGGACGGACAGGCACAGTCACCACAACCCCGTTTCAAGCCCGTCACCCCGCCCCTTGCTGCTCCCCGGCGAAGGCCGGGGCCCAGTCGTGGAACGCCGCTGACGACAACGCTGCGCCCGCCCTACCCGTGTGCTCCCGCGAAGGCGGGAGCCCAGTACTGGGTCCCCGCCTTCGCGGGGACACAGAGCGAACAGGCACCGGCGCACACCGCAGTCTGCCGACGCTCTCGCCGCCGCCGCATTTCAGATGTCCTACGATCCCATTGACGGCGTAAAGCAACCCCATGCCCCCGCACCCGATCACCGCGCCTGCGACGAAGTTACGACAGTATGACTGTCGAAACTCCCCGATCTTACGTCAGCACCACTGTCGAAACTTCGCCACCCGCATCCACTCGCCCACCGGTCCGGCTTCGCAGCCACATCCCCTTGCGATCGCTGCCTTTTCACCCCGCGCCACCATCACCCCCGACATTGCCTTGACCCCGCACAACCCGAAACTTCCTCAACATTCGCGGACGCGAGCGGCATGACCCACGACGCGATCGTCCTCGGCGCCGGTGCCGCCGGGCTGATGTGCGCCGCCACTGCCGGCCAGCGCGGGCGGCGGGTGCTGCTCGTCGACCATGCCGACGAGCCGGGGAAGAAGATCGTCATCTCCGGCGGCGGCCGCTGCAACTTCACCAACGTCGACGCCACCGCCGATCGCTACCTGTCGGCCAACCCGCATTTCGCCAAATCCGCGCTCGGCCGCTACACCGCCGCCGACTTCGTCGCGCTGGTCGACAGCTACGGCATCGCCTGGCACGAGAAGACGCTCGGCCAGCTCTTCTGCGACGGCAGCGCGCGCCAGATCGTTGCCATGCTCCTCGACGAATGCGCGAAGGGTCAGGTCGAACTCGCGCTGGGCCGACCGGCGGAGGTCGAGCATGACGGCACGCATTTCCGCGTCGCGATCGGCGATCGCATCGCCACCGCGCCGGCGCTGGTGATCGCCACCGGTGGTCCCTCGATCCCGAAGCTCGGCGCGACCGACTATGCCTATCGCCTCGCCCTTTGCTTCGGGTTGAAGCTGGTCGAGCCGCGCCCCGCGCTCGTCCCCCTGACGCTCGGCCCGGACGAGGCGCTGTTCCGCGAGCTGTCGGGCGTCGCGACCGAGGTGGTGGCGACTGCGGGCGGCACCGGTTTTCGCGAGGCGGCGCTGTTCACCCATCGCGGCCTGTCCGGCCCCGCCATCCTCCAGGCCTCGTCCTACTGGCGCCACGGCGAGGCGGTGGCGATCGATTTCGCCCCCGCCCGCGCGCCCGACTGGCTGGTCGATGCCAAGCGTACCAACCCCCGTGCCGGCCTCCGCCGCATGCTCGACCTGCCCGATCGCCTGTCGGAGGCGCTGGCGGCGAAGCTCGGCATCGCCGCCGAACTCGGCAACGTCCCCGACCGCGCCCTGCGCGACGCCGCTGCCAGGCTGAAGGCGTGGCTGTTCCGCCCCAGCGGGACCGAGGGCTATGCCAAGGCGGAGGTGACGGTCGGCGGGATCAGCACCGCGGAATTGTCGCAACGTACGATGGAGGCACGGAAAGTCCCCGGTCTCCATGCGATCGGAGAGGCGGTGGACGTGACCGGCTGGCTGGGTGGCTATAATTTTCAGTGGGCGTGGGCGAGCGGATGGGCTACGGGACAGTCGATCTGACACTTATAGCGCGTGAAATGGCCGGACGAGCTGGCTGAACTGCCGCGCCGTCACCATCTGGAACGCCATGCTACCCGAACAATTCCCCACCCCGCTTGCCGAGGCGCTGGCCGCGCGCGGCTACGACACCCTCACTCCCGTCCAGGCCTCGGTCGTCGCGCCAGAGGCGATCGGCCGCGACCTGCTCGTCTCGGCCCAGACCGGATCCGGCAAGACGGTCGCCTTCGGCCTCGCCATGGCCGGCGAGCTGTTCGTCGACGGCACCCTGCCGCCGCCCGCCAAGCCGCTGGCGCTGGTCATCGCCCCCACCCGCGAACTGGCGCTGCAGGTCAGCCGCGAACTCGCTTGGCTCTATGCCGGCGCCCGCGTCGCCACCTGCGTCGGCGGCATGGACGCCGTGCGCGAACGCCGCTCGCTGCGCGAGGGGACGCACATCGTCGTCGGCACCCCCGGCCGCCTGCGCGACCATCTGGAACGCGGCGCACTCGACCTGTCGAACCTGAAGGCCGCCGTGCTGGACGAGGCCGACGAGATGCTCGACATGGGCTTCCGCGAGGATCTGGAGCAGCTGCTCGACGCCACTGCGGCCGAGCGTCGCACGCTCCTCTTCTCCGCCACCCTGCCCCGCCCGATTGTCGCCCTCGCCCGCACCTACCAGCGCGATGCGCTCCGCATCTCGACGGTGGGCGAGGATCGCGGCCACGGCGACATCGAGTATCAGGCGCTCGCCGTGTCCCCGTCGGACATCGAGCATGCGGTGGTGAACCTGCTCCGCTTCCACGAGGCGGAGACGGCGATGCTGTTCTGCGCCACCCGCGATAACGTCCGCCACCTCCACGCCAGCCTGGTCGAGCGCGGTTTCGCCGCCGTCGCGCTGTCGGGCGAGCATTCGCAGAACGAGCGCAACCAGGCGCTCCAGGCGCTGCGCGACGGCCGTGCGCGTGTCTGCGTCGCCACCGACGTCGCCGCGCGCGGCATCGATCTGCCCAGCCTGTCGCTGGTCGTCCATGTCGAGCTGCCCCGTGATGCCGAGACGCTGCAGCACCGTTCCGGCCGTACCGGCCGCGCCGGTCGCAAGGGCACGGCGATCCTCGTCGTCCCCTATCCCAAGCGCCGCCGCGTCGACATGATGCTGCGCTCGGCGCGCATCGCCGTCGAGTGGCGCCCGGTCCCCTCGGCCGAGGACATCCGGAACGCCGATCGCGAGCGGCTGCTGACGAAGCTGGCCGAGCCGGTCGAGCTGGACGACGAGGATCGCGCGCTGGGCACCCGCCTGCTCGAGAGCAAGTCGCCAGAAGAGGTCGCCGCGATGCTGGTCCGCGCCCTGCGCGCCAGCATGCCCGCGCCCGAGGAGATGGCGGAGGCCTCGTCCGAGCCGCAGCGGCGCGAGAGCGTCCACCGTCCCGGCTTCGACGACACCGTCTGGTTCCGCATGGACATCGGCCGCCGCCACAACGCCGACCCCCGCTGGCTCCTCCCGCTGATCTGCCGTCGCGGCCATGTGACCCGCGACGAGATCGGCGCGATCCGCATCGGTCCGGCCGAAACCTACGTCCAGATCCCCCGCAACGCCGCCGCAAAGTTCGCCGCCGCGGTCCAGCGGACCGGCTCGGCCGATACCGAGGAGAGCGGGATCACCATCACCCAGTCCGACGGTCCGCCCGCGCAGGGCAACAGCGCCGGCGGCGGCAGCCGCAGTCCGGGTGGGCGCGGCCGCGCCCCGAACGCCGGGCGCCCGCCGATGCCGCTGAAGCCGCGCTACCAGGCGCGGCCCACCCGGCCGAAGCGCTGATCGCAACCGTCACCCCGGCCCGCCGCTGGGGTGACGGTCATCGCAGCGCCAGCGAGAGCGCCTGCCGCCACCCCGTCAGCAACCGCTCGCGCTCCCGGCCGTCCAGCGCCGGCGTGAAGACATCCGGCTCGCCCCTCAGGTCGGCCAGCGCCTTCAGGTCCGGCCACAACCCGACGCCCAGCCCGGCCAGGAACGCCGCGCCCAGCGCCGTCGTCTCCAGCATCGCCGGCCGCTCCACGGGCCGGTCGAGCATCCCCGCCAGGAACCCGCACAGCCAGTCGTTCGCCGCCATTCCGCCATCGACCCTCAGCGCCGCACCCATCGGCGCACCGTCCTCATCCATCGCGTCGACCAGGTCGAGCGTCTGGTACGCCACCGCCTCCAGCGCCGCGCGCGCGACATGCGCCGCCTCGGTCGCCAGCGTCAGTCCCGCGATCACTCCCCGCGCGCCCGGCTGCCAGTGCGGCGCGCCCAGCCCGACAAAGGCCGGCACCATGTACACCCCGCCATTGTCCGCCACCCGCGTCGCCATGTCGTCGGTCTGCGAGGCGTGGGTGATCAGGCCGAGGCCATCGCGCAGCCACTTCACCGCCGCGCCCGCGACGAAGATCGATCCTTCCAGCGCATAGGTCGCCTGCCCGCCCAGCCGGTACGCGACCGTCGAGATCAGCCGGTTGTCCGACGAGACAGGGCTCGTCCCGGTGTTCAGCAGCACGAAGCAGCCGGTGCCGTACGTCGCCTTGGCATCGCCTGCCGCGAAGCACCCCTGCCCGACCAATGCCGACTGCTGGTCGCCCGCGATGCCCGCGATCGGGATGGCCGCACCGAACAAGGTCGTCTCGCCGAAGACGCCACTCGAATCCATGACATCCGGAAGCAGCGCGGCGGGAATGTCGAACAGCGCCAGCAGGTCGGGACACCAGCGCTGCGCATGGATGTCGAACAACAGGGTGCGGCTGGCATTGGTCGCGTCGGTGGCGTGCACCCTGCCCTCGGTCAGCCGCCACAGCAGGAAGCTGTCGATGGTGCCGAATGCCAGCTCGCCCGCGACCGCCCGTTCGCGCGCGCCGTCGACATTGTCGAGGATCCAGGCCAGTTTCGTCGCAGAGAAATACGGATCCAGCAGCAGTCCGGTGCGCGCACGGACCAGCGCCTCGTGTCCGGCCGCCTTCATCGCCGCGCATCGGTCGGCGGTGCGGCGATCCTGCCAGACGATCGCGGGATGGATCGGCGCGCCGGTGCGCCGGTCCCATACCACCACCGTCTCGCGCTGATTGGTGATGCCGATGGCGGCCACGTCGCGCGCCGCCAGTCCGGCTTCCGCGATCGCCGCGGCGACCACCCGGCGAACGTCACGCCAGATCTCGTCGGGGTCGTGCTCGACCCGGCCTTCGCCCGGATAGGATTGCGCGAATTCGGTCTGCGCCATGGCCAGCGGCTTCGCCCGGTCGTCGAAGACGATCGCCCGGGTGGAGGTAGTCCCCTGATCGATCGCGACGATATGCCGGGCGCTCATGCACGTCTCTCCAGATAGGTGGCGAGCGCCGCGGCGGTCGCGGCACCGGTATGCAGGCCGATCTTCGATCGCCGCCACAGGATGTCCTCGGCCGTCCGCGCCCATTCGGTGGCGACCAGATAGTCGACCTCCGCCGCGGTCAGCCCGCCGCCGAAGTCCTCGCCGAGTTGGCCCCACGCCTGCGCTTCGCCCAGGATCTGCCCGACCCGCGTGCCATAGCTGCGGACGAGCCGACGCGCGTCATGGTCGCTCAGGAACGGCCATTGTCGCCTCGTGGTGTCGATGTACGCATCCGCATCGCGCCCCGGCAGGTCACCCCCGGGCAGCGGCACGCGATCGGTCCAGCGATCGCCCATCGGCGGCAGCACGTCGCCGAGTTGCTCCAGCGCATGCTCGGCCAGCCGGCGATAGGTCGTGATCTTCCCGCCGAAGACCGACAGCAACCCCGGCGCGTCGGCGCCGCCCGGCCGCAACACATAGTCGCGGGTCACCGCGGACGCATCCGCCCGCCCGTCGTCGTAGAGCGGCCGGACGCCGGCATAGCTGTGGACGACATCGCCCGGCCCGATCGGCTTCGCCAGATAGGCATTCACCGCGTCGCAGAGATACGTCACCTCCGCCGCCGACGCGGCGGGCGGCCCGGCCTCTTCCGACCAGGCTATGTCGGTGGTGCCGATCAGCGTGAAGTCGCGCTCGTATGGGATCGCAAAGACGATCCGGCGATCGACGTTCTGGAGAATATAGGCGTGCTCGCCCTCGAACAGGCGCCGCACGACGATGTGGCTGCCCTTCACCAGCCGGGGCGGCGGCTCGGCCGCGGCGCCGGTCACACGGTCGAGTACGCCGTGAACCCACGGCCCGGCCGCATTCACGATCGCACGGGCGGCGATCGTCCGGCGTCCTGCGGCATCCTCGATCGTCGCGTTCCAGCGCTCCCCGTCATGGGCCGCGGCAACCATGCTGGTCCGCGTCAGGATCGTCGCCCCCCGCTCCGCCGCATCCAGCGCGTTGAGCACCACCATCCGTGCATCGTCGACCCAGCAGTCCGAGTAGGCGAAGCCGCGGATCACACCGGGCTTCAATCCCGCGCCGAGCGGCGAACCGGCCAATCGCACCGACTCCGATCCCGGCAGCGTTCCTCGCCCGCCCAGGTGATCGTACAGGAACAGCCCCAGCCGGATCAGCCAGCCCGGACGACCACCCGGTGGTTGCGGCAGGACGAAGCGCAGCGGCCAGGCGATGTGCGGCGCGATCGCCAGCAGCCGCTCCCGCTCCATCAGCGCCTCGCGCACCAGCCGCAGCTCGTAATATTCCAGATAGCGCAAGCCGCCATGGATCAGCTTGGTGGACGCGGACGAGGTATGGGCCGCCAGATCGTCGCGCTCGACCAGCACGACCGTCAGGCCGCGTCCTGCCGCATCGCGGGCGATACCGGCGCCGTTGATGCCGCCGCCGATCACCAGCAGGTCGCACGGCGTGGTCGCCATGATCGGACCGGGCATCGCTCTCCCTCACTGTCGGTCGCGTGACGATTGTCGTAGGCGCTGCGGGGCGATAGGCAATCCCTGCGCCGCGACGGCCGGGATGGATGGAGACGGATACATGGCGGGCGCGGAGACAGCGGACGGCGACTTCGTCGTCGGGATCGGCGGCACGACAGTGCCCGGCTCCTCGACCGAGCGGGCGGTGATGCACATCCTGTCGGTGATCGAAGGGGCAGGCATTCCGACGCGAATGTTCGATGGCAGCTATCTGGCGACGCTGCCGCTCTACGTCCCGGGTGCCGCCGATCGTACGCCCGAGGAGCGGGAGTTCGTCGCCGCCATCCGTCGCGCCAGCGGCGTGGTGATCGCCTCGCCCGGCTATCACGGCTCGATCTCCGGTCTGGTCAAGAACGCGCTCGACCTGGTCGAGGAAACCGCGAGCGACCCCCGTCCCTATTTCTCGGGCATGCCCGTCGGCCTGATCGCGACCGCCTATGGCTGGCAGGCGACGGGCAGCACGATCGCGGCCCTCCGCTCGATCGCCCATGCACTGCGCGGGTGGCCGACACCGTTCGCCGCGGCCATCAACAGCCAGGCGACCCGCTTCGATGCGGAGGGCGGCTGCAACGATCCCGCGGTCCTGCGCCAGCTCGGCATCATCGCCGACCAGATGACCGGCTTCCTCCGCCCGACACCACGAGGCTGATTGATCGTTGACGACGGCGGGGCCGCCGTGGCACTTGGCCAGCCGACGCGGGTGTAGCTCAATGGCAGAGCAGAAGCTTCCCAAGCTTACGACGAGGGTTCGATTCCCTTCACCCGCTCCACATACGCGCTGAACCCCCGCCAGTCCGTCGTTCCGGCGTCGACCGCACAGTATTTCTGTGTCGAAGGCCGCCGTGCTGTAGAGGCTGGATCGCGTCCGGAGTGTGCTCGTATCGTTACACCGGTTGGGTTTGCCATTCTGCAGGCTTCCCTGTGATGCCGGTCCGATGGCTTGGATCCTGACGGCCGTAGCCGCAACGGCAGGCATCGCTCTGCTCTGCGTCCACAAGGAGCGGTCCCAATCTTATTCAGTTGCGCCCCGACGGAAGGATGACGGCAGAGCCTGCTCTCTTCAGAGACGCGGCGATCGCCATTTAGATGGCCGCTGACGTATCCTTCGGCGCGGCGAAGCCGTCATGGCAAGACTGTCCAGACACCAGCGCGAGCCGCGCATCGAGTTGCCGGAAACTGTCGCTCCCCCACGACGCGATGCCGCGCAGATAGCGATGCCTTGTTCAACCGCATCGACCTGCTGATAATGGCGAATGCCCGCCGTCAACTGGCTACCCGGTCCGGCAGGAGGCAGCCGAAAACCTACCCGCTGCGTTCTATCGCAACAGGCCGTGACGGACTTCGGTGCAGCACTGCGAGCTAGCCGATGTTTGCCGAAAAACTCGCCGGCAAATGCCTGGCGAGGAGGGGGATGGTGGAGCCGAGGGGGATCGAACCCCTGACCTCTGCAATGCCATTGCAGCGCTCTCCCAGCTGAGCTACGGCCCCAATCCCGCGGGAAGGCGGCTCCACTAGCGGGCCGCCTCGACCTTGGCAAGCGGCGTTTCGTGCCGCTTGCCGCAAGTCGTCAAATCAATCGTACGATCAGTGCTCGTCGTCGTTGGTCGGCGCTTCCACGCCCAGATCGTCGTCGCCGCCCAGATCGACTTCGTCATCGGCGGAGGGCTCTTCGTCCTCGCCGGTGATCGCCT
This sequence comes from Sphingomonas phoenicis, assembly GCF_047238005.1. Lineage (NCBI taxonomy): Bacteria > Pseudomonadati > Pseudomonadota > Alphaproteobacteria > Sphingomonadales > Sphingomonadaceae > Sphingomonas > Sphingomonas phoenicis. The sequence continues at coordinate 2,854,757 of NZ_JBDFMC010000002.1, read as the reverse complement.
CGATGTCCTCTTCGTCGCCCTCCAGATCCTGGTCGGGCTTCTGCTGGTCGGGCTTGGCCACCTCGAACGGCAGCGGCTGCTTCGACTTCAGGATCGGCTCGGGCTCCCATGCATAACCGCAGTTGATGCAGGTGACCGGCTCGTCCTTCTCGAGGTCATAGAAACGCGTCGCGCATTTCGGGCACGTACGCTTCGTGCCCCATTCCGGCTTGATCATGCCGTCTCGTGCCTTTCGGAATTGGGAATCGCGAGGAGAAGCAAGCTCCTCCCCCGAAAGTGGGGGCGCCTTGCCATACGACAACCCGGCTGTCAAAGCGCCGGCCCGATGAACCACCATGCCACCCCCCGTCCCCTGGCCGTCGGCGCTCGTGGTCCGCTGCGCGGACGGATCGCGGTCCCCGGCGACAAGTCGATCAGTCACCGGTCGCTGATGCTATCGGCACTGGCGATCGGCGAAAGCCGGATCGAGGGCCTGCTGGAGGGTGAAGACGTCCTCGCCACCGCAGCCGCGATGCGGGCCATGGGCGCCACGATCGAGCGCGGCGACGACGGCATCTGGCGCGTGCACGGCGTCGGTGTCGGCGGCCTTCTCCAGCCGGCGCAGGCGCTCGAGATGGGCAATTCGGGTACGTCGACCCGGTTGCTGATGGGATTGGTCAGCAGCCACCCGATCACCGCCACCTTCACGGGCGATGCCTCGCTGTCCGGTCGCCCGATGGGGCGCGTGATGGACCCATTGTCGCGCATGGGGGCGGACTTCACCGCGTCGCCGGGTGGCCGACTGCCGCTGATGGTGCGCGGGCTCTGTCCGGCGGTGCCGATCGAATACGCCCTGCCGGTCGCCTCGGCGCAGGTGAAGTCCGCCATCCTGCTCGCCGGCCTGAACACGCCGGGTATCACGCGGGTCATCGAGCCGGTGGCGACGCGCGATCATTCGGAACGGATGCTGGCCGGGTTCGGCGCAGTGCTGACGGTGGAGCCCGGCCTCGCTGGCCGCGTCATCAGTATTCACGGCGAGGCCGAGTTGCGGCCGCAGTCCATCGTGGTACCCGGCGATCCTTCGTCGGCCGCCTTCTGGCTGGTGGCCGCCTCGGTGGTTCCGGGATCGGACGTGCTGGTCGCCAATGTCGGCCTGAACCCCACGCGAACCGGCCTGATCGCGGCGCTGCGACTGATGGGGGCGGACATCGTCGAGCAGGATGCCCGCGTGGTCGGCGGTGAGCGGGTTGCGGACTTGCGGGTCCGCCACGCACCCCTGGGCGCGATCGAGGTGCCGGCCGAGTTGGCGCCGAGCATGATCGACGAGTATCCGGTGCTGTTCGTCGCCGCCGCCTTCGCCGAAGGGCGGACGGTCGCGCGTGGCGCACACGAGCTGCGCGTGAAGGAATCTGACCGGATCGCCGCGATGGCAGCGGCGCTCGGCGCGTGCGGCGTCGCATGCGAGGAACATGAGGATGGCATGACCGTCACCGGCAGCGGTGGCGACCCGATCGCCGGCGGCGCGACCATCGCATCGAAACTGGATCACCGTATTGCGATGAGCATGGCGGTCGCCGGTCTCCACGCCCGCGCGCCCGTCACCATCGACGATGCGTCACCGGTCGCGACCAGCTACCCGGATTTCTTCACCTCGCTCGATCAACTGGCGGGAGAGGCGCAGTGATCATCGCGGTCGATGGCCCGGCCGCCAGCGGAAAGGGCACGATCGCGCGCGCGCTGGCGCGGCATTACGGATTGCCGCACCTCGACACCGGGCTGCTGTACCGCGCCGTTGCGGCAACGGTGATGCATCTCGGCCTCGACCCCGCGATCGAGGCGGATGCGGTGGCCGCCTGCGATTTCGAGGACCGCACCCTCGCCGATCCGGCGCTGCGCTCGGATGAGGTCGGACAGATTGCCTCGATCGTGTCGGCCCATCCGCTCGTGCGTGCCTCACTGCTCCAGCGGCAGCGGCGCTTCGCCGCGCAACCGGGCGGCGCGGTTCTGGACGGGCGCGACATCGGAACGGTCATTGCGCCGGATGCGGACGCCAAGCTGTTCGTGAAGGCGACCTCCCAGATCCGTGCCAGAAGGCGGCATGCCGAGCTGCACACCGCCGGATCCACGCTCAGCTTCGACAGGGTGCTCGCCGATATCCGGGCGCGCGACGCGCGCGATGAGGGACGGTCCGCCGCACCGCTGGTCCAGGCAGCCGACGCCGCGCCGCTCGATACCAGCTCCTTGTCGATCGAGGCGTCGGTACGTCGCGCGATCGAGATCGTAGAGGCGCAGCGCACGCGCAAATAGCGTCTCGATGGCGATGACCTCCGGTCGCGAAAGGCATTTCGTTAATTCAGCCACTTTAGTCTCTGCCGTTTCAAGATGGGAAAACCGACCCGAAACTCACAATTGCGTCGGCAATCGATGCTTGTGATTAGGACCGCAGACAGACGGGGGCACGATATGAACAAGTTTCTTCCACTCGCTATGGCCGCAACGGCGACGCTCGCCGCACTGCCTGCGCAGGCAGCCGAATTCGTTCTGAAATCGGAAGCGAATGGCACGGCGGTTGGTTCGGGCGCGGGCAATGCGCGCAACTACACCATCGGCAGCACCGTTGGTAACGAGAAGCTGAACGTGCACGTGACGGCCTGGAACCGTCAGCTCAGCGACAACCGGATCGCAGCGGCAGAAGTAGGATATTTCGGCTCGGACGGGCTCGGTGCCCTCGTTCCCGGCGAAACCGCGTCCAACTCGCACCAGATCGACAACGTGAACGGCTGGGAATTCCTGGTGCTGCAGTTCGACCGCAGCGTTACGCTCCAGTCTGCGCAGCTCAACATGTTCTCGTACGGCGGCAAGCCGCTGGATAATGACGCGTTCATCGCCGCTACCGGCTCCAGCCCCTATGCGTGGAACACCAATCTGCCGCTCGGCGGCCTTGCCTGGGATAGCACCAGCGGGATGGATCTGTCGGAATATTTCACCATTAGCAAGAACGTCGGCAACGACGGGCCGTCGACCAGCAGCATGGTGAACTTCAACGTCAACGGCACCAGCAGCAACGTGTGGCTGATCGGCGCATCGATCAACGGCCCGGACGGTCTGAACGACGCGTTCAAGCTGTCGCGGCTCACCGTGACCGCGGTGCCCGAGCCCGCGACGTGGGCGATGATGCTGACAGGGTTTGCGATGGTCGGCGCCGCAGCTCGCTATCGCCGTCGCAAGACGGGTGCCGCGATCGCCTGATCATCATCATCCGATTGCCGGGGCGTCATGTCGGCTGCCCCGGCAAACCTGGACGAACGGCTTGAATAGTCCGGTGGAGCGCGATTGCGGTCCGCCGGCTTTTTCGTTATAGCCACGCCATCCGGCGGGCAGGCGCTCGCAGAGGTAGGCGCGGAAGCATGTCTTCACGCGCCCTTTTCGCATAGCCCAACAGCATTGCGTCCTGCCCTCCGCACGCCTGCAAGATGGATGCCGCCGCGGCATGGGGTCGGGGCGGCGTTTTGGCCAAGACCATCGGAACCAACCGATTGGCCGGAAACAACGACCGAGGAACTACGCTCTTTATGGCTACCCAGGTACAGCCCACCCGCGACGATTTCGCGGCGATGCTCGATGACATGTTCGGCGGCGCCGACAGCTTCGAGGGTCGCGTCGTCCACGGCACCGTGACCGCGATCGAGAACGACATGGCCGTCATCGACGTCGGCCTGAAGTCGGAGGGCCGCGTGCCGCTCCGCGAGTTCGCCCCCGCCCCCGGCCAGAAGGCCGAACTGAAGGTCGGCGACGAGGTCGAGGTCTATGTCGACCGCGTCGAGAACATGCACGGCGAAGCGATGCTCAGCCGCGACCGCGCCCGGCGCGAGGCCGCCTGGGACAAGCTGGAACTCGAATTCTCCAAGTCGGCCCGGGTCGAGGGCACGATCTTCGGCCGCGTCAAGGGCGGCTTCACCGTCGACCTGTCGGGCGCCGTGGCGTTCCTGCCGGGTTCGCAGGTCGATATCCGCCCGGTCCGCGACGTCACCCCGCTGATGGACATCCCGCAGCCGTTCCAGATCCTGAAGATGGACCGCAAGCGTGGCAACATCGTCGTGTCGCGTCGCGCCGTGCTGGAAGAGACCCGCGCCGAGCAGCGTTCGGGCCTGATCCAGTCGCTGCATGAAGGCCAGATCATCGACGGCGTCGTCAAGAACATCACCGATTACGGTGCGTTCGTCGACCTGGGCGGCATCGACGGTTTGCTCCACGTCACCGACCTGTCGTACAAGCGCGTCAATCACCCGTCCGAGATGATCAACATCGGCGACACGGTGAAGGTGCAGATCATCCGCATCAACAAGGACACGCAGCGCATCTCGCTCGGCATGAAGCAGCTCGAGTCGGATCCGTGGGACGGCGCGAGCGCGAAGTATCCGGTTGGCGCCAAGCTGTCGGGCCGCGTCACGAACATCACCGAATATGGTGCGTTCGTCGAGCTGGAGCCGGGCATCGAGGGCCTGGTCCACGTCTCCGAGATGTCCTGGACCAAGAAGAACGTCCATCCGGGCAAGATCGTCTCGACCTCGCAGGAAGTCGATGTCGTCGTGCTCGAGGTCGATCAGGAGAAGCGCCGCATCTCGCTGGGCCTGAAGCAGGCGCAGGCCAATCCGTGGGAGGCCTTCCTGGCCGCGCATCCCGTCGGCTCGACCGTCGAGGGCGAAGTCAAGAACGCCACCGAGTTCGGCCTGTTCATCGGTCTCGACAACGACGTCGACGGCATGGTCCACATGTCGGACATCGCCTGGGGCGTGTCGGGCGAGGACGCACTGGCGCTGCATCGCAAGGGTGAGATGGTGCAGGCCGTCGTGCTCGACATCGATGCCGAGAAGGAGCGCATCTCGCTGGGCATGAAGCAGCTGGAGCGCGGCGGGCCGGTGGCCGGCGGCGTGGCGGCAGCGGGCGATCGCCTGGGCAAGAGCCAGGTCGTCACCGTCACCGTCCTCGAAGTCCGCGATGCGGGCCTCGAAGTGCAGCAGGGCGACGATGGCGCGACCGGCTTCATCAAGCGCACGGACCTGGGTCGTGACCGCGACGAGCAGCGTCCCGAGCGTTTCCAGGTCGGCCAGAAGTTCGACGCGATGGTCACCGGCTTCGATCGTTCGAAGAAGCCCACCTTCTCGATCAAGGCGATGCAGATTGCCGAGGAGAAGCAGGCCGTTGCGCAGTACGGCTCGTCCGACTCGGGCGCCTCGCTGGGCGACATCCTGGGTGCCGCGCTGAAGGCGCAGGGCGACCAGACCAAGAAGTAAGCGATACGGAAGGCCGGGGTACAAAACCCCGGCCTTTTCGTTACAATGCCAGTATAGATTTTGCCTTTGCAAGTTGACTTGCATTAACTTCTGGGTCAGTGATTGGCACGGGGAGTGTCCGTCGTGATTCGATCAGAACTGATACAGCAGATCTCGAGCCAGCACCCGGCGCTTAGTCCGCGTGAAGTCGAGGCCATTGTGTCTACCTTCTTCGACGAGATCGTCGATCGGCTCGCCAAAGGTGGCCGGGTAGAGATTCGTGGCTTCGGTGCCTTCTCGACCCGCAGTCGTGAGGCCCGCACCGGTCGCAATCCGCGCACGGGACAATCGGTCGATGTCGACGCCAAGCGCGTCCCCTATTTCAAACCGGGCAAGGAAATGCGCGCCCGGCTGAACGTCTGATCGAAGGCGTTTGGGCGGAGGGTCGATCCTCGCCTTGCAGTGATGGTTGCTCGCACACCGCGGCAGGCGCCGGCCAGAGGTGAACTCCGAGCGTTCCCTACTATGCCGCCCCGTGGCTTTTGCCTTCAGCACGCCGATCGTGCACGCATCCGAACCGAATAGGTCAGTTCCAGCCCTATCGCAATCGGTGATGTGGCGAAAATGGCATGCGAGAATAGTGCGACATCGCTGAGGTGATCCGTTCCACCAACAGCTCCCTTCTGCAGACGTGAATGTCCAGTTCGACAGCTATCGGGACGACGCGTATCGCACACGTCTTGGGTCCCAAATGAGGGACAGGTTTTCCCAGAAAGTAGTTCCAAGTTCGCGCCGCGTGGATCGTACCCAGTTGCGTCTAGCTACTGCGATCTACGGCAACATCAGAACGGAAGTCGTCTCGACCTGCTTGAACCACCGTCGCGTCCGCCTGACCAAACCAACGACATAGACCGGCTCAGGCAGCTACATGGGCACCGGTGCTTGGGCATAGTTCGACCACCAAGCCGCTCCATGTCTTCGCCACCAGCCGCTCGCCGACCTGCTTCAGCGAGACGAAGCAGTCGCGCGTCGCGGCAGCACTGGGCAGGGCAGCGCGCCATCTGACGGCGCCGTCCTGATCGACGCACATGATGTTCTGAAGCTTGTCTTCCTTTGCGGTTGCCCAGAAAGTCAGAACGACCCGCGCCTGGTCTGCCAGTTTTACCGTCCGGTACGGCCTGTTCGTCGCTGCCGTCATGTTCCGCGCTTGTCCTCACCTGCTCGACCGATCCCCGGATGCGTCGCGTGCGCCCCGTAGCTATCGGTTCATCCCGTCTCAACGATCGGGCAGTTCACTGGTTGCCGGAATTATCCGCGTTCCCAATGACCTGTTTCGGGACACTCGTTCGATGTCGGAGGTTTGGCGGGCGCAGGATCAGCGGGCCAGTCTACCGTCCTCCGTTGCGCGCAGATCGAAGGGGAAGAGTATTTCCGGATCAGCCTGCCTGACGTCTCTGGCGATATCGGGTGGCGCGACGGCGTGGAGGATGTGGCGGATGATCGCCTTGCGGGCCGCCTTCTTGTGATCGGCGCGGACGCAGAACCAGGGCGCGAGCGGCGTATCGGTGCGGGTGAGCATCGTGTCGCGAGCGGCCGAGTAATCCGCCCATTTGGTCTGCGCGACCGCGTCCATGTCGGAAACCTTGAGCATTTTCAACGGGTCGGTGCGGCGGGCCTCCAGCCGCTTCTTCTGCTCGTCCTTCGAGATGTCGAGCCACAGCTTGACGAGCTTGATGCCGCTTTCGACCAGCATGCGTTCGAAATCGGGGGCATCGCGGAGGAATTCGGCCTGCTCCGCCGGCGTCGAGAACCCCATCACCACCTCCACCCCGGCGCGGTTGTACCAGGAGCGGTTGAAGATCACGAGTTCGCCGGCGGATGGCAGATGATTGATATAGCGCTGGAAATACCATTGCGTCCGCTCCCGATCGGACGGTTTCGGGAGGGCGACGACGCGGGTGGAGCGGACCGAAAGATGCTCGACGATGCGCTTGATCGAGCCGTCCTTGCCGGCGCCGTCGCGGCCTTCCATGACGAGGACGATGCGTTCGCCGGAAGCGGCGGCGGCGGCCTGGGTCTTGACCAGGGCGAGTTGCAGGGCGGCCAGGTCGTCGTCGTGCTTGTCGCCCATCTGTCGGCTCCCATCAGGTTCGACAGGGCACAACGCACGGGGAAGGCCGGCGGCACCGACCCTCCCCAAGCCATTCAGAACCCTACGCTTATCGTACCGAACACCTGGCGCGGGGCGAGCGGGAACTGGTTGAAGGTGCCCGATGCGGCGCCGATCGACAGCGACGATGCGGCCTTTTTATCGGTGATATTGGTCACATTCAGGCTGATCGTCGCGGTCCGGATGACCTGCCCGTCGGCGAGCGGAACGCGCACCGCGACCCGTCCGGCCAGCGTCAAGTATCCGTTGACCGTCAAGTCATTCGTGTAGGTGGCATAGCGCTTGCCGATATAGTCGCCGACCAGCTGCGCCTCGACCGGGCCATGGCTGGCGGAGGCGACGAACTTGTTGAGCCATTTGGGGCTGCCGGGCACCTGCTTGCCCGCGGTCGCGATGGTCGAGGTGCCGGTGACGTAATCGTCCTGATAGCGCGAATTGTTGTAGGACAGCGCGTCGTAGAAGGAGAAGGCCGAGCCGAACCGGATCGTCGCGGCCAGATCGACGCCGTCGGTCTTCACCCCGCCGACATTCTGGAGCAGCGCCGCGCCCGAGACGATCGCGTTGATCGCCGCATTCGGGCTGATCCCGAGCAGGCGGTTCGAGAAGTCGACATGGTAGTAGCTGACCTGCCCCTCGATCGCGGTGACCGGACCCAGGTTCAGCGTGCGGCGGGTGCGGATCCCCGCCTCGTAGGTCCAGCTGGTTTCCGGGTCGACATCGGCACGGAACAGCTCGAACGCGCCCTGGCTGCCGAGCGCGAAGGGCGACAGGCCGGCGGCGGCGCTGGTCTGGAACTGGCGAATGTTCTTCTGCGCGTTGACGAACACCTGTTCGGTCGGGGTCGCATCCCACAGCGCGCCCGCCTGCGGCAGGAACCAGCGATGCGTGTTGAGCCGGCCGACCGGCAGCGCGACCGATCCGGTGAACGATCCGGGAATCGGCTGCACCGGCACGCGCTGCTCCGCATTCTGGAAAGTGCTCTTGAAACCCGCCTGCACGGTCAGCGCGGGGGTGACGTGCCAGCTGTCCTGCAGGTGCGCCTGCAGCACGTCGACGCGGATCTCGCTGTGATACTGGGTGATGAGCGGGTCGAGATCGTCGCGCGGGCGCTGGTACGGCGTCGACGGATCGTTGCGCAGCAGCGGATACCAGCGTCGATAGGCGGACGAGCTGTTATGTTCGTACCACGCACCGAATTCGACCCGGTGATCGCCGAGCGCGAGGCGCAGCGCCGAGACGATGCCGCCGCGATCAATGCGGTATTCGGTCGTCCGGGTCGCGAAGCCCGATCCACCGAACACCTGGGTCAGGTCGCGGCCCGGATAATAGAAGGAGAACAGGCGCGGCAGACCGGCCACGTCGATCGGCCCCGCCACCACGCCGACGCCGTCGTCGTGGTGGAAATAGGCGGTGTTATCGAACGTGGTACGCTCGTCGACCCGCCACTCATACTTGGCATAGCCGAGATAGTCGGTGCGCTGCGCATCCGAGTAGAAGTTGCGATAGTTCGAGCCCGCCGCGCGGTACGCGCCCGATGCCAGATAGTTCAGCGCGGCGCCGAAATCCGGATAGAGGAAGGGCCGGGTATAGGGTGCGGTGGCGCGGTTGGCGGGGGTGATGACCGTCGCGTCCTCGTTGGGCTCGATCTTGTCCGAGAAGGCGCCATACAGCGTCAGTCGCCCCATCGCGTCGTCATGGACGAATTTCGCATTGGCCTGATAGCCGCCCTGGATACCGTCGAAATCCCATGCCCGCGCCTTGTGCCGCACGCCGGCGATATAGGCGGAATTGCCGTTGCCGAATTCGCCGCTGTCGACGCGCACGTACAGGCGGCTGGCGTCGTAGCTGCCCAGCGTCTGGTTCAGCTGTACCCCGAAGGTGTCGCGGGGATCGCTGGAATAGGTGGAGATGGTGCCGCCCAGGTTGCTGGTCGACGCGGTGGCGAGGTCGCCGGCGCCGGAGGCCAGCGACACGCGCGACACGTTCTCGCTGATGATCGCGCGCTGCGGCGACAGGCCGTTATAGTTGCCGTATTGCTGATCGCCCAGCGGCACACCGTCGAGCGTGTAGCCCAGCTGCTGCGCGTTGAAGCCGTGGACGAACAGCGAGATGTTCTGTTCGTTGTTGCCCCACGGATCGGCGGTGAGGAAGGTGACGCCGGGCAGCGTCTGGAGCGCCTGGAGCGGATTGATGCCGGGCAGCACCTTCTGCATGTCGGCGCCGGTGATCTGCGTCACCGAGCGGGTGACGGTGCCGGTGACGACGATATCCTCGGGCGCGGACGCCGCCTGGTCGTCGGCGGGGGCGGAAGCATCGGCCGGCGCGGCAGCCGCAAGCGGATCGGCGGCGGCGATGCCCGGCGCCAGCGCGAGCAGGGCGACGCCGGCGGACAGGGCCGCGCGGCGATAGACGGTCTTCATCGATGATTCCCCCTGGGACGGCCCCATGTCGGGATCCGCCTGCGCACCGGCCGCTAGCGGCGCGGCAAGTCACGATCTTGACGGTTCCGCGACGGTTCGGTTGCGGCCCGGAAGCCGTTGTCGCGGATCGGTAACGTGAACGACTTGTCATCGTCGTCGAACTGCAACCGTGCCGTCGCACGGCGCGGCCACATAGCCCCCACGCCGGCGCCAGCGCCGCGCCACCGGGGGATTGTCCATGAATACGAACGACCTGATCGCCTATGACGATGGCGATATCGACACCAACACCAGCACCGCGCCCAGCCTGGGCGATCTGGTGCAGATCCGCTATTCGCGGCGCCAGACGCTGATGAACGGCCTGACTGCGATGAGCACGGCGGTATTCGGCAGCGCGCTGCTGGCCGGGTGCGGCGACGACGAGAGCGAGGCGGCCGACCTGACGGTCAGCGCCACCGCCTCCGCCGCCACCACCGCCGGTCGCCCGGTCACCCTGACCGGCACCGTCACCGGGGCCGCCGACTCGGCCGGCTGGGCGCAGGTATCCGGCCCGACCGTGACGCTGTCGGGTGCGGCGACCAACACCGCGACCTTCATCGCGCCCGCCGTCGCGACCGGCACCGAGATGACGTTCCGCTTCACCGCGCTGAAGGGCGGCGCGCCTGCGTCCGCCACAGTCGCGGTGACGGTCGGCGCCCCCGCGCTGGGTTTCACCGCGGTCGCCAAGAGCCTGGCCGACACCGTTGCGGTGCCGACCGGCTACAGCGTCACCGTGCTGTACCGGCTGGGCGATCCGATCGCCGCCAGCGTCCCCGCCTATGCCAATAACGGCAGCGACACGAACTTCGCCCAGCGCGCCGGCGACCATCACGACGGCATGAGCTATTTCGGACTGTCCGGCGCGGGTGCACCCGATGCGACCAGCAGCACGCGCGGCCTGCTGGCGATGAACCACGAGAACATCACCGAGATCTACCTGCACCCGAACGGCCCGACCGGGCTGGAGAGCGGCGCGACCGCCCCCCGTCCGGAAGCCGAGGTGATCAAGGAGATCGAGTGCCACGGCGTATCGGTGGTCGAGGTGTCCCGCACCGGCACCGCCTGGGCCTATGTCCCCACCTCCACCTTCAACCGGCGGATCACGCCCAACACGCCGATGAGCTTCAGCGGGCCGGTGCGCGGCAACGCACAGCTGCGTACCGCCTTCTCGGCCGACGGCACCGCGGGCCGCGGGACGATCAACAACTGCGCGAACGGCACCATGCCGTGGCAGACCTATCTGACCGCGGAGGAGAACTGGGCCGGCTATTTCCGCCGCGATACCGGCGACGTCGCGGCGCGCACGGCCGCGGGGCTGGCGCGCCAGAACGTGGCGCTGGCGCGGTACGGCATCGGCCAGGGTCGCGCGGGCAATTATCGCTGGACGTCGGTGGTGCCGGCGGATGCGACCAGCACGATCTTCTCACGGTGGAACGCCACGCTGCGCGCCGGCACGGCGGCCGACGGCACCGGCGACTTCCGCAACGAGCCCAACCAGTTCGGCTGGATCGTCGAGATCGATCCGTTCAATCCGCAGTCGACCCCGCGCAAGCGTACGGCGCTTGGCCGGATGAACCACGAGGGCTGCCAGATCGGCCGCACCGTGGCGGGGGTGAAGCCCGCCTTCTACATGGGTGACGACGCGCAGAACGAGTATATCTACAAGTTCGTGTCGAACACCGCCTGGGCCGCGGCGGACGCGACCGCGACCGACCGGCTGGCGATCGGCGACAAGTATCTGGACGCCGGCACGCTGTACGTCGCGCGCTTCAATGCGGACGGATCGGGCCAGTGGCTGCCGCTGGTGTTCGGGCAGGGCCCGCTGACCTCGGCGAACGCCACCTATGCGTTCGAGAGCCAGGCGGACGTGCTGATCAACACCCGTCTGGCCGCCGACGCGCTGGGCGCGACGCCGATGGACCGGCCGGAATGGACCGCGGTGAACCCGGCGACGGGCGAGATGTACTGCACGCTGACCAACAACTCGTCCCGCACGCCGACCGGCACCCGCGCGGTCGATCCGGCCAATCCGCGCGCCTATACCGATCCCAAGGTCGACGGACGCGGGCCGGGCACGGGCAACGTCAACGGCCATGTCATCCGCCTGCGCGAGACGGGCGACACGTCGGAAGCGACCGGCTTCACCTGGGACATCTATGCCTTCGGTTCGGGATCGGACCTGGATCCGGCGACGATCAACCTGTCGGGGCTGGACGCCAGCAACGACCTGTCGTCCCCCGACGGCCTGTGGTTCGGCCTGCCGAGCAACCCGTCGGGCCAGGTCACCCCGGTGATGTGGATCCAGACCGACGACGGCGCCTATACCGACGTCACCAACTGCATGATGCTGGCGGCGATCCCCGGCACGGTCGGCGACGGCGGCACGCGCACCGTGACCAGCACGCTGAACGGGGCGACCGGCACCACGACGACGCGGATCGGCAAGGCGCCGGGCGCGACGCTGCGCCGGTTCCTGGTGGGGCCGAAGCAGTGCGAGATCACCGGCATCCACTCGACGCCGGATGGCCGCTCGGTCTTCGTCAACATCCAGCATCCGGGCGAAGGCGCGTCGAGCGCGGGCAGCCCGACCAGCAACTGGCCGACCAACCAGGGTGGCGCGGCCGCCCCGGCGACGACCCGGCCGCGGTCGGCGACGATCGTCATCACCCGCGACGACGGCGGCGTGGTGGGGCTGTAGGACCGACGGACGGGACGGCGCCCCCCGCCTGCGGGCGGGGGGCGTCGTCGTGTTCCGCATGCCGTGCGCGGGCGGCAAAGATGATCCGCATCACCGTGGCGACCGGAAGGGCATTTCCCCGCCGAGCGCTTTGGCCTAGCAGGGGGCGATGGCCCGCCCCTCTCCTTGCGACCTCGCGATCGTCGGTGCCGGGCTGGCCGGCGGGCTGGCGGCGCTGGCGATCCAGGCGCGGCACCCCGGCATGACGATCCGGCTGATCGATGCGGCGCCGGTGATCGGCGGCAATCATCGCTGGTCGTTCTTCGGCGCCGATGTCGCGGCGCGCGACCGCTGGATCGTGGCGCCGCTGGTGACGCAGGCATGGGCCAATCACAGCGTCGCCTTTCCGGGGCATGCGCGGACGATCGCCGCGCCCTATCACTCGATCGAGAGCGAGCGGCTGGACGCGGTGGTCCGCGCCGCCCTGCCCGCGGAGGCGCTGGTACTGGGCCGCGCGGTGAAAGAGGTGTCGGCGACCACGGTGGTGCTGGCCGATGGCGAGCGGATCGAGGCGCGCGGGGTGATCGACGCCCGCGGGCCGGGCGACCTGTCGACGCTGGAGCTGGGCTGGCAGAAGTTCGTCGGGCGCGAGTTGCGGCTGGCGGCGCCGCACGGGATGACCGATCCGGTCATCATGGACGCCACGGTGCCGCAGATCGACGGCTATCGCTTCGTCTACTGCCTGCCGCTGGGGCGCACGCGCATGTTCGTCGAGGACACCTATTACAGCGACACGCCCGATCTGGACCGGCCGCTGCTGGCCGATCGCATCCACGACTATGCCGCGGCGCGCGGCTGGACCGTGGAGCAGCCGGCGGGCGAGGAGCACGGCGTGCTGCCGGTGGCGCTGGGCGGAGACTTCGACGCCTATTGGCGCTCAACGGGGGCGGTGGCGAAGGCGGGGATGCGCGCCGGGCTGTTCCACCCGACCACCGGCTATTCGCTGCCCGATGCGGTGCGGACCGCCGCGATGCTGGCCGCCCGGCGCGACTTCGACGGGGCCGCGCTCCACGACGTGACCCGCGACCTGGCGGCGAAGGCGTGGCGCGGGCGCGGTTTCTATCGCATGCTGGACACGATGTTATTCCGTGCGGCTTTTCCGGAGGAACGCTACCGCGTGCTCGAACGCTTCTATCGCCTCTCTCCCGGCCTGATCGGCCGCTTCTATGCTGGTGAATCGACGATGAGCGACAAGGCCCGCGTGCTGGTCGGCAAACCGCCGGTGCCCATTTCCCGCGCCGTCCGCGCACTGGCCGGCGGAGCCGCGGCATGAGGCGCGCGGTCGTCATCGGATCGGGCTTCGGTGGGCTGGCGCTCGCGATCCGGCTGCAGTCGGCGGGGGTGGACACCACCATCGTCGAGGCGCGGGACAAGCCCGGCGGGCGGGCCTATTACTGGGAGCGCGACGGCTTCACCTTCGATGCCGGGCCCACCGTCATCACCGATCCCGCCTGTCTGGAAGAATTGTGGGCACTGACCGGGCGGCACATGGCCGACGATGTCGAGCTGGTGCCGGTCAGCCCCTTCTATCGGCTGAACTGGCCCGACGGGACCAATTTCGACTATACCAACGACGACACGGTGCTGCGCGCCGAGATCGAGAAGCTGCATCCCGGCGACTGGGAGGGATACCAGCGCTTCCTGACCTATTCGGCCGGCGTGTTCCGCGAGGGGTACGAGAAGCTGGGCCATGTCGCGTTCCTCGACTTCGCATCGATGGTGAAGGCGGCGCCGGCGCTGGCCAAGTACCAGGCGTGGCGATCGGTCTATTCGATCGTATCGAGCTTCGTGAAATCGGAAAAGCTGCGCGAGGCGCTGAGCTTCCACACGCTGCTGGTGGGCGGCAATCCGATGACGACCAGCGCGATCTATGCGCTGATCCACAAGCTGGAGCGCGACGGCGGCGTGTGGTTCGCCAAGGGCGGCACCAACCGGCTGGTCGCCGGGCTGGTCGCGCAGTTCGAGCGGCTGGGCGGACGCCTGCGGCTGGGCGATCCGGTCGCGCAGATCGAGACGCTGGGCGACCGGGCGACCGGCGTCGTCACCGAGAGCGGCTGGCGCGCCGAGGCTGAGATGGTGGCCGCGAACAGCGACATCATGCACACCTATCGCGACCTGCTGGGCACCTCGCGATCGGCGCAGCGCACGAAGAACCGGCTGGAGCGCAAGCGCTACTCGCCGTCGCTGTTCGTGGTGCATTTCGGGATCAAGGGCGCGTGGCCGGGCATTCCGCACCACATGATCCTGTTCGGCCCGCGCTATAAGGGCCTGCTGGAGGACATCTACGACCACGGCGTGCTGTCGGAGGATTTCTCGCTCTACCTCCACCACCCGACCGTCACCGATCCGTCGATGGCGCCGGAGGGGCATTCGACCTTCTACGCGCTGGCGCCGGTGCCCCATATGGGCAAGTTCCCGGTCGACTGGAACGAGATCGCGCCGGTGCTGGAGCGCCGCATCCTGGACGAGGTGGGCCGCCGCCTGATCCCCGACATCCACGAGCGGATCGTGACGAAGTTCAGCTATGCCCCGTCCGATTTCGCCACCGACCTGAAGGCGCATCTGGGCAGCGCCTTCTCGCTGGAACCGGTGCTGCAGCAGAGCGCCTATTTCCGGGTTCACAACCGCGACGACGCGATCCCCAACCTGTACTTCGTCGGCGCGGGCACGCATCCGGGTGCCGGCATCCCGGGCGTCGTCGGCAGCGCCAAGGCGACCGCCGCGCTGATGCTGGACGGGCGATAGGACGACGGGGGGCGGTCGATCGCCCCCTACCGAACGTATAGCCGCCCGACCCGATCGGGCAGCGCATAGGCAGCATAGCCGTGCGACACCGCCCATTCCTCCAATGGGCGATCGACCTGGATGTCGCCGTGGCGGACCTGCCGTTCGTACCCGACGAGGACGGCGGCGGGCGGGTGACGGCCGAAGTCGCGGGCCAGCGTATCCGGCGTCGTCGCGTTCAGCCGCCGGGCATGACGCGGCGACAGGAGCTCGCCGCTGCGGAACACGAACGGCCCGGCGGCGAAGCGCGGATCGAGCGGCAGGCCGCTGTCCACCGCCCGGTCCGGCGACAGCGTCGCGACCGGGCCCGTCGTGCCCGTCGACGAGATGATCCAGCGCATGGCAGCGGACTGCGCCTGCGCGGTCAACAGCGGCGATCCGGCGACCGGCAGGCGGGCCAGCGCGGTCGCGGTCGGCACCAGCCCCAGCGCAGCGGTGATCGCCAGTGCCAGCCACGCTCCCCTGCCGGCACGGCCCCGCGCCAGCATCAGACCCAGGAGGACGAACAGCGGCGGCAGCAGCGGCAGCAGATATTGCCGATGCGCCGGCGTCGGCATCGCGGCCCCGGCCAGCCCCGCGGCACACATCGCGATCAGCATCAGCGCCGGCCGGTTCGGCCCCGCCCGACACCGCCACCAGCCGATCGCGACCAGCGCCAGCGCCACCCCGACCGGCGATGTCGCCATGTAGCGCGCCAGCATGGCCAGCTTGACCGTCGTATCCAGTTCCGCAGCCCGGCCGATCGTCGCGTACCAGTCATAGGGAGCGGTGCGCGCGAAGGTGTAGACGCCCCAGTGGAAGTTGCCGGGCGCGACCCGCGCCGCGACCAGCAGCGGCACCAGCCCGATCGCGAGCCCCGCGCCATAGCCGAGGATCCGCCGGTCGACGATCCGCCGGGCGAGCGCGATCTGGCACAGCCCGACCGCCACGATCATCGGCACATAGGACAGCTTGGTCGCCGCCGCGAGCGCCAGCAACACGCCGCAGCCGAACGCCGGCGATACGCCGTCCCGCCCGCGGGCATCGGCCATCCGCATCGCCGGGAACGTCGCCGCCACGAGCAGCACGAGCGGCAGCATGTCGTTGCGGACGATCGACGACGAGAACTGGAACGACGAACACGCCGCCATCGCCAGGGTGGTCGCCGCCGCCGCCCGGCGATCGATCGCCGCCGCCCGCTGGCCCGCATAGAGGATCGCGAGAGCCGCGATCGCCAGGGCCGCGGTCAGCAGCCGCATGCCGGGAAAGATATAGCCCGCCGGCAGCATGCCGAGCGGCGCATAGAACCAGCTCTGCAGCGGCGGCTGGAGCGAGACGAAATCGCGGTACGGCAGGGCGCCATGCACCAGCATCGCGGTGGCGACATACTGCGATTCGTCATGGTCCAGCGGCGCGACGAACACGCGGCCGACGAACCACAGGATCACCGCCGCCACGGCCAGCGGCAGCCACGCGCCGCGGACATCGATCGGCGCGAGACCTGCCCGACCGCGCGATACGCGGCCGATCGACGTCGCGACCGCCATGGGATCAGCGTTCATCGTGGTGCCCTGACCGGTTCATGTTGCCATCATGTTGCACCCATCCCGCGCGGTACGGACAAACCGGCCATGTTGACAGCAATCGTTCGTCAATCCGACCGGCTTCGCGCACGGCCAGACGCTTGCCGCTATCCCCGCCATCGCCTAGCGCTGCCCGGATGAAGCGCCTCGCCATTTATTGCGGCTCCGCCACGCCCGCCGACCCCATCTATATCGACCATGCCCGCGACGTCGGCCGGACGCTGGCGGAACGGGGTATCGGCGTGGTCTATGGCGGCGGGCGACTGGGCCTGATGGGTGCGATCGCCGACGGTGCGCTGGCGGCGGGCGGCGAGGTGATCGGCGTGATCCCGCAGGCGCTGGTCGATGCCGAGGTCGCGCATCGCGGGTTGACCGAACTCCACGTCGTCGCCGGCATGCACCAGCGCAAGCAGGCGTTCACCGATCTCGCCGATGGCTTCGTCACCATTCCCGGCGGCACCGGCACGATGGACGAATTGTGGGAGGCGCTGAGCTGGGCGCAGCTGGGCTATCATGCCGACCCGGTCGGGCTGCTGAACGTCGCCGGCTATTATGACGAGCTGATCGCGTTCTGGGAGAAGATGGGCACGGTAGGCTTCCTCAGGCCGCAGCACCGCGACCTGCTGATCGTCGCCGACACCCTCGACACGCTGCTGGACCGGATGGCCGCGCATCGCCCGACCCAACCGATCGTGCGGATGTCCGCCGCCGACCTGTGACGGACGCCCCACCCCCCCGCGCGGCGATCGTCGCCGCCGCCCGCGAGTCGATCGCGCTGGGGTCGAAGAGCTTCGCCGCCGCCAGCACGCTGTTCGACCGGCCGACGCGCGAGCGGGCGTGGCTGCTCTATGCCTGGTGCCGGCGCTGCGACGACATCGCCGACGGGCAGGACCATGGCCATGGCATGACGCTGTTGCCCGGCGCCCCCGAACGGCTGGCAGAGCTGTCGGCGAAGACGGAGGCGGCGCTGGCCGGCCAGGTCGTCGGCGATCCGGCGTTCGACGCGCTGCGCATCGTCGCGGCGGAGACGGCGATGCCGCAGGCGTGGCCGCGCGATCTGGTCGCAGGCTTCGCGCTGGATGCAGACGAGTGGCGCCCGCAGACCGAGGACGACCTTTACCGATATTGCTATCATGTCGCGGGCGTCGTCGGCTGCATGATGGCGGTGGTGATGGGGGTATCGCCCGACGACGATGCGACGCTCGACCGGGCCTGCGACCTGGGCCTCGCCTTCCAGCTGGCCAATATCGCGCGCGACCTGGACGAGGACGACCGCGCCGGCCGATGCTACCTGCCCGCCGACTGGCTGGCGGAGCTGGAGATCGCGCCGGGGACGCTGTTCGACCCTGCGCACCGTGGCAAAGTCGCGGTGCTGGCCCGCCGCCTGACCGACCGGGCCGCGCGCTACGAGGCGAGCGCCCGGCTGGGTACCCCCGCCCTGCCCGGCCGCGCGGCCTGGGCGGTACTGGCGGCGGCGCACATCTATGGAACGATCGGCCGGACCGTCGCGGCGCGCGGCGAACGCGCCTGGGACAGCCGCGTCACCACCAGCAAATGGCAGAAGATCGCCTTCATCACCCGCGCCGCCGGCGAGGCACGCGCCCGCGCCCGGCTATACCCGCCCGCACCCCGCGACCCGACCCTTTGGACCCGGCCGCGTCAGGCTGGACCGGGACCTGCCACGATGTAGCGGGTGCGACCGTTCAGCTACGGGGTTTGCGACCGTCGACGGCCGCGATCTGGGCGCCCATGCGGCGGCAGTCGGCGCCGATGACGGGGTAGGGAACGTCGGTGTTGCGGGCGATCTGGTCGGCCAGGGCGGCACGGCACTGGGCCATGGTGGAGTAGCGGACGGGTACCAGCCGTGCCTCGGTGCACTGCTCGCTGCCGTCGGCGCATCCCAGAATCGCCATCACGAAGAACATCGGGCCCATGGTCGATTTCCCTTCGCGATGAGAACCGCCGGATGCGGCGAACGGTTCCGGCAGGACGACTGACGCTTTCGAACGCGCCCGTCCCGCTGCGGGGCATTGCACAGCGAGGCCTGCAGTCCGACATGGGGCGCAGATGCCCCCACAGACCGCCACTCCGTCCGCCTCCGACCAGCCGTTGCTGCCGACCCTGCGCCGCTTCCTGCCCTATCTGTGGCCGGCGGGGGAGCCGATGCTACGCGCCCGGATCGCCGGGGCGATGGCGCTGGTGGTCTGTTCGAAGCTTATCCAGGTGTTCGGCGCCGCCTATACGCTGAAATACGCGGTCGACCGGATGGCGGTGGGCGACCGGTCGGCAGCGACGCTCGTGATCCTGCTGGTCGTCGCCTATGCCGCGTCGCGGTTCGGGACGACGCTGTTCGACAATCTGCGCAACGCGGTGTTCGAGCGGGTCGGGCAGGACGCGACCCGGCGGCTGGCGGCCGACGTGTTCCGCCACCTGCACGGCCTGTCGCTGCGATTCCATCTGGAGCGGCGCACCGGCGCGGTGACCAAGGTGGTCGAGCGCGGCACCAAGAGCATCGATACGATGCTGTACTTCCTGCTGTTCAACATCGCGCCGACCATTCTGGAACTGGTGCTCGTGCTGGGCATCTTCTGGACCGGCTTCGGGCTGTGGCTGGTCGGTGCGACCGTGGCGATGGTGGTGCTGTACATCTGGTTCACCCGCATCGTCACCGACTGGCGCAACGCGCTGCGCACGCGAATGAACGATCTGGACACCGGGGCGGTCGCGCATGCGGTCGATTCGCTCCTGAACTTCGAGACGGTGAAGTATTTCGGGGCGGAGGAGCGCGAGGCGCGGCGGTACGAGGCGGCGGTCGACGCCTATGCCCGCGCCGCCACCAAGTCGGAGAATTCGCTGGCGTGGCTGAACGTCGGGCAGGCGGCGATCACCAACCTGATGCTGGGCGGCGGCATGGCGTTCGTGGCGTGGGGATGGAGCCGCGGCACCTTCTCGGCCGGCGACGTGGTGTTCGTGTCGACGCTGCTGGCACAGCTGTTCCGGCCGCTCGACCTGCTGGGCATGGTCTATCGCACGATCCGGCAGGGAGCGATCGACATGGGCAGCATGTTCGACCTGATCGACACGCCGGCCGAGGTGGTCGACGCACCCGGCGCCCGGCCGCTGGCGATCGCGCGCGGGCATGTGCGGTTCGAGGGCGTCCGCTTCGGCTACGACCCCGATCGTGCGATCCTGAAGGGGCTGGACCTCGACATCCCCGCCGGCAGCACGGTCGCGGTGGTCGGATCGTCGGGGGCGGGCAAGTCGACGCTCGCACGGCTGCTGTACCGCTTCTACGACATCGACGGCGGGCGCATCACGATCGACGGGCAGGATATCCGCGACGTGACGCAGGCCTCCTTGCGCGCCGGGATCGGCATCGTCCCGCAGGACACGGTGCTGTTCAACGACACGATCGGGTACAACATCGCCTATGGTCGCGAGGGGGCCGACGAGACCGAGGTGCGCCGCGCCGCGGAGGGCGCCGCCATCGCCGGCTTCATCGAGCGCCAGACCGACGGATACGCCACCCGGGTCGGCGAGCGCGGGCTGAAGCTGTCCGGCGGCGAGAAGCAGCGCGTGGCGATCGCCCGCACGCTGCTGAAGAACCCGCCGATCCTGATCCTGGACGAGGCGACCAGCGCGCTCGACAGCCGGACCGAGGCGGACATCCTCGACACGCTGGAGGCGGTGGAGCGCGGCCGCACCACCATCGTGATCGCGCACCGGCTGTCGACGGTGGTCGGCGCCGACCGCATCGTCGTGCTCGACGAGGGGCGGGTGGCGGAGAGCGGCCGCCACGCCGAGCTGCTGCGGCGCGGCGGGCTGTATGCGGCGATGTGGAACCGGCAGGCGGCGGAGCGCGCGCGCGGCGACGAGGCGGTCGCGGCGGAGTAGAACACCCTATCGCAGCAGGTCGCGATATTCCGGATGCCGTTCGATATAGGCGCCCACGAACGGACATTGGGGCACGACCTTCAGCCCCTGGTCGCGCGCATCGTCGAGCGCGGCGCGGATCAGCCGGCTGCCGACGCCGCGCCCCTCGATCGCCGGCGGCACGACGGTGTGGGTGAAGACGATCGTGTCGCCCTCCCGCTGATAGGCCGCGACGGCACGTTCGCCGTCGATGTCGAGCACATATTCCTGTTCGGAGCGGAGGTTACGGACCTGTTGCATCGGGCGCCAACGCGTGGCCGCCCGTCCGGCTCCCGGCTCTGTGACCGCGGAAGGTAAGGCTAAGGTAAGGGCAAGAACATGTTTCCGGCGCACGGCGGAGCCAGGCGCAGTGAAGGGGTTCAACGTGGGAAAGAGCGGTGCGCGAGAGTGGTAGGCGAACCGACGCGTGTAGGACAGAGGACCGATGTTGCCCTCGACCCCGCCGCCCCGCTCCCCTACATGGCCGGCCATGGTCCCCGACCCGCTCCCCACCCTGCAACGCGTGTTCGGCTTTCCCGGTTTTCGCGGCGTGCAGGCCGATGTCGTTGGCCGCGTGCTGGCGGGGGAGCGGACGCTGGCGGTGATGCCGACGGGGGCGGGCAAGTCGCTCTGCTACCAGTTGCCGGCGACCATGCTGGAGGGGACGTGTGTCGTCGTCTCGCCGTTGATCGCGCTGATGCACGACCAGCTGCGCGCGGCCACCGCGGTGGGGATCAGCGCGGCGACGCTGACCTCGGTCGACGAGAACCGGGCGGAGACGATGGCGCGGCTGCGCGGCGGCGAGCTGGACCTGCTGTACGTCGCGCCCGAACGCGCCTCCGGCGGGCATTTCCGCGAGCTGCTGGCGGAGACGCGGCTGTCGCTGTTCGCGATCGACGAGGCGCACTGCGTCAGCGAATGGGGGCACGACTTCCGCCCCGACTATCGCCTGCTCGGGCCGCTGATGGATGCGTTTCCGGACGTGCCGCGGCTGGCGCTGACCGCGACCGCCGATGCGCATACCCGTGCCGATATCGCCCGCCAGCTGGGCATTCCCGAAGACGGGATGATCGTGTCGGGGTTCGACCGGCCGAACATCCGCTACACGATCACCCCGCGCGACCAGACGACGCGGCAGATCGCCGACCTGATCGCCGCCACCCCCGGCCCCGGCATCGTCTATGCGCAGACCCGCGCGCAGACCGAGAAGCTGGCCGAGGCGCTGGGCCGGTCGACCGGGCGGCCGACGCGCGCCTATCATGCCGGGCTGGACGCGGCGGTGCGGGCGCGGAACCAGGCGGATTTCGTCGCGTCCGAGGACATGGTGATCTGCGCCACGGTCGCGTTCGGGATGGGGATCGACAAGCCCGACGTCCGCTTCGTCGCGCATGCCGGGCTGCCGAAATCGATTGAGGCCTATTACCAGGAAACCGGCCGCGCCGGTCGCGACGGCGACCCGTCGGTCGCGCACCTGTTCTGGGGCGCCGACGATTTCGCCCGCGCCCGCCAGCGCATCGGCGAGGTCGAGGCGGCACGCCAGCCGGGCGAGCGGCAGCGGCTGGCCGCGATGGGCGCGCTGGTCGAGACGGGCGGATGCCGGCGCCACGTCCTGCTGCGCCATTTCGGCGAGAACCCTGTCGAGCCCTGCGGCAATTGCGACAATTGCCTGGGCAGCGGCACCGCCGTCGATGCGACCGAGGTGGCGCGCAAGTTCCTGTCGGCGGTGTTCCGGACCGGGCAGCTGTTCGGCGCGACCTATATCGAGCAGGTGCTGACCGGCCAGTCGACCGAGCGCAGCCTGATGAACGGGCACGAGGCGCTGTCGGTGTGGAACATCGTGCCGCCCGAGGAGGCGGCGCTGGTGAAGCCGGTGGTGCGCGCGCTGCTGCTGCGCGACGCGCTGCGCGCCAACGACCATGGCGGGCTGGAATTCGGGCCGGGGGCACGGCCGCTGCTGAAGGGCGAGGCGACGCTGTCGGTCGCGCTGCCGCCCAAGCGCGAGCGGCGCGGGAAGCGCGGCACGCCGGCGGCGGCGAACCCGGCGGACAATCCACTGTTCGAGGCGCTGCGGACGCGGCGCCGCGAACTGGCGCAGGAAGCGGGCGTTCCGCCGTACGTGATCTTCCACGATTCGGTGCTGCGCGACATGGCGGCGCAGCGGCCCGCCGGACGCGCCGAACTCGCCCTGCTGTCGGGGATCGGCGCCCGCAAGCTGGACGCCTATGGCGACGCGTTCCTGGCGGTGATCCGTCAGGCGGCGTAATCCTTTGCGCCGCCGCATGATCGGGGCTGACGGGAGCGGCCGGATCGGTTAGGCGCGGGTCATGATCCGCCCCCTGAACGACCGCGTCGCCGTCGCCCCCCAGATCGCACCCGAGGATGTGGCGGCGATCGCCGCGGCGGGATATGTCGCGATCGTCAACAATCGCCCCGACGGCGAGGAGCCGGGCCAGCCGACGGGCGAGGACATCCGCGCCGCGGCCGAGGCCGCCGGGCTGAGCTATACCGCGATCCCCATCGACCAGTCCGGCTTCTCGCTGCCCCAGCTGGAGGCGATGACCGCGGCGCTGGCCACGGCGGACGGCCCCGTGCTGGCCTATTGCCGGTCGGGTACACGGTCGTGCAACCTGTGGGCGCTCGCCGCCGCGCGGTCGGGTCGCGATCCGACGCTGCTGGTCGCGCAGGCCGCCGGCGCCGGCTATGACCTGGGCGGGATCCGTCCGATGCTGGATTCGCTCGCGGGACCACGATGATCCCGGGGCTCGATGCGACCGGCCACGCGGTGCTCGCCGCGGTCGCGGCGGGCCTGGTGGTGCTGGCCGGCATGGCCTGGCTGCTGATCCGCCGCCGCGGCACCAGCCGGATCGAAAGCCCGGAGGACGCCGCGACGATCGTCGAGCAGACGCTGGTCGGCGCGCGGGTGTCGGGCGCGGTGGTCGGTGCCGACGGGATCGGCGCGCTGGCGGTGACGGAGGATGGCCGCGTCGCCGCGGTGAAGCGGCGCGGGCGACGGCTGATCGCGCGGGAGGTGGCGTGGCGCAGCATCCGCTCCACCGCGCAAGGTATCCTGGTCGAAACGGGCGACCCCCGGCTGGGTGAGGTGGCGCTGGCAGGCGTTGACGCGCTCGACATCCGCCGACTGGCCCCACGGAGCTTCAAATGACGATCAACGCGGCGACGGTCGCCACCAAGGCGGTGAACGGCGCGAGCCATGCGCCGTTCCACTACCAGCGGTTCATCCAGTGGATCGGCGACGGCACCGGGCTGTCCGACACGATCCTGCACATCCATGCCGGCATGGCGGTGCTGATGATCGCGCGCGTCGTGACGCGCCGGTCGCTGGGCAGCCTGGTGCCGCTGTCGGTGGTGGTGGTGGCCGAGTTGTTCAACGAGGTGATGGACCGGCTGATCTATCATTCGTGGCGCTGGCCCGACACGCTGGGCGACATCGCCAACACGCTGTTCTGGCCGCTGGCGATCTGCGTCGGCATCCGGCTGCGCCCGATGATCGACCGCCGCCGGGCGCGGTGATGATCGACTGCCGCCGGGGGCGGTGATGATCGACCGGCGCCGGGGCCGGTGATGATCGACTGCCGCCGGGGGCGGTGATGATCGACCGGCGCCGGGGCCGGTGATGATCGACTGCCGCCGGGGGCGGTAGCTACCGGCGGACCGCAGGATCGCTACTGCGACACGTCGCGGACGGCGCGCACGATCATTCCGATCGTGCCGCGGCCCTGTTCCTCGGTCGGATTGACGATATCGAAATGCTTGCCCTGCGCCGGCTCGTAGATCGCGACCGGATCCCCCGAGCGCCGCGCGCGATCGACATAGGGCTGCATCAGGTCGCCCAGCGCGGCCTGGACCAGATACTGGCGGACGCCCAGCGGCAGGTGGTCCTGCGGCGATGCATCGCGGTATCGCTGCGGATAGCGCGTGGGGGTGCCGCCCATGAACGGCACGATCACGGGCTTGCCGCATACCTCGCTGTCCTCGCCGACGAATTCGGCGAGCGCACCGGGACCGTCGATGGCGACGACGGCAGCGGGCATCAGCGGATCGGGACGCGCGATCTCGCTTCCGGGCGACAGCCGGTTCCGCATCGCGCTCCACAGGGCGAGCTGCGCGCCCGCCGAGTGGCCCGCGACGACCAGCCGGGCGGGATCGATCGGATAGCGGGTGGCGAGCGCGCGCACCGCATCGATCGCGGCCCCGACGTCCTGCATCGTCCCCGGCCAGCCGCCCCCGGCGTCGCCGACCACGCGGTACTGGACGTTCAGCGTGGCGATACCCTGTTTCGTCAGCGCATCGGCCAGCGGCGCCATGCCCCGGCTGCTGCCATATTCCGCATCCCAGCAGCCGCCATGGATCAGCACCGCGATCGGGAACGGCCCCCTGCCCGCCGGCATCCGCAGGTCGGCATATTGCTTGGCCGCCGGGCCATAGCGATAGGTGAAGCCCGGCTCGCTGGCCGGGAGTCGCTCAAGCGCGCCGGGTCCGTGGAAGTAGAGGCGCCACGCGAAATAGCCGGCGTTCCAGAGCGGGTAGACCAGCAGCACCGCCACGACGATGCCGATCCGCCAGAGCCACTTGCGCATGGGTGCCCCTCCCATTTCCGTCCCCGTGCGCGGTCATATCAGAACAGGGCGGACGCCGCAAAAAAAGGCCCGGTACGTTGCCGTACCGGGCTCGAGGTCGTCCGCAGGAGGAACGTCGGTGGGGGGCGGCCTTCTGCCGGACCGCCCCCGGACTGGTCACATGTTGTAGGCGCGCTCGCCATGCTCGGCGATGTCGAGACCCTCGGCCTCGACCTCGGCGGTCGGGCGCAGGCCCATCGTCTTGTCGAGCGCGTAGAACAGGATGAACGAGATGACGCCGGACCAGACCAGGGTGAACACCACCGCCTTGATCTGGATGAGGACCTGCGCCGAGATGCTGTAGGTCGACGCGTCGAACGCCGCCGGCAGCACGTTGTAGTCGAACACGCCCTGCCCGCCGAGCGACGGTGCGGCGACGATGCCGGTGGCGATCGCGCCGACGATGCCGCCGATGCAGTGGACGCCGAACACGTCGAGGCTGTCGTCATAGCCGAGCTTGTTCTTCACGGTCGTCACGAAGAAGAAGCAGACGACGCTGGCGACCGCGCCGAGCACGATCGAGGTCATCGGATGGGCGAACCCCGCCGCCGGGGTGATCGCGACCAGCCCGGCGACCACACCCGATGCCGCACCCAGCAGGGACGGCTTCTTGTGGACGATCTGCTCGACGATGGCCCAGGCGGCACCCGCCGCGGCGGTGGCGACGACCGTGTTGATGAAGGCGACGGCGGTGACGGCGTTCGCCTCCAGGTTCGATCCGGCGTTGAAGCCGAACCAGCCGATCCACAGCAGGCTGGCGCCGATCATGGTCATCACCAGCGAGTGCGGCGGCATCGGCTCGACCTTGTAGCCGCGGCGCTTGCCGATCACGAGGCAGCCCATCAGGCCCGCGATGCCGGCGTTGATGTGGACGACGGTGCCGCCGGCGAAATCGAGCGCGCCCCAGCCCCACAGCAGGCCATGGTCATCGGGCAGGCCCGGCTGGAAGTCCGGACCCGGCCAGTACCAGACCATGTGCGCCATCGGGAAATAGACGATAGTCAGCCAGAGGACCGTGAAGACGATCAGCGGCGTGAACTTCACCCGCTCCGCGAAGGCGCCGACGATCAGCGCGGGCGTGATGCACGCGAAGGTCATCTGGAAGATCACGAAGACGAATTCGGGCAGATAGACCCCGTTCGAGAAGGTCGCCGCAAACGTGTTCACGTCGACGCCCTTCAGGAACACCTTGGAAAAGCCGCCGACGAAGCTGTTCAGCCCGCCGCCGTTGGTGAAGGCCATCGAATAGCCCCAGCAGACCCAGACCAGCGCCGCGACGCAGACGATGGTCAGCACCTGCATCAGCACCGACAGCATGTTCTTCGCGCGGACCAGGCCGCCGTAGAACAGGGCCAGGCCCGGTACCGACATCATCAGCACCAGTGCGGCCGAGATCAGCATCCAGCCGGTGTCGCCCTTGCTGACCATCGCCGCGGTCGGCACGACCGGTGCGGCGGCGGCCGCTTCCTGCGCCCCGGCGGGCAGGGCGGCGAGTGCCGCCGCGCCGAGAGCCAGGCCCCCGGCGATCTTCGCTAGTTTCATGGAACCCCCCTTCATCATCAGAGCGCCGCGTCGTCGGTTTCGCCGGTGCGGATGCGCACCGCCTGACCGACGTCGAGCACGAAGATCTTGCCGTCGCCGATCGCGCCGGTGTTCGCCGATTGCTGGATCGCCTCGACCACACGGGGCGCGATGCCGGCGGCGCAGACCACCTCGACCTTGATCTTGGGCACCATGTTGGTGCTGTATTCGGCCCCGCGATAGATCTCGGTCTGCCCCTTCTGGCGCCCGAACCCCTTGACCTCGGTGACCGTCATGCCCGCCACGCCCAGCGTCGTGAGGGCTTCGCGCACCTCGTCGAGCTTGAACGGCTTGATGACCGCAATGACCAGCTTCATCCCGCCCCCTTTGTCGGATGTGTGTCCGCATGCTGCATCGCAAGAGACGTGCCAGCATCGTCGCGGAGAGGGGAAGGTGGCGTCGCCGACGTTAGCGGCGGACATTTTAGGCAGTTCGGTTACACTGCCGTTTTTTCAGGCAGCGACGATCGCCTGCGCGGCGGGCAGGTCGTCCTCGTCCACCATCACCCGCACCGGGATCAGCAGCCAGCTGCCATCGGCGATGCTGGCGCCGCCGTCGAAGGTGATCGCATCGATCCCCTCCGCATCCAGCCGGCCGACCAGGATGTTGGCAAGGTTGCGATCGTAGCGTCCGAGTTCGACGAGGCTCATGGCTTATCCCGATTGACGCGCATCATGCATGCGCATAGTTTTGCCTGCATGAAACACGCAGACATTACACCCAATCGCCGGCAACCGGTCAATGTGTCTCTCGACACGGGCATCGTCGAGGCGGCGCGCAAGGTCGGCATTAATCTGTCCCGGGTGACGGAGGCGGCTCTGCGCGTGGCAGTCAAGGAGGCACAGGAGCGGCAATGGCGTGAAGACAATCGCGCCGGGATCGAACAGTTCAACGCGTGGTATGCGGAAAACGGCGATCCTCTCGCCCATCTCCCGGCACTCTGATGGCGCAGTTCGATGCGGTACGTGTCACCGGCGGGGTTATCGTGCTCGACTGCCAGTCGAACTTCCTGGCCGATCTTCCGACCCGGTTCGTCGTACCGCTGCGCGCAACCAAGCAGGTCGACCTGCCTCGACTGACTCCACGGTTCGACGTCGACGGACATCTGCTGACCATGGTGACACCGTTCGCCCGAAGCATCGACAAGCGCGATATTCTCGGTGTCGTGGCGAGTCTTTCCGATCACGAGTATGAGATCAAGACGGCGCTCGACATGCTGGTGACAGGCTTCTGAAGGCCGAAGGGGCTTATGCCGCCGTCCCGCCCACCGTCAGCCCCTCGACCAGCAGCGTCGGCTGGCCGACGCCGGCGGGAACGCCCTGCCCGCCCTTGCCGCAGACGCCGATGCCCTCGTCCAGCGCGAAGTCGTCGCCGATGCCGGTCACGCGGGTCAGCACGGTCGGGCCGTCGCCGATCAGGGTCGCGCCCTTGATCGGGGCGCCGATCCGGCCGTTCTCGACCATGTACGCCTCGGTGCAGCTGAACACGAACTTGCCCGACACGATGTCGACCTGCCCGCCGCCGAAGCTCTTGGCGAAGATGCCGCGCTTCACCCGCGACAGCAGTTCGGCGGGATCGTCGCGGCCCGCCTTCATGAAGGTGTTGGTCATCCGCGGCATCGGTGCATGCGCATAGCTTTCGCGGCGGCCGTTGCCGGTCGCGGCCATGCCCATCAGGCGCGCGTTGAGGCGATCCTGCATATAGCCCTTCAGGATGCCGTCCTCGATCAGCACCGTCTCGCGGGTCGGCGTGCCTTCGTCGTCGATGGTCAACGAGCCGCGGCGATCGGGCAGCGAGCCGTCGTCGACGATTGTGATGCCCGGCGCAGCCACCCGCTCGCCGATCCGGCCCGAAAAGGCGCTGGTGCCCTTGCGATTGAAATCGCCCTCCAGCCCGTGGCCGATCGCCTCGTGCAGGAGCACGCCGGGCCAGCCGGGGCCGACCAGCACCGTCATCTCACCGGCCGGGGCGGGCACCGAGTCCAGATTGACCAGCGCCTGCTGCAACGCCTCCTCGATCCCGCGGCGCCATGTCGGCTCCTCGAACAGGCGATCGTAGAGATAGCGGCCGCCGATACCGAAGGTACCCGTTTCGCGGCGGCCGTTCTGCTCGACGACGATCTGGATGTTCAGGCGGACGAGCGGACGCACGTCGGTGGCGACGAAGCCATCGGGGCGGACGATCTCGACCACGCTCCACGATCCCGACAGGCCGACCGAGACCTGCGCGACGCGCGGATCGCGGGCACGCGCGGCGGCGTCGATCGTCTGGCACAGGTTCACCTTGTCGGCGAACGGGATCAGGTCGAGCGGATCGGTGTCGGTATAGAGGCGGGCGTTGGTGCCCTGCGGCGCCGGCGCACGCACGGCGGTCGACGGATCGATCAGCGACATGGTCTGCGCGGCGCGCCTGATCGCCGCTTCGGTCAGCTCGCTGGCGTGCGCGAAGGCGGTGGTCTCGCCGGATACCGCGCGCAGGCCGAAGCCGGCATTGGTGTCGTAACTGGCGGTCTTCAGCCGGCCGTCGTCGAAGCCGAACGCCTCGGTCCGGCGATATTGCAGGAACAGCTCCCCGTCATCGGCGCGGCCGAGCGCGTCGGCGGTCAGCGACTGCGCCGATTCGGGCGTCAGTTCGCGGTAGAGGAACGAGCGGGGGTCCTGATAGGTCATGAAAGCGAATATAGAGCGCGCGCGGCCGGGTGCCAGCGAAAGCGTCGGTTTGCCCGTTGGAGAAAACAGGAGAACGTGGTGGCGTCACGGCAAAGCCGTGACGTCGAACGGCAGGGCGATGCCCGCCGTCGGCCGATCGGCGAGCCGTATTGCCGGCGTCTTGCCTAGAGGCTGGCGCCTTCGCTGATGTCGGGCAGGATCGCCTGGTCCTTGCCGTCGGCCGGCCCGCCGATCAGCACGAACCGCCGATCGCAGTATCCGCAATCGACATAGCCATGCTCGTCGATCTGCAGCCATACGCGCGGATGGCCGAGCGCCGCCCCGCCCGGGATGTCGGCGGCACCGTCACAGGCGACACGGGGTTGGCTGACGCGGGCGATTTCGAGCGGCGGGTGCATGGCGCAGGCAGATAGCAAGGAGCATTGTCGCGAGGCAAGCCGCAGCCTATCGGATCGTGCATGAGCGAAGCGGCAATCTCCATCACCAGCCTGTGCAAGACCTATGCGGGCGGCAAGCGCGCGCTGGACGGCGTCAACCTGTCGGTACCGCGCGGCCAGATCTTTGGCTTGCTCGGGCCCAACGGCGCAGGCAAGTCGACGTTGATCAACATCCTGGCCGGGCTGGTCAACAAGACCGAGGGGAGCGCCACGATCTGGGGCTTCGACATCGACGCGCATCCGCGCAACGCCAAGGCGGCGATCGGGATCGTCAACCAGGAGATCCTGTTCGATCCCTTCTTCACCCCGATCGAGACGCTGGAGATCCAGGCCGGGCTGTACGGCGTGCCGAAGAAGCAGCGCCGCTCGATGGAACTGCTGCGCGCGGTGCACCTGGAGGACAAGGCCAACGCCTATGCCCGCACCCTGTCGGGCGGGATGAAGCGGCGGCTGATGGTGGCCAAGGCGATGGTCCACTCGCCGCCCGTGCTGGTGCTGGACGAGCCGACGGCCGGCGTCGACATCCAGCTGCGCCAGCAATTGTGGGATTACGTCCGCGAGCTGAACCGGCGCGGGGTGACGGTGGTGCTGACCACCCATTACCTCGAGGAGGCCGAGCAGCTGTGCGACCGGATCGCGATCATCAACCACGGCCGCGTCGTCGCCGACGAGCCGACGCGCGAACTGGTCGGGCGGGCGCAGGAGAAGGTCGTGTCGGTCACCGTCGATCGCGACCTGGCCGAGGCGCCGGTCGCGCCCTGTTTCGAGAAGATCGCCCTGAAGAGCCCGCGGGTGATCGAGATCACCTATTCGAAGGACCGGGTGAACGCCGGCGAGGTACTGGCCGCGGTGCAAGCCGGCGGCCTGGGCATCGTCGACGTCTCGACCCGCGAAGCCGATCTGGAGGACGTGTTCCTCAGCCTGACCAGAGGATCGGCGGGAAACTGAGGGCGGGAAAAACCACGCTGTCCTACCCCGCAGCCCTATGGCACAGCAGGCTGATGACGCCCGCCCCTCTTGATGCTTCCCGGCAGCCTGCGAATGTTGAGGCGCCCGGCGCGCCGGCACATGCACCCTCCACATCCCGCAACTTCCTCAACATTCGCGAGGTCCGGGCATGACCAGCAGCGATGTCCTGATCATCGGGTCCGGGGCCGCCGGGCTGACCGCGGCGCTGAACCTCGCCGACCGGTTCAGGGTCACGGTGCTGGCGAAGGGCGCGCTGAACGAGGGGTCGACGGCCTGGGCGCAGGGCGGCATCGCGGCGGTGCTGGAGCCGGGCGATACGTTCGACAGCCATATCGAGGACACGATGATCGCCGGCGCCGGCCTGAACGACCGGGCGATCGTCGAATTCGTGGTCGAGCGGGCGCCCGCCGCGATCGAGCGGCTGCGCAAGCTGGGCGTCCCCTTCGCCGAGGAGGGGCCGGAGAAAGGGGGCGCGCTGCACCTGACGCGTGAGGGCGGGCACTCGCATCGTCGCATCGTCCATGTCGCCGACGCCACCGGCTGGGCGGTACAGGAGGCGCTGCAACGCGCGGCGGAGGCGCACCCGAACATCACGCTGGTGCCCGATCAGGTGGTGATCGACCTGGCCACCGGGCGCCACGAGGAACGCTATTCGGGTGCGGGCCGGGTCTGGGGCGTCTATGCGCTGGACCGTCGCACCGGCAAGGTCGCGGTGCATACCGCGCGCGCGACGATCCTGGCGACGGGCGGCGCAGGCCGCACCTATCTGTTCTCCACCGCGCCGCGCGGCGCGACCGGGGACGGGATCGCGATGGCATGGCGCGCCGGCGCGCGGGTATCGAACATGGAATTCATGCAGTTCCACCCGACCTGCCTGTACAATCTGGACGTCAAGAACTTCCTGATCACCGAGGCGGTGCGCGGCGAGGGCGGGCAGCTGAAGAACCCCAATACGGGCCACCGCTTCATGCCCGATCTGGACCCGCGGGCCGAGCTGGCCCCGCGCGACGTCGTCGCCCGCGCGATCGATGCGGAGATCAAGCGGTACGGCCTGGATTACGTCCATCTCGACATCAGCCACCAGCCGCCCGAGTTCGTGCGGGCGCACTTCCCGAACATCCACGAGAAGCTGCTGGGCCTCGGCATCGACATGACGACGCAGCCGATCCCGGTGGTGCCCGCGCAGCATTACACCTGCGGCGGCATCGTCGTCGATCGCGACGGGCGGACCGACCTGCCGGGGCTGTACGCGGCCGGCGAGTGCACGCAGTCGGGCCTCCACGGCGCGAACCGGCTGGCGTCCAACTCGCTGCTGGAATGTTTCGTGTTCGGCGAGGCGGCGGCGGCGCATATCGCGACCTGCTGGGACGAGCTGCCCGCGCCGCCGGCGATCCGCGCCTGGGACGAGAGCCGGGTGACGGATTCGGACGAGGAGGTGGTCATCAAGCAGAACTGGACCGAGATCCGCCGCTTCATGTGGAATTACGTCGGCATCGTGCGGACGACCAAGCGGCTGCAACGCGCCGCCAGCCGCATCCGGCTGATGACCGACGAGGTCGCCGACTATTACGGCCATTTCCGCGTCACGCCCGACCTGATCGAACTGCGCAACCTGCTCCAGACCGCCGACCTGATCGTGCGCTCCGCGCTGCATCGCAAGGAGAGCCGGGGGCTGCACTATACGCTCGATTATCCCGAGCTGCTGCCGAAGGCGGAGGATACGGTGCTGGTGCCGTGATCGATCCGCATCCGCGACTCGCCTCACCGTGCGGCGGTTTCGGTTCACCGCATGGGGGCGTCTGCGATGTTTCGCGCGGCGTGTCTGCCGATATGGTTCGCGGACGGTGCGGGTGAAATCGATGCGTTTTCCACGAGCTGCGGCTCTCGGCTTCCTGATCGCGATCTCCTTGGGGTCGTGCGGCGCGCCGTCGCGGCCGGGCGCCAGCGGCCTGGCGCCGCGGCGCGAGGAGCCGCCCGAGGTCTCGATCGCGATCCCGCCGCCCGCCCCGCGCCAGACCGCGAACGTGCCCCGCCGCCTGCAAGCCAATATCGAGCAGCTCGCCCGCAGCTTCGAGGGCCGGATGGGCATCGCGGTGCGCGCGGTGGACGAGGGCTGGACCGTCGAGGCCGGCGGGCGGCAGCGCCTGCCCCAGCAATCGGTGTCGAAGCTGTGGGTGGCGATCACCCTGCTCGACCTGCGCGACCAGGGCCGCGCCCGCCTGGACGAGCCGATCATGGTGCGCCAGGAGGACCTGACGCTGTTCCACCAGCCGATCGCCTATCTGGTGAAGGGCGAGGGGTTCCAGACGACGGTCGGCGGGCTGCTGACCCGCGCACTGACGCAGAGCGACAACACCGCCAACGACCGCCTGCTGACCTATGTCGGCGGACCCGAGGCGGTGCGGCGGATGATCACGGCCAAGCGGCTGGGCGACATCCGCTTCGGCCCGGGCGAACGGCAGCTGCAGGCGGGCACCGCCGGGCTGGTGTGGCAGCCGGCCTATGCGGTGGGCAACGGATTCCAGATCGCACGGTCGCGCCTGTCGGCGGAGGCGCGGACCGCCGCGCTCGACCGCTACGTCGCCGATCCGCCCGACGGCGCGGCGCCGCTGGCGATCGCCGATGCGCTGGCCCGGCTGGCGCGCGGCGAATTGCTGTCGGAAACGTCGACGCGCATCCTGCTCGACACGATGGCGGCCTCGCGCACCGGGCATGCGCGGCTTCGCGCCGCGCTGCCGGCCGGCTGGCAGCTGGCGCACAAGACCGGCACCGGACAGGATCTGGGCGTGCGCAACGCCGGCTTCAACGATGTCGGGCTGCTGACCGCACCGGACGGACGGCGTTACGCGCTGGCGGTGATGATCGGTGACACGCGCCGCCCGATCCGCGAGCGGCAGCAGCTGATCCAGGCCGCCGCCGCCGCCGTCGCCGACTATTCGACCAGCGCACCGGGCGCCGCCTTCACCCTGGCCAACTGACCGGTGGCGGATGGCGACCGGAGCGGCTTCGACGTCCGCCGCTTCGCCGCCGCGCTGAAGCTGGGGCATGGCGGGCGGCTGGGGATCGTCCATCACGATCACGGGCCCGGCGGCGACGATCCGTGGGTGGAGCTGGCCCTGCCCTATGCGCCCGATCTGGTCGGCGATCCCGCGACCGGCATCATCGCATCGGGGCCGATCGCCGCGCTGATGGACATGGCGACGAGCATGTCGGTGTGGAGCCGGCGCGGCCGGTTCAGCCCGCACGCGACGCTGGACCTGCGGATCGACTACCTGCGCGCGGCGACGCCGCAGCGGACGGTGATCGGCCACGGCGACTGTTACCGGCTGACCCGCTCGGTCGCCTTCGTCCGCGGCCAGGCGTATGACGGCGATCCCGCCGACCCGATCGCGCACGTCGCGGGCACGTTCATGCTGATGGACGACTGGACGTGACGGAACAGGCGGCACTGCCGCCCTATGTCCGGCTGCTCGGCGCGACCGTGGAGTGCGACGAGGCCGGCGCGCCGCGGCTGGTGATGCCGTTCGCCGACGACGTACTGGGGCGGCCCGGCTTCCTCCATGGCGGCGCGATCGCGGGCTTGCTGGAGGCAGCGGCGATCGCTGCGCTGCGCCATGCGCTGGCGGCGGAGATGGGAACCCGGATCAAGCCGATCACGATCACCATCGACTATCGTCGCGGCGGGCGCGATCGACCGACGATCGCGGCGGGCACGATAACCCGGCTGGGCACCCGCATCGCCAATGTCGAGGCGGCGGCGTGGCAGGAGGACGCCGCCCGCCCGATCGCCACCGCCCGGCTGAACTTCAAGGTGGAGCGGACAGGCGGCTGACGCCCGTGCTAGGCCGGATCGAGCTTCACGAGCCGGCCGTTGGCGCCGTCTTCCAGCACCCAGATCGAGCCGTCGGGCCCCTGCTCGACCTCGCGGATGCGGGTGCCGAGGCCGATCCGGCCGACCTCGGTCGCCGTGCTGCCGCTGACGCGGACACGGACCAGTCCCTGCGCGGTGAGGCCGGCGAGGACGAAGTCGTTGTCCCAGCCCTGGAAGCGCGAGCCGCGGTACTGGATCATCCCGCCCGGCGCGATCACCGGCGTCCAGCTGACCAGCGGCGCGGCGAATTCCGGCTTGGTCGAATGCCGCGGCAGCACCTCGCCGTCATTGCCCTCCGACACGGTCCGCCAGCCGTAATTGGCGCCGCGGTTGATGAGGTTGAACTCGTCGCCACCCTCCGGCCCCATCTCGCTCTCGAACAGGCGCCCGTCGCCGGCGAAGACGAGGCCGTACGGATTGCGATGACCGAGCGACCAGATCTCGGTCCGCGCGCCGGTGCTGCCGACGAAGGGATTGTCGGCGGGGATGCTGCCGTCGCGGTTGATGCGGATGATCTTGCCCAGCGTGACCGTCAGGTCCTGCGCCGGCGCGCCCTGGTGCCGCTCGCCGGCGGTGACGTACATCGTGTTGTCGGCGGCGAAGGCGATCCGGCCGCCATAGTGGCGGGTCTCACCGCCGCCGATCTTGGGCACCTGTCGCCACAATACGCGGACATCGCCCAGCGATGCCGCGTCCGCGGACAATGTGCCCCGCGCCACCGCCAGCCCGCTGCCGCCGGTGCCCGCCTCCGCGAAGCTCAGATAGACGTAGCGGTTGCTGGCAAACTGCGGATCGAGCGCGACGTCGAGCAGGCCGCCCTGCCCCGCCGCATCGACCGCCGGCGTGCCGGCGATCGTCGTCACCACGCCGGCGGTCGTCACCAGCCGCAGCCGGCCGGGCTTCTCGGTCACCAGCAGACGACCATCGGGCAGGAAGGTCATCGCCCAGCCATTGTCGAGCATCGCGACGTTGGTACGGCTGACCGCCGCCGTCGTGGCGGTCGGCGTGGGGGTGGCGGTCGCGGTCGGCGTGGGGGTGGGCGCCGGACCCTCGACAGAGCCGTCGCCGTCACCGCATCCGACCGCCAGCATGGGCAGGCACAAAGCCTTCAGCATCGATCTACGCATCACTCGTCCTCCCGATGGACCTTTTCGTTCAGCTTTGCGGCGTCAGTTTCAGCAGGCGCCCGCCGGAGCCACGGCCGCCATCCTCCAGCAGCCAGATCGCCCCGTCCGGCCCCTGCTCCACCTCGCGGATGCGGGCGCCCATGGGCCATTGATCGCCCTTCGCCGCGGTGGTCCCGTTCAGGTCGACGCGGACCAGCGACTGGCTGGACAGGCCACCGATGAACGCGTCGCCGCGCCACTGCGGAAACAGCTTGCCCGAATAGATCATCAGCCCGCCGGGCGAGATGACCGGGTTCCACCAGACCTTCGGCGCCTCGTATCCATCGCCGGCCCGATGATCGGGAATGTCGCGCCCGTCATAGTGCGAGCCGTTGGACGCATTGGGCCAGCCATAGTTGCGCCCGGGCAGGATCAGGTTGACCTCGTCGCCGCCCTTCGGCCCCATCTCCTGTTCCCACAGATTGCCCCGCGCATCGAACGCGATGCCGAGCAGGTTGCGGTGGCCATATGACCAGACCTCTGGCGCGAAGCCCTTCGAGACGAGCGGATTGCCGGGTGCGGGCTTGCCGTCGAGGGTCAGGCGCAGCACCTTGCCCAATGTCGCCTTCGGATCCTGGGCCGGGGTGAATTTCTGCCGGTCACCCGCGGTGAAGAACAGGTGCCGGCGATCGGGCGAGAAGGCGATGCGGCCCGAATAATGGCCGTCGCCCTCGACCAGCGGGCCGGCCCGGAACAGCGCCTCGATCTCGCCCAGCCGCTCCCCACCGGTGCCGCCGCCGTCCGGCCGCAGCCGGCCGCGCGCCAGCACGACGCCCTTGCCGCCCTCGCCCGCCGCCGAATAGCTGAAATAGACGCGCCGGCTGGTCGCGAAGTCGGGGGCGAGCGCCACGTCCATCAGTGCGCCCTGCCCGGCCGAATCGACGGTGATCGTCGCCACCGTCTGCCGCTGCTTGCCGTCGGCCGACACCAGCAGCATCTCGCCGCGCTTCTCGGTCACCAGCATGCGCCCGTCCGGCAGGAACGTCATCGCCCAGGGAGAGTCGAAGTCGGCGACCACCGTCTCGGTAAAGGGCTTGGCGTCGGCGGCAGCTGCCGCCGGCCCGGCGGTGCCACCACCCTGCGCCGGGGCATTGCCGCTGCACGCGATGAGGGCGAGCGGCAGGGCCGCGAGAAGGCGATTGTTCATGATGACTCCCGAACCATGGACATGAGGAAACGCCGATCCGGCCATTTTGGATGCGAGGCTTGTCGGATCGTGCCGATCGGCGTATATCATGCCTCGCTTTCTCTACATCGTCAGGTGAAGAGGTCGCGGGGCCCGGCTCCGCGGCGGCATCGCTGCTTGGGGTTCGCCCCGTCTGGAGTTCCGCTTGGTCGACATCGCCGCCCTCACCGCCCTGATCGAACCCGAAGCGCAGGCGCTCGGCTTCGCCCTGGTGCGCGTGAAGATGACGGGCGGCAAATCGGATCCGACGCTGCAGGTGATGGCGGAGCGACCCGACACGCGCCAGCTGACGATCGACGATTGCTCGGCCCTGTCGCACCGCATCTCCGACCGGCTGGACGAGCTGGAGGCCGATGGCCGCGATCCGATCCCCGAGGCGTACCGGCTGGAGGTGTCGTCGCCCGGCATAGATCGGCCGCTGACGCGCCTGGCCGACTTTGCCGACTGGGCCGGGCACGAGGCCCGCATCCGCCTGGCCGCGCCGGTCGACGGACGCAAGCAGGTGACCGGCGACCTGGCCGGCGTGGACGGCGACCGGATCACGGTCGACATAGGCCAGCACGGCACCGTCACGCTGACCATGGACCAGATCGACAATGCCAAGCTGGTCATGACCGACCGGCTGATCGCCGCCACGGCCCCCCTGTCGATGGAGGGGGCGGACGAGTTAGAGGATGCGTCCGGCGAGACGCAGGACCATGAGGACGCGCCGACAGCGGCGCAGGTTAGTGAAGACGCGCCGACAGCGGCGCCAGCAGAGGATAATCACTGATGGCCACGGCCACCGCCAACCGCGCCGAACTGATCGCGATCGCCAACTCGGTCGCGACCGAGAAGATGATCGATCGCGCGATCGTGATCGAGGCGATGGAGGACGCGATCCAGCGTGCCGCCCGTACCCGTTACGGGCAGGAGATGGACATCCGCGCCAAGCTGGACGCGACGTCCGGCGACCT
This sequence comes from Sphingomonas phoenicis, assembly GCF_047238005.1. Classification (NCBI taxonomy): domain Bacteria; kingdom Pseudomonadati; phylum Pseudomonadota; class Alphaproteobacteria; order Sphingomonadales; family Sphingomonadaceae; genus Sphingomonas; species Sphingomonas phoenicis. The sequence continues at coordinate 2,816,409 of NZ_JBDFMC010000002.1, read as the reverse complement.
GCGCCTGTGGCGCGTCGTCGAGGTCGTCGAGCTGGTCGACGACCTGTACAAGCAGGTGTCGCTGAAGGACGCGCAGAAGCTGAAGCCGGGCGCCGTCATCGGTGACTTCCTGGTCGATCCGCTGCCCCCGATCGAGTTCGGCCGCATCCAGGCGCAGGCATCGAAGCAGGTCATCTTCCAGAAGGTCCGCGACGCCGAGCGCGAGCGGCAGTATGAAGAGTTCAAGGACCGCCAGGGCGAGATCATCACCGGCGTCGTCAAGCGCGTCGAGTTCGGCCACATCGTCGTCGACCTGGGCCGTGCCGAGGGCGTCATCCGCCGCGACGCGCAGATTCCGCGCGAGGTGGTGCGCGTCAACGACCGCATCCGGTCGCTGATCCTGAAGGTGGTGCGCGAGAATCGCGGCCCGCAGATCTTCCTCAGCCGCGCGCATCCCGACTTCATGAAGAAGCTGTTCGCGCAGGAAGTGCCCGAGATCTACGACGGCATCATCACCATCCAGGCGGCCGCGCGCGATCCCGGCTCGCGCGCGAAGATCGGCGTGATCAGCCGCGATTCGTCGATCGACCCGGTCGGCGCCTGCGTCGGCATGAAGGGCAGCCGCGTTCAGGCCGTCGTGCAGGAGATGCAGGGCGAGAAGATCGACATCATCCCCTGGTCCCCCGACATCGCTACCTTCGTCGTCAACGCGCTGCAGCCGGCATCGGTCAGCCGCGTCGTGATCGACGAGGAAGAGGAGCGTATCGAGGTGGTGGTGCCCGACGACCAGCTGTCGCTGGCGATCGGCCGCCGCGGCCAGAACGTCCGCCTCGCCAGCCAGCTGACCGGCAAGGCGATCGACATCCTGACCGAGGCGGATGCCAGCGAGAAGCGCCAGAAGGAGTTCGTCCAGAATTCCGACCTGTTCCAGAACGAGCTGGACGTCGACGAGACGCTGGCGCAGCTGCTGGTGGCCGAGGGCTTCACCAGCCTGGAAGAGGTCGCCTATGTCGAGCTCGACGAGATCGCCGCGATCGAGGGCTTCGACGAGGATCTGGGCCAGGAGCTGCAGAGCCGTGCGCAGGAGGCGCTGGAGCGTCGCGAGCAGGCCAATCGCGAGGAGCGGACCGCGCTGGGCGTCGAGGACGCGCTGGTCGACATGCCGTACCTGACCGAGGCGATGTTGGTCACGCTGGGCAAGGCAGGGATCAAGACGCTCGACGATCTGGCCGATCTGGCGACCGACGAACTGGTCGAGAAGAAGCGCGCCGAACCGCGCCGCCGCAACGAGGACGCGCCCAAGCGGCCCGAGCCGAAGGGCGGCATCCTGGCGCAGTACGGCCTGTCGGACGAGCAGGGTAACGAGATCATCATGGCCGCCCGCGCGCATTGGTTCGCGGACGAGTCGGCGGAAGCCGGCGACGAGGCGGCGGCGGACGACGCCGTCGCAGAGCCGGTCGACGGCGATGCGATGGATGCGGAGGGCGACAAGGCCTGATGCCGTTCGTCAGCATCCGCCTCGCCGGGTCGGCGACGAAGGACCAGAAGTCCGCCATCGTCGCCGTTGTCACGCGCTCGCTGGTCGAGCGGCTGGGCAAGAACCCGGCCGCCGTCCAGATCGTGATCGACGAGGTGGACACCGAGAATTACGGCGCCGGCGGCCAGCTGATCGCCGACCGCGATGCAGGGAAACCGGCATCGCCAGCGAGGGAGGACGCGCATGCGGAACCCTCGCAATGATTCGCTAGACGTCCACTATCGTCGTCATGCCGGACGGACGGGGGTCGCTCGATGAACGATCCCGTCCGCTCCTGCATCCTGACGCGTGATCGCGCCGCGCCGGGCCATCTGGTGCGACTCGCGCTGGCTCCCGATGGCGGCATCTTTCCCGATGTGCGCGCCAAGGCGCCCGGGCGCGGCGCCTGGATCGGGGTGAACCGTGCCGAGCTGACCGCCGCCTATGCCAGGGGTCGGTTGCGCGGCGCGCTGGCGCGTGCGTTCAAGACCGGCGAGTTCGCGCTGTCGGACGAGCTGCCCGCGATGATCGAGGCGGCACTGGAGCGCAACGCGCTCGACCGGCTGGGCCTCGAGGCGCGGTCGGGCATGCTGCTGACCGGTACCGACAAGATCGAGACGGCCGCCCGTTCGGGGCAGCTCCATGCGCTCTACCACGCCGCCGACGCCGGCGACGACGGGATGCGCAAGCTGGCGCAGGCGTGGCGGGTCGGCAGCGACCGCGAAGGTTCCGACCTGAGGGGCTTGGCGTTGCCGGTAGCCCGCCCCATATTGTCGTTGGCGCTGGGGCGGGAAAATGTGGTACACATCGCCCTGACGGACCGCGCTGCGGCAAAGCGGGTGAGCGAGGCGCTCGACCGCTGGCTGCACTTCATCGGACCCGAACCCCATCGACCCGGAGAGATTCCGGGTGCCCGGCGGCAGACGACGCCGGAAACCCTATCGGCCCCTTGCGAAACGGCCTCGCAAGGCGCATCGGCGCCCGGCTTCGTTCCCGCCATGGACGAAGACGACGCGTCACCGGCCGCGACTACGCACGAGGAATTTGAGTGAGCGACACCGACAACGACAAGCCGAAGCTGGGCATGCGCGCGCCGCTGGGGCTGCGCCGCACGGTCGAGACCGGCAAGGTCAAGCAGAGCTTCAGCCACGGTCGCTCCAATACCGTGATCGTGGAGACGAAGAAGGCGCGGACGTTCCGTCGCCCGGGCGATCCCGTGCCCGCGAACGAGGCGCCGCAGGAAGCGGCAGCCCCCGCTCCCGCCGCCGTGCAGGAGGCACCCCGTCCGGCACCGCGCCCCGCGCCGTCGAACGAGAGCGCGCAGGAGCGCCAGTCCCGTATGCTGCGGGAAGCCGAGGAACAGCGCATGCATGCGCTGGAGGACGCCCGCCGCCGTGAGGATGCGGAGCGTGCCCGCGTGGCGCAGGAAGAGCGTGCCCGTGCCGCCGCGCCGCCGCCGCCGCCAGCTCCTGCCCCCGAGCCCGAGCCCGCACCGGTTCCCGTACAGGCAGCAGAGCCTGCGACGCCGACTGTGCCGACCCCTGCCGGCCGCGGCTTCCGCCCGGTCGAGCGGCCGGTACCGGTCGCTGCTCCGGAGCCGGAGGCGGCTCCGGTGGCGCCAGTGGCCGATGCACCGGCTCCCGCTCCCGAGCCAGCCCCTGCTCCTGCGCCCGTCGCAGCACCGGTGCGCGCGGCGGCGCCTGCGCCCACGCCCGCACCCACCGTGGAGCTGGCGCGCGATCCGTCGATGCCGGCACCCCGCCGCTTCTCGCCTGTCGCCCGGCCCGAGATTCCGAAGCCGCAGCCCAAGCCGGTCGAGCAGCCCGCTGCCGCGGCACCGGCGCCCGCCGCAACCGCCTCGTCGGCCGGTGGCGGAGCGTCGCAGCCGCGCAGCTTCACCTCCGGTGCCGCGACCCCGCGCAATGCGCCCCCCAGCCGTCCGCAACAGCGCGACCGGAAGGGTGACGAGCGTCGCGGCGGCAAGCTGACCGTCAATCGTGCGCTGGGCGACGACAGTGCCCGGTCCCGTTCGCTCGCGGCGCTGAAGCGTGCCCGCGAGAAGGAAAAGCGTGGCTTCGGCGGCCCGCGCGAGCCGCAGATCAAGCAGATCCGCGACGTGCAGGTGCCGGAGGCGATCACCGTCCAGGAACTCGCCAACCGCATGGCGGAAAAGGGCGCCGACCTGGTCAAGACGCTGTTCAAGATGGGCATGCCCGTCACCATGACGCAGACGATCGACCAGGATACGGCCGAACTGCTGGTGACCGAGTTCGGCCACAACATCGTCCGTGTGTCCGACTCCGATATCGATCTGGCGATCGACACGGTCGAGGACGCGCCGGAGTCGCTGCGTCCGCGTCCGCCGGTCGTCACGATCATGGGCCATGTCGACCACGGCAAGACGTCGCTGCTCGATGCGCTGCGCGGCACCGACGTGGTGCGCGGCGAGGCGGGTGGCATCACCCAGCACATCGGCGCGTATCAGGTCACGCTGAAGGACAAGTCGAAGGTGACGTTCCTCGACACGCCGGGCCACGAGGCATTCACCGAAATGCGCCAGCGCGGTGCCAACGTCACCGACATCGTCGTGCTGACGGTGGCGGCGGACGACGGGCTGATGCCGCAGACGATCGAGGCGATCAACCACACCAAGGCGGCCGGCGTGCCGATGATCGTGGCGATCAACAAGATCGACAAGCACGAGGCCAATGCCCAGAAGGTGCGCGAGCGCCTGCTGGAGCATGAGATCGTCGTCGAGGAAATGGGCGGCGAGACGCAGGACGTCGAGGTATCCGCGCTGAAGAAGACCGGGCTGGAGACGCTGATCGAGAAGATTCAGCTTCAGGCCGACCTGCTCGAACTGCGCGCCAATCCCGATCGTCCGGCCGAAGGCACGGTGATCGAGGCGAAGCTGGACAAGGGCCGCGGCCCGGTCGCGACCGTCCTCGTCAATCGCGGCACGCTCAGGGTCGGCGACGTGTTCGTCGTCGGTGCGGAGAGCGGCAAGGTGCGTGCGCTGGTCGACGACAAGGGTCGCCAGATGAAGGAGGCCGGTCCGTCGATGCCGGTCGAGGTGCTGGGCCTGTCCGGCGTGCCGCAGGCGGGCGATCCGCTGCAGGTCGTCGAGAACGAGGCGCGCGCCCGCGAAGTCGCCGAGTATCGCCAGAGCGTACTGACGCAGAAGCGCACGACGACGGCGCCCGCCAGCCTGGAGAGCATGTTCTCCGCGCTGAAGGACAAGCAGGCGATCGAGTATCCGCTGGTCGTGAAGGCGGACACGCAGGGCACGGTCGAGGCGATCGTGGGATCGATCAACAAGATCTCGACCGACCTGATCCGGGCACGCATCCTGCATTCGGGCGTCGGCGGCATCACCGAGAGCGACGTGACGCTGGCGGGTGCCAGCGGCGCGCCGATCATCGGCTTCAACGTTCGCGCCAATGCCAAGGCACGCGAGATCGCCGATCGGCAGAAGGTGGCGTTGAAATATTACGACGTCATCTACGATCTGGTCGACGAGATCCGCGCCGGCATGGCGGGCGAGCTCGGCCCCGAGGCGTTCGAGACGGTCGTGGGTCGCGCGGAGATCCGCGAGGTCTTCTCGGCAGGCAAGCACGGCAAGGCCGCCGGCCTGCTGGTGGTCGAGGGCAATATCCGCAAGGCGCTGAAGGCACGCATCACGCGCAACGACGTCATCATCTACCAGGGCGAGATCGCGTCCCTGCGTCGCTTCAAGGACGATGTGCCCGAGGTCAGGGCCGGTCTGGAATGCGGCGTGACGTTCACGCAGAACTTCGTGGACATCAAGGCGGGCGACTATCTGGAGACCTTCGAGGTCGAGATGCGCGAGCGGACCCTCTGATCCCCACGTCGTGCCGGCCGATGCCGGCTTCTCCCGCCATGAAGGCATCGGCCGTCATGGCGGGAGACCGCGGCCGGTGCCGGGGTGACGCAATGGCAATGCTGCGATGAACAAAGAACCCCAGGAAAAGTCGGTCCGGACGCTCCGCGTCGGCGAGCAGGTGCGTCACGTGCTGTCGGAGATCCTGCAGCGCGGCGACGTTCACGACGAGACGCTGGCCCGCCACATGGTGTCGGTGACCGAGGTGCGCATGTCCCCCGATCTCCGCCACGCGACGGTGTTCGTGAAACCGCTGCTGGGCAAGGACGAGGCGGCGGTGCTGAAGGCGTTGCGCACCAACACCGCCTATCTCCAGCGCGAGGTCGCCCACCGCGTCCAGAACAAATATGCGGCCAGGCTGAAGTTCCTGGCGGACGAGAGCTTCGACGAGGGCAGCCACATCGACACCCTGCTCCGCCAGCCGACCGTCGCGCGCGATCTCGGCACCGACTGATCTTCGAGTGGCGAAGCTTTATTTCTACTATGCGTCGATGAACGCCGGAAAGTCGACCAACCTGCTCCAGGCCGACTTCAACTATCGCGAGCGGGGGATGGCGACGATGCTGTTCACGGCGGCGATCGACACGCGGTTCGCGGCCGGGACGATCACCTCCCGGATCGGGCTGGAGGCACAGGCCACGCCGTTCGATGCGGCGACCGACATCGCCGCCTGCGTCCTCGACCGGCATCGCAGCGACACGATCGCCTGCGTACTGGTCGACGAGGCGCAGTTCCTGACGGCAGCGCAGGTCGACCAGCTCGCCTGTCTGGCGGACGTGTCGGATATCCCGGTGGTCGCGTACGGGCTGCGCACCGACTTTCGCGGCGCGCTGTTCGACGGGTCGGCGCGGCTGCTGGCGCTGGCCGATGCGCTCATCGAGATCAAGTCGGTGTGCGTGTGCGGGCGCAAGGCGACGATGAACCTGCGCGTCGACGCTGCCGGCCATGCGATCGCGGAAGGGCAGCAGACCGAGATCGGCGGCAACGATCGCTATGTGGCGCTGTGCCGCCGCCACTTCAGCGAGGCGCTGGGCGACGGCCCCTCGTCGGCGTGCCGCTGACGTGCACGGCTGGATCATCCTCGACAAGCCATTGGGGCTCGGCTCGACGCAGGGCGTATCGGCGGTCAAGCGGGCGCTGCGCGACGGTGGCTACGGCAAGTTCAAGGTCGGCCACGGCGGTACGCTGGACCCGCTGGCGACGGGCGTGCTGCCGATCGCGATCGGCGAGGCGACGAAGCTGGCCGGGCGGTTGCTGGACAGCGACAAGGTCTATGCCTTCACGATCCGCTTCGGCGAGCAGACCGATACGCTCGACGCCGAAGGCAAGGTGATCGCGACCAGCGAGACGCGCCCGACCGCGACGGCGCTGGCGTCGGTGCTGCGGCGGTTCACCGGTGCGATCAGCCAGGTGCCGCCGGCCTATTCCGCGCTGAAGGTCGATGGCGAGCGGGCCTATGACCTGGCGCGCGCCGGGGCAGAGGTGGTGTTGGCGAGCCGGGATGTGACGGTGCATTCGCTCACCGTCCATGATGCCGACCCTCGCTGCCATGACGATGACGCGCTGCAGCTGGAAGAGGTCACGCTGCTCGCCCGTGTGTCGAAGGGCACCTATATCCGCTCGCTCGCCCGTGACGTCGCGCTGGCGCTGGGCACGGTCGGTCATGTCACCATGCTGCGCCGGTCCAGGGCGGGGCCGTTCGACCTGTCCGGGGCGATATCGCTGGACAAATTGGGCGAACTCGGGCAGGCGCGCGCCCTTGAACAGATACTCCTGCCATTGAGGGCGGGGCTGGACGACATCCCGGCTCTTCCTCTCGACCCCGACCAGGCAGGAGCGCTCCGACAGGGGCGTGTGCTGGTCGGGACCGCCGCCACCGATGGCGCGGCCCTTGCGACGTACCGGGACGTGGCCATCGCGCTCGTCGATGTGCGTGGCGGAGAGGTCCGCGTGGTGCGCGGCTTCAACCTGTAGAACGATGTCGAAGGACGAAACATGACGATTACCGCAGAGCGCAAGACCGAGCTGGTCAAGGAACATTCGCGGCAGGACGGCGACACCGGTTCGCCCGAGGTACAGGTCGCCATCCTGACCGAGCGGATCCGCAACCTTACCGAGCATTTCAAGAGCCACAAGAAGGACAACCACTCGCGTCGTGGCCTTCTGATGCTGGTGAACAAGCGTCGCTCGCTGCTGGATTATCTCCGTCACAAGGACGGTCAGCGCTACCTCGATCTCATCGCGAAGCTCGGCCTTCGCAAGTAACCGGAAGGGCGGCCCGCTGGGTCGCCCTTCTCGCATCGGCGGCGCGCAATCCGGCGACGCCGCCCTCAAAGGAGCGACAACTCGCTCCGCACCGCCGCGGACCGGCTTAGTCCGCAGACAGGCCCCGGCCGGCATAGGGCCGCCGGAGTGAAGGATATGCATATGTTCGATACCAAGAAGGTGGAAATCGAGTGGGGCGGCAAGACGCTGACCCTCGAGACGGGCAAGGTCGCCCGCCAGGCCGATGGCGCCGTGATCGCGACGCTCGGCGAAACGGTGGTGCTATGTGCCGTGACCGCTGCCAAGTCGGTGAAGGAGGGACAGGATTTCTTCCCGCTGACCGTCCACTATCAGGAGAAGTTCTCCTCCAGCGGCCGCATCCCCGGCGGCTTCTTCAAGCGCGAGCGGGGCGCGACCGAGCGTGAGACGCTGGTCAGCCGCCTGATCGATCGCCCGATCCGCCCGCTGTTCCCGGAAGGGTTCTACAACGAGATCAACTGCATCGCGCAGGTGATGAGCTATGACGGCGAGAACGAGCCCGACCTGCTGGCGATGATCGCCGCGTCGGCCGCGATGACACTGTCGGGCGTGCCCTTTATGGGCCCGATCGGCGCGGCGCGCGTCGGCTACAAGGACGGCGAGTATCAGCTGAACCCGTCGGATGCGGTGATCGCCACCGGCGAGCTGGATCTGATGGTCGCGGCGACCCACGACGCGGTGATGATGGTCGAGTCCGAGGCCAAGGAGCTGTCGGAAGAGGTCATGCTGGGCGCGGTGATGTTCGCGCACAGGGCGTCGCAGCAGGTGATCGACGCGATCATCAAGCTGGCCGAGCAGGCCGCGAAGGAGCCGTGGGAGCTGAAGCAGTCGGTCGACCAGACCGAGGCGAAGGCCAAGCTGAAGAAGCTGATCGGCAAGGACATGGAGGCGGCGTACAAGCTGACCGACAAGCAGGCCCGCCAGACCGCGATCAACGATGCCCGCGCCAAGGCGCGCGAGGCGTTCGAGGATCTGAAGCACAGCAACCCGGCCGAGTATCTGGGCACGCTGAAGCTGGTGAAGAAGCTGGAGGCGGACATCGTCCGCACCGCGATCCTGAAGACCGGCCGCCGTATCGACGGCCGTGACACCAGCACGGTTCGTCCGATCGAGGCGGAGGTCCACTTCCTGCCGCGCGCGCACGGATCGGCGCTGTTCACCCGCGGCGAGACGCAGACCATCGCCACCACGACGCTGGGCACGCGTGACGCCGAGCAGATGATCGACGGGCTGAACGGCCTGTCGTACCAGCACTTCATGCTGCACTATAACTTCCCGCCCTATTCGGTCGGCGAAGTGGGCCGTTTCGGCGCGCCCGGCCGTCGCGAAGTCGGCCATGGCAAGCTGGCATGGCGCGCGCTGCATCCGGTGCTGCCGACCAAGGAGGAATTCCCCTACACGATCCGCGTCACCAGCGACATCACCGAGTCGAACGGCTCGTCGTCGATGGCGACGGTGTGCGGCGGTTCGCTGGCGCTGATGGATGCCGGCGTGCCGATCAAGCGGCCGGTGTCGGGCATCGCGATGGGCCTGATCCTCGAGGGCAAGGACTTCGCCGTCCTGTCCGACATCCTGGGTGACGAGGATCACCTGGGCGACATGGACTTCAAGGTCGCCGGCACGTCGGAGGGCATCACGTCGCTCCAGATGGACATCAAGATCGCCGGGATCACCGAGGAGATCATGAAGGTCGCGCTGGCCCAGGCGCATGAGGGCCGCGCCCACATCCTGGGCGAGATGGCGAAGGCGCTCGACTCGACGCGCACCGAGCTGTCGGCGCACGCCCCGCGCATCGAGACGTTCACGATCGACAAGTCGAAGATCCGCGAAGTCATCGGCACCGGCGGCAAGGTGATCCGCGAGATCGTCGCGACCACCGGCGCCAAGGTCGACATCGACGACGAGGGCGTGATCAAGGTGTCGTCGTCCGATCCGTCGCAGATCGAGGCGGCGGTCAAGTGGATCAAGGGCCTGGTCGAAGAGGCCGAGGTCGGCAAGATCTACGACGGCAAGGTCGTCAACCTCGTCGATTTCGGCGCGTTCGTGAACTTCATGGGCGGCAAGGACGGTCTGGTCCACGTTTCGGAGATCAGGAACGAGCGGGTCGAGAAGGTGTCGGACGCACTGTCCGAGGGCCAGGCCGTGAAGGTCAAGGTTCTCGAGATCGATCCACGCGGCAAGGTTCGCCTGTCGATGCGCGTCGTCGACCAGGAAACGGGTGCCGAGCTGGAGGACACCCGTCCTGCCCGCGAGCCGCGTGAGGGCGGCGATCGTGGCCCGCGCGGTCCGCGCAGCGGCGGTGGCGATCGCGACGGCGGTGGCCGTGGTCCGCGCCGCGATGGTGGCGGTGGCGAGGGCCGTGGCGGCCCGCGTCGCGACCGTGGCGATCGTGGTCCCCGCAACGAAGGTGGCGACCGGACCCCGCGTGGCGGCGGCAACGATGACGGCCCCGCGCCGGAGTTCGCGCCTGCCTTCCTGACCGGCGATCGCGACTGACGACCTTCGCCAGCGGCGAACAAGAGAAAGGGCCCGGAGCGATCCGGGCCCTTTTTCGTGGTGATCGGCCGCACTGCCCCGCACCACCGCATCGTCCGCCCAGAACCGGCACGGCGTCCTATCGCTTGCTGGCCGACACCCATCCGTCCTACGTACCGCCCGCGATGATACGATCCTGGCGCCCGCCGTTCCTGTTCCTTGCCGCGCTGCTGGCCCTTGGTGTCGGCACCGGGGCGAACGCCGGTCCCCTGCCCGGCCGCGATCAGCCGCTGGACCGTTGCGCGATATGGTTCATCGGCAGTTCCACGATCGAACGCTGGTCCACCCTCGCGGCGGACTTCGCGCCGTGGCGGGTGCGCAACAGCGGCATCGGCGGCGCGGTCATCCCCGATCTGAACGCCGGCCTCGCGCAGGAGCCGCCGGCCGGCCGCCCGGCCGCGATCGTCTTCTACGGCGGTGAGAACGACATCGCGGCCGGCGGCAGCGCCGAACGGGCGCTGCAGGATTTCCGCACCTTCCTGGCATTGAAGGACCGGCGGCTCGGTGGCGTGCCGGTGATCGCGGTGTCGGTGAAGCCGGGGCCGGCACGATGGGCGAACCGCCCGCGACAACAGGCCTATGATGCCGGCGTCGCCCGGCTGGCGGCACAGCGCCCGGATCTCGATTATGTCGATATCCGGGCCGCGATGCTCGATGGCGGCCGACCCGGCCCCTACTACGTGGAGGACGGGGTCCACATGAACCCGGCGGGTTACGCGATCTGGACGCGCGCCTTGCGCCCGGCGCTCGACCGAATCCTGCCCGGTTGGCGCGCCGCCTGCTCCCGTCGCCGCTGATCGACCGGCCGCACACGGCGGGTTGCGCAGGCTTCGGCGCCATCGTCAGCACGACGCGGCCGTAACGCCGCTCGCCGGGTGCGGCGTTAACCAGCCCCGCTGAACAACCGCTGCCGATGACCGGCAGCACGCCATCGATCCCGGTACGACGCCGACCTACGCTCGTGACGGGCCGCATCCCGCGTATCCCCGGCGCGCCCGCCTGATGCCCCGCAGCCTGGCATCGCAGCGGCTGGAGGGCATCGCGGTCTGGCGTGCCTCCCTGATGCTGGGTGGGCTGCTGGTCCATGCGACCATGGGAGACGAGAGCCTGCCCGGGCTGAACGCAATCACTGTCGCATCGGCCATGTTCAGAATGGGCTGCTTCTTCCTCATCGCCGGGCTACTGACGGCAGCGGCGCTGATCCGGCATGGCGATGGTCGTCGCTGGTTGCGGCGCCGGCTGATCCGGCTGGGCGTGCCGACGCTGTTCGGCATCGCGGTCCTGTGCCCCCTGACCGGCATGGTCCGCAGCGAGCCCGGGGCACCGGCCTTCCTGCTCTATCACCTCTGGTTCATGGTGGCGCTGATCGGATACATGCTGATCGGCTATGCCGCGCATCGGCTGGGTGGCATCGGCTGGTCAGCGCTCGACCGGCTGGATACCCGCGTCCACGACAAGGCACCCACCCAGGCGGTGCTGATGATCGCGACCGCCGCGGCGTCTTTCAGCCTGATGGTCGCCGCGCTGATCGTCGTCGAGCGCTGCGTGCCACCGCCCCTGGTCGCGCTGACCGCGCAGTTCTGGCTGGCCGCGGGCTATGCGCCGATGTTCCTGCTGGGCTTCGTACTGGCGCGCACCCCCGCCCTCCGGCGTGGCTTTTGCAGCCGGATGACGCTCCCGCTGGCGATCCTGGGCACGGTGGCGATCGTCAACATCCTGTGGCGACTGCCACGGCCGGCCGGACTGACCCTGCCCATTGCGTTGGACCAGTTCGTCCATATCGCCAGCGTTGCGGCGGCGCCCCCCGCTGCTGCGGCCCTGATGCTGCGATCGGCCTTTGCGGTTCGTCGCGCGCCGCGGCTGCTTCGTCACCTGGGCGAGGCGTCGTTCACGATGTACCTAGTGCATTACCCGGTGATGGCGGCGATCAAGAGCGCCCTGGCGCCGCTCGGCTGGGGTCCGTGGTCGATGTTCGCAGCGGCGCTGGTCGGCGGCGGCGGGCTATCCTATCTGATTTGGGCGGGGCCCGTCAGGCACTCGGTCATTCTGTCGCTGTTGCTCGCCGGGCGAGCCGACGGCAGGCGCGGTACGCGCGATCGAGCGAGTGGGGAGCTTCTGTTGCCCGGTGCCCCCCGTACCGCTGGAATCCCCTTCTGTTGCCCGGTGGGGTCCAACCGCGCTATCTTGGAGTAACCTTAGGCCGTTAGGCCCTCAGTTACGCCGCAATCGCGAGTGCTTCGTTATCGTTGGCACTTGTGTAATGGGCCGTTGCGGTGGTCCCATTCCGAGCGAAGAGCAGCGTTTTTCAACACACGTCGATCCTAGTTCGGCCCCGTCAACGATGCTGATCGACCTTGCCGTCATGCGTGATGCATGCCGCCTCGGCAGATCAGCTCCGATGGTGGAGCCGCCGGGTACCGCCCCCGGGTCCGCTGCGTCTATTACGCGCCGCCTTTTATCGCCATAGCCGGGCGAACCCGGCATCGACCGATATAGGAACGCGGGTGCCCGGGTGCAAACGGCTTCTGGACCCTGATCCGGACTCTTTTGCGCCGGGCGCCTTCCGCTTGCCACAAAGGCGGTGCATAGCGCGCCGATCATGTTGACCCAGCGTTCCCGGTACGGCCTGCGTGCGATGCTGTTCCTCGCCAAGCAGCCAGCAGGCGGTCCTCCCACCCCGATGGGGCGCATCGCCGCGGAGGCGAACGTCCCGCGCAAGTTCCTCGAACTGATCCTGGCCGACCTGCGCGATGCCAGCCTGGTGCTGAGCCATCGCGGCAAGCTGGGCGGTTACTATCTCGCGCGGCCGTCTCACCTGATCTCGCTGGGCGATATCATCCGTGTGATCGAGGGGCCGCTGGCGCTGGTCCCTTGCGTCAGCCGCACCGCCTATCGCCGCTGCCTGGACTGCAAGAGCGAGGCGGACTGCGCCATCCGCCACGCGATGATGCGGGTGCGCGACGAGACCGCGCGGATCCTGGATGGCACCAGCCTGGCCGATGCCACCGCAGAGGATCTGGCCGCCGCCTAGCTCCGCGGGCGGGCCTTCAGCTCGTCGCGGATCTCGCGAAGCAGGACGACCTCGGCCGGATCGACCGCCGGCGCCGCGGCCGGCTTCTCACGCTCGAACCGGGCCAGCGCCCGGTTCACCGAGCGGACGATCATGAAGATGATGAAGGCGACGATCAGGAAGTTGACCAGCACGGTGATGAACTCGCCATAGCCGAGCAGCGGCACGCCCGCCTTCTTCAGCGCCGCATAGTCGCTCGATCCCTGCAATGCCGCGGGCACCGGACCCATGGTCAGGAAGTAGCTGGAGAAATCGAGGCCACCGAAGATCTTGCCGATGATCGGCATCAGGATGTCGTCGGTCAGCGAAGTGACGATGCGTCCGAACGCCGCACCGATGATGACGGCGACGGCCAGGTCGAGCACGTTGCCGCGCATGATGAAGGCCTTGAACTCGTTGAGCATCTTCCTTCGCCTTTTCCCGCCATTAACTGCGCGGAAGCGTATCGGACGATTGCCTCTTCGCCAAGCCGCTCCTGTGTTCTATATGGATAGGACAGGTAATCAGGAGCCACGTCCCATGCATCGTGTTTACGCCCGTCCCGCCCTCGTCGCCGGTCTCGCGCTGACGCTCGCCGGCTGCGGCATCAACTCGATCCCGACGGCGGAGGAAGCGGTGAAGGCGCGCTGGGCCGACGTGCAGAACAACTATCAGCGCCGCGCCGACCTGATCCCCAACCTGGTCGCCACGGTGAAGGCGGCCGGTGCGCAGGAGAAGGACGTGCTGGTTCAGGTGACGCAGGCACGCGCCGGTGCCAGCCAGGTGCGCGTGTCGGGCGACCAGCTGACCGATCCGGCCGCGGTGGCCAATTTCGAGCGGGCGCAGAACGCGGTGACGCTGTCGCTGCAGCGGCTGCAGGAGGCCTATCCGGAGCTGCGCAGCCAGGGCAACTACACGACGCTGATGAGCCAGCTGGAGGGCACGGAGAACCGCATCGCGATCTCCCGCAACGATTACAACCAGGCGGTGCAGGCCTATAACACCCGCATCCGCACCTTCCCCGACGCGGTCGGCGCCAAGATCTTCTACGGTGCCAAGCCGATCACCCCGTTCCAGGCGACGACGCCGGGCGCCGACACCGCGCCGCAGGTGAATTTCGGGAACACGAACTGAGCCGGATCGTGCCCGGCCTGTCCATGATCCGGCGTCTGTGCCTGACGTTGCTGCTGCTGGCGGCGACGGGCACGACGGCTGGCGCGCAGACCTTTCCCAAGTTCACAGGACTGGTCGTCGATGCGGCCGATGTGCTGCCCCCCGCAGAGGAAGCGGGGCTGACCGCCAAGCTGGAGGCGTTGCAAAAGAACCAGAAGCGCCAGCTGGTGGTCGTCACGGTGCCCGACACGCAAGGGTTTCCGCTGGAGGATTACGGATACCGACTGGGCCGCGCGTGGGGCGTGGGGCTGAGCGATGTCGACAACGGGGCGATCCTGCTCGTCGCGCCGGGCAATCCGGCGGGACAGCGCGGGCCGCGGATCGAGGTGGGTCGCGGACTGGAGCCGGTGCTGACCGACGCGCTGTCCAGCGTCATCATCAACCAGCGCATGATGCCGCTGATCCGCGCCGGGCAGGTGCCGCAGGCGATCGTGGCCGGGACCGACGCGATCATCGAGCAGCTGGCCGCCAACCCGGATGAAGCGAAGACACGGACCGATACCGCGGCGGCGCAGTTCGACCGGACCCATCGGCGCAGCAGCTCGGGTGACAAAGGAGGATTTCCGCTTGGGCTGATCTTCTTTGGCATGGTGGCCGCGTTCGTCCTGCTGTCGTTCGCGCGGCATCGTGGCGGGCGCGGGCAACGGTATCGCGGCGGCGGCGGCGGCGACAGCAGTGGCGTGCTGCCGATCGTGTTGCGGGGGATTGCCAACGAGATCGGCCGCAGCCGTGGCGGCGGCGGCCTCGGTGGCTGGGGCGGTGGCGGCGGTGGTGGCGGCAGCGATGGCAGCTGGGGCGGCGGCGGCTTCACCGGCGGCGGCGGTGGCGATTTCGGTGGCGGTGGCGCCTCGGGGGACTGGTGATGCGCCTGAGCGAAGCCGATCACGATCGCGTCACCACCGCGGTGGCGGCGGCCGAAGCCGGCACCGATGGCGAGATCGTGACGATCGTCGCGCGCCAGTCCGATCCGTATCACGACGTCGCGCTGCACTGGGCGGTGCTGGCGATGCTGCTGGTGCTGGCGCTGCTCGCCTCGATCCCCGGTGCGGCGGAGTGGCTGCACGCGCTGGTCGCCGATCCGTGGGGCGAGGCGCCCACATCGAGGATGCTGTTCACGCTGGCGTTGGTCGCGATGACGGTCGCCTTCCTGATCGTGCGCGTGGCGCTGAACTGGGCGCCGCTGCGCATGGCGCTGACGCCGAAGGCGACGCGGGCGCGACGGGTGCGGCGACGCGCGCTGATGCTGTTCCGCACCGCGGCCGAGGCGCGGACGCGCAACGCCACCGGCGTGCTCCTCTACCTGTCGCTGGCCGAGCACCGGGCAGAGATCGTGGCGGATGCCACCATCCACACCCGCGTGTCGCCGGACGTCTGGGGCGAGGCGATGGCGGCGCTGATCGTCGCGGTGAAGGACGGGCGCCCGGGCGACGGCATGGCCGCCGCGGTGGAGCGGATCGGGGTGGTGCTGGCCGAGCATTTCCCCCGCTCCAGCGACGACACCAACGAGCTGCCTGACCGGCTGATCGAGCTGTGAGCGACGCCTCCGATACCGTCTGGGAAGGCCGCTATCTGACCGTCCGCCAGAGCGGCACCTGGGAATATGCGGAGCGCAAGGGGCGGATCGGCGCGGCGGTCATCGTCGCGGTCGACGACGACGGACGGCTGGTGCTGGTCGAGCAGTACCGCATCCCGATCGGCTGCCGCACGCTGGAACTGCCCGCCGGACTGGTCGGCGACGAAGAGGCGGGCGAGTCGCTGGCCGATGCCGCGGCGCGCGAGCTGGAGGAGGAGACGGGCTTTCGACCGGCACAGGTCGAGGATCTGGGCCTGTTCTACTCGTCGCCGGGAATGACGTCCGAAAGCTTCACGATCGTGCGGGCGACCGGGCTGACCCGGGTCGGCGAGGGCGGCGGCGCGGGTGACGAGGACATCACCGTCCATCTGGTGCCGCTCACCGAGGTGGCTTCTTATGTCCAACGGGCGCGCGATGCCGGGCTGGCGATCGATGCCAAGATACTGCTGGTACTGGACGTCGCGACAATGGGGAACGGCGGAAGGTAAGGCTAAGGTAAGGCGTACGACGTGTTGCGGGACGCGGCAGTTTGGTATCTTAATCGCGAGCTTTTCGTTAGTCTACAGTAGTTTGGGGGGCGATCCATTCGATCCGAGGCACCACCCCGGCGAAGGCCGGGGTCCAGTTGGGGGGACACCAGAGAGAGGCGTTGCGCATCGTCAGGACGGCCGTTCCAACTGGACCCCGGCCTTCGCCGGGGTGGTGGCAGTCTCCTCTCCCCACAAGGGGGGTGTTGGCGATCGTCGCGCCGTGCATTCGTTCGCCGACGCGCAGATGTAGGCAACGCGCGGTTTCGCACCACCAGGCCGGTTCGCGGGTTCAAATAGCCGCTTCGTCGTACGTCATGTCGGTACGTGTAGGAAAGTGCCCGGGCAGCGGCCTGCCGGTCGACCGTCAGCGGAAATTGTCGGCGTAGGCCTGGAGCTTCAGCTTCTTCTCGGGCGCGGGGACGACGGTGTAGTCGTGACCCTCGCGCTCGCAATGGGCGATCGCGGCCTCCAGTGTCGGGAACAGCAGGCGGATCTGGTCGCGGGTGTCGCCGCTGCCGGCCCAGCCGGTCAGCGGGTCGGGGCGCTTGGCCTCCGACGGTTCGAACTCGAGCTGCCACTGATCGGTCCGGGCGCGGCCGGACTGCATCGAGTTCTTGGGACGCTGGAAGATGCGAGCGGTTGCCATGGCTGCCCCCTTATCGCGAACCGCGCGCGCGCGCATCCGCATTTTTGGTGCGCAGCGTCGCCGCCGCACCGGCGGGATCGTCGGGCCAGGGATGGCGGGGATAGCGACCGCGCATCTCCTTCGCCACTGCCGCCCAGCTGCCCGCCCAGAAGCCGGGCAGATCGCGCGTCGTCTGGATCGGGCGCCCGGCCGGGCTGGTCAGCGACAGGACCAGCGGCACCCGCCCCTCCCCCACACCCGGGTGTTCGGCGAGGCCGAACAGCGCCTGTACCCGAAGCTCGACGCGCGGGCCGCCCTCCGCCCCGTAATCGATCGCGTGGCCGCTGCCGGCGGGGCTGGTGAAGTGCGACGGCGCGGCGCGATCGATCCGGCGCATCGCGTCCCACCCGATCGTGTCGCGCATCGATTCGACCAGCGCGCCGGGCGCGATCTGGTCGAGCCGGCGCTTGCCCGAAAGGAGCGGCGGCAGCCATTCGTCCAGCCGCTCGGCCAGCAGCGCGGCGGTATCGATGCCGGTATAGCCGGCGCGCACCGTCAGCGCGGCGGCACGGTCGTCCCATGGCAGCAGCGACAGACCATGCGTGCGGACGCCGGCGAGCAGCGCCGCCTCGATCGCGGCGGGATCGGCGTCGGCATCGGGGCCCGAGCGGAGGCGGAGCGCCCCCAGCCGCCGCTCGCGCAGCGCCTGCACGCCGCCGGTCGCCGGATCGAAGGCGACGGTGCGCCGCGCCTCTATCCGGTCGGCGAACAGGGTCTCGACCTCCGCCTGATCGATCGCGGCGGCGGCGAGGATGCGTGCGCCCGACGCCACCCCTTGCGTCTCCGCCACCGCCAGCCACTCGCTGCGGGCGAGCGGCGACGTGGCGTCGAGGCGGAAGCCGCGCCCGCCGACGCTGGCCCAGTTCTCGCCCGACGCGTCGCGGCGGCGGGCCACCCGATCGGGGAAGGCGAGCGCGATGCACGCCCCCTCCCCGTCGCGCCGGTCGCCCGCGCCGCCGGCCATTCCCGTCCAGCGTTCCGCCAGCCGGCGGGCGCCGGTCGCCTTCGGCCCCCGCTCGGTCCGCCAGCGACGACGGCGCACCTCCAGATCGGGATCGTTGCCGCCGATCCCGCGCTCCGACAGCAGCACCGCGACCTCGGCCGCGGTGGCGCCCAGCCCGCGCTCCCCGGCGCCCAGCAGCATATGGGCGAGGCGCGGCGGCATCGGCATCGTCGCGATCCGCCGGCCATGCGCGGTCGGGCGACCGGCATCGTCGAGCGCGCCGAGCGTCGCCAACCGCGCCTTCGCCTCCGCCACCGCGGCGGCGGGCGGCGGGTCGATCCAGCGCAGCTCGCGCAGGTCGCCGACGCCCCAGATCGCCGCGGCGAGGACGAGGCCGGACAGGTCGGCTTCCAGCATCTCGGGCGGGTCGAAGCGCGGCAGGCCGGCGGTCGCCGCCTCTTCCCACAGGCGGTACGCGCTGCCCGGTCCCTGCCGCGCGGCGCGGCCGGCGCGCTGGGTGGCGCCGGCCTGGCTGACCCGCTCGGTCGACAGCCGGGTCATGCCGGCGGCCCGGTCGTAGCGGGGGCGGCGCGCCAGCCCGGCATCGACCACCACGCGGATGCCGTCGAGCGTCAGGCTGGTTTCCGCGATCGAGGTGGCGAGCACCAGCTTGCGGTCGGCAGGGGGACCCGGCAGGATGGCGGCGCGCTGCTCGGCGGGGTCGAGCGTGCCGTGCAGGCGGTGCAGCACCACGCCGGCGGGCAGCGGATCCAGCCGCTCGGCCACCCGCTCGATCTCGGCGACGCCGGGCAGGAAGGCCAGCACCCCGCCCTCTTCCTCGCGCAGGACCAGCCGGATCGCGGCGGCCATGTCGTCCTCCACCCTCCGTTCGGCGGCACGGCCGATATGGTGGAGCGTGAGCGGATGACTGCGTCCCTCGCTCTCGATCACCGGCGCGCCGGCCGGATCGTCACCGCTCATCAGCGCGGCGAAGCGGGCGCCGTCCAGCGTCGCCGACATCGCCACCAGCCTGAGATCGGGGCGAAAGGCACCCTGCGTGTCGAGGGCGAAGGCGAGTGCGACGTCGCCGTCCAGACTGCGCTCGTGCACCTCGTCGAACAGCACCGCCGACACGCCGGCCAGTTCGGGATCCGCCTGGATACGATTGACGAAGATGCCCTGCGTGACGACCGTCACCCGCGTCGCCGCCGACCGGCGCGAATCCATGCGCGTGGCGTAGCCGAAGGTGGCACCGACGGCCTCGCCGGCCAGTGCCGCCATCCGCTCTGCCGCGGCCCGCGCGGCGAGGCGGCGTGGGGAGAGGAGCAGAACCTCGCCGGTGCACCACGCCTCGGCCAGCAGCGCGGGGGCGACGGCGGTGGTCTTGCCGGCGCCGGGCGGCGCGACGAGGACGGCGTTGGGCCCCGCCCGCAGCGCGGCGAGCAGATCGGGCAGGACGGCGTGGATCGGCAGGGTCATCGGCGAATGTCGAGGATGTTGCGGGTTGCGGAGCGTGCGGCGGACAATGTCGGGGGTGGCTGGTTGGAACGATGGCAGGGGCGGGGAAAGCGCGACATCATGGACGCCGTCTTGCCACAGACGGGCGCGTGAAGGACAGGGCCGGACGACGGTGTCGCCCGCTCTCCCGCCTGCGCGGGAGAACCGGGCTCGCGGGAACACGTAGTTTCCACCTGCCGCGTTCCGCGATAGACAGGGCCGGTGAGCGGGCACCATCATCACCACGGCCATGATCATGGGCACGGCCATGGCGGCCATGGCCATCACGGCCACGCGCATGCGCCGGCCTCGTTCGACCGCGCGTTCGCGATCGGGATCGGGCTGAACCTCCTCTATGTCGTCGCGGAGGCGGGGTTCGGGCTGTGGACCGGATCGGTCGCGCTGCTCGCCGATGCCGGCCACAACCTGTCCGACGTGCTGGGCCTGGCGGTGGCATGGGGCGGCGCGTCGCTGGCGAAGCGGCCGGCGACCAAGCGCTTCACCTATGGGCTTAAAGGATCGACAATCCTGGCGGCGCTGCTCAATGCGCTGCTGCTGCTGGTGGCGCTGGGCGCGATCGTGCTGGAGGCGGTGCAGCGGATCGGGGCGCCACCCACCGTGTCGGGGCTGACGGTGTCGATGGTCGCGGGCGCGGGAATCGCGGTCAACGCCTTCACCGCCTGGCTGTTCGCGCGCGGGCGGCACGGCGACGTCAACATCCGCGGCGCGTATCTGCACATGGCGGCGGACGCGCTGGTGTCGGCAGGCGTCGTGCTGGCGGGAATCGCGATCTGGGCGACCGGTATCGGCTGGATCGATCCGGTCGTCAGCCTGGTGATCGCGGCGCTGATCTTCTGGCAGACCTGGGGCCTGCTGAAGGAGACGACCGAGATGGCGCTGGCAGGCGTGCCGCGCGGGATCGATTACGACGAGGTGTCGGCGGCACTGGTCGCGCTGCCCGGCGTGGCGAAGCTGCACGACCTGCACATCTGGCCGATGTCGACCACCGAACCGGTGCTGACCGCACACCTGCTGATGCCCGCGGGGCATCCGGGCGACGGCTTTCTGGGCGACGCTCAGACGATGCTGCGCGACCGGTTCGGCATCGGACACGCAACGCTGCAGGTGGAGACGGGCGGGGATTGCGCGGGGGGTTGTTGAGCCGAACTAACTCCCCTCCCTGACAGGGAGGGGTCGGGGGTGGGTCGGCCCGTTGGCGCCGTCGACGGTCGCCAGGATGACCGCCGCTACGCCGTCCGGATTCGAGTCTACCTCGCTGTTCCAGAACCGCAGCACCGTCCAGCCCAGATCCCGGAGGAAGGCGGTTCGCCGCGCGTCATAGCCACCGCTCTCCAGATGCTGGCTGCCGTCGAACTCGATGGCGATGCGCCGCGTGCGACAGGCGAGGTCGACCACATAGGGTCCGATCGGCAGCTGGCGCGTGAACCGCGGCCGGTGGTGACGGACCCGGTGCCAGATCGCCCGTTCCTGTGCGGTCGCATTGTTGCGCAGCTCTCGCGCGCGTTCCGTGGCGAGGGGCGGCAGGCGGGGCATCGCATCAGGATGCCGCGCCGTGATGCGGCGAGCAACCCACCCCCGGCCCCTCCCTTGTCAGGGAGGGGAGAAGAGCGCGCGGCAGCGCCCTCCACGTCGTCGAACGGGATCTGCTGCGCCGACCCGCCGGCCGGGTGGCGCGGGCTTCGCTCAGTAAGCCCGCGCCACCGCGAACTCGACCGCCTCGACCATCGCGTCCTTCGCCGCACCGTCCGGGAACCGTGCGATCGCGTCGATGGCGCGCTGGCCGTAGTGGCGGGCGCGGGCGAGGGTGTCGTCGACGGCGCGGGTCTTGCGCACCAGCTCGATCGCGTGGGCGAAATCCGCGTCGGTGTCGCGCCGCCCCTCGACCGCGTCCTTCCAGAACCGCCGCTCCTCGGGCGTGCCGCGGGCGTGGGCGAGGATGACGGGCAGCGTCATCTTGCCCTCGCGGAAGTCGTCGCCGGCATCCTTGCCCATCGTGCCCGCGTCGGACACGTAATCGATCGCGTCGTCGACCAGCTGGAACGCGATGCCCAGATTGCGGCCATAGGCGTCGAGCGCCATCTCCTCGCCTTCCGGGCGTTCGGCGACGACGGCGGCGATGCGGCAGGCGGCGGCGAAGAGCGCGGCGGTCTTGGCGCCGATGATGTCGAGATAGCGATCCTCGCCCAGATCGACGCGGCGGGCGGCGGTCAGCTGGTTCACCTCTCCCTCCGCGATCACGGCGGAGGCATTGGAGAGGATCTTCAGCACCTTCAGGCTGCCGTCCTCCACCATCAGCTCGAAGCTGCGGCTGAACAGGAAATCGCCGACCAGCACGCTGGCGGGATTGCCCCAGATGATGTTCGCGGTGCGCCGGCCGCGCCGCAGGTCGCTGCCGTCGACGACGTCGTCGTGGAGGAGCGTGGCGGTGTGGATGAACTCGACGGCAGCGGCGAGGCGGTGATGGCGGGTGCCGGTATAGCCGATCAGCCGCGCGCTGGCCAAGGTCAGCATCGGCCGCATCCGCTTGCCCCCGCCCGCGATCAGGTGGCCGGCCAGTTCGGGAATCAGCGGAATCTGCGACTGCATCCGATCGAGGATCACCGCGTTCACGGCATTCATGTCGCCCGCGACGAGGCCCAGCATGGGATCGAGCGAGGGGGTGCGGTCGCGCAGGCGATGGACAGTCGCAGTCATCTGACCCCCAAGTGGCGGCTAGCGTGCGCGAACGCAACCCCGCCCGCGTCCCCGCCCACCCCGCCTCCCACCCCGCCCCTTGCCTAAGCCGGGCGGGCGCCGCAAAGGGCGGCGGAGGCGGTCAAGGAGCGATCGATGAGCGACGAGGTGCTGAACGGCTATCGCCAGTCGATCGACAATATCGACGCGGCGCTGGTGCACATGCTGGCGGAGCGGTTCAAGGTAACGCAGGCGGTCGGCCGCTACAAGGCACGGGCGGGGCTGCCGCCGGCCGATCCGGGCCGCGAGGAACGGCAGATCGCACGGCTGCGCCACCTGGCCGAGGATGCCCAGCTGGATCCCGAATTCTCCGAGAAATTCCTCCGGTTCATTATCGACGAGGTGATCCGCCACCACGCGCAGATGCAGGCGTGAGCGGGCTGCTGCTGGCGATCGAGGGCGGCGACGGCGCGGGCAAGGCGACCGCGGCGGCCGAGATCGCGGCGCAGTTGAACGCCGCCGGCCGTTCGGCGGTCGTCCTGTCCTTCCCCCGCTATGCCGAGACGCTGGGCGGGCATGTGCTGGGCGAGTATCTGGGCGGGCGCCTGCCCCATGAAGCGGGACCGCGCGCGATCGCGACGCTGTACGCGCTCGACCGGTTCGAATCGGCGGCGGTGATCGCGGCGGCGGCGGCGCGGCACGAGGTAGTGGTGTTCGACCGTTACATCGCGTCGAACATGGCGTATCAGGCGGCGCAGGTCGGCGCCGGCGAGGCGCGCGAGCTGATGGGCTGGATCGCGCGGCTGGAGGTCGAGCAGTTCGGCCTGCCGCTGCCGGACCTGTCGATCTATCTCGACACCCCGGTCGACGTCGCGCGCGGGCTGATCCTGCGCAAGCGCCGGCGCAGCTATACCGACGAGGCGCTGGACACGTACGAGGCGGACCTGACGCTGCAGACGCGAGTCCGCGCCAACTATGCCGCGATGGCGGCGGAGGGGCTGCTGGGACGCTGGGCGACGGTGTCGACGCTGGCCGATGGTGCGCTGCGCCCGCCGCGGGAGATCGCGAGCGAGGTCGTCGGGCTGGTCGGATAGCCGGCCGCCCCCGCCCGCCCCGCTGCGCCGGGAGGATGAGGGAGACCGGCCCCGACGGTCACCGCGTCGGCGAGGAGGCGCCGACCGGATCGGGCGAGGAGACGGCACGCAGCGTCTCGACCTGATCGGGATCGATCCGCCGGGTGCGGGTGAAGGGCGGCAGTTTCTGCGGCTGGCCGGTTTCCAGCGCACGGACGATCCCCTCGATCACGCGCAGATCGGCGATCCCCTCCTCCGCGTCCGGCTCGGGATCGCGGCCTTCCAGGATGCAGGCGGAGAAGTAGCGCATCTGGCCGCCGAAATGATCGGTCTGGCGGAATGCCTCATGCGTCTTCTTGTCGCTGACCGTCCGATTCTGCTCCAGCGCCGATTGCCAGCCGAAGGCGGGGCTCATGTGGATCGAGCCCTTGGTCCCGGCGATGATGTAGCTGTCGACGTCGTTGGCGAAGTACGAGACGGTGAACTGCGCCAGCCGGTTGCCGGGATAGCGCAGCGTGACCGCGACGGTGTCGTCGAAATCCTGCGGAAAGCCGGATTCGGGATGGCGCGTACCGACGGCGGCGATCACCTCGTCGGGCTCGTCGCCGAACAGGTAGCGGGTGGCGTTGATCGGATAGGGGGCCATGTCGAACAGCGGCCCCGCCTCGATCCCGTGCTTGACCCGGTGGTTGGCCGGATCGGCCATCTGGCCGAAGCACGAGGTGAAGGCGACCAGTTGGCCCAGCTCGCCGTCGCGGATGCGGGCGATCGCATCGAGGGTAGCGGGCTCGAAATGGAGGCGGTACGCGGTCATCAGCTTCGCCGACGAGGCGGCGGCGGCGGCGCGCATCGCCTCCGCCTTTTCGACCGAGACCTCCAGCGGCTTCTCGCACAGCACGCTGATCCCGGCGTTCAGCGCGGGGATGGCGAATTCGGCGTGGCGCCAGTTGGGGGTGGCCAGATACACCGCATCGATCGTGCCCGACGCCAGCAGCCGGTCGAACTCGTCATAGCTATAGGTGTCGGTCACGCCGTAGCGTTCCGCCACCGCCTGCGCCTTGTCGCGGGTGCCGCTGACCAGCGCGACCAGCGTGGAGTTGCCGGTATGCTCGATGCCCGGCAGCATCGCCGATTGCGCGATGTCGCCCAGCCCGACGACCGCGTAGCGGACCTTCTTGCCGTCGCCGAACCCGAATGCGGATGCGATGCTCATTCCCGTTACTCCAGATCTGCCGAGCGGCGACAACGCCCCACCGCCGGCTTCTCTCCATCGGCGGCGCCACGGGTACGGGCGTGGCACCGACGGCGTCCGGTGACGTTTTACCTGCATCAATCAACGATCTGGATCATCCGAGTGACTTCATCACCCCGGCAACAATGTGGCGCGAACAGGGACGAGGCGGGGTATCTGCCGCTGGAGGAATATGGCGCACTGGGGGATGGCCGGGCGGTGGCGCTGAGCGGCGCGGACGGGTCGATCGACTGGTGGTGCG
The DNA here is from genome assembly GCF_047238005.1 of Sphingomonas phoenicis. Lineage (NCBI taxonomy): Bacteria > Pseudomonadati > Pseudomonadota > Alphaproteobacteria > Sphingomonadales > Sphingomonadaceae > Sphingomonas > Sphingomonas phoenicis. The sequence goes on along the minus strand of NZ_JBDFMC010000002.1, from coordinate 2,791,464 downwards.
TGCCCAATATCGATTCGCCGCCGCTGTTCGACCGGTTGCTGAGCGCCGACGAGGGTGGCCGCTTCGTGATCGCGCCCGCCGATCCGTACGAGGTCGAGCGTCGTTACCGCGAGGACAGCAACGTGCTGGAGACGGTGTTCACCACCGCGACCGGGCGCGCCGTGCTGACCGAATCGCTGAACAGCGGCACGGCGGGCCGCCTGCCCTGGGCGGAACTGGCGCGCCGGATCGATTGCCTGGAGGGGCAGGTGCGGTTCGCCCTGGACCTGCGGTTCGGCCGGCGGTGGGATACGGTGAGCCCGTACCTGTCGCGGGCGGGACACCACGACATCTTCCACGTCGGCAGCGTGCTGGGCCTGTTCCTGCGCAGCGACAACGTGCGGATCGACCGGATGGACGACGAGCGGATCGCCGCCACTATCCCGCTGACCGCCGGCGAGCGGGCGACGGTGGCGATCGTGGCGGGAGAGGACGAGCCGCTGGTCGTGCCGCCGATCGCCGACATCGACGCGCGCATCGACCGGTCCGATCGCGAGTGGCGGGACTGGAGCGCGCTGATCCGGCACGACGGGCCCCATCGCGGCCAGCTGATCCGCAGTGCGCTGGCGCTGAAGCTGCTGCTGTATTCGCCGACCGGCGCGATCGTGGCGGCGGCGACGACGTCGCTGCCCGAGGGGATCGGCGGCACCAAGAACTGGGACTACCGCTTCGCCTGGATCCGCGACGCCGGCTACACCATCAAGGCGTTCCTGCGGATCGGCGCCTGGGCGGAGGCGAAGGCGGCGCTGACCTGGCTGCTGAAGCGGCTGGGCGATGGCCAGCCGCAGGTCTGCTACACCGTCACCGGCGAACACGTACCGCCGCCGGAGACGCTGGACCTGCCCGGCTGGCGCGGATCGCGCCCGGTCGTGCTGGGCAACATCGCCGGCGACCAGCACCAGCACGGCATCTATGGCGACATCTTCGAGACGGCCGGGCGCTTCGTCGCGTGTGGCAACATGCTCGATTCGGCGAGTGCGGAGACGTTGTCGCACCTGGCCGACCTTTGCGCCGACACGTGGCGGCTGAAGGATGCCGGCATCTGGGAACTGCCCGAGGCGCAGCATTACACCATGTCGAAGATCAGCTGCTGGCAGGCGTTGCAGCGCGCCGTGGAGCTTGTCGATGCCGGGCAGATGCCGACGACCTGTCGCGATCGCTGGATGCGCGAGCGCGACCGCATCGCCGCGTGGATCGAGGAGCATTGCTGGTCGGAGGAGCGGGGCGCGTACCTGATGTACCCGGGCGCCGACATGCTCGATGCATCGCTGGCGCTGGCGGTGCGGTTCCGCTTCGACGGCAACGACCGGCTGGAACGCACGCTCGACGCGATCGACCGCGAGCTGGGCAAGGGCGGGTTCCATTATCGCTACACCGGGATGGACCGGGAGGAGGGCTGTTTCCTCGCCTGCACCTTCTGGATGGTCGAGGCGCGGGTGCTGCTGGGACAGGCGGAGCGGGCGGAGGCGGACTTCTCCGCGGCGATGGAGGTGCTGGGCAGCCGCGGGGTCGGCACCTATGCCGAGATGATCGACCCGGACACCCATGCCTTTCTGGGCAACACGCCGCAGGGGCTGACCCATCTGGCGATCATCCAGGCGATCGCGACGCTGGCAGGGGCCGAGCTTTAGCAGGGAGCTTAGCAAGTACCGGCGGGAAACGGGATTGTAGGACCCCATGAGGGTCGCGTTTGACGCTACGACACGCTAGTCGTTACCGCAATCATGCCGATGCCCGATCAGCCACCCCGCGTTCGTACCCTCGCTGACCTCGCGCAGCTGGCGGGGGTGTCGCCGGGTACCGTTTCGCGGGCGCTGGCCGGCAAGTCGCTGGTCAACACCGCCACGCGCGAGCGCATCGCCGCGCTGGCGGCCGAGCATGGATTTCGCCCCAACCAGATGGCGAGCAGACTGCGCACCCGCCGCACCGGCGTGATCGGCATCGTCGTGCCGCTGGGCCACGAACGGCGCCAGCACCTGTCGGACCCGTTCTTCATGACGGTGCTGGGCTTCCTGGCCGATGCGCTGACCGAGAACGGGTACGACGTGATGCTGTCGCGCGTGATCCCCGACGCCGACGACTGGCTGGAGCATATCGTCGATTCCGGCATGCTCGACGGGGTGCTGCTGATCGGCCAGTCGGACCAGCACCACGCGATCGAGCGGGTCGCCTCCCGATATCGCCCGCTGGTGGCGTGGGGCAGCCAGCTGCCCGGCCAGATCCACTGCGCGGTCGGCACCGACAACGTCGCGGGCGGGCGGCTGATGGGCGAGCGGCTGGTGGCGCAGGGATGTCGCCGGATCGCGTTCCTGGGCGAGATGAAGGCGCCGGAGATCTCGCAGCGGTGGGAAGGCGTCGCCGCCGCACTGGCCGATGCCGGCCTGCCGCCGCCGCTGCAGCTGGACACGCACCTGGCATCCGACGTGATGGAGCAGGAGATCGCGGCGCATCTGGACACGATGGGCACCGGCATCGACGGCATCGCCGCGGCATCCGACGTGATTGCCATGACCGCGATCCAGGCGCTGGCCGCGCGATCGATCCGGGTGCCGGAGGATGTCCGCGTCGTCGGGTATGACGACCTGCCCCTTGCCAGCCAGTCCATGCCGCGGATCACGACGGTGCGGCAGGATATCGCCGCGGGCGCCCGGGCGATGGTGGCGGCGCTGTTTCAGCGGGTCGGCGGGATCGATGCGCCGTCGGTGGTGATGCGCCCGGTGCTGATCGAGCGCGACTCCGCCTGAGGCCGTTCGCGCCGGCGCGGTCGGCTCAGGCGATCGCCACCCGGTCGCCATCGATCGCCAGGCGGAACCACGGCGCCGCGGTGCCGCCGAAATGTGCGCGGCGCAGCACGGGATCGTCGGTCGGATCGCTGCCCGCCAATCCCCACTGGTCGACGAAGCTGATGACGTCCAGCTCCCCCGTCACCCACCAGCAATAGGCCTGGAACGGCTCGGCCGCCGGGTTTCCCGCGACCAGACCGGTGCCGTTCGCCGGCCGCCAGGGGCCGGTGAACCGGTCCGCCACCATCGCGTAGAGCCCGGTCGGCGCGGCGGCGCCGGGCGCGAAGCGCCGTCCCTGCGTCGACCAAAACAGGTAATAGCGGCCGGCATGCATCACGATGTGCGGGCGCTCCAGCTCGCTGTTCACGCCCAGTGCCTCGACCAGCGGCGGCAGCAGCGTCCAGCCGCCACCACCGCCGCGACGCGCGACGCCGATGACGCCGTCGTGGACCTGATCGGTGTCGCCCGCCGATCCGACGAACAGCAGATATTCCGCCCCGTCCGCCGGATCGCGGAAGTAACCGGGATCGCGGAACCCCTTGATGCCGCCATTCTCCGGCTCGTCCTGCGCGGCGACGGCATAGTGGCGGCCGTCCGCCGCGACCGATTCCACCGGCTCGCTCCAGTCGCCGGTCCGCGGCGCCCCGCCGTCGACGGTGAAGCGGCCGACCGTTTCGAACAGGCGCTGCTCGAACCGCGGGCCGCCGCCGCGCCGGCCGGACGCGGTGAAGTACATGGTCAGCGTCTCGCCATCCTCCGCCAGCACCGCCGATCCCGACCATTCGCGGCTGCCGGGCGTGAAGCCGTCGGGAAAGGTCTCGCCATGGTCGCGCCAGCCGTCCGTGCCGTGGCTGGTCAGGCGGATGCGCGCGACGTCGTGGCGCATGTCCGGATCGTCGAGGCGCGGGGCCGCCAGGAAGAACCACCAGCTGCGCCCGTCGCGGATCACGGTGCGGCCGTCGGCGTCGGCGATCTGCCACATGTCCCACAGGTCCAGCCCATCGGCGATCGGCACGACGTCTGGTGCGGCGATGACGGGCAGCTGCCAGCCGCGCTGTGCGGCGATGCCGGCGACGGCGTCGGCCGACCAGTGGGTGGCGGCGATGGTGGAGGCGTGCATCGAGGTGTCCGTCATGCGGGAGTGAGGTGGAAGATGGCGGCGCTTTCCGCCTTCATCGCCGGGGTAGGCAGGCCGGCACGGGCCAGCCAGCTGCCGTCCAGCACGACGCCGTCGCCGCGCATCGCGGCGAACAGCGGCGCATCGGGCGCGGGATGGCCGGGCGTGGTCGCCAGCACCGGCAGGCGGACGCGAAGCCGCCCGGCATCGGCCAGCATCGGCAGCGTGACAGCGGGCGGGCGGCGCAGGGTGGACGGGACAACGCGGGTCAGCATCAGCAGCATCTCGCCCGCGACCTCCCCCTGCGCCTGCCAGACCAGACCGTCCGGCCCCTCCCCCAGCCAGGTGCGCCCGGCGTGCAGCACGCCCCGCCACCGCTTGTAGCGGGCGACGCCCTCGGCCAGCACCGCGGCGTCCCCGGCCGACATCGCCGCCGGATCCAGTTCGACCCCGAAATGGCCGGGCAGCGCCACGGCGGTGCGGAACGCCATGTCCTGGCGCCGGCCGGTCGCGTGCACCGGGCTGGCGCCGACATGCGCGCCCATCATCTCGGGCGGCATGAAATGGAGGAAGCCGCGCTGCATCGCGACGCGCAGCGATGCGTCGATATTGTCGCTGGTCCAGAACCGGTGCGCACGGGCGGCGATCCCGGCATCGGTCCGACCGCCGCCGCCGGCACAGGATTCGATCTCCAGCTTCGGATGCGCGGCCAGCAGCCGGTCGATCAGCGCATAGGTGCCCAGCACCTGCCGGCGATACCCCGCCCGCCCGCCCGCATCGCCGGCGGGCGCGAGATCGCGGTTATGGTCCCATTTCAGATAGGCGATCGGCAGGTCGCGCAGCAACGCGTCGATGCCGGCGAACAGGTGGTCGCGCACCTCGGCCCGGCCCATGTCGAGCACCAGCTGGTGGCGCGAGGTCGCCATCGGCACGCCCGCGACCTGCAACGCCCAGTCGGCATGCGCGCGGAACAGGTCGCTGTCGGGATTGACCATCTCGGGCTCCACCCACAGGCCGAACTCCATGCCGGCGGCGACGACATGATCGGCCAGCGGCGTCAGCCCATGGGGGTATTTGCGCGGGTCGGCCGTCCAGTCGCCCAGCGCCGCCGTGTCGTCGTCGCGGCCGCGGAACCAGCCGTCGTCGAGCACGAACCGCTCCACGCCCAGCGCCGCGGCGCGGGTCGCCAGCGCCATCAGCGCTGCCTCGTCATGGTCGAAGTAGAACCCCTCCCAGCTGTTGATGTGCACCGGCCGCGGGCGCATCCGTCCGCCCGGCCACGGCACGACCGCGCGGATGGCGGCGTGGAACGACTGGATCGCGCCGTTCAGCCCCGCCTCACCCGTCACCGCGATCATCGGCGGCGTGTCGTAGCGTTCGCCGGGCCGCAGGATCACCTCGCCCGGCGCCAGCGCCTCCCCCATCTGCAGCGTCCAGCCGCCCTCGTCGTCGCGCTCGATCGCCAGCCGGTGGTTGCCCGACCAGGCGAGCTGCGCACCGTGTACCCGGCCGGCGTGCCAGCCCGCCTCCGGCCCCTCGACGAACAGCCCCGGCGGCCCGGCATGGCCGGTCAGCCCGCGCCGGTTCTCGCGCACCCAGCCGTGGCAGGGCATCGCCTCGCGCCGGGCGACGAACTCTGCATTGTGGCGGCCGGTGAAGTGGCGGATTGCGGCGCAGTCGGCCGGCAGCGGCAGCGTGCCGGCGGCGAGCCACTCGACGGTCAGGTCGCCGGCACCCTCGTTGCGGACGCTGGCGGTGAAGCGCACGGCATCGCCCCCCGCCTCGATCCGCTGCTCCACGACGATACCCGCCGCGGCGTCGACCAGCACGACCGTGATCGCGTGGTCGTCGGCGCGCAGGTCCTGCACCGCCAGCGACTGGGCGAAGCTGTGCCCGGCACGGTGCGCGCGCAGCGCCGGCTGGCCGAACCAGCCGGTGCCGAACGCCGGCACCAGCGGCAGCGGCCGATCCTCGTCGAGCGAGAAGGACGCCGCCGGGCGCGTATCGGCGACCGGCGGCAGCGCGGCGGTATCGACCGGCCCGCCCCACCAGCGCCAGATGACGCCCGCCGCCGTCCGTTCCAAGACCAGGCTCCACCCCGCCCCATGCAGCTCGGCGACCGTCACGGCGCCGCCACCGCACCGACCGGCAGCCCGTCTGCGTTGCGCTCGCGCACCCAGAACACCGCCGCCGCCGCGCAGAACATCAGCACCCCGCACAGCGTCAGCACGCCGCGCGGATCGCCGCCCAGCAGCGGGCCGTAGATCAGCGGCAGCGTCGCCGCGAGCAGCAGCATCGGGATGACGATCATCATGTTGAAGATGCCCATGTACACCCCCGTCCGCTCCGGCGGGATCGATCCCGCCAGGATCACGTACGGGTTGCCCATGATGCTGGCCCAGCCCAGCCCGACGCCGATCGCGGGCACGAACAGCAGCGCCTTGTCGGTGATGTGCGGCAGCCACAGCATCCCCGCCCCCGCCGCGACCAGGCAGACGGCGTGCACCGTCGCCGCACCCCAGCGGCGCGCCAGCGGCACCAGCGCGAACGCCGCGACGAAGGCGACGCCGTTGTAGAACGCCGCCATCTCGCCATTGGTCAGCACCGCGGAGTGGAAGCCGGACGATGTCGGATCCGACGTGCCGTACACCGATCGCCCGATCGCGTAGATGACGTATGCCCAGTACGCCGCCATCGCATACCACTGGAACAGGCTCATCAGCGCCAGCTTGCGCATCGCCAGCGGCATGTCGCGGATCGCGCGGCCGATCTCGGCGACGGTCGATCCCAGCGACTTGGGCTGCGCGGCGATCCGCGCCCGCTCGTCCAGCGTCAGCGGCAGTTCGGGCACGCGCAGGATCGAATAGAGGATCGTGCCGAACGACAGCACCGCGCCGACCATGAACGCGATCCGCGCGGTATAGGGGATGTTGTGGCCGTCGACCCAGTCCTGGTTCATCCCCCACCAGACCAGGATCGACGGCGTCAGGAACGCCAGCATCTGCGCCAGCCCGGTGAAGGCCGACTGGGTCAGGAACCCGATCTGGTGCTGGTCCTCGTTCAGCCGGTCGGAGACATAGGCGCGGTACGGCTCCATCGTGATGTTGTTGCCGGCATCGAGGATCCACAGCATCGACACCGCCATCAGCAGCGACGACGACAGCGGCATGAAGAACAGGCCGAGCGCGCACAGCACCGCGCCGATCATGAAGTATGGCGTCCGGCGGCCCCAGCGCGAGTCGGTCCGGTCGCTCATCGCCCCGATCAGCGGCTGGACCAGCAGCCCGGTGATCGGCCCCGCCAGCTGCAGGATCGGCAACGACGCCTCCGACGCGCCCAGATAGCTGTAGATCGGGGTCATGTTCCCCTGCTGCAGCCCGAAACTGAACTGGAGGCCCAGGAACCCCAGGTTCATCTCCAGGATCCGGGCCATGCTCAGATGGGGTTTGGCCTCCGGCGCACGCATGGCAACATCCTCCTGCTCGAACGCCGTCTGCCGCGGCGGAGCATGGTTAGACCGGATTGCCGACAGGATGCAACAATCGATTGCAGAAAGGGTCGGAGCGGTCGTTGTTGCGCGAACGGGCCGGGTGGCAGGCGCCTGTCGTTGTGGTCAGGGACGACCGAGGTGTGAGTGGCTGGTGAGGGTGGACAGTCGCCGCTGCCTCACCCATCAACCCAAATGCTGAACTTGCCTGTATTAGGCGTTGCTGTCGTGGCAAGATGTGTGACGCTCCGCACGTTCAGACCGGACATCGCCACCAAAAAAAGATGTAGCATTGGCATACCGGAACAATCCGGCTGGATGTCTGCTGCTGAATTTTCTTCAGAGCACGCGACAACTACACCTGCTTCGGTATTTACGATCATCGTCAACCGATTTACTTTACGTTTATCCAAAAAGAAGCGATCGAAAATGTCGAAGGTGTTATCGGGTATAGGTGATTGCTGCTGTAACTCGTCAGCAATTTTGGCCTCCATAAGAGAGCCGTCGGACATGAGCGTGTCTTTGAACACACGCTGAAACTGGTACCTGTCTCGCTGCCACCATGCAGCGAATAGCTTCTGGACCTGTTGGTTCTGAAGACCGTTCCGGCGAGGAGAGGCGAGTACTGGGCTGCAAGCCGACGCGCCAGACGAGGCAAATACCGAGAGCACGGTGGCAAGCGCGAGTAGGCTTCTGCGGTCCATGCGGCTTGTTCGCTCGTTTTGCGAACGTCCGCCAGTGGGCGCAGGCGAACATGCAAAAAGATTCGAGGAAGCCACGCCCGCCAGTTCCCGCACAATTGAAGCGCGCCGGTAAACCCCGCTACCCGACCCGATCGCGCCCGTTCGCGGCGGTGATGCAGAGCGTGCGGGCGGGATAGTCGAAGGTGATCGCGCCCGACTGCCAGAACGGCACGCCGAGCGATCCGTCGACGACGCCGGTCTCGAACGCGGGGACGCCGGAGGTCAGGGAGACGTCCAGCTTCCTCAGGGTCGATGGGCCGATCCGCAGCTCGTCGACCCGCGCGACACTACCCTGGACCTTGCCGCCTATGCCGTGCCCGACCTGCCTGGCGACGCCGGATCGCATCATTGCCGCCCCGGCGTCGGTGCGAAGGAACGGGCCGCCGATCGTCAGCGCGGCGTGGCGGGTGCCGAGGTCGACCAGCAGCCGCAACCGCACCGGCGCGGCGCCCGGCGTGGGGCGAAGCTGTACCTCCACGATCGGGGCGTCGTCGACGATCGCGAGCGGAATGGGCGCGGCGCATTTTTCCGCGCTGCCCGAGGGGCCGAAGGTCACCCGGCGGCGCGGATAGTCGACCGTCACGGCACCGTACTTGAACGCGGGTGCGCCGATCAGGAGGTTGACGGGAAACCCCGCCGAGGCGGACAGATGCGACAGATCGACCGAATAGGCGTCCAGCTGCTCGAACCGCAACGGCCCGACGGCGAGGCTGGAAAACCGCACCGGCCGCAACGCTTGCGCGGTCGCGCCGGCACCGGCGGCATCGCCGACCGACCGGCCCTCGATCAGGCCATGGGCCCGGGCGAACGCCTGATCGACGATCGTCGCGGCCGCGCCGCTGTCCAGCACGACCTGCTGCCGCTTGCCGTCGATCGACGCCTCGATGCGGACGAGATTGTCCTGGAGCACGAACGGCACCTGCACCGGTCTGGCGGGCAGGCGCACGGGCCGGTCGCGCGGCGGCGCGGCATCGACGGACGGAGCGGGCGTCGGGGCCGGATCGGTGGTGCCGCCGGCCGCCTGCCGGTCCGGTGCCGTGGCATGGGCGACGCCGACCACCGCGATCATGCCGGTGATCGCCAGCAGCTGGGCCGGGCCATAACGCTTCTTCTGCCGTCGAATCATCGTCTCTCGCCCTTCACCGACACCCGATCGCAGATCGACCCGCCGGGCGTCGAGATCCATCGCATGGCACCGCGGCCATGTGGACGACCGCTGCGCCGGGCTGCGCTCAGCAACACCGCCCGCCGCCGCTGCCATAGCGCGCCTGCTGGCGATCGCGGAAGAAGGCCGTCCGCGTCATCGGCGTGCGATCCGGATGCCGCTCGGCCATGTGCCGGCAATAGGCGTCGTAATCGGGCATGCCGACCATCAGCCGCGCCGTCTGCGCCAGTCGCGATGCGATGCTCATTCCGCCGGCACCATATCGGCCGGGATCTCCGTCGCGGTCGCGTGCGGCGCCGCGCGCGCGGCGATGCAGGTGCGGATCGTGTAGAACAGGATCGCGACCACCACGCCCAGGAACAGCGCGCACAGCGCGGCGTCGATCCGGTCGTTCATCACGATCCGCCCCATCTCGGCCAGCGATCTGGCCGGGGCCAGTAGGTCGCCGCGCGCCACCGCGCCGGCGAAGCGGTCGGCATGAGCCAGGAACCCGATCCTGGGATCGGGGTGGAACAGCTTCATCAGCCCGGCCGTGCCGGTACACAGCACCAGCCACGCCGCCGGCACGATCGTCACCCAGGCGAACCGCTCGCGCTTCATCCGGAACAGCACCGCCGTCGCCAGCATCAGCGCGACCGCGGCGAGCATCTGGTTCGATATGCCAAACAGCGGCCACAGCGTGTTCACCCCGCCCAGCGGGTCGGTGACGCCCTGATAGAGGAAGAAGCCCCACGCCGCGACGCACAGCGCGGTGGCCGCGATCCCGGTCGCGCCCTTGCCCTCGCGGAAGCGCGGCGCGGCGAGCCCCAGCAGGTCCTGCAGCATGAACCGGCCGGCGCGGGTGCCGGCATCGACCGCGGTCAGGATGAACAGTGCCTCGAACAGGATCGCGAAATGATACCAGAACGCCTTCATCGCCGCGCCGCCGACGACGTGGCTGAAGATCTCCGCCATCGCCACGGCCAGCGTCGGCGCACCGCCGGTGCGGCTGATGATCGTCGCCTCGCCCACTTCGCGCGCGGCGTTCGCCAATGTCTGCGGCGAAACCGGGAACCCCATCGCGGTCACTGCCGCCGCCGCGCTGGCGGGATCGGTGCCCAGCACCGCGGCGGGCGCGTTCATCGCGAAATAGATGCCGGGATCGAGGATCGAGGCGGCGACCAGCGCCATGATCGCCACCGCGCTTTCCATCAGCATCGCGCCGTATCCGATGAATGGCGCATCCCCCTCGCTCGCGATCAGCTTCGGCGTCGTGCCGCTGGCGATCAGCGCGTGGAAACCGGACACCGCGCCGCAGGCGATGGTGATGAACAGGAACGGGAACAACGGCCCCGCCCATACCGGCCCCGCGCCGGTCGACGCGAACTGGGTCAGCGCCGGCATCCGGAGCGGCGGCGCCATGATCACGATGCCGATCGCCAGCGCGGCGATCGCGCCGATCTTCAGGAAGGTCGACAGATAGTCGCGCGGCGCCAGCAGCAGCCACACCGGCAGGACCGACGCGACCGCGCCATAGGCGATCAGCCCGAAACACAGCTGCACCGGGGTGAAGGTGAACAGCGGCGCCCATGTCGCGCTTTCCGCCACCGACTGGCCGAACACGATCGCCAGGATCAGGCCGACAAAGCCCAGCACCGATACCTCGCCGATCGCGCCAGGCCGGATCCAGCGGGTATAGACGCCCATCAGCATCGCCAGCGGTATCGTCGCGGCGACGGTGAACATGCCCCATGGGCTCTCCGCCAGCGCGCGCACCACGATCAGCGCCAGCACCGCCAGGATGATGACCATGATCGCGAAGGCGCCGACCAACGCGATCGTGCCGGCGACCGGCCCCATCTCCAGCCGGATCAGCTCGCCCAGCGACCGTCCGTCGCGCCGCATCGAGATGAACAGGATCATGAAGTCCTGCACCGCTCCCGCCAGCACGACCCCCGCCAGGATCCACAGCGTTCCGGGCAGATACCCCATCTGCGCGGCCAGCACCGGGCCGACCAGCGGCCCCGCCCCGGCGATGGCGGCGAAGTGATGGCCGAACAGCACCCGCCGGTCGGTCGCGACATAGTCCAGCCCGTCGGCGCGGCGTACCGCCGGCGTCGGGCGCGCCGGATCGATCCCGACGACGGCGCGTGCGATGTAGAGCCCGTAATAACGGTACGCGACCAGATAGACCGACATCGCCGCCGCGACGATCCACAGCGCGTTGATCGTCTCCCCGCGCGACGTGGCGACCACGCCCAGGCACGCGGCCCCGGCCAGTGCCAGTGCGATCCACGGCAGGTGCCTGGTCATTGCGTCCCCCTCGTTCGTCCTTTCCCCGACGGTAACAGAGCCGGCGGATGCTGTCGCGACGCATCGACCCGCTTGACGCGGCCGGTCCGCGCCGGTCCAAGGCGGACCGGCAGGGCGACGCCCGCCACGACGATGGAGAGAGCATGACCGACGCGATCTACCCCGCCACGCCCCGCGACGGCAGCATCGACGCGGCCGAATATGAGCGCCGCTACGCCGCCGCGGCGCGTGACCCGGACGGTTACTGGCGCGAGGCGGGACGCTGCCTCGACTGGATCGAGCCGTACGCGCAGGTGAAGGACACCTCGTTCGACGAGGCCGATTTCCGCATCCGCTGGTTCGCCGACGGCACGCTGAACCTGTCGGTCAACTGCCTCGACCGGCACCTCGCCACCCGCGGCGACCAGGTCGCGATCATCTGGGAGGGCGACGAGCCCGGCGAGACCGCCCATGTCACCTACCGCGACCTGTACGGGCGGGTCTGCCGCTTCGCCAACGTCCTGAAGGAGCAGGGCGTGCGCAAGGGGGACCGCGTCACGCTGTACCTGCCGATGATCGTCGAGGCGGCGGTGGCGATGCTGGCGTGCGCGCGAATCGGCGCGATCCACTCGATCGTGTTCGGCGGCTTCTCGCCCGACAGCCTGGCCAACCGGATCCAGGATTGCGACAGCCGGCTGGTGGTGACCGCCGACGAGGGATGCCGCGGCGGCAAGCGCGTGCCGCTGAAGGCGAATGTCGACAAGGCGCTGGCCCACTGTACCTCGGTCGAGCGGGTCGTGGTGGTCCGCCGCACGGGCGGCGACGTCGCGATGACGGGGGGCCGCGACATCTGGTACCACGACGCCGTCGCCGCCGCCGACGACGAGTGCGCGCCCGAGCCGATGAACGCGGAGGACCCGCTGTTCATCCTCTACACCTCCGGCTCGACGGGCAAGCCGAAGGGCGTGCTGCACACCACCGGCGGCTACGGCGTGTGGACCGCGACGACGTTCCGCGACGTGTTCGATTACCGCGAGGGCGAGATATTCTGGTGCACCGCCGATGTCGGCTGGGTCACCGGGCACAGCTATGTCGTCTATGGCCCGCTGGCCAACGGCGCGACCACGGTGATGTTCGACGGCGTGCCCAACTATCCGGATCACGGCCGCTTCTGGGAGACGGTCGACCGGCTGGGCGTCAACATCTTCTACACCGCCCCCACCGCGATCCGCGCCTTGATGCGCGAGGGCGACGGCTGGGTGACGAAGGCCGACCGCGGCTCGCTGAGGCTGCTGGGCACGGTCGGCGAGCCGATCAATCCCGAGGCGTGGGACTGGTATCACCGCGTCGTCGGGGACCGCCGCTGCCCGGTGGTCGATACCTGGTGGCAGACCGAGACGGGCGGCATCCTGATCGCCCCGCTGCCGCATGCCACCGACCTGAAGCCCGGATCGGCGACGAAGCCGCTGCCCGGCGTGCTGCCGCTGCTGGTCGATGCCGAGGGGCAGGTGCTCGACGGCGCGACCGAGGGCAATCTGTGCATCGCCGACAGCTGGCCCGGCCAGATGCGCACCGTGTGGGGCGATCACGACCGCTTCTTCCAGACCTATTTCACCACCTATCCGGGCCGCTACTTCACCGGCGACGGCTGCCGCCGCGATGCCGATGGCTATTACTGGATCACCGGCCGCGTCGACGACGTCATCAACGTGTCGGGCCACCGCATGGGCACCGCCGAGGTCGAATCGGCGCTGGTGTCGCACGCGAAGGTCGCCGAGGCGGCCGTCGTCGGCATGCCGCACGAGGTGAAGGGCCAGGGCATCTACGCCTATGTCACGCTGAACGCCGGCGAGGAGCCCTCGGACGAGCTGCGCACCGCGCTTCGCCAATGGGTACGCGGCGAGATCGGGCCGATCGCCAGCCCCGACGCGATCCAGTTCGCCCCCGCCCTGCCCAAAACGCGGTCGGGCAAGATCATGCGCCGCATGCTGCGCAAGATCGCGGAGGGCGACACCGGCAATCTGGGCGACATATCGACCCTGGCCGATCCCGCCGTGGTCGAGACGCTGGTGAAGGAACGGGTGGGCTCTACCAACCCGTGAGGCGCCGCGACTTATCGGGTGATCGCATCACCCGACGCGTCGCGGTCGCGGTCAGTCCTCGTCGGTGGTTTCCGGCGCCGCGTCGGCACCCTCTGCCGGGCGCTGGAACCATGCCTCGACCGGGCCCGACAGCTTCAGCGTCAGCGGACGGCCGCGGCGATCGACCTTCTTGCCCAGCGCGACGCGGATCCAGTTCCCGGAAATCGAATATTCCTCGACGTCCTTGCGCTCGACACCCTTGAAGCGGATGCCGATGCCGCGCTCCAGCAGTGGCTGGTTGAAGAACTCGCTGTCGGGATCGATCGAGAGGCGGTCGGGCGGCGTGTCGGTCATGCCGGCCGCTTATACGCGCCGGCCCGCACAGGCCACCAAAAAAGCGGCGCCGGACGATCGCCCGGCGCCGCCGTCCGGTCAGTTGCAGACGCGCACCGGCACCCGGCCGCCATAGTAATAGTCGCGTCGATACTCGGTCCAGCACCGCGGCCGGTAATCGTCGTAGTAATAACCATAGCCGCCGCCGCGATACACCGGCGGCGGGGGCGGCGGCGCATCATAGTAATAGCCGCGATCGTAATAGCGCGGACGGTTGCTCGACGCGATCGCCGCGCCGACGCCCAGTCCGACGATGCCGCCCAGGATCGCGCCCGCCGCCGCATCGCCGCCAGCGCCGCGATAATAATGGCGTCCGCGCCACCGCTGGGCATCCGCCGGTGCCGCTGCCGTCAGGGCCGTCGCCGCGAGTGCGACACCGAGCCCCGCCTTCTTCATCAACCCGTTCATCTCTAACCTCCTACCAGATACGCCGGTCGGCCTTGAGTGAAACGCATGAGGGTGCGACCGTGTTTCTTCGCGTAGCGCCCGTCCGCTGAACACCGGCGGAATGCGCCATTTAAGGAAGGTTCAGCCATGGCCCGCTGGTTGGTGAAGACCGAGCCCGACAGCTACTCCTTCGCCGACCTGCAACGGGACGGCGGCACCGAGTGGGACGGCGTGCGCAACCACGCCGCCGCGAAGCACCTGCGGGGCATGGCGGTCGGCGACGACGTGCTGGTCTATCACAGCGGCGCGGAGAAGGCGGCCGTCGGGATCGCCCGCGTGACCCGCGCGGCGCGGCCGGACGGCGACGAGGGCTGGGTCTCGGTCGCGCTCGCCGCGGTCGCGCCGCTGCCTGCACCGGTGACGCTGGCCGCGATGAAGGCAGAACCGGCGCTCGCCGGCATGGCGATGATCCGCCAATCGCGACTGTCGGTGTCGCCGGTCGACGATGCCGAATGGGCCGCGATACTGACGCTGGCCGGATAGCCGCCGGCCCTCGGCGCCCGCGAACGGGACGTTCGCCGCTCACCCTTTTTCCGGCGAACGCCGGGATCAAGGGTATAGCAAGACAACCGCTGGCAGGGCTCGCCCATCGAAAAAGGGCGCCTCCCGTGCAGGAGACGCCCCCGATATCAGGCCGCGATCTTGGCGCGCGACGCCTTCTTGCGCTCGTGCGGATCCAGGTGGCGCTTGCGCAGCCGGATCGACTTGGGCGTCACCTCGACCATCTCGTCGTCGTCGATGTACGCGATCGCCTGCTCCAGCGTCATCTTCTTGGGCGGGGTCAGGCGGATCGCATCGTCCTTGCCGCCCGACGCGCGGAAGTTGGTCAGCTGCTTCGCCTTCATCGGATTGACCTCCAGGTCATCCGTCTTGGCGTTCTCGCCGATCACCATGCCCTCGTACAGCGCCTCGCCGTGACCGACGAACAGGATGCCGCGATCCTCCAGCGGGCCGAGCGCATAGCTGTTGGCCTCGCCCGCGCCGTTCGAGATCAGCACGCCGTTCTTGCGGCCCTCGATCTGGCCCTTGTGGGGGCCGTACTTCTCGAACAGGCGGTTCATGATGCCGGTGCCGCGCGTGTCCGACAGGAACTCGCCGTGATAGCCGATCATGCCGCGGCTGGGCGCGGAGAAGGTGATGCGCGTCTTGCCGCCGGTCGACGGCCGCATGTCGGTCATCTCCGCCTTGCGCAGGTTCATCTTCTCGACGACCGTGCCCGAATATTCGTCGTCCACGTCGATGATGACGGTCTCGTACGGCTCGGTCTTCTTGCCGTCCTCATCCTCGCCGAACAGCACGCGCGGGCGGCTGATGCCCAGCTCGAACCCCTCGCGGCGCATCGTCTCGATCAGGACGCCCAGCTGAAGCTCGCCGCGGCCGGCGACCTCGAAGCTGTCGCGGTCGGCGGCCTCGGTCACCTTCACGGCGACGTTCGACTCGGCTTCGCGGAACAGGCGATCGCGGATCATCCGGCTCGTCACCTTGCTGCCCTCGCGGCCGGCCATCGGCGAATCGTTGACGGCGAAGCGCATCGACAGCGTCGGCGGATCGATCGGCTGCGCGTGCAGCGGCTCGGTGACGCTGGTGTCGGCGATGGTATTGGCGACGGTCGCGACCGCCAGTCCGGCCAGCGAGATGATGTCGCCCGCCTTCGCCTCGTCCACCGGCACGCGGTCCAGCCCGCGGAACGACATGATCTTCGATGCGCGGCCGGTCTCGACCACGTTGCCGTCGTTATCCAGCGCGTGGATCGGCTGGTTGATCTTCACCGTGCCCGAATTGACCCGGCCGGTCAGGATGCGGCCCAGGAAGTTGTCGCGGTCCAGCAGCGTGACCAGGAAGGTGAAGGGCACGTCCTCCATTTCCACCTTCGGCGCCGACACATGGCTGACGATCGTCTCGAACATCGGGATCAGCGTGCCCTCGCGCGCGTCCATGTCGGTCGAGGCATAGCCGTTGCGGCCCGAGGCGTAGAGTACCGGGAAATCGAGCTGCTCGTCGTTGGCGTCCAGCGACACGAACAGGTCGAACACCTCGTCCAGCACTTCCTGGATGCGCGCGTCGGGGCGATCGACCTTGTTGACGACGACGATCGGCTTCAGGCCCAGCGCCAGCGCCTTGCCGGTGACGAACTTCGTCTGCGGCATCGCGCCCTCCGACGAATCGACCAGCAGGACGACGCCGTCGACCATCGACAGGATGCGCTCCACCTCGCCGCCGAAATCGGCGTGGCCGGGGGTGTCGACGATGTTGATGCGGATGCTCTCGCTGGCGCCCGGCGGCGTCCAGTCGACCGAAGTCGGCTTGGCGAGAATGGTGATCCCGCGCTCCTTCTCCAGGTCGTTCGAATCCATCGCACGCTCTTCGACGCGCTGGTTGTCGCGGAAGGTGCCCGACTGGCGGAAGAGCTGGTCGACCAGGGTCGTCTTGCCGTGATCGACGTGCGCGATGATCGCCACGTTGCGGAGGCTCATGGGGTGTCCTGAATGTCTGGAGCGAAAGATTGCCGCGCCCCATAGCCGAAATGGTGCGCCGCGGGAAGGGTCAGTCGGTCATTCCCGACCATCGCCGTCGCGGCACCGCGGCAAGGTCGTCGCCTATCGCCTCAGCGCGCGAACCGTTCGAATGATCCGGCGTCGGGAAAGCCCAGAAGATTCTCATAGGTCCGGGCATCGGGCCGGTCGATCCGCTCGAGGCTCGGTCGTCCGCGGCGCGTGACGTTCCAGGCCGCCTTTTCGATGATCGTTCCGGCGGCCCGGGCAAAGGTCGGTTCGGCGATGACATAGCCGGGCAGGGCGGCCAGGATGCGGTCATATTCACCGGGCGCCGCATCCTGGCCGTGGAACTCGAACGCCACGACCGGGCGATGGCGCCGGATCGTTTCGCTCAGTCCTTCGAACAGCGATGCTTCCCATCCCTCGACGTCGACCTTCACGAAATCCAGCCGGGGCAGCGCGAGCTGCCCGACGTATTCGTCCGCATTGACGATCTGGAGTTCCGATACCCTGGTCAGCGCGTCGACCTCTTCGTCCGCCTTCAGGAAGCCGCTGGCACCCAGATTGCCGTCGTTGTTCTCCCGGAAGGCCAGGATCTCGGTCGTCGCGCCCAGCCCCACCGGATGGACCCGGATGTCGTCGTCCAGGCCATTCAGCGCGATATTGTCGCGCAGGCGGGACAGCACGGTCGGGTTGGGCTCGAATGCATGGATGACCGCGAAAGTCCCGGCGAGATAGATTGCGTGGTTGCCGATGTTCGCACCGATATCTAGCGCGATCGCGTCCTGGTCGAACCGACCGCGAAGTAGCTGGAGAAAACGCTTCTCGTAGATGCCGTGCACAAAGATATGCTGGTCAACATACTCGCCGGGATAGAGCGTGAACCGGTACCCCTCGCCGCTGTGGTGGCGGAACGGCGCGCGCTGCCGAGCCCAGGCCTTCTGACGGCGCGGCTGCGTGATGAAGCGGTCGATCGCGCGTATCGCGGCGAAGCGCGCGCCAGCAAGAATGTCCCCGATCCCCATGCTGCCTCCTCGTTCGGGCCGCCTCCCTGCCTGCCCCTCGTTGATCGCTCGATATCAGCCGTTCGCACGTTCGGCAAAGCCGATCGCCGATGCGGCTGGCATGCACGCACGAACACCTCGTGCAACAGGGGAAGGGTCGATCGGCCTCGCTCGCATGTCCTACATGCACCCTTTCGGCATAGGGTTCAGCCATGCGGCGCCCTTCCTCACGATATGGTTGCGACAGTAATGCTGTCGAAACATCCGTTGTACCGGCCGGGGCGGATCGTCGGACTACATCGCTTCAGGTGTTTGATATCGCGCGACTACGTCGTTCGTACGCACATCGGAAAGCGGCGGCGCGGCTTGCCGCAGCTCGCAACTTCCTCAACATTCGCACCCGCCCGCCCCTCGACGCCCATGCGTATTATCCACCTGATACACTTGATCCGTGGTGCCGGACCCGTCACATTGCACGCGCCTGCTGGAGAATGACGATGGCGACCACTGCCGACACGACGACGACCGAGAAGGAGCTGGTGCTGACGCCGCCCGATCCCGTGCCCACCGTCGCGGCGGAGCGGGCCGCCGGGCTGGTGCCGGTGGACGACGGCAAGAAGAGCGAGCTGGACACCCGCGTCGACAGCTTCGTCAACGATCTGGTCGCGCAGGACGTGAACTCGCCCGAGTTCGGCCGCCGCGTCGATGCGATCACCGCGATGGGGGCCAAGGAGATCCGGGAGGCCGCCGGCCAGTCGAATCGCTTCCTCGATCGCCCGGTCAAGGCGATGGATCAGGAAACTGGCGTCGGCAAGGACCTGGCCGAGCTGCGCCGCGTCGTCGAGGATCTCGATCCCGGCAAAAAGGGCAATCTTACCGCGCCGCAGAAGCTGTTCGGGATCATCCCGTTCGGCAACAAGATGCGCAATTACTTCGACGGCTACAAATCCTCGCAGACGCACATCAGCTCGATCCTGAAGAGCCTGTCGTCGGGCAAGGACGAGCTGTTGATGGACAATGCCGCGATCGATACCGAGCGCGCCAACCTTTGGACCGCGATGGGCCGGCTGGAGCAGATGATCCACCTGTCCCGCAGCATGGATGCCAGGCTGGAGGACAAGGCCAACGAGCTCGATCACACCGATCCGGCGAAGGCGAAGGCGATCCGCGAGACCGCGCTGTTCTATACCCGCCAGCGCACGCAGGACCTGCTGACCCAGATGGCGGTGACGGTGCAGGGTTATCTGGCGCTCGATCTGGTCAAGAAGAACAATGTCGAGCTGGTGAAGGGCGTCGACCGCGCGTCGACCACCACGGTCGCGGCGCTGCGGACCGCTGTCACCGTGGCGCAGGCGCTGACCAACCAGAAACTGGTGCTGGAGCAGATCACCCAGCTGAACACCACGACCGCCAACATCATCGATTCGACCGGCAAGCTGCTCGCCAGCAACACCGCGCGCATCCACGAACAGGCGGCCGCCTCGACCATTCCGCTCGAAACGCTGCAGCGCGCGTTCCAGAACATCTACGACACGATGGACGCGATCGACACGTTCAAGCTGAAGGCGCTCGATTCGATGAAGACGACCGTCAACACGCTGGGCAACGAGGTGGAGAAGTCGCGCGGCTATATCGCGCGGGCCGAGGGCGCGTCGCAGGGCGCGCTGAAGGGGCCGGCGACCGACCAGTACCGGCTGGAGGCGCTGTAGGGCATGAGCGAGGTCGACGACGCGATCGCCGCCGCCCGCGCCAGCTGGGCGCGGATCAGCGAGCCCGGAGCGGGCACTCCCCTGCCCCGCCGCCCGGTCGGCGCGCGGGGAGCGGCAACGCGACGACTGAAGCGGATCGCGGCGGCGGTCGTGGCGATCCTCGCCGCGGGGTTCGTGGTCGGCATGATCACGCCGATCGGCATCATGGGCTTCTTCCTGATCCTCGTCGCGACGTTGGCGGCGGCGGTGCTGCTATCCGTCTGGCCCGCCAGCGTCGAGCGCGCTCCCCCGCCCCCCGACAAGCTGAAAACCGTCGATATCAAGGCATTGCCCGCACAAACCGAGCGGTGGCTGAATGCGCAGCGGGTGATGTTGCCGGCCCCGGCGCAGCATCTGGTCGACCGCATCGGCGACCGGCTCGGCACGCTGTCGCCGCAGCTGGCGCGGGTCGAGCCGGAGGGGGAGGCGGCGCAGGACATCCGCCGGCTGGTCGGCGAGCAGCTCCCCGCCTTCGTCGGCGACTACGCCCGCGTACCCGAGCCGCTGCGCCGCACCGAACGCAACGGCCGCACCCCGGACGCAGCACTGGTCGACGGTCTGGCGCTGATCGAGCGCGAGATCGCCGGGATGACCGAGCGTCTGGCACAGGGCGATCTGGACAGCCTGCAGACCCGCAGCCGCTTCCTGGAAATGAAGTACAAGGGTGACGAGGCCTAGACGGCGAGCGATCCCCGCACGATCAGTTCCGACCGGCCGCCGATCCATGCCTGACCGTCGGCGTCGTAATCGACGGTGATCCGCCCGCGCCGGCCGATCGCGGTACCCTGCGCCGCGACATAACCCCGGGCCACGCGCCCGGACGCGTACAGCCACTGCGCGATCGATGCGTTGAAGCTGCCGGTCACCGGATCCTCGATGATCGCATCCTGCGCATCGGTGAAGAACGTGCGGACTTCCCACTCCACCGCCGATCCGGCCGGGTGGGGCCCGACCAGCCCGATCTCGATCCGCCCATCATGATGACGCATCGGACGGGCATCCAGAACCGCATCGGCGCTGGCGAGCAATACGCCGATCCAGCCGGGGCCGTTGTCGACCCACTCGCATGCCAGCATCGCGGCAGGATCGACGTTCAGGACGCGGGCGACCTCCGCGCGCAACGCCGCGTCGACCGGTCCCGAGCGGAGCAGCGGCGGTGCGGCGAAGGCGAGCCGGTCGCCGTCGCGGCGGAGCGGTACCAGCCCGGCACCGCATTCCTGCACGATCCGCGCCGGATCGCGCGGCGTGTTGCCCGCCTTGAGCCACGCATGGCAGCTGCCGAGCGTCGGGTGGCCGGCGAAGGGCAGTTCGCGCTCCAGCGTGAAGATGCGGACGCGGTAATCGGCAGCGGGGTCGGTCGGCGGGAGCAGGAAGGCGGTTTCGGACAGATTGAACCAGCGTGTCATGCGCTGCATCGTCGCGGTATCGATGTCCTGCCCGCCCATAACGACGGCGAGCGGGTTGCCGGTGAACGGGCCGTCGTGGAACACGTCGACCAGGTGGCAGGAGGCGTCGACCGGCATCATCGCAGCGCCCACCGCATCAGCCGCCCGACGCCCAGCGCACCCAGGCGGATCGCCGGTTTGCCGGCAGCCGGCACGTCCAGCCCGTGCAGGCGCGCGGCCCAGCGGGGCATGAGATCGATCCCCGCCTGCATCATGACCGCGTTGACCGGCGCGTTGAGGCGGCTGGGTGAGGGTTGGGCGATCAGGCGACGCGCGACCTCGCGGGTGCGGTGGTCGACGCGGAGCGCCGGGCGCATCGCCACCAGACAGGCCGACAGGGCCGCGCGGGTGCGCGGCACATCGACGGCGCCGAGCCGCAAAGCCACCACCGCCATCTCGTCGACATAGGCATCCTGCCGCTCCACCGGCATGGCGGGATCGCGATAGCGGAGGTGCGCGCGCAGGAAGCTGTCGACTTCCGCGGCGTGCACCCAGGTGAGGAGAGCGGGATCGTTGGCGCTGTAGGGCTTGCCGTCCGGCAGCGTGCCGGTGACATGGTCGTGCACCGCGCGCACCCGTGCGATCATCCGTTCGGCCGCCACCGTCGAGCCGAAGGTGGTGACGGAGATGAACTGCGCAGTGCGCCGCAGCCGTCCGGTCATGTCGCGCCGGAAGTCGCTGTGATCCCACACGCCCGCCAGCGCGCCGGGATGCAGCATCTGGACGAGGAGCGAGCCGATGCCACCGATCATCATGCTGGTGAAATCACCGTGAACCGCCCAGGTCGCCGATCCGGGGCCGAACAGGCCCGGGTCACCCGTCGGGCGGGTGAGATCGAGCTCGCCCGAGCCGACCATACCACGCACCCGGTCGCCGATCGCCTGCCGCATATCCATGGCCCCCATATGGGAGCGCCGGGCGGTCAGCGGAAGGCGGCGGCGCGCGCCCTGACCACTTCCCAGGCGGCGACCTCTTCCGGGAAGCGGCGGGTGACGATGAGGTCGGTCGCGGTCGCGGCGACGGGATCGACCTCCACATCGCCCTCCCACTCGAAGGTCGCGTTGCCGGCGATCGTCACCATCGCGTCCTGCCCGGCAGCGGCGCGGACCAGCCCGCCGCGGTTCAGCACCGTCACCGTTTCGCCGAAACGCCACCGGCCGGTCAGGCAGGCGGCATAAACCGAGGCCGCCATCGCGCTGCCGCAACTGTCGGTCAGCCCCACCCCCCGCTCGAACGTGCGGACGAACAGGCTGTCGATGCCGGCCACGACGAAGCTGACATTGGCCCGGCGCGGCAGCCAGTCGGGCGCGGCCTCGCACAGCATGCCCAGGCGGACCAGTTCGGTCTCGTCGATCGCATCGACGAAGCTGACGAGGTGCGGATTGGGAATCGACACCGCGGTGAAGCGCCGGTCGCCGAGCGGGGGCACGGGCGCGTCGACCACCTGCGCCGCGCCGATCGCCATCGGCCACGCCGCCACGTCGAGCGAGGCGGGACCGGCGACTTCGCGCACGGTATAGACGCCCGGGGAGAGATCCGCATCGTGCGCCGCGTGCGCGACCGAGCCCGCCAGGCGGACGCCGGCTGCCTCCACCCCCAAAGCGGCGAAGCCGGCGCGGGCGACGCAGCGGACGCCGTTCAGGCAGGTTTCCGCCTCCGACCCGTCGCTGTTGAACATGCGGAAGCCGATCGGGTGACTGGCGTCGCCATCCAGCAGCAGGAGCAGCCCGTCGCCGCCGACCGGCCCCGCCCGGTCGGCCAGCGCCCGGGCGATGGCGGGCCAGTCACCCTGATCGATCGCCAGGCCGCGGGCGTCGACCAGCGGGAAATCATTGCCCGATCCGTGACACTTGACGATCGACAGGCGCATCGAATGTTCCTTTGCCGCGGCGAATGTTGAGACAGGTGGCGGCCGCGAATGTTGAGGAAGTTGCGGGTCGTGAGGGTTGCGGCTGCCACCCCCGGCAGGCGCGTGTCAATGCAGGCCGTAGTGCGCGGCCAGTCGATCTAGAGCCAGGGTGAGGACGAGGCGCCCGGATCGCCCGGGCCAGCCCAGCGCCTTCTCCGCCGCCGGCACCGCCTCCCCTGCACAGGCGACCCGCCACAGGATGTCGGCGAGCCCCGGCCCCGCCGCGGCGATGGCGGCATCGAAGCGGCGTTTGGCGGAGATCTGCGCGGCGACCGGATCGGCGATGCCGGCCCCTGATCCGTCGACCCGACCGGCCCAGCGCATCGTGACCGAAGGCGCGAGCCGGGCCCGTTCGTAATCGGTGCGCAGCCGCTCCCCCGCCTCGAACTGGCGCACGGTCAGCAGCCGGCGCGAGAACAGCCAGGCGAGCGGCGATTCGTTCAGGTTGACCGCGACCCGGCGCCCGCGCGGCGCCGGGCGACCCTGGTCATCGATCGTCCGTTCCACCATCGTCCGCATCCGCACCTCCATCGATCAGGGCCGGCGTGCCTGACACGAGGGGGGTGGTGTAGGACAGGGCCGGCAGCGGCCGGTGCGGCATTTGCGGGGACGACGCGCCATGACCGGGACGGCTGCGACTGGTGGGCGCTGACGGGCTCGAACCGCCGACCCTCTCGGTGTAAACGAGATGCTCTACCAACTGAGCTAAGCGCCCGCGCCGACGCCCTTAGCGAGGAAAGGCGCACGGGCGCAAGCGCCGCCGATCAGGCGAAGGGCAGGCCCGCGCGGCGCAGCGCCGCGGCATAGCCCTCCATCCCGGCGAGTCCCCGCGGGGCGAGCGCGATGAAGACGCGGCGCCGGTCGGTGGGATCGGGCTGACGCTGCAGCAGCCCCTCCTCGGTCATCCGGCCCATCCAGCGGAGTGCCGTGGTCGGCGCGACCGCCGCGGCGATGCACAGGCTGGAAACCGATACCTGCACCCGTTCGAGGTGCGCGGCATAGAGATCGAGGAGCATGTCCCAGGCGGGATCCTCGAACAGCCCGGCATGGAAGAACGAGTCGCGCAACCGCCGCGCGCGAAGAGCCTGCCGGACGGCGGCGGCATCGACCGCGCTGACCGGAGGCTGGAACCCGAAGCTGACATGCCGGTCGCCGACGCCACCCCGACCGCCGCCGTCCGACCCCCGCTCGCGATCGGAGAAATCGACGATGATCGCGGCGAGGCGCGCGATCTCCTCGTTCATGCCGCGCTGGCGCTCGCTCTCCTCCTCGCGCAGGCGATCGGACAGGCCGCTGCCACGGGACAGATGGCCGGCGACGGCGATGGCCGCGACCTGCTGGCCCAGGCTGGGCCGGCACAACAGCTCGATGCCGTGCTGCATCAGCGCTCCGCCGACCAGATCGATCTGATCCTCGTCGAAGGTGACGACCGCATGCAGCCCCGCGGTGGCCACGAGGGCCGCGATGCCGGGCAAGGCGACCTCCAGCGTGGCCGGGTCCGTACCTTCCGCCTCGATCGCCAGGACCGGGATGGTGCCGGCGTATCGCGAAAGGTCGGTCACCGCCGCCCAGTCCAGCGATGCGACGACGTGGCCGCCCCCCTGCTCTGCCGCCCGTATCGCCGCGGCGTGGCGCGCCGCGGTCGCGACCACGGCGACGTCGAAACCGGTCATCAGCCGAGTGCCTTGACGATCTCCTCGACCATCTTCTTGGCGTCGGCGAGCAGCATCATGGTATTGTCGCGGTAGAATAGTTCGTTATCGACCCCGGCATAGCCGACGCCGCCCATCGACCGCTTGATGAACAGCACGGTTCCCGCCTTCTCGACGTCGAGCACGGGCATGCCGTAGATCGGCGAGGTCTTGTCGGTCTTCGCGGCCGGGTTGGTCACGTCGTTGGCGCCGATCACGAACGCGACGTCGGTCTGGGCGAAATCGGCGTTGATGTCCTCCAGCTCGAACACCTCGTCATAGGGGACGTTCGCCTCGGCGAGCAGCACGTTCATGTGGCCGGGCATGCGGCCGGCGACGGGATGGATCGCATACTTCACGCGCACCCCCTCCTCCTTCAGCTTGTCGGCCATCTCGCGCAGCGCGTGCTGCGCCTGCGCCACCGCCATGCCGTAACCGGGGACGATGACGACCTGGGTCGCCTGGCTCATCAGGAAGGCGGCGTCCTCCGCCGATCCACGCTTCCACGGGCGGTCGATCGCCGCCGCGTCGCCCGACGGCCCGGCGACCGCGCCGAAGCCACCGGCGATCACGCTGATGAAGCTGCGGTTCATCGCGCGGCACATGATGTAGGACAGGATCGCGCCCGACGAGCCCACCAGCGCGCCGGTGATGATCATCGCGCTGTTGCCGAGCGTGAAGCCCATCGCGGCGGCGGCCCAGCCGGAATAGCTGTTCAGCATCGACACGACGACCGGCATGTCGGCGCCGCCGATGGGGATGATGAGGAGGAAGCCGATCAGGAAGGCGAGCGCGGTCAGCAGCCAGAAGCTCCAGCCGTCCTGCGTATGCGCGAACTGCGCCACCAACAGCAGGATCGCGACCAGCGTCCCCAGATTGATCGCGTGGCGGCCGGGCAGCAGGATCGGCTTGCCGCCCATGTTGCCGTTCAGTTTCAGGAAGGCGATGATCGAGCCGGAGAAGGTGATCGCGCCGATCGCGACGCCCAGCCCCATCTCGACCTTGCTGGCCGGATTGATGACGGTGAACGGATCGCCGATCAGCGGCACGACCAGCTCGCCGATCCCGAACGCCTGCGGGTTCAGATAGGCGGCGAAGCCGACGAGGACCGCGGCGAGGCCGACGAGCGAGTGGAAGGCGGCGACCAGCTGCGGCATCGCGGTCATTGCGATGCGGCGCGCGGTGGTGACGCCGATCACCGCACCGAGGGCGATGGCGGCGACGATCTCGAGGATCGCGACATAATCCAGCGGGAAGGCGAATGCCTCGGACGTGGCCATCGTCACCGGATCGACTGCCAGCATCGAAATCTGAAAGCGCGGCACATGCGTCACCAGCGTAGTGACGACAGCAATGGCCATGCCGATCATGCCCAGCCGGTTGCCGCGCTGGCTGGTCGACGGGCTCGACAGGCCGCGCAGCGCGAGGATGAAGCACACCCCCGCGACGAGGTAGGCGAACGCCACCCAGGGGTTGACCGCTACCTCATGCATCCTGCTTCCCCCCGGACCCGTTCGTCGTGAGCGTCGTCATTTGGCGACCCGCTCCTTCTTCTTGTACATCGCCAGCATCCGCGCGGTGACCGCGAAGCCGCCGAAGATGTTGATGCTGGCCAGCACCACCGCCAGCAGACCCAGCCACTTGGCGGTCGGCGAGCCGGCGGCGGCGGCGGCGACCAGCGCGCCGACGATGATGACCGACGAGATCGCGTTGGTCACCGCCATCAGCGGCGTGTGGAGCGCCGGGGTTACCGACCAGACGACGTAATAGCCGACGAAGCAGGCGAGGACGAAGATCGACAGGATGGCGATGAAGGTCATTGGAAATCCTCCCCGTGCCGGGGAGGGGGACCGCTCGCCGCAGGCGAGTGGTGGAGGGGGCGTGCCGCGCGCGCAACGATCATGGTCGTCACCGCATCGACATCCCTCAGCACGTCACTCGCCCGGACCCGCAGGACCTCCAGCCCGTAATCGTTCATGAAGCGGTCTCGAGCCGCATCGCGTTCCGGTCGCCCATCGCGGCCATGTATTTCGCCATCGACCTCGATGACGAGGCCGGCATCCTGACAGAAAAAGTCTGCGACATAGACGCCGATCGGATGCTGGCGGCGGACCTTCAGCCCGGTAGCCTTGCCGCGAAGCCGGCGCCAGAGCAGAACCTCGGGCAGGCTCATCTGTCGGCGCAGGCGCCGGGCAAGCGACACTTCGGGGCGCAACGTCCGTGGCGCTCCCCCTCCACCACCGGCTTCGCCGGCGGTCCCCCTCCCCGTGCCGGGGAGGATCACGACGTCAACCGGGGGTTCACGACCTTGCCGTCCCTGGTCAGGCGGATGGCGTCGCCGATCTCGGCATCGAGCACGGGCCGACCGGCCTCCTTGTCCCAGAAGGCGGACAGGAAGTTGTAGAGATTGCGGGCGAACAATGCCGAGGCGTCGGCGGCGAGGCGGCCGGGCACGTTGCGGTGGCCGACGATCTTCACGCCGTGACGCTCGACGATCTGGCCGGCGACCGCACCCTCGACATTGCCACCCTGCTCCACCGCCAGATCGATTACGACGCTGCCGGGCCGCATCGTCGCCAGTTGGGCGTCCGACACCAGACGCGGGGCGGGGCGGCCGGGGATCAGGGCCGTGGTGATGACGATGTCCTGCTTGGCGATGTGCGACGAGACGAGTTCGGCCTGCGCGGCCTGATACTCGGGGCTCATCTCTCCGGCATAGCCGCCGGCGCCCTCCCCCTCGATCCCGGCCACCTTCTCGACGAAGATCGGCTTGGCGCCGAGCGACATGATCTGCTCTCGCGTGGCGGAGCGCACGTCGGTGGCCGACACCTGCGCGCCGAGCCGGCGGGCGGTGGCGATCGCCTGCAGCCCTGCAACACCGACGCCCATGACGAAGACGCGGGCCGCGGCGATCGTGCCGGCCGCGGTCATCATCATCGGAAAGGCCCGGCCATATTCCGCCGCGGCATCCAGCACCGCCTTGTAGCCGGCGAGATTGGACTGCGACGACAGGATATCCATCGACTGGGCGCGGGTGATGCGCGGCATCCACTCCATCGCCAGCGCCTCCAGCCCGGCGGCGGCATAGCCATCGACCCGCACACGCCCGTCCTGTCCGGCGCCCAGCGGGTTCAGCCCGGCGACGATCCACGCCCCCGGCGCCACGCCCGAAAGCCCGGCCGGATCGGGCCCCTGCACGCCCAGCACGATGTCGGCGCCGGCGAGCGTCGCCGCCCGGTCCGCGAGCGTCGCGCCCGCCTCCCGGTAGCCGTCGTCGGCGAAGCCCGCGGCGATGCCCGCGCCGGCCTCTACCGCGACGGTCGCGCCGAGGGCGGCGAACTTGCGGGCGGTCTCCGGCGTGGCGGCGACCCGCCGCTCTCCGTCGGCATGCTCCCTGAGAACGGCGATGCGCATGCCGCCGTCAGTTCGCGATCAGCCAGATCACCATGGCGGCGAGCAGGAAGCAGGCGAGGCCGCCCCACTTCATCATCGCGATCATCCGATCATAGGTCCTGACGTCGACCTTGGTGTCGCCGTGTCCAGCCATGCGGCATTCCTTCGAGAAAAAGGCTTGTTTCGGACCGACCCTAACCGGGCGGTCGCTCTGCCTCAAGCCGTCACGGTTCATTTTCGCGGCGAGGGGTTCATGCCCCCGTCATCCCGGCCCTGTAACGATCCGCGGCCTTAAGGCTGCCTTTACCTCCGCCTTCCTATTGACCGTACCGAACCGGGACGGAAACTGATCTATGACGCGCAATGGACAGCGGCTGCTTCTGCTGATCGACGACGAGCCCGCCCAGCGCCGGCTGGTGGCCGCGCTGGCGGCGCGTGGCGGCTGGCGGGCGGTGTTCGCCGGCGACGAGGAGACCGCGGTCGCCACGCTCGGCACGCAGGACGGGATGCACCTGGACGCGGTGCTGATCGACCACTGGTCGGCCGATGCGGATGCGACCCACCTGATCGCCGAGCTGCGTCAGCAGCGCCCGCAGCTGCCGATCCTGGTGCTAACCGCGAACGGATCGGCGACGCAGGCGGTGGCGGCGATGCGCAGCGGCGCGACCGATTTCCTGGTCAAGCCGCTGGCCCCCGACCGGCTGCTCGCCGCGCTGGAGGCGGCGGTCGGCGGCAACGTCGCGGGCGAGTTGCGGCCCCTGACCGAGAAGCTGCCGGCGGAGCTGGCGTTCGACGAGATCGTCGGATCGTCGCCGGACTTCCGCTCGGCCCTGGCGATCGCGGCGAAGGCCGCACGGTCGCGTGCGCCGGTCCTGATCGAGGGCGAGGGCGGCGTCGGCAAGGAGGTGATCGCCAAGGCGATCCATGCCGCCAGCCCGCGCGCCAAGCGGCCGATGCTGACGATCAACTGCGGCGCGATCCCGGCCAATCTGGTCGAAAGCGAGCTGTTCGGCCACGAGATGGGCGCCTTCACCGGCGCGTTCGAGCGCAAGATCGGCAAGTTCCAGGAGGTCGACGGCGGCACCATCTTCCTCGACGAGGTCGGCGAGATGCCGCCCGAGGCGCAGGTGAAGCTGCTCCGCGTCCTCCAGACCGGCGAGATCCAGCCGCTGGGCGCCCGCCACCCGCGCGAGGTGGACGTGCGGGTGATCGCCGCGAGCAATCGCCGGCTGAGCGAGGAGGTGGAGGCCGACCGGTTCCGCGAGGACCTGTTCTATCGCCTGAACACCGTGCAGGTGGCGATCCCGCCCCTGCGCGACCGGATCGGCGACGTCCCGGCATTGGCCCGGCACCTGCTGGCCCGGATCGGACGCCAGCCGGGCCTGCGCGCGCTGGGCATCACCGACGACGCGCTGGACCTGCTGGCCGGATACGAGTGGCCGGGCAACGTCCGCCAGCTGCAGAACGCGCTCTTCCGCGCGGCGGTGCTGTGCGAGGGCGATGCGCTGACCCGCAGCGATTTCCCGCAGATCGCCGCGATGGGCCACCGCCGCTCCGCGACCGCGGCCGAGGCAGGCGGCGTCAACCTGTTCCGCGCCGACGGCCATATGCGCCCGCTGGAGGATATCGAGGCCGACGTGATCCGGCTGGCGATCGGCCATTATCGCGGCCGCATGACCGAGGTCGCGCGCCGGTTGGGGATCGGCCGGTCGACCCTGTATCGCAAGCTGGGCGAGCTGGGGATCGACAACGCCGCCTGACGGGGGTGCGGCGATCAGGCCGCAGAGACGGTCTGGCCATCTGCGACTCGCCGGCGACCGGTTCACTTCGCTTCGTCGCAGCAGGGAAAAAATCGGTTCGGTCGGGGAGACAAGCCGGACGGCGGGGCGTAGTCCGTCGCCATGGCTTCGACGGACAGCGTCATTCTGATTACCGGTGCCGCGTCGGGCATCGGGCTGGCGACGGCGACGCGGCTGGCGGCCGACGGCGCGGCGCGGCTGGTGCTGGTCGACCGCGATGCCGCGGCGCTGGCGCGGGTCGACCTGCCGTGCAGCATCGACCTGCTGCCGGGCGACGTCGCCGACGAGGCGTTCTGGGAGACGACCACACCCTATCTGGGCGGGCTGACCGGCGCGGTGGTGAATGCCGGCATCATCGAGGTGGGCCAGGTGGCCGACATCGCGCTTGCGTCGTGGCGCCGCGTCCTCGGCACCAATCTGGACGGTGCCTTCCTGACGCTGCGCACCGCGATACGGGCGATCGAGGGACCCGGCGCGATCGTGGTGACCGCCTCCGCCAGCGTGTTCACCGCGCAGACCGGCACCGCCGCCTATGCCGCGTCGAAGGCGGCGTTGATCCAGTTGGCCAGGGTCGCCGCCAGCGAGAATGCGGCGCGCGGGCTCAGGATCAATGCCATCGCGCCCGGCGGCGTGCAGACCCGGCTGTGGGATAACATACCCAGCTTTGCCGACCGGGCGGCGGCGATCGGCCACACCGCCGCGTTTGCCGAACGTGCGGCTGGCGCAACCCCGATGGCACGGTTCGCGACGCCGGAAGAGGTCGCCCGGCAGATCGCCTTCCTGCTGTCGGAGGAGATGGCGCTGATGACCGGTGCGGTGCTGACCATCGATGGCAGCTACTCACTCTGAGATGATGCCCGCGACGGCCATTACCCCGCCCTATGTGCTGCTCGACGATGCACGCCCGGGCGGCGAGGCTCGCCTGTACCGCGACCCGGTCGAGATCGTGACCGCTGTCGCGATCGACGGCGTGCCGGCCGCCCTGGAGCGGTTGCGCGATGGACGGGGGCGCGGGCTGCATGCCGCGGGTTTCCTGTCCTACGACGCGGGCGCGGGGTTCGAACCTGCCCTGCCCGATCCCGATCCCATCGATACACCGCTGTTGTGGTTCGGGCTGTTCGATGGCTGGTCGCCGATCGATGCGGCGGGGTGGCTGCCCGATCCGGCGGGCGGCTGGATCGGCGCGCCGGCGCCACTGGTCGAGGCGGCGGTGCATCAGGACCGCATCCGCGCCCTGCTGTCACTGATCGCGGCGGGCGACCTGTATCAGGCCAATCTGAGTTTCCCCGCCACCGCGACGTGGCACGGCGATCCGCTGGCGATCTATGCGCGGCTCCGGGCGGCAGCGGGGGCGGGATATGGCGCAGTGGTGGCGACGGGCGCACAGACGCTGCTGAGCCTGTCGCCCGAGCTGTTCTTTCGCCTGGACGGCGACCGGCTGACCTGTCGGCCGATGAAGGGGACGGCGCGGCGCGGCGGCACGCCCGGCGACGACGCCGCACTGGCCGCGGCGCTGGCCAGCGAAGCCAAGCAGCGGGCCGAGAACCTGATGATCGTCGACCTGATGCGTAACGACCTGTCGCGCGTCGCGGTGGCGGGCAGCGTCGCGGTGCCCGAGTTGTTCGCCGTCGAAACCTATCCGACGATCCACCAGATGACCTCGACCGTCACCGCGACGCTGGCACCGGGGCGCGACGCGATCGACGTGCTGACCGCGACGTTTCCGTGTGGATCGATCACCGGCGCGCCCAAGATCCGCGCGATGCAGGCCATCGCCGATCTGGAACGACGCAGCCGGGGCATCTATACCGGGGCGATCGGACGGATCGATGCGGCCGGCGATGCGGCATTCAACGTCGCGATCCGCACGCTGGTGCTGAAATCCGGAACGGCGAGCGCGACCCTGTCGCTGGGATCGGGCATCGTCGCCGATTCGGATCCCGCCGCGGAGTGGGACGAGTGTCTGGCCAAGGCAGCCTTCATGGGTGACGGGGGGGTGCCGTTCGACCTGTTCGAGACGATGGCGTTCGATCCGGAAGAGGGCATCCTGCGGCTCGACCGCCATCTGGCGCGGATGCGGGCGAGCGCGGACGCGCTGGGCTTCGCCTTCGACCGGCATGGTGCGCGCAACGAGCTGCAGGCTGCGACATTCCGCCTGCGCGATGCGCGGAGGGTGCGGCTGATGCTGGCGCCGTCGGGAGCGATCGCGATCGAGACGGCGCCGATGCCCGCTCGACGGACCGCGCCCTTGCGGGTCGGAATCGTGCGGCTGCCGGTGCCCGCCGCCGACCTGAGGCTGCGGCACAAGACGTCTGCCCGCGACTTCTACGACGCGGCACGCGCGGCGGCGGGAACGGACGAGGTGGTGTTCGAGCATGACGGGGTGCTGACCGAGGGGAGCTTCACCACCCTGTTCGTCGAGCGGGACGGCATGCTGGTGACGCCGGGCGGCGATGCCGCGCTGTTACCGGG
Organism: Sphingomonas phoenicis; assembly: GCF_047238005.1. NCBI lineage: Bacteria > Pseudomonadati > Pseudomonadota > Alphaproteobacteria > Sphingomonadales > Sphingomonadaceae > Sphingomonas > Sphingomonas phoenicis. Next base: position 2,758,982 of record NZ_JBDFMC010000002.1, on the reverse strand, counting down.
CGTGTTGCGGGCGGAAATGCTGGAAGAAGGGCGCGCGATCGAGGGCGTCGTGCGGCGCGCAGACCTGGCGAGCGGCTTCCTGCTGGGCAATGCGCTGCGCGGGCTGATGCCGGCGCTTGTCGTCGAGGGTGAATAGGCTATAGCGCCGCCGCTCTTTGAAGAAGGCGTCGACACCATGAAGACCTCCGCCGCGCTCGACCGGATCAGCCCCTCGCCGACGCTGGGCGTCACCGCGCGCGTCATGGAGCTGAAGCGCGCCGGCGTGGACGTGATCGGCCTGGGCGCGGGCGAGCCCGACTTCGATACGCCCGACTTCATCAAGGACGCCGCGATCAAGGCGATCCGTGACGGCAAGACCAAGTACACCGTCGTCGACGGCACGCAGGAGCTGAAGGAGGCGATCTGCGCCAAGTTCGCGCGCGACAACTCGCTGTCGTACCAGCCGAACCAGATCAGCGTGAACGTCGGCGGCAAGCACACGCTGTTCAACGCGATGGTCGCCACGGTCGAGGCGGGGGACGAGGTGGTGATCCCGGCGCCCTATTGGGTCAGCTATCCGGACGTCGTGCAGTTCGCGGGCGGCACGCCGGTGATCGCGCCGGCCGGGCCGGAGCAGGGATACAAGCTGTCGCCCGAGGCACTGGAGGCCGCGATCACGCCGCGGACGAAGTGGGTGATCCTGAACTCGCCGTCCAACCCGACCGGCGCCGCCTATACCGCCGACGAGCTGCGGGCGCTGGGCGAGGTGCTGTTGCGCCACCCGCAGGTGTGGGTGTTCGCCGACGATATGTACGAGCACATCGTCTATGACGGGTTCCGCTTCGCGACGATCGCCGAGGTGGTACCCGAGCTGTACGAGCGGACGCTGACGGTGAACGGCTGTTCCAAGGCCTATTCGATGACCGGCTGGCGAATCGGATATGCGGGCGGCGCGCCGTGGCTGATCAAGGCGATGGCCAAGCTGCAGTCGCAGTCGACCAGCAATCCCTGCTCCGTCGCGCAGGCGGCGGCGGTGGCTGCGCTGACCGGCGACCAGTCGTTCCTGGCCGCGCGCAACGACGCGTTCAAGGGGCGGCGCGACCTGGTGGTGACCGCGCTGAACGCGATCCCGGGCATGACCTGCCCGACGCCCGAGGGCGCGTTCTACGTCTATCCGGCGTTCGCACCGCTGATCGGACGAACGACACCCAAGGGCGTGGCGATCGCGGACGATACCGCCTTCGTCACCTATCTGCTCGACGAGGCGCGGGTCGCCGCGGTGCAGGGTGCCGCATTCGGCCTCTCGCCGGCGATGCGGATCAGCTACGCCACGTCGGACGCGCTGCTGACCGAGGCGTGCGCGCGGATCGCGGAGGCGTGCTCGGCGCTCAAATAGCGTCGGCGGCCATCGCCCCGTCCGACACCGGACAGGGTTAAAGGGCTGTTTACCATCCTTGCCGCATCACAACGCCGGATGAACGCCGCGCCCAGCGATCGTTCATTCGGCAACGCTATGTTTCAGGACAGTCATCTTGTCGTGACGTGGTGCATCCACGACATGGCTTGCAACGTCTCTCCGTCATTCCCGTCGGGGATCAACAGGTTTCAGGATCATGCTGCACATCATCAAATCCAGTGTCGTTTGGCAGTTCGCCGGTGGCTTCGTGCTGGGGGCGATCGGCCTCGTGGCGCTTCAGCCCGCCGACGCCACACGCGAGATGGTCAGCCGTTTCGCACCGACGCACGAGGTTCGCTGACGTGCGATTCGCCATGCCGCTGATCGCCGTCGGTGCGCTGGCCTCGGCAGTGCTGATGGGCCGGGCCGATGCCGAGCGGGCGGTGCCGATCCCGGCAGCGCGGATGGACGTGCCCGCGGGTTCGGGCATGCAGACCGCGGTGCTGGCCGGCGGCTGCTTCTGGGGCATGGAGGCGGTGTTCGCGAACGTGAAGGGCGTCAGCTCGGTCACTGCGGGCTATGCCGGCGGCAGTGCCGACACCGCTTCGTACGACGCGGTGTCGACCGAGCGGACCGGCCATGCCGAGGCGGTGCGGATCAACTACGATCCCGCACGCGTCAGTTATGCGACGCTGCTCCGGGTGTATTTCTCTGTCGCGCACGACCCCACCCAGGTGGATCGGCAGGGCCCCGACTCGGGCCCCAGCTATCGTTCCGCGATCTTTCCGCAGAACCCGCAACAGGCGGCAGTGGCGCGGGCCTATATCGCGCAGCTGGGCACGACCAACGCGTACCGGCGGCCGATCGCCACGAAGGTGGAACAGGGCCGCTTCTATCCGGCCGAGGCCTATCACCAGGACTTCTTCGCGAAGCACCCGACGCATCCGTACATCGTGACCTGGGACAAGCCGAAGGTGGCGGCGTTCCGGGCGGGATTTCCGTCGCTGGCACGCTGACGTCGCCCGGCCGGGCGACGCGCCGACCGATCAGGCCGCCGCGCTGCTCCCCCGCATGCGGCGGCTGCGGCGAATCACGCCGGCGACGATCCCCAGCCCCGTCAGCATCATCATCCAGGTCGCCGGCTCGGGAACCGGGGTGACCGGCGTTTCCGGCGTCGGCGTCACGATCGGCGGGATCGTCGGCGTCGGCTCCGGGATGGGCGTGGCCGTCGGCACCGGCGTCGGCGTGGTGGTTGGTTCCGGTACCGGGGTCGCGGTGGGCGACGGCGTCGGCGTGGCGGTGGGCGACGGGGTCGGCGTGCCCGTCGGTGTCGGCGTGGGCGTGGTTTCCGGCGAGGGCGTGGGCGTCGCGCCGGGGGTCGGCGTCTCGCCGGGTGCGGGATCAGGTACGGTCACGGCCGGCCCGCCCGGAACGCCGGCACCCTGGCCGGCGGGGTTGAAGCCGGACGCGCCCGGCGTGAACGAGGCGAACTGGAGCCCGCCGCCCGGCGATACCCCTACCGGGGCCAGGATGCCGGGATCGGCGACCAGGACGGGCGACCGCGTGTCGTCCGGCGTGGCGAAGAACGGCTCCGCATCCGGCGAAACGGCGGGGACGGCATCCGGCTGGGTCGTCGCGCCGTTCGGCGACCGGCGATCGGTGCGGAAGGCGCGCGCAAACGGGCGCGGCGCCATGTAGCCGAAGCGCTGCAGCACGCCGACCGTCGGCGGAGCGGCAGGAACCACCGCAGCGAACGCCAGCGGCAGGCGCCCATCCTCGAACAGCGCCCGCTCGGTATGGGGCGCGAGCGCCACCACCGCGATCAGCGTGACCAGCCCGCCGATGACGACGAACTGGAACCGGCGCTCCTGCGTTGCTAGTGGCGAGGGTGGGGGTGACATCATGATCGGTATCCTAGGGGCGGCGCGTAGCCGATTTTGGCGGGCAGTGCGACGACGGACTGATCGTCGGCACCCCGCCGCGTCGGCACCGGTCGGCGCCAGGCATGTTTTTGCGACAGGTGTGGCGATATTGCCGCTGTTCCTCGCAGCATGCAGCACCGCGCCGGTCGGCGACGACGCGGCGATCGTGCGCGCGACGCTGGCGCTGCTGGTATTGGAGCGATCACCGGGCGCGCCCGCCCTGTGCGTCGATTCCCGACCCCGCGGCGAACCGCTGGCGATCTATCGCACGATGCGGATCAACAGCGAGCCGGACGAGCGCGAGTGGCGCACGCCGGTGCCGCTGCGCGGCGAGCCCAAGGTGGGCGGACGGCAATTGTTCGACGACGCGACCGACCGCGAGAAGCTGCGCATCCCCGAGCCGGACGATGAGGCGGAGGCGCTGCCCCGCGACGAGCAGGCCCGGCTGGAGGCGGCGGCGCGGGCGTTGTCGCAGGACGGCCAGTCGACCGGTTTCAACCTGGACGGCAGCCTGGCGCCGGCCGGCATGAAGGTCCGCTGGTGGCTGATGAACCGCGTGGCGGGGGGATGCGACCGCACGGTGGTGCTGTCGCGGCTGGTCCACGACGCGCGGACCGGCTTCATCACCGTGACGCTGGACCATTGGGGCACCACCTATGCCCTGCAGCGGGCGGGTGCCGGGTGGCAGGTCGTCGCGCAGTGGGACAGCTGGCTGTACTGATCGACCCGCCGGCGCGATCATAGCAGCGCGGCGCAGGCGGCTCCCGCGACCAGCCACGGCAGCAGGATGCCGGCCGCGATGATCGGTCCGCGAAACTGGCGGATGCGCAGTTCGCCCGCGTCGAGCGGCAGATCTTCCTGGGTGAAGAAGGCGGCGGGACCGCCGAAATCGGCGGCGACGATGTTGGCGACGGGCGCGGCAGTGTCGATGCCGGCGATATCGACCGGAGAGACGAAGCGGCAGCCATAATAGGGTGCGGCGGAACGGACGACGCGGGCGGTATGGCGGCCGAGGCCGGCGATGCCGATCGACACGGTCGCGTCGAGGGCGAGCGGCTCGCCGCACGACATCCGGAACCCGGTCGACGACAGGTCCTCGATCATCACATCGAGCGGGCGGTGGTCGTCCTGCTTGCGCAGCGTACCGTCCAGATTGACCGGCTGCCGGTCCGATGCGCGTTCTTCGTCCGCGCGAAATAGCTGTGCAGTCAGCGCCATGACCCGCGTCTCCAAACCATCGTGACGCCGGGTCTTGCGCCGGAGATCGTTAGAGGAGCGTAAATGGCGGTGGGACAGCGTCGTCCCGAACGGGGACAGGGCCGGCTACGCCCTTTCCGCTCACGGGATTGTGGCGCGAAGGGCACGCCCGCAGCCCGGCGTCCGCGATCCGCCACAGCGGCTTTGCGGCGGCCGGGCGGGCATGCCATCACCCTGCCCGATCAATCGGTTGGGGGTTCGAGATGACGACGCGATGGATGATGGCCGGCCTGCTGCTCGGCTGTTCGACGGCGGCCATGGCAGCGCCGGGCGCACCGGCCGCGCCCCGGCTGGCGGCGGACGTACTGAAGGGAACGTTGGCGCAGAACGGGTTGCTGCCGGTGGCGATCGATCGCGATGGCGGGCGCGTGCTGGTGACGCTGTCCCCGGCCGGCGCGGACGGGGTACTGGGACGCTTCCTGTACGTCGCCTCGCTGCGGACCGGGATCGGATCGTCGGAGACGGGGCTGGATCACGGCCAGAATGGCGAGACGCAGCTGCTGGCGTTCCGGCGACTGGGCAAGAAGATCGTCGCCGAATTCGAGAATCCGCGCTTTCGCGCCACCGGCGGCTCTCCCGCCGAGCAGGCGGCAGCGCGGCAGAGCTTCGCCACCAGCACCGCCTGGGTCGGCGATATCGCCGCGACCCAGGCGGACGGATCGATCGTCGTCGACCTGGCCCCGTTTCTGTTGCGTGACAGCATGGGCGTCGCCGCCGCGCTGCGACGGGGCAATGGCGGCGAGTATCGGCTGGATGCCGGAGCCAGCGTGGCCGATGCAGGGGCGACCAAGGTCTTTCCGGACAATATCGAGCTGGAGGCACGCCAGACCTATATCAGCGACAAGCCCGGCGATGCGGTAGACGCGATCGCGCCCGATGCGCGATCGATCGCCGTCACCGTGCACCACTCGCTCATTCGTCTGCCGGCACCCGGATTCCAGCCGATCCGCTTCGATCCGCGCTTCGGCGGGTTCGGGGCGCAGGCGGTGGATTACGGCGCACCACTGGGCCAGGACGTGGTCTACACCCTCGCGAACCGGTTCCGGCTGGAGAAGACCGATCCCGCTGCCGCCAGGTCGCCGGTAAGGAAGCCGATCACCTTCTACATCGATCGTGCCGCGCCGGAGCCGATCCGAACCGCACTGGCCGAAGGCGTCGGCTGGTGGACGGCCGCGTTCGACAAGGCGGGGCTGGTGGATGCGTTCCGGGTCGAGATCCTGCCCGACGGCGTCGACCCGCTCGACGTCCGCTACAACGTCGTCAACTGGGTCAACCGGGCGACGCGTGGCTGGTCGTACGGACAGGTGATCGGCGATCCGCGAACCGGCGAGATCGTCAAGGGATCGGTGCTGCTGGGATCGCTGAGGGTGCGGCAGGACATGCTGATCTACGAAGCGCTGGTCGGCGCGAACATGGTCGGCACCGGCGGACCGAACGATCCGGTGCGCGTGGCGCTGGCCCGCATCCGGCAGCTGGGGGCGCACGAGGTCGGCCATGCGCTGGGGCTGGAGCACAATTTCGCCGCATCGACGCAGAACCGTGCATCGGTGATGGACTATCCGGCGCCGCGCATCCTGTTGACCGATGGCGCGCCGGACCTGTCCGACGCCTATGGCACGGGCGTGGGCGCCTGGGACGTCGCGACGATCGACCGGTTGTACGGCGATCCCGCCGCCACGGAAGCGAAGGCGGCGGCGGTGAAGACCAGCGGGCTGCGTTTCGTAAGCGACGGCGATGCCCGCGCGGTCGACGCCCCCCAGCCCTGGGCAAGCATGTGGGACGATGGCGCCGATCCGGCGGCCGAACTGGACCGGATGATGACGGTCCGCCGCGCCGCGATCGACCGGTTCGGCCTCGGCGCGCTCCGCCCCGGCGAGCCGGTGGAGAATCTCCGCCGCAAGTTCGTGCCGATCTGGCTGCTGCACCGGTATCAGGTTGAGGCGGCGGCGAAGCTGATCGGCGGGGTCGATTTCGCCTATGCCGTCGCGGGTGGCGGCCACGAGACGTCGACGCCGGTGCCCGGTGCGGCGCAGCGGGCGGCGCTCGACAGCCTGATCGCCACGCTGTCGCCGGCGGCGCTAGCGGTTCCCCCTGCCCTCCTGCCGCTGTTGTCGGCAGGGCGCAGCGGCCCGAACGACCGGCAGTTCGACATCGAGGTGATGGCGACGGCGGGCGGGCCCGTGTTCGACCCGCTCGTCGCGGCGGAGATCGCCGCGACGGTGACGCTGGATGCGCTGCTGGCACCGTCGCGTCTGTCCCGCCTGACCATCCAGCATCATGCCGATCCCGGTCTGCCGGGTGCGGAGGAGGTGGTCGACCGCCTGCTCCGGGCGACGATAGACGGTGCGCGCGATGCCGCCGGGCAGCGGGTGGCGACCCGCGTGCTGCTCGATCTCGCCCAACTGGCCCGGACGCCGGGTGCCGCGCCGGGCACGGCCGCGATCGCCGATGCGGCGCTGGTCGACGTGGCCGCGCGACTGGCGCGCGGCAAGGACGCCTGGTCGCGCAGCACGGCGCGGCTGCTGGGCGATCACGACCGGCTGACGGCGGTGCTCGCCGAACTGCCGAAGCGGGAACCGAAGGTACCACCCGGCATGCCGATCGGCGGCGAGCCCGACTGGATGGATTGACGGCGGCGATCAGTCGCCGGCGAATTCCAATGCGCTCCCCCGCCGCTCGCGCTCGTTGACCAGCAGCGCACGGCCGGCGGGCGGATGGGAGCGCTGGCGGCAATCGGCGCGCAGGCAGGCACGGCAGCCAAGCCCGATCGGGGTGGCACGCCCGGCAAGATCGATGCCGCGTGCCGCCGCCAGCGCGCCCGCCTGATCGGCACGGACGCCCAGCCCGACGGCGAATTCGGCCGGCACCTCCTCGGCCCGCCATCCTTGCGGGCGGACGCTGCGCGACAGGGTGAGCCAGCGCTCGCCATCCTCCAGCTCGACCAGCTGGACGATGGTGGTGTCCGGCCGGTCGAATCCGTGATGCAGCCGCCACAACGGGCAGCGACCCGCGGCGGCAACCAGCGTGGCACCGCTGGCACCGGCATAGCGTTTCGATAGCTGTCCGGCGCGATCGACGCGGATCATGAAGAAGGGCAGTCCGCGGGCGCCGACGCGGCCGAGCGTCGTCAGCCGATGCGCCAGTTGCTCGAACCCGGTGCCGAACCGGCGCTGGAGCAGGTCGAGGTCGTAGCCGGTCGCCTCGCATGCGCGCAGGAACCGGGCATAGGGCATCAGGACGGCGGCGGCGAAATACCCGGCGAGGTGGCGGCGGAACAACCGTTCGGCCGTGCGGTCGGCCAGTCCGGCCCCCCGTGCCAGCGCCTCGATCTCCGCCCGCGCCTCCAGCTGCGCCAGCTGGACGGCGATCGCAAAGCTGCGGCCCGGCTGGTCGAGCGTCTCGCTCAGCTGCAACTGGCGGGCGTGCAGGTCCAGTCGACGGATCGTATCGGGCAGGACATCGACGGGCAGCACGCGGATCGACAGGCCGTGCTTGACCCGCAGCCGCTCGACCATCGCGCCATATGGATCCGCAGCGGCGAGGCGCAGCTCGTCGGCCAGCGCCTCCGCCGCGGCATCCAGATCGCCGAAATGATTGCGCCAGCGGTCGATCGCACGGCGCACCTCGACCAGGGGATCGGCGATGCCGGCCGTTTCGCCACCAGTGCCCCCCGCCCGGTCGAACGCCCGGGCGAACGCCTCTGCCCCGCCGGGTGCGGCGGCGAGCCAGTCGTCCACCTCCGACCGGTCGACCTCCAGATCGGCGAAAAGCGGATCGGCCAGCCGCCGTCGGATCGCATCGGCACCACCACCCGGGTCGGCCGCGGTGAGCGAGCGCGGGTCGAGATCGAACTGCTCGGCGAGTGCGACCAGCAGCGAGGCGGAGACCGGGCGGTGGTTGCGCTCGACCAGGTTCAGGTAGCTGGGCGAGATGCCGAGCATCTCCGCCATTGCCGCCTGGCTCAAGCCCAAACGGCGGCGCAGTCGGCGGATCGGGGGGCCGGCGATGAGCTTGCGATCGGACATCGCGCAAGATGCTTCATCGACGTGCATCGCTTGTCAATCGATTTACAGCTTTACATCCTGCTCGGTGGATCGAACCGACCCGATCACCGGCCGGCACGATGATTTTCGTTCGGATGCCGGCTTCTGTGCGTCACAAGGCTGCCATCCACCGGACAATCGAACGGAGATCGTCATGAATACCGAGCCGCAACGCAGCCGCGCCGTCTTCTCCATCGAAGACTTCAGCCTGATGAAGGAAGCCGTTGCCGACTATGTCCGCAAGATTGCGGACGATCCGCGGTCGGTCAAATTCTCCAACCTCTATCACCGGCTCGGCCGGCTGGGATAATAAGGTCATTCTCGATCTGTCCATGTCGTTACCGCTTGGACAGTAATCCATGAGCACGGACGCCTGCGGCTGAAGTTAGCAACGTCGGCGTGTGTGGATTCCCCCGGTCGCCGGGATGACGGGATTTGGGCCGGGGACCTGAGCGCATTCTGTAAGGACGACGACAATGACATATCAGGACGGGGTTTCGCGGGCGGCGCAGGTGATCGGGAGCCGTGGCGGCTGGGACGGGATCGATCCGCAGGCGGTGGCACGGATGCAGGCGCAGAACCGCTTTCGCACCGGGCTCGACATCGCGCGCTATACCGCCGGGATCATGCGCCGCGACATGGCCGCGTACGATGAAGATCCGGCCGCCTACACCCAGTCGCTGGGCTGTTGGCACGGCTTCATCGGGCAACAGAAGATCATCAGCATCAAGAAGCATTTCGGTACGACCAAGGGGCGTTACCTCTATCTGTCGGGCTGGATGATCGCCGCACTGCGCAGCGAATTCGGGCCGCTGCCCGACCAGTCGATGCACGAGAAGACGAGCGTGCCGGCCCTGATCGAGGAACTCTACACCTTCCTGCGCCAGGCCGATGCGCGCGAACTGGGCATGATGTTCCGCGACCTCGACAAGGCGCGCGAGGCGGGGAACGAGGTGGAGGCACAGCGCCTGATCCACGCGATCGACACGCACGAGACGCACGTGGTGCCGATCATCGCCGACATCGACGCCGGTTTCGGCAATGCCGAGGCGACGTACCTGCTGGCGCACAAGATGATCGAGGCGGGCGCCTGCGCGCTGCAGATCGAGAACCAGGTCAGCGACGAGAAGCAGTGCGGGCATCAGGACGGCAAGGTCACCGTGCCGCACGAGGACTTCCTGGCGAAGGTGCGCGCCTGCCGTTACGCGTTCCTGGAACTGGGCGTCGAGGACGGCATCATCGTGGCCCGCACCGACTCGCTGGGTGCCGGGCTGACCAAGCAGATCGCCTATTCGAAGGAGGCCGGCGATCTGGGTGACCAGTACAACGCCTTTCTCGACTGCGAGGAGGTGTCCGACCTGTCGACCCTGCGCGGCGATGTCGTGATCGAACGCGACGGAAAGCTGATGCGACCGAAGCGGCTGGCCTCGAACCTGTTCCAGTTCCGCGCCGGCACCGGTGAGGATCGCTGCGTGCTGGACTGCGTCACCTCGCTCCAGCACGGCGCCGACCTGTTGTGGATCGAGACCGAGAAGCCGCATATCAAACAGATCGCAGGCATGGTCGATCGCATTCGCGCGGCCGTGCCGGCCGCCAAGCTGGTGTACAACAACTCACCCAGCTTCAACTGGACGCTGAATTTCCGCCAGCAGGTCTTCGACGCCTGGGCGGCGGAGGGACGCGACGTCTCGGCGTACGACCGCGCACGGCTGATGAGCGCGGACTATGATGCGACGCCGCTGGCGATCGAGGCGGACGAGAGGATCCGTACCTTCCAGCGCGAATCGAGTGCGCGGGCCGGGATCTTCCATCACCTGATCACCCTGCCGACCTATCACACTGCGGCATTGTCGACCGACAATCTGGCGCGCGAGTATTTCGGCGAGGCGGGGATGCTGGGTTATGTCGAGGGCGTGCAGCGGCGCGAGATCCGGCAGGGGATCGCCTGCGTGAAGCACCAGAACATGAGCGGCAGCGACATCGGCGACGATCACAAGGAGTATTTCGCCGGCGATGCCGCGTTGAAGGCAGGCGGCGCGCACAACACCATGAACCAGTTCGCCGCCTGACCGGAATGGCGGGATCGCGCTATCCGCCCCAGGGCGGCGTGCGCGATCCCCCGATCCGCAGCCTTTCCCGTCGCGGCGGTCAGCGGCGCGGTTTCAACAGCTTGAACGTATCGATCTGGCACCGGGCACCGGAGCGCACGCGGATCGCGTCGCGGTCCGCACACACCTGCCCGTCGGGACCGGGCCGGATGTACAGGCCCGAATAAAAGTCGGCCGACCGACAATCTCCTGCCAGCCTGGCGCGCATCCAGCGCCCGTCGACCAGCAGCAGGTCCACCGCGGCCGGCACCGCGATCGCCGCCGCGGCGATCGCGCCCATGCCCAGGCACTTGGGCGCCTTGTGCTCCTTCCAGTCGCTCCGCGGAGAGACGATGCGCTGGATCGGCGCCGTCGACATGCGTGGTACCCGGATCGTGATCCGTTCGTGGATCAGCACCTGCGCACGCGCTCCCTCCGGCGCCTCGCCGAGGACGGCAGCCGCCGACAGGGCGATCAGCGAGACGGGGAACGCGGGGTGAGCCATGGGCAGGGCTGGTTTGCCCGGAATCGTTGAACAATCGCTGAACCGGGCCTAGCGCGGCGACATGAACCTTGCCCAGCAAACGATGCTGACCGAGCTGTCGAGTATCCTGGATCCGGCCGGCATCGTCACCGATCCCGCTGCCATCGATCCGTGGACGACCGACTGGCGCCAGCGCTGGCACGGCCATACGCCCGCATTGCTGGCGCCGCGATCGACCGCGGAGGTGGTCACCATCGTCCGCGCGGCATCCAGCCACCGCGTGCCGCTGGTACCGCAGGGTGGCAACAGCTCGATGGTGGGCGGCGCGACGCCGGCGGCGGACGGCAGCGCGCTGATCCTGTCGCTGCGGCGCATGAACCGCATCCGCACGCAGGGCGAGACGATGGCGGTGGCCGAGGCCGGGGTGATCCTGCAGACGCTGCATGAGGCGGCGCTCGCGACCGGGCGACGCTTTCCACTGACGCTGGGCGCACGGGGCAGTGCGACGATCGGCGGCCTGGTATCGACCAATGCCGGGGGCACGCAGGTGCTGCGCTTCGGCACCATGCGGGGGCTGGTGCTGGGTGTGGAGGCGGTGCTGGCCGATGGTCTGGTCCATGACGGTCTGGCCGCGCTGGCCAAGGACAATCGCGGTTACAGCCTGGATCAGCTGATGATCGGGGCGGAGGGGACGCTGGGGATCGTCACCGCCGCCGCGCTGAAGCTGGTGCCGGCGGTGACGGCACGCGCGGTTGCATGGGCCGGAGTGGCGGATCCGACGGCCGCGCTGGCCCTGCTCCGTCGTTTCCAGCGGACGAGCGACGCGATCGAGAGTTTCGAGATCATGCCGGCCGAAACGCTGGATGCTGCGCTCGCCCATGTACCGGATGCGCGGGCGCCGCTGGCCGGTCGGCATCCCTGGCACCTGCTGATCGAGGCGACGGCCGCCGCGCCCGATGCCGAGCCGCCGGCATCGCTGGTCGAACGGGTACTGGCGCGCGCGCTGGACGACGGGTTGGTCGGCGACGCGACGATCGCCGCCAGCGAGGCACAGGCCGAGGCATTCTGGCGATTGCGCGACTCGCTATCGGACGCGGAGCGGGCGACCGGCCCGGCGGCACAGCACGACATCGCCGTGCCGGTGGACACGATGCCGCGCTTCATGATCGAGGCGGCGGCGGCGTGCGAGGCGCGTTTTCCCGGCACCCGCGCATCGGGGTTCGGCCATCTGGGGGACGGCAACATCCACTTCCACGTCCGCGCACCGAAGGGTGCCGACCGCGACCGCTGGTATGCCGAGGACGCGCCCGCGATCAGCGCGTTCGTCCACGATCTGGTGACACGCGCCGGCGGCACCATCTCGGCCGAGCACGGCATCGGCCAGATGAAGCGCGAGGAACTGGCCCGGCTGGCGCCGCCGGGCCGGATGGCGGCGCTCGCCGCGATCAAGGCCGCACTCGACCCGCTCGGCATCCTCAATCCCGGCAAGCTGCTTGCGCCGGTTACGCCTGCGCAATAGAGCCCTGCCCCAATTGGCGTCGGGCGGGGGCCTTGCGCATCAATCACGGAAGGTAACCGCCATGGCCAGCGCGCCGCAACTGCCGATCTTCTACAACGGCCTGGAGCCGCTCTCCAGCCAGACTCATGGCGACTGGCGCATCCGCCCGGTGGCGACCGCGCCGTTCCTGGTCGGCCAGCACGCCATTCCCGTCACCGTCGAGGAGTTCCCGCTGGTGCAGCGGTCGATGCCGGTGGTCTTCTCGCTGGGCGACGATGCGATCCCGCTGGCGCTGATGGGCCTGAACGAGGGCGTCAACGTGTTCGTCGACGACGCCGGCACGCTGGGCGAGAACATCTACGTGCCCGCCTATATCCGCCGCTATCCGTTCATGCTGGCCAAGCTGCGGCCGGAAGCGGAGGAGCTGTCGCTGTGCTTCGATCCGACGTCCGACATGCTGGGCGCGTTCGAGGAGGGCGAGCCGCTGTTCACCGATGGCCAGCCGAGCGAGGCGACCAAGCAGATCCTGGGATTCAACGAGACGTTCGAGCAGGCCGGCCAGCGGACCCAGGCGTTCATGCGCGAACTGCGCGAGATGAACCTGCTCATGGACGGCGAGGTCACGATCGAGCTGCAGGGCGCTCCCCAGCCGTTCGTCTATCGCGGCTTCCAGATGGTCAACGAGGAGAAGCTGGCCGCCCTGCGCGGCGATCAGCTGCGCAAGATCTCGCAGTCCGGCATGCTGCCGCTGATCTACGCCCACCTGTTCTCGCTGTCGCTGATGCGCGATATCTTCGCACGGCAGGCGCAGCGCAACGGCACCCCGCAGCCCGTCGAGCTGCCCGCGCTGTAACGATCATCGGGCGCTTTCCACGGCGCCCGATCGGCCATAGGCTGGCGATCCCCAAGCAGGAGATCGCCAGCATGACCGTCCGTCACGAGCAGACCGCTCGCTACTCGGCCGTGGCGATGTGGTTCCACTGGACCATCGCGACACTCGTGATCGCCAATCTGGTCATCGGCCTGTTCCACGACGCGATCGGCCTGATGTCCGCGCACAAGGCCATCGGGCTGACCGTGCTGGCGCTGACCGCCGGTCGGGTCGCCTGGCGGATCGCGCACCGCCCCCCGCCCCTGCCGGTGCACACCCCCGGCTGGGAACGCGGACTGGCCCATGCGACGCACTGGACGTTGTACCTGCTGATGATCGCGATGCCGGTGACCGGCTGGCTGATGGTGTCCGGCGACGAGACGCGGCGTCCGCTGACCTGGTTCGGCCTGTTCGACCTGCCCTATCTCCCGGTTGGAACCGCCGCGGGGGACTTCGGGCACGATGCGCACGGGCTTCTCGGCTGGCTGATGCTGGCGCTGGTCCTGCTCCACGTCGCGGCGGCGCTGCGCCACCGCCTGATCCTGCGTGACGGCATACTCGGGCGGATGGCCCCGGCCCTTGATCGATAGCCGATCCTGTTCGAGGTTAATTTTACGTCGGATGGGTTGAACATTCGACCGTTTCACCCATTTATGTCCTGTACGGTTTCGTGTCCCCCCTTTCGCGAGGCCGTACGACACGCTTTCAGCGTGTCTCCTCCCTGAACCTTGGCCACCCCGTGCGGATTACCCGCGGGGTGGTTTTTTTATGTACTTACTCCGCCGCCAGCGGCAGGTGGCCGATCGCTTCGTCGGTCAGCGCGTCGATCAGCGTTCGGACCATGGCCGCGGTACCCGCCAGCCCCGGTCCCGGCAGGTCGAGACGATCATCGAGGTACAGGGCGCGATCGAGCTCCAGTTGCACCGCATGGATGCCGCGCGCCGGGCGGCCGTGCCGCTCGACGATGTGGCCGCCGGCATAGGGGGCGTTGATCGCGCTGCGGACGCCCTGCCCTCCCGCCCCGACGAGCACCGCCTCCATCCGCGCGATGAAGCGCGGTCCCGCCGTCCGACCGAAGCGATCGCCCAGCACCGCCTGCGGCTCGCCCGTCCCGAGCGACGGCATGGAGTGGAGATCCAGCAGTATCGCCACGCCGAACCGGTCGCGCGCCGCGCACAACAGCTGCTCCAGCATCGCATGATAGGGCCGGTGATCGTCGACGATCCGCGCCTCGATATCGGCGGCGGTGAAGCGGCGGCGCCACAACTCGCTTGCTCCCGATGCGCGGCGCGGCACCAAGCCCAGTCCGCTGCGGACCTTGGCAGAGGCATGGACATGGCCCGCGATCGCGCCGTCGTCGACCCGGGGATCCCGCTCCCGCTCGCCCCGGTTCAGGTCGATCCACGCACGGGCCCGGCGCTGGATCAGCATCGTCTCGCCGTCGCGCGCTGCCAGAGCGACCGCGTCGATCCAGCGATCCTCCAGCGCGACCAGCGCCGTGGCGGGAACCCGCAGGGCGCCCGTCAGCGCGGCCGGATAGTCGCGCCCGGCATGGGGCACCGATACGATCACCGGCGTCGCCGGGACGACCTCCCCCAACCTGTCGAAGCCTGGCAGCTGCATGCCCCCGCATTGTTCCACGCGTGTCAGCGTAGGACGTCGGCCCGTCCTTTTCGACTGGAAATCTTAACCCGGTGGGACATAAGCGACCTCTACCACCCGCGAGGCGTTGTCATGATCCGAATTCTGCTGGCCGAAGACGATCAGGTCATGCGCGAATATCTGACGCGTGCCCTGCAAAAATCGGGATATGCCGTGACCGCCGTCGATCGCGGCACAGCGGCGCTGCCGCTACTCGAGACGGAGCGGTTCGACCTGCTGCTGACCGACATCGTCATGCCCGAGATGGACGGCATCGAGCTGGCCCAGCGTGCCGGCGAGCTGGCGGCGGACATGCGGGTCATGTTCATCACCGGGTTCGCGGCAGTGACGCTGCGCGCCGGCGAGACGATCCCGAACGCACGTATCCTCTCCAAGCCATTCCACCTGCGCGAGCTGGTGGCGGAGGTCGATCGGCTGTTCGAGACGGATTTGGCCACCGGGCTGAATTGACCGCTTGCACCGCCGCGACACCGCGGCTAGAGGCACCCTCCTCGTGGGCGTGTAGCTCAGTGGTAGAGCACTGTGTTGACATCGCAGGGGTCGCAAGTTCAATCCTTGCCACGCCCACCATCTAAAAGGCCCGCCAGCTCATCGAGTTGGCGGGCTTTTTATCGTGCAGTGCAAAGCGGCGTGGCGCGGCACACCCTTCAAGGGGAAGGCAGCAGCCGGAAGGCGACGATGTCGTCGGCGCCATAGTCGCGGTACATGTCGTGCGACCACCGCAGGTCGCCTGCGCGTCCCGTCGTCTCGTCCGCATAGCGGCGCCGCACGACGACCAGCCGATCCGGTGCCACCGGACAGGCGCCACCGTTCCAGTGCTGCCAGTCGGGTTGCGATGTCATGCGGCCGATTTCCTGCGGACGATCGATCCATGGCCCATCATGGCCGATTCACCATCCGATCCCGTCGGATCAATGGAGATACGGCGATGCCCAGCCGAGCCCGTCGATGGTGCCGGCCGCCGGTGCATACTCGCACCCGATCCAGCCATCATAGCCCAGCGTATCGATCCGCCCGAGCAGCCAGGGAAAGTTGAGTTCCCCCGTACCCGGTTCGTGCCGGCCGGGATTGTCGGCGATCTGGATATGGCCGATCCGCGGCAGCAGTCGTTCGATCGACCGGGCCACGTCTCCTTCCATGATCTGCATGTGATAGACGTCGTACAGCAGCTTGACGTTCGGACGGCCTGCGGCATCGATCACGGCCAGCACGTCGGCGGTACGATCATAGAAATAGGTCGGTATATCGACGCGCGTGTTGATCGCCTCCAGCACCAGCGTGACACCCTGATCGGCCGCCCGGTCGGCGGCGAGGCCGACATTGTCGATCAAGGTGCGCGTCCATGCCGCCCGGTTCGCGCCGGGCGGGATCTTGCCTGCCATCAGGTGCAGCGTCGTGCAGCCGGTGGCCCGCGCATAGTCGAGGCCGGTATCGACGCTGCGACGAAACTCGTCGACCCGCGCCGGATCGGCGGCGAAGCCGCGCTCGCCGCTGGCCCAGTCGCCCGGCGGCAGGTTGAACAGTGCGACGGTCAGGTCGTGCTGCCGGGCGGCGTCGGCGACGTCCTCCGCGCTTTCGGCGTAAGGGGATACGCATTCCACCGCCCTGAACCCCGCCGCCGCCGCCGCGCCGAACCGGTCGAGGAACGGCAGGTCGGTGAACAGCATCGACAGGTTCGCAGCCAGCCGGATCATGATCGTTCCTCTCGCGGCAGTATCAGCACCGCCCTGAAATCGTTGACGTTGGTTCGGGTGGGGCCGGTCATCAGCAGGTCGCCGATGCCGGCGAACAGGGTCGCGCTGTCATGGCCGGCCAGATGGGCGCGTATATCGAGCCCGACCGCCGCCGCACGGGCGACGGTGTCGGGGGCGATCACCGCGCCCGCCGCCCCGCTGGCGCCATCCTCGCCATCGGTATCGGCGGCCAGTGCCCAGACGCCGGCCATGCCGTCGAGCTCGCAGGCGAGCGCCAGCGCGAACTCGGTATTGCGGCCGCCGCGCCCATAGCCGCCGCCCGAGAGCGTCACCGTCGTCTCGCCGCCCGACAGCAGGACCGTCGGCGTGCGAACGCCGTCGCGAACCATGGTCGCCATCTCTGCGGCCAGCGCGTGGCTTTCCCCCTCGAGATCATCGCCCAGCATCACGGCGTGCAATCCCATCGAGCGGGCCGCATAGCTGGCGGCCTTCAGTGCGGCCATCGGCGTACTGATCAACCGGAAGTCATAGGGGGCGGCTGCGGCTACCACCTGAGGCGGTGCCATCAGCCTGTCGCGGACAACCGCGGGCAACCGGTCGCCCAGCAGCGTCACGACATGGCTCAGATCCATCGCCGCGGTGGGATCGGGCACCGACGGGCCGGAGGCGATCGCCGCCGCATCGTCGCCCGGGATGTCGCTGATCCCGAGAGTGACAAGCCGCGCCGGCGCCGCCGCGGCGAGCAGCTTGCCGCCCTTGATGGCCGACAGGCGGCGGCGAACGACGTTCATGGTGCGGATGTCGAGGCCGGATGCCAGCAGCAGGCGGCCGACCTCTTGCTTGTCGGCCAGCGAGATACCGGGCGCCGGCAGTGCCATCACCGACGAACCCCCGCCGGATATCAGCACCAGGACCAGATCGTCCGGATCGAGGCCGCCGACCGCCGCCAGTATTTCCCGCGCGGCCGCCTCGCTCGCCGCATCCGGCACCGGGTGTGCCGCCTCACGCACCGCTATGCGACCGGCGGGCATGCCGTAGCCATAGGGGACGACGACAAGGCCGCCGAGGTTCACATCCGGCCACGCCGAATCGACCGCCGCCGCCATCGACGCCGCCGCCTTCCCGGCGCCGACGACGATGCAGCGTCCGCGCGGTCGCGGTGGAAGATGCCGCGCGAGCATGCGCGCCGGATCTGCATTGGCGACCGCGACATCGAACAGCCGGCGTAGCGCCGCCCGTGCCGTCTGGTCCGTCCATGACGGGAAGGTGGATAGCGACTGGGCCATCATGCGAAATCTACCGCCACCACCTCGTGCAGCTGCACTTGCGGCACGTCGACGATCAAACGGCTTCCGTCCTGGCGAAACGTCGCGTCGCGCTCCGCCTCGAGCAGGCGGACGCGGGATGGTCGCACGCCGGGCGGCAGCGTCAGACGAACCTGATACGGGCCGGCCGGCAGGATCTCGCGCATATAGCCACGCATCGCCATCGGATTGGTCAGGTTCACCAGATGCGCCGCCACGGAGGTCCGCTGGCGCCAGTAGCTGATGTCGAGAAATCCGGGTCCGGCCACCTCCATCGGTTGCGCGCCGTCCGCCGCCCATGCCACCGCGTTGCGCAGCACCGTCAGGTGATCGGCGGTCGAATTCTCCCAGAACGTGCGATCGATGTCGAAGGGCAGGTATACCACCCGCCCTTTCCCGAATTTCCGTGCATAGATCATCGGGATGTCGGTCGTACGCGTCGCCGTGTAGACCTTTTCCATCGGCAGGTCGGGATAGCTCGGCACCAGCGTGAAGGCGGCGCGCATACCGGCGTCCCGCGGGCGGACATGGACGCGCTTGGTTCCGGCCATGATCCGCGGCGTATCGTCCAGCCCGACAGTCAGCGGCCCCGGCCCGCGCACGGTCAGATAGCTGTTCTGCACCCGCTGATCGACCGTACCGGTAAAGTCGCAGCCGAACAGGTCGGCAAGCCCGAAATTGGTGCGCCGCTTGCCCCATTCGTCATACAATGCAGTCTCGTGCGTCGCGACGATCGCGCCGCCGCGCTCGACATAGCCACGCAGCGCCGCGCACTGCGCGTCCGACAGGGCAGCGATGTTGGGAAGGACGATCACCTTGTACCGGTCGATCGCCTGCGGATCCAGCAACCGCTCGTCGACGAAGGCGAACGGCACCCGCGCCTCGACCAGCGCCTGGTAGAAGCCGCTGGTGGCGTCGTCGGATCCGCCGCGCAGCGACTGCGCATCCTGCGGCCCGCCCGCCCCCATGTCGCGAGGCACGTCCGGCACGTAATAGGTGCTGGTCTGTGACGAGTGGAGCATCGCGACCGTCGCCAGGTTCTCGGTATTCCGGAAATACGCTTCGTGACGGGCGTGCCAGGCATAGGCCTTGGTCACCGCCGGCACCCAACGCTTGTCGAACACCTCCGCCTTGAACTTGGTCATCCACGGCCGGAAGCCATGGGCCAGCCCATCATGGAGATAGGCGCTGATCTCGGTCGGCGCCTGCACCGAATCCATGAAGCGATAGGGGGTGGCCGTCTCCCCTACTGCGAAGATGCCGCTCATCGGCCGATCGGGCATCAGGCACGCCGTTTCCTTGGCGCTGCGGCCGTTCAGCCAGGCCGGTGCGTTGCCGCTGCGGGCCTGCCGGTCGGCGAACAGCGCCCGGGCCGTCCGTCGCAATCGCCGCGGATCGAGCCGCCCCCAGGTACCCGGCGTGAAGAACGCCTGCGGATTGACCGCATCGACCGTGCGCGCCCACAGCGCCAGCTGCTCGTAGCGCATTTCATTGTCCCAGATCAGGTAGGCGCGGGTCGCCGGATCGCCGACGTCGTTCAGCGACGACGGAACAGCGAAACCGCTCGCAGCCTTGAACTTGGTCGTGCAGACGCCGCAGTGACAAAGCCCGGCCGCACCGGCCCAGCGATTGCCGAAAACGCCATCGACGGGGTACGTGCCCACGATCTCACGCAACACTTGCGGCATCCATGCGAACGTCACGTCACCGTTCGGGCAGGTCAGGTACAGGTCGCGGTCGGTCGGGTGGCGCTTCGGTTGGCCGGCGGCGTCGCGCGCGACCCACTCGGGATGCGCCGCCAGCGCGTCGGCGCGCATCGCATGCGGATCGACCCGTGCCAGTACGCGGATGCCCATCGCCTTGCAGGCATGAACCAGTTCCCCGAACATGTCACCGTCGCCCAGAAACGGACTGCGATAATGATAGGGTACCTTGGTGGGATAGAAGGCAGTGACGCCGCCGGCGCTCAGGCACACGCCCTGCGTGCTGGTCTGCTTCAGGAAGTCGAGCCAGAATGCCTTGTCATACCGGCCGGGATCGTCCTCCGTCGCACAGATCTGGACCCAACGCATCGGGCCCCATTCCCAACCTTCCTTATCCTTCGCCATCGTCGCCCGCGCCATCTGCGCGGATGCCGACGGAGGCAGCATGGCCGCCATCCCGAGCGCCGCAGCACCGCCGATCATGGAGCGGCGATCCACGCTGTCGAACAGCTCGCCCGAATTTGCGACCATGATGATCCCCTCCTCGGCGCTGAACCGCCTGTCACCCTCTGGCTAAACATTCTTACCAGATAGCGCAACGAATGATTTTGCGGAACTGCGCGTGGGCAAACAGCATTATCGGTTACCGACAAGGTCGTTTGCATCATTTTTGGATAACTATTGTTGCCAATCTGGTTTGCGGCTATCGAGCGACATCGTCGTCACCGATGATCAACGAACGACATTGGGAGGAGGGAAGATGTTCCGCCAACTGGTTACGCCCGTCGCCGACAGCCTGCCGATGTCATTCGTCGTTGCCGCCCTTCCGATCGTCGTCGTCCTCTTCCTGCTCGGCATCGTCCGCCGACCCGCCTGGCAGGCATCGATCGCCGGTGTACTGGTCGCCCTCGCACTGGCGACGGGCGTCTGGCAGATGCCGGTCGGTCTGGCGCTGAACAGCATCGCCGCGGGCGCCACCTTCGCCGCATGGCCGGTGATGTGGATCGTGCTCAACGCCCTGCTGCTCTACAACGTATCGGTGACATCCGGCAGCTTCGACGCATTCAGCGGATGGATGGTCCGCCACCTGCCGAATGATCGCCGGGTCGCGCTGATCGTTATCGGCTTCTCGTTCGGCTGCCTGCTGGAAGGGGTAGCCGGATTCGGCACCCCGATCGCGATCACCAGCGCGCTGCTCGTCACGCTCGGCTTTCCCGCGATCGAGGCGATCGTCTTCACCCTGATGTTCAACACCGCGCCGGTGGCGTTCGGTGCACTGGGATCGCCGATCACGACACTGAGCGCGGTCACCCAGCTGCACGACGTGTCGCTGGCCGCAATGGTTGGTCGCCAATTGCCGCTGATCGCGCTGCTGCTGCCGTTCTACGTCATTGCCGTATATGGCGGCGTCCGTGCGCTGCGCGGGGTGTGGCCCGTGCTGCTGGTCGCCGGCGGATCGTTCGCGGTGATGCAGTTCCTGTCGTCCAACTTCCTGGGCTATGCGCTGACCGACGTCCTGTCGTCGCTCGCATCGCTGTTGTGCACGCTGGTGTTCGTGAAGCTGTGGCGAATGCCCGCCGATCCTGCCTTCGCCCTCGACGCGCCCGTCCACCCGGCCGGCACCGATGGACTCGTTCCCGGCACGTCGGCCAGCGGGTGGAAGGGTTGGCTGCCATGGCTGGTCCTGTCGGCCACCGTCATCCTGTGGGTCCATCTGAAGATCAACACGATCGGCGAGATGAAGGTGGAATGGCCGGGCCTGCACGAGCGCATCTTCATCACCACCTATGGCCGGGCCTATGGAGCGATCTGGTCGTTCCAGCCGCTCGCCACCGGCACCGCGATCCTGGTCGCCACGATCATCACGGCGCTTCTGTTACGCCTGTCGCCGGGACAGCTGGCCACGGCGATCCGCCGTACGCTGCTGCAACTGCGGCTGCCGCTTGCCACGACGATGACGATCATCGGCCTCGCCTATCTGATGAACTATTCGGGCATGGCCTATACCTTGGGCATCGGCGTCGCATCGGCCGGGCCGCTGTTCCCGCTGGTATCGGCCTTTCTCGGGTGGCTCGCCGTGTTCCTGTCGGGCAGCGACACGTCGGGCAACGCGCTGTTCGGCAATCTGCAGGTCGTCGCGGCGCGTCAGCTGGATCTCAATCCCGTGCTGATGGCCGCCACCAACGCATCCGGCGGCGTGCTGGGCAAGATGGTCTCGCCGCAGAACATCTCGACCGGGACCAGCACCACCGACTGCCGCGGTCAGGAGGGCAAGATCCTCGCCCGCACGTTCAAGCACAGCATCTTCCTTACCCTTATCCTCGGCTGCCTCGTCATGGTGCAGCAGTATGTGGTGCCGTGGATCATTCCGTCGTGACGCGAATGCTCGGATGGCTGGGGCTTGCGATCGGCCTTTCGGCCTGCACGGCGCATGGCCCGGGCCGAGATTATCTCGCCCGTTTCGTCACCGCCGAGCGACAGGCGCAACCGTTCGACCCGATTACCGCGACGATGCCCGGCGTGGATATGGACCGGGCGTATCGTCTTCAACGCGACTATGTTCGCCAGCGCCTGGATGCCGGCGATCGGATCGCGGGGTACAAGGGCGGCCTGATGTCCACGGCATCGCTGGCGGCGCGCCATGTCACGGAGCCGCTCGTCGGCACGCTGTTCGCCTCGGGCCGGGCAGACGATGGCGCCACGATCTCGCTCTGCGGCTATCGCAAGGCTTCGTTCGAGCTGAAGCTGGGCTATGTCGGCCAAGCGGTCCTGCCCGTCATCGACCTGCCCGACATCGCCTATCGCGATCCCGACCGTTACGGCGCGATCGACATGATCGCGGCCAACATCTCCGCTGCCCGCTACGTTCGCGGCACACCGCGGCCGGCGGCGGGCATCGACCTCGACACCGTGCCAGCGGCGCTGTTTCGCGATGGCGAGAGGATCGCCGCGGGTAGCAGCGGCGAATCGCTGGGCGGGCAACGGTACAGCCGCGAGGCGGTGCTCGCCCTGGCGCGCCGGACCGGGCGAACGCCGACGGACGGCGATCTGGTCGTCACCGGCAAGATGGGGGATCGCGGCTGGCTGTCGCCTGGCCGCTATGTGGCCGACTATGGCCCGCTCGGACGGGTCGGCTTCACCGTGGTCGCGTGCACGTCCTGACCTTGCCGTGGCGCGTCCGTCCGGTCAGGCGTCGATCTCGCGCAGCTTCTTGATCGCGATGATGTCGCCGCGCGCCAGCCGCCGGATGCTCGCCTCCAGGCGCCGCTCGGCGTCGTAGATCTCGCGCTGGGTACGCATCGCCGTCGTCATGTGCAGCCTTGCCGCTTCGCGTGCCCCCTCGACGTCCCGCGCCATGATCGCGGCATAGATCGCCTGATGCTCCTGCAGCTGCGAGTCCTTGTGGCGACGGTGCTCGTAGAGGTTCTTGCGGTTGGTATAGACGTTGGAGCGCAGGATGCTCTCGATGCTTCGCATGAAGTGGAGCATCATCAGGTTGTGGCTCGCCTCGTAGATGGCGAAGTGGAACTCCGCATCGGTACGGGCGATCGCATCGATATCCTGCGCCTCGTGCGCGGCGACCATCGCCTCGAAGCATTTCCGGATCGCGTCGCGATCGATCTCGGACGCGCGCTCCGCGGCGAAGGCAGCGGCGGCAGCCTCCATCTCGGCCCGCAATTCCAGGCAGTCGATCCGTGCCTCCGGCGTGTCCATCAGCTGTGCCAGCGGATCCCGCAGGCTCTTGCCGATATGCTCGCTGACATGCGCCACGCCCTGCGCATTGGTGGTCAGGAAGCCGGCCTCGATCAGCTTGTCCAGCGCCTCCCGCAGCGACGGCCGCGAGACGTCCAGCTTCGCCGACAGCTCGCGCTCGGACAACAGCCGCTCGCCCGGCCGCAGCGATCCTTCGAGGATCATCTGCTGCACATGCTCCGCAATGGCGTCGGCCAGCTTGGCCGGCCTGATCGAGCGTGCGTTCATCGGCGTGCCCCTGCCATCATCATCCCGACATAGCGCTGCTTGCTGCCGCCGGGAAGCAGGAGCGAACGCTGCCACGACGATGTTCAGGGCTGGAGGAATACGGCTTCGAACGCGCCGACCGGCGGCAGGTCGAACCAGGTCCGCGCGTCGCCGCCCGCCATTGTCCTGCCCGGCACCGACTGGCCGGCGATCAGGGCGCGCGCCGAAGCCCGCACCGGTCCGGTGACGCCGATGCTGAGGCCGTGGATGGCAGGAGGCGGCGCATACAGCGTGTTGCGCTGGCCGGCATAGTTGACGACGGTCAACAGCGATGCGCCATCGGCGCGCCCCATCGCCATCAGCTCGACCGGCCCCGCCCCGGCGAGCGTAAAGCGTGGCGGCGGTGCATAGCGGGCGAGCAGGCCCGCGATCACCTGCTGGTGCACCGGCAGGCCGTCGCGCTGATAGTGCCAGCCGATCAACCAGGGGATGTGAACGGCCCGCCCCTTGCCATGCGCCCGCGCCGAGACACCCGGATCGCGCCGGGCGGCGTCGCCCGGTATGGCATAGCTGAACTCGGGCGGGCCGAAACGCTGATCGGGGGCGAAGCGCATCAGCGTTTCCGCGCCCCGCCGCGCCGCACCGCCGAAGTAGCTGCCATCGAGCGGCACGCGCCCGACGACCGGCAGGACACCTTTTGCCGGATCGAGCGTCCAGCCGCTGATCG
Organism: Sphingomonas phoenicis; assembly: GCF_047238005.1. NCBI lineage: Bacteria > Pseudomonadati > Pseudomonadota > Alphaproteobacteria > Sphingomonadales > Sphingomonadaceae > Sphingomonas > Sphingomonas phoenicis. The sequence goes on along the minus strand of NZ_JBDFMC010000002.1, from coordinate 2,734,395 downwards.
GCTGCGCCGCGGCGTAGCTGGCAAGCGGGAAGCTGGCGAGCGGCAGCGTTGTCCTTGCCTTGCCCGCTTCGTCGAACCCGCCCGGCATGCCGGTCGCGATCAGCAGGCCGCCTGCCGCGACAAAGCGGTCGAGAGCCGCGGCCTCCGCATCGGACATCATCATGACGTTGGGCAGGATGACGACGTCGAACTCGTCGCGCAGTCGCGTCGTGCCGTCGACCACGCGCGCGCTGTTGGCGTAGCGGAACGGGATACGGGAATCGACCAGCGCGCTGTACAACCCCTGGAACTCGGCGGTCTGAAATCGGGAGTAGGGCGTCGCCCCTGCCAGACGACCGGTCACGCCGGATTGGTACAGCGCGACCCGCCCCGTCTCCGCCATTCCCGCATAGCTCGCCTGGTTGGCGGCTCGCCAGCGGAACAGGCGCGAGACCGGCGGCAGATAGCTCTGGTCGTTCTGATCGGCCAGGGTACCCATCAGGTACAGGTCGAGCTTGGCGCCGACCCCCATCTGCTGGGCGAAGCGGTTCTCGTGATAGGCGGCCGTTTCGGTCACCTGTCGCCAGGGATAATCGATATGGGCGGTGGAGGTGGACGACCACGGCTTGCCCGGGCTGCGCGCCAAAGCGGACCGGCACTGATCGCCCGATTGATACGCCCATTCGGGCGGCAACCGATCGACCCGGCGCTGCACCTCGCCGCGGCCGACCTGCTCGACGCTGTCGTGCTGGGTGATCGGTATGCCCGGCGCGAGCGCGCCGATATGGGCGGAGATCTTCTTGCGCAGATCCTCCGATGTGCGCGCCTGGAACTCGAGATAGTCGTGCCAGCTCGGATCGGCAAAGCCTTCCTTCGCCGGCAGCTCCTTGCCAAACATCTGCCGGAAGCCGCGCCGGCAATTCGCGCACACGCAGATGCCATGATCGACATTGGCGTAATCGGTGCGCGGATAACCGGTCATGTTGAAGAAGATGCCGTCCGGCTTGTACCGGCCAAGTCCCTCGCTGAGGATGCGCAGGCCGTAATCATGCGCCCATCCTCCGTTGGGGCAGGCCTGATACGTGCCGGCGAACTCGCGCGGCGTCCCGTCCCGGTTCAGCATGAACCAGTCCGGATGCGCGTCATAGACCGGCTTCATCGCCTTCGACAGGTCGAAGCGGCCGATATAGGCCAGACCCTCGTAGTGCGCCGCTGCGATCATCGCCGCGACGAAGTCGCCCCTCATGTACGGATTGCGCCGCTGATAGGAGAGAGCGGTGGGATAGAAGGCGACGATCCCGCCGATGTTCGACACGATCGTGTTGCCGCCGAAGGACCTGATCGCGCGAGCGATCTCCCGTGGACTCTCCCGGATATCGATCTCGCGCAGGTTCGTCTGAACGATGCGATAGTCCTGGGTCCACCAGCGTGCCGGATCGAAGCCGCCGGCAGCCGGCGATTGCGCCGCGGCAGATCCGAACGGACCGCCCATGACGCCCAGCCCCAGGAACGACAGGGTCTGCAACACGCCACGCCGGGTAGCTTCGCCCGTCAGCTCCGATCCGCTCATCGACTTCTCCTTCCCTGTGGCGCCGTGTGCGAGTTATCTTTTCTCGATCGCATGGTTGGCCAGCGCCTCCAGCGCGCGGACCATCGCCGAATGATCCCAGTCCGCCCCGCCCTGGGCGACGCACGCGCTGAACAGCTGCTGTGCCGAAGCGGTGTTGGGCAGCGACAGCCCCAGCGCCCGCGCGCTGGTCAACGCCAGGTTCAGATCCTTCTGATGCAGCGCGATGCGGAAACCGGGTGCGAAGGTGCGGTCGATCATCCGCTGGCCATGTACCTCCAGCACCCGTGACGAGGCGAAGCCGCCCATCAGGGCGGCCCGCACCTTGTCGGGATCGACCCCGGCCTTGGCGGCGAACAGCAGCGCTTCCGCCACCGCCTCGATATTCAGCGCGACGATGATCTGGTTCGCAACCTTGGCCACCTGCCCCGCGCCGACCTCTCCCACATGGGTGATGTTCTTCCCCATGAGCGCGAACAGCGGCGCGACACGAGCGAATGCCGCCTCGCTGCCGCCGACCATGATGGTCAGGCTCGCGGCCTTGGCCCCGACCTCGCCGCCCGACACCGGCGCGTCGACATAGTCGCAGCCCAGCGCCTGGATGCGATCCGCGAAACCGCGCGTGGCGATGGGGTCGATCGAACTCATGTCGATAACGCAGTTGCCGGGCTGCAATCCGGCTGCCACGCCGTCGTCGCCGAAGAGCGCCTTTTCCACGTCGCCGGTGTCCGGCAGCATCAGAATGACGATGTCCGCGGCGGCGGCGAGTTCGCGCGTCGATCCCTGGACCGCCGCGCCGCCCGCCAGCAGCTCCTCCGGTACCGGCGAGCGGTGCCGGACCAGCAGCAACTCGTGGCCTGCCGCCTGCAAATGCCCGGCCATGGGGCGGCCCATGATGCCCGTGCCGACGAATCCGATCTTCATGTCGTTCCCCTTCCTGGATGTCGCGCGGTTCAGAACCGCAACCGCGCGCCGATGCCGACCACACGCCCGCGCAGGTCGTGATATTGCGACAGGGTCGCCAGAGCGACCGTGATGCTCGACTCCGCTAGCAGCGGCGGATCCGTGTCCATCAGGTTCTCGACCTTGGCGTATAGCTGGATCTGCTCGCTCAGATCGTACTGCACCGACAGGTCGGTGTAGACATAGGCGGGATAGTTGTTCCGGTTCAGGTCGAGCGGGCCGAACGCGTTGTCGAACGTGCCCTTGCCGATATAGTTGAACAGCGCCCGCAGGCTGAGCGGACCCTGCTCGTAGACGAAGGTCGTCGATCCGCGCCACTTGGGCGTGGCGAAACCACCCTGCAGCTGCCCCGCCGAATCCAGCTGGCCGGTCGCCGTCGAAGAGATGAGCCGGTCGACATAGGTGGCCAATGCGCGAGCCGAGAACTGCCCGTCGAACAGCGGAAAGCGGTAGCTCGCCTCGAAATCGATACCGCGGGTCTTCAGCGTCTGTGCGTTGAACGAACTGGCATTGACCTGGGTGATCGCGCCCGACGCGTCGCGCAGCACGCCCGCGCAGAACACGTCGTCACCGCGGCCGCACCGGTCGACGACCTCCTGCTGGCCCGGGGTGATGATCGCATCGCGCAGGTCGATGTCGTAGAAGTCGGCCGACAATTGCAGCCGGGGTATGAACGACGGCTCCAGCACGATGCCGCCCGTGAAGGTGTAGGCGGTCTCCGGCCCCAGATTGGGATTGCCGCCGATCAGGAAGTTCACGTTGGCGGTGCGGTTCGTCAGGAAATCGGTCACCGTACCGATACGGATGTTCGCTTGCGCGAACAGGTCGTTGATCTTCGGCGCCCGGAAATCGCGCGAATAGGTGCTGCGCAGGCGGATGCTGTCGTTGATCGCGTAGTTCAGCCCCACCTTCCACACGCTGGTCGAGCCCACCGTGCTGTAATCGACGAAACGCGCGGCGAGATCCAGGTCGAGGCTGCGCGCGAAACCGGTATCGCGGGCGAGCGGGATCGACATTTCGCCATATCCCTCCTTGACCTCCAGCTTGCCATGGTAGGACCCGAACGTGCCCTGCCGCCAGCCGTTGATATCCGACAGCGGATCGGAACGGTTGTCGACGGAATCACGGCGATACTCCGCGCCGACCGCGACCTTGACCGGCCCGGCCCAGGTGTCGAACAGCGAGCCGGTCAGGTTGGCGTTGACGATGCCGCTCTGCGAGCGCGAGTCCTGCCGCGACGTGCCGATGACATAGTCGAGCACTGCGGTGGACAGGGTATTCACGCCGAAGATGTTGGCGGGCACGCAGCCATTGGTCGGGTTGGTCAACGTCGACCGGCAGATCGGCTGGCCGTTCGGACCGATGACCGAATCCAGCGCGAGCGCCCAGTTCGCCTGACGCCGGTTGTTGCGGCCCTGGATCAGCGACTTGGCATAAGTGTAGCTGCCGGCCAGTTCCAGCTTCCACACATCCGACAGCGTCGCCGTCAGGCCGGCGTTCAGCCGGTAATAGGTGTTCTCGGTCGAGTTCTCGTTCCGGCCCTGCTCCGGATTGTAGCGCCCGACGCGGATCGTCGACAGATTGTTAGCGACCATCGCCTGGCGGATGTTGGTGGGCAGGAAGGCATTGTCCTGCCGCACCGTGATGTCGCCATTGTTGGTGTTGTAGTTGCCGGTGCTGCGCGCCCGCGTATTGCCGACGAGCAGGTCGACCCGGCCGGACAGCGTATCGGAAAAATCATAGCTCAGTCGACCGAAGCCGCTGAACTGGCGCGAGGCGACCTGGAGTGGCGCGAAGTCCGGCTGCGGCATCAGCCCCTCGCCACCTTCCATCCACACCGTGCCGACGTTGGTGCCCTGCTGGAAGATGCTCTGCGCGCCGTTCTGCCCGAACTGGATGTTGCGCAACGGTCCCGGCGTCGTGATGACGCCGCCGGCGGTCATCGACGAATAGCGGACATTGGGAACGATCAGTTGGCGGAACTGCCCGTTGGTCGGCGTGTAGTTCGCATTCGGGATGAACGTGACGCCACGACGACCCCAGTCGCGCGCACCCTGATACACGATGTCCGGCTGCTCGAAATAGGAGCCGGCGACGACGAAGCGGCCACGTCCATCGCCGAACTTGCCGCCATAGATCGCGCTGAGCGAGTACTGATCGAGATCGCCATGCGTCGAGACATTGTACTGGCCATCGATCTTGCCGCCCTGGATCGTATCGTTCAGGATGACGTTCACGACGCCGGTTACCGCATCGGATCCGTAGACCGACGACGCGCCCGCGGTCACGATCTCCAGCCGCGACACCAGCGGCGCCGGAATGATGTTGATGTCGAACCCGCCCGCGATCGGGCTGCTGTCGAGCACGCGCTGGCCATCGATCAGCAGCAGCGTGCGGGTCGATCCCAGTGCACGCATGTTGAAGGTCGCAAGACCGAGGTTGCGGCCGCTGCCGTTGTTTCTGTTGGGACGAAGTGCGGGGACATCGCGCAGGAGGTCGACCACGTTGGTCGCCGCCTTCTGCTCCAGCTGGCGTTCGCCGATGGTGGTGACCGGCGTCGGCGTCTGGAACGTCGAACGAGCGATGCGGCTGCCCGTGACGACGATATCCTCGGTCGCGGGCGCTTCGCTGGCAGCAGCCTGGCCAGATTCCACGTCCGCAGTGCCCGGCGCCGCCTCACCGATGACAGGCAGCGTGCTGTCGACGACCGGCGCTCCCGCCGGCGCCTTCCCGTCACCCACCGCCGTCGGTTGCGCATCCTGCGCCGCCGCCGGATGACAGAGCGCCATGGTACTGGCGCCCAGCGCCATGGTACTGGCGCCCAGCGCCAGCATCAGCCGGCCCGCTTCCCTCTTCATCCTCATTATCCTCTCCCACCCGACAACGCTCTACGACGCGCCATTTTGGCTAAGTGATATTACCATAGATAATTATGGTTATATGAGCAAGCCTTAGAAGATTGGGTGTGGACAAGGGTGTCGGGTTCGGATGCCGCATCGTGCGGATCTCGAAAGGACTGCCGAAGACCGTCGCCGCCGGCCTTCTCGCGTTGTGAGAAGGCCGGCGCACTCGGCGAGCGATCTGGTCAGGACGAGCGGCACCCTGCCCGGGGCGCAGCAGGGCATCCGCCTACGCTTCCAATGTGAGATCGGCACATTGCGGGCGAACTATGACAGGTCTTTGGCGATCACGGTTCCCGTCTGGGCGCTGCATAGCAAGCGATCGACCGGGATCTCTATCGCCCCTTGGTGATCGTCGCTTCCATGGCTCGCAGCAACATGCCGAACCGCGAGGCTATCGCACAGGTGAAGAAGGCGGGGCGGCTATCAGCATACCCTGACGAGGTGAGGTACTCGCAGGGTACGCTCACGAGGCACTTGGTCGGCGGGTGTATCGAATACGCCCACCGACGTAGCAGCAGAAGGAGCAGCCGGCCGAGAATTTCACCGTGCGCGGTTGGTTGCCGGCTATGCTTTTCGCATTAGGCTGGGCCGGTAGAGTGACATGGCTACTTCTGATCAGACAGGCCGAGCCTAGCAGCTGGAGCCACCGAACACCTCAGTGTATCGAGTGTGAGGATACAAGCGACCGACTTGGACGACTGTACCATTGCAGCCCCGCTGAAGCCACCCGACCGCTCTTTCTTCACCGTTCGCACTACTACCTATAACGTAGCATGGCTGTCCATCCACGAGGTACGGGCAGGGGATCATTTCCTGAGAAGTTCCATACCCGAAAAAAATTCTGGTCACGCCCGGCGGAGGGGGGGGACCACCACGAATCCTGAGCTAGCGCCATAGATGAAACACCGATTGTAGATATTACAACCAAATTTCGGACAAACTTACTTGCCATCGCACACCTCCTCTCACTCTTTTTCTGAATTGATAATTAATTAAACCCGCGTTGAGGCAAAAATGACATAAATATCTATGACTTAAGAGAGCGATCCGAACTAGAAAGTGAACCCAACGGACAGCTTAATTGTGCGAGGTTGATTCCCACCAATGCTATAACCGACCCGCTCACGATAAATGGTTGGTGAGTCGGATGTGCGAGTATTGTCAGCTGGAGCGTTGTTGAAGTCAATATAGTTGCGGTCATTCATCGCGTTGATGATGTCGATCCGTAGCCGCAGACGCGACACATCGTTGATGAAGCCAAACGGGATGTACTTAGTGATCGCCAGATCAAGCTGGCGGCGCCCCCAAATGTCCCCGAGCGAGTTCACTTCATTGCCGATGATCACGCGTTCGAAAGGCACCGACCGGCTTACCAACGCCTTCTGGAATGACGGCGATTCGATCTGGAACTTGCCCGACAGCGTCACGCCGATCGGGGTGTCGACGCTGCCTGCAGCAACGAAGCGATGGCGGGGGACGCCCGACGAACGGAGGACCGGGTAGTCGGCAAGCTGCGCGAAATCGAGCGAGAAATACTCGCCGAACTGCCGGTTCTCCTCTGCCTCGGTATAGGTGTACGTCGCATCCAGGCTCCACGGCGATGCCGCGGAATAGTTCTTGGTCAGCTTGAAGTAGGCCGCGTCCGAACTGGTCTCGATGCCGTTGGTACCGATCAACACCGCCCCGTAACCGGGCGGCGAGAAGGCGAAGGGTGAATCCGGCGCATCGGTGGTCGACGCCGGGTTGTCGAAGAAGAACGATCCATCGGGCCGCCGATTGCCGAGCAGATAGGCAAAGCCGTCCTTGCTCTCGATGTGGGTGTAGCCGACTTCCAGCTCCACCGGGTTGAACCGGCTGCGGAGGCCCAGGCTGAACTGGTCGGAATACGGCACGTCCAGATCGTTCCTGATGAACCGCAGCTCACGCCCGCCGCCGACGCTGCCGGCCAGCAGCCGCTGCCGCCCCTCCGGCGTCAGGTACACCGGATCCCATGCGATGCAGGTCGGGCTCGCGGTGCAGGGATCGAGTGTGTTGGCGCCGATGAAATCGAACGTGCGGACCGCGTACGTTCCTTGCGTCAACTCCTGCTGAAGGAAGTCGAACTGGTTGCGGTCGTAAGACCGGCCATAGCCGCCGAACATCGTGAAGCGCCCAGCCTCGTCGAAGCGGTAGCTGAAGCCCAGCCGCGGCTGGAACGCGCCCTTGAACGCCTTCCGGTTGTTACCCGTCGAGATATAATCGTTGATGTTGTAGTCGGCGTTGTTGAGGTTGGGGTAATTGCCCGGCGCCACCGCAGCGCGCTGCGCGTCCGACGTCACGTAATCGAGATAGGCCGGGGTGCGCTCGTAATCCCAGCGCAAGCCGATATTGAACGTCAGCCGATCGGTGACGTCCCAATCGTCCTGCGCGTAGATGCCGAACTGGAAATTGTCGGATTTGATCCGCGGGTTGGTAGATCCGACCGCTGCGCCGAACTGCAGGCGGTACGGAACCGTATCGTTGAACCCGCCGGGTCCGTTCAGCGTGGTGTCGTAGGTGAACAACGGGTTGGGAAGGTTCTGCTCCAGCGTATTCAGCGTGACCCACTTGCCCTTCGCACCGACCTTGATCGTGTGTCCCTCGAAACCGGTCCAGGTGAAATCGTCCTGAACGGTCCAGCCCTTCTGGCCCTTGTCCTGGAAATTGCTGCCGCCGCCGATGCGCAGCAGGTCCGTGCGCTGCGCGCTGGTACCGTTGCGCAGGATCGTCTGGAACAGCTGGGTATTGCCGTTGTTGATCGGCGACGGCCCCCAGGTCGCATCTTCGTAGGACAGCCGCGCATCGTTGATCCAGCTGTCGGCGGTATGCTGCCACCGGGCCAGTCCGCGCAGATCCTCGACCTTGTTGGCGGTCGCGGTTTCCGGAGCCGCGACGCCCGTGCCGATCAGCTCGCCGGACTCGCGGCGATACTTGACCGTGAACTCGATCAGGTCCGCATCTGTCGGCACGATGTCGATCTTGCCGAAATACAGGTCTTCGTTGAACCGCTGCGAATAGCTTCCGAACCGGTCCTGGTACTGCGCCGGCAGCGTGGACGGCAGAACGCCGTTCTCGGGCCGCACGTCATAGGGGCTGTCGAGACGCTTTCCTTCGTAGGTGACGAAGAAATGCATGACGTCCTTGATGATCGGGCCGCCGAGCGCGCCGCCGAACTGCATCTGGCGCGAGTTCACCTTGTCGATCTTCGCGGGAAACAGCTCGGTCGGGCGGCGGTCACGCAGTTTCTGATCGGTATAGTCGTAGAACGCCTCGCCATGGAACTCGTTGGTTCCCGACTTGGTCAGGGCGGTAATGGCGACCGAACCGACCTGGTCGAACTCCGCCTTGTAGTTCGAACTCAGCACCTGATACTCGCCGATGGCGAGCTGCGGGAAAGGATTACCGCGCGACGTGTCCTGCCCGGTAATGCCGTTCTTCAGGACATAGTCCTTCTGGCTGACGCCATCGATGAAGACGTTGACGGAATTGCTGCCCTGCGCACCACCCTGGACGCGCGACGATCCGTCGGCCTCCTCGACGAAGCGAACGCCGGGGGCGAGGTCGGCGAAGGCGAGGAAGTTGCGGTTGTTCTGCGGCAACTGCTCGATCAGTCGCTGCGTGATGTTCTTGCCGACCTGGCCGCCCTGCAGCGAGCGGATACGGCTGCCGGTGACGATGATCTCGCCCTCGGCACCCTCGGCAGCACCCCCATCCGCCGGCGCTTCGTTGGCGCCCTTTGGCGTGGTCGGCGCCGGCGTCGCGGGGGCGGCCGACAGATCGATGTCCAGCCCCGCATTCTGGCCGACGTTCAGCGTGAACGCGTCGGAGTTTCGCGTCCCGTTCTGAAGCTTGATCTCCAGCCGATACGTTCCGGCACGCAGCGAAGCGAAGTTGTAGGTGCCATCAGCAGCGATGGGCACGGTACGACGGTAATTGGTCGCAACCTCCACCGCGGACACTTCGGTTGCGGGATTGCTCGCCTGGGAAGTGATCTTGCCGCGCAGCGATGCCTGCCCCACCTGCGCCGTGGCGGCGACCGGCACCAGCATCGCGCCTCCGGCCAGGGTCGTGGCGGCGATCAGCGCCGCGCGGAACACGGTCTTCCTCATGTGACAATCCTCTCCTGACGGATCGGGCGCACGGCCCGCCCACCTGTCTGTAACCGGTTACACTATGAAACCGGTTACGGCGGCGTGCGATGATGCTCAACAAACCTTTCTGTTCTCGCCGTGATTGAGTGCCAGGTGTTGCGATCGTGCAACGGTGTCTCGCCCAGGCTATCGCCCGGCCAACCACCCGCCGGTGAACCCCGCCCGCGAAAGACCTTGCCGGATCGCGGCCGACCCACGCATCGCACGCCAGACGAAGTCATTGCGATGATTGGCGATCGCACCGATGATCGCACCCTGATCGATGCCCAGATAGTCGTTTGCGACCCATCCGTGTCGTGCATCGACCGTCCCCGAACCGAGCCGGACATCGGTGTAGCGGAACGACGGGTTGAAGCTGTCGCGAAAGCCGTAGCGGTCATAGAGACCGGGCCAGCGACGCATCGCCGCGCCGGCCGGTACCGCGATCTCGGGCGCGAACGCGAGGCTGCCGAGCGCGGCGGTCGGCGCCAGCGTGCCATCGTCCCGGCCGTCCGGCTGGCCGATCGGGCCACGCGCGGAATAACCGTGGAACTGCCGCTCCTCCCCCTTGAACGGCCGCTTGATGTCGGTCGGACCGTCGCACGCCGTCAAACCCCAGATGTCGCGCGAATAGCCGTCCCATCTCATCGGATTGGCGGTGCAGTAAGCGCGGTTGGCATAGGTCGCCCGGCGGCTGTTTTCGAAATAGTCGAATCCCGCCTGTCGCATCGTCGCATCGCGGATGCCGCGGAAATCGATCCACATCTGGCTGTACTGGTGGCCGAACAGCGGCGCGAAGGCGAGGTGGCGGGTCTCTCCATCACCCCGCCAGAAATCGGGATAGGTCTTGGCCCAGGCGTCCCAGGCACCGTCGGCGAGTGGCTTACCGCCGGATCCGAGGCCGACGATGTAGACCATCATGCCTTCGTTATAGCCGTCCCAGGCACGCTCGATGAAGCCGCGCCCCGGATGCCAGCCCATCGACACGGTGCCGCGGCTATTGGTGAACCATGGCCAGTCCGCGCGATCCGTGATGCGCTTGGCAAGCGCGCGGATCTCCGCCTCAACCGGGTCGGCACCGTCGTACCAGGCGCCCGCGAACAGGATGCCGAGGAAGAGCAGCGTGCTGTCGACGCTCGACAGTTCCACGTCGCGAAAGCGCGTGCCGGTCGCCATGTCGAGGAAGTGATAGAAGAAACCCTTGTGACCGGCGGTGCCGCTTGCCGCTTCTCCCTGGGGTGCCGTGTCGAAGAAGCGTAGCGTCGTCAGCGTCAGATCGCGGGCCTCATGCCGCTTGATCCAGCCGCGCTCCACCCCGACGGGGTAGGCGGTAAGCGCGAAGCCGACCGCCGCGATGCTGGCGAAGGACGGGGTCGGCCAGCGATCGGGAACCAGTCCGTTGCGGCGGTTCGCGAGATCCCAGAAGTAGCGGAAGGTGCGTTGCTCCAGGTCGTCGAACCAGGCGGGCAGGCTGCGCGACGAGTCGGCCGCCATCGCCGGCGACGGCAGCATGGCGCCGGCGGCAACCAGCGGGGCACGGGTGATCAGGGCGCGTCGGTCCAGCAACGGGGGCATGTCGTTCATCCTTCGATCCGTTCCGTGGTCGTGCGGACGACGAGTTCCGGCGTCACCCATTGCGTGGCGTCGCCAGCCGTGCCCGGTTCTCCGTCTTCCAAGGCATCGATCAGGCGCGCGACGGCGCGGGCGCCCATATCGGTCAGATGGACCCTTACCGTCGTCAGGCCCATGTAGCGGGCAAGCGGAATGTCGTCGAAACCCGCCACCGCCACTGCGTCGGGAACGTCGAGCCCGGCTTCCTTCAACGCTTGCAGCGCGCCCAGCGCCATCATGTCGTTGGCGGCGACGATGCCATCGACCGTCGCACCCGTGTTCAGCAGGTCGATGACGGCACGCTCACCGGCCTCCTCGCGGAAATTTCCCTCGACCACCCGCGTCGGCTGGCCGGGCGCATGGCGTGCCATCGATGCCAGGAACGCCTCCCGCCGCTCGCGCGCATCGATGTTACCGGCCGGTCCCGCGATATGGACCAGCGCGCGGCGGCCGCCGGCGAGCAGGTGGCGGACGATCGCATCGATGCCGCCGCGATTGTCGATCCGCATCGCCGCCCGCCCTCCGCTGTCGGGCGAGTTGATCAGCATTGCGGGGATGCCGGCCGGCAACGCCTCGTCCAGCCCCGCTGCATCGATCTGGGGCGCCATGACGATCAGTCCGTCGACCCGGCCACGCATCGACCGCATCGCCTGCGCCGCCAGTTCGGCATCGGCATGCATGTTCGACAGCAGCAGGTGATAGCCACGGCCACTGGTCTCACGATCCATTCCGCGCACGATCTCCGAGAAGAACTCGCCGTGCAGGTCGGGCAGGACCACGCCGATCGCATGGGTACGCGCCATCGACAGGCTGCGCGCACCTGCATGCGGCACATAGCCGAGCGACTGAACGGAGGCGAGCACGCGCGCACGGGTGTCGGGATGAACGTTGCTGTGTCCGTTCAGCGCCCGTGATACGGAGGCGACGGACACCGCCGCATGGCGCGCGACGTCGCGGATCGTGGCGGATGCGGATTTCAAAAGCCTCTCCCGGATCACGGCAATCGCCCGAGAGGCGATCCGATCCACGATTGCCTTGTGGCGGGTGCGGTGTCTATGTAACCGGTTACAAATGACGGTCAATGTGAAAAGCCGGTGCGCGTGGCGGCCCGCTCCGCCACTACCGAGCTGCCCATAGGGGATGGATGCCTGAGATGACGGACATGATGATTTCGCGCCGTGCGGCCCTGCTCGGCGCCGGTGCGATGACCGCCTGGGCCGCGAGCCCGGCGCAGGCTCTGGTGGCCCAGGCGTCGGCGGGAACGATACCCGGCTCGATCGACGGGCTGATCGCCCGGATGACGCTGGAGGAAAAGGCGGGGCAGTTGCAGTTGAACGCCGCCACCTGGGCGGGTGGCGTCGCGACCGCTCTGAACCCCGCCGGGAATGCCGGCAACTTCGAGGAACAACTGGCCGGCGCCGTCGCGGGCAAGCTGACCGGCGTGTTCAACGGCAACGGTGCGGTGATGGCGCAGCGGATGCAGACGGCGGTCATGCGGAACTCGCGCATGAAGATACCGCTGATCTTCGCGGCCGACGTGATCCATGGTCATCGCACCATCTTCCCGGTCCCGGTCGCCGAGGCGGCGAGCTTCGAGCCCGATCTGGCGATGCGCACGGCGCGGGCGGCAGCATACGAGGCGGCGGGTGCAGGGATCGACTGGACCTTCTGCCCGATGGTCGACATCGCCCGCGACCAGCGCTGGGGCCGCACGATGGAGGGCGCGGGTGAGGATGTGCTGCTCGGCAAACTGTTCGCCGCCGCACGCGTGCAGGGCTTTCAGGGCAAGGACCTGACGGCGAACGACGCGATGATGGCGTGCGTGAAGCATTTCGCGGCGTACGGCGCGGCGGAGTCGGGCCTCGACTACAATGTCGTCGACCTGTCCGAGCGGACGCTCCGCGAGGTGTATCTGCCGCCGTACAAGGCCGGGTTCGACGCCGGCGCGATGAGCGGCATGGCATCGTTCAACGAGGTTAACGGCGTCCCCGCGCACGGCAATCCCTGGCTGATGAAGACGGTGCTGCGCGACGAGTGGAGGTTTCCGGGCATCGTCGTGTCCGACTACACCGGTGATGAGGAGATGATCGCGGCGGGCTTCGCCAGGGACGGCAAGGATGCGGCGCGCATCGCCATCCTGGCCGGGGTCGACATGAGCATGCAATCCGACCTGTACGCCCGCCACCTTCCGTCGCTGGTTCGCGAGGGTGCGGTGCCGCAGGCCGTGGTGGACCAGTCGGTCCGACGCGTGCTGGCGGTCAAGCACATGCTCGGCCTGTTCGACGATCCGTTTCGCCGCATCGACGCCAGGCGCGAGAAGAGCCGGTCGCGCACCAGGGCAAATCTGGCGCTGTCGCGCGAGGCGGGGCGCAAGGCGATCGTCATGCTGAAGAACGATGGCGATCTGCTGCCCCTAGCCAAAGACTGCAGGATCGCGCTGATCGGGCCGTTCGCCAGCGGACAGCACGACCTGAACGGGCCATGGGTGGTGTACGGCGACAACGCCAATGCGGTCGATCTGGCAGCCGGCGTCCGCGCGGTGATCGGGGCCGGAAATGTGACCGTGACCGCCGGATCGGGCGTGGAAGAGGCGCTGCCCGGCGGCATCGAGGCGGCGGTTGCCGCGGCGAGCGCTGCCGATGTCGTGCTGCTCGCCCTCGGCGAGAACGAGGGCATGTCCGGCGAGGCGCAATCGCGCACCTCGATCACGGTGCCCGCACCCCAAATGGCCTTGGCGGAGGCGGTGGCGCGCACCGGCAAGCCCGTCGTCGTCGTGTTGAAAAACGGCCGCGGGCTGGCACTGGAGGGCGCCGTGAAGGACGCTCCGGCGATCCTGGTCACCTGGTTCCTGGGATCGGAGAGCGGCCACGCCACCGCCGACATCCTTTTCGGCGCCCACAGCCCGTCGGGTCGCCTGCCCATAAGCTTTCCGCATGAGAGCGGACAGGAGCCCTATCATTACGATCACAAGGCAACCGGCCGCCCCGCGCCGGCGGGTGCGCGCCAGCCGTACAAGACACAGTGGCGAACCGCACCGAACGAGGCGTTGTATCCGTTCGGCCATGGCCTGACCTATGGCAGTATCTCCTATGCCGGACTGGCGTTGAACCCGCCCGCATTGGCGTGGGACGGCCGGCTGGAAGTAAGCGCGACCGTGAGCAACGGCGGTACGCGCGCCTGCGAGGAAGTGGTGCAGCTGTATGTCCGTGATCGGGTAGCGAGCATTACCCGTCCGATCCGCGAGTTGAAGGCCTTTCGCAAGGTCGCCCTGGCGCCGGGGGCGAGCGAGACAGTGCGCTTTACCCTGACGCGCGAGCAGCTGGAGTTCCTCGGTCTGGATATGCAGCCGACGGTCGAGCCCGGTACGTTCGACGTCTGGATCGCACCTTCGGCGCAGGCGGCGGGAGTGCATTCGACCTTTGACCTGGTGCGATAAGGCTCTCTCCCCGTCGGAAACGATCAAGGAAAAGGCTTACTGCTCGCCCGCCATTTCCGCCCGAAGCCGGTCGTGCGTGCCGGCGCGCAGCGGATTGAACCACATCAGCGCTCCGGAGAGCAGGAAAAAGCCGAGCGGCACCAGCGCGATCGTCGCGCGCATGTCCGCCAGCGTCGCGGGCGACTGGACGACGTTGGCGGTGTAGCCGGCACTGCCGAAGCCCATGCCCAGCACGGCCGTGGCGATACCGATCGCGACCCGCTGGAGCAGCGAGGCGAGACCGAAGACGGTCCCTTCCGCGCGGAAATCGCTGGCACGCTGGCCCCACTCGATCGTGTCGGGCAACATCGCCCAGAATGCGAAATGAAGCCCCACCGTCGTTGCCTGCATCCCCACCAAGAACAGCTGCATCGCCCCGGCACGCGGCAGGTCGACGACCGCGAACGACGTCAGGCCGACGCTGCACAAGCCGACGAGGAGGAACCACAATCGCCGCACGCCGATTACACGCGCCACGAGCATCCATAGCGGCACCGCCGCAGCGCTGACCGCCATCATGGATGCGAGTGCCAGCTGTCCAGCCGGCTCGTCTGCAAGGAAGTACTTGAAATAATAAAGGACAGACTTGCTGAGGATCGTGGTGGCGACGATCATCGCCATCATAGCTCCCGACAAGGTGACGAAAGCGCGATTGCGCACCACCGATACCAGCGAAGTGAGGATCGAGGGGCGTGGCACCGCGACAACGGGAACGGCGTCGCGGAACGTGGCGCCCACGACCAGTAGCAGTACGCTCGCTATCCCCGCGAACAGCAGCGCCGCGCCGAGAAAGTCGCGGGGACCGGCCGGCACGCCCATCAGCCAGCCGCCGATCGGCACGGTGCCCATCGCGACGACAACGGCGGCCCCGGTCCCGGCCAGCATGCGCCATCCCGCCACTAGCGACCGGTCACGGCTATTCGGGCTGATCCGTGCCGACATCGCCAGATAAGGGATGTTGACCACAGCATAGGCGGTGCGGAACAGCAGATGGCCGACGAGCACGAACATCACGGCCGCGCGGCCGGCAACCGGCGGCGAGATGTACGCCGTCACGAACGCGAGACCGAGCGGCACCGCACCGATGATCAGCGCCATGCGATATCGTCTTGCGGATCCACGCCGGTCGACGAAGGCGCCGACCGCAAAGCTGACCACTCCGTCCCACACCGACGCCACGAGATAGATCGCCGCAGCCGTCTCCATCGCGATCGACAGGACGTCGGTATAGTAGAACAGCAGGTAAAGCATCGCGCTTTGCCAATAGAGATTGAACGCGAAATCACCGGCTGCAAACAAGAGCAGCCGCGGGCGGCCGACCTGACTCACCGGCCGGTCGCCATCCTGAGTGTCCTTCTCATTACGGTCGTATGTCTCGCTGCCGGCCACTCGCCGACACCCGCCAGTCCGAGGGATAAGTCGATCGTTCATCCGGATATTGCGGTCAATCCCGGCATCGTCAACGCCATCGGCCAACGTGTTCGACGCCCTGACCGACAATGGCGGGTGACGGCGCTGCCGGAGAGCCTCGGGCGCTTCGATATCCAGTCCGCATCAGCCTCGCCCGTGTCGTCGTCCGCTACGTTGCGACGCCCGGGGCGAGATGGAAGATGCGGGCCGCCCGGCGCCATCTCTCGCCATCAGCACCTATTGTCATCGCTTCGACGTTGCGCTGCCGGCGGGCGCTCATCGGTTCGTCCGGGATCACCAAGGTTTACCCACGCACTGCTTGGGCTCAGGAGTGTAGATGAGGTCGTTACGGCGATCGGCAATGCCCATTGCTTGATACCGGCCATATCTGGACTGCCCTACGGCCAATCCCGATCTGATCCTCGTTCCAATCCCCGATGTCCTTACGATGCCTTCGCCCCCTGTCGATGACCTAGCACAAGTGAAATACGCTCCACAGTCTTGCCAAGAAGGTCTCGCACTTCATCGAGAGAAACATTCTGCGATCCGTCTATCAGCTCAAGAAATGGCACCGTCAACGCAGCGACGATCTCATCGTTGAACGAGAAGACCGGATAGCTGATGTCGGTGACACCATGCGTCACGGGGCTCTGACGGCAATCGTAGCCAGTCTTACGAACGATCTCGAGCCGCTCCTCCAGCCAAGCTGGATCGAAGGGTCGCGTCTGCGCATCTCGGGCGGCGGCAATCATCTCTCCAACCTAGTGGACGGGGGAGAACGCGAGCAATACCTGTCCAGAGCAGCTGCGGATCATGTCGATCGTCGCACCCAGGCGTACCGCAAACCCCCGCATGCCCGGGTTTTCTTCACGGGCGATGACAAGCCCGTGCGCTCCATTCGCGACTACCAGGTGACAGGACTGCTCCGTCTCCCGTGCCAACCTCTGCATTTCCGGCCGTGCGGCATCGACAATGTCTTGTGCAGGGGTCGCCCTGAAGGCGAGTTCGAGTATCTTGAACGACACCGTATAGCGATCCGTGATCGGCGATCGCTGCAGATAGCCGGCCTGTTCCATCACCACCACGATCCGAAACAGCTCGCCGACGGATCGGCCAAGCGCTGCAGACATCTCCTTCACCAAGGCGCCCTGGGGAAAAGAAGCAAGAAGGTTCAGGATTTCAAAGGCTTTATCTAGTGCAGGCGCGGCATAGGTCTTAGTCGTGGGTCGATTCCTGGGCATTATCTGTCCCTCTAAGGACTGGTCCGAGAAGGTCAACGCGCCTTCGAAACAGCCCGCTTAGAATGGGGCATTGAAATTGGCGAGGACCATAGCTTTCGGTGAAATGCTTCTGCACCCATCTCTCATGGATAGGAAGCCGCGACCTGTCGATCGCAGCGGCGGCCCGCCCGGTCCGGTAGCCGCGTAGCAACCGCGTTCCTCGGCGAGCGCGAGACCGACGTACGCTTTGTGTCAAGCCATAGAGATCTCATCGGCATGCAGCTCTTGAAACCAGTTGAGTATTAGTACGGCCCATAATTACCATGATCGCGCGGCTTGGCGCTTCTTCGGAACTTACGCGAAGCTGCTAAATTCGATGCGGTGTTCACCACTGCAAAATGCTTGCTCGGAAACACAATGTGCATCAAGATCAGCGGAGCGCCAATCCGTAACCCGGTCAGATCAATCGACCAAGCCTTCTCCGGTTATCACCAGCGCGACGCCGATGGAGTTCTGCGGTGCCGATGGAAGCGTGACCTCCAGTGCTTCGCTCGCTCGGACGAATGGAAGCGGCCTCGCATCTTGCGTCAGCATCACCCTCTCGACACGACACCGCATGCGCAGACTTCGTTGTGCGCGAGCCGATGAGATGGATCGGGTAGGCAGCGGAGCGATCCTTGCGCCGATATGGCAAGGGACGAAGGCGCCAACCTAATAGTCAATCCCACGTAATTGACGGCGGCTGGACAATGTCCTGAGGACCAGGCATCAGACCTGATGGTCGGCCATCAGCAGCTGCTGCGAAATCTCGTGGGCAGCGTCGCACAGGCAGCCCAGCACGTCGTCGATCGCCATCTGGTTGCCGATACTTTCGACATAGGGCACGGCCAGCGCCGCCGCCGCCGTTGTCCCGCGCAGGACCGCCGCCGCGAGATCGGTAATACCGACGGTGAAACCGCTCTTCGCCTTTTCATATCCGCGGGCGCGGGCGCTTTCGGCGCGCGCACGAAACGCGTCGATCCTGGCCGCGTCGGGATCCGGGACTTGAGCAATCCAGCGCGCGCGATCCTCCTGGTCCATCGACCCGAAATGGACTACCGCCGAGTTGGAAGCGAGCAACGGCAAGCGGTGGCCGATCCGCACCGAAAAGCCGATCTGCCCCGGTGCCTCGATCCGCGCCACTACAACGATGTCGCCGCCCGACCGCATCGTCAGATGGCATGATTGGCCAGTCCGTCGCGACAGGTCACGCATCACCGGCAACGCTATCTCCAACAGGCTGCGAACCGGCGGCTGTTCCATGCCCAACGCGAACAGCTTCTCTGTCGGCACGAACCCGCCGCCGCCCGGTGCCTGGCGGATGAAACCGCGATATTCCAGCACCTGGATCATTCGGAAGAGCTCGCTGGGCGATCGTTTCAACCGCTCGCTGATCGCGACCGCGTTCAGCGGCTGGTTCTCGCGTGCGATCAGTTCGAGAATATCGAGCCCCTTCTCGAGCGCCGGGGCGCGATACTTGGGCTCGGCCGGTGCCGTCCCATCGTCCGGGTCACGCGAGTTAGGCATGGGCCAACGACCGGTAGCCGTCATGCAACTTATTCATCGCCAACAATGCTATGGAACCGGCCGATCGAGTTCAAGGACGATCTTGGACACGAGCACCATCCGCGCCCTTTCCGAGCCGGATCGCGGCGCTGCGCGCTCCTTCGCCCAAGCCGCAATGACACTTTGGCTTGCGAACGTAGGGGAAGTCTGAACTCCATTGAGCTCGTCGCCGTACGCGCGCACCGGGCAGCAAATTCGTCTGCGCCAGTGCCATCGGCCGCAGCACGCTGATCGGCGCGGCGAAGCTGACGCCAATGGCGTTCGCGCCCTGCCTCAGCATAAACCTGGCGTCAACGCGCCAGCGAAGGTGCGCATCGTCGCTGGCGATCAATTCGCGACCGTTATCGGTACGCGCACGATAGAAATAGAGATTCAAACAGGTAGTCCAGAGCGTCGCGCAAGCTTGCGCACGCCCGTTTTACAGCAAGCCCTCGGCCGCCAGTCGACCATATAACGGCATCAACTGTGCCCGGTAACGTTGCCACGCTCCGACGCCGGCGGCGTTGATCGGATCGCGGACTTGCGACGCACTGGCGGTCATGACCGTGCCTGCTGCCTGGTGCGGGCGCAGGCACGCGTCCTCGAAAGGCAGTGCGCACGCATCCAGCAGATCGCGGATGACTATTTCCGGCTCGGCGATCAGGGTCTCCAGCGACACCCGTATCAGCCCGATCGCGGGGATTGCCGCCCAATGATCGATCAGGTCGCGATAATTGCGGTAATGATCGGCAAGATCGTCCTGCGCATAGGACCAGTTGTGACTACCGGCGAACAACCGTTTATAGGCGCCGAACAAAGCGTCCATCGGGGCGCGGTCCAAAACTACGATGGCGGCATCGGGAAAGGCACGCCGGATCAGACCGACATAATGTATATTCTGCGTCCGTTTGTCGATCGTGACGGCCCGCCCGCCACCGAACAATGCCATCTCGCTCGTATAACGGTCCGCGATACGTCGAGGATCGACGTCGGCGGCGGCGGCAACGACGCGGGCGTCGATCAGCGGCGCGTCGTCGAGCGCGGTCAGCCGGCGCACCGCGACGGCAAACGCCTTGGGTTCGCCCATCGCATGGACTTGGCTGTGCGCCGCCAGGATGCGTTCGACCAGCGTGGTTCCCGACCGCGGCAGCCCGATGACGAAGATGCGGCGCGGTCCTCCGCTGGGCTCAACGCTTTGCGTGTCGAAGGCGGTGACAGGCAAGTGCCTGCGCCATGCCGCAACGGTCGCCGCTTCATCGGCGGCCGACCATGGCTCCTGGCGCCGCATAATCGTCGCGCCATGTTGCAGACTGTTCCAGGCGGCGCTGCTATCGCCGAGATCGTCATATTCCTTGAACAGCGCAAAGGCGATGCGCGCGGCGTCGTGCGGTGAACGGCATGCAGCCTGTGCGAGCGCGGCAACATGGTTGTCGTCCGCGGTCCAGCGTTGCAGATGCGACAGCTTGTAGCTGGCCGCGCTGAAACATCCTCCCGCAGTCGTGATCGCGCGTTCCAGCGCCGACCGTGCCTCGGCACGGTTGCCGAGATATTCGTGGACACTGCCCAGGCTGTACCAGGCATCCGCCTCATCCGGCGCGGCGGCACATGCCCCGGTCGCCAACGGCAGCGCCTCGTCCGCCAGACCTGCATGAATCAGCGTGAAGGCTGCAAGCAGCATCTGGTCCGGATCGTCGAGCTCCCCGGCCATCGCGGCGCGCACGCTGGTCACCGCCTCGGCCATTCGCCCCTCGTCGATCAACGGTCTTGCGCGCTGAACCAAGAAGCGACCGTGCGCGGCAGACCCCACTCTCTGGCTGCGCGCGCCCTGAGAAAAAGCGACCTCGGCGTCACCGCTCCGCCCCGCAGCCATTGCTGCATGGGCTTGGAGCCACCACGCAGCCCCGCTCATCGGATCGCGGCGGGTCGCGTCGGCAGCCAGGCGCAACGCGGTGGCGGCATCGCCCCGCCTCAGGGCCTGCTCGGCGGCTACCAGCGACGGATCGGCGCGGCGCAGTGTAGTCACGACGGCAACGATGCAGCACAGTTCGCGCGGATATACGCCTCGTGCGTCGGCATAGCATGTGCCGCCCGCGCGATCGCTCCCCGCACCTGCGCCAGATGGTTTATCAGTGCGTCATCGCCGATATTGTCGGCCAGCGGATCATAGTCCTCCGGCATCGCGCCCTGCCCCAGCAGCACGCTGAACCAGCTGGCCGCCTTGAACTGGTCCCATTGGCTAGGCTCGATCCGGGCGGTGCGGCGGAAGTTCTCCATCATCGTCACCAACCGATCGGGCAAGGGCAGCTCGTGGAAATAGCGCCACAAGGGCTCCGTCCGACCCTGCGATTGGCGGTAGTGCAGTACCAGGAAATCCTTGATCGTGTCGAACTGCAGATCGACTGACGTGCTCCCCAAAGCCCTACCAGTCATAACTGGAGTCCGGGGTTGGTATGGTGCCCCTCGGGGCGGTGTTGCACAACCCGCCTGGCAGCATCGGCGGGCGTCAGCCCGCCAACACCACTATGCGGCCGCACATGGTTGTAGTCGTCGCGCCAGAGCCGCAGCACCGAGCGGGCATGGCCGAGCGATACGAACAGCGTCTCGTTGAGGCATTCGTCGCGCAGACGACCGTTGAAGCTCTCGACGTAGCCGTTCTGCTGCGGCTTGCCCGGCGCGATGTAGTGCCACTCGAGAGGCCGTTCCTGCGTCCATCTCAGGATCGCCAGGCTGGTCAGCTCGGTGCCGTTATCGCTGACAATCATCAGCGGCGGTACGCCCCTGAGCGCGATGATGGCGTCGAGCTCACGAGCGACACGCGCGCCTGACAGCGAGGTGTCCGCCACCAGCGCGAGGCACTCGCGCGTGAAGTCGTCGACCACCGCCAGGATACGGATGCGCCGGCCGCTGATCAGCGTGTCGCTGACGAAGTCGAGGCTCCAGCGCTGGTTCGGTCCCTGTGGCAGCGTCATGGGTGCTCGGGTGCCTATCGCTCGCTTGCGGCCACGCCGACGCCTGACCCGCAGGTTCTCCTCGCGGTAAAGCCGCAGCAGCTTCTTGTGGTTCATGACCAGACCCTCGCGAGCCAGCATGATCCCCAGCCGCCGGTAGCCGAAGCGCCGACGTTCCGCCGCGATCTCGCGCAGCCGCGACCGAAGGTCGCCATCATCACTACGCCGGGGCGCGTAGCGCACCGACGTCCTGTCCACGCTGAAGATGGTACACGCCCGACGCTCGCTGATGCCGAACAACTGCCGAGCATGCTCGACAGCCTTCCGTTGAGCGGCGGGCTTTACCAGTTTTTTGCCGCGACTTCCTTCAGCACGGCATTGTCGAGCATGGCGTCGGCCAGCAGCCGTTTGAGCCGGCCGTTCTCCTCCTCGAGCACCTTCAGCTTGCGCGCCTGCGACACGTCCATGCCGCCATACTTGGCCTTCCACGCGTACAGCGTCGCGCTGCTGATCCCGTGCTTGCGACACACATCGGCGGTCTTCATCCCACCTTCCTGCTCGCGCAGCACCGCGATGATCTGCTCCTCGCTGAACCTGGTCTTCTTCACGTCCGTCTCCTCACGAAGGCGGACTCTAGCTCAAACTGGCAGAGTTTCAGGGGAGCACGTCACGAGCGATCGGCTGAGCTTCGAAGCCGACCTGTCCAGCTCGCGCGCCAACTATCTGATGAGCCAGCCGGCGAGCGTGATTGGAAACTACCTGAACGGCAACCTCGCCTTCGACATCCGGCCGGGCCAGCTGCTGCCCTCGATCACGCGCGCCGACACCATCACGCCCGCGCAGCTGACGAACCACTTCACCTGGGATATCGCCAACAAGTTCAAGGACGACATCACCGAGGGCCGTCTACAGGCCGAGTGGAAGACGGATTGGGGCGTACTCGACCGTGTGCAGGCGGGCGGCCTTTACTCGGAACGACGCAAGACATCCGATTACTTCCAGACCCCCGGGTCGAATTTCTGCGCCTATTGCGGCTATACGACGCCAATCGACACCGCGCAGATCCGATCGTTCACGCTCAACAACTGGCTACCGAACTCGTCGGGCAGCAATAACATCATTTCCAGCTTTTACACCTTCGATGTGCCAAGCATCCTGGCCTATCAGTCGTTGCCGGCGACGCTCAACAGCCGTACGGCCGGCGAGCAGGCTGCCCTGCCGACCGCGGCCTTCCTGGCGACCGGCGGCTTTGCGCGCGTGCTGCAGCCGGGTTCCAGCTTCGACGTGACCGAGCAGGTGGCCGCCGGCTATGTCAACACGGTCTGGAAGGGCAGCTTCTGGTCGGCAAACGTCGGCGTGCGCTTCACCAAGACGAACACCAGCTCGTCGGGCGTGATTCAGCCAGTGACGGCGATCGCTCCCAACATCAACGACTCCTCGTTGCTGCAGTTCACTTACGGACCGGCGACGCCGACCACGGTCAAGAACGATTACTTCAACGTGCTGCCCGCCGCGAACCTCAAGATCGATGCGACGTCGACGTTGGTGGCCCGCTTAGCGGTATCGAAGACGCTTACCCGCCCGACCTTGTCGAACCTGGGGCTGAACAACAATTATGCCGGCCGCGTCACCCAGCCGATCTCGAGCGGCGGCAATCCCCTGCTGAAGCCATTCACATCGTGGAACTACGACGCTTCGATCGAATGGTATGCGACCCGGGACATTTCGCTTACCGCCGACGTATTCCGCAAGAAATTCTCGAGCTTCCTCAGCAACCAGACGATCATCGTGCCCCGTGCGGGCACCAATCTGTCGGGCCAACCCACAACGTACAATTTCAACGACACCCGCCCGCGCAACGGCAACAGCGGCACGGTCACCGGCGCGGAGGTTGCGGGGCAATATTCCTTCCCCGGCGACGGCTTCCTATCGGGCTTCGGCGTAGGCGCCAACTACACCTACGTCACCAGCGACCAGAAGGTCGTGACGCCGGGCGACTGCACCCAGATCGAGGGCCTGTCTAAGCACAGCTACAACGCGACCGCCTTCTACGAGAAATATGGCATCCAGGCGCGGGGCTCCTATAACTGGCGGTCCGGTTACCTCGTGGCCTGCCGCGGCCTCCAGGGCAAGCCGCAGAACGCGAACCCCTACGGTCAGCTCGATGCCAGCATCGCCTACGACATCACCAACTACTTCCAGGTCTATCTGGAGGGAGTAAACCTCAACAACGCCTATACCTATCAATACTCGGTCTATGAAAATCGCTTCCTCAACAATGTGAGCTTTGGTCGCCGCCTGCTGTTCGGCGTCCGCGTCAAGTATTGACGCCCATGGTCTTGTCTACCGTTCTCGCAGGCGAAAATCACATCCGCCCTGCCCCGGCCGCTGCGCCAGGCGGAGCTTGTTTTCATCGACTTGCGATCGGCTGTGCCGATCGCCCTTCTTGTATCGGATAGGCAAGCTGATGGGTGTAACGCGCAGGCAGGCGATAAGCGGGGCCGCAGCGATCGGGTCGTTTGCGGCGGTCCCGGACGCCGCGGCGGCGGCGTGCACGGTGGCTACCCGGTCGGGCGCCGGCCGCCCGATCCGGGTACCGGCACCAAACGCGTTCACGCCCGACTGGCTGTCGCTCACTTCCGGCTATAGCGTGCCTGACTGGTTTCGTGATGCGAAGTTCGGCATCTGGGCCCACTGGACCGCGCAATGTGTGCCGGCTGCGGGAGATTGGTACGCCCGCAACATGTACATCCAGGGGCACCCACAATACGAACATCACTTGAAGCATTACGGCCATCCGGCCGACACCGGCTTCATGGAGATCCAGAATCGCTGGAAGGCGGAGAACTGGAACCCGGCCGCCCTTCTAGACCTCTACCAGAAGGCGGGTGCGCGCTACTTCATGGCGCTGGCGAACCATCACGACAACCTCGACTGCTTCGATTCCAAATACCACCCATGGAACAGCCTGCGCATCGGGCCGAAGCGCGACATTGTCGGTGAATGGGAAAAGCTGGCGCGTGAGCGCGGTCTTCGTTTCGCGGTATCCAACCATTCCGCCCATGCGTGGCACTGGAACCAGGCCGCCTATGGCTATGATCCGGAAGGTCCGCGCCGCGGCCAGCGCTACGATGCCTTTCGCCTGACCGCATCTCAGGGGCGCGGGAAATGGTGGGACGGGCTCGATCCGCGGCTCCTCTATACCGGACGGGGCGAAATCATGCCCGATGGCGTGCCGAGCATTGCGGAAGCCAACGCCTGGCACGATGGGCATGACAACCTGTGGACCGAAGGCGTGCCCGCCGATCCAGACTATGTCTGGCGTTGGTACCTCCGCTGCAAGGACCTCATCGATCGCTATCGGCCGGACATGGTCTATTTCGACAATTACGACTTTCCGCTCGAACAGGCGGGTCTCGACATCGCGGCCTATTACTACAACCGCAGCATGGCCTGGCATGACGGCCGCCTGGAAGGCGTGATGACGCTGAAGAACACGCCGGTGCAGCGCCGAATGGCGGTGGTCGACGACGTCGAACGCGGCGGCAAGTCCTATATCGAGACGTTCCCCTGGCAGACCGACACTTGCATCGGCGAGTGGCATTACGACCAGCAGGTATATGACCGCAGCGGGTACAAGTCGGCCGCCACAGTTATCCACACGTTGTGCGACGTGGTCTCGAAAAACGGCAACCTGATGCTGAACGTGCCGCTGCGCGGCGACGGTACGATCGACGACAAGGAACAGCGGATCGTCGAAGAGATCGCCGCCTGGATGAGCCTGTACGGCGAGGCGATCTACGGTTCCCGCCCGTGGCGCATCCATGCCGAGGGCCCGACAAAGGCGAGCGGCGCGGGCCTGTTTTCCGAGGGCGGCCCGAAGTCGCCGTACACGGCGCGCGACGTCCGCTACGTGAAGCGGAACGGGGCTCTCCATGCGCTGGTTCTGGGCTGGCCGGAAAACGGGACGGTGCGACTGACTTTGCTGGGCGGAGGCAACCCGGCGGGGCGCGGTGAGGTCGAGCGCGTGATGCTGTCGAACAGCACCGCACCCCTGCGGTTCACCCGCATGGCGGACGCCCTTGAAGTGACGCTCCCTGCCTCGGCTCGCAACGATATCGGCGTGGCGCTGGTCCTTGCGGGCAGAGGACTGGTCGACAACTGACGTACCCAGCCCGGCCAGCGTTCCGCCTTCTATGCGTGCCGGTTCAAGCCCGCTCGACATGAGCCAGCGTCAGCCGCCGCTGGCACCGACTCCCCCCAGGCCCCTTCCTAAGAACACTTCGCCGGAAGCTCGATTGACCCACGCCCGGACGTTCAGCAGCCTTTTGCCGCTGCAGGAAACCTGCCGTTCGGTAGCCATGATCGCCAGACCTCCGTGCACCGTCGTCACCTACGAGCTTCTAGGAGGAGCAGCGACGACATTACTCGCGACATGCCCGACAGTGTAGCGGCAGGACGCCGCCAAGAGGGCGACAGAGAGGCGACTACAGCATCGATGCCGAGTCGCCATCCGCCGGATGACCGATCTACACAGGTGTCACGGATGTATACGAGAGCATATTGGCGCTACCCGTGCCGGGAAGGGCCTGACGCGAGGCTGGGGCGCCGGCAGCCGAACGGATATAAGCGGGAGCTGCGCGTATGTGCTGCCACTCAAAGCTGCCCCACAAAGGGGGCAGATTAGGTCGCAAGTTATGGAAAGCACATATTTCTGAAACTGGCTGGGGCGGCAGGATTCGAACCTGCGAATGGCGGCACCAAAAGCCGCTGCCTTACCACTTGGCGACGCCCCAATTGCGGACCGGCTTATAGTCGGCCCGGCCGGCTTGGAAACCCTGTTCCGTGCGAGGAATTCAGCGGAGGCGGTGGAGCCAGGCGTGGCGATCGGCGGCGTTTCCGCGCTGGATGGCGTTCAGCGCCTGATGGAGGCGGTCGGTGATCTGGCCGGTGCCGCCGCTGCCGATCGTGAAGTCGCCGCCGTCGCCATCGGCGACGCTTCCGACGGGGGTGACGACCGCCGCGGTGCCGCAGGCGAACGCCTCGACGAGGCGGCCGCTGCGCGCATCGTCGCGCCACTGCTCGATCGCGTAGGGCTCCTCACGCACGGTCAGCCCCTGGTCGCGGGCGAGCGCGATCAGCGAATCGCGGGTGATGCCGGGCAGGATCGTGCCGCCCAGCGGCGGGGTGAGGAGCGAGCCGTCGTCGAAGACGAAGAACAGGTTCATGCCGCCCAGCTCCTCGATCCAGCGGCGCTCGGCGGCGTCGAGGAAGACGACCTGATCGCACCCCTGCGCGATCGCGGCCTTCTGCGCGATCAGGCTGGCGGCATAGTTGCCGCCGCACTTGGCCGCGCCGGTGCCGCCGGCGGCGGCGCGGGTGTGCTCGCGGCTGACCCAGACCGAGATGGGGCGCATGCCGCCCTTCCAATAGGCGCCGACCGACGAGGCGATGACCATGTAGATGTATTCGGCCGCCGGCTTCACGCCCAGGAACACCTCGGACGCGAACATGAAGGGACGCAGGTACAGCGCGCCCTCTCCGCCGGGGATCCAGTCGGCATCCGCGGCGACCAGCCGCTCGATCGATTCGATGAACAGCGCCTCCGGCATCTCGGGCATGGCCAGCCGTCGGGCGCTGTCGCGGAAGCGGCGGGCGTTCGCATCGGGGCGGAACAGCGCGGTGCCACCATCGGCGAGGCGGTAGGCCTTCATCCCCTCGAAGATCTCCTGCGCGTAGTGGAGGACCGAGGAGGCGGGATCGATCTGGAGCGGGGCACGGGCGGTGATCTGCGCGTCGTGCCAGCCCTTCTCGTCCGAGAAGCGGACCAGCGCCATGTGGTCGGTGAAGACGCGGCCGAAGCCCGGATCGATCAGCTGCCGCGCCCGCTCGACCGCCGCCACGGGCGCCCGATGGGGGTCGAAGCGGAAATCGAGGGCGCTGCTGGGCTCCGTGGCGGACATTTCGTGGTCAACTCGTCTCGTGGCGGGTTGCGGACGCGTAGGGCGGCTGGCTAAACGGGTCAACATGGCTGCCGCAGCACCTTCCGCACCCGCCCTGTTCCTCCGCGAGCCCGAATTGCGCCGCGGCATGGAGCTTCTGTACTTCGGTCATAGCCACCTGACCCGCTCTACCGACGAGCGATTGGCGGAAAGGGGGCTGGGCCGGGCACATCACCGCGCGCTGTACTTCGTGGCGCGCAAGCCCGACCTGACGGTGAGCGAGCTGCTGTCGCTGCTCGCGATCACCAAGCAGTCGCTGGGCCGCGTGCTGAACGAGCTGACCGAGCGCGGACTGGTCGAGGGGCGACCGGGCGACCGGGACCGGCGGCAGCGCCTGCTGCGGCTGACGGCCGCCGGCGCGGCGCTGGAGAGCGAGCTGTTCGACGAGGTACGGCAGCGCATGTCGGCCGCCTATGTCGCCGCCGGGCAGAGCGCGGTCGCGGGCTATTGGGCGGTGCTGGAGGGGCTGATCCCGGTCGAGGACCGCGCGCAGGTGATCGGCCTGCGCGAGTGACCGGTCAGCCGCGCGCCGCCGCCGCCATCTCGGCATTGCGGCGGGCGGACGCGGCAAGGGTGTTCCGCAGCAGCCCGGCGAGCGCATCGTCGGCATCGAGGACGTTCAGCCCCTCGCGCGTCGAGCCGCCGGGGCTGGCAACGCGATCGGCCAGCACGGCCGGCGTGACGTCCGCATCGACCGCCATCGCCGCCGAGCCGGCCAACGTCGCCAGGGCGAGCCGGCGCGCCTGATCGGCG
Source organism: Sphingomonas phoenicis (assembly GCF_047238005.1). Lineage (NCBI taxonomy): Bacteria > Pseudomonadati > Pseudomonadota > Alphaproteobacteria > Sphingomonadales > Sphingomonadaceae > Sphingomonas > Sphingomonas phoenicis. The sequence goes on along the minus strand of NZ_JBDFMC010000002.1, from coordinate 2,705,832 downwards.
GGCAGGCCGAGCGCCTCTCCCGCCCCGGCGAGCGCATCGGCGAAGCGGAAGACGAAGCCGGGGCCGCAGCCGGCGAGCGCGGTGACCGCGCCGAACGCCTCCTCGTCATTGATCCACTCGACATGGCCGAGCGGCGCCGCGAGCGCGGTCGCCGCGTCGCGGGCGGCCGCGTCCGCCCCGGCCGAATAGAGGGCGGTGACCCCCTGCCCGATCGCGACCGGCAGGTTGGGCATGGCACGGACGATCGCGCGGGCGCCGGGCACACGCTCGGCAAGGGCCTCCTCCTCCACCCCGGCCAATACCGAGACGAGGAGCGCCGGGTGGAGGTGGCGCAGATCGACGTGATCGATCTGCTGCGGCTTCAGCGCCAGCACCAACGTCGCCGGCTCCTCGTCGAGCGGCAGCGCGGTGACGGCGCGCACCCCCGCCATCGGCTGACGCCCGCTGCGGGTGACGACGGTGACGGTGGCAGGATCGAGGCCGGCGGCGACCCAGCGACGCAGCATCGCGCCGCCCATATTGCCGCACCCGATCATCCAGAGCGGACCGTCCGGCAGCGCCGCCGGCCGGGCGGGAGCGACGCTCACGCTTCCCCCTGCGTCTCGACCAGCGAGGCGGCGAGCGCGTCGCGCGGGCTCTTGCCGCCCCACAGAACGAACTGGAACACGGGATAGAAACGCTCGCACTCCTCGATCGCCGATTCGACCAGCAATTCGGCGGCGCCCAGCGACAGGGTGATGTCGTCGTCGCCGTCGATCATCGCGGCGTGACGGAAGAGGAGGATACCGGAGGACGACCACAGCTCGAAATGGCCGATCCACAGCTGTTCGTTGACGAGCCCGATCGTCTCGTAGATCGCGGCCTTGCGATCGTCGGTGACCTTGATGTCGGGAAACGCCAGGAATTGCAGGACGCTATCCTCGTCCCGCCATAGCGCGCGCAGTTCGTAGGTGGCCCAGCTGCCCTTCACGGTCGCGACGATCTCGTCGTCCTGCCGCTCGTGGTCCCAGCCATGCGCGGCGTAATACGCCTCGAGCATGTCGATCGGCGCGGCGTCTTCCTGATCGTGATCCTGGTGGTCGAGAATGGCCATTCGTCATTGTCGCACAGGTTGGGCGCGCGCGGAAGGTAAGGCTAAGGTAAGGCATAAACTCCATCGCGTCGGGTTCGCGACGGAGCCCGGACGCTAGGCCAGGATGCTGTCGGCCGTGCCCTTCGCTTCGAGCGCATCGAGCCGGGCGCGCAGGGCATCCGCCTCGTCCCGCGCGGCGACGGCCATCGCCTTCACCGTCTCGAACTCGTTGCGGCTGACGAAATCGAGCCCGCCGATCCACTCACGCGCGCGGCTGCGGGCACTGGCCTCCGCCTCGCGGCCCATGCCCGCGACGGTGCCGGCGAAACCGTTGATGACCTTGGCGAAATCGTCGAAGATGCGGTTGTCGGACTGCATGTGGTTTCCCGAAAAATGGGCGGAGAGACGCCGTCTGCCTCTACAGCATCTGGGAGGTGTGCGGGGGCGGTGCAACCCCCTGCCCGTCGGGATTGAGCTGGCCGATCCGCCAGGTCAGCACGCCGGCGAAGCTGATCCAGACCAGATAGGGCACCATCAGCCACGCCGCGATCGACCGTACGCGCCCGAACAGGAACGTCGTGACGATGCCCGCGGCCAGCATCGCGACGATCAGCCACAGCGCCGCCTGGATCCGGTGGGCGCCGAAGAACAGCGGCGTCCAGGCCAGCGACAGGCCGAAGGCGACCACGAAGGCGGCGATCGCCGGCCAGCGTGTGCGGGCGCCGCGGGCGTTGATGACGATCGCCACGGCCAGCCCGAGCAGGACGTAGAGCGTCGTCCACGCCACGGGGAACAGCCAGTCGGGCGGGGTCTGCGCCGGCTTGGCAAGGGCGGCGTACCAGCCATTCTCTTGCCCCGCGACGACCGCGCGGCCGGAGGCGAAGCCGAGCAGCAGGATGAGCGGAACGGTGACGACCGCCCATCGCAGGAACGACATCCTGAGCTGACCCTTCGACGCGATACCGCCCACAGCTGCTCCTATCCGTCCGCCAGATGGACGATCACGGGGATCTTCCTGCCGCATGACGCGCAACGCGGCAACGGGTTGCGCGTGTCGAAGCGAGACGGTGACTTGTTTCGGGACGCGGCCGCAGACTTCGGCGTGGGAGAAGGAGCAAGCGGTCAGTTGCCCCGCGTCGCCGCGATCAGGAACTCGACATTGCCCTCCGGCCCGGTGATCGGGCTGGTCGTCAGCGCCGCGACCGCCCAGCCCTGTGCCGACACCCATGCGGCGACATCGCGGCAGACGCGGTCATGGATCGCGGGGTCGCGGACGACGCCGCCCCTCCCCACCTCCTCGCGGCCCGCCTCGAACTGCGGCTTGATGAGGGCGAGGAGGCGCGCGCCCGGCGCGGCGAAGGTCAGCGGGCGTTCGAGCACCTTCGCCAGGCCGATGAAGCTGGCGTCGCAGACGATCAGGTCGACCGGCTCGGGAATGTGCGCCGCCGTCAGGATGCGCGCGCTGGTCTGCTCGTGAACGACCACGCGGGGATCCTGACGGATCCTCCAGGCCAGCTGGTTCGTCCCGCTGTCGACGGCATAGACGCGAGCCGCCCCACCGGTCAGCAGCACATCGGTGAAGCCGCCCGTCGACGAGCCGACGTCGATCGCGATCGTGCCGGTCACGTCCCAGCCGACATGGTCCAGCCCGTGTGCCAGCTTGATCCCGCCGCGCGAGACCCAGGGATGATCGCGCCCGCGAACATCGAGGACGGTGTCGGGGGCAAGCTGTTGCCCGGGCTTCTCGACCTTTCGATCCGCAACGAACACCAGTCCGGCCATGATCAGCGCCTGCGCCCGGGCCCGCGATTCGGCGAGCCCGCGATCGACGAGCATCTGGTCGGCGCGCTGCTTTGCCATGCCGCCCCGTACCGGAGGGGGTGGCGGGCCGGCAAGAGGGTGGCGTGGATGCTGCCGGGACGCTACGGCAGCGGGCGTGAATGTTCGTCCGATCCTTCGCGCCGGCCTTGCGGCGGCGGCGGCCCTGACCATCCCGGCGACAGCGCAGGTCGCCCCGTTCGACCTGGCCGGACCGCGGCTGAGCGTGACGGTGGCGCACAGCGCCGACAAGAACGCCGCGACCTTGCCGATCGCGGCGGTGCCGAACCTGACCGCCGGCGACCGGCTGACCATCACCGCCGACCTGCCCAAGGACCAGTCCGCCCGCTATCTGCTGGTCGTCGCCTTCCTGCGCGGGGCGACCAATCCGCCGCCCAAGAAATGGTTCTTCGAGGCGGAGACGTGGAAGGACAAGGGCCGGACGCTCACCGTGACCGTGCCGGAGGGCGCGCAACAGGCGCTGGCGTTCCTGGCGCCGGCGACCGGCGGCGATTTCGGCACGCTGACCGATGCGGTGCGCGGCCGGCCCGGCGCGTTCGTGCGCGCGTCGCAGGACCTGAACCAGGCGTCGCTCGACCGGGCGCGGCTGGACGCCTATGTCGATGCGATCAACGCCCGCGACACCGAGGGCGGCATACGGCTGGAACAGGTGTCGCCGCTGCTCGCCCGCAGCCTGTCGATCCGGCTGAAGGAAGAATGCCTGACGCGGCCGCCGCAGTTGCAGGCCGGTTGCCTGACCGGGGGCAGCGACGCGCTGGTGCTGAGCGACGGGCACAGCAGCTCGATCGCGGAGGCGCTGACCGGCACGCCGACCGACCTGGCGTATCAGCTGAGCGCGACACCGCAGGGCGGATACGGATATTACAGCCCGTATATCGGCGTGGTGCGCGACGTGGCGCGGATCCTGGGCGCATTCCGCACCGCGAACTACCAGTACATCCCGGCGCTGGCCACGCATGACGGCGACGGGCTGAAGCTGCTGTTGAACGCGGTACCGTCGTTCGGGAAGCCCAAATCGGTACTCGTCGCGGCGTTGCCCGCCGTCGGCCCGCCCAGTCCCCCGCCGCTGCGGCCGACGCATCCGGGGGCGGCCTATTGCCTGACGCGACCGGGCCTGGTGCTGCCGGTGGAGGGCGCGCCGCTGATCCACGCCACCGCCTATGCCCGCGACCTGGCGCTGCGCGTCACCGCGCGCGACGGGCGCGAGATCGACCTGCCGCTGGTGTCGGATGCGGAACATGGCGGCCTGCTGGTGCGGACGGATGCGCTGAAGCCGGGCGAGTTCGACGCCGAGCTGACCGGACGGCTGCATGGCCGCTGGGGGTTCGAACCGTTCGAGGGGCCGCGTTTCGCCCTGCAGAACCCGCGCGCCGACAGCTGGCGCGCGCCGGAGAAGGGCGCCGACGGGGCGGGCGAGCTGGTCGTCGGGCGCGACAATCCGCTGCCGCTGACGGGTGCGGGCACCGCCTGTGTCGAGGCGATGACGCTGCGCCTGCCGAACGGATCGGTGCGGCCGGTGGAGTATGAGGGCAAGGGCAGCGGCGTCGTCGCGACGCTGCCGCTGAAGGGCGCGGCGCCCGGCGAGATGAGCCTGCGCGTGCAGCTGGCCGGCGTGGCCGAGCCGGCGACGATACCGCTGGTCGCCTATGCCGAGGCGGGGCGGATCGACGGCTTCACCCTGCACGCCGGCGACCGCGAGGGGGTGCTGGCCGGCGCGCGGCTGGACATGGTGACCGCGCTTGCCGTCGATGGCGTGCGGTTCCGGCCCGGCACGCTCAGCCGGACGGCGGGCAGCGACCGGCTGACCATGATCGCCGATGCCGTGCCGGCGGAGGGGAAGTCGGGCCGCGTGACGCTGGCGGACGGACGGACGGCGGCGGTGCGGGTGACGCTGGCACCGGCGCGGCCCGCGGCGACGCTGATCGCGCGGACGGTGGTGCCGGCGGACGGCCCCGTCGCGGTGACCCTGCCCGATGGGGTGGTGGCGCAGCGCGACCGGCTGACCTTCTCGATCCGGGCGGGCGGCGGGACGCGCTTCGCACCCGGCGACCGGGTGGAGGTGCAGGCGGGCGCGGCGACCGCGGCGGTGCCGCTGCGGCTGCAGGATGCGGGCGTGGCGATCGGCGAGATCGTGCCGGGTGCGGCGCTGGGTCCGGCGGCGGCGGGGCCGCTACGGTTCCGGGTGATGCAGGGCGACGCGGCGGGCGACTGGCAGCCGCTCGCCACGCTGGTGCGGACGCCGGCACTGAGCACGGCCAGCTGTACGGACCGCTGCACGCTGGCCGGGCGCGACCTGTTCCTGCTGAGCGCGGCGGGGCCGGTGACGGTGCCCGAGGGCTTTACCGGCGAGACGCTGTCGGTGCCGGCCGCGGCGGCGGCGGACGCGCGACTGGCGGTGACGCTGCGCGACGATCCGGCGGTGAAGGCGTCGATCGCGCTGGCGGCGAAATGATCGCGCCGGGCAACGCCAAAAAAAAGGCCGGGACAAAGCCCGGCCGTGAAAGTTTTTAGGAGAGGATGCCTGAAAGGCCAGCTCCTTTTGCAGCGCAGCATCGATCCATGCAATTGTTAAAGATGATTGATCGATTGCGTATCGTGCAACCGCATTGCCGTGGCAGGCATGAAGCGAGATGACGCTGGCGGTCGATGACCTGTTTGCCTTGCCGGTCGTCGAGCTGGCGCGCGCGCTGGTCGGTTGCCGGCTGCTGGTCGATGGAGTCGGCGGCACGATCGTCGAGACCGAGGCCTATCACGCCGGGGATCCCGCCTCGCACAGCTTCGCCGGCCCGAGGCCGCGCACCGCGGCGATGTTCGGGGCGGCGGGCCATGCCTATGTCTATCGCAGCTATGGCCTGCACTGGTGCATGAACGTGGTCGGCGGCGCGGAAACGGCGGCGGCGGTGCTGCTGCGGGCGATCGAGCCCACCGACGGGATGGACAGGATGGCCGTCCGCCGGGGGCTGGACGATCCGCGACTGCTGTGCGCCGGGCCCGGCCGGCTGTGCCAGGCGCTGGGCATTACCGGTGCGCTGGACGGCGCGCCGCTGGACGCGGCGCCGTTCGCACTGCTGCCCCGCACGGCGAAACCGGCGATCGTGACGGGGCCGCGCATCGGCATCAGCAAGGCGGTGGCCGAGCCGTGGCGGTTCGGCATGGCCGGATCCCGTTTCCTGAGCCGGCCGTTCCGCCCATAGATCGCCGTCGCGAACGTTGAGGATGTTGTGCCATGCGGGCCGCAAACGCCGGCGACGGAACGCGGATGTTTTGACAGTGATGCTGCCATATATCCGGCAGGGAGCGAACGATGAAAGGACATTGCGACGTCCTATCGCAGACCGGGGTCAGTAGGACATCGCGACCTGCCCCGAACGACGCTGAAATGCGCTTGTCGACACTTTCGCGCACCAAGTAGATGTAAAGCACCGTGCTTTAGCACCAGAGAACGTCGACTTTGTACCTCTTAACATTCGCATATCGTATATTAAGCCAATCTGGACCTATCGCTCCGACATCGGTCGCCTCCCCGATCGCGATCGTCCGCCACTCCTCCCGCTGCGGGAAGGATGGGCGGCCGAACCGGCACAAGGACCAACCAGGATGTTGAAATCGATCCGGCCCGACGAAGTCGAGATGGGAATGTACGTGCAAGGCTTCGAGGGCAGCTGGCTGTCGCACCCGTTCTGGCGACCCCGCTTCGTCATCGAAAGCACCGAGGTGCTGGAGAAATTGCGGGCGGCCGGGGTGATGGTGCTGATCGATACCGGCAAGGGCCGCGATGTCGCGGCGGCGGCGGTATCGCCCGACGCGGTCGTGGCCCCGATGTCCAGCCGGCTGGACGGCGTCGTCGCGCGGGCCATCAATCCCCTGTCCCATGCCGCGACGGCAGCGTCCGTGCCCGGGCGAACCGGGATGCCGCCCCGCATCGTCGCCCCCGCGGCGTTCGGGCGCGCGGATCGCGCGCGTGCGACCGCGCTGGCGCAGCGTTCGACGAAGGCGGTGAAGGCGCTGTTCGACGACTGTCTGCACGGCCGCGCGATCGCCGGCCCGGCGGTGCTGGCTGTCGTCGACGACATCGCGACGACGCTGGAGCAGAACAGCGCCGCGTTCGTCAGCATCACGCGCCTGAAGGCCAAGGACGACGAAACCTATACCCACAGCGTGGCGGTCTGCGCGCTGATGATCGGGCTGGCGCGGGATGCCGGGGTGTCACCAGACATGCTGCTTGCGATGGGAACCGCCGGCCTGCTCCACGACATCGGCAAGGTGTCGATCGACGCCGCGATCCTGAAGAAGCAGGAGCCGCTGACCGCGGAGGAGACCGCAGCGCTGCGCCGCCATCCCGAGCTCGGCTTCGCGATGTTGCACGAGGAAACCGACATGCCGCCCCTGGCGCGCGACGTCTGCCTGCACCATCACGAGCGGCTGGACGGTTCGGGCTACCCGTTCGGGCTGGCTGGCGACGACGTGAGCCAGGCCGCCCGCATCGCCGCGATCTGCGACGTGTACGATGCCATGACCTCCGACCGCCCGTATCGGAAGGGCATGACACCGGCGGCGGCGCTCGCCGAAATGGAGGCGGCGGCCGACGAGTTCGACCAGTCGCTGACCTTCCGCTTCATGCGCAGCATCGGCGTGTTCCCGCCGGGCAAGCTGGTGCGGCTGCGTTCGAACCGGCTGGCGGTGGTGCTGCCGTCGAAGCACGCGGACCGCTGTCCCCTCGCCCGTGTCTTCTACTCGACCATCGACGCCTGCTTCCTGCCCTACGAAGACGTGGTGCTGAGCGACCGGCTGAATACCGAGCAGGCGATCGCCGCGGAGAATGCGGCACAGTGGTTCGACGTGGAATGGCCGGCGATGGCGGCGCGGATCATCGGCGGCAAGCCGGCGATGATGCCCGCTCGGGACGTCGCGTCGCGCGAGCTGACCTGAAGGATGATCCATCCTGGCTGAAGCGCACTCCCGGGACGGATCGACGTTCAGCGCTATTGCCTGTTTCCGTCGTTCCCGCACAGGCGGGAACCGGTAGACGCATCGCGTTCGGCTCGATGTCGTTCGCCAGACTGGGTTTCGATCAGGTCTGGTCAACAGGATCGTCACCCCGGACTTGATCCGGGGTCCCGCTTATCCCCCCGGTCAGCGGGATCCCGGATCAAGTCCGGGATGACGACTGTACAAAGCTGATCGACAGCGACTCTAGCGTGTATGGATCACCGCCTGCGCGGGGAGATGGGGATTTTGCCGGCCCCTGATCTCCACTTGAAAGCTGGATGTCGATCGGCCCCGGACAGGACGGTTCGTACCCGCGCGGTCAGTCGTTCCGCGTCGCCATCGCCGCCATGCGGCCGGGCAGGCGCGCCTTGATCGCCCGCTTGTCGGCGATGGCGCGGGTACCCCAGCCGGCGATCTCGTCGGCGGAGCGACCGCAACCGCGACACCAGCCGGTAACGGGGTGGAGCGTGCAGGTATTGACGCAGGGGCTGGCCACGTCGGCCGGCTCCGCCCGGACATATTCGATCACGGCTGGATGGCGAGGGTCACGTTCAGGAAGTCCGGGATCGGACCGTTCCAGCCCTCGTCCGGCCCGTCGTGCCGGTCGTCGCGGCCGAAGCGGCGGTCGTCGCGCGGCGGGCGCGCCTCTTGCCGGGGAGCGCGGGCGATGTCGCGGGCCGGCGGGGTGCCGCGATCGACGACGGGTGCCGCGACCGGAGCGGCGGCCGGTGCCGCTTCCCCGCGTGCGGCCGGGCGGCGGTCCCGACGCTCGCGGCGGGGACGCTCGGCCGCGGGTTCGACCGCTTCGCTTTCGCTGCGGGCGGGGGTGGGGGCGGCGGCGGCGGGAGCCTCCAGCCGGGCGATCTTCTGGCCGGTCAGCTTTTCGATATTCTCGATATTCTCGGCATCGTCGGGGGCGACGAAGGTATAGGCGGTACCGGTCGCGCCCGCGCGTCCGGTGCGGCCGATCCGGTGGACGTAATCGTCCGGATGCCAGGGCGCGTCGAAATTGAAGACGTGGCTGACGCCCTTGATGTCGAGCCCGCGGGCCGCGACGTCGGACGCGACGAGGATCGTGACCTCGCCGCGCTTGAACAGGTCGAGTTCCGCCAGACGCGCCGGCTGCTCCATGTCGCCATGGATCTCGCCGGAACGGAAGCCATGCTGCTTCAGCGACTTGTTGAGCTCGCGCACCGTCGTCTTGCGGTTGCAGAAGATGATCGCGTTGGTCACCTCTTCCTGCGCGAGCAGCTGGCGCAGGCGATCGCGCTTCTCGAACGCGGACGCCTTCACCGGCACCAGCCACTGGGTGATGTTGAGGTTGGTCGAGGCGGGGCGCGACACCTCGATCTGCTTGGGATTCTCGAGGAACTTGTCGGCCAGCTTCTTGATCGGCGGCGGCATCGTCGCGGAGAAGAGGAGGGTCTGGCGCTGTTTCGGCAGCTTCGTGCAGATCTCCTCGATATCGGGGATGAACCCCATGTCGAGCATCCGGTCCGCCTCGTCGATCACCAGCAGCGAGCAACCGGTCAGCAGGATGTTGCCGCGCTGGAACAGGTCCATCAGGCGGCCGGGCGTGGCGATCAGCACGTCGACGCCCTTTTCCAGCGCCTTGATCTGGTCGCCCATCGACACGCCGCCGATCAGCAGCGCCATCGAAAGATTGCTGTTGGCGCCGTACTTCTCGAAATTCTCGGCGACCTGCGCGGCGAGTTCGCGCGTCGGCTCCAGGATCAGGCTGCGCGGCATGCGCGCGCGGCTGCGCCCGTGCGCCAGGATGTCGATCATCGGCAGTACGAAGCTGGCGGTCTTGCCCGTCCCCGTCTGGGCGATGCCGATGATGTCGCGCATCATCAGAACCGACGGGATGGCGGCGGCCTGGATCGGCGTCGGCTCGGTATAGCCGGCATCGGTGACCGCCTGCAGGAGTTCGTCGGAAAGGCCGAGATCGGCGAAGGGCATGCAGTTGTCCGGAAACGAGGCGCGCCCATGCGCGCGCAGCGACCCAAGGCGCTCGCCCAGCGGGCGGGAAATGTCAAGCGCAGGCAGCTGCCCGGCCCTTCTTCTCCCCTCCCTTGTCGAGAGAGGGGAGATACTTGTTCAATAGGCCAGCGCGCAGCCGTCGGCGCGCATCTCGCTGGCGGCGGCATAGACGCGGGTGAGGCCGTCCATGCGATGCTCGACGCATTCGTACCGGCCGAAGCCGCCGTCGGGATCGCCGATCGTCCAGCCGATGTCCGCCAGCTTGCGGCGCGTGGCCATGGGCACGCCGCTTTCGAGGCGCAGCAGGCCGGTCGGCCCCATGCCGGGGCTGTCCTCCCCCATCGACTGCGACGAGCCCTCGTGATGCCAGCGCGGACTGTCGCCCGCCGACTGGATCTCCAGGCCGTAATCGATGCGGTTGACCATGATCTGGGTCTGCCCCTGCGGCTGCATGTCGCCGCCCATCACGCCGAAGCTCATCCACGGATCGCTGCCGCGGGTGGCGAAGCCGGGAATGATCGTCTGGAACGGGCGCTTGCCGGGCGCATAGATGTTGGGGTGGCCGTCCTTCAGGCTGAACAGCTGGCCGCGATCCTGGAACATGAAGCCCAGACCATCGGCGACCAGCCCCGATCCCATGCCGCGGAAGTTGGACTGGATCATCGACACCATCATGCCGTCGGCGTCGGCGCAGGAGAAATAGGTGGTGTCGCCCCTCGATGGTGCCTGACCGGGATGGACCGGGGTCAGGATGCGGTCCGGGCGGATCAGTTTCGCGCGTTGCGCGGCATATTCCTTCGACACCAGCCACTCGACCGGCACCTTCGCGAAATGCGGGTCGGCATAGTAGCGGGCGCGATCCTCATAGGCGAGGCGCTTGGCCTCCGCTTGCAGGTGGATCGACAAGGCGGACTGGAAACCGGCGCCCTGGAGATCGAAATGCTCGAGGATGTTGAGCATCTGCAGCGTCGCGATCCCTTGCGTGTTGGCGCCGAGCGCGTGGACGGTGGTGCCGCGATAGTCGGTGCGGTTCGGCTCGATCCATTCCGATCGGTGCGCGGCGAGATCCTCGTAGCGGAGCCAGCCGCCGATCCGCCTGAAGTAACGGTCGATGGTGCGGGCAAGGTCGCCGGCGTAGAAGGCGTCGCGCCCGCCGGCGGCGATCGCGCGATAGGTGCGGGCGAGATCGGGGTTGCGGAACACCTGCCCCGCCCGCGGCCCCTTGCCGTCGTTCAGGCCCCAGGTGCGCAGCGCATTCCGCGTCTCCTCGATCCCGTTGTTCGGCCGGGCGAAGGCGGCCATGCTGCGCCGGATGTAATAGGCGACGATGTCGGGCACCGGCGTGCCCGCCTCCGCCAGCGCGATCGCAGGCTCGAACAGCGCGGCCCAGGGCAGCTTGCCGTAGCGCTTGTGCATCGTCCACCAGCCGTCGACGGTGCCCGGCACCGACACGGTGATCGCGCCGAGCGGCGGCAGCGCGCCGTTCTTCGCGCGCGCCCGCACCGTTTCCAGCGACAGGCCGCGCGGGCTGGCGCCCGAACCGGCGAGGCCGACGACCTTACGCGCCTTCGGATCCCAGATCATCGCGTAGACGTCGCCGCCGATCCCGCTGGCGGTGGGCTCCAGCAGGCCGAGGCAGGCGTTGATCGCGATCGCGGCATCGACCGCCGAGCCGCCGCGCCGCAGGATGTCGATCCCCGCCTGCGTCGCCAGCGGATGCGCGGTGCCGGCGGCGCCGTTCAGCCCGTAGACGGCGGTGCGCGAGGCGAAGCTGGCGCCGACCGGGCGATCGCCGGCATGCACGTCGGGGCGGATGAAGCGGTCCTGCCCGGCCGTCCAGCGACCGGGCAGCGGCGCCGCGCCGGCGGTCGCCGGCTGCGGTGCGCCGCCCTGCCCCGGACCGGCGGTGCCCCGTTCCGGCGCGCTGGCGCCCTGCTGCGCGCGGGCCATGCCGGGAGCGAGGGCGGCGGCGGGAAGGCTGGCGATGAAGGTGCGGCGGCGCATGCGGTTACTCCGGTGATAGCGCGGTTGTCGCGGGAAAATGGCCGGGTCGCAAGCGGTTGGCGACCCCCGCGGGGTCGATCCGCATTTTCCGGCGTGCGTCGCCGGGAACATCGGTTAAGGATCCGGAAAAAGAGGGGGAATCCATGATCGTCCGCACGGCCTCGGCCATCGCACTCTGCCTGTACGCCACCAGCCTCGTCGCGCAGGGCACGCCGCCCGCGGCGAAGCCGGTCGAGGAGACGCAGGCGCCCGAGAACGAGGCGACGAAGCCGGTGCCGGACGCGGGCTCCCCCCTGCCCCCGCCCGCCCCGGCCGCGGCGCCGGCCGGCGCGGCGACGCCCGCCGCCAAGCCGGCGAAGTGGGACGTGTCGGCGCCGCGGGGGATGACCACGCGCGAGGTGGCGATCAACGTCGACGAGGGCAGCTGGATGAACGTCGACGTGTCGCCCGACGGGCGGACGATCGCGTTCGACCTGCTGGGCGACATCTACACGATGCCGGTCGCGGGCGGCACCCCGACCCGGATCGCCGACGGCCTGCCGTACGAGCACCAGCCGCGCTTCTCGCCCGATGGCCGCCGCATCGCGTTCACCAGCGACCGGGGCGGCGGCGACAATATCTGGGTGATGAACGCCGATGGCAGCGACAAGCGGCAGGTGACGAAGGAGGAGTTCCGCCTCCTCAACCAGCCGAGCTGGAGCCCCGACGGCCGCTTCATCGCCGCCAAGAAGCATTTCACCACCGGCCGCAGCCTGGGCACGGGCGAGGTGTGGCTGTACCACGTGACCGGCGGCGACGGGGTGCAGCTGGTCAAGCGCGCCAGCGAGCAGCTGCAGAAGGAACTGGGCGAGCCGGTCTACGCCCCCGATGGGCAGGGCATCTATTACACGCGCAACGTCACCCCGGGGCCGATCTTCGAATATGCGCAGAACTCGCGCACCGACCTGTTCGACATCGAGCGGTACGACATGGGCACCGGCGAGGTGGAGACCGTCGTCAGCGGCGTCGGCGGATCGGTGCGGCCGACGCCCTCGCACGACGGCAAGCGGATCGCGTTCGTCCGGCGCGAGGCGAACAGGACCAAGCTGTGGGTCAAGGACTTCGCCAGCGGGGTCGAGCGCGTCGTCTATGACGATCTGGACCGCGACGTGCAGGAAACCTGGGCGGTGACGGGCGTGTACCCGAACATGGCGTGGACGCCCGACGACAAGGCCGTGGCGTTCTGGGCGGGCGGCAAGCTGCGCCGGGTGGGGGCGGACGGCGCGGGCGGCGCGGTGATCCCGTTCCGCGTCGCCGATACGCGCGTGGTGATCGATGCGACGCACCCCGTGGTCGAGGTCGCGCCCGATCGGGTGGTGACGAAGATGCCGCGCTGGGCCAGCGTGTCGCCCGATGGCCGGCAGGTGGTGTTCGAGACGCTGGGCAAGCTGTGGATCAAGCCGATGTCCGGCGGCACCGCGCGCCGCCTGACCCGCGGAGCGGACGAGATGGAGCTGTGGCCCAGCTGGTCGCGCGATGGCAGGCAGGTCGTGTTCGTCGGCTGGACCGATGCCGGCCTGGGCCAGGTTAGGACGGTCGCCGCCGCGGGCGGCGCGGCGAAGACGGTGACGACGGTGGCGGGGCATTACCGCCGCCCCCGCTTCTCGCCCGATGCGAAGACGATCGTGTTCGAGCAGGGCGAGGGCGGCGAGCTGACCGCGGCGCGCGGCAATCCCGGCACCGGCGCGTACCGGGTGGCGGCGGCCGGCGGCGCGCCGGTGCGGATCGCGAAGGATGCCGCCGCACCGCAGTTCGGCACCGATTCCACCCGCGTCTTCCTGATCACCAACGACAAGGGCAAGCGCCAGTTGGTCAGCACCGACCTGAACGGCCAGGCGGAGCGGGTGCACGCGTCGGGCGAGCTGGTCAGCGACTACCAGCTGTCGCCGCGCGGCGATTACGTCGCGTTCCGGCAGAATTACGAGGCGTTCGTGATCCCGCTGCTGCCGGGCAAGCAGGCGGTCGATGTCGACAAGAAGGGCGGCGCCCTGCCCGTCACCCGCGTCAGCGCCGAGGGCGCGGACTTCATCAACTGGTCCAACGACGGCCGGCGCGTCCACTGGAGCATGGGGCCGACGCTGTATTCGGCCGATACCGCCGCGCTGTTCGCCGCCGCCCCGTTCAAGGGCGCGGAAGGGCAGGAAGCGCCCAAGTTCCCGACGCCGCGCACCGGCGTGTCGCTGTCGATGGACGTGCCCGCCGCGAAACCCGTCGCAACGGTTGCGCTGACCGGGGCGCGGGTAGTGACGATGAGCGGCGCGGACGGCGGCATCGTCGACGACGCGACCATCCTGATCCGCGGCGACCGCATCGTTGCGGTGGGCCCGCGCGCATCGGTCCAGGTGCCGGCGGGCGCGATCCGCGTCGATGCGACCGGCAAGACGATCATCCCCGGCCTGGTCGACGCGCACGCGCACGGCAGCCAGGGCGAGGACGAGCTGGTGCCCGAGCAGAACTGGAACGCGATGGCGAACCTGGCCTTCGGCACCACCACCGTGCACGATCCGTCGTCGCGGTCGGCCGAGATCTTCCCCGCCGCCGAGATGCAACGGGCGGGCATGCGCCTGCAACCGCGGACCTTCTCGACCGGCGAGATCATCTACGGCGCCAAGGCGGCGGACGTGTATGCCGAGATCAACAGTTACGAGGACGCACTGTCCGACGTGCGCCGGCTGAAGGCGCAGGGAGCGCATTCGGTGAAGAACTACAACCAGCCGCGCCGCGAGCAGCGCCAGATGGTCGTCGCCGCCGCACAGGCGGAGGGGATGGAGGTCGTGCCTGAGGGCGGCTCGCTCTACACGATGGACGTGACGCTGGTGCAGGACGGCAACTCGACCGTCGAGCACAACGTGCCGCTGGAGCATTTCTACGCCGACCTGGTGCAGTTCTGGACGCAGACGAAGACCAACTACACGCCGACGCTGGTCGTCACCTATGGCGGACCGGCAGGCGACCCGTACTGGCGCGCGCATACCGACGTGTGGCGTCACCCGCTGCTGACCCGCCATGCGCCGCCTGCCCTGCTGGCCGCGCAGAACGCCCGGCGCGAGATCGCGCCGGAGGACGATTATGTCGACGACGAGAGCGCGCGCGAGGCGAAGAAGCTGGCCGACAAGGGCGTGCAGGTGTCGATCGGCGCGCACGGCCAGCAGCCGGGGCTGGGCGCGCACTGGGAGATGTGGAGCTTCGTGCGCGGCGGCTGGTCGCCGATCGAGGCGCTGCGCGCGGGCACGATCATGCCCGCGACCTCGCTGGGTTATGCGAAGGACGTCGGATCGCTGGAGCCGGGCAAGCTGGCCGATCTGGTCGTGCTCGACGCCGATCCCACTACCGACATCCGCAATACCGAGAAGGTGCATCAGGTGATGCTGGGCGGCCGGCTGTACGATGCCGCGACACTGAACGAGGTCGCGACCGGCAGCTTCAGGCGCAAGCCGTACTGGTGGGAAGGCGCAACCGGCGGACGCGGCACCGGCGCGACGCTGACCACCGGACACGGGCACGGCGACTGGGCGCGGGATTGAGGACAGGCGCGCCCTGACTGCCATACCCCGGCGAAGACCAGGGCGGCCACGATCGCGTCTGTCGGCTTATTCTTCCGCAACCTCGTCGGTATGCACCTTGAAGCCGGTCAGGATCGCCGGGCCGAACGTGGTGGTCAGGGCGGTGTCGGTGGCGTCGCGGCCGCGGGCCATCAGGATGCGGCCGATGCGCGGCGTGTTGTGGCGCGCGTCGAAGGTGTGCCACTCGCCGCCCAGATAAACGTCAAACCAGGCCGAGAAATCCATCGCGGCATCGACCGGCGGCACGCCGATGTCGCCCAGATAACCGGTGCAGTAGCGTGCCGGGATGTTCATGCACCGGCACAGCGTGATCGCCAGATGGGCGAAATCGCGGCAGACGCCCTGCTGTTCCTGATGCGCGTCCCACGCGGTCTTGGTCGAGCGGGCGTGATGATAGCCGAATTCGATGTGATCGTGGGTGAAGTCGACGATCGCCTGCACCCGCGCCCAGCCGGTCGGCAGGTGGCCGAACAGCGACCAGGCGGTTTCCGACAGCCGGTCGGTCTCGCAATAGCGGCTGCCGAGCAGGTAGACGAGGACATCGTCGGGCAGTTCCTCGATTGCGTGCTGGACGGCGTCTGGCACGCACGGGTCGGGCCGGCCGTCATCCTCGATGGTGAAGTCGCACGACAGGGTCAGCCCGCCGGGCGGCACCGTCACACGGGTGCAGACGTTCCCGAAGGCATCGAGATAGTCGTAGATCGGCACCGCCGGGCTGGCGGCGATCCGCTGCACGGTCCGCAGATCCTTATGGCGCGACGGATGGACGCTGAGCATCGCCATCAGCGGCGTCGGCACCTCTGCGTCGAAACGGATGTCGTAACCGGCACGGATCAGCATGGGGCAGGCTCCTTCAGAGCGGCGGCGGGGTCGGCGGAGGTGGTCGGCGGAGCGGCGACCTGGATGTCGACCGACACGTCCATGTCGACGAAGCTGCCCGGAAAGCCGCTCCACGTGCCGGAGACCGGCACCGCCTGATAGATGTCGCGGGCGATCGCGACGCGGATCAGGCCGCGGTTGCCGATGATGCCGTTGGTGGGATCGAACTCCACCCACCCCGATCCGGGCAGGTAGACGCGGACCCAGGCGTGCGTGTTGCCGCCGCCGACCACCCCGGCGGACCGCGGCGACCCGCTGGCATCGTAGACATAGCCGGACACGAACCGCGCCGCGAACCCCAGCGCGCGCACCGCCTCGATCATCAGCATCGCATAGTCGCGACAGGTGCCCTTGCGCCGGGTCAGCGTCTCGATCGGGGACTGCGTGCCCTTTTCGGGCCGCTGGACATAGGTGAACTCGCGCCGGATCGCGGTCGTCATGTCGGTCAGCAGCGCCAGCGTGTCGGTGCGCCCGTCGGACAGGAACCGCCGCGCCCACCGGTCGATGTGGCGCTGCGGATCGAGATGCTGGCGCTCGATCGAGCGGAGCAGGTCCGGCATCTCCTCGGACGAGTAGGTGAAGGGATAGGTCTTCGCGTAATCCTCGATATCGACATGGTCGATCTGCGCCGGGGCGTGACGCAGGTGGACGCGGCTGTCGATCGCCAGCCGGCTCGCCTGCCGGTCGAACGTGACGATCGCGACCGAATTGCCGAACACGTCCTGCAGCCAGCGCACCTCGCGTGGGGGCGGATCGATGTCGAGCCTGGCGGCGAGCAGGTGCTGGTCGTAGCTCTCGCGCGGGCGGACCATCAGCCGATGCTCGCCGAACGAAACCGGCTGTCTGTACGTATAGGTCGTGACGTGAGAGAGGTTCAGGAATGACATCGACCGATCATGAGCCCTTGCTGACGGCCGCCGATCCCGCACCGGTGACGGTCATCAACCCGGTGGGCGCGTCGCCGTTCCTCTTTATCGGCGATCATTCGGGCAATGCCATCCCCCGGTCGCTGGGCGACCTGGGCGTTTCGGCGGCGGACCGGACGCGGCACATCGCCTGGGACATCGGTGTCGCCGGCCTGGGCATGACGCTGGCCGGGACGATGGATGCCACGTTCGTGCGCCAGACCTATTCGCGCCTGGTGGTCGACTGCAATCGCGCGCCCGGTGCGGTGGACGCGATGCCGCCGGTCAGCGACGGGACGCCGATCCCCGGCAACCGCGACCTGTCGCCGACGGACGTCGCGGCGCGGATGGCGGCGATCCACGCACCGTACCAGCAGGCGATCGCCGATGCGCTGGCCGCGCGTGACGCCGCGGGCCGGCCGACCGTGCTGATCGCGCTGCACAGCTTCACCCCGGCGCTGGCCGGCGGAACCAGGCGCCCGTGGCAGATCGGCGTGCTGCACGATGCGGGCGACACCGGCTTCGCATTGGGGCTGCTGTCCGTGCTGCGGCGGGAGCCGGCATGGACGGTCGGCGACAACGAGCCGTACCGGATGGACCTGATCGACTACACGATCCCGCGCCACGCCTATCCGCAGCGTCGACCCTATGCCGAGCTGGAAATCCGCCAGGATCTGCTGGCCGACGCGGCGGCGGAGCGCGAGTGGGCCGGCCGGCTGGCATCCGCACTGACGGCGGCACTACCCGGCGGGATCTGATCGCGGACCGTCGCGGCGGACAGGATCTTGACTGACAAAAACGTGGGTCTGTCCCGTCGCGAGGTTGCCACCGGGCGGCATACCGTCTTACCTCCAGCCAACGAAGACCAGGAGAACCCAGTGGCCAAGCGCGGGCAGCCCGCACATATCTCGCTAGCCGCGCAACTGGGGGTGGCGATCGTCACCGGGCACCATGCACCCGGCTCGACCCTGCCGGGCGAGATCGAGCTGGCCGAGACGTTCGGCGTGTCGCGCAGCGTGATCCGGGAATCGCTGCGCATGCTGTCGGCCAAGGGGCTGGTGGAGAGCCGCCCCAAGGCGGGCACGAAGGTGCGCGACCGCAATGCCTGGAACATGCTGGATCCGGAACTGCTGAAATGGATGTTCGAGGGCGCGCCGCCGCTGCGCTTCGTCCACAGCCTGTTCCAGCTGCGCATGATCGTCGAGCCGGCCGCGGCGGAACTGGCGGCGGCGGGCCGCACGTCGCGCCAGTTGTCGCGGATGGGCCATGCGCTGGAGGAGATGGCACGCCATGGCCTGACCAGCGAGATCGGCCGCGCCGCCGACCAGCAATTCCACGCGATCATCCTGGAGGCGACCAACAACGAACTGCTGGTCAGCCTGTCCGCCGGCATCTCCGCGGCGGTCCGCTGGACCACCTTCTTCAAATATCGCAGCGCCAAGCCGCCGCGCGATCCGATGCCGCAGCATCAGGCGCTGTTCGAGGCAATCGCCGACAGCGATCCGGCCGGCGCGCGCGCGGCGACGGCGGCGCTCGTCCTGCAGGCCCAGATCGATACCGAGGCGGTGATCAGCGAGGAAGCCGAACGGGCGCCGGTGGGCTGATACCGCAGGGTCGCGGGGCGGCAGCTACCCCGACGAACCCGACATGTCCTTGATATCGTCGGACATGATCAGCCGGATCCGGCCACCGCCACCATCGACCCTCAATGCAGGGTCGCCAGCGCCTCGCGACAGTCGTTGGCGCATTCGCGGCACATCGTCGCGCACAGCTTGCAATGCTCGTGATCGTACTTGTCGCATTCCGCGGCGCAGATGAAGCAGGCCTCCATACAGGCGGTCAGCATGGCGCGGACCATCGCATCGTCGTCCGCGGTCTGGCGTGCCGCGACCTTCGCCGCCGCGGTGCAGATATCGGCGCAATCCATGCATTTGCGGATGCACTGTGCCATGTCCATCGGCTCGGCGGAGCATGCATCGGCACAGGAGGTGCAGAACAGCGCGCAGTACATCGCGTGCTTCGCGGCGATCGCCATCGGTTCGTTGGGGCGCCCATGCGCATTCGGATGAAGCGCAATCATCTTACGGATCGACATCGGCAGCCTCCCTCGTTTTTGCCTGACGCTCAACCGTCCGCCGGATCATCGTGTTCCGCGGGCGGCGGCGCCGTTGCCATACTCTAGGCGCGGGTTTCGCGGGCGGGAAGTCCCGTGATCATACGCCGCTCGCCGACGATCGCGGCGGCATTGCGCCGGCTAACAAGTGTCTCGAAATGTGACGAAATTGCCGTAAGACCCGAACTTCGCGTGCATCCGCGCAGGGACGGCGGACGTTACTTTTTCCGCGTCCTTTCAGGGCGTTCCTGCGCCCCGGCGGCTCCACCCGCTTGCCGACCGGGGCGCAGTACAGGCAACTCGCAGCAAGGATCAGGATTACCGATGCAGGAGTGGTATCCGATCGCGACGGCGCCGGAACATGTCTTCGTCCGCACCCGGGTAGCCGGCGCGCGCGGGCCCCGGCTGGAGGCACGGCTGATGCGACGCGGGGAGCTGTGGTTCACCGGCGGGCGGCGGCCGACCTTCGTCCATCACACCCCGACCGAGTGGAAACCCGAATAGACGGAAGCGGTTGGCGCGGCGGACCGCGATCGTTAGGGCCGGTTCTCCCCCGCTTCGGAGAATGATCGCCGTGCGTTCCGCCATGATGCTGCTGGCCGGCAGCACCGCCCTGCCGTTCGCCATGCCTGCCGCCGCCCAGACGGCGCCGGCCGATCAGGACATCGTCGTCGTCGGCCGCGGGCTGGACCAGCGCCCCGGCGACCGCGCGTTCGACGTGGTCGCGATCGATGCGGCGCGCATCGCGGAGAATGCGAGCAACCGGCTGGAGAGCGTGCTGGCCGATGTCGCGGGGCTGCAGCAGTTCCGGCGGTCGGACTCGCGCTCCGCCAACCCGACCAGCCAGGGCATCTCGCTGCGCGGCATCGGCGGCAACGCGTCCAGCCGCGCGTTGCTGGTGCTGGACGGGGTGCCGCAGGCCGATCCGTTCGGTGGCTGGGTTCCCTTTCCCGCCTATGCCACCGATCGCATCGGCCTGATCCGCGTCACGCGGGGTGGCGGCAGTGGCTATTTCGGGCCGGGAGCACTGGCCGGGACGGTGGAGATCGAGAGTGCGGGACCAGCCGGGCAGCCGGCGCTGGCCGGCGACCTGGCCTATGGCAGCCGCGATTCGGTCGACGCGTCGGCATCGGGCATGCTGGTCCGCGGGCGCGGGTTCGCGACGGTGTCTGCCGCCTATGCCCGCGGTGACGGCTTCGTGCCGACGGTCGCGGAAGCACGCGGCCCGGCGGATCGCGCCGCACCGTACCGGCAGGCCTCGGCCGCCGTGCGCGGGGTCGTGCCGATCGGTGTCGACACCGAGTTGCAGGCCAACGTCTCCGCCTTCACCGACACCCGCGAGCGCGGCACCGCCTTCACCGCCAACCGCAGCGAGGGCGCCGATGCCAGCGTCCGCATCGTCGGTCGCGGTCGCTGGGGCTATTCGGCGCTCGCCTATCTCCAGACCCGCGCCTTCGCCTCGCAGTTCGCCAGCGTGGATGCGGCCCGGACGACGGCGACGCAGACGCTGGACCAGTACAACACCCCCGCGACCGGGATCGGCGCGCGGTTCGAGCTGGTGCCGCCGGTCGGCACGGGCCGCGACCTGCGCGTGGGCGCCGACCTGCGCCGCGTCGACGGACGCACGCAGGAGGCATATACCTTCGTCGCCGCCCTGCCGACGCGGCGGCGCATCGCCGGTGGTGCGGCGCTGACGGCGGGGCTGTTCGCCGATGCCAGCGTCGAGGCGGGCGACGTCACGCTGACGCTGGGTGGCCGCGTCGATCGCTGGCGGCTGTACGACGGCCGCCTGCGCGAGACGACACTGGCAACCGGTGCCGCGCTGACGGACAGCGATTTCGCCGATCGCGAGGGGACCGAATGGACCGGCCGCGCCGGCGCGGCCTGGGCGCCGGCGAGCGCCGTGACGCTGCGCGCGGCCGCCTATCGCGGCTGGCGACTGCCGACGCTGAACGAACTCTATCGCCCGTTCCGCGTCGGTGCCGACGCGGTCGCCGCCAATGCCGCGCTCTCGCCGGAGCGGCTGAGCGGCGTGGACGGCGGCGTTTCGATCACGCCCGGCGGCGGCGTCACGCTGGCGGCGACGCTGTTCTGGAACCGGCTGACGAACGCGATCGCCAACGTCACCGCGGGGCGCGGGCCCGGCACCTTTCCCGGCGTCGGCTTCGTCGGGGCGGGCGGCGTGTACCGCGTGCGCCAGAACCTGGATGCGATCCGGTCGACCGGGCTGGAGCTGGACGCGCGGTGGAGCAGCGGCCCGTTCTTCGCCCAGGCATCGTGGAGCCACACCGATCCGCGGGTCGAGGCGAGCGGCGCCGCTGCCGCGCTCGACGGACTGCGCCCCGCCCAGACGCCGCGCGACCTGGTGTCGGGCTCGCTGGGCTGGCGGCGACATGGCGCGGCGCTGTCGACGACGGTGCGCCACGGCGCCCGCCAGTTCGAGGACGATCAGAACAGCCGCACCCTGGCCCCCGCGACGACGCTGGACGGGTATGCCGCCCTGCCCCTGACCCGGGCGATCGCGGTGGAACTGCGCGCGGAGAACGTCTTCGACGAGCGGGTGGAAGCGGGGATCAGCGGCGCCAACATCGTCGAGCGCGCCACGCCCCGCACGCTGTGGATCGGATTGCGCCTGCGCGGCTGAGCGCGCGGCGGCTGGTCGGCACGCGCAACATGCCGATCGGCACAGTCTCCGCCATCCCCGGTCCGCACGCCTCGCGTAGGATGGAGGCATGCCAGTCCAGAACGACCAACAGGCGGTGACCCGCGTCGATGCCGGCCAGTTGCGCGGCCGTGCGGAAGGCGGCGTGCGCCGGTTCATGAGCGTGCCCTATGCCGCGCCGCCCACCGGGGACCGCCGCTTCGCAGCCCCGCAG
This sequence comes from Sphingomonas phoenicis, assembly GCF_047238005.1. Taxonomy (NCBI): domain Bacteria; kingdom Pseudomonadati; phylum Pseudomonadota; class Alphaproteobacteria; order Sphingomonadales; family Sphingomonadaceae; genus Sphingomonas; species Sphingomonas phoenicis. The sequence goes on along the minus strand of NZ_JBDFMC010000002.1, from coordinate 2,683,570 downwards.
CCGGTCGAGGCATGGGACGGCATCCGCGATGCGACCAGCCCCGGCCCGAACGCACCCCAGCGGATCAAGGCGGTGCCCGGCCTCGACGTACAGGCACTGGTCGGCGGCGGATGGGTGCCGGGCGACGATTACCTGACGCTCAACATCTGGTCGCCGGACGACGATCGCACCGGATTGCCGGTGATGGTGTTCATCCATGGCGGCGGCTTCGTGGTCGGCAGCAAGGACGCGCCGGTGCAGGACGGCGCCACCTTCGCGCGCGACGGCGTCGTCTGCGTCGCGATCAACTATCGCATGGGCGTCGACGGGTTCCTGCCGATCCCCGGCGTGCCGACCAATCTGGGGCTGCGCGACATGCTGGCGGCGCTGGCATGGGTCCAGCGGGAGATCGCGGCGTTTGGCGGCGATGCCGGCAACGTCACCGTGTTCGGCGAATCGGCCGGGGCGATGGCGATCGCCGACCTGGTCACCTCGCCGCTCGCCGCCGGGCTGTTCCGGCGCGCGATCATCCAGAGCGGCCACGGTGCGATGACCCGCGACATCGACGTGGCGCAGCGGCTGGTCGCGAAGATGGCGAGCCTGCTCGGCATCGCGCCGACCCGCGAGGGCTTCGCCGCCGCGCCGACCGAGGCGGTACTGGATGCGATCGAGAAGATATCGCTGCCGACCACCCGCATCGACCTGCGCGGCCCCGACGGGCGCGAGCCGGTGTTCGGGATCAGCCGCTTCGTTCCCGTGCACGGCGACGACGTGCTGCCGATCCAGCCGCTCGATGCGCTGAAGACCGGCGCCGGCGCCGATGTCGACGTGCTGATCGGCACGAATGCGGAGGAGATGAACCTGTACCTCGTCTCCAGCGGCCTTCGCGACAAGATCGGCCGGCTGATCGCCTGGCTGGCGCTGCGCCGGTCGCAGCCGCACGCATGGCGCGTTCTGAAGGCGTACGGCATGGGCCGGCAGTCCGGCGGGCGGGCCCTGACCGATGCGATGACCGACCTGGTGTTCCGCTGGCCGGCCAGGCGCTTCGCCGAGGAGCATCGCGGGCGCACCCACGTCTATGATTTCGAGTGGCGATCGACCGCGTTCGGCGGCGAACTGGGCGCGGCGCATGCGGTCGAGATCCCGTTCGTGTTCGACACCCTCGCCATCGCGACCGGGCCGGAGGGGCTGCTGGGCCGGACCGCTCCGCAGGAGCTCGCGACGCGGATGCACCGGCTGTGGATCGATTTCGCGCGCGACGGATCGCTGCCCTGGGCGCCGTTCGACCGCGACACGCGCCAGGTCTACCGCGTCGTCGCCGCTACCGCCTCGGCCGAACCGGCGATGCCCGCCGCCCCCTTCCTTCCCTGAGGATAACGCGCATGTACGCCGATCGTCTGCGGCTGGACGGCCGCACCGCCTTCGTGACCGGTGGCGCGCAGGGCATCGGCTGGTGCTGCGCCGACGCGCTGGCCGAGTTCGGCGCGGCGGTGACGATCGCCGACCGGGACGGCGCGCTGCTGGAACGCGGGCTGGAGAGCCTGCGCGCGAAGGGTCACCGGGTCGACGGCTGCATCCTCGACGTGACCGATTCCGCCGCGGTCGAGGCGGCGGCGGAGCGGACCGGCGGCGCCGACATCCTGGTCAACAATGCCGGCATCGCCCGCAGCGAAACCGCCGCGGAGGATGTCGCCGACGAGCATTGGCTGAACGTGCTCGACGTGAACCTGAACGGCACCTTCTGGTGCGCGCGCGCCTTTGGCCGGCGGATGCTGGCGAAGGGTGCGGGATCGATCGTCAACATCGGATCGATGTCGGGCGTCATCGTCAACCGGCCGCAGCCGCAAAGCTATTACAATGCGTCCAAGGCGGCGGTGCACCAGCTGACGAAGAGCCTGGCGGCGGAGTGGGCGGGGCGCGGCGTGCGCGTGAACGCGGTCGCGCCGACCTACATCGCCACGCCGCTGAACGCCTTTGCCGACCGGACCAGCGAGATGTACCGCCGCTGGATCGACGGCACGCCGCAGGGCCGGCTGGGCGAACCGGAGGAGGTCGCGTCCGCCGTCCACTTCCTCGCGTCCGACGCGGCCAGCCTGATGACCGGCAGCATCGTACTGGTCGATGGCGGCTATTCCTGCTGGTAGGGCAAACCGCAGAGCCGATCGGCACAGCCGCCAGCCTTTCCGATAGGTGATCAGGCGCGCATACCTTTCTGACAGGTGGACGACAACGATCCGCCGCCAACGGAGAGGTCCCGCATGCGCCGTCGTTCGCTGTTCGCGCTATCCACCGCCCTGACCCTGGTCGTGCCCGCCGTCGCCGCGGCACAGTCCGCAGAGCCGCAGGGCGCCCAGACCACCGATCAGGGAACGCCCGCCGATCCGCAGGCGGATACCTCGACAGGCACCGATCCCGCCGCGTCCGACATCGTCGTCACCGCCCGCCGCCGCGAGGAGCGGCTGCAGGACGTGCCGATCGCGGTCACTGCCATTTCCGGCGACGCGATCAAGCAGCAGCAGCTGGTCGTGGTGCGCGATGTCGCCGCCTATACGCCTGGCCTGAACATCAATTCCGACTCGGTCGGCCGCGCCTTCGTCTCGATCCGCGGTGTCGGCACCACGCTGATCGACACGGTGCAGCCGGGCGTCGGCATCTTCATCGACGGCATCTACCAGCCCAACACCACCTATCTGAACTCGCCGCTGGTCGACGTCGCCCGGGTCGAGGTGCTGCGCGGGCCGCAGGGCACGCTGTTCGGCAACAACACGCTGGGCGGCGCGATCAACGTCGTGACCCGCCAGCCGTCGAACGACTGGCAGGGCCGCATCGACGGCGCGCTGGCGGCCGGCGACAATTACGCGTCGGTGTCGGGCAGCGTGTCGGGCCCGATCGTGGCCGACGTGCTGCAGTTCCGCATCGGTGCCGCCTATCACCGCGAGGACGGGTTCCAGCGCAACCTGCTGGCCGGCGGCGACCAGAACCCGCTGGAGACCAAGAGCGTCAACGGCACGCTGCGCTTCGTGCCGGCCACCTGGGCGCGCTTCACGCTGAACGGCGGGTGGGACCGGGTCTATGGCGGCTCCACCGCCTATTTCCACGTCGACGGCCCGCGTGACTATACGCTCGACAACAGCACCAACCAGCGCAGCCTGGCGACGATCAACTATTACGCCGCCAACCTCAAGGGCGAGTTCGACATCGACAGCCTGAACACCACGATCACCGCGATCGGGGCGTACAACCAGAGCGATACGGTGAGCGCGGGCGACGGCGACTACAGCGCGCTCGACTTCTTCCGCGTCACGTCCGACCGGACGCTGAAGACGCGGACGGGCGAGCTGCGGCTGGACACCAAATGGGGATCGAACTTCTCGACCCTGGTCGGCGCTTTCTACGGCCGCTCGACGACCGACAGCACCGGGACCACGACGGTCGTGCCGGCGAACCTGACCGTGCCGGCGAGCGCCACCGCCGAGAACGAGAATATCGCGGTGTTCGCCACCGGCTTCCTGAACTTCGGCAACGGCCTCGATCTGGCGGTGGGCATCCGGTACGATCACCAGAAGCTGAACGCCTCCACCGCCGGCCTGCCCGCCGCCTACAAGGCGAACGAGTGGCAGCCGCGCGCGACGCTGACGAAGCGGTGGTCGCCGGAATTCATGACCTATGCGTCGGTCGCCCGCGGTGTGCGCGGCGGTGGCCAGAACGGGCCGGGTGCGCCCAACCTGACCTACAGGGGCGACAGCGTCTGGACGTACGAGGTCGGATCGAAGGCGAGCGCCTTCGGCGGTCGCCTGACCGCCAACGTCGCGGCCTTCTATAACGACTACAAGAACTTCATCGGCGCCAACGCGCTGGCGCCGTCGACCATCCTGAACCCCGCCACCGGCCAGCCGGTCGGCTTCGTGGCGATCAACCTGAACTCGGGCGATGTCGAGAGCTATGGCGCGGAGGCCGAGCTGTCGTTCAACATCAGCAACCTGTGGCGTGTCTATGCCAACGCCACGCTGCTCCACTCGCGCGTGACCGACGCCAGCCAGTTCCAGGCGGTGACCGGCTATGCCTATCCGGGCGACCGCATCCTGTTCGTGCCCGACGCGAACTATTCGGTCGGCACCAACCTGCGCCTGCCGTTCCACAACGACCAGGCGATCGTGGTCGACACCAACGTCGTCGCCAAGGGCGCGCGCACCGGCGGGTCGCTGGACGCCGCATCGGTGCCGATCCTGGCCCCCTATTACCTCGTCAACGCGTCGGTGGCGTGGCAGACGGGTCCGCTGGAGGTCGCCGCCTTCGCCACCAACCTGTTCGACGAGAAATATGTCGAGACCTATCTCGACTCGTCGCTGCTGCGCCGCGCCGGCCTGCCCGCGCCGCTCGTCTCGAACCTCGCGATCCAGTCGCCGCGCCGCCGCGTCGGCATCCGCGGCACGATCCGGTTCTGATATGATCCACGCCCCCCGCCCCGCCCGCCCGCCGCTCGACGAGGCGTTCGTCGCGTCCCTCCGCCAGCGCTTCGGCGACGCACTGGCACTGGGCGAGGGCATCCGCCGTCAGCACGGCACCAGCGAGGCGCATTTCGCCGAAGCGCTGCCCGACGCGGTCGTCTTCGCCACCTCGACCGAGGAGGTCGCGGATTGCGTGCGGCTCTGCATGGCGGCCGGCGTGGCGATCGTGCCGTTCGGTGCGGGCACCTCGATCGAGGGCAACGCGCTGCCGGTGAACGGCGGGGTCAGCATCAACCTGGCGCGGATGGACGCGATCCTGGCGATCAATGCCGAGGACTTCGACTGCATCGTCCAGGCCGGCGTCCGGCGCGAGGAGCTGAACGCCCACCTGCGCGACACCGGGCTGTTCTTCCCGATCGATCCGGGCGCCAACGCGACGATCGGCGGCATGGCATCGACCCGCGCCAGCGGCACCAACGCCGTCCGCTACGGCACGATGCGCGACGCCGTGCTGTCGCTGACCGTCGTCACCCCGGACGGCAAGGTGATCCGCACCGGCACCCGCGCGCGCAAGTCCGCCGCCGGGTACGACCTGACCCGCCTGTTCGTCGGCGCGGAAGGGACACTCGGCATCATCACCGAGGTGTCGCTGCGGCTGCATCCGATCCCCGAGCAGATCTCGTCGGCGGTATGCGGGTTCGAGACGCTGCAGGGCGCGGTCGACACCGTGGTGCAATCGATCCAGTGCGGCGTGCCGCTGGCCCGCGTCGAAATCCTTGACGACCGGCAGATGGCGGCGGTGAACCGCTGGTCGAAGCTCGACTATCCGGAGATCACGACGCTGTTCTTCGAATTCCACGGCTCGCCGGCCGGCGTGGCGGAACAGGTCGAGACGGTGGCGGCGCTGGCGGAGGCGAACGGCGGCGGCGCGTTCACCTGGTCGAACCAGCCGGAGGAACGCGCCCGGCTGTGGAAGGCGCGGCACGAGGCCTATTACGCCGCCGTCAACGTCCGTCCCGGCGCGGTCGGCTGGACGACCGATGTGTGCGTGCCGATCAGCCGCCTGCCCGAATGCATACTTCAGACCCGCGCCGACATCGACGCGGGGACGGTGCCGGCATCGATCCTGGGCCATGTCGGCGACGGCAATTTCCACGTCATCTTCTCGATCGATCCCACCGCCCCGCACGAGTTCGAGGAGGTCGAGGCGATCAACCGCAAGCTGGTCGACCGGGCGATTGCGATGGACGGCACCTGCACCGGCGAACACGGCATCGGCATCGGCAAGCAGGACTGGCTGGTCGCCGAACTGGGCGATGCGGTCGATACGATGCGCCTGCTGAAGCGTGCGCTCGACCCGCAGAACCTGATGAACCCCGGCAAGATCTTCAGCCTGTGACCGGGCTGGAGCTCGTCGACCCCGAACTCCGCCCGCTGCTGGCGGCGTGGCCGACGATTGCGCTGGACGATGCGACGCTGGCCGACCTGCGCGCCCGCGACCTGCCGCTGCCGCCGGCCGGGGACGGCGGCGTCGACATGACCAAGCGGCAGGTACCCGGCCCGACGGGTGCGCCCGACATCGGCCTCAGCATCTATCGGCCGCGCGCCGCCACCGGCACGCTCGGCTGCATCTACCACATCCACGGTGGCGGCTATGTCGGCGGATCGGCGGGCGCGCTGGAATCCGTTCACCGCCCGCTCGCCGCCGCGCTCGGCTGCGTGATCGTCTCGGTCGATTACCGGCTGGCACCGGAAACGCGCTTTCCCGGTGCGATCGAGGATTGTCACGCCGGGCTCGCCTGGACGGTGGCGCATGCCGGCGAGCTGGGCATCGACATCGCCCGGCTGGGCGTGATGGGCGAGAGCGCGGGCGGCGGCCTTGCCGCGTCGCTGGCGTTGATGGTGCGCGACCGCGGAGAGATCGCGCTCGCCTTCCAGCACCTGACCTATCCGATGATCGACGACCGCACCTGCACGGCGCCGCCGCATCCGCACGCCGGCGCGTTCATCTGGACGCCGCACAACAACCGCTTCGGCTGGTCCGCCCTGCTCGGCCACGAACCCGGTGGCGAGGGTGTGTCGCCCTATGCCGCGGCCGCGCGCGCCGACGACCTGACGGGATTGCCGCCGACCTTCATCATGACCGGTACGCTGGACCTCTTCGTCGACGAGGACATCGACTATGCCCGACGCCTGATCGCCGCCGGGGTGCCGACCGAACTGCACGTCCATCCCGGAGCCTTTCACGGCTTCGACATCCTGCCCGGCCCCGCCGTGGCGAACCGTGCGCAGGCTGCGCGCATCGATGCGCTGACCCGCGCGCTGTCAGGAGCACCATCGTAATGGCGACCATCGCCCTCGCCCCCCGCACCGGCTTCCGCAGCGCGCTGCCCTCGCTCCTCGCGCTCACGCTGGCGATGACCGTCGGCTTCGCGATGATGGGATCGTTCGGCACCGTGCAGGAGAGCGTCAAGGCCGAGTTGCGGCTGAGCGATGCGACGCTGGGCGTCATCCAGGGGGTCAGCGCGGGGCTGGCGCTGGTCGTCTGCTCGATCCCGGTCGGCATCCTGGTCGACCGGTTCAACCGCGTCCGCCTGCTGATCGCGCTGGCGCTGATCTGGACGGTCGGCACGGCGATGACCGCGGTGGCGCAGGGCTCGACGATGCTGTTCCTGGCGCGCGTGCTGACCGCGACCGGCACCACCGGCGCGCTGACCGCGGCGCTGTCGCTGACCGCCGACCTGTGCGTACCCGAACAGCGCGGGCGGGCGATGCTGGTCGTCAATCTGGGCAAGATCGCCGGCATCGCCGGGGCGTTCGCCCTGGGCGGCTGGCTGTTCGGCGCCTTCGCCAGCGGTACGCTGCCGACGATCGCGGGCATGGTGCCGTGGCGCGGCACCCACGCCGTGCTGACCGTCGTCAGCCTGATCCTGATCGCCCCCCTGCTGCTGCTGCGCGAACCCGCCCGACGCGAGGTCGCGGCCACCACCCATGCGCCGTTTCGCGTCCTGGCGGCCGAACTGTGGTCGCGCCGCCGCTTCCTGATCCCGCTGTTCGTCGGGCAGGTCGCAGTCGTCATGGCCGACAATGCCGCGCTGGTCTGGGCGGCGCCGGTACTGTCGCGCCGTTACGGATTGCAGCCGGGCGACTTCGCCGGCTGGATGGGCGCGCTGGTGCTGGTCAGCGGCCTCGGCGGCACGCTGCTGGGCGGGTTCACCGCCGATCTGGGGCAGAAGAGCGGCCGGCGCGGCGGGCTGCTGGTCGGGGCGCTGTTCGCCGCGATTCTGGGCGTTCCCGCCGCGCTGTTCCCGGTGGCGCCGTCGGTCACGCTGTTCGCCGTCGCGTTCGGCGCGTTGTCGCTGTGCGGCGCCGTAACCGGGCTCGCCACGTCGGTCGCCTTGACCGTCCTCATCCCCAACGAACTGCGCGGGCTGTGCATCGGCGCCTTCATCGCCTTTGCCGGGCTGATCGGCTTCGGCATCGCCCCGCCGCTGGTCACGCTGGTCAGCGCGCTGCTGGGCGGCGAGAGCCATCTGGCGCCCGCGCTCGCCATTGTCGGCGTCGTCACCGGCATCCTGTCGGTCGGGGCGTTCTTCTTCGCCATCCGCACCGCGCCGCTCTCCGCCACCGCAGACCTGTCAGATAGCTATTGACCACCTTTCAGAAAGGTGCATGATGCTTCGATAAGGAGAGGATCATGGCTGGCATGACAAAGCAGCGTATCGACGTGTCGCCGGAGATGCTGGCGTTCATCGGCCCCGGCACGGTCGGCGATGCAGCGGACGCGGCGGCCATGCCCACCGACGCCGTCACCCTGCGCTTCCAGCTTGGCGATGCGGACCATCCGCCGGTCTGCCGCTATGCCGAAGGTGCCGATGACGAGGCGACGGTGGTGCTGGCGGTCAGCGCCGCGGCCTGCCGCCGGCTGTTCGGCTTCCTGCCCGACGCGCCGACGACCTGGCACCTGCCCAGCGAGTTGCGCACACTGGTCCTCGCCCTGCGCGATTGCCCGATGGCCGAACCCGCCCGGCACACGCTGCGCCTCGCCAAGAGCATCGAGCTGCTCTGCGCCACCTTCGCCCAGCTCGACGAGCTCGTTCCCGCCGACGGGTCGGGCGAGCTGTCCGAACTGGATGCCGTCCGGCTCGCCGCCGCACGCCGCCTGATCGACGAGCGGTGGCAGGAGAAGCTGACCCTCGATGCCATCGCGCGGGCCTGCGGACTGAACCGTGCCAAGCTGACGCGGGGCTTCCGCCAGATGTTCGGCTCCACCGTCGCCGACGCCATCGCCGACCGGCGGCTGCACGGCGCGCACGGCCTGCTGCTCGCCACCGACCTGCCCGTCTCGTCGATCGGCTATCGCTGCGGCTACCGGAACAATGCCAGCTTCAGTCGGGCGTTCACCCGCCGCTTCGGGCTGGCCCCCACCCGCCTGCGCGCGCTGGAGCTGGCGGCGTGAGGGCGGTGGCGCGGCACGACGAGGGCGGCTCGCTCGTCGATTTCGCGGTGCGCCGCATCCGCGATCATATCCGCGACCGCGACCTGAAGGTCGGCGACACGCTGCCCGGCGAGGGCCAGTTCGCGACCGAACTGGGCGTCAGCCGCGCGGTGATGCGCGAGGCGTTCGGCGCCCTTGCCGCGCTGCGCCTGATCGATGTCGGCAACGGACGCCGGGCGCGGGTCGGCGCGATCGACGGATCGGTGATGGGCACCTCGCTCGACCATGCGGTCTCGACCGCACAGGTGTCGGTAAGCGAGGTGTGGGACGTGCGCCGGACGCTGGAGCTGCGCACCGTCGAGCTGGCCGCCGCGCGCCGCTCCGACGCGGATGCCGCCGCCATCCTCGCCGCCGCGATCGCCATGGCCGATGCCGTGGACACCGCCGCCGTGACCCGCCACGACATCGTCTTCCACCAGGCGGTGGCGCGGGCGAGCGGCAACGCCCTGTTCCTCCAGATCGTCCGCTCGTTCGAGCCGCTGATGGTCGAGGCGGTGCCGCTGGCGTGGCGCACCCGCGATACCGACGAGGCACGATCGATCGTGCTGCAGCGGCACGCCGACATCGCCCATGCGATCGCGGATCGTGACGCGGACAGCGCCATCGCCCTGATGAACGCGCATTTCGACAACGCGATCGGCGCCGTGCTCTAGGCGGGCACGTCCGCCTCGCCGGCCGGCAGATAGACCTGGAACAGCGCGCCACTGGTGCGTGTCGGATCGGCCCGGATCCAGCCGCCATGCGCCTCGACGATCGCCTTGGTGATGGCCAGGCCCAGCCCGGTACCCGACTTGCCCGATCCCGCCGGCGGATGCGCCTGTGCGAAGCGCGTGAACAGCCGGTCGTGGAACGCCGGCGGGATGCCGGGGCCCTCGTCCTCCACCCCGATCACGAAGCCCTCGTCCTGCCGGTCGAGCGACACCCGTACCACGCCGCCGTGACGACAGAGCCGGATCGCGTTGGCCAGCAGATTGCTGACCACCTGCGAGATGCGGCCGGCGTCCCACGCTGCCGTGCTGGGGGCGCCCGGGTCCGGTCCGACCAGCACGATCGCTCCCGGCACGGCCATCGGGCGATGATCGTCGATCGCCTGATCGATCAGCATGCGCACGTCGATCGGGCTGCGGCGCAGCTCCAGCGTGCCCGATCCCACCTTATCCAGGTCGAGCAGGTCGTTGACGATGCGCAGCAGGCGCTGGCTGTTGCGCCAGGCGATGTCGACCAGCGACGGGGCGGCCCCGCGCGAGACGGCTCCATCCGCCTGCCGCAACAGGGTCAGCGCGCCGATGATCGCGGTCAGCGGCGTCCGTAACTCGTGGCTGACGGTCGAGACCAGTTCGTCCTTTACCCGCTCGACCAGCCGCTGCTGGGTAACGTCGCGGAACACCCATAGCCGGCCGGTCAGCTGGTCCTCGTCGATCCAGCGGCTGCTCACCTCGATGGCGGCCGAGCCGTGGTCGATCGTGAACGCCATCTCCGCAGCGGGATCGACCGCCAGCCGCCGGCCATGGTCCTCGCCGCCATCGGCGATCAGCCGGGTCAGCGCGGCGGCGACCTCGCGCTCGCCATCCTCCTTGCGCTCAACGCTCAGCAGCGATCGCGCCCGATCGTTCAGCAGGATTTCGATCGACTTGCCGTCGACGAACACGATCGGGATCGGCAGGTTGTCGATCAGCGCGGCGATGCGGCGCGACGCGTCGATCCGGCGCGCCGTATCCTTGCCCTGTGCCAGCTGATGGTCGATCAGCGCCGCCCACCGCGCCAGCGCCTGAAGGTCGACCGGCCGCTCGCCCCGCACCGCGAGCACCAGGTGGAGCCCGCGGTCGTCGATCGGCGCCGCCGCCATCCGGTCCGGCCGCTCGCCGGTCAGCTGCGTCCAGTCGAGCGGAATGCGCCGGTCGCGCGCCTCGATCGCGCGGGCACGGTCGGCGATCAGGTCGGCCGGCACCCTGATCCGCTGGCCGATGCGTCCGACCGGCGGATGCGCCTCCTCGATCGTCGCCCGTCCGTCGTTGGTCGATACCAGCACGGCCAGCGCCGCGGCGGATTCCTGGGCCAGCAGCCGCAGCGTCAGCCCGACCGACGGATCGGCGGTGCGCCGGCCGAGCAGCCGGTCAGGCACGCAGCGCCTCGTCCAGCGCCGCGCGGACGATCGCGGGGGCCGACAGATGGGGCAGATGGCCCTCCGCATCGATCCACATCAGCCGGCTGTCGGCGATATGCGCGTGGAGATAGCGGCCGACCGCCGGCGGTACCGCCACGTCGGTCCGCGAATGCACCAGGAAGGTCGGCCGGGTCAGCGCGGGCAGCAGCGGGCGCACGTCGGATTCGAAGATCGTCCGCGCGACGCGCAGCGTCACGTCGGGGCGCATCGCCAGCAGCCCGGCCGAGAACTCCTCCACCGCTGACGGCGCCGCGGCACCGATCGCCATCGGTGCGAACCCCGCCACCCACGCCTGGTAATTGGCGGCCATCGTGCCCAGCAGCCCCTCCAGATCGGCACGGTCGAACCCGCCCTCGTAATCGGCATCGTTCAGGTACCGGGGCGAGGCGTTCAGCAGGATCAGCCGGTCGAACAGCGCCGGCGCCTCGATCGCCGCCAGCACGCCGATCATCCCCGCCACCGAATGCCCGACATAGGTGCAGGCCTCGACCCCCACCTCCTCCAGCAGGTCGAGCACGTCGTCCGCGAACGGCGACAGCGAGCGGTAGTCGTCGGGATCGAACCCGTCGGGCAGCAGTGGCCCGGCCCCGGGCAGGTCGAACAGCAAGGCGGTGTAGCGCGCGTCCAGCCCGCTCGCGAAATCGCGCCATGCGCTCTGGTCGGTGCCCAGACCATGCCCGAACACGACGATCTCGCCGCCGGAACCCAGCACGTGCAGATTGTGCCGCCGCGCCAAAGGTCCATGCAAGTTCATTGGCATGGGATGCTCATTCGCCCTTGTTGCCCCTGTGCGGTGCTATCCCCCCGGCTATCGTGCGTCTACCACGCGAATCCGGCGTGCACACGATGCCGGCGAAGGAGGCAATTCTGTCGGACGATTACGCGCATGGCCGGCGGGACGGCCTGCGGCTGGCGCTGGCGATCCTGGCGGCGGAGGAGGCGAAATGGGCGCCGCTGCTGCGGGAAAGCTCGTCGTGGCGGACGAACCTGTCGCGCGAGGTGCGGCACAAGGCATTGCAGGTGGCGCAGAAGCGGGTGCAGACCGCGCTCAACCGCCTGTCGCCTGCCGACGACGCGGCGATCGATGCGGAACTCGCCGCCGCGCTGGACAGGCTGGGATTGTAGGGCGGACCCCGCCTCAGCTCACCACGCGCAGCCGCCGCGGCCGGTCGTCGGGCCGGTGCAGCAGTTCGTCGACGCGCGTCGCCAGCTCGACCTGCCTGAACGGTTTTGACAGGCGGGGAACATCGTCCGGCACGTCCTCGCCGGTGGCGGCATAGCCGGTGATCAGCAGCGCCGGCAGCGAGCGGGCCGTGGTGCGCAGCTCGCCGATCAGCGCCGCGCCGCTCATGCCCGGCATCATGTAATCGGTGACGACGACGTCGATCTCGACGCCCGCGCGCACCGCCGCCAGCGCCTGGCTGCCCGACGCCGCCTCGACGACATGGTACCCGATGTCGCGCAGCATCTCCGCGGTGGCGGAGCGGACGATCTCCTCGTCGTCGACCAGCAGCACCCGCGCCGCGCGGCGCGCCGGCTTGGGCTCGGCCGGACGTTCGGTCGCGGCGGCGGCCTGCTCGCCGGTCGCGGGCAGCCACAACTCGATGCTGGTGCCCCGCCCCGGCTCGCTGGCCAGCGTCAGCGTACCGCCGGATTGCGCGGCCAGCCCATGGATCATCGACAGGCCCAGCCCGGTCCCCTTGCCGACCCCCTTGGTCGAGAAGAACGGCTCGGTCGCACGGGCCAGCGTCGCCTTGTCCATGCCGATGCCGGTGTCGCCGGCCAGGATCCGGACGTAGCGGCCGGCGCCCAGCCCGATCGCGTTGCGTTCCTCAACATCGGCGCACGCCACGGTGATGGTCAGCTGCCCGCCGCCCGGCATCGCGTCGCGCGAATTGATCGCCAGGTTCAGCAGCGCGAGTTCCAGCTGGTTGGGATCGACCCGGGCGGACGGCAGATCGCCCGGTACCTCCAGCACCACCCTGATCGTCGGGCCCAGCGAGCGGCGGATCAGGTCGACGATCCCGTCGATCAGCGCGCCCACGTCGACCGCGGTCGGCTGCAACGCCTGGCGCCGCGCGAAGGCGAGCAGCCGCTGCGTCAGCGTCGCCGCCCGCTCCGCCGCCTGCAACGCGCCGCCCACCATCCGCTGGGTCCGCTCGTCGTCCTTGTGGCGACGCCTCACCAGGTCGAGGCTGCCGACGATCGGGGTCAGCAGGTTGTTGAAGTCGTGCGCCACGCCGCCGGTCAGCTGGCCGATCGCATCCATCTTCTGTGCCTGCGCCAGCTGGACGTCGGCCTCCTTGCGGGTCGTGACATCGGTGACGACGCCGATCATCCGCACCGGCCGCCCCTCCGCATCCACCCGGATACGGCCCTTCTTGGTGATCCAGCGCCGGCTGCCGTCGGCACCGCGGATCGCGCATTCGATGTCCAGCGTGCCGGTGGTCAGCGCATCCTGAAACGCCGCCGCAATCCGCTCGCGCTCGTGCGGCTCGACATGCGTCAGCATCCGCGCGGTCGACCAGTCGGGCTGCGGATCGGCGTAGCCGAAGATCTCGTCGTGCCGCACGCTGCGCTGGATCTCGCCGGTCGACAGGTCCAGGTCCCAGCTGCCCATGTCGGCGGCGTCCAGCGCGAATTCCAGGCTGGTGCGCGCCGCCTCCAGCTCCGCCGTGCGGTGGGCGACCGCCGATTCCAGCGTCGCCGCGGCCGAGCGGACCTCGTACTGCCGCCGTCGCGCCTTGATCGCGGAGCGGACCGCGCCCAGCATCGCTTCCGCGTGCAGCGGCCGCTGGAGCAGCACGACATTGCCCAGGTCGCCGACCCGCTCCGACGCCAATGCCGACCGCGGCCCGCGCGCGCCGTTGGCCAGCACCACGAACGGCAGGTCCGACCATGTCGCCTGCGCCGCGATCCAGGCGGTGAGCGGGGCGCGATCCTCCGCGGCCAGCGCCTCCTCGGTCATCAGGACGGCGGCCACGCCCCGCTTCATTTCCGCGACCAGGCCCGGCAGGTCGGCCGTCACCTCTCCCGCGATCCCGCCGCGGTGCAGCAGGTCCGCCGCAATGACCGCATCGCGCCCCCGCGGCGCGAGGATCAGGACGCGATCGTCGGGTTCAGGATGCGGCGACACCGCCGCCTCCGCTGGCCATGCCCGCCAGCAGCGACTTGTCCTCGCCCGAGAAGGTCGGCACGCCGGTCAGCACGCCTTGGAATTCGCGCAGCGGCTCGCCGAACACGATGCCGTCGTCGTCGATCCGGAACTCGCGGATGGTGCGCTCGTGCTTCGCCGTCCGCGTCTTGATCACCGAGATCGCCTGCCGCACCGCGCCGACCGCCTCGAAATAGCGCAGTTGCACGGCGGTGTCGGCCAGATAGCTGAGATCGACGTCGGCCCGCACGTCGCCCATGATCCCGTGCATTCCCAGGATCAGCATCGTCACCACCCCGCGCTGGCCCAGATAGGTCAGCATCTCGTGCATCTGGAGCACCAGAAACTGCTCGCTGGGCATCGACTGGAGATAGGCGTTCAGGCTGTCGACCACGATCATCCGCGCGCCGTCTTCCTCCACCGCGGCCCGCACGGTCGCGGCGAACTCGCCCGGCGACAGCTCGGCAGGATCGATCGCGCGCAGGCTCAGCCGCCCGTCGTCGAGATGGGGCTGGAGGTCCATGCCCAGCGCCTTCGACCGCGCGAGCAGCGTCGGCGTGCGCTCGTCGAACAGGAAATAGGCGACATGCTCGCCGCGCCCCAGCGCCGCGACGATGCACTGCACCGTCATCGTCGTCTTGCCGACCCCGGCCGGCCCGGTCAGCAGCGTCGCGGTGCCCGGCACCAGCCCGCCACCCAGCAGCGCATCGAACGACGTCGAGCCCGTCGACACGAACGCCATGTCGAAATCGACGCCATGCTCCGCCGCGACCAGCCGCGGATAGACGCACAGCCCGCCGCGCTGGATCTCGAAATCGTGGAAGCCGCCACGATAGCGCATGCCGCGCATCTTCACGATGTGCATCCGCCGCCGCTGCGCCCCGAACCCCGACAGCGTCTGTTCCAGCGAGATGACGCCGTGGGCGATGCTGTGCAGCTGCAGATCGCTGCCCGACGCGCTCTTGTCGTCCAGCACCAGCACCGTGCAGTGGCGGGTGGCGAAGAAATGCTTCAGCGCCAGGATCTGCCGGCGATACCGCACCGGGTTCTGCGCCAGCAGCCGCAGTTCGGACAGGCTGTCGATGACGACGCGGGCCGGCTGCAGCTCGTCGACCCGGGCCATGATCGCGCGCACCGTCTCGCCCAGCTCGACCTCGCTGGGGTGGAGCAGCGTCTGCTCCTGGTCGTCGGTCAGGCCGTCCGCCGGCACCATCTCGAACAGGTCGATCGCATCCAGCGACCAGCCATGCGTCTTCGCCACCGCCCGCAGCTCGACCTCGGTCTCCGCCAGCGTGACGTAGAGGCCGGGCTGCCCCTGCTCGACCCCGGCGAGGAGGAACCCCAGCCCCAGCGTCGTCTTGCCGGTGCCCGGCGTTCCCTCGATCAGGTACAGCCGCTCGGGCGTCAGCCCGCCGCCCAGCACGTCGTCGAGCCCGTCAACGCCCGTGGAGGCGACATCTGATCCCTGCTGCGACACCCGCGCCATCCTGCTTCCCGGTAATGGCTCGCAGCTCGCCCGCGAGACGACCGGTCTAGATGCAATGACCGCAGAGGGATAGCCGTCTTCTTGCCGATCGGTCCGCGCGCATCACGATCCGACCTGATGATAGGCGACATGCGGCTGCGACGAGAAGCCCAGCCGCCATTCGCGACCGCGCTGGTAGAAGCGCAGCCGCTCGTACGGCCCGCCGGCGCGCGCGCCGGTCACCTGCTCGAATTCCATCGGGCCGATCCGCTGCCAATAGGACTGGCGCCCGTCGTTGCCGACCGTGATCCCCCCGTCCGCCGCCGCGATCTTCAGGTCGCGCTTCGGATCGGCCGGGTCGGCGTAATCGCGCCGGTTCGAGCGATAGGCACCCAGCGGCAGCACCTCGCCCTTCGGCGCCGCGACCCGCGCCGCCGGCGACAGCGGGAACAGCCGGCCGATCAGCGCCTCGGTCAGGTCGGTGCGGCCGCCGTAACTGCCCTGCCCGCCCGTCTCGGAGATGAAGAAGCCCAGCTGCGCCTCGGGCGCCAGGATCATGTTCGAGTGGAAGTCGCCGGTATTGCCGCCATGGCCCACCAGTCGCGGCCCGGCGGCACGCACGACGAAGAACCCGTGCGCCATGCCGGGCAGGCCGGGCGCGTTGGCGACGGAATCGCTGGTCAGCAGGCGTACCGATTCCGGCTTCAGGATGCGCGCACCGTCCAGCGTGCCGCCCGCCAGCAGCGCCAGCATGAACCGGTCCATGTCGACCGCGCTCGACGTCGCCGATCCCGCCGGCATGATCAGGCTGAACAGCTCGAACGGCTTCGGCTTCAGCCGGCCGTCCTCCAGCCGGTATCCGGTCGCCATCCGCGGCGCGAGCGCCGGCGGCAACGGTTCGCGGAAGGTGGTGGAGGTCATGCCCAGCGGCCGGAAGATATGACGCTCGACATAATCGGGGTATTTTTCCCCCGACACCCGCTCGACGATGTATCCCGCCAGCGCCGCGCCGTAGTTCGAGTACGACACCTCGGTCCCCGGCGCCCACAAGCGCTTCGGAATGTGGCTCTTCATCCACTCCGCGTAATAGACCAGCTTGTCCGGCGACGATGCGGTGATGCCCGAACTGTCGCTCATCCCCGGCGTGTGCGACATCAGGTCGCGGACCCGGATCGGCTGGCCCTGATAATCGGGGATGCGATAATCGAGATAGGTGTTCACGTCCGCGTCCAGGCTGACCCGGCCCAGCTCCACCTGCTGCATCAGCGCGGCCCAGGTGAACATCTTGGATACCGATCCGGGCCGGAACAGCGTCTGCCGCGCGTCGACGGGCACGCCCCGGTCGATGTCGGCCATGCCGTACCCGCGCGCGAACAGCACCCGCCCGCGATAGACGACGGTCACCACCGCTCCGGCGACCTCGCGCGTGGCGATCTGCTGCGCCATCACGCCGTCGACGAAATCGGCCAGGCCCGCGATCCGCTCTGCCGACACCGCATAATTGGGGGCGGATGCGGCCGGCCTGGCGGCGATCGGCACCGCCGTCGTGGCCAGCAGGGCGATGGTGGCGATGCGGTGCAGGCTGGGGATCACGGAACGGCCTCCTGAACGATGGATCGGGGTCATGCGGCCGGCGCCGCCCTTGGCGCGCCGCGGACGAGCGTCACCATCCACCACAGCAGCAGTGGCACGACGTAGACGGCGAGGATGACATAGGCGAGGAAGCGGTACCCGCTGCCGATCAGCGCGACGAGGCCGATGCGATCGGCCACGAACACGCACCCGATCAGGATCGTGGCGGCCAGCGCCGCGCGCGCGCCGTGCGACAGCCCGGCCCCGCGCCGCTCGCGCAGCACGCCGTCGATCCGCTCGTTGATCGCGTGGACCGATCCGACGCTACTCTCCAGCAGCGCGGCGAAGATCATCGCCTGGAACAGGAAGTGGAACCACGGTGCGTCCAGCTGGCGCAGGATGAAGTCGGAGGGCAGCGTCTCGGCCTCGATGCCGGGATAGAAGGCGATCATCGCCAGGAAGAACAGCAGCGCCGGCACCATCGCCAGCGGCCCCGCGACCAGCCCGGCGACCACCGCGTCGCGTCGGCTGGTCAGGTGGCGCATCATCGGCAGGATGACGACCGCACCGACGACGTTGTAGCTGGCATAGGTCAGCCCGCCGATCGCCCACCCCGCCGTCGGCGCCGGCCGTGCCAGCGCGGCGCCGATGCGGTCGCCGAACGTCGTCAGCGCCAGGACGATGAACAGCGCATAGACCGCATACAGCAGGATCGAGACATATTTGAACAATCCCTCGACCGCGTGGTTGCCGAACGTGACGACCGCGACGATCGACACCGCCAGCGCGACCGATCCGACGATCAGCGGCCACCCGAACAGCGCCCGTCCGATCTCGCCCGCCGCCGCGCCGAACACCGCCAGGATCAGGACGACGAACAGCAGGTACGCGATCTCGAACAGCCACCAGAACCGGCCGAGCAGCGTCTTGAAGAAGCTGCGATAGTCATAGGCGGCGATCGCATGCGCCAGCGTGAAGGTGCCGGCGCAGATCGCGCTCCACACCAGCATCGCCAGCGTCATCCCCATCAGCCCGGCCTGCGGACCGCTGCCCAGGAAGAACTCCGCCAGCTCGCGCCCCGTCGCATAGCCGCCGCCGATCACCACCGCCTTGAACGCGAAGCCGGGCAGCAGGAAGCGCTGGAACCATGTCGCGGGGGTCGCGGCGGCGCCGCTCATGACAGGATCTGGTCGATCAGCCGGTCGAGCGCCGCGCCGCCGCGGACCGGATCGGCCACCGGCAGGCCCAGCCGGTCGGCGACCCGTGCGATCTCGGCCGCCGCCGCATCGGGATCGAGCGCGGCGGTGTTCAGCGACACCCCGGCGCAGCGGATCGCCGGGTTGGTGCGGCGGCCCAGCATCAGGTTGGTCTCGATCGTCTCCTCGATGCTGGGCACCGGATAATCGGGCAGGCCCAGCACCCGGTCGCGCCCCGGTTCGTGGCAGACGATGACGACGTCCGGCTGGCTGCCGTGCAGCAGGCCCAGCGACACCCCGGCATAGGCGGGGTGGAACAGCGATCCCTGCCCCTCGATCACGTCCCAGTGATCGGCCGCCGCGGCCGGCGACAGCAGCTCGGCCGCCCCCGCCTCGAAATCGGCGACGATCGCGTCCATCGGCATGCCGCCGCCCGCGATCATGATGCCCGTCTGCCCGGTCGCGCGGAACGTCGCGTCGACGCCGCGTGCGACCAGTGCGCGGTGGATGGCCAGCGCGGTGTATTTCTTGCCCAGCGCGCAGTCGGTGCCGACCGTCAGCAGCCGCCTGCCCGTCCGCTTCGCGCCGGTGGCGACCGGAATATCGGCCGGCGGCACGCGCACGTCGATCAGCCGCCGGTCCAGCCGCGCCGCCGCCGCCGCCAGCTCGGGAATGTCGGCCAGCCGCGCGTGCATCCCGCTGACGATGTCCAGCCCCGCCTCCAGCGCCTCGACCAGCGATGCGCGCCAGTGCGGCGGGATCACCCCGCCCGGATTGGCGACCCCGATCACCAGCGACCGCGCACCCTGCGCCTTCGCCTCGGCCGGGGTCATCGCCGGCAACCCGGTGGACACCGCATCCCCGGTCAGCCGGTACTCGCCGACGCAACGGTCCGCCGACCAGTCGCGCAGCCCGAAGGCGGTCTTGGCATATCCGGGCTCGGTCATGTCGCCCAGGAACAGCAGATAGGGCTGCGGCAGCGCCAGCGCGCCGGCGGCAGGGGAGGTGGACGCGTTCATGAGGTGACTCGCGAAGGGGATGGACGGGCGGGCGGCATGGTCAGCCGCCCCAGGTGGCGGTGAGCAGCCGCTGGAAATTGCCGCCCAGCACCGCGCGGATGTTCGCGTCGGAATAACGGCGGCGGATCAGCTCCTCGGTCAGGTCGTACATCTTCAGCGGATGGTCGAACCCGTCGACGTCGATCTTCTCGCGAAAGGCGTAGCTGTCCTTGTACGCCCCGCGCAGCATCTTGTTCGTCTCGGGCGAGGTGTCGTCATAGCCGTTCAGGTCGGAATCGGTGCCGATGCCGACATGCTCGATGCCGACCAGCTTCACGACGTGATCGATATGGTCGGCGATGTCGGCGATCGTCGTCGGATCGGTCTTCTTCACGAACATGCGCACGCCGGTGATGCCCATCACCCCGCCCTTCGACGCCAGCGCCCGGATCGCCTCGTCGGTCTTGACCCGGGGATGCTCGATCAGCGCGCGGCAGTTGCTGTGCGTGATCGCGATCGGTTTGGGCGACAGCGCGATCGCGTCCAGCGTCGTACGGTCGCCCGAATGCGACACGTCGATCAGCATGCCGACCTCGTTCATCGCCTTGATAATCTCGACCCCGAAATCGCTGATGCCGCCGTCCACGCGGTCGGTCGATCCCGATCCGATGCGGTTCTGCGAGTTGTAGGTCAGCTGCGCGCAGCGCTGCCCCAGCTGGAAGAACGCCTTGACGTCCTTCGCCTCCAGGAAATGATCGGCGTTCTGCAATCCCATGATGACCGCGCAGCGGCCGTCGCGCTTGGCCTGGACGATGTCGGCGACCGTGGCGACCCCGGTAAGGACATGGCTGTTGCGCGCGACGTAATTGCCCCACGCCGCGAAGAAGGTCAGCGCCTGATCGCGCGCGGTGGGCCCGCCGATGCCGATCGCATGGTGGATCGCGGTGATGCCGGCGGCGCGGAAGTCGGCGGCGTCCTGCTCGCTCATCCGGCGGGCATAGAAGGCGGGATCGAAGTCTATCTTGATCGGCGCCAGCATGTCGATCACCACCGTGCCGCGCACCAGGTCGATCGCCCGGCGCGAGTAGCGGCGGTGGGTGAACGGGCTGACCGGAACGGCCGCGCGGGCGACATAGGGTGCCGCGACGGCCGCACCGGCGCCGCACAGCGCCTGACGACGAGATAACAGCATCGCGTGCCTCCCATTGTTTCTGCCGGGGATGCTATGAACCCGATCGGAGAACGTCAATCGATAATCGGACATGCCCGATTGCGGCGTCAGGGGCCGCTTGACCGGCTGACCGCTCCTGCATCGCTGTCGGTGCTGGAGCAACGATGGTCCGGAGCTCGTCCCCCCGTCACAACCGGCACCGTCCATGATGGCATCTGATACCAGCAAAAAGAAAATTATTGTCCCGATCGGGACCATATGTCAGCATCGGCATCAGAATCGCATCAGCCGGTTCATTCCAGCGACACGAAAGGGGGCGAGCAGATGCGCGATGTTCATTCGGGATCCGGTACCATTCTGGCCCGCGGCACCAGCCTGGCCGCACTGGCCGCCGCGCTGATCGCGGCAACGCCTGCCCTGGCGCAATCGCCCGCCGGCCCCGTCGGCGCCCAGACGCCCGCCGAGGAGGCCGGCGCCGACGAGCGCGAGGAGATCGTCGTCACCGGATCGCGCATCGAGCGTGCCGGCTTCGACCAGCCCACTCCCACCACGGTGATCGGCACGGTCGAGCTGCGGCAGGGCCAGCGCCCGAACCTGCAGCAGGTGCTGAACGACTCGCCGCAGTTCCGCCCCACCACCACCACGCAGGTGTCGGTCGGTAACACGTCGAGCGGCAGCGCCCCGGTCGACCTGCGCGGGCTGGGCGCCAATCGCACGCTGACCCTCGTCAACGGTCGCCGCTTCGTCGGCCAGAACAACCTCAACTACGTGCCGCTCGGGCTGGTGCAGCGGGTCGAGGTGGTGACCGGCGGCGCATCGGCCGCCTATGGCTCCGATGCCGTCGCCGGCGTCGTCAACATCATTCTGAAGGACAAGGTGGAGGGGCTGAGCGTCGGCGCGCTGTCCGGCATCTCGTCGCGCGGCGACGGCTTCCGCTACGGCGGCGACCTGACGTGGGGAACGTCGTTCGCGGGGGGCCGCGGGCAGTTCCTGATCAGCGGCGAGTACGTCAACGACAAGCTGATCCCCAGCCGCACCAGCCGCCCCGATCTGGACAGCGCCGCGATCGTCCGGCTGAACCCCACGATCGCGAGCGACACGCGCCAGGTGCTGCTCCGCAACGTCAACCAGGGCAACGTCGCCTCGGGCGGCCTCATCACCAGCGGCGTCCTGGCCGGACAGGTGTTCAACGACGACGGCACGCTGCGCACCTATCGCGCGGGCACGTCGCTGGCGGCCAACCCCGCCACCCGCTTCCCCGCGCAGGTGGTCGGCGGCGCGGACGCGATCGGCCTGTTCGATGCCGTCGCAGTCAGCACGCCGCTCGAGCGGATCAGCTCCTACGCCCGCGCCACCTATGATCTGGGCGGCATCCGGCTCTGGGCGGACGCGACCTATGGCCGCTCGCGGTCCACGTACGGCTTCCTGCCCGATATCGGCGCGCCGGGCAGCCTGACCATCCAGGCGAGCAACCCGTTCCTGTCGCAGACGATCCGCACCACGCTGGCCGCCGCCGGGCAGACCAGCTTCACCCTCGGCCGCTTCTACGACGGCGACTACCAGCTGATCTACGACGGCACCCGCGAGCAGAAGGAGGGCGCGGCCGGGTTCGACGCCGATCTGGGCGGCACCTGGAAACTGCGCGGCCATTTCAGCCATGGCGAGGTCGATTTCCGCCAGCGCGTCCGCAACGCCCGCGTCGTCTCGCGCTTCAACAACGCGATCAACGCGGTGTCGTCGGGCGGCCAGATCGTCTGCGCGATCAACGCCGATGCCAGCACCGCGAACGACGATGCGGCCTGCCGTCCGCTCAACCTGTTCGGCCGCAACGCCGCCTCGCCGGAGGCGCTGGCCTATATCCGCGACACCCAGCGCAACGACACCACCAACAAGCTCGATGCCGGCGCCATCGAGGTGCAGGGCGACCTGTTCAGCCTGTGGGCGGGCCCGATCACCGCCGCCATCGGCGCCGAGGCGCGATGGGAGGAGCAGGTCTCGCGCAGCGGCACGCTCGACCTTGCCGGCGCCTTCGGCCCGCTCAACCTCTACGGCTCCGCGATCAACGGCGGCTTCAACGTCAAGGAAGGGTTCGGCGAGGTCGCCGTGCCGCTGATCGACGTCGAGGGGAAGGTGAAGATCGACCTGAATGGCGCCGCCCGCTACTCCGACTACAGCCGCAGCGGCGGTATCTGGTCGTGGAAGGGCGGCGGCACCGTCGGGCTCTTCGACACCTTCATGTTCCGCGCCACCCGGTCGCGCGACATCCGCGCGCCCACCATCACCGAGCTGTTCGCGGTACGCTCGATCAATGTCGGTCCGCTGGTCGACCAGGACACGGCCGGGCGCACCGGCACCCCCGGCTACAACCCATCGCCGCAGCAGGTGACGACGTTCAGCGGCGGCAATGCCGATCTGTCGCCGGAGGTCAGCCACACGACCACGATCGGCGGCAGCTTCTCGCCCCGCTTCCTGCCGGGGCTGAACGTCTCGGTCGATTACTACGACATCGACATCGGCGGTGCGATCACCACCCTGTCCGCGTCCAACCTGACCCTCGCCTGCCGCAACGGCAGCTCCGCGGCGTGCAGCCAGATCACCCGCGACGCGAGCGGCACCGTGACCGAGGCACGCTCCAACTCGCAGAACATTGCGACATTCGAGACGTCGGGCTTCGATATCGAGGCATCGTACCTGCTGCGCATGTCGACGCTCAGCAGCACCATGCCCGGCACGCTGCGCATCCGTGCGCTGGCCACGCATGTCCGCAAGTTCGTGTTCGACACCGGCGTGGCGCGGGTCGACACCGCGGGCGACGTCGGCAGCAGCACCGGCAACGCCATCCCCAGCTGGCGCGGGCTGTTCAGCCTGACCTATCAGGACGACGCCGTCGGCCTCGATGCCCGCGTCCGCTTCGTCGGCAGCGGCCAGTTCAACCATCTGCTGAACGGCACCAACGGCCAGCCGCTGCTCGTCAACAACGACATCGCCGCGCGCGCCTATCTGGATCTGGGCGCGCAGCTGAAGGTCAACGACCGCTACACTTTGTCGTTCAGCGCCAACAACGTGCTCGACCGCGATCCGCCGATCAGCCCGACCGGGCCGGTCTTCTACGATGCGATCGGCACCTACTTCAACATCGGCCTCCGCGCGAACTTCTGACGGGGCCGTGACCACATACCGTCACCCCGGCCATGAGCCGGGGTGACGGGACGGGGCGAGCGGGCGTCGAGAACGATCCGGGCACGCACCTAACCCGTCGCTTCCACCCGTCATTCCCGCGCAGGCGAGACCTCTTCGAAAATTCCCCGGCACTCCGTTTCTTCGTCATCCCGGCGCACGCCGGGACCCATGGACACGGGAACATAAGTGGCTCGGACGCTCGCGGAGAGATGGGTCCCGGCGTGCGCCGGGATGACGGACGATTTTCGCAGCAGTCTCGCGAACGTCAGAATCGGGCCACCCAAACCTCACACCGGCAATTCCGGCGTCGACTTGATCTCGGACAGCGCCACCGTCGACGTGATCTCCTGGATGCCGGGCAGCTTGCTCAGCTTCTCGAAGAAGAACCGCTCATACGCATCGATGTCCTTCGCCACGATGCGCAGCATGAAATCGGTCTGCCCCATCAGCACATACGCATCCAGCACCTCGGGAAAGCCGCGGATCGCGTCGCTGAACTCGTCCAGATTGGCGCGGCCGTGCGCGTTCAGCCGCACCTGCGCGAAGATGTGCGCGTTCAGCCCCACCTTGCGCCGGTCGACCAGCGCGACCCGGCCGCGGATCACGCCCTCGCGTTCCAGCCGGTCGACCCGCCGCCAGCACGGCGAGGCCGACAGCCCGACCCGCGCCGCCAGCTCGGCCATCGTCTGGGTACCGTCGCGCTGAAGCTCGCGGAGGATCTTTCGCTCGAACGGATCGAGATCGGTCAATTTCACCTCCATTCGGCTGATCGGCAATCGAATATCAGCATTTCCATCGGCGAGCGAGGAAGAAGAGGTCAGATCGACCCCGCGCCGGGTGCGACACGGCATGGACGATCAGCAAGCAGGATGGATGCGATGTACGCTTATGCCAGTGCCGGGGTGATGCCGGAACATGTCCATGTCGTGACCGACGAGGCGACCGGGCTGGAATGCGTCATCGCGCTGCATTCGACCGCGCTCGGCCCCGCAGCCGGCGGATGCCGGCTATGGTCCTATGACGGGCGGGAAGCGATGGTGGCCGACGCGTGCCGGCTGGCACAGGGCATGAGCTACAAGAACGCGCTCGCCGACCTGCCGTTCGGCGGTGGCAAGGCGGTGATCCGCCGCCCCGCCGGCGACCTGTCCCGTCCCGCCCTGTTCGCCGCCTTCGGCCGCGCCGTCGCCACGCTGGGCGGCAGCTACGTCACCGCGGAGGATGTCGGCACGTCGGTGGAGGACATGCGCGTCGTCGCGGGCGAGACGCGCCACGTCGCCGGCCTGCCCGCGCGTGCGGGGCAGGTCGGCGGCGATCCGTCGCCCTTCACCGCGCGCGGCGTGTTCCTGTCGATGCAGCTGGCGGTCCGCCGCCGGCTGGAGCGGGACCTGTCGGAATGCACCGTCGCGATCCAGGGCGTCGGCCATGTCGGCGCGTCGCTCGCCCGGATGCTCCACGATGCCGGCGCCCGGCTGATCGTCGCCGATGTCGACGCCGCCGCCGCGGCGCGCGTATCGGTCGCGCTGGGCGCGGAGGTCGCGTCGGTGCAGGCGATCGCCGCCGCCCGGGCGGACGTCTTCGCACCCTGCGCGCTGGGCGGCGTGCTGCACCCCGGCACGATCGGCCGGATGACCGCGAAGCTGGTATGCGGTGCGGCCAACAACCAGCTGCGCGATCCCGCCGATGCGGCCCTGCTCGCCGATCGCGGCATCCTCTACGCGCCCGACATCGTCGTGAATGCCGGCGGGATCATCAACGTCGCCGCGGAATATCTCGGCTGGTCCGCCGACGAGGTCGCCGCCCGCGTCGCCGCCACGCCCGACCGGCTGGCGCGGGTACTCGACCGGGCGGAGCGCGACGGCACCACCACCCACGCCGCTGCGGAGGCGCTCGCCTGTGCCCGGATCGATCGCGGCACCGGCCGCCGCGCCGCGGCCTGATCGCGCCCGCCGCCATGCCATCCTGCCGTTTCCTGGTCACCGGGCTCGCCTCGCCCGACCTGCCGTTGCGCATCCTGAACCTGTTCGCGCAGCAGGCGATCGTCCTCGACGCGGTGGACATCGTCCGTCTCGACGACATCCACCGCATCCGGGTGACGGGCGAGCTGCCGGCGGAGCGTGCCGGCATCATCCTGGAAAAGATCAGGATGCTCGTCCTCGTCACCGATGCCGTGCTGGATCAGTAGTTCAGGCTCCAGCCGATCAGCCCGCCCATCCACGCGATCCACAGGAAACCGAGCAGCGCGACCGCGACGATCGCCGCGCGCAGCCGGATGCCCCAGTCGTGCCGCGTCCTGAACGCCAGCACCGCGTTCCAGACGCCGATCGCCGCCGCCGCGACGGGCACGATCGCGGCGATCTGCAACGCCCGGATCGTGCCGTCCAACCCGCTGTTGTACGCATCGACGTGCATCGACAGGATCGGCGCCAGCACCGTGTACCACCCGCCGATGTAGAGGAGGTCGGCCAGCGCCGCGATCCGCGTCAGCCGCCGGGCCAGCGCCGCGCGGCCCGTCGCAGTGGGTGTCAGGCGGTGGCGGCGGCGGACCCAGGCGGCGATCGGCCAGACGATCACCGTCGCCAGCAGCGTCAGCAGCGACAGCCCGGCGACCAGCTGGAACATCGTCGGGTTGCGCCACGCGGGTACCGCCTGCAACACCGCGATCGGGTTGGCGCTGTCGGCGATCGTCCGCCGTCCGCCGACGTCGGACACCATCAGCTGGCGCGTTCCCTCCGTCTCGCGCCACAGGCCCGGCGCGATCTCGCGGAACGTCTTGTCGTCGATCGACGAGACGCTGATCGTGCCATCCGGGTTGGCGACCACCTGATCCTGCTGGATCAGGTAGAACAGGCTGATGAAGCCCGTCTCCACCCGGCGCGAGCTTTCGTAATGGCCCGCGATCGCGGCGGCGTCCCCGGCGGCGCTGGCGATCGCCGGCGGCGTGCGGGTGGCGGGGCCGGGGAAGTACCGGTCCATGAAC
This sequence comes from Sphingomonas phoenicis, assembly GCF_047238005.1. Taxonomy (NCBI): domain Bacteria; kingdom Pseudomonadati; phylum Pseudomonadota; class Alphaproteobacteria; order Sphingomonadales; family Sphingomonadaceae; genus Sphingomonas; species Sphingomonas phoenicis. The sequence continues at coordinate 2,656,768 of NZ_JBDFMC010000002.1, read as the reverse complement.
AGGTCGAACAGCCGCTCGCGCGCGCCGTACACCGCATTCTGCGCGCCGCGGCTGTTGAAGCTGACGAAGATGCCGACGCCCTTTTCCGGCAGCAGGTTCAGGTCGGTGTGGAACACGATCGTGTCGCCGCCATGCCCGATCACCAGCGTACCGTTGCGCATGCCGTGGAAGAAGCCGTGCGCCATCGTGTCGAACCCGGCGGGCATCGCCTGGGTGGGGCTGTGCATCAGCCGCACCGTCTCCGGGCGCAGGATCCGCGCATTGCCGAATCGTCCCTCCTGCAGATGCGCGATCATGAAGTTCGCCATGTCGCCCGCGGTCGAGCTGACGCTGCCCGCCGGCGCGGTGATCACCAGCTCGAACTTGCTCGGCTGGCCGTCGCTCTGCCCGTATCCCTTCGACATCAGCCGCTCCAGCGGCGCGGGCAGCGGCTGGACGAACGTCGTGTGCCGCATCTGCAACGGCGCCAGGATGTGCCGCTGGACATATGCCTCGAACGGCTCGCCCGACACGCGCTGGACGATATAGCCCGCCAGCGCGACGCCGTAGTTGGAATAGGCCGGCGCCGCCCCCGCCGGGAACAGGAACGGTCGGCCGTTCTCCTTCAGATAGCGCTCGGTGGACTTCATCACCTTCGGATCGGTGGCGAGCAGGTCCTTCAGCCCCTCCTCGAACCCGGCGCGGTGGTTCATCAGGTCGGTCATCGTGATCGCCCGTCCGCCGGGCGGCGTCACCTTGAAATCCAGATAGCGGTTGATGTCGGCGTTCAGGTCGATCTTCCCCTGCTCCACCTGCTGCATCACCGCCGTCCAGGTCAGCAGTTTCGAGGTGGATCCGATCCGCATCAGCGTGCGATCGGGATCCATCGGCACCCTGGCCGCGACGTCCGCATAGCCATAGCCCTTCTTGACCAGCACCGCGCCGTCCTTGACGACCGACACCTCGGCGCCCGCGATCTTGCCCGCCTTCAGCGTCGCGGGCATGTACCCGTCCAGCCATGCGCCCAGGTCGCTTTCGGTCAGCGCCGGGGCCGCGCCCGGCACCGTCGGCGCCGGCGTCGCGGTGCCGGCCGGCAGCGCCGCCGGGCCGGGCGGTGCGGCGGGCTTCGGCTGCGGGCCCGCCGCGGCGGTCAGCAGGACGCAGAACAGGGCGACGACTGCCTTTTTCCGGATCATCGATCTTTTCTCCCCTTCGGCATCGGCGAACGGCGCCGGCGCGGCGTCTCCGCCGCCCGCTGCCGCCCTCCCGCCATTGTCATGGCCACTGCCATTGCTCTTCGGCCGGTGTCGGGCTACGCTTGATCATCAGCCTGATTGGGACACGATGATCCTGTTCAGGCGCTTCGTCAACGACGAGTGAAAGGATTTTGCGTGTCGGCATCTCCGCCAACCCTGGGCATGTTGCTACGCGGGCTGCGCGTGCGCGAAGGCTGGACGCTGAAGGAGATGAGCAGCAAGTCGGGCATCCCGATCTCGACCCTGTCCAAGATCGAGCACGATCGCCTCACCCTCACCTATGACAAGCTCCTCTCGCTCGCCCGCCGGCTGGGCCTGCGCATGTCGGAGCTGTTCTCGGAAACCGACGAGGAGCCGGTCCAGCCGGTCACCGCGCGGCGCAGCCTGGGCGATCTCAGCCGCTCGGTCCGGGTCGAGACGCCGAACTACGACTATCACTATCTCTGCACCGAATTGCGCCGCAAGCGGATGATCCCCGCGATCACCAAGATCCGCGCCCATTCGACCGACGAGTTCGGCGAACTGGTGCGCCACAGCGGCGAGGAATTCATCTACGTCCTCAGCGGCAAGGTCGAGGTGCAGACCGAATTCTACGATCCGGTCACGCTGGAGCCCGGCCAGTCGCTCTACATCGATTCCAGCATGGGCCACGCCTATCTCGCCGCCACCGGCTGCGACGAGGCGGAGGTGCTGGCGGTCATGTCCAGCGCCGACGAGGAGCTGATGGAATCGCTCCTCACCCTGCACGAGGAACAGCGCCAGAGCGGCTCCGCCGACAACGAGAACGATCCGGCCCAGGATCACCGCGTCGGACGCCAGCGTTGAGGACGCGCGCGCTTCCGCTCCTCGCCGCGGCCGCCGCCGTATTCGTCACCGCCGCCCCGCTCCCCGCCGCGGCGCAGGACAATGCCGCCCGCGTCGCCCGCATCCTGAAGCGGACGCCGCTGATCGACGGGCATAACGACTGGCCGGAGGCGCTGCGCGAACATGCCGGCGACCGCCGCTGGACGATGGACCTGAACAGCCTGGCGACCGGCCCCGACCGCTACGACACCGATATCGCCCGCCTGCGCAAGGGCGGCGTCGGTGCGCAGTTCTGGTCGGTCTGGGTCTCGTCCGCGCTGCCCGGCAAGGACCAGGTCGAACAGACGCTGGAACAGATCGATCTCGTGAAGTCGCTGGCCGCGCGCTACCCCGACACCTTCGTCATGGCCCGCACCGCCGCCGATGTCCGCCGCGCGCATGCCGCCGGCCGCATCGCCTGCCTGATCGGGGTGGAGGGCGGCGGACAGATCGACGCGAACCTGTCGGTCCTGCGCAGCTATGCCGCGCTCGGCGCCGGCTACCTCACCCTCACCCATTCGCGCACGATCGAATGGGCCGACAGCGCCACCGACAATCCGCAGCACGGCGGCCTGACCGATTTCGGCCGCGACGTGGTGCGCGAGCTGAACCGGCTCGGCGTGCTGGTCGATCTCAGCCATGTCAGCGAGGATACGATGCGCGACGCGCTCGCCGTGTCGACCGCGCCAGTCATCTTCTCCCACTCCGGCGCGCGCGCCGTCGCCGACCACCCGCGCAACGTGTCGGACGAGGTGCTGAAACTGGTCCGCGCCAACGGCGGCTTGGTGATGGTCAACTATGCCCGCCAGTACGTGTCCGACGCCTATCGCCGCTGGGCCGCGGATTCGGTCGCGGAAAAGGCGCGGCTGAACTCGCCCCCGTTCGACGGGCTCGACATCGGCCAGCCCGAAAAGGCCGCGCGGGACTATGCCGCCTGGCTCGCCGCCCACCCGGCCCCGCGCGTCACCCTCGCCCAGCTCGCCGACCATATCGATCATATCGCCAAGGTCGCGGGCGTCGACCATGTCGGCATCGGCTCCGACTTCGACGGGGTCGACGGCTCGCTCCCCGTCGGGCTGGAGGACGCCTCCACCTACCCCGCGCTCCTTGCCGAGATGCTCCGCCGCGGCTGGAGCGACGCCGACGTCGCGAAGCTCGCCGGCAACAACGTCCTGCGCGTGATGGAAGCCGCCGAACGCGCCAGGGCCGCGACACCCCGCTGAGGCGAACGCCCTCCCCACGCCGGCAAAGGCAGAGGCAAAGCGGCCATCGATGGTTTCCACGCCAACGCCACCGGGTGCGCGGGCCGTGAGGAGCGGGGCATGGTCGATGGACGGATCGGCCGCTCGCCTCGCCATCCGACGCGATCGTCGCCGCCGTCAGCCATCCCGGCGTCGCGTGTAGAGAGCCAGCTTGAGCGCGGGATCGTCGTTGGCCTGGAAGCTTGCATATTCGTAACGGACGACACCCAGTGTCGGATGACACAGCTGCTTGGTGCCCGACAGCGGGGCGCCGATCCCGTGTTCGGACCACCATCCCTCCAGCTGCGGACAAGCTACGCGGGTCCGGTCGACAAGGGACACGAACGCCGCCTCCCCGGGCCAAAGGTCGTGCGCGGCGCGGAACAGCGACACGACGCGTCGCGCCTCGTCTGCCCATGTCGGGCCGAATAGCTGCTTGGCAGCGGCATCGGTCAGCATCCAGTGGAAGATGTTGCGGTCCTCCGGCGCAAGCCGGGCGAAGTCTCCGAAGAGCGACGCCGCCGCATCATTCCACGCCAGAATGTCGAAGCGTTGGCCGGTGATATAGGCCGGTTCCGACAAGCCCGCGACGATGCGACGTAGCACGTCCGGTGCCTCCTCGCGCTGAAACGGCTGCCGTCCACCCGCTGCCGCGAGCGAGCGCAGATGTGCCAGTTCCACGCGGTCGAGCGACAGGGCGCGGCCCAGCGCTTCCACCGTTTCGATCGAGGGTGAAACGGCGCGACCCTGCTCCAGCTTCACATACCATTCGACGCTGATCCCTGCCCGCTGCGCCACTTCCTCGCGCTTCAGGCCGGGCGTGCGGCGCCGATGCCGCGCCCCATCGGTCTTCGGTTCCGGGTTCAGCCGGATGCGGCGGGATCGCAGGAAGTCTCCGAAGGGGCGATTGGCGGCCATGCGCTCTTCCCGAACGTGGTATTCCGGGTACTAGTATCGGACCGGTCCTTCCTGGCAAACGTCAAATCGCTATTTCCCGGCCTGGTTCATCAGGGAGTTCGCAGATGCAGGCCGCCATTCTACCCGCCTTTGGATCCCCATTGAGCGTCGAGGAGGTTGCAGATCCGGTGATCGGCACCGGTGAGGTGGTGGTGGATGTCGCCGCCGCGCCGGTGCTGTCCTACACGGAAGAGGTGTTGAGCGGCGCGCGACGCTACCTCTTGCCGACGCCCGTGGTGCCGGGCGGCGGTGCGATCGGCCGGGTGCGCGCGGTCGGTCCGGACGCCACCCGGTTGCAGCCCGGCGACTGGGTGTTCTGCGATCCCACGGTGAGGTCGCGCGACGGTGCGTCCACACCCGACATCACCTTGCAAGGCACGAGTGCCAGAGGCGAAGGCGGACAGAAGCTGCAACGCTATTTTCGCGATGGCACGTTCGCCGAACAGGTCCGCGTGCCGACGGAGAATGCCGCGCCGATCGGCGCCATCGATCCGGCCACGGCCGGACGGTGGTGCGCGATCGGCACGTTGCTGATCGCCTATGGCGGGCTGCTCGCCATGGACTTCCGTCCCGGCGAAACGCTGCTGGTGAGTGGGGCGACCGGCAATTTCGGCTCGGCGACCGTGGCGTTGGCGATGGCGATGGGAGCTCGCTGCGTGATCGCACCCGGCCGGAATACGGCCGTGCTCGATGACTTGCACCGTCGCTTCGGTGAGCGGTTGATACCGGTTCGCCTGACCGGCGATGGCGACGCCGATACGACGGCGATGCGCGCTGCGGCACCGTGCCCCATCGATGCGGTGCAGGATTTCCTGCCGCCGTCCGTGGGTGCCGCTGTCGCGCGGGCCGCGATCATGACGCTTCGGCAGGGCGGCCGGGCGGTGCTGATGGGAGGGGTGGGCATGTTGGGCGGCGAAGACCTGTCGCTGCCGTATCCCTGGATCATGCGCAACCTGGTCACGGTGCGCGGCCAGTGGATGTACGACACGGCGGCCATACCGGGGCTCGTGAGCCTGGTCCGCAGCGGACTTCTTGATCTAGACCACTGGGCGATCACCGCATTTCCGCTTGCCGGGGCCAACGACGCTGTCGTCCATGCGGCAGACAATGCGGGGCCGTTCAAGCTGACGGTGCTTGAGCCGTAACCGACACCTCGCCCTCTCCGTTGGCGCGCGCCACCATCGCCCACGGTCTGGCCGGCTTTCCCGACGAATGAACATGCGACGGAAAGCCAGCCCGCGGATCGGGCTGACGGATGTCCGGGCATCCGCTTTCCCGGCATCCGGTATCTCTCCGATCACCGCCACGGCCACGTCCCGCCAGCGCGCCGCGCATCAAAGCCCGACCCCGTCCGAAAACTCCGCATGGTCCCATTGACGCCTTTTCCAATCAGGATCACTATGTCTCATTCAGAACGCTGATCCGGCGGATCGGACAGCAGACGGGGATGGAGGCACGATGCGGATCAGGAATTGGGCGCTGGGGCTGATCGCGACGGTGATCGGCGGCATCGCGGTGGCACAGGGGCCGGCGCTGTCCCCTTCCCCCACCGCGCCCGCGACGGTGGCGGCCGGCACGCCGACGCCGCCCGTCCCCGGCGGCGCGCGCGCGCTGGACGCGACCGATCTCGATGCGTGGCTCGACGGCTACATGCCCTACGCCCTGCATAACGGCGACATCGCCGGCGCGGTGGTGACGGTGGTGAAGGATGGCCAGGTGATCGCCGCGCGCGGCTACGGCTATGCCGACATCGCCAGCCGCCGCCCGGTCGATCCGGCGCGCACACTGTTCCGCCCCGGATCGGTGTCGAAACTGGTTACCTGGACCGCGGTGATGCAGCAGGTCGAGGCCGGGAAGATCGACCTAGACGGCGACATCAACGCCTATCTCGATTTCCGCATCCCGCCGCGCGGCGGCAAGCCGGTGACGATGCGCCAGGTGATGACGCATACCGCCGGCTTCGAGGAGGCGGTGAAGGACCTGATCTCCTACGATCCCAAATCGGCGATGCCGATCGACGCCTATCTGAAGCGGTGGGTGCCGCGGCGGATCTTCGATGCCGGCACCACGCCCGCCTATTCCAACTGGGCGACCACGCTGGCCGGCTATGTCGTCCAGCGCGTGTCGGGCATGCCGTTCGACACCTATGTCGAACAGCGCGTGTTCGCCCCGCTCGACATGCGCACCGCGTCGTTCCGCCAGCCGCTGCCCCGCGCATTGCGCCCGCTGATGGCGACCGGCTATCCGCGCGCGTCGGAACCTGCCAGGCCGTTCGAGATGGTGGTGCCCGCGCCCGCCGGCTCGCTGTCCGCCTCCGGGCTCGACATGGCGAAGTTCATGATCGCGCACCTGCAGAACGGCCGCGGCATCCTGCAACCCGCCACCGCGGCGACGATGCACGACAGCCCGCTCGACCGGGTCAACCCGATGTCGCTGATCCCGCCGCTCAACCGGATGGAACTCGGCTTCTTCGAAACCAACATCAACGGTCGCGAGGTGATCGCGCATCTGGGCGATACCGAGAATTTCCACACCTCGCTCCACCTGTTCATGAACGAGGGCGTCGGCCTCTACGTCTCGTTCAACAGCGCCGGCAAGGAAGGCGCGGCGCACACCGTGCGCGGCCAGCTGTTCCAGGATTTCGCCGACCGCTATTTCCCCGACACCGTCCGTGACGGCCGCGTCGATGCGAAGACCGCGGCGGAACATGCGCGGATGATGACCGGCCTGTGGCAGAACAGCCGGCATTCCGAATCCAGCTTCGTCGATGTCCTGAACCTGTTCGGCCAGTCGAAGATCGCGGTCGACGACAAGGGTGCGCTGGTCGTCCCCGCGCTGAAGGGCCCCGGCGGCGGCGCGCAGGTGTGGGACGAGATCGCCCCCTTCGTCTGGCGCGACCGTTATGGCCACGACCGGCTGGCCGCGAAGGTGATCGACGGCAAGGTCGTCCGCTGGAGCTATGACGGCTTCTCGCCCTTCATGGTCTTCGATCCGGTGCCCGCGTCGCGCTCGTCGGCGTGGCTGCTGCCCGCCATCTACGCGTCGATGGCGATCCTGGCGGTGACCGTCCTGTTCTGGCCGCTCGCCTGGGCGGCGCGCCGCCGCTACGCCGGCACGCCGGTCGCCACCGGCCGCTCGCTGCGCGCCTATCGCGCGACCCGGGTGATGGCGCTGCTCGATCTCGCGCTGCTCGGCGGCTGGATGTGGTTCGTCACCGCCGCGTTCGGCAATCTCGACATGCTCAGCAGCAAGTCGGACGGGCTCGTCTGGTTCATCCAGATCGCCACCGCCATCATCACCGTCGGCGCGGTCGGCATCGCCGGCTGGAACCTGTGGCTGACGTGGCGCGACGGGCGCGGCCTGGCACGCCGGGCGTGGGCGGTGCTGGTGCTGCTCGCGACGCTCGTCATCCTCTATTTCGCCGCGGCCTTCGGCCTGATGGCGATGACGGTGAACTACTGATGCTGCAGCTGACGATCGAGACCGACACGCTGCGGCTCGCCGAGCCGTTCCGCATCGCCGGTTACGTCTTCGACACCGCCGACGTCCTCGTCGCGACCCTCGACGACGGTACGCACCGTGGCCGCGGCGAGGCCGCCGGGGTCTATTACATGGGCGACGACCTCGCCCATATGCGCGCCCAGATCGAGGGCGCGCGCGCCGCGATCGAGGCGGGGCCGACGCGCGAGGAACTGCGCACCATCCTCCCCCCCGGCGGCGCCCGCAACGCGGTCGACGCGGCGCTCTGGGAACGGGAGGCGAGCCGCGCCGGCCGGCCGGTCTGGGCATTGGCGGGGCTCGACGCGCCGCGCGCGCTGCGCACCACGCTGACCGTTCCGGCCGATACCCCGGCGGCGATGGCGGCGAAGGCGCGCAGCTATCAACGAACCTTGTCCGTCAAGGTAAAGTTGACGGGCGAACTGGCGCTCGATCTGGAGCGTGTCGCGGCCATTCGCGCAGCCTGTCCCGACGTGTGGCTGGGGGTCGACGGCAACCAGGGCTTCGCCCGCGGCGATCTGGACGCGTTGATCGAGGGGCTGGTCGCGCATGGCGTGGCGCTGCTCGAACAACCGCTGCCGCGCGGAAAAGAGGATGAGTTGCAGGGGCTTGGCTCTCCCATCCCGATCGCGGGGGATGAGAGCCTGTTGTCGCTTGGCGACGTCGCCGGCGCGGTCGGCCGCTTCGATGTGGTCAACATCAAGCTCGACAAGTGCGGCGGCCTGACCGAGGGGCTGCTGATGGCCGCGGAGGCCCGCCGCCTCGGCCTGGGCGTCATGGTCGGCACCATGGTCGGCACCAGCCTCGCCACCGCTCCCGGTTTTGTCCTGGGGCAAGTGGCTGATTTCGTTGATCTTGACGGACCGACTTTCCTGGCGCGGGATCGCACGCCCAGCGTCGTCTACGCCGACGGGACGCTCTTCGCCGGGCCGGAAGTCTGGGGTTCCGGGACGTCGCCCCGCGCATGAACCCCCGGGCCGAGGTGACATGGTTCGGCCAGCCGCGCGGACTGACGATCCTGTTTCTCACGAATATGTGGGAGCAGTTCTCCTACTACGGCATGCGCGCGCTGCTGGTCTACTACATGACCAAGCAGCTGCTGTTCACCCAGGGCCACGCCTCGCTCGTCTACGGCGCCTACACCGCCTGCGCCTACCTCACCCCGATCGTCGGCGGCGTCATCGCCGACCGCCTGCTCGGCAAGCGCCGCGCGATCGTCATCGGCGGGTCGATCATGGCCGCCGGGCATTTCATGATGACGTTCGAGCCGTTGTTCTACGTCGCCTTGGGCACCATCGCGCTTGGTAACGGTTTGTTTCTGCCCAGTTTACCCAGCCAGATCGACGACCTGTACGAACCCGGCGATCCTCGTGTCGGCTGGGCATACAACGTCTATTATGTCGGGGTGAACATCGGCGGGTTCCTCGCGCCGCTGCTGTGCGGGACGCTGGGCGAACTGTACGGCTGGCACTGGGGGTTCGGGGTCGCCGGCATCGGCATGGTGCTGGGACTGGCCATCTATTTGTGGGGACAGCGCTATCTGCCCGCGCAGGTCCGCCACCCCGCTGTCGAGCGGCAGCGGGCACCACGCGCGCCCTTCCCCCGCCGGACCGCCCTGCTCCTGCTGGCGATCGCGCTCGCGGTCACCGTGTTCCGCGGCGCGTACGAGCAGGTCGGCAACACCGTGGCGCTGTGGGCCGACACGGGCGTCGACCGGCGGCTGGCGGGCACCATCATCCCGATGACCTGGTTCCAGTCGCTCAACCCGCTGCTCGTCATGTTGATGACCCCGTTATTGCTCAACTGGTGGCGGCGGCGGGCGGAAGCCGGCCTGATCTCCCGCCCGGCGCGCAAGATGGCCGCGGGTGCGGCGATCGTCGCCCTCGCCTATCTTCTGCTGGCGGTCGTGTCGGCCGCGGGTGGCGCGGTGCACTGGCTGTGGCTCGCGTTGTTCTTCGCGATCTTCACGCTGGGCGAATTGTACATCCTGCCGACCGGTCTGGGCCTGTTCGCCCGCCTCGCCCCCGCCGGCTTCGGCGCGACGACGGTGGCGGCCTGGTATCTGTCGATCTTCGCCGGCAGCTTTTCCGCCGGGCTGGTCGGCACGCTGTGGAGCCGGATGGGCCACACCGCCTACTTCCTGCTGCTCGTCGCGATCGGGCTGACCGCGGCGCTGCTGCTGTTCCTGATCGATCCGCTCGAGCGCAAGGTCGATGGCCAACGGACCGGAATGGGTTGACTAATTTTCGTTTAGGACAATAGTTTCCATTATGAGATTTCGGCGCAGGTCACAGGCTGTGCCAGTAACAGGGGACTGCGCGATGTGCATGGCCAGACGGGCGTTGTCGTTCACCACCGGCCTTGCCGCCCTCGTCACGGCTGGCGCCGCCATGGCGCAGGCTCAGGAGGCGCCGATCCAGGCGGAAGCGGCAACCGACCCGCAATCGGGCGACATCATCGTCACTGCACAGAAGCGCACCGAGGCGCTGCATCAGGTCCCGCAGTCGATCTCGGTCCTGCAGGGAGAGGCACTGGAGCAGCGGCAGGCCCGCACGATCGCCGATTATGCCGCCCTGGTACCCGGCTTGTCGTTCGAGCAGGGCAATCCCGGCCAGACCCGCATCGTCCTGCGCGGCATCAACGCCGGCGGTGCCAGTGCCACGGTCGCGGTCTATGTCGACGACACGCCGTTCGGATCGAGCACCGGCCAGACCAACGGGGCGATCCTGGCCGGCGACTTCGACACGTTCGACATCGAGCGGCTGGAGGTGCTGCGCGGGCCGCAAGGCACGCTGTACGGCGCCAACTCCCTGGGTGGCGTCGTCAAATACGTCACCGTCGCCCCGCGACTGTCGCAGTGGGAGGCCCGCGCGCAAGGCGGGGCGGAAACCACCAAAGACGGCGGCACCGGCTATTTCGGCAACGCGGTCATCAACATACCGATCGGCGACGTCCTGGCCCTGCGCGCCAGCGGCTTCTATCGACGCAGCGCCGGCTTCATCGACGCGATCGGCATTCCCGACGACGACGTCAACGGATCGCGCAGCTATGGTGGCCGTGCATCGCTGCTGTTCAAGCCCAGCGACCGCTTCTCGGTCCGGCTGTCGGCGGTGGCACAGAACATCCGGGTCCGGGCGCGGACGGCGTTCGACGCCGATCCCGGCTCGCTGGATCCGATCGACGCGGATCCGTTCACCGGTGCGGCGATCGAGGGCGAGAACCGCTACCAGCTGTTCCCCGATCGCAACCGCGCCAATTATCGGCTGTACACCGGCACGATCGATTACGACCTGGATTTCGCCACGCTGACGTCTGTCACCAGCTATAGCCGGTTGCGGACCGAGGATCGCAGCGACGTGTCGTTCAACGATCTGGGCGGCGGCTTCACCCTCGCGGATGCGGCGTCGCAGCTGATCTATGGACTGCCGACGACCGACTACGGCGTCTACTATCCCAATCAGGTCACCCAGAAGAAGTTTACGCAGGAGGTTCGGCTGGCGTCGCCGGACTCCGCGACGTTCGAGTGGCTGGTCGGCGGCTATTACACGCGAGAGCCCGGCGCACTGTTCCAGCGCTACTTCCCGTACGACATCGCGACCGGGCAACCGATCCTTCCGCCGCCGGCGATCCCCGGCTTCTCGGAGCTGGTCCTGGCGCAATTGAAGTCGCGCTACCGCGAATATGCGGGCTTCGGCAGTGCCACGCTGCACCTGGGCGAGCGCTTCGATATCAGCGCGGGTGGCAGGTACAGCCACAACAAGCAGCGTACGATCCAGATTCTGGACGGTGCCCTGTTCGGGGGCCGCACCGAGGAGACGGCCCGATCGTCGGAAGGCGTGTTCACCTGGTCGGTCGCTCCCCGGTTCGAGTTCGCGCCCCGCAGCGAGCTGTATGCGCGGGTCGCCAAGGGGTATCGCCCCGGCGGTCCCAACGTCATCCCGCCCGGCGCGCCCGAGAACTATCCGCTGCAGACCGACGCCGACACGCTGATGAGCTACGAGGCGGGCGTTCGCGCGGAGACGGCGGATCGTACCTTCGCGTTCGATCTGTCGGGCTATTACCTGGACTGGGACAAGACCCTGATCATCGCGACGTTCCAGTCGGCGGCCGGACCGATCACCGCCGACGCCAATGGCGAGGGCGCCAAGAGCTACGGTTTCGAGGCGACGGGCACCGTTCGCCCGATCCGTGGCTTGAGCGTCGTGGCGACCGTGGCGTACAACCACGCCACGCTGCGCGGCGACACCGGCAACGGTGGGCTCGACGGCGACCAGCTGCCCTTCGCGCCGCGCTGGAACGCCAATCTGTCGGCCGACTACAGCTGGTCGATGCCGGGCGGGGTCCGCCCCTATGTCGGCGCCGACCTGTCGATGGTCAGCGATCGACCGGGCAATTTCGACGATGCGTACCGGACCACGTTTGGCCGCCGGCTGACGCTGGACGGTTACAGCACCGTCCATCTGCGCGCCGGCGCCGATTTCGGCCGGTTCAACCTGTCCGTCTATGCCCGCAATCTGGCCAATTCGCGCGGGCTCGTCTCGGCGGGAACGTTCGGTACCCGTCCGGGCGGCGGGATCGAGGTCACGCCGATCCAGCCGCGGACGATCGGGGCGACGCTGGGCGTCGACTTCTAGCGTCCACTCCGGCCGCCAGGCCGCCACCCGATCTGCCCGCCCCTGCCGGAATGGAGATATCATGAAGACGATCGTCGCGATTGCCAGCCTGCCGCTGCTCCTGATGGCAACGCCCGGCCATGCCGCGCCACCCGCCGGGCTGGATGCCCGGATCGAGGCGATCCGGACGACATCGGAGACGCCGGGCCTGGCCGTCGCGATCGTGGAGGACGGCCGGATCGTCCTGGCCAAGGGATACGGCATCCGCAAGCTGGGCGCACCGGGCAAGGTCGATGCCGACACGTTGTTCATGATCGGATCGACGGGCAAGGCCTTCACCGCCGCGGCACTCGCCACCCTGGTCGATGCCGGCAGGATCGGGTGGGACGACAAGGTGATCGACCATCTGCCCGGTTTCCAGATGTACGACGCGTGGGTCACGCGCGAGATGACGATACGCGACCTCCTGGTCCACCGCAGCGGCCTGGGCCTGGGCGCGGGCGATCTGCTGATGGTACCGCGGGGCAAGCTGTCGCGCGCCGAGATCGTCCGGCGGCTGCGCTACATCAAGCCGGCGACCAGCTTTCGCAGCGCGTACGCCTATGACAACATTCTCTACATCGTGGCAGGTGCCGTGATCGAGGCGGTCAGTGGCCAGAGCTGGGAGGATTACATGCGCGATCATGTCTTCCGTCCCGCCGGACTGCCCGATGCCACGGCCGACATGGCGCACCAGTTGAGCACGCCCGATCGCGCCCACCCGCACGGACGGGTCGGCGGCCCGGTGCGCGGCACGGGTCCGCAGACCCTGCTCGATGAGCGGGACCGGCTGGGCCAGGCCGGCGCGCCCGCCGGCCTGATCGCGGCGAGCGCCAACGATCTGGCCCGCTGGCTCCAGATCCAGCTCGCCGAAGGTTCGCTGCCCGGCGGCAAGGGCCGGCTGTTCAGCCCGGCCGCCGCGCGCGAGATGTGGGCACCGGTGACGCCGATGCCGATCACCCCGGCCCCTGCCCCCGTGGAAGGCACCACCCCCGCCTTCCAGGCCTATGCGCTGGGCTGGGACGTACGCGACTATCACGGTGCGAAGATCGTCTGGCATGCCGGCGGACTCTTCGGCTTCACCACCGTGGTGGTGATGATCCCCGAGAAGAAGGTCGGCTTCGCCATCGCCCTGAACAGCGAGGAGGTGCAGCCGCGCTTCGGCCTGATGTACGAACTGATCGACCATTATCTGGGCCGGCCGCCGCAGGACTGGCCAACCCGCTTCGCCACCTATCGCCGCGCCCGCATCGCCGGTGCTGAGGCGGCGGTTCGCCAGAAGGCGGCGGCACCGGCGAAGGTCGGTCCGTCCCTGACGCTCGATCGCTACACCGGCCGCTTCGCCGACCCCTGGTACGGCACGCTGGTGGTGGGTTCGGATGGCGGCGCCCTGACCGCGGATTTCACTACGACGCCGAACATGAAGGCGCGCCTGACCCACTACCAGTACGATACCTTCGTCGCGCGGTTCAGCGATCCCTCGATCGAGCCGGCGTACCTGACCTTCTCGCTCGATGCGGAGGGCAAGGTCGCGCGGATCACCGCACGGCCGGTGTCGCCGATCGCCGACTTCAGCTTCGATTATCAGGACCTGCTCTTCACGCCGGAGCAGCCGAAGTGAGGCGGCGGTTGGCGCTGGCCGCGCTGCCGGCGATCGCCCTCGCCACGGTGGGCGCGGCGAACCCGGCCCGCTACGATGTCGTGATCCGCGGCGGGACGATCTACGACGGATCGGGCGGCAAGCCGTTCACCGGCGACGTAGCGATCAAGGGCGACCGCATCGTTGCGATCGCGCCCCGGATCGACGCGCGCGGCACCACGGAAGTCGATGCTGCCGGCAAGGCGGTGGCGCCGGGCTTCGTCAACATGCTGGCCCATCCCGAGGAAAGCCTGCTGGTGGATGGCCGCGCGCTGTCGGACCTGGCGCAGGGCGTCACGCTGGAGGTGATGGGCGAGATCTCGATGGGGCCGCTCAGCCCGGCGATGAAGCGTGAGATGACCGAGCAGCAGGGCGACGTGCGCTACCCGGTCGACTGGACGACGCTGGGCCAGTATCTCGACCGGCTGGGGCGGCGTGCGATCGCGCCGAACGTCGCCTCGTTCGTCGGCGCCGGCACCGTGCGCCAAGCAGTGATCGGATCGGACGATGTCCAGCCGACGCCCGCGCAGCTCGCCCGCATGCAGGCGCTGGTCCGGCAGGCGATGGAGGAGGGCGCGCTGGGCCTCACCGATGCGCTGATCTACACGCCTGCCACCTTCGCCAGAACGCCGGAGCTGATCGCGCTGGCCAAGGTGTCGGCGCAGTGCGGCGGCATCTATACCGTGCATATGCGCAGCGAAGGCGATCGCATCGAGCAGGCCGTACAGGAGACGATCGACATCGCCGAGGCGTCCGGAGCGCCGGCCGAGATCTACCACTTCAAACAGGCGGGCAAGGCGAACTGGGGCAAGTTCGACCGGGTAGTGGCGATGATCGAGGCGGCGCGGGCGCGCGGCACGCGGATCACCGCCGACATGTACACCTACACCGCGGGAGCCACCGGGCTGGACGCGGCGATGCCGTCCTGGGTTCAGGCGGGCGGCACCCAGGCGTGGATCGCGCGGCTGAAGGATCCGGCCACCCGTGCAAAGGTCGCCGCGGCGATGCGAGAGGCCCATCCGGACAGCTGGGAGAACTTCTTCGCCGGTGCCGGGCCGGAAGGCATGCTGCTGCTGGCCTTCAAGAACCCGTCGCTGAAACCGCTGACCGGCAAGACCCTGGCCGAAGTGGCACGGATGCGCGGCAAGAGCCCGGAAGAGACGGCGATGGACCTGGTGGTGGAGGACGGCACCCGCGTCGGCGTCGCCTACTTCCTGATGAGCGAGGAGAATGTCCGCCGCTCCATCCGGCTGCCCTGGATGAGCTTCGGCTCCGACGAGGCGGCGCCGGCGCCGGAGGGTGCCTTCCTGCTGGCCAAGAACCACCCCCGCGCCTACGGCAATTTCGCGCGGTTGCTGGGCCACTACGTCCGCGACACCCAGGACATAACGCTTGCAGATGCGGTCCGCCGCCTGACCAGCCTGCCGGCGGACAACCTGTCGCTGGCCGATCGCGGCCGCCTGCGGCAGGGCAATTTCGCCGACTTGGTGGTCTTCGATCCGGCAAAGATCAGCGACCATGCGACCTTCGAGAAGCCCGCCCAGCTCGCGACCGGCGTCGAGCAGGTGTTCGTCAACGGCGGCTGGGCGCTGCGCGACGGCAAGGCGACCGGCGCCGCCACCGGCCGGATCGTCAAGGGTCGGGCCGCCCTGCCCGGCGGCGGCTGTCGCCCGACGGCCGCGGGCTGGCGATGGAGCCGCTGATGAGTGATACTGTACCTGCCGATTGATCCGGTCTACGCCGGTGTCGACGGGGCGACGATCCCGGTGGGACGATCGGTCGGAGAGGTTGCAGGCATGATGGATCGTCAGCGATGATCGCGCTGCTGCTGATCGCGCAGACCGCGACGCTGGGCGCCTCCGGCCATGCCGCGGATGGCCCGATGGCGCCGCCTGCCACACGGCCGAGCTTCACCGACGAGTTCGAGAAGGGCGCGGTGAATCGATCGGTCTGGCGCTTCGACATCGATCGCAACCCGGTCGGCTGGCCCAACAACGAACGCCAATATTATGCGAACGATCGCCGTCAGAATGCCCGGGTCGAGCAGGGCGCGCTGGTCATCGAAGCGCGTCGGGAAACGCTGACCAAGGCGCAGTTTCCCGACTGGGGCGGTCAGGCCTACACGTCAACGAAGCTGGTGACGCGTTCGCCGCTGGGTTACGGCTTCTACGAGGTGCGCGCGAAGCTGCCGTGCGGACGCGGCAGCTGGCCGGCGATCTGGTTGCTGCCGTCCGGCGGCAACTGGCCGGACGAGGGCGAGATCGACATCATGGAGATGGTTGGCTGGGACCCGACCGTGATCCACGCCACCGTCCACTCCGGTGCGTTCAATCATACCAAGGGCACGCAACGAGGGGCGCAGCGGCAAGTCGCGACCAGCTGTACCGCCTTTCATCGGTACCAGCTCGACTGGCAGGCGGACGCGATCACGATCGGCATCGACGGGCGGGCGATGATGCGCGTCCTGAACGACCAGCCCGGCGGCAAGGCGGCGTGGCCATTCACCCGCCCCTATCACCTGATACTGAACCTGGCCGTGGGCGGCGACTGGGGTGGGAAGAAGGGCATCGACGACGCCGCATTCCCGCAGCGGATGGCAGTGGACTACGTCCGCTACTGGGCGGCACCCGCTCGCTGAGGCGCGCGGGGCATCACGATCCCGCCCGCGAGCGTCAGTGCCGCCAGCACCAGCAGCAGCACCCGAAAATCGTGCGGCGTCGCCAGCGTCCAGGTCAGCAGCGGGCCGATCAGCGCGGGCAGCGTGTTGGCCAGGTTGAACAATCCCAGATCGCGCCCCCGGTGATGCGGGCTGGGCAGCAGCCGCATCGCAAACGCGGTCTGTAGCGACTGGAACACGGACGATCCGGTCGCGCAAACGCAGAACGCCGCCGCCGCTTCCACGAAATCGCGGGCAAAGGCCATGCCGACCAGTCCCGCCGCAGACAGCACCGCCGCGCAGAGCAGCAACGACCGCGTCCGGCCGGTCCGTCCGGCCAGCTGGCCCAGCGCCAGCGCGATAGGCAGGGGCGCCAGATACGCGACGACCATCACCGATCCCATCCGGACCGCGATCGTCTCCGCCGGCAAGTCCGGCGCTTTGCTGCCCAGGTAGTAGAACAGGTAGAAGAACAGGACGTTCGCGGCGATCTGTACCAGCAGTCTGGCGAACCATGCCGCCCACAGGTCGCGCCGTCCGGTCGGGATGCGCTCCGGCGAGGAAACGCCCGGATCCGCCATGCGCGCACGGGTCAGGAGAAGCGGCAGCGCGCAGCCGGCGACGACCGCCGGCAGCACCGCGTACGATGCCAGCGTGCCGAGCGACGCGACGACTGCCACCATCCCCGCCGCCGCCGGATGTCCCAAGGCCAGCAGGGCGCCCATGACCCCCTTCTGGCGATCGGCCGTTTCGTCCGCCATGATCGCGAACAGCGGCGCAAGCAGTGCGTTCACGCCCGCCTGGAACAGCGCGATCGCCACCACCAGCATCGCGGGCGACGCGGCGGCGGCTACCACGGCGTGACCCAGCGCGGTCGCAGCGACGCCGCCGGCCAGCCATATTCGCCGGCCGCCACCACCGGCCACCGACCGATCGCTGAGCCACCCGAACAGGATGTTGGCGCCGCTGGCGGCAAGCGCGCCGACGATGACGGTTGCGGTGAACACGCCCAGTCGCGCCTCCCCGGCAAGCGCCGCGACGCGCATCGGCAACAGCAGCGTCAGGAGCGGGAGATAGCCGATCACGCCGCCGATGTGCGCGAGTGCCAGCGCGGCCAGGAAGCCGCCCGGCCGATGATCGAGGTGGACGGCACGCGACATCCCGTCCGCCCTGCCCGGTTCACCACAAGGCGGCAACCACGACTACCGGACAAACCGGTGAGCGGCCGAGTTCGTGAACGTTCACAATAACGACGGTCGGTCTTGACAATTTAGCACTTTACCCGGAAGTGAACGTTCACAGACCAAGGACGCGAAGCATATGCGTCCGGTAAACAGGAGGGGATACAGGATGCGTGGGCTCACGAATCGATCGTTGTCGCGATGGGTGATCGGCACGTCGGCGATCGCGCTGCTCGGCGCACCCGGGCTGGCGATGGCGCAGGATGCGGCCGCGACGGTCGGCAACACCGGCTCCTCCGAGATCGCGCCCGAGGCAGCGCCCCCGACCACAACCCAGGCCAATCCGACGGAGCCCAGCGAGGATATCGTCGTCACCGGCATCCGCGCATCGTTGCGCGCATCGGCGGACATCAAGCGCGACGCGCAGGGCATCGTCGACGCGATCTCGGCGGAGGACATCGGCAAATTCCCCGACACCAACCTCGCCGAATCCCTCCAGCGCATCACCGGCGTGTCGATCGACCGGTCGAACGGCGAAGGATCGTTCGTCACGGTCCGCGGCCTCGGCCCGGAATACAACCTGGTCGTGCTGAACGGTCGTCAGCTGCCGACCTCGGTCATCGGCGATGGCAACAGTGCGCCGACGTCGCGCGCGTTCGATTTCGCCAATCTGGCATCGGAAGGCATCGCCGCGCTGGAGGTCTACAAGTCCGGCCGCGCGACCGTGCCGTCGGGTGGCATCGGATCGACGATCAACATCCGCACCCCGCGCCCGCTGGACAAGATCGGCACCCGCGGCTCGATCGCGGCGCGCGGCGTGATCGACACCTCGCAGAACGGCAAGAACGACATCACGCCAGAGGTGTCGGGCATCTTCTCGACCACGTTCGGCGGCGACCGCTTCGGCATCCTGGTAAACGGCGTCTACCAGAAGCGCCACGCATCGGTGAACCAGGCCAATGTCGGCTGGCGCGACGGATATCTGGGCTCCGAGAACAACTGGGGATCGCTGGCTCAGCCTGGCACCCCGCGCGCAGCCAACATCACCAATCGTCCCGGCCCGACCGACGTGTACGAGGTGCCGCAGAACGCGTCCTACGACGTCAACGACTTCACCCGTGAGCGTATCAACGGCCAGCTCGTGCTACAGGCGCGTCCCACCGACAGCCTGACCGCGACGGCCGATTTCACCTATTCGCGCAACGAGGTGAAGACGCGCAATGCCAATGTCGGCATCTGGTTCAACCACAACGACACGTCGTCCGCCTGGACAGACGGCCCGGTCGCCGGCCCGGACTTCTACACCGAGCGCTTCACCGCGGCGGAGGCGAAGGACCTCTCCTACTCCAGCGCGCTGACCGCGTACCGCACCCAGAACAAGTCGCTGGGCGGCAACCTGACATGGGAGGCGCCGGGCGGCGTCACGATCGCGCTCGACGCGCATCATTCGACCGCGGAGTCGAAGCCGACCAACAAGTACGGCAACAGCAACTCGCTCGGCACCGCCATCTTCGGCGTCGCCACCCAGACGATCAACTTCGAGAAGGACCTGCCGGTCATCTCGTTCGCGATGCAGCCCGGTATCGATCCGCTTAACGCCGCGCTGATCACGCCGACCGGCAACGCCTTCCGCAATTCCTATTTCCGCGACCGGATCAATCAGGTGCAGCTGAAGGGTCATTACGACCACGACGGCAGCTTCCTGGATTCGCTCGACTGGGGCTTCGCCTATACCGACAACAAGGTGCGATCGGCCTATAGCGTGCTCCAGAACGACACCTGGGGTGGAACGGGGGGCGACAGTGCGGCCCAGCGGGCGGCAGCGGCGGCCCTGTTGCCCGATGACATCTTCAAGCTGATCGGCGTGCCGGGCAAGTTCGAGGGCGTCAGCGGCGCGAGCAACCCCGCGATCGTCCAGCAATTCTACGGCTACGACTTCGAACGGGTCGTGTCGTTGCTGGACCAGACCTACGGCATCTGCGGTGGCGACGGCGACTGCCTGATCCCGTTCAACACAGACCGCCGTATTCGCGAGAAGACGGTGGCGCCGTACCTGCAGATCAACAACACGTTCGACCTGTTCCAGAATCCGGCACATCTGATCGCCGGCATCCGGTACGAGCACACGAGCGTGAAATCGTCGGCGCTGGTCCCGATCCCGTCGGGTACGCGGCAGAATTCGCAGAACGAGTTCAACGTCGTCTACTCGGGACAGAGCAGCTTCACGACCTTCGCGGGCCAGTATGACGAGTGGCTGCCCTCGGTCGATCTCGACGTGCAGCCGATCCGCAACGTGAAGCTTCGCGCATCGTACAGCCACACCATCACGCGCGCCGATTACGGCTCGCTGCAGGGCGGGTTGACCGTAGACCAGCTGTTCCGCGTCGGCGGGGGTACCGGTGCGCAGGGCAATCCGAACTTGGTTCCGTTCAAGTCCAAGAACATCGACCTGTCGGCCGAATGGTACTACACGCCCGAAAGCTACATGTCGGTCGGATATTTCCGAAAGAAGGTGTCGAACTATATCGGATCGACCCAGGTCAACACGCCGGCCTTCGGCCTGACCAACCCCGCCAATGGCCCGCGCTATCAGGCGGCGCTGGCGGCACTGGGTGCCAACGCCACCTTTGCGCAGATCCGCGACTATATCGGCGCCAACTTCCCGGGCAGCGTGGTCAACGGCACAATCCTGGGCACGGCGGCGGATGCGCCGGTCAACTTCGTCATCTCGACGCCGTTCAACAGTGACGAGACGGCAACGATCGACGGGTTCGAATTCGCGATCCAGCACAGCTTCTGGGACACCGGCTTCGGTACCCAGCTGAACTACACCAAGGTCGACGGCAATCGCGATTTCGACAACACGCTGCCCGCCAGCACCTCGCAGTTCGCGGTCAACGGCCTGTCCGACAGCGCCAATGCCAGCGCCTATTACGACAAGAACGGGTTGCAGGCGCGCGTATCGTACAACTGGCGGGCCGAGTTCCTGGCCAGCGGCGGCATCAATCCCAACTATGTCGAGGGATATGGCCAGGTCGATGCGACCGCCAGCTACGAGTTCATTCCGGGCCTGACCGCGTTCGTCGAAGCGATCAACCTGACCGGTGCCGACCGCCGCGGGCATCGCCGGTCGGATCGGAACGTCACCTTCGTGGTGAAGCAGGACGCGCGCTACTCGGCCGGCGTGCGGTTCAGCTTCTGACCGATCCGGCGACCCGGAAACGGCAGCCGGCCATCGGCTCGCCATTTCCGGGTTGCCGAACCCGGCGCAGCGGATAGGGCGGGATCGTGGCGGCGGAACGGACAATCGACAGCGTCGTGGTGGTCGGCGGCGGCACGGCCGGCTGGCTGTCGGCCTGCCTGATCGCCGCGCAGGCCGGTGCCGTCGCAGGTCGGCCGATCAAGGTCACGCTGGTCGAATCGCCCGACGTGCCCACGATCGGCGTGGGCGAGGGAACGTGGCCGACGATGCGGCGCACGCTGGAGCGGATCGGACTGGACGAGGCCGCGTTCCTGCTGGCCTGCGACGGAGCGTTCAAGCAGGGCTCGCGCTTCGACGGGTGGCGCACCGGCGCATCCGACGATCGCTATTACCACCCCTTCGTCCCGCCGCTCGCCGGCGAACCGCGCGAGGTGGTCGGCGGCTGGCAGACCCATGCGCCGGACAGCGCCTTCGCCGCCGCAGTCGGCATCCAGCCGCAGATCTGCGCGCTCGACCTCGCTCCGCGGCAACGGCAGATGCCCGCCTATGCCGGCGCCTTGAATTACGCCTATCACCTCGACGCCGGCAAGTTCGCCCGGATGCTGGCGGCGCACGCGACTGATCGTCTGGGCGTCGATGTGGTGCGCGACCATGTCGTCAGGATCGTGCGCGATGACGCCGGCGATATCGCGGCAGTGCAGACCCGCAGCGGCGCGACGATCGCGGGCGACCTGTTCATCGACTGTACGGGTCAGGCGGCGCTGCTGATCGGACGGACCCTGGGTGCCGACCTGGTCGATCGTTCACCGGAACTGTTCAACGATCGCGCGCTGGCCGTTCAGGTTCCGGTCGATCCGGACAGCCCGATCGCTGCGCAGACGATCGCGACCGCGCATGCCGCGGGATGGATCTGGGATATCGGCCTGCCGGGGCGACGCGGTGTCGGCTGTGTGTATGCCGCGCGCTACATGGACGACGATACGGCGGCGGCGACGCTGCGCGATTATCTGGCACGCACCGCGCCGCAGGTCGATCCGGCGGCATCGTCGCCGCGACGACTGTCGTTCCGGTCCGGACATCGCGACCGGTTCTGGATCCGCAACTGCCTGGCGATCGGCCTTTCCGCCGGGTTCCTCGAACCGCTCGAGGCGTCGGCCATCGTGCTGATCGAATTGTCGCTCGATGCGCTGATCGCCAACTTTCCGCGAACGCGCAGCGCGATGGATATTCGGGCCACGCGCTTCAACACGCTGTTCCGCTATCGCTGGGATCGTATCGTCGAGTTCCTGAAGCTGCATTACGTACTCAGCGAGAGGCAGGAACCGTACTGGCGCGACCAGCGCGATCCGGCGACGATGCCCGACCGGCTGACGGAGCTGCTGGCGGTGTGGCGCGATCAGCCGCCGTCGGCATACGACCTGCCCCATGCGGACGAGGTGTTTCCGCCGGCCAGCTATCAGTATGTGCTCTACGGCATGGGCTACCCCGCGCCGCTGTCGGCATCCCGGCCCGATCCGGCAATGGCGGCGGCCTTTGCCCAGTTGCGCCAGCGGGAACGCGCGCTCGTCGCGGGATTGCCGACGCATCGTGCCTATCTCGATACGCTGCGCCGGGATGCTCCGGCCGCTGCGGCCATGATGGAAAGTCGCTGACATGCCGGAACACGCCGTCCTGACCCCTGCCGCCCATGCGACGACGCGTGTTCGTCACGATCGCGGGGTGGACATGGGCGATGCGCTGATGAGCTGCCTGGTCGTCCCCGACGAGTTCCGGCGCGTACAGCAGGAATATCTCATCCTGTTCCGCCGCAACATCGAGGACGATACGACGATCGCGGTGGCATTGTTCGGGTTCGAGACGGGCGAGAACCTGTACCTGACACCTGGTGGCTGGGATGCCCGCTACCTGCCGCTCGCGATGGACATCCAGCCGTTCCTGATCGGGCGCGGCGCGCAGGACGACGACGAGGCCGGCGCACAGGTGCATATCGACATGGCCAGCCCCCGCGTCGACGCTGCGGAGGGAACACGCCTGTTCGACATCGATGGCCAGCCCACGCCATTTCTGGAGGGCGTGGTGGAAAAGCTCGGGGCGCTGGATACCGGGTATCGATCCGGCGCCGCGTTCTTCGCGGCCCTGCGGCGGTACGATCTCCTGGAGCCGCTGACGCTGGAGATCACCTTAGACGACGGATCGGTCAACCGGCTGGTCGGGTTCCAGGTAATCGACGAAGACCGGCTGCGCGCTCTGGACGGCGCCACGCTCGACGATCTGCACCGCCACGGGCACCTGATGCCGATCTTCATGGCTCTGGCATCGCAGGGCAACCTGCCGGCGCTGATCGCGCGCAAGAACGCGACGCTGCGCCATGGCTGATCCGTCACCCTCCATCTTCGCCGCCCTACCCCGAGTGGACGAAGCGACGATCGACGGGCCGGGCGCGCTCGATGCCGTGCTGCGCTCCGCGACGGAGCCCTTCGTCGTGCGCGGGCTGGTGAACGACTGGCCGCTGGTCCGCGCCGGCCGCCGATCCGCCGCGGACGCGCGGGAATATATCCTTGCACACCGGCGGGACGTGCCGTTCACCGTATCGGTGGGCGCAAGCGGCAGCGACGGGCGCCTGTTCTACGACGAGGCGATGGGGATGAACTTCGCCACCTTCCCGTCGAGCCTGGCCGAGGTGTTCGGCCATATCGAGGCGAACGAGACCGCGCCGGACGCCCGGCCGATCTATCTCGCCTCGATCGACATGAAGGAGTTCTTCACCGGCCTGCACGAGGCGAACCATGTCGACCTCGGCGACCGGACGCCGCTCGCCAGCATCTGGATGGGCACGCGGACGCGCATAGCCGCGCACAACGACGTGCCGGACAACCTCGCCTGCGTCGCGGTTGGGCGGCGGCGGTTCACGCTGTTCCCGCGCGAACAGTTCCGCAACCTCTACCTGGGCCCGGTCGACAACACCCCCGCTGGACGGGCGGTCAGCATGGTCGATTTCCACGCGCCGGACTTCGCGGCACATCCGCGTTTCCGCGATGCGCTGGATCACGCACTGGTCGCCGAACTGGAGGCAGGCGACGCGCTCTACATCCCGGCGATGTGGTGGCATCATGTCGAGGGGCTGGCACCGTTCAACGTGCTGGTGAACTATTGGTGGCGCACCAGCCCGCGCTGGCTCGGCCAGCCGCAGGACGCGCTGAACCATGCGATCCTGTCGGTTCGCGACCTGCCGGCAGACCAGAAGAAGCATTGGCGCGACATGTTCGATTACTACGTGTTCGACAACGATCCGGAGGTGACGGCGCATATCCCCTCCGCCGCACGCAGCGTTCTGGCGCCGCTGGTGCCGGAGAGCGCGGGCAGGTTGCGGGCGTTCCTGCTCCGGGCGCTGGGCCGATGAGCATCCGGCGGGTTGTCATCGCCGGTGGCGGCACGGCGGGCTGGATGACCGCGGCCGCGATCGCCCGAACCATGGGCAGCACGATCGAGCTGATCCTCGTCGAGTCCGACGCGATCGGTACGGTTGGGGTCGGTGAATCGACCATCCCCCCACTCGTCACCTACAACCGGCTGCTGGGGATCAACGAGGCCGATTTCATGCGCGCCACCCAGGCGACATTCAAGCTGGGCATCCTGTTCGACAACTGGAAGACGGTCGGCGACCGGTACTTCCACTCCTTCGGCCTGACCGGCAAGGATCACTGGTCGGCCGGTTTCCAGCACTTCTGGCTCTATGGCCGGCACAAGGGGCACGAGCAGCCCTATGCCGATTACTGCCTGGAACTGCTCGCGGCGATGGACGGAAAGTTCGCGCACCTGCCCGACGACCAGATGAACTATGCCTATCAGCTGGATTCGACGCTCTACGCCCGCTTCCTGCGCCGGATGGCGGAAGCGGACGGGACCGAGCGGATCGAGGGCAGGATCGCGCAGGTCGACCTCAACGGAGATAGCGGCGACATCGCCGCGCTGGTGCTCGAGTCGGGGCAGCGGATCGAGGGCGATCTGTTCGTCGACTGCACCGGTTTCCGTGCGCTCCTGATCGAGCAGGCGCTGCATGCCGGGTTCGACGACTGGGCCCATTACCTGCCCTGCGACTCGGCGATCGCGGTGCAGACGGAAAGTATCGGCCCCGCCCTCCCCTATACCCGCGCGATCGCGCACGATGCCGGCTGGCAGTGGCGGATCCCGCTTCAGCACCGGACCGGCAACGGCATCGTCTATTGCAACCGCTATCTCGATCGCGAGGCGGCGCTCGCCCGGCTGCTCGGCAATGTCGAGGGGCGGACGCTGACCGAGCCCAATGTCATCCGCTTCGTCACCGGCGCGCGTCGGCGGCAATGGTATCGCAACTGCATCGCGATCGGGTTGTCTGGCGGTTTCATGGAGCCGCTGGAATCGACCAGCATCCACCTGATCCAGCGCGCGATCCTGCGACTGATCCGGATGTTTCCGGTGGACGGCGTCAGCGAGCGCGACGTGGCCGAATTCAACGACCAGCAGCACACCGACATGCTGCAGATCCGTGACTTCCTGATCCTCCACTACAAGGCGACGGAACGGCGCGACAGCGCCTTCTGGCGCTATTGCGGGACGATGCCGATCCCCGACACGCTGGAACAGAAGATCGAACTGTTCCGCGAGACCGGCCGCGTCTTCCGCCGCAACGAGGAACTATTCGCGGAAAACAGCTGGGTGCAGGTGATGATGGGTCAGGGGATCATGCCTCGCGGCTGGCATCCGATCGCGGGCAAGCTGCGCGACGACGAACTCGACAAGCTTCTCGCCACGGTACGCGATACGATGCGCCGGACCGTCGCCGGCCTGCCGGACCATGCCGCCTATGTCGCCCGCTACTGCGGCAGCCCGCGACCGGGCGCGGCCGGCTGATCGCGATCGGGATGGCAAAACGGAAGCAGACCGTCACCATCAGGCACGTCGCGGCCGATGCCGGCGTGTCGCTGCAAACGGTCAGCCGCGTCGTCAACAAGGCCGTGGGCGTCCGGTCGGAAACGGTGCAGCGCGTCCAGGCGTCAATCGACCGGCTGGGCTATGTCCCCTCGCTGGCGGCCCAGCGGCTGGCGGGCGCACATTCGTACCTGATCCTGGCGCTCAACGATCGGGAGCGGACCATCGCCGACTGGCGCTCGCGCCAGGGAACGGACTGGGTGGACCAGATGCTGCTCGGCGGTATGCTGACCTGTGCGGAACATGGCTATCGCCTGATCGTCGAGCTGATCGATACGCATAGCGACCATATCGAGCGCGAACTGCTCGGCGCGATCGCGGCGGTCCAGCCCGACGGCATTATCCTCACCCCGCCCCACTCGGGCAACGCCCTCATCATCGACCTGCTGGAGGCCCATGGCATCAGCTTCGCCCGGATCGGATCGACGACGCCGGGCGGCGGCATCAAGCTGGTGATGGACGACGAGCGGGTGGGACGCGTCGCCACAGAGCATCTGCTGGAACTCGGCCATCGCCGCATCGGCTTCGTCGCCGGCCCGGCAGATTACGAACTCAGCGGCTGGCGCGTGGACGGCTGGCGGACCGCGATGGCGGCAGCGGGCTGCCCCACGAAGGGCCTGATGATCGCGGGAGACTTCAGCCGCTCGTCCGGCAGGGCCGCCGCCAGTCAACTCCTCGATCTTGCAGAGCCGGCCACCGCGATCATCGCCAGCAACGACCAGATGACGCTGGGCGCGCTGGAAACCGCGCGAAAGCGTGGGCTCCGCATCCCGCACGATCTGTCGATCATCAGTTTCGACGATACCCCTGCCGTCCGCTTCGCCGACCCGCCCCTGACCGCGGTATCGCAACCCGTCGCCGAGGTGACCGCCCGCGCCGTCCGCCTCATCATCGCCGATCGCCAGGGTCAGCCGCCGCCGGTCGATCCGGTCATCGTGCCGGCATGCCTGGAGCTTCGCGGCACCACGGCACCGGTGCCTGTCGCGTCCGGCACACCCTGAAGCGCCGGCGCAGCGTCCGCCCCCCGCCTACGCCATTGGTCTAACTGGCGATCGTCGATCGCCCGATTTCACCAATCATCAACCCGTCCTATCCATCCATCCGGGCATGGGTGAGCACTTGATTCCGGTCGCGAGCATGGAACGTGTTCCAGCTTGCCCGGACCGCAGATGCCATCGCGGCGTCCTTGCTCTCCGACTGGCGCTGGTCGCCGCCGGTGCCCTCTGGTCCGCGGATGCGGCGGGGTGCACCGTTACCAATCCGTCCACCAATCCCGATCTGGGCAGCTTCTCGCCTGCCGAGGTGAAGGGAAACGCCGTGCCGGTCGGCACGCTGTCGGGCGGGATCAACTGCACGGGCACCGCGATCTCGCTATTGGGCGGCAACACCCTGACCGGCACACTGGGCAGTGCCGACAATTACCGGATGATGCCGGTAAACGGCGGCGAGCCGGTCACCTTCAAGATCTATCTCGACCAAGCCGCCACCCGGCAGATGAGCCCCGCCACTGCGACCAATTTCCTCAACCCGCAGGTGATCGACCTGGTCGGCCTGCTCGGCAACAGCCCCAGCAACATTCCCGTCTACGTCAAGGCGTCCAGTACGAACCCGGCTCCCGCTGGCAGCTACACCGGCACGTTCACGATCGCTTGGGTGTGGAAGTTCTGCAGCGGCACCTGGGTCGGCTCGTCATGCACACTGGGCGTCTTGAAACAGGGTGCCGCCACCGCGACCATCAAGTTCACGCTGACCGTGGCCGCCAAACCGGTGACGGCGATCATCACCTCGCAGACCACCTGGGATCCGGTATCCGGCACGAACAGCCCCAAGGCGCTGCCGCTCTCCAAGCGACGGGTGACGATCACCCTGAACAATCCCGACATCGTCGCCGTGGATGCGGCGACGCTGGTGGTGAATCTGCCCACTGCGAGCAGAACGCAGATCGCCCTGGACGGCGACGGGACCAACGGCCAGGTGATCCAGAGCAGCACGGGCAGTTCGGGGCTGCTCCTGTCCTATGCCGGTCCGGCGGCCTCGAGCGACGATGTCGAGTTCTCGTCGGATCAGGGCGCCACCTTCACCTACGCGCCCGTTGCCGGCGATATGGCCAGCCAGGCGGCGGTCACCACCATCCGCTTCAAACCGAGGGGCAGCATGGCCGCGGGCTCCAGCTTCACCATGTCGGTACCGTACACGGTGCGCTGATCGACAGCTGACAGCGCCCAACGGACGAAACACCCCACGGGCTAGGCGGACGACCCCGTCAGCTTCAGCCCGGCGAGCACCGTCGCCAGATGAGCCAGCGCCTCCTTCGAGGGGCCCGGATAGGGGCCGGGCGTCGGCTGATCGCCGATATATCCCATGTCGGCCTTGCCCTCGGGCAGGGTGTAGAAGCCGAGCACGAACAGTTTGCGTATCGTGTCCATGAACGCGACCGGCGCGGTCATCGCCGCGGCCGGCGTCGCGGTGCCCAGGGCGTCCAGGATCACCGTCCGCTGCGGCACGGTGATCGCCGCAAAGGACTTGCCGTGCATCAGCCTGCTCTGTGCATCCAGCCAGCCCAGACCGCCGAGGACCTTGGCCCGATCGGCCTGCTGGGCAGGATAAGGCGCACTGATCCACTCGTCGATAAATGCGCCGACGCCCAGCGCACCGGCCCCGGGCGACACGTTGTCGGGGGGCAGAATCATATCGCCCAGCAGGTCGACCGTCGATCGCTGCGCCTTGCTCAGGGTCAGCGGCCACGTCACCTTGGGCTCGGTCAGCGCCGGATCGCGGCCATAACCCTGCGCAGGTACGGCAGCCGGGACCTCGGGCCAGCCGGCGACGGTATCGAACGGCGCAGCGGCGCTGCCGTCTGCCCCGACGGCGGCTTCCGCGGGCGACCACCGCGCCAGCGGCAGCAGCGCCGCTGTCATCATCCACTGCATCGTGGCGCGCCGCGACAGGGTCATGCGAAAGCTCCCGATTTGAAGCGGACGGCCAGACGTTCCGATGCGCGCAGCGCCAGCGCGAGGATCGTCAGGGTAGGATTCTTGTGAGCGCCGGAGGCGAAGGTCGCCCCGTCCATCAGCACGAGATTGCCGACGTCCCATGTCTGCCCGTAACCGTCGACCACCGACGATCGCGCGTCGGCGCCCATCCGCGCAGTTCCCAGCTCGTGGATGATCTCGCCACCGGCGGTCATGATCTTCTCGGGCGGCAGATCGGGATCCAGGATCGTGCCGTTCAATCGCTTGAACACGGCATGCGCGCTGCGTCGGCCGTGCGCAACCTGATTCACCTCGTTCTGCGACCAGCGGAAGGCGAAGCGCAGCACGGGGATGCCGAACCGGTCCTTCACGGTCGGATCGATCTCGCAGAACGTATCCTTGTTGGGGATCATCTCGCCGCGCAACGTCAGCCCGATGGTGGCACCCGACGCGTGGCGCACCGCCTTCTTCAATTCGCTTCCCCATACCCGCGGCAATGCATCCGCCGACGGAACGCCGAACCGGCCGCCGATCTCGAAATGATAGCCGCGCGCGAAGTCCAGCTCGCCGCGCTTCTGCTGCTGGTACAGCCAGAACGGGATGTAGATGTGCTGGCCACCGATCCCGTCCTCGTTATACCGGGGCCGATCGGCGAGCGCCGGGATGAAGGCGCGGAACGACGCGCCGGTCGAATCGGTCAGGTTGCGGCCCAATTCGCCGGACGAGTTGGCCAGGCCGCGTCCGCCTTCGCCGGAATTCAGCAACAGGCGCGTCGTCTCGCCCGTACCGGCCGCCAATACCACGGCGCGCGCGCGCACCTGATGGCGTCGACCCGTCTTGCGATCGACATACTCCACGCCGGCGGCGCGGCCGGGGGCGGCCATCGTCACGCGTGACACCATCGCGTCCGTCACCACCGTCAACCGCCCGGTCGCCTTCGCCATCGGCAGCAGCGACGTCGTCGTCTGGAACATCGCTCCGATCGTGCAGCCGCGCGTGCAGGGCGTGGCGTTCAGGCAGGCGCTGCGCGGCGCCACGTCGTCGGGCATGTCGCGCGTCAACACGGCGGTATGCGCCGGGCGCACCGGTATGCCCAGGCTCTCCGCGGCGGCCTTGATCAGCATCTCCGGCACCCGCGGCGGCGGCGGCGGCATCAGGCAGTCGGCCGGGGAGTCCGGATGGTTCTCCAGATCGATCCGGCCGCCATTGACGCCGATCATCCGCTCGACCCGGTCATAGAAGGGCGCGACGTCGTCATAGCCGATCGGCCAGTCCACTCCCAACCCGTCCCTCGAAAAGGGCTTGAAGTCGTACGGGCCCAGTCGCGGCACGTGGCGGCCCCAGTGATTGGTGCGCCCGCCCAGCATCCGCGGGCGGTACCACCGGAAATCGGATCCCTCCCGCATCGTGTAGGGCTCGCCCTCCACCTGCCAGCCGCCGTCGACCGTCGCGTCGAAATAGCCGAACGGCTTGTCGGGCGTCCCCACGCCGCGCAGCGGTGCGTCGCTCTCGGGTGCGAACATGTTGACCTCGGACTGCGGGTCGTAGTCACGGCCCGCCTCCAGCATCAGGCAGCGCAGCCCCGCCTTGGTCAGGCTGAACGCCGCCATGCCGCCCGCCGCACCCGATCCGACGATGATCACGTCGGCCACGGCATCCGCCGGTGTCTTCGCTTCGCCCTTCACTCCTGCGCTCCCTTCGCGCTCGCGCCGATCCGGCGCAGCTTGATGTTGCGAAATGCGACCGGCTCACCATGGTCCTGCAGCGCGATCACGCCGCTGGGAAAGGTGCCGAAGAACGGCATCCGCGCGAACTTGGACTGCGCCACCCGTCGCCTCCAGGCATCGTCGCCATAGGAAACATCGGCGGTCGCGACGCCGTTCAGCCACTGGCGAATGCGGCCGCGCTCGACCAGCAGCCGCGCGTGGTTCCACTGCCCGGCCGGACGCGACGCACCTGCGGGCGGCACGGTGATGTCGTACAGCGCGCCGGCATGATGCGACGGGATCTTGCCGTCGGCATGACCCGCATCGTCGAGGACCTGCATCTCCAGCCCCGTCTCGTAGACCTGCTTGGTCTGCGGCAGGTTGCGCGCCAGATAGAGCACGCCGCTATTGCCGCCGGGAGCGACCTTCCAGTCGAGCGTCAGCTCGAACGACCCGTACTCACCCGCGGTCACCAGGTCGCCGCCGCTCATCTCGCCGCTGGTCGATGTCAGTTCCAGCGCCCCGTCGCGTACCTTCCACAAGGGAGCAGGAGCGCCACCCCGGAACGACCGCCATCCGCCGAGATCGCGGCCGTTGAACAGCAACTGCCAACCCGC
This sequence comes from Sphingomonas phoenicis, assembly GCF_047238005.1. NCBI lineage: Bacteria > Pseudomonadati > Pseudomonadota > Alphaproteobacteria > Sphingomonadales > Sphingomonadaceae > Sphingomonas > Sphingomonas phoenicis. The sequence continues at coordinate 2,625,401 of NZ_JBDFMC010000002.1, read as the reverse complement.
TGCACGCTCCTGTGCGGTCAGCACGTTGTTCGCCGGCTCTCGCGGCGCGGCTATCGACGGTGACGACGCGATCGTCAGCAAAAGGCACGTCAGCAGTCTCGATGAACGTCGCATCGGGTCTCTCCTGGGCTCGCCTGATCTGTCGCGAGCATATCTCGTCTCGTCCGGCCCATGTTGCATCATGGGTCAACACGCTGTCGCTTAAGCAGATTTGACGACCGCCCGCTAGGCTGCCCGGCGCCGCAGCGGCGGTCGCACGAGAAACGAGGGCCTCCGCCCTCCATGGCCCGTCTCCGCTCCGGCAATTTGCATCGTCGCTGTTCGAGAGGCCTTGTGGAACACGGTCCGCCTGTCATGACGGTGCCGCAAGCCACGCCGATGCCACACCTGTCGGCCTGAAGGAGCCGGGTTACATGACGCTTATCGCGATCCTCGCAGCGGTTCTGCTGTTGATCATCGCCATTTCGGTCGGTCGGGTTCACCCCTTCATCGCCTTCGTCGCGGCGTCGATCACCGCCGCCTTGTTGCTGGGCCTGCCGCTGGAGAAGATCGTCCCGACGATCGAGGCGGGCATCGGCGCGATGCTGGGGCCGATCGCGATCATCCTCGTGGTGGGCGCGATGTTCGGCAAGCTGGTGGCGGACAGCGGGGCGGCGCGGCGGATCGCCGACACGTTGTTCGGCTGGTCGGGCCAGCGGTTCATCAGCATCGCGATGGCCGCGACCGGCTTCATGGTCGGCATCCCGCTGTTCTATAATGTCGGTTTCGTGCTGCTCGTGCCGCTGATCTTCTCGATCGCGCACCGCGCGCAGATGCCGGTCGTATACCTCGCCATTCCGATGCTGGCCGGGCTGTCGATCGCACACGGCTTCCTGCCGCCGCATCCCTCTCCCACCGCGCTCGTGGCGCAGTTCGGCGCCGATATCGGCCGAACCCTGGTGCTCGGCCTGATCGTCGGCATTCCGACGCTGGCGATCGCGGGACCGCTGTTCGCGATGTCGATCCGCGGCGTCATCGCCCGGCCACCCGCCCTCTTCACGCCGACCGAACCGGCCGACCCGGTCGCCCAGCCCAGCGCGCTGCGCAGCTTCACCTGCGCGCTGCTACCGGTCGCGCTGCTGACCCTTGCCACCATCGTCCAGAACGGAGCCGCGGGCGGTTCGGCCGAGGCGGCGGTGACGCTCCTGGGCAATCCGACCGTCGTCATGCTGATCGCCCTCATCGTGGCGACGATCCTGCTGGCGACGACCCAAGGCCACACGCTGGCGCAGGTCGGCCGCGGTCAGGCACAGGCGGTAACGGATATCGGCGGCATCCTGCTGATCATCGCGGGCGCCGGCGCGCTGAAGCAGGTGTTCGTCGCGGGTGGTGCCGACGTGGCACTGGCGACGCAGCTGAACAGCATACCGCTGCCGCCGCTGCTGCTCGGGTGGATGCTGGCGATGACGATCCGCGTGGCGCTGGGATCGGCCACGGTCGCCGGCCTGACCGCCGCCAGCATCATGCAGCCGATGGTCGCCGCGCATCAGGCCGATGGCAGCCTGATGGTACTCGCGATCGGCGCCGGCAGCCTGATGTTCAGTCACGTCAACGACTCGGGCTTCTGGATGTTCAAGGAGTATTTCGGCCTGACCCTGAAGCAGACGTTCCGGACCTGGTCACTGATGGAGACGCTGGTGGGCGTGTTCGGCCTTATATTCACGATGATGCTGAGTGCCGTGATCTAGGCACAAACCGGACCGGGGTGGCCTCTTGTCCCACGCGAGGCTCACCTCGCCGATTTAGACCTTGGTCGAAGTGGCAAGGAAGTCGCAACATTTCGGCGAGATCGTCGATCCATGCAGCCGTCCTTCTACATCTCGGTCGACGCGTCACGCGACCTGATGCATTTCACCCTGGCCGGGTTCTACGCCCCGGCCGATGTCGCCCGCTTCCGGCAGGCGCGCGACGAGGCGCATCGCCTGCTGCTGTGCGCACCGGGCCAGCATCTTACCATCGTCGACATCCGCGACATGAAGATCCAGTCCCAGGAGAGCGTCGCCGCCTTTCAGGAGTTGCTTGCCGATTCCCGTTACCATGGTCGCCGGATCGCCATGGTGGTGTCCGCCTCGCTCGCCCGCACACAGATCAAGCGCGCTGCCGCAGAACGAGGCGCTGAGTATTTCCATTCGGTCGAGCAGGCCGAAGCATGGCTGCTGGACATCGTCGGGGCAGCGGCATGACCATTGACGCCACAGGTACCCGGACGCCCGACCCGCGATAGCCGATCCTGATGTCGCCGGTCGCGATGCCCATGTTCCCGGAGGCTGCCGCGCTGCCGTCGATGGCGATCCTGGCCACGTTGGCCACTATCGCCAGCCGGATCGCGCCGCCCGGCGCCTGAACTGGGCCCGGCTGCGCCGGCGGGACGACGCCGGAACCGCGGACCGGCCTTACGGCTTCAATGTTCCAGCGACCTGCGCTCGGACGAGTTCAGCCGTGCCGCCGAACACAAGATGAGATGCGTAGGAATACAGGTTGCTCGACAGCCCGGCGTTCCAGGGAGCCTCGCCCAATCCGACGGCCGGTACAGCAGCCTCGTCGATCAGCGTTGCCGTTGCGATACCGAACGCACTACCGAACCCGGCCGTCACGGCAGGCCGGAACTCCGCCGCGATCCCATAGGCGACGCCCAGGCCGATCCCGAGGGCATAGTGCACCGCCTGCCCGGCGAGCGGCTTGTCGGCGTCGACCACCGCCTGCCCCGTCAGCAGCGTGGCGACGCGATCGGCGGCCTTCTCCGTGGAGGGCTCGCTGTCGTTATCGTCATCGCCGGCTGACAAGGCCGCGAAGGCCGCCTGGAACCGATCCATCGCGAACGACGCCACCGCGCCGGCGACGAGCCCCGCCAATGCGCCTCGAAACAGTTTGTCATGCTGGGTGTTCATGGTCGATTTCCTGAATGTCGAACGGCCTTTGCCTGGCCGGTCGAAACGGTCGTTCGCCCATCCGGTTTCACTGCCTCGTTGTCCGCCATACGTCGATCGTAATCCGCGGCGATATCGGCCAGCGTCACGTCGGCCAGGCGACGGAGAAGCAGTGCCTTGGCTTCGTGCAGGGCGCCTTCCAGCGATCCGTTGACCGCCTGCTCCACGAGGCAAGCGGGTGCCGGATCCGCAGGGCCCAGCGCGAAGACGCGGCCCTCACCCAAGGCGCGATGAACATCGAGCATGGTGATGCGGTCCAGCCCGCGCGTAAGCGACCAGCCGCCGCCATGCCCCTTGACCGAGGTGACGTAACCGGTGTCGCGCAGACCCGCCATGGTTCGGCGCACCACGACGGGATTGGTCCCCAGCATCGTGGCGGCAGACTCCGATGTCAGCGGTCCTTCCATCCGTCCCATGTGGATGAGCAGGTGCAGCATTCTCGACAGGCGCGCGTCCAAGCTTCGATCCTCCCGACAGCACGCTTGCAACCTATCATGCCACTTTCGCTGTTGCAAATGCAGCCATGAACATTCATGTAATAGTTGCTGTTATGTGAAAGGAAAAGTGCGTGTACGACGTTATCGTGATCGGCGGCAGTTTCGCGGGCCTGTCCGCCGCGACCCAGCTGGCGCGCGCAAGACGCACCGTGCTGGTCATCGACGCGGGACTGCCCCGGAACCGCTTCGCGGACGAGGCACACGGCTTTCTGGGTCAGGACGGACGTGCGCCTGCGGCGATCATGCGCGAGGCGCGGTGCCAGCTGCTTCGCTACCCCACGGTGGAGATCCGGTCGGGGGAGGCGAGCAGCGCGGTCGCGGTCGACGGCGGCTTTGCCGTCGAACTCGCCGACGGTGGACAGCTGCACGCGCATCGGCTGGTTCTGGCGACGGGTGTCGCGGATACCTTGCCAGCCGTTCCGGGCATGGCCGAACGCTGGGGAGCGACCGTGCTCCATTGCCCCTACTGCCACGGTTACGAGGTGCGCGACCAGCCGCTCGGCGTGTTGGCTGCTCATCCCCTGTCGGCTCATCAGGCGATGCTGATTCCCGACTGGGGCCCGACCACCTATTTCACCCAGGGACATTTCGAACCCGATCCCGCCGACGTCCGCGCCTTCGCCGCACGCGGGATCGTGGTGGAGCGAACGCCGGTGGTCGAACTGCTGGGCGACGCGCCTGCGTTGGATGGCGTCCGGTTGGCAGATGGTCGGTTCGTGGAGGTGAGTGCGCTGTTCACCGCGCCGCGCACCAAACCTGCCACACCGTTGGCGACGATGCTCGGCTGCGAACACGAAGACGGACCGACGGGTCCTTACGTCAAGGTAGACCAGTGGGGCGCGACATCCGTGCCGGGCGTCTGGGCAGCGGGGGACGCCGCCACGCCCATGCACAATGCCACGCTCGCGTCGGCGGCCGGAGTTCTGGCAGGCATCGGTGCCCATCAGGCTTCCCTGCGGACTGCGGCGGACCACCGCTAGCGAGCGACTATCCGGCTCACGCATCTGCGCCGGATCGACGTTTCAACGCCTCGCTGCCTGCGCATCGATCCCGAGCATCCATCCGTTCGGGCAGCGCGCATCAATTGTGATATGTTGTAACATATCTGTTGACCTATGCGCCCAACGAAGCCAGATCGCGACCGAGCAAGGAGCACGCATGACCGACACCATCCCGCCGATCCGGATCGACGCACTGACGCTCGCTTATGGTCGGCACCGCGTCCTTGATGGCCTGACCCTGTCCGTCCCGGCCGCCAGCATCACGGCGCTGCTCGGCGGCAACGGCGCAGGCAAGTCGACGACGCTGGCGGCGCTGCTCGGCTTCGTGCGCGCCGATGGCGGCCAGATCGCCGTCTGCGGCATCGATCCCGGCGAGGATCCGGACGCGGCGCGGCGGCGCATCGCCTATCTTCCCGAGAACGTCGCCCTGTACGAACATCTCAGCGCCGTCGAAAACGCCGACTACCTCCTGACCCTGTCGGGCGAGCGCAAGGCGCGTGGCGACATCACGGATGCGTTCGCCGCCGCCGGCTTGCAGGAGCGCGCCTGGCACCAGCGGCTCGGCGGCTTCTCGAAGGGCATGCGTCAGAAGGTCGCCATCGCCGTCGCATTGCTGCGGCAGGTGCCGGTGCTGCTGCTCGACGAGCCGACCTCTGGTCTGGATCCGCGCGCAACCGCCGATTTCAACGCCCTGCTCCGCCAGGTGCGCGAGCGGGGCACCGCGGTACTGATGGTCACGCACGACCTGCTCTCCGCCGCCGAGGTCGCCGACGATATTGGCTTTCTCGAGGGGGGACGTCTCGTCGAGCACGTCGCCGCGACCGGGCCCGAGCGGTTCGACATCCGGGCGCTGCACGCCCGCTTCGAGGTGGATGGCAGCAGGCTGGCGGCATGAGCCCCGCCCGCCTGATCGCGCGCGACGAGCTGCGGCTGATGGCGCGCAACCGCGTGGCGGTGATCGCCCTGATTTTGCTCGTCCTGCTTACCCTGGCGGCCGTGCTCAGCTCCTGGTCGCACCAGCACGCCATCGCCGCCTTGCGGGATCGTCAGCAGCACCGCGCGGAGGCCGCCTTCGATGCCCAGCCCGATCGCCATCCGCACCGCATGGTGCATTACGGCACCTTCATCTACCGTCCGCTCGGGCCACTTGCCGCGTTCGACCCGGGTGTCGATGCCTTCACCGGCAACAGCATGTTCCTCGAGGGGCATCGCCAGAACACCGCCAATTTCGGCGATGTGCAGCAGAGTTCGCTCCTCGTGCGCTTCGGCCAGTTGACCCCCGCCTTCGTGCTTCAGGTGGTCGCGCCGCTGCTCCTCGTCTTTCTCGGCTTCGGCACGGTTTCTCGCGAGACGGAGCGCCGCACCCTGCGCCTCCTGCTGCTGCAGGGCGCGACGCGCCGGCAGGTTATTGTCGGCAAGCTGATGGCGCTGGGCACGGTGGCCCTGCTCGCCGGGTTGCCGGCGATGCTCGGGCTCGTCGCCATCGCCGCCCAGCCCGGCGCCCTCCCGCTGCCGATGCTGGTCATCGCCCTCGGCTATCTCGCCTATCTCGCCTTGTGGATGGTCCTGATCGTGCTCGTCTCGGCACTGGTGCGCCGCAGCCGCGACGCCTTGCTCGTGCTGGTCGCCATATGGGCGGTCGCCATCGTCCTGCTGCCGCGCGTCGCGCCCGACCTGGCCGGCGCGGCGGTGCCGCTCCGCAACAAGCTCCAGACCGATATCGCCATCGCGCGTGACCTGCGCACGCTGGGCGACACCCACAATCCCGACGATCCGCACTATACCGCCTTCAAGCAGGCCACGCTCCGGCGCTACGGTGTCGACCGGGTCGAGGACTTGCCCGTCAACTACAAGGGCGTACTGGCGCTGGAGGGCGAGCGGCTCACCGCCGCGCTCTTCGACCGCTATGCCGGACAGAGCTTCGCCGCGCAGGATCGACAGAACGGGCTCGTTCGCGTCGCCGGGCTGCTCAGTCCCGCCATCGCGCTGCGCTCGCTGTCGATGGCCGCCGCGGGTACGGACTTCGCCGGCCATCGCCGCTTCCTCGAACAGGCGGAGGCGTATCGCTACGCCCTCGTACAGCGCCTGAACCGCATGCAGGCCGAGGACGTCACCTATGCCGACGACACGGCGGAGGACGCCGGCGCCGACCGTCGCAAGCGCGTCTCCGGCCAGAACTGGGGCGCAATGCCCGATTTCCGCTACCGCGCGCCGCCGGCGACGATCCTGGCGGCGGGCGCCGCACCGGCCCTGCTCGTCATCCTCGGGTGGCTTTGCGCCGCCGCCCTGCTGCTCGCCCGCGCGACGCAGCGGCTGGGAGATCGCCGATGACCTTGTGGATGCAGGAAATCCGGCTGCTGCGGCGCGCCCGACTGACCACCATCGCGCTGACGCTGCTCGCCGGGCTGACGATCGCCGCGCTCCTGGCCGGCATGGCGGAGGTGTCGCGTCAGCGAGCGGCCATCGCCGCGATCCCGGCGGCCCAGGCGGAGGACATCCACGCGGTGGCCGACTATGTCGACCGCAGCAAGGACGCCGGCAGCGCCGCCTATTACAGCTTTTTCCCGACCTGGAACGCGCCCGCGCCGCTGGCCTTCGCCGCGCTCGGCATGCGCGACGTCTCGCCCTACATCCTGCGGGTGCGCGCACTCGGGCTCGAGGCGCAGATCTATGACGGCGACGTGTTCAATCCCGAACTCGCGCTACCCGGCCGCTTCGACTTCGCGTTCGTCCTCGTGTTCCTGTCGCCCCTGTTCGTGATCGCGCTGTTCCACGATCTCGTCTCCGGCGAGCGCGAGGCGGGGCGGCTGCGCGTGCTGGAGGCATTGCCGGGCGGCGGTCGCGCGCTGTTCCGCCGCCGCACGCTGCTGCGGACCGGGCTTCTGTGGGCGGCGCTGGCACTGCCCTTCTGCGTCGCCGCGGTCGCGTCCGGCGTGGGGGCGGCCGGCATCCTGATCGTGACGGGCGTGATCGCCGCCTACCTCGCGTTCTGGGTCGGGCTCGCCGCGCTCGTCTCCCGGCTGCGCTGGAGCTCGGTGGCCAACGCGGCGACCCTGGCGGCGACATGGCTCGTCCTCGTCCTCGTCGTGCCGACCCTCGCCCATGTCGCGATCAATGCCGCCCTTCCGATCGCTCAAGGGTCCGAGATCGCGCTCGCTCAACGCGAGATGGTCAACGGGGCATGGGACATTCCGCGCGAGGACACGATGCGCCGTTTCTATGCGCGCCACCCCGAATGGGCCGGCTCCGCCCCGCTCGGCGCCGAATTCCACTACAAATGGTATCTCGCCTTCCATCAGAACGGCGACGAAAGCGTGGCCGCCCGCGTGCGCGCCTATCGTCGGGGGCTCGAACGACGCGACGCCGCCGGCCGTGCCCTCGGCTGGATGCTGCCCTCGGTCGGTGTACAGGGGCTGCTTACCCGAATGGCCCGGACGGATCTGACGGCGCACCTCGCCTATCAGGATCGGATCCGCGCCTATCACCGTCGCCTGCGCACCTTCTTCTACACCTATCTTTTCCGCGACCGACGCTTCGGCAAGGCCGACTTCACCAGGGCGCCGGTCTTTCAGGATCTCAGCACGACCAACTGACCGCACAAGCCGGGGGGATTTCATGTCACGCTTCTGTTCGCTCGCGAGTGCGTTGCTCGCGACCGTCTTCGCCATGCCCGTGGCCGGTCAGGCCGCCGATCCGCAACCCACGCCAGCCATGGATGTCGGCGACGCGGAGACGGTGATCGTCACCGGCAGCCGCTTCGGCGGGCGTACCGCCACCGAGTCCTCGACGCCGGTGGACGCCATCTCCCGCGCGGAGTTGCAGCAGAGCGGCCGGGTGGACCTTCTGCAACAGCTGCGCGTCCAGGTACCCAGCTTCAACATCCCCCGCCCGCTCGGCTCCGGCGTCGGCGACTATCTCCTGCCGCCATCGCTCCGTGGCCTCGGCCCGGGTGAGGTGCTGGTGCTGATCAACGGCAAGCGACGCCACACCTCCAGCGATCTGAACGCCAGCAACGGCGTGGGCCGCGGCGACGTGTCGGTCGATTTCAATGCGGTGCCCTCGTTCGCGCTCGACCGGGCAGAGGTGCTGCGTGACGGTGCTGCCGCGCAATATGGCTCGGACGCCATCTCGGGCGTCATCAACCTGATGCTCGATCGCTCGGTCGGCACCGCGGCGCAGGCGACGTACACGCAGACCACCCGCGGGGACGGCGAAGGGTATCAGGTCAGCGTATCGTCGGGCGCGCCGATCGGCGCCGGCGGCGTCTTCCGGCTGACCGCGGAGATCACCGGCCAGAACGCCACCGATCGATCACGGCCCGACACGCGGCAGCAGTATTTCGGCATCAACGCGGCCGGACGTCCCGTCGCCCCCTCCGGCAATTTCGGCTCGGGCACCGGGCTTACCACATCGAACGGCGCGCTCGACCCGCGTGAGGCGACGATCGACCGCCGCGTCTTCCGCTTCGGCGATCAGCCGAACACCAACAAGAAGCTGTTCTACAACCTCGTCGCTCCCCTGCCCGGCGGGACGGAACTCTACGCGTTCGGCGGCTACAACCGGCTCGATGGAGATATCGAGTACTTCTTTCGCCGCGCCGGCCAGGACGAGACGTTGCGCGCCTTCTACCCGGATGGCTACAGGCCGCGGCTCGATTCCCGGATTGAGAATCTCTCCACCGCGATCGGCCTGCGGGGGCAGGATCTCGCCGGCTTCGGCTGGGACCTGTCGACCGTCTACGGCGTCAATACGCAGGACCTGACATACGAAAACAGCGTCAACGTCTCGCTCGGCACCGCGTCGCCGACGCGCTTCTATCGCCTCGGGTCCGACTTCTACCAGTGGACCAGCAATCTCGATCTGACCCGGGATATCGAGGTCGGCGATGACGCTCCGCTGCAGCTCGCGGCGGGGCTGGAGTATCGCGAGGAGACCTACCGCCTCTTCTCGGGCAGCCCCGATGGATCCCGCAACGGCGGGGTGCCGATCCTTGACGGCCCCAATGCCGGCCGCCCCGCCATCATCGGCGCGCAGCCCGGGCCCAGCAACGGGCCGGATGATCGTGCCTCGCTGTCGCGGCACAGCTACGCCCTGTACGGCGAGGTACAGAAACGGTTCTTCGGGCGGCTTCTCCTCTCCGGCGCCGTACGGCACGAGAGCTATTCCGACTTCGGCGACACCACCAACTACAAGCTGGCGGGCCGGGTCGAGTTGATCGGCGGCTTTGCCGTGCGCGGCTCGTACAATACCGCGTTCCGCGCTCCCGCTCTCGCGCAATCGGGCTACAACGCATCGAACACGCTGATCCTCAACGGCGCGCAGGCCATCGTGCGCGTGGCGGCGGTGGACAGCGCCGTGGCAAGGCTCGCCGGCGCGGACGATCTGAAGCCCGAGACGTCGCGGAATCTCTCCGCCGGCATCGTCTTCGCCGCCGGCGGCGTCACCGCCGCGCTCGATGGCTACCGGATCAGGCTCCGCGATCGCATCGCCATCTCGTCCACGTTCCAGGATGCCCGGCTCACCAGCTTCCTCGCCGCGAACGGTCAGGCCGGCTTCAGCGCCCTGTCCTACCTCACCAATGCGGTGGACACGACCACCCGCGGGATCGACCTGGTCATCAACGCGCGCCACCGCTTCTCCGACGGCAGCCTGTTCGCCGGCACGCTCGCGGGCAACTACAACAAGACCGGTTTCGATCGCATCGCCGGCACCCCTGCGCCCATCGCCGCGCTCGGCATCGCCACGCCGCTGTTCGACCTCACGCAGCAGCTGCGCTTCTCCGACAGTCTGCCGCGCGACAAGGTGACGCTCGATCTCAACTACACGCGCGGAGCCGTGACCTTCTCGGTCACCAACACGCGCTATGGCGAGGTTTCCACGGTGGCGCTCGTCAATCGCACGCCCGCGCAGATCGCCGCGCTCATCCCGGGGTTCGACACGCGTCTGGTCCGCGTCGGCACCACTGCCAACTCGGACATCATCCAGACGTTCGGGGCCAAGGTGCTGACCGATGTCGAACTGTCATGGCAGGCGACGAGCGCCCTGCGCCTGAGCGCGGGGGCACAGAACCTGTTCGACGTCTATCCGGACAGGAACATCGCCTCCACCGTCGCCAGCGTCGCAGCCGGCACGAACGGCGCCGACAATGCCGGGACACAGCCGTACAACGCCATCTCGCCTTTCGGCTTCAATGGCCGATCCGTCTTCGTCCGCCTGGGGGTGAGCCTCTGAAGCCCGGTACCACGACCGAGCGTTCGGTCCGCCGTTCCATGAGGCGCCGCTGTCGATGGATGCCTGGCATGCGCATGAAGCAACCGGCCCGCATCGCTACTGGTCGTAAACCGAAAGGGTCGCAAGCGCTTCACCTGCACGGATCGGGCCACCTTCACGCAGGTCGGGTTCCAGCGTGACGCCTGCCGGCATGAAGACGATGATCGTCGAGCCATGTTCGAACCAGCCCATCTCCTCGCCCTTCGGGTACGAGGCGGCGCAGGAGACCCGGCCCGGGCCCAACTCACGCAAGGTCGCCACCGTATCGATGGCGTGAAGCCGTATCGATGCCACCAGTATCGCTGCGACGGGAACGATGAGCAGCGGCATACCGTCCGCCAGTCGTGCCTCGATAGCGGCACGTTCGTTGCGGCAGAACAGGCGCTCGACCCGCTTGAGTGCGATCGGATTCACGTTCCAGCAGTCGCCGGACATATAGGTCACCGCCTCCACCGTCAGGTCGCAGGGCGCGTGGAAGCGATGGTACATGCCCGCGGTCAGCCGCAACGTGACGAAGCGGCCGCCCGCGAAGCGCGCGACGACCGCCGTATCGGGCATCAGCTCGGACAGGCGATACGGAAAACCCTTCACCTGCCACAACCGGTCGCCCTCGATCGGTCCATGCGCGCCGACGATGGCATCGCAGGGGCTGGCGATGACGCGCGGGTCCGGGTCGAAGCGTCGCGCACCTGGTCGCAGCGCCCGGGTAAAGCCGTCGCGCAGGGATGCGAACCGCACCGTTGCCGAATCGGACAGGTCGACACCCGCGAACAACTGCCACAGCGCGAGCGCCGGCCGCGCGACCAGCGGATGCTCGGCCCGCGCGATCCGGCCGACCATCCGGGTCGCCCAGCGCCGCGGCAGGCGGTTGGTCAGCAGAAAGTTCAGGTCCTCCTGCTGCAGCAGGCGTAGCAGGGTGCGGATCGCTGTCATCGCCCTGTCACCTCGTTGGAGTGGATGGAGCCATGATCCCGATCGTCGCCGGCCTTGCCGCCTTGTCCGCCGGAGCCCTCGCTTTGACCAAGGGCCGCCGCCGCCTCGCATTGTCGCGCGCCAAACATCCGTCGCTCGGCGGCCATGTCCGCATGGCCAGGCGGATCGCAGGGCAGATCCCCTATTTCGCGTACGATGAGGATCGCTTCTTCGCGGTCGACGGCGTGGACGGATCCGTCGCGGACCGGCGACGCGATGGTTTCGCGCGTCTCGGCCACCTGTATGCCGAACGGTTCGCCAAGACGCTGGCGCTGACGCGCGAGGCAAGTGCCCGGCTGTCCGATCTGCAATTCACCGGCGCCTACCGCGTCCCCTTCCCGTTCTGCGCACGCGTGCGCGAGGCGCTGGGAACGGGCGCATTCCTGACCCGCTCGGATGGCCCCTGGGTCGAGGATGTCGACGGCAACCGGCTGATCGACCTGACCGGCTCCTATGGCGTCAACCTGTTCGGGCACGAGGCGTACAAGGCGATGATCGCCGAGGGCGCGGCGACCGCCGCCGCCCTCGGGCCGGTGCTGGGCAGCTATCACCCCGTCGTCGCCGACAACGTCCGCCGTCTGGCCACATTGTCGGGGATGGACGAAGTGTCCTTCCACATGTCCGGTACCGAGGCGGTCATGCAGGCGGTGCGCCTCGCCCGCTATCACACCGGCCGAGATCGCATCGTCCGTTTCGCCGGCGCCTATCACGGCTGGTGGGGAGAGGTGCAGCCCGGCATCGGCAACCCGGTATCCGCCGACCGCACGCTGACGCTCGCCGACCTGTCGGAGCGGACGCTGGCGGTACTCGCCGGCCGGCGGGATATCGCCTGCGTGCTGGTCAATCCGCTCCAGGCGCTTCACCTTAACCGCCCGGCGCCGTCCGACGGGCAGCTGACCGACAGCGGCCGCGCCGCGGGCGCCGACCTTGCCGCCTATCGCGACTGGTTGCACCGGCTGGCCGGTACGTGCCGCGCGGCGGGCGTGGTGCTGATCTTCGACGAGGTATTCGTCGGCTTCCGTCTCGCACCCGGCGGGGCCGCTGCCTATTTCGGCGTGCGGCCCGACATGGTGACCTATGGCAAGACGCTGGGCGGCGGCCTGCCCGTCGGGGTGCTGGCGGGCGGTGCGGCGCTGATGAAGCGATATCGCGACGATCGGCCCGCCGACATCTGCTTCGCGCGCGGCACCTTCAACGCGCATCCCTATGTCATGGGTGCGATGGACGCGTTCCTGCGCCGGCTGGAAAAGCCCGAAACACAGGCGCTGTACGAGGGGCTCGATGCGCGATGGGATGCCCGCGCCGCTGCGTTCAACGCCGCACTGGCGGCGGCGGAGGTGCCGGTCCGCACCGCGCATCTCCAGTCGATCTGGACGATCCTCTATACCCGGCCGGCGGCATATAACTGGATGCTGCAATATTACCTCCGGGCCGAGGGACTGGCGCTGAGCTGGGTGGGCACCGGCCGGCTGATCTTCTCGCTCGACATCGACGATACGCTGTTCGCGGAGATCGTCCGCCGCTTTGTCGCGGCTGGACGGGCGATGGCGGCGGATGGCTGGTGGGACGTGCCCGTCGGCGTCACCGACCGCAGCCTGCGCCGCGCGATGCTGCGGCAGGCCCTCAGCGTACGTCTGGGACGCGGGTGAGGCGACCGCTCAACCCGCGTGCTGCGTGTCGATCCGCTCGCCCCTCAGCAACCGCGCGGGCGCGCCGCGATAGAGCCGATAATCGCTGAAGGGCTCGGTGACGATCTTGGTCGCCCAGACCAGCCCCGTCCCGACGTCGCGGATGACGAACAGCTGCACCGTGCGGAACGCGATGGCGCCGATCCCCAGGAACAGCCAGCCGATGCCGACATGGCGCAGATACGCCTCGATCCCGTCGGGGCGGACCAGCGTGCCGAACAGGGTCGGCTCGGCCAGCAGCACTGCCGGCACCGCGATCCACAGGCTCATCAGCACCCATTTGCGGAGCAGGTTGTAACCGACCTTGATCTCCTCCTTGTGCTGATGGCTGACCCCGTTCTCATGATCGAATCCCTTGGGTTCGAAGAAGAAGTGGCCGGCCTGCCGGCTGGTCATCGCGACGCCCCAGGCCAGCAGGCTGGCCGCCGCCGGATCGACCAGCAGGATCAGATACGCCACGATGAAGGTACAGGCGCTGACGAAATGCAGGCTCTGGTTGACGAGGCTGTGGTGGTAGAAGCGGTGATCGTCCCACCGCTGTTCGGCGAGCTGCGCGCGGAAACCCGTCATGCTGGTCATCCTTTCTGGGCGGTCTTGGCGAAGCGGATCAGCGAGAAATGGCCGAGCGGCGGCAGCGGCCGATGCTCGACCAGCGTCACATCGTCGCGGGTCGCCTCCCACTCGGTATAGCGGCTGAAGGGGAAGTCGGTGCGGAACCCCAGCCGGCTGGTAACCGGCATCAGCGTGCGCTCGATCGCTCCGCGCAGCCCGGCGCCCGCCCCTTCGCGCGTGGTGATGACGATCTCGCCGCCCGGTCGGCAGACGCGCGCGAACTCGTCCAGCGCGCGCTCGGGATGCGGCACCGCGGTCACGACATATTGCGCGACCACCACGTCGAAACTGGCAGCCGCATAATGCAGCGCCTCGGCATCGCCCACGGCGATCGTTTCGACATTGGCCAGGTTCAGCCGGCGCACCCGCTCGCGTGCCTTGTCCAGCATGGGATCGGACAGGTCGATCGCGACGATCCGGCTGGTCCGCGCATATTGGGGCAGCGAGATGCCGGTGCCGACGCCAACCTCGATGATCCGCCCGCCGATCCGGTCGGCCGCGGCGACCGCGGCGGAGCGGCCCTGCCTGAACACCGGGCCGAAGACGAGATCGTAGATCGGCGACCAGCGATCATAGGCGCGTGTCACGCCGGCGGTGCTCATTTCGATGGCCACGTCGCGCGATTCCTCGATGAGAGACGATGTCGTGCGTGTCGCAAGCCTTGGTTGCCGAATTACGACATCGCCGCGTCAGTTCCGCGACGATCGACGAGGATGCAACGCAATTGTCATCGCGACAACATCGAACCTACGCAAAGCTCGATTAGGCGTGGACTGTATGGGAAGGGCCTTGCCGGCTCGTGGGATGGGGAAAAGACATGGCCTCGCTGCCTGTATCCTCGCCGGTCGCGCGGACGCGCCCGGCCGGTGCTTCACGTCGCCTGACGGCATCGCTGCCGCGATGGCTGACCGAAATGGACGATGCCGACCATGGGCCGGCGGCGAAGCGCCGCCGCTATCGCACCATCTTCGTCTCCGACGCGCATCTTGGCACTTCGGGTTCCAGCGCGGCGATGCTGCTCGACTTCCTGAAGCGGCACGAATGCGAGACCCTGTACCTGGTCGGCGACATGATCGACGGCTGGGCGCTCCGCAAGGGCTGGTACTGGCCGCAGGCGCATAGCGACGTCGTGCGCGCGGTGCTGAAGATGGCGAAGCACGGGACGCGAGTGGTATACGTCCCCGGGAACCACGACGAGCATTTCCGCGACTATGTCGGGCTCGAGTTCGGCGGCATCGAACTGCTGCCGGAGGATGTTCACGTCACCGCCGATGGCCGCCGCCTGCTGGTGATCCACGGCGACCAGTTCGACAATGTCGTCCTCTATCACAAGTGGCTCGCCTTCCTCGGTGACGGCGCCTACACGCTGCTCCTCAAGAGCAACGGCTGGGTCAACCGGGTGCGCCGCCTGTTCGGCTATCCCTATTGGTCGCTCGCCGCGCACATGAAGAAGCGGGTCAAGAACGCGGTCGCCTTCATCTCGCGGTTCGAGGAAGTGGTGGCGCATGCCGCTTCTGATCGCGGTGTCGACGGCGTGGTGTGCGGCCATATCCACTCGGCCGAGATCCGCCGCTTCGGCGACATCACCTATTACAACGACGGCGACTGGGTCGAAAGCTGCACCGCGCTGGTCGAGGCGGCGGACGGCACCCTGTCGATCGTCGACTGGGCCGAGCAGACACGTGCGGATACCGAGGCCGCCACCGCGGATGCGCGCCGCCGCACGCTGGTCGCGGTGCCCGATCCGGCTTGACGGCTGTGCGCATCGCGCTGGTCAGCGACGCATGGGCACCGCAGGTCAACGGCGTGGTGCGCACCCTGACGACCACCGTCGCGCGCCTGGCGGAGCGCGGACACGACGTGCGGCTCGTCGTTCCGTCGCAATTCCGCAGCGTGGCTTGCCCCGGCTATCCGGAGATCCGGCTTGCGCTCACGCCCTTCCGGCGGGTGGCGAACATGCTGAGCGGTATCGCGCCCGACGCGGTGCACATCGCCACCGAAGGGCCGCTCGGCTGGGCGGCGCGACGGTGGTGCCTGCGCGAAGGCCGGGCCTTCACCACCTCGTTCCACACGCGTTTCGCGGACTACATGGCGATCCGTACCCGCCTGTCGCCGGCGCTGTTCTGGGCGCCCCTGGACCGCTTCCATCGGCCTGCCGCCCGCGTCTTTGCAGCAACCCCGACACTCGAGGCCGAACTGCGCGCGCGGGGATATGCCTTCACGCACCGCTGGGGGCGCGGTGTCGACGTGTCCGCTTTCACCCCGCACGGCCCGCGGCTGCCCGAGATCACGTCCCTGCCCGCCCCGCGCCTCCTCCACGTCGGCCGGCTGGCGGCGGAGAAGAATGTCGATGCCTTCCTGTCGCTCGATCTGCCGGGCAGCAAGGTGGTGGTCGGCGACGGCCCCGCGCGCGCTGCCCTGCAACAGCGCTTCCCTGACGTCCATTTCATGGGGGCACTCCACGGCGATCGCCTGGCCGCGGCTTATCGCAGTGCCGACTGCTTCGTTTTCCCGAGCCGCACCGACACGTTCGGGCTCGTCATGGCCGAGGCATTGGCCAGTGGCGTGCCGGTGGCTGCCTTCCCGGTGCCGGGACCGATCGACGTGGTGACCGGAACGAACATCGGTGCGCTCGACGACGATCTGCGCAGCGCCATCGTCCGGGCACTCACCGCCGATCGCACCGCCTGCGCCGCCGCTGGCCAAACGTTCGATTGGGAGCGTTGCACCGACCAGTTCCTCTCCGGATTGAGCCCGAAGTGGCAGACAGGTATCGCCACGAGGGCCTCCCCCGAGGCGTTCCCCACGCTTGGCGAACCGGATCTCGCGGCGGCGCAGCGCTGAAGCAGCGCACCGAGGCTTGTTGCCGAGCGGCCGCTTCAAGCGCGTGCCGTGGTCGATTTGACCGGCCGGGCGGGGACCGAGGTTGCAGGCGCGAGACAGCGACGACCGTCATCGAACTGACCCGGTGCCGACGCGTGATCGTCACCCGCATTTTCTAGCGGCGCGATCATCATTTGGGGGAATGTTCATGACCTATCGCCGCTCGCGCGCTTCCATTCTCGTCGCATTGGCCGCGGGTACGATGCTGGCGCCGCCCGTCATCGCGCAGGACGCCACCGCCCGCGACGCGACACCCGGCACGGAGGGCGAAACACCGACCGATGGCGACATCGTCGTCACCGGCCAGCGCCGCGCCCAGAGAGAATCGATCGCCACCAAGCGCGAGGCGTTTGCCGTGGTCGATGCGATCTCGTCCGACGACATCGGCAAGCTGCCCGACCACAATACCGCCGCCGCGCTGCGCCGCATCCCGGGCGTGTCGGTGCAGGAGGATCAGGGGGAGCCGCGCTTTCCCGTCCTGCGTGGCCTTCAGTCGACTTACAACCGCACCACCGTCGACGGTGCGATCGTGTCCTCGGTCGACGAGGGCGGGCGCACGGTGCCGCTCGACATCATTCCCTCGGTGATGGCCAGCCGCGTCGAGGTCATCAAGACGGTGACGCCCGAGAACGACGCCAACGCGATCGGCGGCGTCATCAACATCAAGACGCGCAGCGCGTTCGAGGCGAAGCGCCCCTTCCTGAACGCCCTCGCCTCCTACGGCGTCTACGAGCAGCACGGCGACGTTCGCCACGACAAGCCATCGCTGCGCACCGCCTTCGCCGCGGGGCGCACCTTCGGCGCGGCCGACGAATGGGGGATCGTGATCGGCGGCAGCTACGAGCAGCTCGATTACGACATTCCGCAGGTCGAGTCCGCCTCCCCGTCGGTGCGCGAATATGCCCGCCCGGGCATCGCCGGCGTCACCGCCGGCTCGCCGGTGGACTCCGGCAGCGTCAACGGCAACGGCATCCAGGTGCCCACGCAGGTGCGCCTGTTCTGGTACAATAATTCGAAGAAGCGCTACGGCGGCAACGCCAAGCTGGAATACCGGGTCGCCGATACCTTTCACTGGGAGCTGAGCGGCATCTACGCCAAGACCCAGGACGACGAGGAGCGGATCGAGTTCCGCACCGAGCCGCTCGGCACCGTTGCCAACCAGACCTCGACCAGCGGCAGTTTCGCGCGCGGCCGCAACATCGTCCAGCTCAACCAGCCGATCACCAATCGCGAGATCATCGTCGGCCGCACCGCGTTCGACTGGAAGGCGGCAGACGCCTGGACCGTCGACGGCGACGCGATCTATTCGCAGGGGCGGCTCTACACACCCAACACCTCGATCGAGTTTCGCACACGCGACGCGCAGGGCGCCAACTATGCGTTCAGCTACGACACCAGCGACTTCTATCCGATCTTCACCCCCGCAAACCCCACCGCCAATCGCGATCCCGCCAATTTCTTTCTCCAGCAACAGCGCGACGCGGCGGTGCGGACCTTCGAAAAGAGCGGACAGCTGCGCCTCAACGCCGCCTATGACGATGGCGATCGGATCAAGCTGAAGGCGGGCGGCGTCGCGCGCACCACCCGGCGGCGCTACGACAACAGCCAGATCAACTATACCGCCGGCTCCGGCTTCACCTACACGCTGGCGGAGGTCGACGCACCAGGCCCGGAAAAGCTGATCCAGGATCGCTACCTGCTCACCCCGCGGATCGATGTCGGTCAGGCGATGGCGTTCTTCGATGCCAATCGTGGCCGGTTCGTCACGACCGTGACGCCGCCGACCGGCGACTATCGGCTGCAGGAGGACGTATATGCCGGCTATCTGCAGGGCAGCTACAGGATCGGTGCGCTGACCCTGCTCGCGGGACTTCGCTACGAGCGTACCGAGATCGAGTCGGAGGCGGTGCGGACGCTGCGCGGCGTCCTGACTCCCGTGCAGAACGGTGGCAGCTACGGCAACTGGCTGCCGGGGGTGCATCTGCGATGGGACGCGCTGCCGGACGTCGTCGTGCGTGCGGCCTACACCAACACGATCGGCCGCCCCGACTATGCCTCGCTGGCCGCGTCGGAAAACCTGTCGTTCGACGGCAGCCAGCCGACGCTTTCGCGCGGCAACCCAGACCTGCGTCCGCGCCGCAGCCGCGGCTTCGACGGCACGGTCGAATGGTATCCGCGCGACGGGGTCGTCTCGATCGGCCTGTTCTCGAAGGATATCCGCGACGAGATCTTTACGCTCACCGCCGTGCAGACGCTCGACGTCGGACGCGGGGCGGAGGCGGTGATCGTCACCACGCCGCGCAACGCCAACACCGCTACGATCCGCGGCGTCGAGCTCAACGTCCAGCAGGCGCTCACCTTTCTGCCCGGCGCGCTCTCGGGGCTGGGAGTCAGCGCCAACGCCACCTTCCTCGACACCCGGTTCACCTTCCTGACCGCGGCCGGTCCACGCGAGACCGGGCTGTTTCTTCAGCCCGACGCGACCGCCAACGCGACCGTCTTCTACCAGCGCGGGGCATTCGAGGGACGCGTGTCGTGGAACTATATCGGCGGGTTCCTGGAGACGATCAACGACACCATCCCCAATGCCGACCAGTATTGGAAACACCGCTCCACCTTCGATGCCAATATCAGCTATCGGCTGACGCCCCGCCTGACCCTCTATGCCGAGGGGCAGAACCTGTCGGACGCGGGCCGGCGCGAGCTGACCGGGCCGGGGCGCACCTATTTGCAGGAAGCAGCGGAATATGGCCGGACCTTCTGGGTTGGCGTAACGGCCAGCCTGTGATGCGCATCCTGCTCCTCCTCGCCCCGGCGATCATCGCCGCCCCTTTCGCTCAAACCATCCGGCGGCTGCCCGCGCCGGAGGCACGACAGGGCGCGGCGGTGGGCGCGCGCGACATCTACGCGATCGCGAACTACCGGATCGCCCGCTATGACAAGCGCACCGGCGAGAGGCGCGCCAGCTGGGAGGGTGACAAGACGCGCTATCCGCACATCAACAGCTGCGCCGTGATCGCGCGCGATCTGGTGTGCGCCTCGTCCAGTTATCCGGCGGTCCCGCAGTGGAGCTCGGTCGAGTTCTTCGATCCGGGCACACTGGTCCACCGTCGCACCATCGCGCTCGCCCATGCGCCGGGCTCGCTGACCTGGGTCGACCGGCACGACGGCGCCTGGTGGGCGATGTTCGCCAACTATGATGCCAGGGGCGGCGAACCGAACCGCGATCACCGCTATACCATGCTGGTCCGCTACGACGATGAATGGCGCGCGACGCAGAGCTGGCTGTTGCCGCCGTCGATCCTGGAACGGATCGCCCCGATGAGCATCTCGGGCGGCGGCTGGGGTCCGGACGGCCGGCTCTACGTCACCGGCCACGACCGTCCCGAACTCTACGCGATCACGCTGCCGAAGGGAGGAGCAGTGCTCGACCATGTCGCCACGATCCCGATCGAGGCGGCCGGGCAGGCGATCGACTGGGACGAAGCGGAGCGCGGCGATCTGTACGGTATCGATCGTGCGGGCGGCCAGATCCTCCAGATGCATGTCCCGAACAGCGAAGGCGGGTGATCTCGCCGCCGATGCTGCTAGCCTCCGGCGAAGCATGGCCGCGTCTGCGCCGTCCGTGAGGTTCGGGACCGGCCATCGTCCGACCGGGGGACGCTTGGTTGCCGACGGAATGGCGCGAATTGATCGCCTGTTAACCAACGGGGCGTACGCCGCTGGTCGTGCGCGCTCTCTCCCACCCCTTGGTCCTCCTCCAGATGGCGATCGCGGCGATGGCCTGCGCAGCGCTGACCCTGTGGCCGCCATCCTCCGGCAAGCTGCTCCTGGTCCCCATTGGTGGTCAGAGCGGCGGTGCCGTCGCCAGGACCGCGCTGGCAGGAGGTGCGGCATTGCTGGGACCAGGTCCGTTTCCCGGCTCTCTCGTGGTCGTCGGCGCGCGAGCGACGATCGCGAAAGAGATTACGTCGTGGAACATCATCGTCATGGCGGCCCCACCCGCGGGCTGCGGCGCAGGGGGATCTCCGTCGTGACGCGAACATCCATGATGACGGGACATCGACGGTCGCGCGCGCTTCGGCAAGGCCCGCGGAACGCGCTGGATACCCTTCGCAGACGCGGCGTGCGGGCATGGGCCGCCATCGGCTGGCTGTCGCTCGGTCTTCTGCTGGTTTGCGACGCGGCGCTGCGGGCGGATGCCGCCGTACCGCTGCTGATTCTGGGCGGCAGCCTGAACATCGCGCCGACCATCTTCGCCATCCGCGGATCGTATGACGGCGCGGCGCGAGCGGTCATGGGGACATTGGCGGCGGCGATCCCGGCGATGCTCGTCTTCCTGCTCCAGGGACACCCGTGGCAGATGGACGCGCACATGTACTTCTTCGTCGCCATGGCCGCGCTGGTCGTGCTCGCCGACTGGCGGCCGATCGCCATCGCCACCGCCCTCACCGCCGTCCATCACCTCTCGCTCGAATGGCTCGCACCGGAATGGGTGTTCACCGGTGCCGGCAATCTGGGACGGGTCATTTTCCATGTCGTGGCGGTCGGGCTCCAGTTCGGGGTGCTCACCGCGCTGACCATCCAGCTGCAGCACCTGTTCTCCTCGCAGGAAGAGACGCTGCGGCACGCGCAGGATCTCACCTTGCTTGCCGAGGAAGGCCGCCAGCGGACGGAGCAGGCGATGGAGCAGGCGCGCGCCGCCGAGGCCGAGGCGGCCCGGGAACGCCAGCGCCGGGAAGAGCAGACGGCGCGCATGGCCGTCGAGCGACGTGGAGAGCTGGTCACCCTGGCGAACGAATTCGAGTTTTCGGTGACGTCGATGGTGAAGATCATCGGCGATGCGACCGAGCACCTGCAGACCGCCGCGGTCCAGCTCGAGACGTTCACCGGCGATACCACGCAGGAAGCGAGCAAGGTGGCATCGACGGCCAGCACGGCAGCACTGGAGATCGCGCAAGTGGCTTCCTCGATCCGCGATCTGTCGCGATCGATCCAGACCGTCGGCAGCGCCGCCGATCGCCAGACGGCGCTGACGCTCGCTGCAAGCAACGAAGCACAGCGCAGCGTGCAGACCGTGGCCATGCTCGAGGAACAGGCGCTGGAGATCGAGGGCTTTCTCGACACGATCCGCGCCATCGCGACGCGATCGAACCTGCTTGCACTGAACGCCACGATCGAGGCGGCGCGCGCCGGCGATGCGGGTCGGGGGTTCGTCGTGGTCGCCGGAGAGGTGAAGTCGCTGTCGGTCGAAACCAAGTCTGCGAGCGATCGCATCAGCTCGCTGATCGAAGCGATCCGGGAGGGCGTCGCCGATACCGCCCAGAAGCTGCGCAGCGTAAACGGCGCACTCGGCGAAGTATCGGCGGCGGCGTCCAGCATCGCCGACGTTGTCGACGAACAACGAACCACCGCACGAGGCGTCGATACGGGGGCGGAACGCGTGACCCGCTCCGCCGAGGAGGTCGAATGCCGCATGAGCGGCGTCGCGCAGGCCGCGGGCGTAGCATCGACGTTGTCGGTCGCCGTTCGCACCAGCGCCAGCGATCTGGCCAGCAGCGCGCGCAATCTGCGGCTATCGACCGATCAGTTCGTGCTGTTCCTCAAGGACGACCCCGGCCTGGCAGCTTGAGACCACCAGGACGTCGAGGGCGTCAGCTCTTCTCGGCCAGGGTATGCGCCACGACGGCGTTGGCGTGACCATGCCCCATCCCGTGCTCGTCCTTCAACATCGCAACCAGCTCCATATGCTTCGCGGGAAGACGCTGGCGAACCAGATCCAGCCATTCGCCGATCGGCTTGCCGTACTTCTTCTCGATCGAGGGGAAGTAGGAGGCGGGTCCTTTGACAGCGTCGTCGGCCACGATCATGAGACTCCGGAGAAAGCGAGACGACCGCATCCTCGCTCTGTACGCGGGCGAGCGCAAGCAGAGGCAACTCGACAACCGCGACTCACGATCCTTCGTCCAGCGGTCGAAAGTCCCGTTGACGAACGGCTGTTCATCCGGATCGCAGACGACCTATAAGCACCGGGCAAATCGACGGGAGCGGAAGATGGATCGTCTTGGATGGTTGGTCGCCGGCCTCGGCGTTCTGACGATCATCCTCGGGTTCGCGGCGCTTCCCGCGACCGCCGGTCGGGTGCCGTGGGCGGTACCATCCGACATGGAAGTCGAACGCCGCGAGATTGTGGTCGAGAACAGGGGTGCCCGTCTGGTCGGAACGCTGTTCCTGCCAGCCGGCTACCGGCCTCGCGCTGCGGTCATCGCGCTGCATGGCGCACAGGTACCGTTGCGCACCGATCCGCTCTACCGTCATCTCGTCCAGATCGTGCCACGACTGGGAATGGCGCTGTTCGTCTACGACCGGCGCGGCTCGGGCCTTTCCACCAGCGGTGGCGCAGCGCCCGGCAACTTCGATCTTCTCGCATCGGATGCCGTGGCCGCATTCGGCCGGATCCGGCGCGAGCCGGGCATCGATCCGGCCCGTGTCGGCTTCTGGGGGCTGTCGCAAGGCGGATGGTTGACCTTGCTCGCCGCCAAGAAGGAGCAGCGTGCCGCGTTTGCCGTGGCTGTCTCCGCGCCGATGGCGAGCGCGGATGTGCAGATGAACTTCGCGGTGGCCAACATCCTGCGCGTGGGCGGACAGCCCCAGGCCGTGATCGACCGTGCGATCCGTGCCCGCACCGCGGTGGACGATTACGTCCGGGGGCAACGCAGCCGCAGCGACGCTGCAGCAGCCGAAGCGAGCGTCCGTAACGAGCCATGGTACGACAAGCTGTGGCTGAAGGGTAACATCGACGATCCTGAGTGGAAGCAGCAGATCGAGGCCGACCCGCTGAAGGCGCTGACCGGCTCTCGCGTGCCGACGCTCATCCTGTTCGGGCAGGCGGATCCCTGGGTACCGGTCGCCCCGTCACTGGCTGCCCTTCGATCGCGATCGGCGGATTTCGGGCAGGTCACCGTGCAGGTGATCGACGGCGCCGATCACGCCATGATGCTGGACGTACCGCCTGCCCGCCAGCTGGATACGCACTTCGCCACGCAAGCCGCGCCAGACGCACCTGCCTATTTCGCCCTGCTGGGAGCGTGGCTGAACGCGCATTCACTCCATTGAACACAGGGCCTGCGAAGCGGACGCCCGGAGGCATAAGGTCACGTCCCGGCAACGGACCTTCGTACACACCAGAAGGCGCGACCGGTGCAAGCCAACGGCAAGGCCCACGCATCCGGACGGGCAACTATTCGTCAACGGCGCGTTTGGAGCAGCGGATCGCTAATCGGCCGGAGCTGGCGGAATGGTTCACGTTGGAAGAGGCAACATCGTCGCCCGGCTGCTACTGATCCTCTGCATGGTCATGGCGGCCCCGACATTTGCCGCATCCTCACCGGAGCGGAGTCGTGGAATGGCCGGAGAGCAGACGAGCGCCACCGTGAAGTCGAAGCGCATCGGCATCGTCATCTATGATGACTTCGAGACGCTCGACGTCTTCGGGCCGGTCCAGATGTGGGGTCGCCTGCCGGACCACGAGCTTGTCATCATCTCGCAGGACGGGCGCCCCGCCCGATCCTCGCAAGGCATCATGACGGTCGCGACCCACTCGTTCCGGGATGCACCGGCGCTCGACATACTCATGGTTCCGGGCGGCATGGGCGCGCGCGGGCAGGTGAACAATCCCGTGCTGCTGCAATTCCTGCGCGCGCGCAGTGCCACGGCGTCATGGACCACTTCGGTCTGCACCGGTGCCGCGCTGCTCGCCAAAGCCGGGCTGCTCGATGGGCGCAGCGCGACGACCAACAAGCTGGCGTACGACTGGGCCACCGGCCAGTCGCCGCGCGTACGGTGGCAGCGCAAGGCGCGCTGGGTCGTGGATGGCCCGTTCATGACCTCCTCGGGCGTGTCCGCCGGCACGGACATGGCATTGGCCCTGGTGGAACGCCTGTACGGCCGCGCCGCGGCGGAGCAGGCCGCCAAGACAGCCGAATATGTGTGGAACGACGATCCGGGCAGAGACCCGTTCGCGCTGCCGTGAACGACCGCCCGGCACAGGAAAGTTCGTATTCCGGGCGTTGCCGTTGTCGATCAATGCCGACCGCAAGTGCACACTTCCCGTTGCGATAGTATCGTGGCGCACGGCAGCAAGGACCCAAACTGGAAGCCTAGGTCGGCCAACGCGCTCCCACAACCAGCCGCTGGTTAATCGCGTTCGCTTTAAGTCATCCCGGTTAAACGATCCCGCCGGTGGACTGCCGGATAAGATCCGCGTGAGTGTGTGGCCGTTCTAACATGTCATCTCCGAAGATCGTAGTGCGCAAGCAGCCAGCGGTGGCGATCTCGAGGTCACGAATCGGATCTTGACGGTAGTCAACGTAGTAGCGGTGGTAAACGGACGCCTCATAGATGTTCGGCGCACCACCGTGGATGACACCGGCCCGCAGCTTCGCCAGCCGGCGAGCTCGCGTAGCATCGAAAGAAGCTTCGAGGTGGCTTCCGACAGCGTCGACCATCGCCTGAGTGGCCGCATCTCGATCGCCAAACAGGGCATCCAGCGCGCCGCAAAGAGGGCCGACCCTGGCCGCGGGGTCGCGGACCCATGACCGATAGAAGTATTGAAGTGAGAGGAGCGCCTTTCCGTCGCGGCCATTATCGGATGTAAGCAGCCG
Organism: Sphingomonas phoenicis; assembly: GCF_047238005.1. Classification (NCBI taxonomy): domain Bacteria; kingdom Pseudomonadati; phylum Pseudomonadota; class Alphaproteobacteria; order Sphingomonadales; family Sphingomonadaceae; genus Sphingomonas; species Sphingomonas phoenicis. Next base: position 2,599,849 of record NZ_JBDFMC010000002.1, on the reverse strand, counting down.
GGCGAGCGTCTCCATCCATTCCTGATCTGCAGGGCCGAGCGCGAGATTTTCGCTCAACGCCGGCGTTGCAGCCGCTCCGCTGTGATAGGTGGCAGTGGATCCGAAGCTCATATATCCAGGCGGCACAGCGCGCATGGAGAAGGTGTAGCGTTCCATCGAGTGCGGCAGCAGAGCCAATGCACCTAGGATCGCGTTACGCATCCGGAGGGCTATTTCGCCAACCGGCGCACGTACGCCGAGCCAGCAGGAGGTGTCGGTCAGCGTCATGCCTGCGCGCATCGGGATAGGCGGATGCTTCTCTGGCATCACCTCGTCGGCGTCGTACCATCGGGCCAGTTCCGGTGGTAGCTCGCGTGGCGGAAGAAGAAAGAAGTGATCGCTCCGGAACGGCGCGCTGACGGTGGCAATCGTCACCGGGTAGAGGAAAAGGACCTGAGGAGGAGCGAAGATGGGTGAGCGGTCCATAGCCGAGGCAAGTTCGGCACGTTCCTCGGCCGTAACATGATCCGCGAGCGAGGCGCCGTCGGGAAGCGACAACCAGTCAAAGCGCCAGAGGTCCATCACATCCACCATGAACTTGACCAGCATCTGCTGTAGATCATGGACAGACAGTGATCGCAGGTGCGCCGACGCATTGCGCCGGATAAAAAGCGCCGCGTCGAGTAGCGCGGATCCCTCGAAATGGATTTCTGTTCCGCTGTGCGGTCGTGATACGTGGAAGTTCCCGGCTCCGCTACCGAGCTCGGGCCTCCGGATGATCGACTTAAGGACGAGATCCACGGCTTCGGATGCATTCGTCGATGCGTGTGTCATGTCGGCCACCATGCCGATGCGGCGGTTGCCCGGCAACGCGCGCAGCGCCCCGACCTACAATCGGTCACTTAGCAACACGGGAGTGAATTGCGAAAGCGCCCGCTCGCTCATCGCAGTCGGTGCCGCAGGCGATGGACGTTCCTTGTTCGACGTGGCGCTCGTCTGTTAGGCTGTGTGCATGGCCACCCAGCGGCGTACGATTGACTATTTGATGGGACAGGCGGCCGAAGCGGGCGCTGTCTCGGCCAGGCCGATGTTCGGTGAGTACGGGGTATACGTGGATGGCAAGATGATCGGAACGGTCTGCGATGATCAGCTTTACGTCAAGCCGACAGCGTCCGGTCGCCTCCATGCCGAACCGGTCTCGGAAGCGCCGCCTTACCCGGGCGCCAAACTGAATCTGCTGATCAAAGCTGATCGATGGGAGGATGCCGAGTGGCTCGGCGACCTGCTGCGCATCACGGCGGCAGAGTTGCCGTCACCCAAGCCACGGCAACCAAAGCGGGGCACATAGGCATCTGTGGCGGACTAGGGCCCCGCCTGTAGATCCAGAGCCTGAGATCAAGGGCCTAGCTTGACTGGCCAACCGCAGTGGTTGGATTACCGGCAGGGAATGATCTGCGCGATGGCGCAAGACCACGACCGGAGAACCTCTCCCTCAGCACGATTGCGTGTTTTGTAGGCCGCGGAATGGCGCCATTCGCCGGCGGTTCCCGACTCGGGATTCGCTAGTCATGGACTACTTGGCGGAGCGGGAGGGATTCGAACCCTCGATACGCTTTTGGCGTATACTCACTTTCCAGGCGAGCGCCTTCGACCACTCGGCCACCGCTCCGCATACCCGGGGGTTGCGCCCTAGGCGGGAGTGCGGGCGGACGCAAGGGATTGCGCGATGGGCGGGGCGCGGCCGGCCGCCGTCCTCCCTCCGCGCGATTGCGCCGTGCACGAAGCTGGGGCAGGCTGCGCCGATGCTAGGTCTGCTCGTCGCTGCGCTGCTTCAGGCGGCTGCCCCCGTTCCGCCCGCGGTCGCTCCTGCCGCCGCCGCCAGCTCCTCCCGCGCCGATCCGCTGCCCGAAGACTGGGTCGCGATCCCCGACGACGAGGTGATGGTCATCACGCTCGCGAACGGCGGCACGATCGCGATCCGGCTCGCGCCCTCGCTGGCGCCCGTGCACGTCGCCAATATCCGCAAGCTGGTCGCGGATCGCTGGTGGGACGGGACCAGCGTCTACCGGGTGCAGGACAATTACGTCGCGCAGTGGGGCGACGCGACCGAGAAGAAGCCGCTGCCCGCCGGCATCGTCGCCAATCCGCCGCCCGAATACGAGCGTCCGGGCACCAGCGCGGTGGCGCGGCTGGGGCGGCGCGATCCCTATGCCGACTGGGCGGGCTACAGCCGCGAGGGCTGGCCGCTGGCGGGCAATTTCCAGGCGGAGTGGATGCCGCACTGCTACGGCATGGTCGGCGTCGGTCGCGACATGGCGCCCAGCACCGGCAGCGGGGCCGAGCTGTACGTGGCGATCGGCCACGGCCCGCGCGCGCTGGATCGCAACGTCGCGCTGGTCGGGCGGGTGCTGGAGGGGATGGAGCGATTCTCGGTCCTGCCCCGCGGTACCGGCGACCTGGGCTTCTACAAGACCGAGGGGGAGCGGGTGCCGATCGCCACGGTGCGGCTGGCCAGCGAGCTGCCCGCCGCCGGCCGCCCACGCTACGAGTATCGGCGCACCGACAATCCGCGCTTCACCGCCTGGATTGCCGGGCGGGAGAACCGGCAGCCGCCGTTCTTCGTGGTGCCCGCCGGGGGCGCGGACATCTGCAACGCGCTGCCGCCCGTCCGTCGCGCCGGCGCCGGATAGCGCCGCCCGCGACGGCAGCTCAGATCAGGCGCGGCGCCTCCCCGGTGCCCTCGATCTCCAGCAGCAGCGCCTTCGCCGCCAGGCCGCCCGCGAACCCGGTCAGGGTGCCGTTGCTGCCCACCACCCGGTGGCACGGCACGACGATCGACAGCGGGTTGCGCCCGTTCGCCGCGCCCACCGCGCGCACCGCCGCCGGTCGGCCGATCGCCCGCGCGATCGCGGCATAGCTGCGCGTCTCGCCCCACGGGATGGTCAGCAGCGCCGCCCACACCGCCTGCTGGAACGCGGTGCCGCGCGGGGCGAGCGGCAGGTCGAACGTGCGGCGGGTGCCGGCGAAATATTCCTCCAGCTGGCGCATCGCCGCGACCAGCACCGGCCGGCCCGGATCGTGGACGCCGCGGTCCAGCCGCACGCGCGCGCCGTCGTCCGCCGGCCACAGGATCGCCGCCAGCCCCCGCTCCTCCGCCACCAGCGTCAACTCGCCGACCGGCGATGCCATGGTGGCGAAGGCGGCGCTCATGCCAGGAACGGCGCGGCGATGTCGTCGCGCACCCGCAGCAGCCGGCCGGTCGCGCGGTCGATCAGCGCCCAGGTCGTCACCGCCTCCACCTTCACCCGCCCGTCGGCGCCGGTGAAGCGGACGTGCCGGTCGAACCGCGCGCCCCGCGGATCGCCGACCCAGGTCTCGGCCGTCACGCTCTGCCCCACGGTCAGGTTGCCGCGATAATCGATCGCGTGCCGCGTCACGACCCAGACATAGGCGGCCTGGTGCGCCGCCGGCGCCACCGCCGCCCAGTGCGCGGTCGCGACGTCCTGGATCCAGCGGACCCACACCGCATTGTTGACATGGCCCAGCTCGTCGATGTCGTCCGCCGCCGCGGTGAAGGTCATTGCGAAGCCGCTCACGCGCTCCTCCGCCACCGCCGCACCTGCCCCACCGCCAGCACTCCTGCGACCAGCGCCAGCGCGCACAGCGCCAGCGTCGTCGTGCTCGGCCGGTACCGCGCGACGAGCGCGTCGAACCCGCTGCCGAACCAGTAGCCGATGCTGGTGAAGCCGATGCCCCACACCGTCGCCGCCACCGCGTTCAGCGCCATGAACCGCCCCTGCCGTACCGACGTGGTGCCGATCGCGATCGGGCTGATCGTGCGGACGCCGTAGAGGAAGCGGAAGCCCAGGATGAACACCGTCGGATGCCGCTCGAACGCCGCCAGCGCGCGGGCGAAGGCCGGGCGCGCCATGATCCGCTGCACGCGCGGATGCCGGCGGTACCGGCGGCCCAGCAGGAAGAACAGCTGGTCCGCCACGAACGACCCGGCCACCGCCACCGCCATCGCCGCGGGCAGCGCCACGATCCCGCGATGCGCCAGCACGCCGCCGGTGACGACCACCGTCTCCCCCTCCAGCCCCGCGCCGAAGAACAGCGCGATCAGGCCGTATTGCGCCAGGATCGCCTCGACGCTCACCCTATTCCCCGACGCCCAGCTGCCACAGCACGAACGCGTGCTCCTCGGCGATCTCGCGCAGCGATTCGAACCGGCCCGACTTGCCGCCATGCCCGGCGCCCATGTTGATCTTCAGCAGCAGCAGGTTGTCGTCGGTCTTCACGCTGCGCAGCCGGGCGGCCCATTTCGCCGGTTCCCAGTACGTCACGCGCGGATCGTTCAGCCCGCCGGTGATGAACAGCGGCGGATAATCCTGCGCGACGACATTGTCGTACGGGCTGTACGACCGGATCAGCGCGAACGCCGCCGGGTCCTCGATCGGATTGCCCCACTCCGGCCACTCGCCCGGCGTCAGCGGCAGGTCGGCGTCCAGCATCGTGTTCAGCACGTCGACGAACGGCACGTCGGCCACCACCGCACCCCATAGCTCGGGATCGGAATTGGCCACCGCGCCCATCAGCTCGCCGCCCGCCGATCCGCCGGCGATCGCGATCCGCCCCGCCCCGGTCCAGCCGCCTGCCACCAGCCCCTTCGCCACGTCGACGAAATCGTTGAAGGTGTTGGTCCGCTTCTCCAGCTTGCCGTCGTGGTACCATTGCTGGCCCAGGTCATCGCCGCCGCGGATATGCGCGATGGCGAAGGCGAAGCCGCGGTCGAGCAGGCTCAGCCGCCCGGTCGAGAAGCCCGGTGCCACCGCATGGCCATAGGCGCCGTACGCATAGAGATACAGCGGCCGCGTCCCGTCGCGCACGAAGTCGGCCGGATAGACGACCGACACCGGCACCATCGTCCCGTCGCGCGCCGCGATCTTCACCCGCTCGGTCCGGTACTTCGCCCCGTCGTAGCCCGACGGGATCTCCTGCACCTTGCGCACCGTCAGCGTGTCGGCGGCGACGTCGTAATCGTACACCGTCCCCGGCGTGACCATCGACTCGTATCCCAGCCGCAGCACGTCCATCGCATATTCGGGATTGTCGCCCAGCCCGGCGGCATAGCTCGCCTCCGGGAATGCGATCCGCCGCCCCGCCGCCGGCGCGTCGTACCGGTGGATGGCGATCTGGTCGAGCCCGTCCTCGCGCCCCTCGACCACGAAGAAGTCGCGGAAACACTCCACCCCGGTCATGTAGAAATGCGGGTCCGGCGCGATCAGCTCGGTCCACTCGCCCGGCCGCCCGACCGGGGCGGTCACCAGCCGGAATTGCGGATCGGTGTCGTTGGTGTGGATGAACAGCGTGCCGTCATGCTCGTCCAGGTCGTATTCGCGCCCCTCCAGCCGGGGCGCGACCATGATCGGCGTCGCGGTGGGATCGCCCGCGGGCACCAGCCAGATCTCGGTGGTATTATGGTCGCCCGTCGCGATCACGATCCAGTTGCGCGCGCTCGTCTCGCCAACCGACACGCGGTATCCCTCGTCCGCCTCGCGATATAGCTCGATATCGTCCGCCACCGGCGTGCCGATCCGGTGCAGCCGCGCATTGTCGGTCCGCCACTGGTCGTTGGCGACACCGTACAGGAAGCCGCTGTCGTCGGCGGTCCACACGATGTCGGACAGCATGCCCGGGATCGTGTCGGGCAGGTCCCGTCCGGTCGCCAGGTCCTTGACCCGCACTGTGAAGCGCTCCGCCCCGCTGTCGTCGATCGCATAGGCCAGCAGGTGCCCGCCATTGCTGATCGCGAACGCGCCCAGCCGGAAATATTCCTTCCCCTCGGCCAGCGCCGGTTCGTCGAGCAGCAGCTCGTCGGCACTGCCGTCGTCGACCGCGCCGACGGGGCGGCGCCACCATTTGCGATACTGGCCGCCGGTCTCGAACGCGGTCCAGTACAGCCAGTCCCCGTCCTTCTGCGGCACCGAGGAATCGTCCTCCTTGATGCGCGCCTTCATCTCCTCGTACAGCCGGTCGACCAGCGGCCGGTGGGGCGCCATCACCTCCTCGAAATAGGCGTTCTCCGCCTTCAGGTAATCGAGCACCGCCGGATCGGTGACCTCCGGATAGGCGGGGTCCTTCAACCAGGCATAGGGATCCTCCACCCGCTCGCCGTGAACGGTGAAGACATGCGGCCGCCGCTCGGCGACGGGGGGCGTGGGGGAGTCGGTCATCACCCCGCCCATAGCGCGCCCGCGCGACTTCGACAGCGCTTTCCGCGCCCGCCCGACGACCCGCCGCACTTCTCCCCGCCCCACCGCCGCAACACGCGCCACGCCCGTCCATCGCTCATCCCCCGCCGCCCACCTACCGTCATCCCCGCGAAGGCGGGGATCCATACACGCCAAGGTCGAGACTCCCTCGCCGACGACAGCGTCTCTGGATCCCCGCGTCCGCGGGAATGACGACGGATGGTCTCGGACGACTCTCGCCCATGAACGACGACGGTGAAGGCGAACGCCAGCCATTACTCCTTGCAACACCCTCCCCGACGCCCAACCCAATTGTCCGCACGAAAACCGTTCTCTCCCAAAGAACCCGCCGTTCTCCCCGGCCTAACCACCCTCCCCCGAAGAACCTACCGTCATTCCCGCGCAGGCGGGAATGTGGATTCACGTTTGAAGTGCACCGGTTGAGAGGTTGAGGAATGCCTCGGCGGGTGTTTGGAAGTCGAGGCATTTTCGAGGTGTGTCGTTGAGTCGGGTGGCGTAGGCGCGCAGTTGGGCGGGTGAGAGGGTGTCGAGGTTGGTTTTGCGGGGCAGCAGGCGCCGCAGGCGACCGATGGTGTTCTCGACCCCGCCCTTCTGCCAGGGGCTTCGCACATCGCAAAAGAAGGTCTGCAGTCCAAGGTGCCGCAGGCGATGGTGTTCTGCGAACTCGGTCCCATTGTCGAAGCTGATGGTCCGTCGCAACGGCTGGGGCATGTCGCGGAGCTGCCGGGCGATGCGCCGAGCGGTCATCGATGCCCTGCGATGAGGCGGTTGGTCGAGCATGGTGAAGCGGGTGGTGCGCTCGTGGAGGACGAGGATGTTGTCGCCGTAGCGCGAGAACAGCATGTAATCGGCTTCCCAATGGCCCGGCTGACGTCGGTCCTGTGCCGCGGGCGGGCGTTCGTGGATGGAGCGGCGGTGCTTGATGAAGCTGGCGGGACTGCCGCCTTGCAGGCGGTGTCGTCCGCGGCGCGACTTGGCGCGGGGCAGCAGGCGGTGCCAGTAATCCTTCTGCGCCGAGCGGTGATAGACGAAGCGGTAGATTGACTCATGACTGATGACGGTGCGACCAGCCTCGCGCGCCAGTCGGCCGGCGATCTGCTCGGGCGGACGATGCGTCAAACATGCCCCCGGCATGTTTGCGGATCGGCAGGCGATCCGACCGCATCATCCCCATCGCAAGGCTTTGCCTGACGCGGTCCCGCAGGTCCGGCTGGCGCACCAGCTTGAAGCGGCAATCCCATCGCCGCCGTCGCTGTGCCAGTTCCTGCGCCCGCACAGGCGCATAGCCGCCGGACCACATCCTGGTCATGCGACTGTTGCGCCTCACCTCTCGGCTCACCGTCGTATGGCTGCGTCCGATCGCCGCCCCGATACGACGCCACGACCATCCTGACGCCCAAAGCCGGGCGATCTCTATCCGCTCATCGAGGCTGAGCTGCCTGTATCCCTGTCCCATCGCGCCGCCACCCTATCGGTGGTGCACTTCTTTCGTGAATCCGTCGAATCCATACACGCCAACATCGAGGCTCCTGCGCCGACGGCAGCGTCTCTGGATCCCGCCTGCGCGGGGATGACAACAGGGTAAGGTCACCTCCGCCGGCCTGCGCCGCCTGCTGCCACGACTTCGGCCTAATCCCCGCCGCGCGCCACCACGCCCCCCTTCACATCCCGTACAGCCCGCCCCAGCTATACCGGCACCATGCTCCCCACCCCCGGGTCCGCCCCCGTTCCCTACATCATCGCCGCCGCGATCGTGGCGGTGATCCTCGTCGCTCGCCGGGTGCCGCTCCTCGGCGGGCTGGTCCGCATCGCGACCTGGGGGGCGCTGGCGCTGCTCCTCGTCACGGTGCTGGGCGAGCGGGCGATGTTCGATCCCTATCTCGCCCGCATCGCCACCTTCCTGAAGCTGGAGGACCAGCGCGTCGTCGGTGATACGATGCGGATCAGGATGAGCCCCGACGGCCATTTCTGGGTCCGGGTCAGGATGGGTGGTATCGACCGTCGCATGCTGGTGGACAGTGGTGCCACCGTCACCGCCGTCTCGACCGGCACCGCCGCCGCCGCCGGGCTGACCCCGGGCGACGGCATCGTGCCCGTCCTGCTGCGCACCGCCAATGGCACCGTCCAGGCGCAGACCGCGACCGTCGACGAGCTTCGCCTCGGCAACATCGTCGCGCGCGACCTGCCGGTGGTCGTCTCGGCGTCGTTCGGCGACATCAACGTGATCGGCATGAACTTCCTGTCCCGCCTGAAATCCTGGCGGGTGGAGGGCGATACGCTGATCCTCGAACCGCACCACCCCCAGGCGGTCGCCGGCTGACGCCTGTCCTACCCGGCGGGCTTCCGGTATGACCGGCACCATGGCCGCGCCCGCCCCTTCGTCATCACCGCACCCGCCCGCGGCGCTCGTTGTCCGGCAGCGCCGGTACGGCCCTCGACATTCGCGGATCCTCAACGTTCGATCCGTCGCAACCCGCAACTTCCTCAACATTCGCGCGGGCGGCGACCACGCCTCAACGTTCGCCGCTCCCGGGGTTCGACCTCTCGCAACTCGCAATTCCCTCAACATTCGCGACCGCGCCTCAACATTCGCGACCCTCAACGTTCGCCCCCTCGCACTCCGCAACTTCCTCAACATTCGCGCCTGAAAGATCCGTCATGACCGACCATGCCGCCCGCCTCGCCGCGCTTCGCGACCAGCTCTCCCGCCAGCAGCTGGACGGCTTCGTCGTCCCGCTCACCGACGAGCATCTCAGCGAATATGTCGGCAGCTATGCCCGGCGGCTCGGCTGGCTGACCGGCTTCGGCGGCTCCGCCGGCACCGCCGTCGTCCTTACCGATCGCGCGGCGATCTTCATCGACGGCCGCTACACGATCCAGGTGCGCGAAGAGGTGGCGGCGGCCGACTGGGACTATGTCGGCATTCCCGAACACTCGATCGCCGGCTGGCTCGCCGATCATGCCGCGGCCGGCGCCCGGATCGGCTACGACCCCTGGCTCCACACGGCCGCCTGGGTCGCCGCCACCACGCAGGCACTGGTCGCCCGCGATGCGACTCTGGTGCCGGTCGATGCCAATCCGGTCGACGCGATCTGGACCGATCGACCCGCCCCCTCGCCCGCCCCCCTCGCCGTGCAGGGCGACGCGGTCGCCGGTGCGACCTCCGCCGCCAAGCGGGCCGACCTTGCCGACTGGCTGGCACGACAGGGCGCGGACGCGATCGTGCTGTCGGCGCTCGATTCGATCGCGTGGCTGCTCAACATCCGCGGCGCCGATGTCGACCACACGCCCGTCGCCCTCTCGTTCGCCATCGTCCACGCCGACGGTGCGACCGATCTGTACGTCGCGCCCGGCAAGGTCGGCGACGCGGTGCGCCAGCATCTTGGCAATTCGGTGCGCATCCGCGACCGTGCCGCCTTCGCCGACGCGCTCGGGCGTTTCGGCGGCCGCCGCGTGGCGATCGACCCGAACGGCGCGGTCGCTGCGATCGGCGACGCGCTGACCGCGGGGGGTGCGACACTGGTGGCACAGCGCGATCCCGTGCTCCTGGCCAAGGCGATCAAGAACCCCGTCGAGGTCTCCGGCCACCGTGCCGCCTCGCTGCGCGACGGTGCCGCGCTGACCCGTTTCCTGCACTGGGTGGAGACCACCTGCCCGGCCGGTACCGAGACCGAGCTGTCCGCCGCCGACCGCCTCCTCGCCTTGCGGCAGGAGACCGGGCTGCTGATCGACACCAGCTTCTCGACCATTTCCGCGACCGGCGCGCACGGTGCCATCCCGCACTACCACGTCACCGCGGAATCGAACGCGCCGATCCTGCCGGGCCAGCTCTTCCTGATCGATTCCGGTGGCCAATATGCCGACGGCACCACCGACGTCACCCGCGTCATGCCGATCGGCGCGCCTACCCCCGAAATGCGCGACCGCTTCACCCGCGTGCTGAAGGCGCATATCGCGATCGCCACCGCGGTCTTCCCCGACGGCACCGTCGGCGGCCACCTCGACGCGTTCGCCCGCCGGCCGCTGTGGGAGGCGGGGCTCGATTACGGCCACGGCACCGGCCATGGCATCGGCGCCTCTCTGTCGGTACACGAGGGGCCGCAGCGGATCGCCGCGCCCAACTATCCCGGCGGCCAGTCGCTGGAGCCGCTGCGCGCCGGCATGATGCTCTCGAACGAGCCCGGCTATTACAAGGCGGGCGAGTACGGCATCCGGATCGAGAACCTCGTCCTCGTCGAACCCCGGACGATCCCGAGCGGCGATCCCGATCGGGCGATGCTCGGTTTCACCACACTCACCCTGGCACCGATCGAGCGGACGCTGATCGATCCGTCGCTACTGACCCGGGCCGAACGGGAGTGGGTCGATGCGTATCACGCGGGCGTGGCGTCGTCGCTGTCGCCCGTGCTGTCGTCGGCGGACGCCGCGTGGCTGGCGGCCAAGTGCGCCCCGCTCCCCTCCTGATCCGCCACCCCGCGCGCCTGCGTCTTGCGACGGCGCAGGTTCGCCCGCAACTGCGCCGCCAGCCGTTCCGCGCGTTCGTCCTTGTCCACCATGATCTTGTCCTACCCCCGTGCCATTCGCCTTGACAATCACCGCCACCTCCGCTCTAGGCGCGCTTCCGTCCGAACGGGCGAGTGCTGCCGTAGCTCAGTGGTAGAGCGCATCCTTGGTAAGGCTGAGGTCGTGAGTTCAATCCTCACCGGCAGCACCATTTTTTCCTGATATTATCGCCGCTTGGCGGCGCAGGGCCGCCGGGGCGGCTGCTTACAATGGGTAAAAACAGGCCATTGTCAGCACATTGTCAGCAAAGTTTGTTGTGGCTTGATTTTCGGGGTGTGCCTTCTGTCTGCCCGGGGTGATCCGGACGCCGAGTCGAGAGGCCATTTTACCCGCAAGCATCCCTCTGGCCTGCATGGCGAGACGAAGGGCTTGTAGCCAAGATGGCGGCACGAAGCCCTCGGGCGCGCGACAGGGTCGTGTCATAGTAGTGTGCCTGTGAGGTTCCCACTTCCGCTTTATGTGTTTGAAAATCCCGTTCCGTTCGGCACAGGTCGGTCTTCCGTCGCTGGTAGTGACGATCGGAGGCAGCGCGTCGAGAATGACGTGCTCCCCAAAGCCCTACCAGTCATAACTGGAGTCCGGGGTTGGTATGGTGCCCCTCGGGGCGGTGTTGCACAACCCGCCTGGCAGCATCGGCGGGCGTCAGCCCGCCAACACCACTATGCGGCCGCACATGGTTGTAGTCGTCGCGCCAGAGCCGCAGCACCGAGCGGGCATGGCCGAGCGATACGAACAGCGTCTCGTTGAGGCATTCGTCGCGCAGACGACCGTTGAAGCTCTCGACGTAGCCGTTCTGCTGCGGCTTGCCCGGCGCGATGTAGTGCCACTCGAGAGGCCGTTCCTGCGTCCATCTCAGGATCGCCAGGCTGGTCAGCTCGGTGCCGTTATCGCTGACAATCATCAGCGGCGGTACGCCCCTGAGCGCGATGATGGCGTCGAGCTCACGAGCGACACGCGCGCCTGACAGCGAGGTGTCCGCCACCAGCGCGAGGCACTCGCGCGTGAAGTCGTCGACCACCGCCAGGATACGGATGCGCCGGCCGCTGATCAGCGTGTCGCTGACGAAGTCGAGGCTCCAGCGCTGGTTCGGTCCCTGTGGCAGCGTCATGGGTGCTCGGGTGCCTATCGCTCGCTTGCGGCCACGCCGACGCCTGACCCGCAGGTTCTCCTCGCGGTAAAGCCGCAGCAGCTTCTTGTGGTTCATGACCAGACCCTCGCGAGCCAGCATGATCCCCAGCCGCCGGTAGCCGAAGCGCCGACGTTCCGCCGCGATCTCGCGCAGCCGCGACCGAAGGTCGCCATCATCACTACGCCGGGGCGCGTAGCGCACCGACGTCCTGTCCACGCTGAAGATGGTACACGCCCGACGCTCGCTGATGCCGAACAACTGCCGAGCATGCTCGACAGCCTTCCGTTGAGCGGCGGGCTTTACCAGTTTTTTGCCGCGACTTCCTTCAGCACGGCATTGTCGAGCATGGCGTCGGCCAGCAGCCGTTTGAGCCGGCCGTTCTCCTCCTCGAGCACCTTCAGCTTGCGCGCCTGCGACACGTCCATGCCGCCATACTTGGCCTTCCACGCGTACAGCGTCGCGCTGCTGATCCCGTGCTTGCGACACACATCGGCGGTCTTCATCCCACCTTCCTGCTCGCGCAGCACCGCGATGATCTGCTCCTCGCTGAACCTGGTCTTCTTCACGTCCGTCTCCTCACGAAGGCGGACTCTAGCTCAAACTGGCAGAGTTTCAGGGGAGCACGTCAGACGTTGTCCCAAAAACATGTATAAAATTTAGACATAAGCAGTCGGGCAAAGACTGGCGGCAAGCCGCGCTACTGCCGACCGGAGTTGATCAGCGTTGATGCCGCTGACCACGCAGCCTCACAATCCCGCCGGCTTCCCATCCGCATATCCGTCAAACGCATAATCGTTGAGAATCTGCCGCCGCCAGAAATAGGCGCGGTCGACCTGCGAGAGCTGGATCTCGTCGCAGAGTTCGGGCCAGCCGGCGACGATCACGCTCGCCTGACTATTGATAATGTCGCGCGCCTCCACGTCGCTGAGCAGGAAGGACGGCGCGGACAGCCGGCAATGTTCGAGCAGGCTGCGCCGATCGTTGCCGAACACCGCCATCGCCTGGTTCGCCTCGCGGCCGTTGCGCCCTTGCGGACAGATGTCATAGGCCGGCGTCAGCGCCAGCTTCGCGCCGTCCCACAGAGCCGCGTGATTGCGGGCGTGGTCGTCGGTGTTGCCGACGAGGATGTTGAACACCATTCGCGCGAAAAGCTCGCGCAAGGTCTCGCGCGGCGCGACGAAGCGCGCGCGCACGATCTGCGCAAGGTCGACATAGCTCGCATAATGCGCCTGCAGTTCGGTCAGCCCGAGCATGGTGAGCGCCGACACCATCGCCTTGCGCGTCCAGCCACCTTTGGCCTTCGCCCGGTCAAAGCGCTGGACGAGTAATATGTCCTTGCCGTTCGCGGACGTCAGAACGACCGGCGCGACGTCGAGGCCGACCCGCGCGGCGAGCCGCATCGCGACATATTCGGATTTGACGACGGCATAGGTGTCGTTCGACGCAGAGAATTTAGCGATGAACTTGGTGTCGCAATCCTCGATCAGCGCCTTGGGCCGCGCGCCGCCAATCGAGCTGCCATGAAACAGCGCCTTCTCAAGTCCCGCAGGGATCGGCTCGCCGCGCTCGACATGGCCGGCGGCATCCTGCAACTCCTCGAGCGACGCATTGTCCTGCTCGCGCGGCTGGTAGCGATCGGGCGAGCGCTGAAAATCGAGCGCACCGATACGGTCCGACCCGGAATTGAGCATGAAGGTCAGCTCGTCGAAATCGACATCCTGCGCCGCGTCACCATGGAGGCCGGTCAGCCGATTGATGATGACGCGTCGACCCCAGGCGTCGGGCGCGCCGTCGCGCAGGCATCCGGCCATATCGAGCGGAGGGTTGGGCGGGAGCGTCCCGCGCTGTAGCTCTAGCTCGGGCGAGAAGATCGGAATGGCACGTTCCCGCTCAAGGTATGAGCGGCCATAGGTGAAGACATGGGTGCGGCCGTCGCGCTCGATCCGCCCGGCGACGACCGGCTCGAATGCGCCCGGCAGCCAGATCCAGACGAACGCTTCGGTAGCGGCCGGGAGGCCCGCATCGACCTCAGAAGTCATCGCGGGTCTCCCGGCGTGGCCGCCGGACCGACTGGGGAAGCAGCGCAAGCTTGTCGTTGAGGCGGGAGACCTCGGGCGCGAGCCGCGACGGCTCGTCGACGAAGAGCGGCACGCCGAGCAGGGCCGCGGCTTCGAACGCCAAGCCAATCTCGACGCGCGGCTGTCCTTTCTCGATCAGCTGGAGCGTGCTGCGCGCAATGCCGATCCGCCCGGCCAGGTCGGCTTCGGTCATCTTGCGTTCTTTGCGCGCGAGCCGGATCGCGCGACCGAGGAGCGTCAAGGCTTCGCGTGTCGTGCGCGAATAGGTGCGGACATGTTCTGCCATATATGATCCAGTGACCAAGATGGCAGGCGCAGAATGCTTTCGTGCCTGCCATCTCGGTCATTACGCCGACCTCGTAGAACTTACAAGTAATGACCGGCAAAACAGGCACGAAATGCCTTTATGACCGCCAAAACGGTCATTGCTCATCTGCTGGCCAAGACATTGCACGTCGCCAGCAGAGCAAATCAGGTAGTTCGTACATTAGCTTCAGGGCATCAGGCCAGCCGACGTCAGAGAATAAGCCGAGGATCAAGACAAGCTATGCACGGCACCCCGGATCATCGAAGATCGACCGTTGGTCGGCAATGTAGCGCCGGATGATCCGGACGACGACGCTGTTGGCAAGACTTTCGTGATGATAGCCCTCGCGCGCTGCCAGCCCCAGCAGCGCGGCGTGCACGATGTCGGTCGGGAACGCCAGGAATCTGCTACCGTCACCGCGATGAATATCCCTTCATCGCCCGATAATGGACTTATTCAACAGCCCGCAAAGACTGTTGCTCATCCTGCGGCAAGCCGCGCCACTGCCGACCGGAGTTGATCGGCGTCGATGCCGCCACCCGCAAACTGCGCGGCCAACGTCGCGATGAGCATGTTGTCATCCACTTCGGCCGGCATCGACCGGCTTACCGGCCGCGCTGGCACCTGAGAGACAGTCCGCCGCCTCGGCGCAATCCGCCGCTCTTTGCCATCCAGCACGGCCGCGATCTTTGCCGCGACCGCGTCTGCCGCCGAGCGTAGCAGATCATCGATATGGATGTAGCCTTGCGTCACACCGCGATTGCCGTGCCCGAGCAGGCCGGCGATCGTCAGCTCGGAATAGCCCAGTTCGCCCGCTATGCTGGCGAAGGTGTGGCGGAAGACGTGCGGCGTCACGCCCTCGATCTGCGCGGCCTTGCAGAGCCGTTCGACAAGATCGGGCACCTGCTTGTACCAGGTTCCCGTCCAGTCCGAGGGGAAGACATAGGGATTGCCCGGCTGCTCGGCTTGCGCCTCGATTAGCTCCATCGCCACCGCGCCGACGACACGGACCTGCGCGCCGCTCTTGGTGTCGGGAAACATCACGCAGTCAGCGTCAAAGTCGACCCAGCCGCGCTGGAGCGCCTGTGCCTCGTTGCGGCGGAAGCCGGTCAGCAGGATCAGCCGCACCGCGGCAAGGCCGACCGGATGCTCGCCTTGATCCGCAGCGGTCCGCATCGCCTCGCCCAGCGCGGCGAGTTCGGCGACCGACAGCCGGCGCGTCCGCTGACCGCTCGCCAGCCGACGGACACCCCGCGCTGGATTGTTGTCGATCTTGCCGAGCCGCAGCGCGTGCTCGAACACGGCATGAAGCGTCGAGATGCTGCGTGAGCCGGCCCCCACGCCGCCGATCGTATCGCGACCGCGCCCGACCCCGCGTGACCGCGACGACTTCCCCTGCGCCACATCGGCCTGGAAGGCGGCGATGTCGGGCGGCCCCAGCGACTTCACCTTGCGGGCGCCGATCAGCGGCTTGATGTGCCGCTCGATCCGGCTGCGATCCATCCGCAGCGTGGACATCTTGATCGGCAGCCGCCGCCGGCCGAGCAGTCGGCCGCTCTCCGCCTCCTCCAGATACCAGTCGCAGATGTCGGCCACGGTCGGCGCCGCGCGCGCGGCATCACGCGTCTCGATCGGATCGTCACCTCGTGCCACGTCGCCCAGACGCTTCTTCGCCTCGACGCGGGCCTGCTCGACCGTCAGCACCCCGCACCGGGCCAGCGTCAGCCGGCGGCTGCGGCCGTCGGCATTGCGATACTGGAGGACGAAGGTCTTGAGGCCGGATGGCAGCACCCGCACGCCGAACCCGCGCAACTCCTTGTCCCAGTGCGTTTCCTGTCCGGATGCCGGGATCGGCAATGCGTCGATCCGGGTCTTGGTGAGCTTCGCCATAAGCAACCCTCCCGCGTATTTTGCTGACAATAGCGCGGGAGGTCAAATTGTAAGCATATTGTCAGCAAATTCGATCAAAACAGGGCGTATTCGAGAGATTTATGGCGTAGGTTCAATTATAACTAAGTGTTGAATAACAGTAGTTTGGCGTAGAATGGCGTACAGCAGCGAACTGTATTTCCCAAATTGGTAAGGCTGAGGTCGTGAGTTCAATCCTCACCGGCACCACCATTTTCATAATATTGCCGCCGCTTGGCGGAAGCAGGCCTTAAGCTGTCACGGGCCCACATGCCTCTGCACATCCGGAGACGATCAGGCTGGGTCTCATTACCGGATCGAGCAGGAGCAACGCCCCAAGCCGAAATCGCCTCGACACCTCATAGCTCAGATCCGACCTCCGTGGATGTCGCCCCGAAGTATCATTGGGGCCGTCTGCCAATTAAGGTACGGAGCACAAGTTCACCGCTAAAACCAGTCACGAGTACAGTGGAAGGCCTCAAAGCCAAATTCTTAGTGAATGGCGGATCCGCGCCTGAAAACGAGTGTGAGGTGCTGGTGGCGAACAACAGCTACCCGACCCGCAACCAGCGACACTCTTCACCCTTCCCACGAGAAGGCAATCAACGCTGTTCCTCCACTCAGCGACCTGACGGCACGGATGAGCGCGAGTCTGGTAAGAGTCTGCTTGATCGGAAAAATGCGGCTGCCATAGGCCGCCCGGTCTCCGTAACGAATTCCTAGCAATTCCAGCGTATTTCGTGGAGCACGTTTTGGAGTGATCTCGACATGGTGCTCTCGTTGGCCAGCAGGCTTCTTTCTTCTGCCAAGATATTGACGAAGATCAAGGCTGGATTGCTCTTGACGACCGTCCTTCTGACCGGTGCGGTGGTGACGTCATTACCGGGCAAGCCGGCCGTTTCTCAGCCAGTGCCGCCGGCATCATCGGCACCGACGACGCCCGTTGCCCTACCAACCGCGGTGCCATCGGGCACGTTCGCGTGGTGTTCGGCCGAGGGAGGCAAGTGCGAGTTCGAGGGTACGGGAACAGTACGTTTCGGGACGGCGACGCAGTACATCACGGCGACGGCGACCGGATCGATGGCGTGCACGAACGCGGCGTTCGGGACGGATCCGGCGCCGGGGGTGGTCAAGCAGTGCTGGGCGAGCACGAAGGTATTGGGAGCGACGGCAGGTGTGTCGCGTCCATTTCAGCTGGGTGTGAACCTGGTGAGCGGGGTGTACTGGTCGGGCGAGCAGGTGTTCGCCAACCTTGCGACGTCCGACGAGTGGGCAGCGGAGTTCAATCCCGACGAGTTCGGCAACATCACCATCCCGGCCGGCCGGACGGCGCGGCGCCTGCTGCACCCGCCTGTCGAGGTGCTGAACCATACGGCCAAGGTCGATATCGTCTGTACATGGAACGGCGGTGCGAAGGCTTTCCTGGATGGCATGCACCGTGGCACGAAGCCGTGGAGCACGGTGCCGGGCAAGCTGACCTTCGAGTGGAACGGCCTGGCCCCTGATGCCGGGAACAACACCTGGATCGACTTTCGGGAGGGTAATGTCGCCGATCTGAAGTGCCTGGACATCAAGGCGGACCCGAAGCAGGTCTTCAGCGCGGAGTTCCGCGAGAGCATCAAGCCATTCTCGGTTTTGCGTAACCTCGACATCAGCCCGGCCAACGGCAATCCGCGAGCCGATCAGATCGTCTGGAACACCCGCACTCGTCCCGAGTCGATTGATCAACTGCGCAACGGCCATGTCAGCTACGAACTGTTTGTCGACCTGAACAACAGCAACAAGTCGTCGCCGTGGTTCACGCTGCCGTATAACGCCAGCTCGGCCTATCTGCGCAGCTTCGCGCAGATGGTCCATGACCGCCTCGACCCCAGCCTGCCAGTCTATGTCGAGTTGTCCAACGAGGTCTGGAATTCGCAGTTCGGCGCCAATGCCGATGCACGGCGGGAGGGCATGGCGGCCAAGCTCAACGACAACGAGTGGATCGCCGGCCACCTCGCCTATGCAGCGAAGTTCAAGGCGGCGATGGCGGTGATCGCCGACGTGTTCAAGGATCGGCCCGGCCAGCTGGTCCGCGTCTATGGCGCGTGGTCGCCCAGCCCGTGGCATACCGAACTGGCGTTCAACGAGGGCAAGATCGCCGGTTCGGTCGATGCCGTCGCGATCGCACCCTATTTCGGCCATGACCTGCCCAGGGAACTGGCCGGCGTCACCGACCGGACCCAGCGCATCGCCGCGCTCAATCGTGCCGTCGACAAGTCGCTCGGCGAGATGGCCGCGCAAAAGGCCATCACCAACAAGTACGGCGTGCGCCTCATCACCTACGAGGCCGGCCAGCACATCGTCGGCGGCGACAACAACCTGATGGCCGATCTGAACCGGGACCCGGCCATGTACGACGCCTACAAGCGCTACATCGGCGCCTGGCGCGACACCGTCGGCGACCTGATGACGATGTACAACACCACCGGCAGCATCAGCCAGTACGGTGCCTGGGGCATGCGCGAATATGCCGGGCAGCCACTCGCCCAAACCCCCAAACGACGCGCCGCACTCGAGTTCGGACGCAAGTAGAACAGACAAGGGGCCGGCAATCGCCGGCCCCTTTTTGGCGCCTGCAACATGCGATACCAGCAACGAATTGTGCGTTGATCCTTCGAAACGCTGGAAGACAGTCGGACATTCGATCGTCGGGAATATGACGCCGGACCTGCACCGACAGGTTGATCACTCCTCCCCCCTTCATCACGGCAACACGCGTCGCCTTGCTTTCGCAGGGCGACGCATGACGCTGTCTCTCGGCAGCCCACTTGATCATTCCCAGCGTCGGGTCGAACGGGTCGACGAGGATCCGGTGCGGCTCTGATGTCGAGACCTTGGCGATGTATTCGTAGGGCGTGAGTCCGCTCAGCATCTCGACGGGCAAGCAAAGTCGCAGACCACCATGAAGTCGACAAGGTGCCTTCGCAGCTGGTCGTGGCTTTCGTGGTGGAAACGTTGAGCATCGTCGCCTTGATGGCGCGCTTCATCCGCTGATCCCAGCCTTAGCCCGGACGGGCTCGGTCTGTTTACCCGCTAGTGGCTAGGTTTGGGCAGGTGCTATTCGAGATCGCCGGTACGATCGATGCCCACGCACAGGTACGGCTTCGCCATGAGCAGTTCACACCTTGGCGATGTCCATGTGGAAGAAGCCAATTGCATGACGCTGGAAACGCCGACGCGTCGGCGTGTCGCCCTCTGTGGGAGAGCCGTGCTGCCAGAACGCGACGATCACCGCCTCTTCGGCTTCGGACGATGTCGTTGGACGAGGAGCCCTGGGTCTTCTGATCCTCGACCGTCGCTCCTCCTGCGCCCATGGCCACAGTCGTCAGGCGATCCCCGGTTCCGGCTCAATGTCACGAGCGCAGCCTGCGATCGCTGTATCGCTGCTCGGACGGCGTGCGTGATCGTGTCACTCCCGCGACGGACATGTCCCATGCGACCTCCTTCCATGCCAACGAAAGGAAGCGCACCATCAAACACGGAGACAGCGTCGCCGGTCCGCCTCCACTTTCGGGGAGGCGGACCGATCGTACGTGGTTAGAAGCTCGCGCGGACACCCACGCGGAAGGTGCGGCCCAGGACGTCGTAGAGCAGCGGGTTGAAACCATAGCTCACGCCATTCTGTGGTGACTGCTCAGGCGCCTTGTTAGCGAGATTGTCGATCTTGAAATAGGCCGACAGCTGCTTCGAGAAGTTCCACGAGCCACCGATATCGACATAGAATGCGCCCGGCATCGAGTTGTCGCCGATCGTCGAGGTGTTGCCCGTCGGATCCGTCGTCGGGCAGCTGCCCGGCGTGCACTCGACATACTCGTTCGAGTAGACACCATCGGAGAACCAGCGCTCAGTGACCGAGAACGAGAACTTGTCCGTATCCCAGCTCTGGATCGCGAGCACCTTCCAATCAGGCGTGGCGCCACGATTGTTGCCGGCCTGCTCGGTCGGGATGGTGCCTGGCAGGCCCGACGTCTCGGTGTAGTGCAGCACCCGCGTGGCCAGGCCGCGGATCGAGAACGAGCCCGGCAGGCCAAGACCGCTGAGCGGACGACGGTAGCTGGCCTCGATGTCGAACCCGTTGGTGCGGACCTGGGCGAAGTTGAACAGCTGCTCGTTCACGAACAGTGGGCCGGCCGCGGTGTCGAGGTTAAAGGACGAGCAGAACACGGAAATGTTCTGCTGGAAGCACTGGTTGATCGCCGCCTGTCCGCTGAAGGCGATGATGATGCCCTTCACCTTGATGTTGTAATAGTCGAACGAGGCGTTGAAGCCGGGCAGGAAGCCCGCCTCGCTGCCGTTGAAGACGATACCGCCGGTGGTGTTCCGCGACGTTTCCGGCTGCAGGGCGGTGTTGCCGATCGTGTTCGTCGGTGCCTGAACGAACTGCCCTGCCGTTGGCGACTGACCGGGTGCGCGGGTATCCAGATAGGTCGCGTTCGCAAAGGTCGGCGTCCGGAACAGTTCCGACAGGTTCGGTGCACGCACGTCGCGTGAGGTCACGCCGCGCAGGCGGATGCCGGTGAGCGGCGTATCCCAGGTGCCACCGACCTTCCAACTCGTGATCCAGCCCGACGTGCTGTAGCGCGTCTGGCGAACGCCGGCGTTGATGTTGGCGCGGCCGATCTGATCCTCGTTCGAGATCGGGATGTCGAGCTCGAGGAAGCCCTCGTGGACGTTGTAGCGGCCGGTGCCGTTCTTGTAGTTGCCGGCGTACCAGTTGCCACCGCTGACCGTGTTCTGCGTCGGATCCGCCGGGTAATCGGCCGTGTTCGGGCTGTTGGCGGTGACGCCGTTGCCGTACGGATCCGCCTCGGTCCGGTACCACTCGCGCCGGAATTCGTAACCGAACGCCACCGACAGCGGGCCGGCCCAGGTCTGTAGCGGCTGGCCGTTGAAGCTGAGCGCCGCCGCATTCTGGCTCGACCAGGTGTGCTGGTACGGCCCGACTTCCGGCTTGACGTAGTTCAACGCCGCTTCCGTCACGCCGCCATCGCCGATGATGTTGAGCGGGACGCAGCCTGCCGCGCGCGCGGCTGCGTTGGCGCAGGCGATCGTGCCGTTGGGCAGGCGCACCGCCTGATACGCGGCCCTGAACCGCGAGATGTTGAGCATGTTCGACACATGCAGGTCGGTGTAGTTATGCCCGTATTCGTAGTAGGCGTCGTAGCTCCACTGCGTACCGAGCCCCTCGAACTTGCCCGCCGCGCCCAGCACACCGCGCAGGTTGGTGCGGACGGGACGAACCTTGATGAAGTCGCCCAGCTGCGCGAGCGCCGAACCGTATTGAAACTGCGTAATCCCCGCATTGGTGCAGGCCTGCTGGATGGCGGCAGGCACGAACGGGTTGGCATTGGCATTGTTCACGCCGCACTGGATCGTCAGGTTGGCCTGCTGCGCATAACCCGGGTTCGGCGAGTTCTCCGACTTCACGCGAGAGGCGTTGAAGGTGGCGTAGATCTCGTTGTCGGGCGCGAAGTCGTAGCCGACGCGACCATAGGCGTTGAACCGCTCGAGCTTGCTGGCGAGGCTGGTGCCCGCACCCACGACGCCGCTGGTGTCGCCGCCCGAGCAGAAGGACGGCGTACAGCCCGTCACAGCGCCCGTGCCGGTCGGCACGCCGTTCGATCCGTACTGGAACTGATAGGGCTGGCCGTTCGCGCCGAAGGCGATGCCCTGCAGCGGACCGGACGTGATCAGGCCGAACTTCGAATACTGGTACTGCTGTGCCCGGTCGACATATTTGATCCGCGGCTGGCCGGCGGGCGTGTTGGTGGTGCCGGTCTGCACGAAAGCGGGCGAATCGAACCAGTCGCGACCGTTCGCGCCGGTGATGCCGAAGCCCGGATTGGGCACGCCGCCCTGATAGCCATATTCGCCGCTGAGGGCGACGTGCAGACGATCCTCGGCGAAGCTGTCACCCCAGGCGACTTGGGCGGTGCCGCCCGCATCGTCGCCATAGGTGGTGATGCTGCCCTGGATGTTCGCCTTGAATCCCTTGAAGCGCTTGTCGGTGACGAAGTTGACCACGCCGGCGACGGCGTCCGAGCCGTAGGACGCCGATGCGCCGCCGTTCACCACGTCGACCCGCTGGATCAGCAGCTGGGGGAACTGGCTGACGTCGGTGACGCCGGAATAGTTCGCACCGACGAAGCGTTGGCCGTCGAGCAGCGTCAGGGTGCGGATCGCACCCAGGCCACGGAGCGCGAAGGAGCTGAGCCCCTGAATACCGCTCGACGTGCTGCCCACCGACGTGGCGCGGCCGGTGCTGCCCTGCAGCGAGGGCAGCTGCGTCACCGCATTGAAGATGTTGGGCTGGGCAAGGCGGTTGATGTCGGCAGCGCCGATGACCTGGGTGGGCGTTGGCGCCGAGAAGCCGCTCGCCGTGATCCTCGATCCGGTGACGACGATGTCTGCTGCGGAGGCACTGTCATCCGCCTCCTGCGCATCGACGGTCGCAGCAGAAGGGGGGCTTGCCGGATCGGCGGTAGACGGCGTGCTGGCGGCCGATCCGGGCTGGATCGTCGGAGCGGGCGCGGACTGGCCGGCGGGATCCGCCTGAGCAAAGGCGGGTGTCGCGAGCACTACCGCGAGTGCCACGCCGCTGGCGGTCGCCATCGCCCGACGCCGCATCGACGTACCGCTGCCTGTGCTGAATTCAGATGTCATCACGAAACCCCCTCTTCCGAAACATGATCCGGAGAGGGTCGACGCGAAGTGGGAATGGCGCATCGCGCCTGCTGCGCCCCGGCGGCTTTCCGCTCGGCCACGCCCCTGCCCCGTCGGGATGTCCTCTCCATATACGTAGCTACTTTGTCGACGATCCTTTGCAGTTTGTCGACAACTTTATGGTCTTGCGTGCATAAATTGTGCAGAATTGACGCAAGATGTAATCTTGTTGCAACACCGTGCCGTTCGGCTGCCTCATGAGCGCCGGCCTAACACCCAGAATTATTCCGCGGAAGGCAGACCAAAGACGTAGACGGCATAGCCCGTCACCGGCCGGTGGACCTCGGTCAGCATGGTGCCCGGCTTCAACTGCGGACTACCGCCGCCCAGGGCGGTGGTCACCGCGATATACTGCTTCCCGTCCACGCTGAACGACACGGGGAAGCCCTGCACCGTCGTGCCCAGCCGCGTCTTCCACAACGTCCGTCCGTTCCGGACGTCGATGGCGCGGAACACACGGTCGAAATCGCCGACGAAAGCCAGATTTCCCGCCGTCGACACCACGGACGTGAGGAAGGGCGCTCGCTGCTGGAACGTCCACAGCGGCTTCAGATCGGCGGCACGATAGGCGGACAGGCGACCGAGATTACCGCCGGTCCCCGGCATTTCGTAGTAAACTTGGCTGCCGTTCCCCAGCATCAGCACGCAGCTCTGGCTCAGCGGGATGACCAGCGCGTCGGTCGGCTGGTGATAGCTCATTGCCTGCCAGTTGTGCCCGCCTTCCGGCCCCGGGCACGAGGACAGCCACTGGTCCGACTGCTGCTGTACGACGTCCTTGCGGTATGTCGGCCGCCCCGTCTTCGGGTCGATTCGGGTGAACACGTTCTGGAACACGGTCTGCGCCGAATCGACGTACTTGCCGGTCTCGCGATCCAGTTTCCACAGGATGCCGACCTTGCCGATCGTGTAGAGCGACTTCTTTGGCCCATGGTCGACCAGGACTCGCTCGAACACCTCGTCCAG
This sequence comes from Sphingomonas phoenicis, assembly GCF_047238005.1. NCBI lineage: Bacteria > Pseudomonadati > Pseudomonadota > Alphaproteobacteria > Sphingomonadales > Sphingomonadaceae > Sphingomonas > Sphingomonas phoenicis. Next base: position 2,575,885 of record NZ_JBDFMC010000002.1, on the reverse strand, counting down.
GTCGAACGTCTCGCCCGGCGCATGGTTGAACCACCATTTCAGCTTGCCGGTATTCGGGTCGAGGGCAAGGGTGGAGTTGGCGTAATCGGTGGCACCGGTTGCCGATCCGCGCTCGTCGCGCCGCCACGGCTTGCCCTGCGCCGTTCCCCAATAGGTGGTGTCGAGTTCGGGGTCATAGGTACCGGCGATCCATGTCTCCGATCCCTTGCGATCATTGTCGGCCATCCCGCCCCAGCTGTCGCCGCCGGGCTGGCCGGTCAGCGCGACCGTGGTGAACTTCCAGTCGCGCTTGCCCGTCGCGGCGTCATAGGCGCTGATGTAGCAATGGTCGGGCGTTCCCTTGCGCCCGCAATTCGTCATGCCGACCACCACCTTGCCCTTGATGATGATCAGTCCGCCGGTCGAGAAGCCGATGCCCTTCTTCTCGTCCGTGATATGGGTCTTCCACACCTCGCGCCCGCTGCGCGCGTCCAGTGCATAGACCCAGCCCTCCGGGGTGTTGACGTAGAGATTGGTGCCGTAGAGGCCCATCGACCGTGTCTCCACCGACGACGGCCCCGGCCCCGCACTTTTCGGGAGCGGACCAAGGCGGTTCTCCCAGAGCAGTTCGCCGTTGCGTGCGTCGAGCGCCTGGATCGTGTTGCCCACCCCCCACATGTACATGATGCCGGCATGGACGATGGGGGTGTCCTCCATCGTCCCGTTTTCCGGCATGGACCACATCCATTTCAGCTGCAGCTGGCCGACATTGCCGGTGTCGATCTGGCTGAGCGGGCTGTAGCTCCACCCCTGATAGTTGCGCCGGAACATCAGCCAGTCGCCCGCCGGTGGATCGCGCAGCATCGCGTCGGTGACCGGCACGTAATCCTTGATCGCTCCCTCCAGGCTCAGGCCCAGCCTGGTCGGCAGCACGAAGCGGCCGGGATCGGCATATTTCACCGCCTGGCCCGGCGCCGCGAAGCCCGCCGAGGTCGCGGGCGCGGCCGAGCCGCCGGGGCCGTTGGCAGGCGCCGCCTCCTTGCTGCCCGCGATCTGCGCGTTTTGGGACGCGGCACTGCCCGGTGCGGGGCCGGCAGCCTCGGTTCCGGTCGGTGGCGCGGCAGCGAAGGCGTCCGCCGGCGCCTTGCCGCTGGCGAGCGGCCCGAGAACGGTCTGGCTGGTCCGGTCCAGCGGGCTCGCTCCTGAAGGCACGCCGTTGACGTAAAGGACGTACGACACGATCGCGTCATAGGTCGCGTCGTCAAGCGAGCCGCCGCGGCCGTACGGCATCGATGCGTGGATCTTGCTGTACAGCGCCGCGACCGGGCGCTTTCCCCAAACGTTCAGGAACGAGGTGCCGGCCAGCGCCGGTGCGTCGGTCGCTCCGGCAAGATCACCCTGATGGCAGGCGGCGCACTGTTCGGCATAGGCGTTGCGGCCGGCCTCGACCTGCTGCGGCGTGAAGAACCCGACGGTGCCCTGCCCCACGGCAAGGCTGGTGGCGAAGGCGCCGCTCGCGGCGACCAGCAGGAGGTGGGACCGGACACGGTTGCTCATGGAAAACGGCAATCCCTTCAGCGCGCGGGGGTGTCGAGTTGCGGAATGAACCAGTCACCCTGCTGCGGAACCCCCTGTTCGCCACGGGCATGCGCCGGCAGCAGCCAGCCCCACAGCGTTCCCTTCGGTCCCCAGCTATAGCCAGGAGGCGCTTTCTCGCTGTCGACTTGGATATACAGGCGGCCCGTGCGCAGTGCGTCGCGCATCGCCCGTGTCAGCACCAATCGGCCGGACACCGTACCCTCGCCGCTGCCCGTGACGTCCAGCGCGGCAAGTTTAGTACCCGGTACTCCGATGGCGGGACTGATTAGGAGATGAGCAGCGGTGGCGGCGGAGGGCATGCCCCGGAAACTGCCGTTTACGACAAGCCGGCCATCCACCACTTCGGCCGTCGCCTCGCCGCGTCCCGCTATAAACGCCTTGGTCTCGTCATCGAGCGGCATGGGGCCGAGATCGGCCTGGTAACCGGCTCCGATAGCCGGCGCGGCAACGACCAGCGCGACGATAAAAGCCAGCAATTTCCTGCCCATCGGCTTCCTCCCCATTGCACTGTCCGGCCGGTCCGCCCATCGATCGTGCGAGCGGTCTATCACAGCTTTGCGACTTGACGTCCCATCAGATCGCATACAAGATTGCAACTGTCCATACAAAGTCGGCGGCAAACCGGACGCGAACACGCGCCGAGAACAGGAGATCAGGATGAAGGGCGTGCTGAAACTTGGCGTAGCGATGGCGGTGCTCGGCACCACGGTGGCGGCGTCCGCGCAGTTCTCCGGTCGCGAGGATCCGATGCCGGTGACCCAGCCGCGGATGAGCGGCGAATATTGGGCGCCCAAGCCGACCAAGGCGACCGCCTATGCCGCGCCGAATCGCGTGCACTGGAAGCTGTCGGACATCCTGGCCGCCCACCGCGGCAAGACCGACTGGGTCCAGCCGATCATTCGCAATCAGGAGCAGGACGGCGACTATGTATCGCTGGGCGCCGGCAAGAAGACGAAGGCTAAGTTCTACGCCGACGATCGGGTGATGTTCATCGTCTGGGATGGATCGGTCCGCGTGTCAATCGAGGGTGCCGAGCCGTTCACCGCGACCAAGGGCTTCATGGTCAGCGTGCCGTTCCGCCATGTCTACACGGTCGAGAATATCGGAGACCGTCCCGCCCTCTGGTTCGAGGTGCACCAGGCCGGCTCCGCGCCGCTCTACCCCGCCACCGAGACGCCGGATCCGCATCCCGGCCGCACCTATATGAAGGTGACCGGCAATCCCGGGCCGGCCAAGGACCGCGACACCAATCCGACCTATGTCGATTTCATGAAGACGATCGCGGTCGGCGACAAGCCGTACAACGGCAAGTTCGTGTGGGATGACCACTTCACGTCCAACATCCTGCGCGGCAAGGCAGCGGACGCGGTGCCGCCCGACACCAACAAAGGCCATTTCCACACCGACTGGACCGAGTTCTGGTTCATCATGGAAGGCCGGATCGGCTACAAGATCGAGGGATATCCCTATTTCGTGTCGGAACCCGGCGACGTGGTGACGGCCGCAAAGGGTCGCTGGCACCGTGCGGGCAACGATCCCAGCGCGCCGATGTCTACCCGCATCCCGATCAACCCGCGCCCGGTGATCCTTCACAACTTCGAACCCGCGCACTGAACGCGCGACAGGCCCGATCCCCATGCGATTGAACCGACGTGCGCTGCTGTCGATGCCGCCGCTCACCTGGCTGGCGGCGCACACCCCGGCCACGGCCCAGATCACCCCGCGTGAGCGGGCGCCGGGCGACACCGACTGGCTGCACTACGCCAACGATCCGGGCAGCACCCGCTACGCGCCGCTCGATCAGGTCACGGCCGAGAATTTCAACTCGCTGGAGGTGGCCTGGACGTTCCAGACCGACAAGCTGGGCGCACGCGCGGATTACCAGCTGGAGGCGACGCCGCTGGTGGTGAACGGCGTGATCTACTCGACCGCGGGATCGCGGCGCGACGTCGTCGCGCTCGACGCGCAGAATGGCGAACTCCTGTGGATCCACCGTGAGGACGAAGGCGAGCGCGCGCGAAAGGCACCGCGCCAGCTGTCGGGCCGCGGTGTCTCCTACTGGACCGACGGTACGCAGGAACGCCTGCTCTACGTCACCATCGGTTATCGCCTGATCGCCCTCGACCTGAAGACGGGCCAGCGCATCCCGGGTTTCGGGGTCGACGGCGTGGTCGACCTGAAGACCGATTTCGATCAGGAACTCGACCCGGTCGACAGCGATGTCGGGCTGAATTCGACCCCCCTGGTCGTCAAGAACACCGTCATCGTCGGCGCGGCGCATACGGCGGGCAACGTGCCCAAGACCTATGACAACGTGCGCGGCTATGTCCGCGGATACGACCCGGTCACGGGCAAGCGGAAGTGGATCTTCCACACCATCCCGAAAAAGGGTGAGTTCGGCTACGACACCTGGCTCGACGGAACCGACAAGATCGGCAATGCCGGCATGTGGTGCCAGATCTCGGCGGATCCCGCCCTCAACCTCGCCTATCTGGGTATCGAGTTGCCGACCGGCGACGTCGGCGGCCAGTATCGCCGCGGCAACGGCCTGTTCGGTGAGAGCATCGTCGCAGTCGACCTCGATACCGGCGAGCGCAAATGGCACTACCAACTCGTCCATCACGGCATCTGGGATTACGACGTGCCGTGCGCCGCGATGCTGCTCGACGTGCCGATCAAGGGCAAGGTGGTGAAGCTGCTGGCCCAGCCCACCAAGCAGAGTTTCCTCTACGTCCTGAACCGCGAGACGGGGAAGCCGGTCTGGCCGATTCCCGAGCGCAAGGTGCCCAAGGGCGACGTGCCCGGCGAGTGGTACGCACCCACCCAGCCGATCCCGACCAGACCGGCGGCCTATGACGTACAGGGCGTCACGGCGGACGACCTGATCGACTTCACGCCGGAATTGCATGCCAAGGCGCTGGAGGTGATGAAGAACTACCGCACCGGCGGGCTGTTCACCCCCGCCTCGGTCTTCGATCCGCAGGGCACCTGGGGCACGCTGACGGCGCCCAACCTGACGGGTGGTACCAACTGGCCGGGCGGCGGCGCCGATCCGGAAACGAGCATTGTCTACGTCTATTCGAAGACGGTCGCCGACGTGATGACCGAGGTGAAGAACAGCGACACCAAGCTGTCCGACTTCGCCTATATCAATGTTCGCGGCATGCCGACCGCGCCGAAGCGCGGCGATCACACCTACGGCATGCTGACGGTCGAGGGTCTGCCGCTGCTGAAGCCGCCCTATGGCCGGATCACCGCGATCGACCTGAAGACCGGCAGCCACGTCTGGCAAGTCGCGCATGGCGAGACTCCCGACGCGATCCGCAACCATCCCAAGCTGAAGGGCATGAAACTGCCCAAGACGGGCCGCGCCGGCAATGTCGGCCCGCTCGTCACCAAGACGCTGGTGATCTGCGGCGAGCCTGGCGTGTTCACCCTGCCCGATGGACGCCGCGGCGCCATGCTGTGCGCCTATGACAAGGCCAGCGGCGAGCAGAAGGGGGCAGTCTACATGCCGGCGGGTCAAACCGGCGCGCCGATGACCTATATGTTGAACGGACGGCAGCACATCGTGATCGCGGTCGGCGGCGGCAGCTATCCCGCCGAGCTGATCGCGTTCCGCGTGCCCGCTGCCTGACCCTCTGCTGGAAAGACAGATCGATGATCGCCCGTATCGCTCCCCTCGCCCTCGCTGCCGCCACCGCGGTCGCCCTGCCCTCGATCGCGCTGTCGCAGGGCGCGGCTGGTCGCTCCGTGTGGAGCGGCGTCTATAGCAAGGCCCAGGCGGATCGTGGCACCGCCGCCTATGCCCAGCACTGCGCCTCGTGCCACGGCGACTCGCTTGCGGGTGGCGATCAGGCGCCCCCACTGGCGGGCGGCGCGTTCCTCGCCAACTGGAACGGGCAGGATGCGGGCGCACTCTTCACCCGGATCAAGACGACGATGCCGATGGACAATCCGGGCTCGCTCGGCGGCGCGACCGTGTCGGCGATCGAGGCGATGATCCTGGCGCGCAACGGTTTCCCGGCGGGACAGGCCGATCTGCCGGCGGATGCAGCCGGCCAGTCGACGATCACCGTCACCGACGCCAAGCCGGCCGGCTGAGCGGCCACATGGCTTCTGCGCCGCGATGTGGCCGAAAGACGGCTTGCGGCAACGCTTTCATGTTGTATGCAAGTTATATCGATTGAATACATGCTGCCGGAACAAGCCGTGAGTGGGGGATTGGGAGGATGACGAACAACCAGCCTTTGGCGGGCATCCGCGTCCTCGACGTGTCGCAAGTCATGGCGGGCCCATTCTGCTGCATGCTGCTGGGCGACATGGGTGCCGACGTCATCAAGGTCGAACCGCCACAGGTCGGCGACAGTTCGCGGCGGTCGATGGGCTTTCGCCTGAAGGGCGATGACAGCCCCGGCTTTCTGGCATTGAACCGCAACAAGCGGTCGATCGTGCTGGACCTGAAGACCCCGGCCGACCGCGAAACCTTCTACGCGCTGGCCAAGACCGCCGATGTGGTGGTCGAGAACGGCCGCCCGGGCGTCGCCGATCGCCTCGGCATCGGGTACGACACGCTGCGCGCGCTCAACCCGCGCCTGATCTATGCCAGCATCTCGGGCTTCGGTCCCGGCGGCCCATGGGCTCTGCGCCCCGGCTACGACCTGATCGCGCAGGCGATGTCAGGACTGATGAGCGCGGTCGGCATTCCCGATCAGGAGCCGGTCAAGAACACGACGCCCGTCGGCGATCTCGGCGCCGCGCTCTTTGCCGCCTATGGCATCCTGTCGGCGATCATCGGTCGCGAGAAGACCGGCGAGGGGCAACTGATCACCGCATCCCTGTTCGAGGCGGCCTTGGGCCTGTCGATCTGGGAGACCGCGGAATTGTGGGGCACCGGCAAGAGCCCGCAGCCGCTGGGCAGCGCCAACCGCATGTCCGCGCCCTACCAGGCGGTCGAAGCATCTGATGGCTGGTTCGTTTTCGCCGCCGCCAACCAGAAGCTGTGGCTGGCACTGCTCGAAGTGATCGGGCGCCAGGATCTGGCCGACGCTCCCCGCTTCCGCGACAACAGCGTCCGGGTCGCCCACGCGCGCGAGTTGATCGACGAACTGCGTCCCAGCTTCCGCACCCGCACTGCCGATGAGTGGGTCGGGGCGCTGTTGGCCGCTGGCGTCCCGTCCGGCCCGATCCTCAACTACGAGCAGTCCCTCGCCAGCGAGCACACCCATGCGCGTGCCATGGTGCAGGACATCGCGCATCCGGTGGAAGGCAGCTTCAAGGCGCTGGGATTCCCCGTCAAACTGTCGGCGACGCCGCAGGCCGTCCGTTTCCCGCCGCCGCTGCTCGACGAGCATGGCGCCGAGATCCGCCGCGAACTCGCCGACAAGGGGCTGATCGCGCAGCCGCAGGCGGCATGAGCCAGGGGACCACCCGTTACGAAAAGGCCGGGCCGATCGGACGCATCGTGTTCGACCGACCGGAAGCCTATAATTCGCTGACCTGGGACATGTGGCGCGGGCTGGGTGAGGCGTGCGCCGCCATCGCGGCCGATCGCGACATCCGCGTGGTCACGCTGCGCGGCGTCGGCGGCAAGGCGTTCGTTGCCGGCACCGACATCGCCGGCTTCCAGTCCTTCACCGACGGCGAACAGGGCGTCGCGTACGAAGCGGAAATGGACTCCTATGTCGGCGCCGTCGAGGCATTGCCGCAGCCGACCATCGCGATCGTCGACGGCTGGGCGGTAGGCGGCGGACTGGCCCTGTCGTTCGCCAGCGATTTCCGCATCGCCGCGACCGGTGCCCGCTTCGGATCGCCGCTGGCCCGCACCATCGGCAACTGCCTGTCCGCGCGCGGCTATGCGCGCCTGGTTCAGCATGCCGGGATCGCCGTCGCCAAGCGGCTGCTGCTGGGTGCCGAGATCATCGGTGCGGACGAGATGAAGTCGCTCGGACTGCTGAACGACGTCGTCGCACCCGGCGATGTAGACGCCGCAGTCGACGCCCTTGTCGAACGCCTGCTGGGCCACGCGCCGCTGACCATGGCGGTCAGCAAGCAGGCGATCCACCGCCTGAGCGTCGCCAACCAACCCGATATCGACGACCTGATCGCCACCATCTACGGCAGTGCCGATTTTGCTGAGGGTGTCCGCAGCTTCCTGGCCAAGGAGAAGCCGGTATGGACAGGCCGATGAGCATACGACCGTGACACCGGCCGGCATCGAGGACTTCCGCGAACTGGCACGCCGCCGGCTGCCGCGTTTCCTGTTCGACTATATCGACGGCGGTTCCTTCGCCGAGGAAACGCTACGCGCGAACGAGGCGGATCTGCAGCGTCTGAAGTTGCGCCAGCGGGTGATGCGTGACGTCGGCGACGTCCGGCTCGGTACCACCCTGTTCGGACAGCCCGCCAGCTTTCCGGTGGCGCTGGCGCCGATCGGCCTTGCCGGGCTGTACGCACGCCGTGGCGAGGTGCAGGCCGCCCGCGCTGCGGAGGCAGCGGAGGTGCCCTTCATCCTGTCGTCCTCGGCATGCTGTGCGATCGAGGAGGTTGCTGCAGGCGTGACGAAGCCCGTCATCCTCCAGCTCTATATGATCAAGGATCGCGGGTTCATGGAGGACCTGCTGGCGCGGACAGCCGCACTGGGCGTCGAGACGCTCATCCTGACCGTCGACCTCATCATCCACTCGCCGCGCCGCCGTGACGTGCGCTCCAGCCTGACCGGCGATCAGGGCCTCGCCGCCCGGCTGCGCCGCTCGTACGAGATCGCCCGCCATCCCGGCTGGGCCTGGGACGTCGGCGTGCGCGGGCGTCCGCACACGCTGGGCAACTTCGCGGCGCGGATGCCCGACGGAGCCGGCCTGGCGCAGTTCACTGCCTGGGTCGGCCGCAACTTCGACCCTACCGTGACATGGTCCGATCTCGACTGGTTGCGGCAGCATTGGCACGGGCGCCTGGCGATCAAGGGTATCCTTGATCCCGACGACGCGCGCGACGCGGTGGCGGCAGGCGCAGAGACGATCATCGTGTCGAACCATGGCGGCCGGCAGCTGGACGGCGCGCCATCCGCGATCGCGGCGCTCCCGGCCGTCGTCGATGCGGTTGATGGACGGGCCGACGTGCTGATGGACGGGGGCATCCGGTCGGGCGTGGACATCCTCCGCGCGCTCGCGATGGGTGCGCGCGGCGTGCTGCTGGGCCGGGCATGGGCTTTCGCCCTCGCCGCACAGGGCGGGGCGGGCGTGACGACCATGTTGTCGCTGATGCGCCACGAACTCGCCGTCGCCATGGCCCTCGCCGGCCAGCGCGACGTCCGTGCCGTGACGCGCGACGCGCTGGTCGCCGACCTTCAACCCTCCGGCGGGTAGTTGGCGGCAAGGTAGTTCACCAGCGGATCGAACTGCGCGTCGGGAATCTGCGCGCCGAACCCGACCATCTTCTCCACCGTTGCTGCCCAGTCGGCGCGCGACTTGCGCTGGTTGGTCACCTGCGCCGCGACGTGGCAGGCGGTACAAGCCTTGTCGGCGAACGCCTTCTCCGGCCCCGGTGCGAAGGACGTCGGATCGCCGCGCGGCGGAGCGGAGGCGGCGATCGCCTGCGCCGCGACGGGGACCGCCTGCGCGACCGATGCGTTCGCGGCCGGCCTCTCGCCCGGCCGCGGCAGGGCGAATACCACCAGCCGGCTCGCGGTGCCGGGACTGCCCAGATACGATCCGCCCGCCGACACCACCGCGACATATTGCCGCCCGTCGCGTCCGCGATAGCTGATCGGCGTGGCATGGGCCGACGCACCCATCCGGAACGTCCACAACTCGCGACCGGTGGCGCTATCGAACGCGCGGAAGCGGGCGTCGTCGGTGGCGCCGATGAACACCAGCCCGCTCGCCGTCGCCAGTGGCCCGCCGACATTGGGCCGCCCGGTCTTCTGCATCGCGGTCGGCAGGCTGTCAGTTATGCCCAGCGGCACCTGCCACGCGATCCGGCCGTTCGACACGTCGATGGCGGTCAGGTTGCCCCAGGGCGGGCGTTGGCACGGCATCCGCGTGCCACCCATGCCGAACCAGGACGGTTGCGGGCCGGCATTGTACCAGTTGCCCTTTGCGTCCTTCCCCATCTTCTCGACCGAGGGAAGTTCGCTGGTGTTGATGATGTAGAGGCCACGGCGCCCGTCATAGGCACCACCACCCCAGTTCGGGCCGCCGCCGCTGCCGGGAAAACGCACCATGGGCCGGTCGGTGCGAAGCGGCTCCCACGCGGCGGCGAAGCCGATGCCCTGCTGCGCCACGCGCGCGCGGCAATGATCGGCCAGCTCCGGCGTCAGCGTCGCGATGTCGGCGGCTGTCATCGACTGGCGCACGATGGGCGGTGGCGCGGCGGGGATCGGCTGCGTCGGCCAGGCCTGCTCGCCCTCCAGGCTGCTGGCCGGCATCGGCATCTCGCGCACCGGGAACAGCGGCTTGCCGGTCACCCGGTCCAGCACGAAGAGGTACCCGGTCTTGTTCATCGCCGCGACGGCCGGGATCGTCCGCCCGCCCCGCCGCACCTCCATCAGGGTCGGCTGGACGGGCATGTCCAGATCCCAGATGTCGTGATGCACCGTCTGGAAGTGCCACAGGTACCGCCCCGTCCGCGCATCCAGGGCCACCAGTGAATTGGCGAACAGATTGGCCCCCGCCCGGTCGATGCCGATCCGGTCGTACGCCGGCGCGCCGAACGGCACGAACACGATTCCGCGCTTCTCGTCGACCGACATGCTGCTCCAGGCATTTACGCCCGATCGCTTCGCTCCGCTGTAGCCCTGCCACGTTTCATGGAAGCGCTCGCCGGGGCGCGGCACCGAATGGAACGTCCACAACAGCTTGCCCGTGCGCGCATCCCAGCCGCGCACGTCGCCTGCCGGCCCCTGCACCGGCGATTCCTGCAAGCGCGCGCCCGTGATGACGACGTTCCCCGCGATCGCCGGCGCACTGTTGATCTGATAGGTATAGCCGGCCGGAAAGCCGCCACCATTGGTCCCGTTCATGATCTCGGCGGTGCGCAGCTGGATCGGTACGAAGTCCGCCGGCGGCTTTCCCGTTGCCAGGTCGAGCGCGAGCAGTTGCCCCGACCGGGTGCCGAAGAACAGGCGCGGCGGCGACGATCCCGTGCCCGGCCAGTATCCCATCCCCCGCCCCGCGATGCCGTCGTCCGCCGGCAGGGCGAAGGTCCATCGCACCGCACCGGTCGCCCCGTCCAGCGCGACGACCCGGCCATAAGGGGTCGCCAGGTACAGGTTCCCGCCGATCGCCAGCGGGGTCATGCTGCTCACCAGCAAGCGGCTGCTGGTGCTGCCGGCCGGTTTCATCTCCAGTGTCCACACCGGGATCAGCCGTGCGACGTTGCCGGGGGTGATCTCGCCCAGGCTGGTGTAGCGCGTGCCGGCCTCGTCGCCGCCGAACCCGGTCCAGTCGCCCACCCGCGCGATGGTCGCCGTCGCGGCACTGGCCGTCGCCAGAGCCAGAATCGCCGTCTTCCATCCCGTCCGCCGCACGCATACTCTCCTGATCGCCGTCGGTCGTTGCCGCACTTTTTCACGTTGCATACATTATCATCTAGTTGCATGCATAGTGGTACAGCGGTCAACGGCGGACATCGGATCGGCCAGGACCCACGCTCGGCACGATCCGGCGGGTCGGCTGACCGGGACAGGGAGGACGAGGATGAAGGCGCGGCTGAAGCGGCTTGGATGGGGAATGCTGGCGGGGGTGACGGCGCTGGCCGCCGGCGGCGCGCAGGCGGCACCCGTCGTCTATCACGGCTTCACGCTGATCGACGGTAGCGGTGGAGCGACCAAGGCCGATCAGGCCATGGTCGTCGACGATGCGGTGATCAAATGGGTCGGCCCGGCCCGTCAGGCGCCGCGTACGCCCGGTGCGACCCGTGTGGATCTGTCGCGCAAGTTCGTGATGCCCGGCATCGTCGATCTGCACATCCACATCGGCACAGTTCGCGATCTGGTACAGAAGGCCGAATATTTCACGCCCGACAGCGTGCGCCACGATCTGCGCACCTATGCCGCCTTCGGGGTCACCACCGTCCAGTCGATGGGCACGGACAAGGACAGCATCATCGCCATCCGCGATGCCGGCCGCACCGGTCCGCAGAACATGGCCCGCCTGCTGACCGCCGGGCAGGGCCTGGTCTTCAAGGGCGGCTATGGCGGCGTGCCCGGTATCAATCATCCGGTCGCCACCCCGGAGGAGGCGGCGGCGGAGGTCGATGCCCAGGCAAGGAAGGGCGTCGATTACATCAAGCTGTGGATGGACGACGAATTGGGCGCGATGCCCAAGATGCCCTACGCCATCAGCAAGGCGATCATCGACGCCGGCCACCGCAACGGCAAGCGCGTGCTCGCCCATGTCTTCTATCTCGCCGATGCCAAGACGCTGGTCGCGCAGGGTATCGACGGCTTCATGCACAGCGTCCGCGACAAGCCGGTCGATGCCGAGCTGATCGCCGCGATGAAGGCGCGAGGCGTGTGGCAAGGCGCCGCCACGCTGAGCCGCGAGGCAGCGGTGTACGCGTTCGGTGCCGATAACCCGCGCACCCGCGATACCTTCTTCCGTCAGGCCGCCGATCCCGCGACGATCGCCGGACTGGAAAGTCCGGAGCGCGAGAAGACCATCGCCACCAGCCGCATCTATCCCGCCCTGCCCCGCATCGACGAGCAGGCGCGCGACAACATCATGCTCCTGGCCAAGGGCGGCGTGAAGTACGGCTTCGGCACCGATGCCGGCCCGCCGGGGCGCCTGCCCGGCTATTCGGAACATTGGGAGCTGGAACAGCTGGTGAAATCCGGCTTCACGCCCGCGCAGGCGATCCACGCCGCCACGGCCCGCTCGGCCGAATGGCTGGGCACCAACGATCGCGGCCTGATCGCCCCCGGCCGGCTCGCCGACTTCGTCGTGCTGAACGCCGATCCCACCCGCGACATCCTCAACAGCCGCAAGATCGCCGCGGTCTATATCGGCGGCAGCAAGGTACCGTCGGTCAAATGAGCGACATGACGGTCGCCGCGGCCCCGGCTGGGATGCGGCCGACGCGGGTACGCCATGTCGTGCTGTGGCTGACCGTGCTCGCCTATATGATCACCTATATGGACCGGGTGGTCATCTCGGTCACCGGGCCGATGATCCAGGCGGAATACGGGCTGTCCAACCGTACCTGGGGCTGGGTGCTGGGCATCTTCCAGATCGGCTATGCCATCTTCCAGATACCCGGCGGCTGGCTGGGCGACCGCTTCGGCCCGCGCCGCGTACTGACCGGTATCGTCATCTGGTGGTCGACCTTCACCGCACTGACCACCGCTACCTGGAACGCGTCCTCGCTGATCGTCTGCCGCTTCCTGTTCGGCTGCGGAGAAGCCGGAGCCTTCCCCAACGCGACCCGCTCGCTCAGCCGCTGGATGCTGCCGTCCGAACGCGGTTTCGCACAGGGACTTACCCATGCCGGCGCCCGCCTCGGCGCGGCACTGACGCCGGTGCTGGTCGTCTGGCTGATGCTCCATTTCGGCTGGCGTGCGCCGTTCCTGATCTTCGCCGTGCTGGGGCTGATCTGGGGAGCGGTGTGGTTCTGGTACTACCGCGACAGTCCGCAGCAGCACGGATCGACCAATGCGGCGGAGCGGCAGCTGATCGCCGACGCGCTGGCGCCGCAGGGTACGGCCGGTGGTGCCGTGACCGCCAAGGTGCCGTGGCGCTTCATCCTTGCCCAGCCGCAGCTGTGGCTGATCTCGGCAATGTATTTCTGCTACGCCTATTCGATCAACATCTTCCTGACGTGGTTTCCCAAGTATCTGAACGAGGTCCGCGATTTCGATCTGGCGCAGATGGGCCTGTTCGCCAGCCTGCCGCTGATGGCCGGCGTCGTCGGCGACATCACCGGTGGATGGGTGTCGGACAGGCTGCTCCACCGCTGGGGCCATGTCACGCTCGCCCGTCGCGTCGTCGCGGTGGTCGGCTTCCTGCTGGCGGCGATCGCCATCCCGGCCGGCGTGCTCAGCGCGTCGCCGCTCGCCAGCGTCGCCTGGTTCGCGCTGGCGGTGTTCGGGCTGGAACTGACGGTCGGCGTTTCCTGGGCGCTCACGCTCGACGTGGGCGGCATCTTCGCGGGCTCGGTGTCGGCGGTGATGAACACCTTCGGGAATATCGGCGGCGCGCTCGCCGCGGTCATCACCGGCTACATCCTGCACTGGAGCGGCTGGAACGCGGCCATGTACGTGCTCGCGGCGCTGTCGGCGATCGGCGGACTGCTGTTCCTGCGCATCGACGCATCCCGGCCGATCTACCTGCCGGATACCGCCCGCGCCGACTGAGGCCTATTTGCGCGCGGTGGACGCCGCCGCGGTCTGATACGCGCGCGACCGTTCCTCGCGCCGGGCGCGGCGGTGCGCGTTCTTGATGCTGTCGGCGCCGTTGTCGAAATGCGACTGCATCAGCTCGGCGATCGCCGGCACGTCGCGTTCGCGGAAGGCCTGCTCGATCAGCTTGTGCTCTTCGAACGCCGCAGCCCAGCGATCATGGTCCAGCGTGCTGACGTGCCGCGCGCGCTCCGCCCGCGGCAGCAGCAGCCGCCACGCCAGGATCAGCGACGCGTTGCCCGAGGATTCGACGATCAGTTCGTGGATCAGCCGATTGGCCTCGAGGTAGCGTGGCCGGTCGCGGCTGGCGAAATACCGGGCCATATCCTCCTGCAGCTCGGACAGGACCTCCAGATCCTCCGGCTGCATTCGCTCGCACGCCAGGCGCGCCGCAAGCGACTCCAGCGCGCCCAGAACCGTGAAGACCTCCGACGCCGCCTGCTCGTCCAGCTGGCTGACCTGCACGGTGCGGTTCGGCAGCAGCGTCACCAGGCCTTCCGCCGCCAGGGTGCGCAATGCCTCACGGACTGGCGTTCGCGACGTGCCGAATTGCTCGCTCAGCGCCACTTCGCGCAGTGGCTCTCCGGGCGCGAGTTCGCCGGCCAGGATCATGCGTCGCAGCAGCGTGACGGCTTCCTGGTGTCGATCCCCCTTGCGTGCGGGCGGACGCTCCTCGGTTCCCCTCGATGTCTCGGCAATCTTCCGCTGCATCGGCGGAGCCTACTCTCACTCGGCGACCACGGCAATCTACCCGCTCCGGGCTCCCTCCCCGAGGACGAACCGCGCTCCGAACCATTTCTAGTATACAATTTGATATGTTTGTGCACAGTCGTGCGAAAAGGAGCATCATACCATGTCGATCGGCCACCCCTTCTTCATCGGCACCAGACTGGTGGAAGCGCCGCTGTTCCTGGCACGGGTGCGCTGACCCATGACACGCAGCGTGACGGGATCGATGCCGGCGGACTGGCGCGACGGATTGTTCGTGGGCAGGGTGGATCGTGGCGAGGGGCCGACGCCGGTGGTGGTGCGCGGCGGGATCGTGCACGACATGAGCCGGGTGGCGCCGACGGTGGCGGACCTGATCGCGGGCGGGACGTTCGACGGCGGCGAGGCGGCAGGACCGCTGGAGGCGCTGGATCCGGCGACGCTGCTGAGCCCGATCGACCTGCAATGCGTGAAGGCGGCGGGAGTGACCTTTGCGGTATCGGCGCTGGAACGGGTGATCGAGGAGCAGGCGCGCGGCGACCATGGCCGTGCCGGCGCGGTGCGCGCGCGGCTGGAGGCGGCGCTGGGCGGCGGCATCCGCTCGGTGGTGCCGGGAACCGCCGAGGCGGCGGCGCTGAAGGAGGCGCTGATCGCGAGCGGCATGTGGTCGCAGTATCTGGAGGTGGCGATCGGGCCGGATGCGGAGATCTTCACCAAGTCGCCGGTGCTCTCGACGGTGGGCTGGAACGCCGCGGTCGGCATCCGGTCGGACTCCACCTGGAACAATCCCGAGCCCGAGGTGGTGCTGGTCGCCGATGCGGGCGGCGCGATCGTCGGCGCGACGCTGGGCAACGACGTGAACCTGCGCGATTTCGAGGGGCGCTCGGCACTGCTGCTGGGCAAGGCGAAGGACAACAACGCGTCCTGTTCGCTGGGGCCGTTCGTGCGGCTGTTTGATGCGGGGTTCGGCATCGAGGACGTGCGCAGCGCCGACATCGCGCTGACGATCGAGGGCGAGGACGGGTACGTGCTGGAGGGCGCCAGCACGATGCGCGAGATCAGCCGCGATCCCGAGGAACTGCTGCGCCAGGCGCTGAGCGAGCATCACTATCCCGACGGGCTGGTGCTGTTCTGCGGAACGCTGTTCGCCCCGACCCAGGACCGCGACGAGCCCGGGCGCGGCTTCACCCACAAGCCCGGCGATGTCGTCACCATCGCCAGCGCCCGGCTCGGCACGCTGGTCAACACCGTCACCACCTCGCGCGATGCGCCCGCCTGGTCCTTCGGCATCGGCGACCTGATGCGCAACCTCGCGCGCCGCGGGCTGCTCGCGGCGGGATAGCGTCAGGGCGCCAGGAACACGACATTGGGAATGCGGAGGCTGCCCGCGGTCGAACTCAATCGTCCGTCCCGTTCGATCCGCAAGGTGACGAGCGTGCCGGAGCGCTCGTTGGCGACCAGCATCTCGCCCCGGTCCTCCAGCAGCAGGAAGAAGCGTGGCCAGTTTCCGCCGCAGGCGGCGTGCTGGAGGAGCGTCAGCGCACCGTCTGTGCCGATCGCGAACACGGCGATGCTGTTGTGCCCCCGGTTGGACACGTAAAGTCGCGTGCCCGCACCGTTGATCGCGATATGCGCCACGGCGGATGCCGTCGATACGCCGGCCGGCAAGCTGGAGACGACCGCGCGCGCCGCGAAACTGCCATCGGCCTTCGCCTGCAGCGTCGTCACCGTGTTCGCCAGTTCCGCCACCAGATAGGCGACCGGCAGGCGTGGATGGCGGGCGAGGTGGCGCGGCCCCGAACCCGCCTCCGCACGGTACGCGATGGTGGTCCCCGCGACCTTCCCCGCCCGTCGATCGATGCGATGCGCGAAGATCGCGTCGGCCCCCAGATCGACCGAGTGCAGGATGTCGCCGATTCCGGCGAACCCCACCCAGTGGGCATGCGGCCCCGCCTGTCGACCCCGGTCCGGGCCGCTGCCCTCGTGACGGATCAGTTGGGCCTCGCCCGTCGGTAGACCCGTCGCGGCGTCGAGCCGCCAGAGCGCGACGTCGCCGCTGGAGTAGTTCGCCACCGCCAGCATCGACTGGCGTGGATCGAGCGCGGCGTGGCAGGGATCGGCACCCAGCGTCGACTCGTTCGCGACACGCCTGAACGCACGATCATAGACCCCGACACGGCCCTGCTGCTGCTCGTCGAGGAGGTAGCGCAACCCTCGACGCGGCATCGTCACGCCGAACGAGGCATTGGCGATGGCGGGCATCGCGACCCCCGCCGACCATGTCCCTTTGTCCGCGAGTAAGGGCACGAGTCCCGGCCCGTCGTTTCGTGCGTAGGTGCCGGCGAAGAGGGACGGGGACGCCGCCCCCCGGGCCGCGACGGGTATCGCCGTCAGCGCGAGGCCGCTCCAGAGGACTTGCCGACGGGACGGCATAACGTAAAGATCATCGGGCATCCGCCCATTGAACCCGCGGATCGCCGCCGCGTCAAACGGCTCAAGGTCTCAACCTGGCAGGGATTGGCCGGAGGAGCCGCTTGGCGAAGCAGGAAAATCGCCGACCGGTGATATCGCCCCCCGCCCGTCGAACCAGCCGATCAGGTTGTCGACGACCAGCTGGCCCATCGCCGCCCGGGTATCGACGGAGGCCGACCCGATATGGGGCAACGTCACCACGCTCGGCATCGCCAGCAGCACCTCGGGAATATTGGGCTCGTTCTCGAACACGTCGAGCCCTGCTCCCCAGATCGTGCCGGACTGCAACGCCGTGACGAGTGCGGACTCATCCACCACGCTGCCGCGCGCGACGTTGATCAGCACGCCTTGCGGCCCCAGCGCGTCGAGCACTTCGGCATCGACCAGATGTCTGGTCGCCGCGCCACCCGGCACGACGACGATCAGGACGTCGCACGCCGCCGCCAACGCTACCGGACTGGCATGATAGTCGTAGCGGATTTGCGCCTGCCGCGATCGCCCATGATAGGCGATCGGTACGTCGAAACCCTCCAGTCGCCTTGCGATCGCCTTGCCGATCGCACCCAGCCCCAGAATGCCCACCGTCCGTCCGCGCAGCGTCGGCGACAGCGGGAAAGATCCCGCTGGCCAGCGGCCCTCGCGCGCATGCCGCTCGGCCTGGGGTATGCATCGGATCGTTGCCAGCAACAGCCCCAGCGCCAGGTCTGCCACCTCCTCGTCCAGCACGCCCGGCGTATTGGTGACGACGATGCCGCGAGCCGCCGCGCCTACCGCATCGACCTTGTCGTAACCCACGCCGAAATTGGCGACGATCTCCAGCGAGGGCAGGCGATCGAACATCGCGGCATCGATCCGGCCGGCAAGCGAACTTACCGCCATTCCCCGCACGCGTGCTCCCGCCGATGCCAGAAACGCGTTTGGATCGGCTTTCTCCCACAATCGATGCAGCACGAAACGCGCGTCCAGCGCATCGATCACCCCGGCTGGCATGGGTGCCGGCATCAGTATCTCGGGTCGCTCCATCCGCCTGTCCCTAGCGCGTTTTACACGCTTGGCGAAAACCGAAACTGATTGACCGCGCCTGCCCGATCGGCGTGGCTGACGCCTGCCCGCTGCCGGAAACGTTGCGGATCATATCTAGTCAGACAAATGAGTTTGGTATACGATCCTTGGATTCGAAGCCGCGGGGCGCTGACCTGCCGGCCCGACCCGAGGCGGCAAGTCGCTGGTATGACGGAGATGATGCGTGCAATCCGATGATCGATTTTCGAACCACGACGTCGCACTGCCTTGCGGCGGCCTCCATCGTCGCCACGTCCTGACGGCAGCGATCGGGGCAGTCGCTGTTTCGATGACGGACAGCGCCCTCGCCATTGCAGCCGCCCCCGGCCAACCGGTCAACCTGGCCAAGGTCGCGAAGGCCGGCGGCCTCTACGTGTCCGGCGACACCAGCTTCGGCGCGCTGAACAGCGGCGCGGAGCCGGCCAGTTCGGCCGCGGCGGAGGGCGGCGCCTATGGCACTTGGCCGCGCACCGATGGCCAGTGGGTGACCTATGAGTGGGATCGGCCGGTCACCACTGACGGCATCGACGTATACTGGTGGCAGGACGGACAGGGCATCGCGGCGCCGCGGTCCGCACGGCTGCTCTACTGGAACGGACAGGCCTTCGTGCCGGTGCGCAATGCGCGCGGCAACGGCGTCGCGACCGACCGGTTCAACCGCACCAGCTTCGATCCGGTCACGACGACGCGCCTCAAGCTGGAGATGCAGGGCGACGGCAGGAAATCGGTCGGCATCCTCCAGTGGAAGGTGTGGAGCGCCGGCGCCGTGCCCGCCTTCGCACCGGTCGTCGCGGCCGGCGTCGACCGCGCGATGGTGGTGGGTGGCCAGACCTATCTCGCCGGAAAGGCCGACTGGCTCCAGCGCCAGCCGGGCGATGGGCTGCGCTGGACCAAGGTCAGCGGCCCGGGCGAGGTGATCTTCGCCGATGCCGCCGCGTCGACCACCCGTGCCACCGCCAGCAAGCCGGGCGAGTATGTGCTGCGGTTGTCGGCGAATGCGGGAGAGCGGGATGCCGTCTCCACCGTCGGCCTGCGCGTCGTCGCGCCGCCGCCGGCCAAACGGCTGGAGGTGGTCTACACCACCCCTTACGCGATCGACAGCCCGCTGTGGAACGAGCGTGCCAAGTCGCTGATCGTCAACTGGATACCGCATTGCGTCGCCTATTGTGAGCGCACCGACCTGAAGACCGGCCAGGGCGGCATCGACAATTTCGTCGAGGCGGCCAAGGCGATCCGTGGCGAGCGCCACGACCGTCACAAGGGCTATGTCTTCTCCAACGCCTGGGTTCACCAGACGGTCGAATCGATGTGCATCGCACTGATGGTCGATCCGCAGGGCGATGCGGAGATTACGGCGGCGCAGGCCGGCATGCGCGCCACGCTGGAGCGCTGGATCCCGATCATCCTCGCCGCGCAGGAGCCCGACGGCTATCTCCACACCGCCTATACGCTGGCCGATCGCCGCGAGTGGCCGGAACGCTGGTCGCCCGATCACCGCGCCGATCACGAAGGCTATGTCGCAGGCTATTTCATCGAATCGGCGATCAACCATCATACGCTGACCGGCGGCACCGATCTCCGCCTCTACGATGCCGCCAAGAAGCTGGCCGATTGCTGGGTGGCGAACATCGGACCGGGCAAGAAGCCATGGTTCGACGGCCATCAGGAGATGGAGCAGGCGCTGGTGCGCTTCGGCCGTTTCGTCAACGACATGGAGGGCAAGGGCCGCGGCGATGCCTATATCCGGCTGGCCCGCTTCCTGCTCGATTCGCGTGAAGGCGGGTCGGAGTACGACCAGAGCCACCTGCCGCCCGAACAGCAGTACGAGGCGGTCGGCCATGCGGTACGCGCCGTCTACTTCTATTCGGGCATGGCCGACATCGCCGCCGAGACCGGCGATCGCGATTACCAGAGCGCGACGATGTCGCTCTGGGACAATATGGTGAACCGCAAATACTACGTCACCGGCGGCGTCGGCAGTGGCGACACGTCGGAGGGGTTCGGCGGCAACTACGCCTTGCGGAACGACGCCTATTGCGAGTCCTGTTCCAGCTGCGGGCTGATCTTCTTCCAGTACAAGCTGAACCTGTCCTATCACGACGCGAAGTACGCCGACCTGTACGAGGAGACGATGTACAACGCGCTGCTGGGCGCGACCGACCTGGCCGGCAAGAGCTTCTGCTACACCAACCCGCTGGAGAATACCGAGCGGGCCAAGTGGCACACCTGCCCATGCTGCGTCGGCAACATCCCGCGCACCCTGCTGATGATGCCGACCTGGACCTATGTGAAGGATTCGGGCGGCGTGTACGTCAATCTGTTCGTCGGCAGCCGCATCGATGTCGGCGATGTCGCGGGCACCCGGCTCCAGATGGTGCAGGAGACGAACTATCCGTGGCAGGGCGCCGTCGCGATCACGGTCAACCCGGCCGAGCCGCGCCGCTTCTCCGTCCGCGTCCGGGTGCCGGACCGCAAGACCAGCGCGCTCTATACCGCCACGCCCGCCGTTCAGGGACTGCGAGGCCTGAAGGTCAACGGCACGTCGGTGACGCCGGTGATCGAGAACGGCTATGCCGTCATCACCCGCGAATGGCGCCGCGGCGACCGGATCGAGGTCGAGCTGCCGATGGCGGTGCAGCGCGTGACCGGGGACGAGCGGATCGAGGCGACCCGCGGCAAGGTCGCCTTGCGCTACGGACCGCTGGTCTACAATGTCGAGCGGGTCGATCAGCCGCGCCTCGACGGGTCTCTGTCGCGCGATCCGCTGACCCCCGAGTGGCGGGCCGACCTGCTGGGCGGCGTGATGGTCATCCGCGGAACCTGGGCCGACGGCACGCCGATGCTGGCCGTTCCCAACTTCGCCCGCGCGAACCGCGACGGCGGCACGATCAAGGAGTTCCCGGGCCAGACCACCGGCGTCGAATATGCACCCGGCGCGTCTCAGGTTGCGGCATCGGAGGATGCGGCGCCGGCTTTCCGGGACTATGGGCCCGGCATCCGCACGACCGTCTGGATCGCCGCGACCTGATCGCGCACCGACGATCCGAACGTGCTCCGCAGCGCCGCGCTGCGAAGCACGTTCGGCCGATCAATACATGTGCTGGCCGCCGTTGATGCTCAGCGTCGATCCGGTCACGAAGCCGCCATCCTCGGAACACAGGAACGCCACGCCGCGCGCGATCTCGTGCGCCTGGCCCAGTCGGCCGACCGGGATCTTGGCGACGATCTTCTCCAGCACGTCGGCGGGCACCGCGGCGACCATGTCGGTGTCGATATACCCCGGGGCGATCGCGTTCACCGTCACCCCGGCACGCGCGCCCTCCTGCGCCAGCGCCTTGGTGAAGCCATGGATGCCCGACTTGGCGGCGGCGTAGTTGACCTGCCCATACTGGCCCGCCTGCCCGTTGATCGATCCGATGTTGACGATCCGCCCCCATTTGCGCTCGCGCATGCCGGGGAACACCGCCTTCGCCATGTTGAAACAGCCGCCCAGATTGGTGTCGATCACCTCTTTCCACGCCTGGTAGGTCATCTTCAGGATGGTGCCGTCGCGGGTGATGCCGGCATTGTTGACGACCACGTCGATTGGCCCCAGCGCCTCGGCCACTTCCGCGCAACCGGCCTGACAGGCGTCATAGTCGGACACGTCCCACTTGAACGCCCTGATCCCCGTCCGCTCGGTGAATTCCTGCGCGCGGCTGTCGTTGCCGGCGTAGTTCGCCGCGACGGTGAAGCCTGCATCCTTCAATGCGAGACTGATCGCCTCGCCGATTCCGCGCGTGCCGCCCGTGACGATCGCCACCCGTGCCATTCAGTCTCTCCTCTGCCGGTTTTGCCCGACGCTACGGCACGCGCACCCAGCCTTCAAGCTCGCGGGCCAGAATATCGCGGAGCATCGCGATCCCGCCATCCTCGTCGTTCAGGCACGGCAAATAGGCGAAATGGGTGCCGCCCGCCTCCATGAAGCTCTCGCGCCCGCGGATCGCCAGTTCCTCCAGCGTCTCAAGGCAATCGGCGGAGAACCCGGGCGCCAGGATCGCGACCCGCTTCGTTCCCGCCTTCGCCATCGCCACCAGCGTCTCGTCCGTTGCCGGGCCCAGCCATTTCGCCGGGCCGAAGCGGGACTGGAACGCGATCGTCAGCGGCCGTCCCGCCAGCGTGGGTGCCAATGCCTCGTCCAGCAGCCGCGCCGTCTTCTGGCAATGGCAGTGATACGGGTCGCCCAGCTGCAGCGTCCGCTTCGGCATGCCATGGAAACTGGCGATCAGCGCCTCGGGCTCGAAGTCGAGTTGGGCCAGCGCGGTCTCGACCGATGCCTTCAGCGCGCGAATGTACAGCGGATCGTCGTGATAGGGCGGCAGGGTGCGGATCGCCGGCTGCCAGCGCATCGTCGCCAGATGCGCGAACGCCTTGTCGTTGGCCGTCGCGGTCGTCGCCGCGCAATATTGCGGATAGAGCGGCGCCAGCAGGATGCGCTCGCACCCGGCGTCCTTCATCGCCTGCAACCGCTCGGCGATGGCGGGACGGCCGTACCGCATCGCCCAGTCGACCAGCACGCCTGGGCCGAACACGGTCTTCAGTCGGTCCGCCTGCGCGCGGGTGATCGCCGCGAGGGGCGAGCCGTCGTCGCGCCACACCTGCTGGTAGGCGTGGGCGGATTTCTTGGGGCGGGTGTTGAGGATGATGCCGCGCAGGATCGGCTGCCAGGCGATCGCCGGAATCTCGACGACGCGGCGGTCGGACAGGAACTCGCCCAGATAGCGCCTGACGCTTTTCGCGTCCGGCCCGTCGGGAGTGCCGAGGTTCATCAGCAGCACGCCGACGCGCGGCGCGGGGACAAGGGGATGGTCGGGGGGAAGGTCCATCAGCCCACCCTTAGCGGCAGGCGCCGGATGCGATAGCCGGTCGATGCCTGCAACGCGTTGGCGATGGCCGGCGCGACCGGCGGCACCGCCACTTCGGCCACCCCGCCGGGCGCCTCGTCCGACCGGATCAGTTCGACCGTGATGTCGGGCGTGTCGGCCAGCCGCGGCAGCCACAATGTGTCGAACCCGCGCGTTGTCGCCAGCCCGCGGTCGAACCCGGTCGACGCGCCCAGCGCCTGCGCCAGTCCGAATACCAGCCCGCCCTCGATTTGCTGACGGACAAGATCGGGATTGACGACGCGCCCGCAATCAACCGCCGCGACCAGCCGGTCGACGACGATGCGACCGCCATCGCCACGATGAGCCTCCGCCATCACGGCGACGTAGCTGCCGCGAAAGGCGTGCGCGGCGATCCCCTGCCCGCTACCCGGCACGCCGCCGTCCCACCCGCCCAGCGACGCCGCCGTCGACAGGCAACGGGCCAGCCGCGGCTCGCCGCCCAGCATGCCGATCCGGTACGACACCGGCTCCGACTGCGCGGCATGCGCCAGCTCGTCGAGGAAACATTCGGTGAAGAAGCAGGTATAGCCATGCGCTCCGCCACGCACGTGCCCGGTCGGCATGCCGATGTCGGCGGCGTGATGGTCGATCGCATGGGCGGGCACCCGGTAGGGCGGCACCGCGCCGCCGACGACATACCGGTCGGTCGGATCGAGCCGGAGTGCGGCCTTCGCTGCGGCCTCGTGCCGCAGCATCGCCGCCAGCGACCGCCCGATCGCCGGCGCGGCGATCTTGGCCTGCCAGCCCAGGATGGTGCCGTTCTGCCCCAGCCTTGCCGCCATGCGAGCCATTGCGGGTGGGCGATATCGGTCGTGGAGCAGCGCCTCCCCGCGCGACCAGGTGACGCTGACCGGGCGCTTCAGCTCGATCGCCAGCACCGCCGCCTGTTCCGCAACCGTGGTGTCGAACGCCTGCCCGTCGGTCCCGCCCAGTTGCATGGGGTGGACGATCACCGCGTCCGTCCCCAGCCCTGCGGCCGCCGCCGCGGCGGCCCGCACCCGTTCCGGC
Source organism: Sphingomonas phoenicis (assembly GCF_047238005.1). Taxonomy (NCBI): domain Bacteria; kingdom Pseudomonadati; phylum Pseudomonadota; class Alphaproteobacteria; order Sphingomonadales; family Sphingomonadaceae; genus Sphingomonas; species Sphingomonas phoenicis. Next base: position 2,551,738 of record NZ_JBDFMC010000002.1, on the reverse strand, counting down.
GCCACCGTCTGTACCCACATCTCCAGCCGGTCGTCGTGCATCACCGCCGCAGCTGCCGGCGTCTCGATCGCGGCATGCACCCCGGCATCCGCCCGGTAGGTTGCGGTGAACAGCGTCGCACCGCGGAACGTGGCGGCCAGGTCGCCCGCCGCCGCCACCCGCTGCCCCTCGCCATCCAGCGCAGCCGCCAGCGCGGCCTCGATCGAAGCGTCGTCGGGCATCACGCTGCTGGTCGAGAAGCGCGGATGTGCGGCGTCCAGCGCGCGCATCGCCGCCCAGCCGCTGTTCGCCGCCGCCGCGATCCAGCCCGGCCGCTCGATCAGCTTGACCAGCCCGCGCACCGCCTGCGCGGCGGCCCGGCCCGCCGCCACCAGCCGGCTGTCGCCCGGCGGCGCCTGCCGGATCGCGACGTGCAGCATGCCGGGCAGGCGGATGTCGGCGGCGTAGTTGGTCGATCCGTCGACCTTGGCCGGCGCATCGAGCCGGGGCAGCGGCTGCCCGGCCAGCGCGCCCGCACCCGCCACCCCGACCGGCAGCGGATCGGGCGGCGACAGTGCCGCCGCCGCCGCCGCCAGCTCGGCAAAACGCAATTTACGCTTGCCGAGCACGACGAAGCCCTTCTCGGCGGAGCACTGCGTCCAGTCCGCGTCCCAGCGCGCCGCCGCCGCCATGCACAGCACCGCCCGCGCCGCGGCTGCGGCCGCACGCAGCGGCTCCTCGAACATCCGGATCGAACTCGACGCCGCCGTCAGCATCGGCGCCGGTGCCGCGCTGCGCGCATCGCCCGCCGGTCGCCGCGCCGGCATCCCCTCCAGCAGGTCGTCGATGCCCAGCGGGTTGGCATAGAGCGGGTTCAGTGGCGCGGGCTCCACCCCCACCGTGCGCCAGTCCGCGCCCAGTTCGTCGGCGGCGACCTGCGCCAGCCCGGTCCAGCTGCCCTGCCCGTATTCGACCTGCGGCACCGCGACCGTGACGCGCCCGTCCTCCCCCACCTTCAGCCACGCCCCGAAGACGTGCTCGCCCGGATTGGCGACCAGGGTCGGCGCATAGGTGCGCGGCCACAGCCCCCATGCCGCGACCAGCCCCACGCCGATACCGCCGCCGATCAGCACCCTGCGCCTGGTGATTGCCGTCATGATCGTGGCTGTACGCGGGAAGATCGATCAGCGGAACAGCCGGTTTGGCGACCGTCCGCCCCTACATGCTCAAGCCGTGACCGCCAGCGCCCGGTACGCCGCCTTCAGCCCGACCTTGTCGATCTTCTCCGTTCCCAGCCGCGGCAGCGGCGCCTCGGCGATCCACACGCGGGTCGGTACCTTGAACGCGGCGATGTGGTCGGCCAGATAGGCGCGCAGCCCGTCGTCGCTCACCGCCATGTCGCCGTCCAGATGCACCACCGCGACCGGCACCTCGCCCAGCCGCTCGTCGGGCAGCCCGAACACCGCCGCCTCCTTCACCGCCGGATGGGTGTAGAGCGCCGCCTCCACTTCCTGGCAGCTGATATTCTCGCCGCCGCGGATGATGATGTCCTTCTTGCGGTCGACGATGAAGAGATAGCCATCGGCGTCCAGATAGCCGATGTCGCCCGACCGGAAGAATCCGTCGGCGGTGAACGCCTGGGCAGTCGCGGCCGGGCGGTTCCAGTAGCCGCGGAAATTGGCGATCGACCGGATGCCGATCTCCCCCCGCTCGCCCTGCGGCAGGTGGCGCCCATCATCGTCAACGATGGCGACGTCGACCAGCGGCTTCGAGGGGCGGCCGCAGGAATCGGGCTTCGCCAGATAGTTGGTCCGCCAGTTGCCGGTGCCGACCGCGTTCGTCTCGGTAAGCCCGTATCCGATCAGCGGAGCTGGGCCGCCCATCTCGGCATCGATGCGACGGACATGCTCCACCGGTCGCGGCGCCCCGCCCGCGCCGAAATCGGTGACGCTCGACAGGTCGTAGTTCGCCCGGTCGGGATGGTTCAGTATCTCGAAGCTCATCAACGGCACGCCGATGAAATAGGTGACGCGCTCCTTCTCGATCAGCCGCATCGCCTCCACCGGGTCCCATTTCGGGATGATCACCAGCCGCCGCCCGATCGCGAAGCTCTGCAGGAACACCGGCACCTCGGCGGTGACGTGGAACAGCGGGATGGTCAGCAGCGTGACATGCTGGGTGGTGGGCGCCTTGCCGTCCTGCGTCGCGATGCTCAGCATCGTCAGCGCCTGCGACAGGAAGCTGAACGTGCCCGCGATCACCGCGCGGTGATCGGACAGCGCGCCCTTCGACTGCCCGGTCGATCCGGAGGTGAACAGGATCGTCGCCAGATTGTCCGGCCCTACTTCCGGCAGCTCGCCCGCGGCACCCTCGACCAGCGGAGCGATCGCGCGATCGAGCGGCAACGTGTCGTCCAGCGTCACCACCGGCGGCTTGCGGCCGGGGATCTGCGCCAGCCGTGCCGCGCGCGGGGCATCGGCGACGATCAGCGCGCAATCGACGTCGGCGATCGCGGCGGCGCACTCCTCGGCCTGCCACCAGCCGTTCAGCAGCGTCGCGACCCCGCCGGCCATCAGCACGCCCATATAGGTCACGATCCACGACGGCGAGTTGCGTGCCGCGATGCCCACCCGGTCGCCGCGTGCGATCCCGCGCCCGACCAGCGCCCGTGCGACCCGACCCGCCACCTCGTACACCTGCCCGAAAGTCAGCCGCTCGTCGCCGGAGACGAGGAATTCCACGTCCCGATGCTGATTGCAGTAATGTGCGAAATAATGCGGCAACGACGGCGGCGCCGCGGCGATCACCGGCAATGTCGTGCCCCATCGTTCGATGGTGTCGGTGGCCAGCATACCGCCTGTGGCGGTCAGCCCGGCGATCGTCTCGTCCATCCGGCGATCGAGCTCGGTCCGCATCCTTCTCTCCGCTTGGTCTTGTCGTTACGGGCCACTATGCAGGCACCGATGACGAGGGGAAAGCCTTGATCCACCTACTGGCCCTCGCGGGCGACCATATTCGCTTCACCGATCTGGGGCTGCACCCCGACGTCTTCTCGATCGGCTTCTTCACGCTGCGCTGGTACAGCCTGGCGTACATCGCCGGCATCGTCGTCGGCTGGTGGTACCTGCTGCGCCTGCTCGACCAGCCCGGCGCGCCGATGGCGCGGCGCCATGCCGACGATCTGGTCTTCTATGCCACGCTGGGCATCATCCTGGGCGGCCGGATCGGATACGTGGTGTTCTACGCGCCCGAGATGTTCCTGCATCCCCTGATGATCCTGCGGCTGTGGGATGGCGGCATGTCGTTCCACGGCGGGGTCATCGGCACATCGCTGGGCATCATCCTGTTCGCGCGCAAGAACGGGCTCAACTGGCTGCGCATCCACGATTACGTCGCCTGCGTCGTGCCGTTCGGCCTGTTCTTCGGCCGGCTGGCCAATTTCGTGAACGGCGAGCTGTGGGGAAAGCCGGCGACCGTGCCCTGGGCGATCGTCTTCCCCCGCACCGTCCCCTTTCCGCTGACCGACCCTGCCCGCCACCCCAGCCAGCTGTACGAGGCGGGGCTGGAGGGCATTCTCCTCTTCGCGCTCCTGTGGTTCGCCTTCTGGCGCACCAGGGCACGCTACGAACCGGGCAAGCTCGTCGGCCTGTTCCTGGTCGGTTACGGCCTGGCGCGCTTCACGGTCGAATTCTTCCGCGAACCCGACAGCCAGCTGCGCGCCTTTGCCGAGGCGACGGGCCTCCACATGGGCCAGTGGCTGTGCGTGCCGATGATCGCCGGCGGCCTGTACCTGATCGCCACCGCGCCGCGGCGCCGGGTGCGGGTGGAACCGATCGCCGGCACGGAGAGCGTCGCCTGACCGACCCGCAGATCACCGCGGAGGACGAGGCGCTGCCCGAACGGCTGGCGCGCGCCATTGCGCTCGCCGGACCGATCCCGCTGTCCCAGTACATGGCGGCCGCCAACGCGCATTACTACGCCACCCGCGATCCACTGGGTGCCGCCGGCGACTTCGTGACCGCGCCCGAGATCAGCCAGATGTTCGGCGAACTGGTGGGCCTGTGGTGCGCGGACCTGTGGGAACGGGCCGGCCGTCCGGCGATCCACTGGGTCGAGCTGGGGCCCGGCCGCGGCACCCTCGCCGTCGATGCGATGCGCGCGATGGCGAAGGCCGGGCTCGCGCCGACGGTCCACTTCGTCGAGACCAGCCCGATGCTCCGTGCTGCGCAGGCCGCCCGGGTGGCCGACGCGATCTTCCACGATTCCGTCGACACGCTGCCCGACGACGCGCCGTTGATCGTCGTCGCCAACGAGTTCTTCGACGCATTGCCGATCCGCCAGCTGATCCGCCGCCCGGACGGTTGGCACGAGCGGCTGGTCGCGTGCCAAGACACGCTGTTCCTGCCGATCCCCCGTCGTGCCGTGCCCGAACAGGTCATCCCCGCCCCGCTGCGCGATGCGCCGGCCGGCGCGATCTTCGAGGTTTCGCCGGCCGCGGTCGCGGTGATGCGGTCGCTCGCCGTGCGGCTCGCGGCACAGGGAGGCGCGCTGCTGGCGATCGATTACGGGCATGAGGGGCCCTTGCTCGGAGAGACGCTGCAGGCGGTGCGCGCGCACGGCTTCGCCAACCCGTTCGAGGCCCCGGGTGAGCACGACCTGACCGCGCATGTCGATTTCACCACGCTGGCGGCGGCAGCGCAGGCATCGGGATGCGTCGCCTGGGGGCCGGTCGATCAGGCCGAATGGCTGGTGAAGCTGGGCATCGACGCCCGCGCCGCCACCCTCGCCCGCGCCGCGCCCGAGCGCGGTGGCCAGATCGCGACCGACCGTCAACGGCTGATCGGCGGCATGGGCGACCTGTTCAAGGCACTGGCCATCACCGCGCCCGGCTGGCCCGATCCGGCCGCCTTCGCATGATCGTCTGGCGCGACGCCGTGCCCGGCGACGGTCCCAAGCTGGCGGCACTGTTCGCGCGCTGCTTCACCGACACCTTCGGGCACCTCTATCACTCGCGCGATCTGGCGATGTTCCTGAAGGGGCAAGGCCCCTATGGCTGGATCAGCCAGCTCGCCAATCCCGCCTTCGCGGTACGGCTGGGCGAGGTGGAGGGCGAGCCTGTCGCCTTCGCCAAGCTGGGTCCCCCCGCCCTGCCGGTGGAGCGTCGCGGCCGCTCGGCCGAGTTGCGCCAGCTGTATGTCCTGTCGGGGCATCATGGCAGCGGCGCGGGACAGTTGCTGATGGACTGGGCGATCGACACCGCGCGCGGACGCGGGGCGGACGAGTTGTTCCTGTCTGTCTATGTCGAGAACCACCGTGCCCTGCGCTTCTATCGGCGGCAGGGGTTCGAGCCGGTCGGCTCCTACGACTTCATGGTCGGCAACCACCGGGACGAGGACGTGCTGATGAGGTTGACGCTGTGACCGTCGACGTGGTCCGCGCACGAAATCTGGACGGGGTTCCGCACGGCTTTCTCGGGCGGCGCGGCGGCGTGTCGACCGGCGTCACCGCGGGCCTCGACCTGGGCCGACGTGGGCAGGACACGATCGGGCCCGATCTGGCGGAGAACCGTCGCCGCGCCGTCGCGGCGGTGCTGCCGGGCGCGGCGCTGGCGACCGTGTACCAGGTCCACTCGACCGGTGTCGCACGGCTGCTGACCGCCCCCGACGATGGCGACCGGCCCCGTGCCGATGCGATGGTCACCGACCGCCCCGACATCCTGCTCGGCATCCTCACCGCCGATTGCGCGCCGGTGTTGTTCGCGGACATCGACGCCGGCGTGGTCGGGGCGGCGCATGCCGGGTGGAAGGGCGCGCTCGCCGGCATCACCGACGCGACGATCGCCGCCATGGAGGCGATCGGCGCCCGGCGGGGGCGGATCGCCGCCGCCATCGGCCCGTGCATCGCCCGGCGCAGCTACGAGGTCGACGACGCGTTCCTCGCCCGGTTCGCCGACGCCGATCCCGCCAACGAGCGCTTCTTCGCCCCCGCCCGCGACGGCCATCACCGCTTCGATCTGGAGGCGTATGTCGCGCATCGCCTTGCCGCTGCCGGCGTGGAGAGGATCGAGACGATGGGCCTCGACACCTATGCCGACGAAGCGCGCTTCTACAGCTATCGCCGTGCCACTCACCGCGCGGAGGCTGATTACGGGCGGCAGATATCGCTGATCGGCCTCGCCCGGCCGGCGGGTTGACCCATGCGCCCGCTTCCTCCGGCACGCTGATGCGTTACACTCCGCATCCAAGGAGATAACGCATGCCCGACGAAACCGAAGCCGACCTGAGCGGCGTACCGGCACCCCAGGCCGGCAGCACGGCCCGCAAGGCCGAGCCGCACACGATCGCCGGCCGCAAGCTGAAGCCGTCGACGATGATGATGGGCCATGGCTTCGACCCGGCCCTGTCCGAGGGATCGCTGAAGCCGCCGATCTTCCTGACCTCGACCTTCGTCTTCCCCAACGCCGCCGCCGGCAAGCGTCATTTCGAGGGGGTCACCGGCAAGCGGCCGGGTGGCGCCGAGGGGCTCGTCTACTCGCGCTTCAACGGCCCGAACCAGGAAATCCTCGAGGACCGGCTGGGCATCTGGGAAGAGGCGGAGGACGCGCTCGCCTTCTCCAGCGGCATGTCGGCGATCGCCACCCTGTTCCTCTCGATGGTGAAGCCCGGCGACACGATCGTTCATTCCGGCCCGCTCTATGCCGCGACCGAGACGCTGATCGGCCGCATCCTCGGCAAGTTCGGGGTCAAGTGGCTCGATTTTCCGGCCGGCGCCACCCGTGAAGAGATCGACCGGGTGCTGGAAGAGGCGGCGACCGGCAACGTCGCGCTGATCTATCTCGAATCGCCCGCCAACCCGACCAACGCGCTGGTCGATATCGAGGCGGTCGCCGCCAGCCGCGACGCGATCTTCGCCGACCGGCCCGAAAAGCCGCCGATCGCGATCGACAACACCTTCCTGGGGCCGCTCTGGCAGCAGCCGCTGCGCCACGGCGCCGACATCGTCGTCTACTCGCTGACCAAATATGCCGGTGGCCATTCCGATCTCGTCGCGGGCGGCGTGCTGGGCAAGAAGCCGCAGATCGACATCATCCGCTCGATGCGCAACACGATCGGCACGATCTGCGATCCCAACACCGCCTGGATGCTGCTCCGCTCGCTGGAGACGCTGGAATTGCGGATGAGCCGCGCCGGCGAGAACGCGGCCAAGGTCTGCGCCTTCCTCCGCCAGCATCCCAAGGTCGAACGGATGGGATATCTGGGCTTTATCGAGGATGCCCGCCAGCAGGACATCTACGCCCGCCACTGCACCGGTGCCGGGTCGACCTTCTCGCTGCTGGTGAAGGGCGGCGAGGCGGAGGCGTTCCGCTTCCTCGATACGCTGCGCATCGCCAAGCTGGCGGTGTCGCTGGGCGGCACGGAAACGCTCGCCAGCCATCCCGCCGCGATGACCCACCTGTCGGTACCCGACGCGCGCAAGAAGGCCTTGGGCATCACCGACAACCTCGTCCGCATCTCGATCGGGGTGGAGGATGCCGACGACCTGATCGCCGACTTCGACCAGGCGCTCGCGGCGATCTGATGCCCGTCTTCACCGGCATCGCGCAGGATGCGTTCGTCGCCGCGATCCTCGACCTGGCCGCGCAGCTCGCCGCGGACGAGTGGCGGCCGGACTTCATCATCGGCATCGGCCGCGGCGGGCTGGTTCCCGCCGTGTACCTCAGCCATGCCGCCGGGCTGCCGATGCTGTCGGTCGATTATTCCAGCCAGGTCGAGGATTTCGCCGAGGAACCGCTGGTCAAGCTCGCCCGCCGCACCCGCGACGGCGAGCGGCTGCTGTTCCTCGACGACATCAACGATTCGGGCCGCACCATCACCCACCTGCGCGCCGCGCTGGCAGCGGCGGACGCGGTGGCGGGCGCGGTCCGGTTCGCGACGCTGATCGACAATGTGTCGTCGGCGGAACGGGTCGAATACCGCCATCGCACCATCGACCGGCGCGAGGTGAAGGACTGGTTCGTCTTCCCCTGGGAGGCGGTGGCACCCGCCGTCGCGATCGAGCGGGATGCGGCAGAGGTGCCGGAGCGGATCGGATAGGCCCCGCCCACCCGCCTCACATCGTCACCCGCGCACGGGCGGGATGACGATTATCGAGCAGTCCGGTCCTCGATCCGTCCCACCGCCGGTGGCACCACCGGCCCGGCGGCGGACAGATACGCCGCCATGGCCTCGACATCCACCGGTCCACCCGCGACGTAGCGGCCGGTCGTCAGCGTGGTGAACCCGTCCCCGCCGAACGCCAGGAAATCGCTCAGCACCACCCGGTACGTCGCCCGTGCATCCAGCGGTGCGGCACCCACCCTCACGTCCATGATCCGCGACCCGACCGGTTTGGCGACATCATAGCCATAGGTCATGCCGGCCACGCTCAGCACGATCCGGCGATCCAACTGCTGCTCCAGCACCGCGCGCAGCTCTGCACCGGTGTAGGCGCGCACGGTCAGCGTGTTGCCGAACGGCTGCACCGCATACAGGTCGCCATATGTCACCGACCGGTCCGCCGCCGGTGTCAGGCCGGCGCGGATGCCGAACGGATTCATGAACGCGATCTGCGCGCCGCTCGCCCTGCCTGCCGCCAGCTCGGCATCGGCGATCAGGTTGCCCAGCTGCGTCTCCGCCATCCCTGCTCCCTCCCTGGGCCGGGGCAGCGCCTCCGTCAGTCGCCCGCTCGGCCGCGCGGCCAGTGGCGCGGCGGCGGCGGCATAGCGCTCGACGAGCGCCGCGACCCGGGGTTCGCCCGACACGCCCTGGTTGCGGACCGTGACGTTGCGGGCGCGCTTCGCCACTACCCGGTGGGACGCCGGATCGATCGCCAGCACCGCGTCGGTCACCAGCGTGCCGTACTTGCCGGCACTGGTCAGCAGGAACGGGCGACCGGGCGCATAGGCGGCATAATCGCAGATGTACGAGCGGTGCGTGTGCCCCGACACGATCAGGTCGACCCGCGTATCCAGCCGGTCCAGGATCGGACGGATCGCCCCCGACAGCCCGCGGCAGTCGTTCGGCCCCGCCTCCTGCGCGCCGCCCTCGTGGATCAGTACGACGATGGCATCCGCTCCTGCCGCCTTCAGCTTCGCCGCCTCGGCGTTGGCCGTCTCCGCCTCGTCGGCGAAGCGGATGCCGGGGATGCCCGCCGGGCTGACCAGCGTCTGGGTGGTGCGCGTGGTCAGCCCGATGAAGCCGATCTTCACCGTGCGACCACCCTCCCGAAAGCTGCGCAGCGCGGTGGCGGGGAGCAGGCTCTTGCCCGCAGCGGTGATGGTGTTGCCGGCCAGATAGGTGAAGCCCGCCCCGGCGAACGGCTCCAGCGTGCAGGGCCTGGCGGTGCTGGTGCCCACCGCCACGCTGGCGCAACCGCCGTGTTGCAGGCGCAGCAGTTCCTGCGCACCGCGATCGAACTCGTGATTGCCCGCGGCGTTCAGGTCGACGCCGATCAGGTTCATCGCCGCGACGCTCGGCTCGTCGAGGAAGATCGACGATATCAGCGGGCTCGCTCCGGTCATGTCGCCTGCCGACACGGTGATCGAGTGCCGCGCCTCGCGGCGCAATCCACCGATCGTCGCCGCCAGCCACGCCGCGCCGCCCGCGGGCACCTCGTCGATCGCGATACCGGGCGGCTGCAGATTGCCGTGAAAGTCGTTGAAGGCGAGGACATGGACCTCGATCGGCCCCTGCGCGGCAGCACCGGGTGGCGGCGTCCGCGCCGCGCACCCGGCCAGCAACGCCGCAGCGACCAGCGTCGCGGCCGTCCGCATCAGCCGTCGCCGACCCGCTCGATATCCGCCCCGACTGCCGACAGCTTCTCCTCCAGCCGCTCGTATCCGCGATCGAGGTGATAGACGCGGCTGACCTGCGTCTCGCCCTCGGCCGCCAGCCCGGCCAGGATCAGGCTCATCGACGCGCGCAGGTCGGTCGCCATCACCGGCGCGCCGGCCATTCGGTCGACCCCCTTCACCACCGCGGTCCGGCCCGACACGGTGATGTCGGCCCCCATTCGCGCCAGTTCGGGGACGTGCATGTACCGGTTCTCGAAGATCGTCTCGGTCAGCACGCTGGTGCCCTCGGCCCGGCACAGCATCGCCATGAACTGCGCCTGCATGTCGGTGGCGAAGCCGGGGAACGGCGCGGTGGTCAGCGTCAGCGGCTTCAGCGGGCCGTCTGCGGCGATGCGGACGCTGTCGCGCCCCGGCTCGACCGTCACGCCCGCCTCGACCAGGGCGGCCAGCGTCGCACCCATGTCGTCCGCCGCAACGCCGGTCAGCGTCAGGTCGCCGCCGGTGATCGCCGCCGCACAGGCATAGCTGCCCGCCTCGATCCGGTCGGGCATCACGGCATAAGTCGCGCCGTGCAGCCGATCGACGCCCTCGATCTCCAGCGTCTCGGTGCCGATCCCGTCGATCTTGGCACCCATCGCCACCAGACAGCGGCACAGGTCGACGATCTCGGGCTCGCGCGCGGCATTCTCGATGCGGCTGCCGCCCTTGGCCAGCGCCGCCGCCATCACGACGTTCTCGGTCGCCCCGACCGACACAACGGGGAAGCGGTACCGCCCGCCAGCAAGCCGTCCGCCGGGTGCGGAGGCGCGGACGTATCCGGCCGCCATCTCCAGCTCTGCCCCGATCGCCTCCAGTGCCTTCAGGTGCAGGTCGATCGGGCGGTTGCCGATCGCGCAGCCGCCGGGCAGCGACACCCGCGCCTCGCCCGCGCGCGCCAGCACCGGGCCCAGCACCAGGATCGAAGCGCGCATCTTCCGCACGATGTCGTACGGCGCCTCGGTGCTGGTCAGCTTGCCGGCCCGGATCGTCATCACCCGCCCGAAATCCTCCGGTCGCGTCCCCTCGATCGCGGTCGACGCGCCCAGCTGGTTCAGCAGATGGCCGAACCCGTCGACATCGGCCAGCCGCGGCAGGTTGCGCAGCGTCAGCGGTTCGTCGGTCAGGAGCGCGCACGGCATCAGGGTCAGCGCCGCGTTCTTGGCCCCCGAAATCGGCAGGCGACCGGACAGGCGATTACCGCCGCGGATGATGATACGATCCATGCCGACTGTCCCTATCGCCTCCCGCGGGCGGCGCAAGCCGCAGAGGACCCGCGATCCGGTCAGCTCCAGAAAGACGCGCGTCGCGACGGGGCTTGTTGATCGATTTTAATGCGGCCCGCCTTAACCCGCGCATAGTTGCAAGACTTTGGGGGAAATTCAACAACGTGCCGGATAGCTGCTTTGCCGACCGTTTCGGTGCCCTGACCCCGCTTGGACCCGACGAACGCGCAGCGCTTCTCCGGCTGGAGGAGCGCGAGCGGCGGGTGCGCCGTAACGGCGTGCTGCTCAGCGAGAATGACCGCTTGGGCGAAATGTTCATCCTGAAGCACGGGATGATGATGAGCTACGTGTTGCTCGACGACGGCAGCCGGCAGATCCTCCGCTTCCTCTTTCCCGGCGACCTGCTCGCGACCGCGGCGCTCGCCTATGCCCATTCGCCCGAGACAATCATGGCGCTGACCGAGAGCGTCGTGTGCCCGTTTGATCGCGCGGCGATGGCGGATCTGTTCACGGCCCATCCCCGACTGGCGCTGGCGATCATGGCGGCCGAGCAGATGGAACGCGTGGCGATGACCGATCGCCTGGCCGCGATCGGCCGCACCTCGGCAAAGGCACGCGTATCGGCCCTGTTGCTGGAACTGCGCAACCGCTTGCGCACGAACGATCCCGGCATCGGCGACAGCTTCGTGCCCGGCATTACGCAGGAAGAGATGGGCGACGCCACCGGGCTGACCGCGGTCCACGTCAACCGGATGCTGCGTCAGCTGGAGGATGAGGGGATGATCGCCCGCGATACCGGCCGCTTCACCGTGCTGAACGAGGCGCGGCTGGCACGAACCGCCAACTTCATCGACCGCTATTCGCGGCTCGACCTGAACTGGCTGCCGACGTCCGCCGGCTGAGCGGCCGGTTTACGCCTTTTCCAGCGTGCACTGGAGCGGGTGCTGGTTCTGGCGCGCGAAGTCCATGACCTGCCCGACCTTCGTCTCCGCGACCTCGTAGGAGAAAACGCCGCACACGCCCACGCCACGCTGATGGACGTGCAGCATCACCCGCGTCGCCTCTTCCATGTCCATCCGGAAGAACCGCTGCAGGCAGAGGACGACGAACTCCATCGGCGTGTAATCGTCGTTCAGCATCAGCACGCGATACGGCGTGGGCTGCTTGGTCCGCGTGCGCGTCTTGGTGGCGAGACCGGCACCGGTGCCGCCATTGTCGTCGCTGCCGTCGCCGTCGCGGCGCTCGGTCATGGTGATCGCTTGCCTGTGCATGTGTCGTGGAAATATGGCATCGGACCGGCGGCGGGCAAGTCCCGATCCGCCCAGACGTCGTCGAAAAGCGACCTGGGTCACCGCCGGACCGGTCCGACCGCGCAACGGCCGCCCCGCCCGGCGATAATCGGCGCGCGTATCGCCAACGCGAAAGGGGCGACCGCGCGAATCGCGCAGCCGCCCCCTTGCCCGACCGCCGGGTCGCCCCCGGCGATCGATGGTCCGCTTACGCCGCGACCTTGATCTTCTCGGCCGCGACCGCGACGCGGTTCGAGATCGGCTGCGCGACCTCACCAGCCAGCTTCAGCGAAGCCTCGGTCCCGCGCGAGGTCTGGGCGACCAGCGCGTCGAACGCCGAGCGGACGTAGTCGGCCTGGAACTTCATCAGCTCGGTCGGCGACTTGATCGTGGCGAGCGTGCGCATCGCCTGCGTCGCGTCCTCGAACGAGGTCTTCAGGTAAGCCGCGGTGTCCTGGCCCATCGTCTCGAGGCCCTTGGCCGCGATCTTCGACGACTCGACGACGGCCTCGACATTGCCCTTGCCGAATTCCGTCATCTCCTGGAAGAACTTCGCGCCCTTCTCCATGGCACCCTTGGCGCGGTCGTTGGCGTCCGCGAACATCGCCTGGCTCTTGTCGGTGGCGGTCTGAATCGTGTCCATGATCGTCTTCTCCTGTTGGGTCTGGGCGGCTGATGCCGGGTCGTGGGTGATGGCCGCCGTCTCCTCGACGGCAGCGGTGATCGTGTCGGCAGCGGCCTCGACCTGCTCCACCGCCCGGCCGGTCAGCTCCTGCGTCTGCTCGGTCGCGGCGGTCGACAGATCGTCCATCGCCTTCTGGGCGACGGGAGCGCTCGTGGCGACTGCGGCGGCAGGTGCTTCGACGGCCTGCTCGATCGCCTCGGCGACGACCGGCTCCGGCATCACCGGCGCGGGCGCGGCGACCGGCCTGGCCGGCGCCTTCACGCGGACCGGCTTCGACGCCGGCTTGACCGTATTCGCCAGCGCAGGCGGGATCGACGCCGCTACCGGGGTGGGCAGCTCGATGGCGGGAACGATGGGCTCGGGCGACGCGTCGCCCAGCGGCGCGACGATACCGGGGATCTCCGCGACACCTGCCGGCGGCACCTTGCGGCCCGGACGCTTGTTACCTGATGCTGCCATGCACCCGTCTCCTACCTCTGCTGCGGCGCAACATAGATGGACAATCGGGTGGTTTCAAGCTTTTTGTGCGGTGCAGCAATAACTCAGCGTATTCGCACATACTCGCCCGGCGCCGCGGTTAAGGCGGGCAGCGATCCCGCGCCCGATATCCGCGCGCCGTCCGCCGGCCTTGTGTCGTCGTCGGTCGACGCCAGCCAGCGCCGCCAGTCCGGCCACCAGCTGCCCTTCACCTCGGTCGCACCCGCCACGAAGTCGGCCAGCGTGGCGGCGTCGCTCTCGTTGATCCAATACTGGTACTTGCCGGCCGACGGCGGATTGACGACGCCGGCGATGTGCCCCGATCCGGCCAGCACGAAGCGCAGCGGCCCCGCGAAATGCTGGGTCAGCTTCCACACGCTCTCCGCCGGCGCGATATGATCCTCGCGCCCCGCCTGGATATAGCTGGGCGTGCGCACCGTCGTCAGGTCCAGCGGCGTCCCGTCGATGCTCAGCGCGCCCGGCTTCACCAGCAGATTGTCGCGGTACAGGTCGGTCAGGTACGACAGGTGCCACTTGCTCGGCAGGTTGGTCGTGTCACCGTTCCAGTGCAGCAGATCGAACGGGGCATAATCCTTCCCCAGCAGATAGTTGTTGGTGACGTAGTTCCAGATCAGGTCGCGCCCGCGCAGCAGGTTGAACGTCGCCGCCATGTAACGGCCGTCCAGAAAGCCATCCGGCGACAGCGACGCCAGCATCTTCAGCTGCTCGTCGTCGACGAAATGACGCAGGTCGCCGGCGTCGGCGAAATCGACCTGTGCGGTGAAGAAGGTCGCGCTCGCCACCTTGTCGGCCTCTCCCTGCGCGGCCAGCAGCGACAGCGTCGCCGCCAGCGTCGTGCCCGCAACGCAATATCCGATCGCATGGACCGACGGCACGTCCAGCAGTTCGCGGATCGTGTCGATCGCCTCCCGCTGCGCGCGAACGTAATCGTCCCACGCCACGTCCTTCATCGTCGCGTCGGCGGATCGCCACGACACCATGAAGACGGTCAGTCCCTGATCCACCGCCCAGCGGATGAAGCTCTTCTCGGGCGTCAGATCCAGGATGTAGAAGCGGTTGATCCATGGCGGGAAGATCACCAGCGGCACCGTGGCCACCTGTTCGGTGGTCGGCGAATACTGGATCAGTTCGAACAGCGGCGTGCGCTTCACCACCTGTCCCGGCGCCGTCGCCAGGTTGCGCCCCACCTCGAACGCGGTGCCGTCGGTATGGGTCAGCTGCCCGCGGCCGATATCGGCCATCATGTGCTGCAAACCCTTCAACAGGTTCTCGCCCCGGGTCTCGATCGTCCGTTCGATCACCTCGGGGTTCGTCCACGCGAAATTGGTCGGGCTCATCGCGTCGACGAACGCCTGCGTCGCGAAGCGCATCTGCTCCTTCTGCTTGGGATTGACGCCCTCGACCGCGTCGACGCCCCGCAGCAGGTGATCGGCGATCGTCAGATAGCTCTGCCGGACCATGTCGAACGCCGGCTCGCGCCACGCCTCGCCCTTGAACCGCTTGTCGGCGGGGGCGGCGGCGGCGGGTTCATCGCCGCCCGGCGTCAGGAAGCGCTGCCACAGGTTCAGGCTGTCGCTCCAGAAATCGTGCAGCCGCTCCAGCGTCGCCGGATCGTTGACGCCGGGCACGGTCGGCAGCGATGCCAGCCCCTGCTCCATCATCATCTGCTGCGCACGGCCGACCACCCAGGTCCAGTGCTGAATCTCCTCCAGCGTCGGCATGGTTCCGGCGGCGGGGGCGTCGGTCTCGGGCGGCGAAGCGGCCATGGCATCCTCTTCTGTCGTGGCGCCCGGTGTACCCCGCCCGCCGCCGGCACGGAAGCGGCTTTCGAGGCCGGGCGGCTTGCCGCTGCCGACGCGGCCCGATAGCGTCGTTTCAACGACTTGGAACCGAAGGACCGGCCACTTGACCATGCGCACCTCTCTCGCCCTGCTGCTGCTCGGCGCCGTCGCGCCGCCGGTCGTCGCCGCCACCGCGCAGGCTCCCGCCGCCGCCGCGCCCGCCGGCACCGCGGCCGAGGATGCGCGGCTGCTCGCCTTCCTCGACAAGGCGTTCGACGCCTCGCTCGCGCTCAGCCCGGAAAGCATGACCAGCCTGGGACTTAAGACCGACAACGACCGTCTCGACGACTATACCGACGCCGCCGACGCGCGCAGCCTGGCGTTGCAGGAACGACAGCTGGCGGAGATGCGCCGCAGCTTCTCGCCGGACCGGCTCGGGCCGGGCGGCCGGATCAGCTACCGCCTGTTCGAAGCGCAGGTCGACACCGCCCGCAGGCAGGCCGCGTTCCGCGACTACAGCTTCCCCGTCTCGACCAACGGCAGCCCGGCGGGCAACATCCCCGTCTTCCTCATCAACGAACACCGCGTCGACAGCGTCGCCGATGCCCGTGCCTACATCGCCCGCCTGCGCGATTCGCAGCGCGTGATGGCAGAAGTCGCGGCACGGATGCGCAAGCAGGCGACCCTCGGCATCGTGCCGCCCAAAATGGTCTTCGCTCCCGCGCGCGCCGACGCGAAGAAGGTGCTGGTCGGCGCCCCGTTCGACGGCGGGGCCGACAGCACGCTCCTGGCCGACTTCAAGGCGAAGGTCGGCAAGCTGGATGCCCCCGCCGCCCAGAAGGCGACGCTGGTCGCCGACACGACCGCCGCGCTGAAGGGTCCGTTCCGCGCCGGTTTCGACACCCTCTTCGCCGCCCTCGACGAAATCGAGCCCAGGGCGAAGGGCAACGACGGCGCCTGGAGCCTGCCGAACGGCGGCGCCTATTACGACGCGCGCCTCGCCTATTACACCACCACCGACCTGACCGCGGGCCAGATCCACGACATCGGCCTGGCCCGGGTGAAATCGATCCGGGCCGAGATGGAGGCGGTGAAGGCGCGGATGGGCTTCGCCGGATCGCTCGACGACCTGTTCGTCGCGTTGCGTACCGATCCGAAATTCAAATATCCCAACACCGCGGCCGGTCGCGAACAATATCTGGTCGATGCGCGCGCCGCGATCGCGCAGGCGATGGCCGCGGCGCCCCACTACTTCCACCGCCTGCCCAAGGCTGCGCTGGAGGTGCGCGCGGTGGAGCCCTGGCGCCAGGACACCGCCTCGGTCGCCTTCTACAATCCGCCCGCGCCCGACGGCTCGCGGCCCGGCATCTTCTACGTCAACCTCGCCGACATGACGCAGGTGCAGAAGCCGCAGGTGGAGGGGATCGCCCATCACGAGGGCGCGCCCGGCCACCATTTCCAGATCGCCCGCGCGCAGGAACTGCCGAACCTGCCGAAGTTCCGCCGCTTCGGCTATTACGGTGCCTATACCGAAGGCTGGGGCCTCTATTCGGAGCGCCTCGCCAAGGAGATGGGGGCGTACAAGGATCCCTATGCGGAAATGGGCATGCTCTCGCTCCAGATGTGGCGGGCGTGCCGGCTGGTGATCGACACCGGTATCCATGCCAAGCGCTGGAGCCGCGATCAGGCCGTCGCCTTCTTCACCGCCAACGCTCCCCTGTCGCAGCGCGACATCGGCAAGGAGGTCGACCGCTACATCAACAATCCCGGTCAGGCGACCAGCTACATGATCGGCCAGATCCGTATCGCGGAGCTGCGTGCGAAGGCGGAAAAGGCACTGGGCGCCAGGTTCGACATCCGCGACTTCCACGAGGCGGTACTGGCCCAGGGTGCCCTGCCGCTCGACGTCTTGGGCGAGCAGGTCGACGCCTATATCGCCGCGAAGCGCTAGTTTCCCGAGTCCGTCATCCCCGCGCAGGCGGGGATCCAGACACGCTGACGTTCCGGCACGATCGACACGACAGCGTCTCTGCATCCCCGCCTGCGCGGAAATGACGAAACCGGAGTGGCGATGAGGCTGGGGAAGGGATGGCCGTTCCGCCGCCGAAGGCGTACACGAACCCCCTCACTTGCGAGGAAGCCATGTCCGACGAATTCTACCGCATCAAGCGCCTGCCGCCCTACGTCATCGCCGAAGTCAACGGCATGCGGGCCGCGGCGCGAGCGGCGGGTGAGGACATCATCGATCTCGGCATGGGCAATCCCGACCTGCCGCCGCCCGATCACGTCCTCGAAAAGCTGATCGAGGTCACGCGCAAGCCCGACGCCCACGGCTATTCCCAGTCGAAGGGTATTCCCGGCCTGCGCCGCGCGCAGGCGAACTATTACGGCCGCCGCTTCGGTGTCGATCTCGATCCCGAGACCGAGGTGGTGGTGACGATGGGCTCGAAGGAGGGGCTCGCCAGCTTGGCGACCGCGATCACCGCGCCGGGCGACGTCGTGCTCGCGCCCAATCCATCCTATCCCATCCACACCTTCGGCTTCATCATCGCCGGCGCGACGATCCGCGCGGTGCCGACGACCCCGGACGAGGCCTATTTCGAAAGCCTGGAGCGGGCGATGGCGTTCACCGTGCCGCGCCCGTCGGTGCTGGTGGTGAACTATCCCTCGAACCCGACCGCGGAGGCGGTCGACCTCGCCTTCTACGAGCGGCTGGTCGCCTGGGCGCGCGAGAACAAGGTCTGGATCATCTCCGACCTCGCCTATTCGGAGCTGTATTACGACGGCAATCCGACGCCCTCGATCCTGCAGGTAAAGGGCGCGAAGGACGTCGCGGTCGAATTCACCTCGCTGTCGAAGACGTACAGCATGGCCGGCTGGCGGATCGGCTTCGCGGTCGGCAACCGGACGCTGATCGCGGCGATGACGCGGGTGAAATCCTATCTCGACTATGGCGCGTTCACGCCGATCCAGGCGGCGGCCTGCGCCGCCTTGAACGGCCCGCAGGACATCGTCGAGCGCAACCGCCAGCTCTACCACAAGCGCCGCGACGTCCTGGTCGAGAGCTTCGGTCGCGCCGGTTGGGACATCCCCTCGCCCCGCGCCTCGATGTTCGCCTGGGCGCCGCTGCCGCCGGCGCTGGCGCATCTCGGCTCGCTCGAATTCTCGAAACAGATGCTCACCGAGGCGAAGGTCGCGGTCGCACCGGGGGTCGGTTACGGCGAGAACGGCGAGGGGTTCGTTCGCATCGCGCTGGTCGAGAACGAGCAGCGGCTGCGCCAGGCCGCCCGCAACGTGAAACGCTATCTCCAGTCGATGGGCGTCAACACCCCCGGCGGCCGCGCCGCCGGCTAAGGGCTGCCCTCCTCATATTTCGGGACTCGATCCGGGATCCGGCTTCTTCCCGCTGTGCGAAGGAAGAAGCGGGATCTTGAGGCAAACACACGGGCCGCCGGCACAATCCAAACTTCACCCCACCCACGCCGCTTTTGCTCGCGTGCCGCCGGGGTGCGCCCTATCCTCTGCTCCATTCCCGCGAGAGGTGCCCCCGGCGATGTTCCTGTTCAACGGCCTCGAGAGCCATCCGCGCAGCTTCGTGAAGGCGGTGTCGTGGCGCACCGTCGGCTCGATCGACACCTTCATCCTCGGCATGATCTTCTCGGGCAACGCGCACGTCGCCGGCGCCATCGCGGGCACCGAGGTGATCACCAAGATCGCGCTGTTCTACTTCCACGAACGCGCCTGGTCGCTGGTCCACTGGGGCCGCCGGCCCGTCGATCCCGACCAGTCGGGCGAAGGACCGCTGCCGACCGGCTGATCGACTTGCCGGCGTCATGACGCGCGCGCAGGATGGGCGCCATGCTCCTCCCGCTCCTGATCGCCGCCGCCCTCACCCCACTACCGCCGCCACCGGTCGTTGCGGAGCGCCCGATGATCGCCTGGATCGCGGATACCGCCACCTGCAACGGCACCCCCGTCGCCCCGACCGCGATGCGCCGGCCGTTCGTGTCGCTCGGCTGGACCGACACGATCAGGGCCGAACCGCTAATTTTGCGGTTCCGCATCGATGCGGAGGGCCGCCCGCTGTCGATCGCGCAGGCGCCCGACACGCCCGGCACCTATACCAACCGCCCCTCGCCGAGCGATGTCGCCCCGTCGCTCGCCGCCAGCCGCTTCGCCGCGGGCACCCCGCGTGAGGGCTGCGAGATCAGCTATCGCCTCCGCGTCACCCCGCTGGCCGAGACGCCGGTCGAGGATCTCATCTCCTACACGCTCGCCCCCGATGCGGGTACGCTGCCGAAGCCCGGCTGGGACCGGATCATGCCCGCCGACGGCACCTGCGCGAACGAACCGCGGCCGCAGCCGCTCGTCCGCGTGCTCCCCGATTTCGCGAAGCTCGCCGGTACGCCGGGCGCGCGCGAGTGGACCATGATCGGCTACGACACCGATGCGGGGGGCAGGCCGATCGCCGTGCGCATCCCCTATGGCACGCACAACCGCGTGCTGGACGCCGCGGCGGTCAAGGCGATGAAGGAATCGCGCTTTACCGAGGGTGCGCGCACCGGCTGCCTCTATCCCTATTATCGCAATCCCGAGATCATGCCTGCCCCGGCGATGGCCGATCCCGCCGCGACGCCGCAGGGCCAGTGCCCCGGCGGTCAGGCCGCCTGGGCGACGCCGCCGCGGCTGATCTACCCCGAACCCTTCCGCCGACGCAGCATCGAGGGCTGGGCGATCGTCGGCTTCGACGTCGCCCCCTGGGGAGAAGTCGGCAATGTCCGGGTACTCGCCGCAGAGCCCGCCGCCGCGTTCGGCGAACAGGCCATGCAGATGCTCCGCACGGCACGCAAGGCAGCGTCGCAGACCGGCAGCACGGGGTGCGTCGAGCGGATCCGCTTCGCGATGGGCCGGCCGGGCGATACCCTGCCGCCCGACGCCGCGAGCGATGCGCCGCCACCTTTTTGATCCGGCGCTTTCATCCATCGAACCAATAGGGTTGCCAAACTCGGCTCCCCACCGCCATCTAGGGCGGTGCTCAGGCAATATGAACTGGTCGACCGGGTCCTCGACTATGACCCCGAAGCCGACGAGGCGCTGCTGAACCGCGCCTATGTCTTCTCGATGCACGCGCATGGCAGCCAGAAACGCGCCTCGGGCGATCCCTATTTCAGCCACCCGATCGAGGTCGCCGGCATTCTGACCGACCTGCGGCTGGACGACGAGACGATCGCGACGGCGATCCTGCACGATACCGTCGAGGATACCGTCGCCACGCCCGAGGAGATCGAGCGCATCTTCGGTCCCAACGTCGCGCGGCTGGTCGACGGCGTCACCAAGCTGTCGAAGATCGAGGCACAGAGCGATAACGAACGCGCCGCGGAGAACCTGCGCAAGTTCCTGCTGGCGATGTCCGGCGACATCCGCGTCCTGCTGGTGAAGCTGGCCGACCGCCTCCACAACATGCGCACGCTCCATCACATCGCCAAGCCGGAGAAGCGCCGCCGTATCGCGCGCGAGACGATGGACATCTACGCCCCCCTCGCCGAGCGGGTCGGCATGTACGAATTCATGAAGGAGATGCAGACGCTCGCCTTCCAGCAGATCGAACCCGAGGCGTACGAATCGATCACCCGCCGGCTCGAACAGCTGAAGCAGGGCGGTGGCGACCGCATCGCGCGGATCGCCTCGGGCCTCAAGCTGCTGCTGTCGCGCGGCGGGATCGATGCGGACGTGTCGGGGCGCGAGAAGCATCCCTATTCCATCTTCCGCAAGATGAGCGAGCGGCACATCAGCTTCGAGCAGCTGTCCGACGTCATGGCGTTCCGCGCGATCGTCCCGACCGAGGAGGATTGCTACCGCGCGCTGGGCCTGATCCATCGCCGCTGGCCGATGGTGCCGGGGCGGTTCAAGGACTACATCTCCACCCCCAAGCGCAACGGCTATCGCTCGCTCCACACCACGATCATCACCGCCGAGCAGACCCGGGTCGAGATCCAGATCCGCACCGCCGCGATGCATGCGCAGGCCGATTTCGGCCTCGCCGCGCACTGGTCGTACAAGCAGGGGACGCAGCCGGACACGCAGGTCAGCTGGATCCGCGATCTGGTCGAGATCCTCGACACCGCCGACAGCCCGGAAGAGCTGCTCGAACATACCCGCATGGCGATGTACCAGGATCGCATCTTTGCCTTCACGCCCAAGGGAGAGCTGATCCAGCTGCCCAAGGGCGCGACCCCGGTCGACTTCGCCTATGCCGTCCACACCGATCTGGGCGACCAGGCGGTCGGCGCGAAGGTGAACGGTGGCGTCGTGCCGCTGTCGACGGTGATCGAGAATGGCGACCAGGTGCAGATCCTGCGCTCCGCCGGGCAGACGCCCCAGGCCGCGTGGCTGGGCGTCGCCACCACCGGCAAGGCACTGGCCGCGATCCGCCGCCACCTGCGCCAGACCGAGCGGGCCGAGCAGATCGAGCTGGGCCGCAAGCTGTACGAGGATCTGATCCGGCGCCTGCCCGCGCAGCTCGGCGCCGACGCGCTCGGCCATGCGCTGAAGCGGCTGAAGCTGCCGGACGAGGCGGCGCTGATGGTCGCGATCGCGCGTCGCACCCTGTCCGACGTTGCCGTGATGGAGGCGCTGATGCCCGGATCGGCCGGCGCCGATATCGCCGCGCTCGCGCCGCAGTCCAGCGCCCTGTCGATCAAGGGGCTGACCCCCGGCGTCGCCTATGAACTGGCGCAGTGCTGCCACCCGGTGCCCGGCGACCGCATCGTCGGCCTGCGCCGTCCCGATGCGGGGATCGAGGTCCATGCGATCGACTGCGCCGTGCTGGGAGAACTGGCCGACCGGTCCGACGAGGAGACCGACTGGGTCGACGTGTCCTGGGGCGAGCGGACCGAGGGTGCCGTCGCGCGGATCTCGGTCACGGTGAAGAACGAACCCGGCGTGCTGGGCCTGCTCGCGACGGTGATCGGCCAGCACCGTGCCAACATAATCAACCTGCGCCTCGACACGCGCGACATGCGCTTCCACACCAACACGATCGATGTCGAGGTGCACGACGTACAGCAGCTGATGCGCCTGCTGGCCGCCCTGCGCGCGCTCGACGCGGTCAACGCCGTCGAGCGGGTCTGATCCCGGCCGTCGGCCATGCAACGGATCCGCCCTTGTCTCTCTTCAAGCCCCTTCTCGCCGGCGCCACCTTCCGCGACCGCCTGATCGCCTGCGCCGGCGCCGCGATCGGCATCGCGCTGACCATCGTCGTGTGTGCCGGACTGCCGCTGACCGCGGCCGACCTGCCGATCATCGTCGCGCCGCTGGGCGCATCGGCGGTGCTGGTGTTCGCGGTGCCGTCCAGTCCGCTGGCACAGCCATGGCCGGTGCTGGGCGGCAACGTGGTCTCGACACTGGTCGGGGTCGCGACGTTCGACCTGATCCCGAACCTGACGCTGGCCGCCGGCGTCGCGGTCGGCGCGGCGATCCTGGTCATGTCGCTGCTCAGGTGCCTGCACCCGCCGGGCGGGGCGGCGGCACTGACCGCGGTGATCGGCAGCCAGGGCATCCATGCGGCGGGGTACAGTTTCGCCTTCGCGCCGGTCGGGATCAATTCGGTGGCGCTGGTGTCGATCGCGATGTTCCTGCACCGCGCGACCGCCCGCACCTATCCGCACGTTCCGGCTCCCGCGTTGCCGGTCGCACCGTCGGCGTTCCAGGCATGCGATGTCGACGCCGCGCTGGCGGACATGCACGAGAGTTTCGATATTGCGCGCGAGGATCTCGACGCGCTGCTCGCCCATGCGGAGCGCCACGCCCGTGGCCGGGCCGGGCTGGCGAGAAAATAGCCGGGGGAGCGGGATGGCCCGCTCCCCCGGTCGGCATCAGAACTTCAGGCGCGCACCGATGGTGTACGCACGGCCGATCGGATCATAGATCGTCGGGAAGGTGTTGCCGCTGTTGAACGACGTACCGCCGACGCCCGAACCCACCAGCGGCGGATCCTTGTCGAACAGGTTGTCGACCGTCAGCGACACCTCGATCTGGTCGGTCGGCATGAAGCGGAACGCCAGGTCGAAATAGTCGTATGCCGGGATCGAGCGGAAGCGCGGCTGCACGCCCGCGGTCGGCTGGTTGGTATAGGCGATGCCGTCCAGCACGAAGTTGACCGAGCCGGTCAGGTTCGGGTTGGGGCCGCCCGGCTGGGCGACGTTGCCCGGCAGGCGGGTGGCGCGGAACGGCTCCAGCGACACGGGGCTGACATGCGTCCACAGCAGCGACACGTCGAACGTGTCCCGGCCATAGGTCAGGCGTCCGTTCCACCGCCACTTGGCACGCGGGTTGGTGCAGCCCGACGGGCTGTAGTAACCGGTGCAGTCGCGGTTGATCGCATTCGGTGTCGCCTGGAAGTGGTAGTAGTTCAGGCGCGTGGCGTTGAAGCCGAGGGCGATGTTGCCGCCGTTGGCGATGCCCAGGTCGTCCAGCTTGGCACGCTGGTTGACGCCGATGTCGATGCCCGCCGTCTCGATCACGCCCAGGTTCGAGTAGCTCAGGATCACGCCCGGCGTCTCGCCCGCGCCGTTCAGGCTGCCCGTCAGCGGGTTACGCTGGATCAGGTCGCAGAACGCATTCGGAGTCTGGGTGGGATTCAGCGCAGTCGAGTAGCAGCCGTTCAGGATGTCGCCCTGTGCCGGCTGGGTGATCGCCTGCTTGATCCGGATGTTGAAGTAATCGACCGTCAGCGAGAAGCCCGGCAGCAGGTTGGCCGGCGCGATGACGCCGCCCAGCGTGTAGGTGGTCGCCCGTTCGACATCCAGGTTCCGGTTGCCCGACGTGGTGTTGTTGATCTGGCCCGACGTCGGCGCCGGGATCGATCCGACCGTGCCCGACGGTGCACCCGTCGCGACGCAGAGCGCACCCAGCGCGGCCGACACCGTACCCTGGCACGGATCGCTGGTCAGGTTGCCCAGGCCCTGGACGGGCGACTGGAACAGTTCCTGGATATTCGGCGACCGCACCGCGCGCTGGTACATGCCGCGGAACTTGAAGCCCTCGATCGGCTCGTACGTGCCGCCCGCCTTCCACGTCGTGCTGCTGCCCGTCGTGGAGTAATCGGACAGGCGGATGCCGCCCTCGGCCTGCAGGTCGTGGATGAACGGCACGTTCTGGACCAGCGGGATGATGATCTCGCCGAACACTTCCTTGACGTTGTACTCGCCGAAATCGGGCGGCGTGCGCGCGCCGGTGCCCAGCACCTCGCCCTGGATCTGCGAGGGGTTGTCCGGCTGCGACGACGCGGTCAGGCGGCGATACTCGCCACCCACCGAGAAGCCGATCGGCGCATCCGCCAGCGGCGAGGTGATGCCGAACAGGTCGCCACCGATGTTGCCCGTGACGACGCCCAGCGTGACCTTGCGGTTGATGATCGCATCCAAGTCGATGAAGTTCAGCTGGTCCTGCGTGATCGATCCGCTCGGTCCGAACAGGTTCAGCGGAACGCAGCCATTGGCCGTGTTCGAGCAGGTCAGCTGACCCGCCGCGCTGCGATAGGCGCGCAGCGCCTGCTGCACCTTCGAGAACGAACCCCAGTTGCCGCGGGTCTGCTGCTGCGAGGTTTCGCCGTACTGGCCCGACACGTCGTACTTCAGGCCGCCCAGGATCGTGCCGCGCAGGCCGCCCTGCACCTGGAACATGTTGAACTCATAGCTCTGCTGGCGAGGACCGTACTCGGTGAAGCGGCGCTGCGCGACCACCGGGATCTCGATATAGCCAGCCGTGCCCGGCCCGCCCGTGACCGCGGCCGCCGCGCTGCATGCCGCCGCCGAGATCGGCTGGATGCCCGCGGTGCGCGTATCGGTGTCGAAACCGGCGCACAGCTGGCTGCGCACGCCCGCCGGCAGGTACGGGTTGTTCAGCGGCAGCTGGTACGTGTTGCCGAACGTGCCCGACGAGGCGAGCTGCAGCTGCACCTCGCTGCGGGTGAACTGGGCGGTGCCGTACAGCTCCAGCGCGTCGGAGAATTCGTACCGCGCCGCGCCATAGGCGTTGATGCGGTTGCTCGGCGTCTGGAAATAGGTGCCGTTGTTGGTGTTGTACGTGTCGCCCGGCGTCGCGGTCTGCAACCGCCCCGTCGTCGGGTTCACCACCGCGCCCAGGTTCGCACCGGCCGGCAGGCCCAGCGCGGCGTTGGTCGGCGAGGCGAAGATCGTCACCTGCGCCGCCGTCGCGCCCGAGAACAGCCCGGTGACCGAGCTGACCGGAAAGGCACTGATCGAGCGCTGCGTGTGCAGCAGCGGATCGGCCTTGGTATAGCCGATGCCCAGCACCGCATTGCCGCGGCCGTCGGCGAAATTGCCGCCGACCAGCAGGTCGGCACGGAAGCGCGCCGCGTCGCCACGCTCGGAGATGCGATAGTTCGCCTGAAGGTCGACGCCGGAGAAATCGCGCTTGGTGATGAAGTTCACCACGCCGGCGACCGCGTCTGCGCCGTACACCGACGATGCACCGCCGGTGACGATGTCGACGCGCTCGACCAGGCCGACCGGAATGTTGTTGGTATCGACGATGCCGTCCAGGCCGAACGGCACGATGCGGCGGCCGTCCATCAGGATCAGCGTCCGCTCGACGCCGATGCCGCGCAGGTCGATCGTCGCCGCGCCGGCGGAACCGTTATTGACGCCGGGGCCGACCGCGGGACGTACCGACGGCAGGTCGCGCAGCAGTTCCTCGACCGCGCCGGGCTGGCGGTAACCGATCTCGGCCGCGCCGATCACGTTGACCGGGCTGGCGGTGGTCAGGTCGGGCCGGCCGATGCGCGATCCGGTGACCACGATCTCTTCATTGTCCCGCGTCGCTTCGGCCTGTGCGTCGGGCGATGCCTCGACCGGCTGCGATACCTGCGCGGCGGCGTGGCCCCCGACCATGCCTCCCGCGATGAACAGCGTCGATACGAGCAGACGCGTCCGCAACTTATTCCGCATTCATTATTCCCCCAATGTGCTGCACCCGCCCGAGGATCGGTGTCGGAACAGCCATTTGGGATTGCAGCACATTTTGTGCACCCGCAGCAATATGCGTGCTAATGGCGCGGAATAATTCTAATCATTGTGACAGATCGGATACACGTAAACATCGGTTACCTGTTTACTGTACCGCTGCGCATATGCCCCGTATCCCGACAGTATTGGGCTGTACTGCTGCCCTTTTCTGCGGTTAGCGGCGGCCACTGGTCTTGACCGGTGTCGCCACGTTACTGTCCTGTTTATGTCACACTGCCGCCGGGGCGCATCCGGCCGGAACGAACCCGGCTCCCGCGCTTTCCGGCTGCAAGGGGAATGAAGCTTATGACGACACGCGTCCTGACCGGCCTGATCCTGCTCGCCACGGCGGCGACACCGCTCGCCGCCCAGCAACAGGCCCGCTCGATCTCGGCGTCCGACAAGCGGCAGGGCGCAGCGGCCAACCCGCAGCTGGTGGCGCAGTTCGGTGGCCGCTACACCGGTCCGCAGGCCGCCTATGTCGAACGCGTCGGCAAGCGGGTCGCCGTTCAGTCGGGCCTGTCGAATGCGACCGGCGATTTCACCGTCACCACGCTCAACTCGTCGGTGGAGAACGCATTCGCCATCCCCGGCGGCTATGTCTACGTCACCCGCCAGTTGCTCGGCCTGATGAATTCCGAGGCCGAACTGGCATCGGTGCTGGGGCATGAGGTCGGCCACGTCGCCGCCCGTCACGCGCAATCCCGCAACACCCGATCCACCATCGGCTCGATCCTGGCCGCCGGCGCGGGTCTGCTGACCGGCAGCAACCTGGCCTCGCAGGTCGTCGGTCAGGGCGCGCAGCTCTACACGCTCAAATACGGCCGCGATCAGGAATATCAGGCCGACGCGCTGGGTGTCCGCTACATCGCCGCCGCCGGGTACGATCCCTATGCGGCCGCCGACATGCTGAGCGCGCTCGGTGCGTCCAGCGCACTCGCCGCCCGCGCGACCGGGCGCGACGCCAGCGCGACGCCCAGCTGGGCCTCCACCCACCCCAACAGCGAGGATCGCGTCCGCCGCGCCGAGAAGCTCGCCGCCGCCACCGGCAAACCGGAAGGCTCGCCGCCGCAGGATACCGCCTTCCTCCGCATGCTCGATGGCCTGCCCTATGACGACGATCCGCAGCAGGGGATCGTCGACGGGCAGACGTTCCGCCATCCCGGCCTGCGCGTCCGCTTCGCGGCCCCCGCCGGCTACCGCATCGCCAATGGCGACGATGCCGTCACGATCGTCGGCAATGGCGGCCAGGCCCAGTTCCAGACGGCGACTGGCACCGATCCCGCCGCGACCGTCGGCGCCCGCCTCCGGGCACTGGGCGCGCCGGCGGAGGGAGAGACGCAGGAGGGAACCGCCAACGGCCTGCGCTATGCCTGGCGCACGGTCCGCGCCGCCGCGGGCGGCCGCGCGGTCGATGCGACGGTCGTCGCCTATCGCTTTCCTGCCGCGATCTACACCTTCACGCTGGTGACCCCGGCGGGCAGCGGCATCGGCCCGTTCCAGCCCCTGCTCGCCAGCGTCGCGCCGCTGTCCGCCGCCGACGCCGCCGCGATCCGGGGCAAGGTGATCCGCATCGTCACCGTCGGCGCCGGCGACACGATCGACAAGCTGTCCGCCCGCATGGCCTATCCCGACCTCCGCCGGGAGCGGTTCCTGACGCTGAACGGCCTCCCCTCCGACCAGCCGCTCCGCCCGGGCACGCTGGTGAAGCTGGTCGTCGCGTCCTGACGCTCGCCACAGGGCCCGTCGCACAACGGGCATGACGGCCCGGCGGGCCGGCGCTACAACCGGGCCATGCACCGTCCCGCGCTGTCCGTCGTCATCCCCTGCTACAACGAGGCGGCGTGCCTCGACACGCTGCACCAGCGCGTCGCCGCCGCCGCCCGGACGGCGGTGGGGGATGATTTCGAGATCGTCCTGATCAACGACGGCTCGCGCGACGACAGCTGGCCCGTCATGCAGCGGATCGCCGCCGCCGACGGGCACGTCGTCGCGATCAACCTGTCGCGCAATCACGGCCATCAGCTGGCGCTCACCGCCGGGCTCGACCTGTGCGCGGGCGAGCAGATCCTGATCATCGACGCCGACCTTCAGGATCCGCCCGAGCTCCTCGCTGACATGCGCCGGACGATGGCCGCGCAGGAGGCCGACGTGGTCTATGCCGTCCGCCGTCGGCGCGAGGGGGAGACGCTGTTCAAGAAGGCGACCGCCGCCGCCTTCTACCGCGTCCTCGACCGGGTCACCGACACGCCGATCCCGCTCGATACCGGCGATTTCCGGCTGATGAGCAGGCGGGCGCTCGACGCCTTGCTGTCGCTGCCCGAACAGGCGCGCTTCATCCGCGGCATGGTCGCCTGGATCGGCTTTCGCCAGGTCCCCTTCCCCTATGACCGGGCGGAGCGGCTGGCCGGCGAGACCAACTATCCGCTGGGCAAGATGGTGCGGCTGGCGTTCGACGCGGTCACCGGCTTCTCCACCGCGCCGCTGCGCTTCGCCAGCCATGCCGGGCTGGCGCTCACCGCGGTGTCGCTGCTCCTGATCGTCTACATCGCCGCGGGTTGGCTGTCGGGCACGGCGGTGCAGGGCTGGACCTCGACGATGCTGGTTACCGTCGTGCTGGGCGCGGTGCAGATGTTCGTGCTCGGCATGATCGGCGAGTATCTCGGCCGGCTCTACATCGAATCGAAGCGGCGCCCGCTCTACCTGATCGCCGATGTCGCCGGCCCGGTGCTGGGCCACGCCACGCTGGGGTTTCAGGCCGAGCCGGGATCGGGGCCGAAATCAGGGGCGGGCGAGCGTGACGATCGACACGCCGGGGGCCATCGGCATCCGGCCGACCATGTGGCGCTCCAGCCGAAAGATCCCCTCGAACAATGAGTTGACCAGCGGCGGCGGCGGCGAATCGTCGCTGTCGTCGCGCCCGGTCAGCCGCCCCAGCAGCCGCGCCCCCGCGGCCAGCGGGAACAACAGGCTGTTGAAATACCCCAGCTTGTCCGGGACGAGCCCTGCCGCTCCGATCGCGGCACGCAGCGTCTTCTTCGAATAGCGGCGATGGTGATGGTTCACCACGTCGTGCGCGCTCCACAGCCACTGGTGCGCCGGCACGGCGATCAGGATCTTGCCCCCCGGCCGCAACAGCGTCTTCATCGCCGCCAGCGCCGCGACGTCGTCCTCGATATGCTCCACCACGTCCAGCACCGCGACCAGATCGTACGCGCCCCGCTCGACGCCGGGCAGCCCCGGCAGCGGCGCGGCGCCGATCGGCCGGCCCAGCCGCTCGCCCGCGATCGCGCGCGCGGCGGGATCGATCTCGATCGCCTCGACATGGCCGAACCGCGCCAGCATCGGCAGGTTGTGCCCGGTGCCGCAGCCGATCTCCAGGATCCGCGCGTCCGTCGGCAGCTCGCCGTACCGGGTCAGGTAATCGGCCAGGATGTCGCGCCGCGCCCGGTACCACCAGTGGGTGGAATCATGCGCCGCCATCCGGTCATAGACGATCCGGTCCATCGCTCAGGCAAACACCCAAAGGCGGTTGAGCGCGAAGATCGCCAGCGGCGTGACGAACAGCACCGGGATCAGCGGCCACCACCACGGGCCCGCCAGCATCGCATCGTCGGTCAGCAGCCACACCCACGCCGTGTTCATGCCGTAACTGATCAGCGAGACGACGAAGAAACGGATCGTCGTCTGGCGCATGTCGGCGCCGTGCCCGCGAAAGCTCCAGCGGCTGTGGATCAGATAGCCGGCGACCACCGCCACCAGGTACCCGCACAAATTGGCCACCTGCTCGGAGGTGATCCGGTGCGCTGCCAGCGGTGAATAGACGACCGTGTACAGCGCCGTCGTGATCCCGCCCGCGATCGCGAAGCGGATCAGCTGGCCCAGAACGCCGCTGGTGCGCCATGCATCGATCTTCGCTGCTATCGCCACGCGCTTGTTCTTTGCCCCGTCCCGACTAGAGCGGGGGCTGTAGAGCCAGTGCTGGCGGGGGGAAAGCGTTTTGATCCTGGACGGTTCGTCGAATCGGGCACCGCAATTGCCGCAGGAATTGCGCCGCAATCTCGATCGTCACTGGCTGGCGCTCGTGATCGTCGCGTGGATCGCCATGTCCGCCTGGTTCGTGTGGGATCGGTGGACCGGCATCCGCTGGCTGTCGCTGGGCGATACCGACGACAATATGCGCCTGATGCAGGTGCGCGCCTGGATGGCCGGCCAGGGCTGGTACGATCTGCGCCAGTACCGGATGAATCCGCCGGCCGGCTTCGACATTCACTGGAGCCGGGTGGTCGACCTGCCGCTGGCCGGGCTGATCCTGCTCTTCCGCCAGTTCACCGGGCCGTCGCTGGCGGAACGGCTGGCCTGCGGCATCGCCCCGCTTCTGCCGCTGGGCATCGCACTGGTCGCGCTCGCCGCCACCGCACGCCGGCTGGTCGGCCCGGTCAGCTGGCCGATCGCGATCCTGTTCCTCCTCGTCAGCGCCACGCAGACGCTGCTGATGTTCATGCCGATGCGGATCGACCATCACGGCTGGCAGCTCGCCTGCCTGGCGGTGACCGTGGCGGGGCTGTGCGATCCGCGCGGCGCTCGCGGCGGCGCGCTGGTCGGTCTGGCCAGCGTCGTGTCGCTCGCGATCGGGCTGGAGATGCTGCCCTACATCGCGATGGCCGGGGCGATCACCGCCCTGCGCTGGGTGTGGGACGCGGGCGAGGAGCGCCGGCTCGACGCCTATGCCGTCAGCCTGGGGCTGGGCGGCGCGGCGATGTTCGCCGCCTTCGCCTCGACGGCTAACTGGGCGATGCGCTGCGACGCGTTCACGCCGGTGTGGCTGGCGGTGGTCGCCGCATCCGGGCTGGCACTCTACATCCTCGCCTTCCTCAGCCCGCGCGCGCTGATCGTCCGCCTCGCGCTGGCGGTGGCGGCGGGCGCCACGATCGCGATCGGCTTCGCCGCCTTCTTCCCGCAATGCCTGGGCCGGCCGGAACAGGTGTCGTCCGAACTGGCCCGCACCTGGCTGAACAATGTGCGCGAGGCCAAGCCGCTCTACGCCCATCCGTTCCGCCTCGCCTTCCCCATCGCCACCCTGCCCGTCATCGGCCTGGTCGGCGCGCTGGTCGGCGCGTGGCGTGCCCGGCGGACGCCGGCCGCGATCGGCTGGGTCGCAGTGGCGATGTTCACCGCCTTCGCCGCGGCGATGCTGCTGTGGCAGACCCGCGCCGGTCCTGCGGCGCAGCTGCTGGCGGTGCCGGGCGCGGTGGCGCTGGCGGTGCTGGTCTTCCCGTGGCTGCTCGGCCACCGGCTGATGCCGGTCCGCGTGCTCGGCACCGTCACCGCCTTCGTCGTGGTGTCGGGCGCCTTCGCCAACCTGTCGATCCGGCTGTTCGGGATCGATCCGCCCAGCGCCTATACCCGCCGCGTCAACGCTGCGACCGGCGAGTGCATGCGCACCAGCCGCCTCCTGACGCTCAACCGCTATCCGCCGGCCACCGTCTTCACCTTCGTCGACCTGGGCCCGCGCCTGATCACCGTCACCCGCCACAGCGCCATCGCCGGTCCCTATCATCGCAACGGCGACGCGATCCTCGACGTGCAGCACGCCTTCAGCCGCTCGCCCGATCAGGCCCGCGCCATCATGAAGCGCCACCGCGCCACGTTGCTGCTGCTGTGCCCCAACATGGCCGAGTCGACCATCTACCGCAGCCGCAATCCCGGCGGCTTCTACGACCGCATGGCGCATGGCGCGAAATTCCCCTGGCTGACGCCCCTGCCGCTGCCGGCGAGGTCGCCGTACCGGCTGTACCGGATCTCGTGACGGGGGGTGACGGCACACGGACCCGATAACGCCTGTCTTCCGGGACAGGCGTCGAGGTGAGATGCAGGGGTCCCACCACCATGTGGAAAGCATACTTGACGTAAAGCCCACTTTACATGACAAGCTTCCTTAGCATCGCATTGAAAGGAAGCTCGCCTTGCGCCACTCTCCTGCCGGACGCCGGTACAACCGCCGGGTTCTCCTTCTCGCACTCGCCTATGTCGTCGTGCTGCTGCCTGCGGTCTATCTGTTGTCGCGGCACATGGTGGCCGGCCCCGCCGCCTATGCGCTCGGGGTCCTGCCGGCGCTGCCCGTCATCGGCTTCTTCGCGGCCATCGCGGCCTATCTGGTCGAGGAGACGGACGAGTATCTGCGGATGCTGGTCATCCGCCAGTCGTTGATCGCGACAGGCATCGCGATGACGGCCGCGACCGTCTGGGGCTTTCTGGAGGGGTTCGAACTCCTTCCCCGCCTGCCCGGCTTCTACTGGGCCGCGCTGTGGTTCGTCGGGCTCGGCATGGGATCGGCGGTCAACGCGCTGCTCGCGCGGCGCATGGCGGCATGAACAACCGCCTGCGCGCCCTCCGGGCCGAGCGCGGCTGGAGCCAGCAGCATCTCGGCGAACTGCTCGCGGTCAGCCGCCAGAGTATCAATGCGATCGAGACCGGCCGGTACGATCCCTCGCTTCCGCTCGCCTTCAGGATCGCCGATCTGTTCGGCACCTCGATCGAGCAGGTGTTCGTCCGTCCCTCCGGGGCACGGAACGAGGCGTCATCGGGCTGACGGCCCGTCCCCCGGCCCGTCTTCTCAGCCCGTCTCCTCGACCTGCCCGATGCGGCCCGCCTGTCCTACACGCCGCGCCGCCTGTACAACGCCGCTCCGGCTCTTTCTCTTCGCGACATCCACCACCGGCCGCACCCGCAGCGAACTCGTTCCAGGCCTTACCTTAGCCTTACCTTCCGATCCGCCGCTGCCGGAAAATGCCGCTTTATCAGCGCAGTCCGACCTCGATACCGTCGATCACGAACTGCACCGCCAGCGCCGCCAGCAGCACGCCCAGCAGGCGGGTGATCACCGCCTCGATCTTCGCGCCCAGCAGCCGCATCAGCGGCCCCGCCGCCAGCAGCGCAACCAGCGTCAGCAGCAGGATCGTCGCCAGCGCCGCCAGCACCACCAGCGTCCGCTCCAGCCCGTCGTTGCGCGCCATCAGCAGCATCACCGACGCGATCGATCCCGGCCCGGCGATCATCGGCATGGCCATCGGGAAGATCGACACGTCCTCCGCCTCTTCCGGGTGCTCGGCAACCTTGGCGGCGCGGTCCTCGCGGCGCTGGGTGCGCTTCTCGAACACCATCTCCAGCGCGATCAGGAACAGCATGATGCCGCCGGCGATGCGGAAGCTGGCCAGCTCGATCCCCAGCCCGCGCAGCAGGTCCTCGCCAAACAGCGCGAAGACCAGCAGGATCGCCGACGCGACACCCACCGCGCGAACCGCCATCGCCCGCCGGTGCGCCGCGCTCGCCCCCGCCGACAACCCGGCATAGATCGGCGCACATCCCGGCGGATCGATCACCACGAAGAAGGTGATCAGCGACGAGACGAACAGCTCGATCACGCCGGCACGTCCGTCCGCTCCGGGGCGGCAACGCCCATCCGCCTGCGCGCGGAGTCGAGCGTGTTCGACAGCAGGCACGCGATTGTCATCGGCCCGACGCCGCCCGGCACCGGCGTGATCGCGCCGGCCACCTGCACCGCACCGGCGAAGTCGACGTCGCCGACCAGCCCGGCCTCGGTCCGGTTGATGCCGACGTCGATCACCGTCGCGCCCGGCTTGATCCACGATCCCTCGATCAGGCCGGGGATGCCCACCGCCGCGACGACGATGTCGGCCTCGCGCACCCGGGCGAACAGGTCGCGGGTGCGGCTGTGCGCCACCGTCACCGTGCAGCTCTCGGCGATCAGCAGTTGCGCCATCGGCTTGCCGACGATCGTCGAACGGCCGACGACGACCGCGTCCAGCCCGGCCAGATGCGGATGCACCGTCTTCAGCAGGATGGTGCAGCCCAGCGGCGTGCACGGCACGAAGCCCGGCATCCCCGTCGCCAGCCGTCCGGCATTGACCGGGTGGAACCCGTCGACATCCTTGTCCGGGTCGATCGCCAGCAGCACCGCCTGCGTATCGACATGCGGCGGCAGCGGCAGCTGGACCAGGATGCCGTCGATCGCCGGATCGGCGTTCAGCTGCGCGACCATCACCAGCAGCGTCGCGGTGTCGGTATCGGCGGGCAGGCGATGCTCGACGCTCTCCATCCCCGCCTCGCGCGTCGCCCGCCCCTTGGAGCGGACATAGACCGACGAGGCCGGATCCTCGCCGACCAGCACCACCGCCAGCCCCGGCGCGCGGCCGGCGGCGGCGCGGAACGGCACCACCTCGCGCCCGATCCGGGCGCGCAGGTCGGCGGCGATCGCCTTGCCGTCGATGATCCGGGCAGTCATGGCGCGTCCCTCCTGCGGGCGGCGATCAATAGGGGTTGGCAGCCAGATAGCTCGCGGCGATGTTGGGCAGCACGATGTTCGACAGGATGTAGATCAGCAGCAGCACGACCAGCGGCGACAAGTCGAGCGCGCCGAAATCGGGCAGGATGCGGCGGATCGGCCGGTACATCGGCTCGGTCATCCGGCCCAGCGCCGTCCACACCGTCCGCACGAAATCGCTGTGCGTGTTGATCACGTTGAAGGCGATCAGCCACGACAGGATCGCCTGCACGACGATGATCCACCAAATGATGTTGAGCAGCAGCTGGACGATCTGGAGAAGGGCGATCAAGGCGGGGCTCCGATGAAGGTGACTGTCCTATAGGGGCGGCGCCACGATCCGAGAAGGGCCGTGGCGCAGGCGGCCTACCGCGTCGATCCTTTCGCGCTCACCAGCGTGCCCGCGCCGGCGCGGGTGAAGATCTCCAGCAGCATCGCATGGGGCACGCGCCCGTCCAGGATGACCGCGGCGTCGACGCCGGACTGGACGGCGGCGACGCACGTCTCGATCTTGGGGATCATGCCCCCGGTGATCGTGCCATCGGCGCGCAGCTCGGCCACCCGCGCCGGGTCGAGCGAGGTCAGCAGCTGCCCCTCCTTGTCCAGCACCCCGGCGACATCGGTCAGCAGGAAGAACCGCGCCGCGCCCAGCGCCGCCGCGATCGCCCCCGCCATCGTGTCGGCGTTGATGTTGTAGGTGTGGCCGTCCGCGCCGATCCCGACCGGCGCCACCACCGGGATGATGTCGGCGGCCGACAGCGTGTCGATGATCCGCCGGTCGACCGCGATCGGCTCGCCGACGAAACCGAGGTCGACGTGCCGCTCGATCCCCTGCAACGGATCGGCGTCCATCCGCCCGACCTTCTCGGCCAGCACCAGCCCGGCGTCCTTGCCGGAAATGCCGACGGCGCGGCCGCCCGCCTGCCCGATCCAGCCGACGATGTCCTTGTTGATCGATCCCGCCAGCACCATCTCGGCGATCTTCGCGGTCTCGGCATCGGTCACGCGCAGCCCGTTCACGAACTGCGACTCGACGCCCAGCCGCTTCAGCATCGCGCCGATCTGCGGCCCGCCGCCATGGACGACGACCGGGTTGATGCCCACCGCCTTCAGCAGCACCACGTCCTCGGCGAAATCGCGCTGCAGCTCCGGGTCGCCCATCGCATGGCCGCCATATTTCACCACGAACGTCTTGCCGGCGTAGCGCTGCAGATACGGCAGCGCCTCGGTCAGCGTCTCCGCCTTGGCGAGCAGGGCGGGATCGGGAGCATGGCTGGTCATGCCCGCGCCTTTAGCGACGGGCGGGGACGAACGAAAGCGGTGACGAACGGCAGCGCACGGGCGCAACTATCGGTTCAGCCACGCAACTTGACAGACATATTGTTTTGACATTGTATACGATATTCTAATAGGAGGGGGAGTTCGGGGGAATGAAGACTCAAATCTGCTTGCGCGCCGGCATGACGGCTTCGATGATCGCGATACTGGTCTGTCCTGCGGTCATCGCCGCACCGGCAATCGCCGCTCAAGCGGAGGCACGAACCGCTCCGACGCGGGCAGAGCGCCTGGCCGTCCGTCGCGCCGCGCGAGAGGCACGTCGCGCCGAACGCCGCGAGGCCCGCCGTCGCGCGCTGGCCGCCGCTTCGGGAGTAACAGCGCCTGATCGCGAGGGATCGGCCACGGTCGAGGGCGGCGACATCGTCGTCACCGGCCTGCGCGAAAGCGTCGGAAAGTCGATCGCCACCAAGCGCCGCGCACGGCAGATCGTCGACGTCGTCACCGCAGAGGACGCCGGAAAATTGCCTGATAATAATGTCGTGGAGGCGATGGCGCGGATTACCGGCATCACCGTGACGCGCAGTGGCGGACGGGCCGACGGATTCAACATCCGCGGCCTGGCTGGCGTGCAGACGACCATCAACGGAACCGAAGGCGCGACCGCTCCGCTTCCATTCGGGGAAGGGCGCACGCTGAACTTGGAAAGCGTGCCCGCTGAGCTGGTCAAGTCGATCGAGGTCTACAAGACCCGCACTGCCGACCAGATCGAGGGTGGCATCGGCGGCTCGGTCAACATCGAATTGCGCCGCCCGCTAGATCTGCGCAAGGGCTGGACGACGGCCGCGAGCTATCGCAACACCTATGCGGAACAAGGCAACCTGTGGAGCCCATCCGGTAGCGTGCTCATCGCGAACCGCTTTGAAACCGGCATCGGCGAAGTGGGGTTCCTGCTCAATGGCGCCTATGTGAAGCAGCGCTACGCCGAAGCGAACAACAACAGCGAGTCTCCTTTCTCCGTTGGTGCGCCCGGCAGCCGTATCCGCCTCAGCCTCCCGGCTGACACACGCGACACATTAGTGACGCCATATCGGGCGAGTTATGGCACGAATGACGGCAGCCGCGAGCAGAAGTCGCTGAGCGGCGCCTTACAGTGGCAAGCTGCAGATAAGCTGAACTTCGTACTGGAAGGCTCCTACTCCGGCGAGGATTACTCCGATCAGGATAGTTCGCTTTACGTTCGCTTGCGTGAAGATTATTATGTTCTTCAAAACGTTCGCATTGCGCCAAGTGGCGTGTTGCTGGGGTTCGACATCAGTAACCCGCCGCTGGCCAATGGTACCCGGCCAAACTTTGGCAACATCGCCGCCGGCTTCGATGGGGGTGAAAATCGGGGCGAAACCGAGAATTACCGTACCAATTTCGAAGCGCATTATGCCGATGACGGCTTGCGCATCGACGGATCGGTCCAATACCAGTGGAGCGATAACGATTATCACCGGATTGGCCATGGCGGCAGCTATCTAGGACTATCGAGTGTTCGCGTCGATCTGGACTCGCCCAAGGTGCTGGGAGGCGGGCCGTTCTTCCAGTTCAACGTCAGCCCGACCGATCCCGGACTCGCCCGTGTTCAATACCTAAGCGACAATCTGGGCCATGGCGACAATTCGCAATTCTCAGCGCAAGTTGATGTCTGGAAAGAACTCGACGCAGACGGATTTCTTCGCGCCGGAAGATTTGGTGGACGCTACTCGAAAATCGATACCTTCTTTCGCGACAGCTACCGCTTCGCTGGTTACTTCCCGCCTGAGTTGTCGCTTCCGACTTCCGCGATCCCCGGCGTATCGACGATCAGCGTTACGCCCGAATTGCCCGGCGGGTCGCCCCTGTCTTGGGTTCAATTGAACAACCGCCAGCTGTACGACAATTGGGGTCAGGTCATTAAGTTCATCGCCGGCAGTGAATATGAGTTCCTCGACGGCCCGGGCCGCGATGCCGGAGCAGCCGCTCTCTTCGCGACGGAAAAACCATCGGCTGGCAACGCGATCTACACCAGCGCGTCGACCGAAAACTCCTTCGCAGCTTACGGTACCCTGGATTATGCATTCAAGGCCTTGTTCCCGATCGAGGGCAATGTCGGCCTTCGTTATGTCAACACATGGGCCAGCATCAATGGCGCGGGCATCCGTTTGGGCACTCCCCTTCGCGATCCCACGACTGGTCTACTTACGGGCGAATTCGGTCCTGATTCTACGGACGTCACCGCAGTCAGGGTCAACTATGTCGATCTACTGCCCAGCGTATTTGGCGTCGTTCACTTCAGCGACAAGCTGCAACTGCGTGCCAGCTACAGCCGCAATGTCCAGCGCCCCAGCCTCTTCCTTCTGCGCAACTCGCGGGTCATCAACTATCGCGATCCGAACGATCGCCTCTACGCAGGCAATCCGGGCCTCAAGCCCACCCGGACCGACGACTACAACCTTTCGTTGGAATGGTATCCGGCAGCCGGATCGGTCGTGTCTTTGGCGGCTTTCCGCAAAGACCAGACCGGCTTCATCTACGAAACGGCGCAGGTCGAAGCGGTCCCCGAATTGGGGGGCCAGACCCGCGTCGTCGTCCAGCCCCGCAACGCAGGCCCCGGCCGAACGGAAGGGTTGGAGGCACAGGCGACAGGCTTTTTCCGGTTCATGCCCGGCTTTCTCCGCAACCTTGGTGCGACGGTCAACGCGACTTGGATCCCGACCGCCGACATCTCCCTTCCCAATCTGCTGGATCGAGAAGAGGGCGATCCCTTCATCTACGAATTGATCCGCCGACGGGCACCATTTGCGTCGCGCTGGTCGTACAATCTGATCGGCTATTACGAGACGCCGGTATTCAGCGCGCGCTTGGCCTATAACTGGCGCTCCAAGTATCAGACGGATGTCGATGCGATTAATCAGGAGCGGATCATATCATCCTATCCAACCAAGCGTCTGGACGCAGCGATCAATCTCACACCGGTCAAGTATCTGACGCTCAGCATCGAGGCGCAGAACTTGCTGCGCAATGTCGACCGCTTCTACTATTACAGCTTCCCTGAACTGCCCGTCGGCCTGCGCGCGATGGGTCGCACCTTCACCGCCAGCGCCCGCGTACGGTTCTGAGTGAAGAGGCGGGTGGCACCTCGGCGTGCCGCCCGCCCTACCGATCCAGCCGCCGCCCCAGCGCCACGAAGACGTAGATCGCCGGCGGCACCAGCACCGCGGACAGCACCACCTTCGCCAGCATCTGGCCCAGCAGCAGCTCGCCGATCGGGAAGATGCCCGCGAACGCGATCGTCACGAACAGCAGCGTGTCGACGATCTGGCTCAGGATGCTCGCCACGCCCGCGCGCAGCCACAGCAGCCTGGCCCCCTCGCGCCCCTTCAGCCACGAGAAGATGGTGACGTTCAGCGTCTGCGAGATGCCATAGGCGACGATGCCGCCCGCCCAGATTCGCGGCGTGCCGCCCATCATCAGCTCGAACGCGCCGGCGCGCGCCGGATCCATCTGCGGACTGGCGGGTACGGCGAGCACGACCACCGCCAGCAGGATCGACACGATCAGCGGCACGAAGCCCACCCGCACCAGCCGCGTCGCCGTTCGCGGCCCATGCAGTTCGGCCACCGCGCTGGAGGTGACGACCAGCAGCAGGAACGCGAAGATGCCCGCCTCCACGGCGAGCGGTCCGAGCGCGACCTGCTTGTTGCCCAGCACCCCGGCGATGCACACCATGCCGCCATAGAAGATCGCGAAGGCGAAGAGCGAAGGCGGGATGGGCGCGCGCGTCTGGTCCATCGGCCATCCCTATCGACAGCGGCGCGCCCGTACAATCGACTGTCCTACGCGGCGAATTTGTGGTGTTACCGGCGGATCGCTTGGGGGCGATGCGTGTGTGACCCGGAAAAAGGGTGTTGGGTGTGACTTTCTGTGACCTTCCGGGCTGAGGGCAGCGCATGAACCGGTTTTTCGTCGGCATCGCCGGCATCGCCGTGATCCTGGGCATCGCGGTGCTGATCTCGACCGACCGGCGCGCGATCCGGCTGCGCGTCGTCGGCGCGGCGTTCGCGCTCCAGGCGCTGATCGCCGTCATCGTGCTGTACTGGGGTCCCGGTCGCGCCGCGCTGGCGACCGCGTCCGAAGGGGTCGCGGCGCTGCTCGGCTACTCGCAGCGCGGCACCGAATTCCTGTTCGGCAATCTCGCCAGTCCGGCGGTCGGCGGCACCAGCTTCGCGATCGCCGCGTTGCCCGTCATCATCTTCTTCGCCAGCCTGGTGTCGATCCTCTATTATCTGGGCGTCATGCAGCTGGTCGTGCGCTGGGTCGGCGGCGCGATCGAGTGGGTGATCGGCACGTCGAAGGTCGAATCGCTCTGCGCGGCCGCCAACATCTTCGTCGGCCAGTCCGAATCGCCGCTGGTGATCCGCCCCTATCTCGCCGGGCTGACACCGCCGCAGCTGTTCACGGTGATGACCAGCGGCATGGCGGGGGTCGCCGGCACGATCCTGGCGGCCTACGCCTCGATGGGTATCCGCATCGATTATCTGCTCGCGGCCAGCTTCATGGCGGCGCCGGGCGGCATCCTGATGGCGAAGATCGTCATGCCCGACCGCTCCGTCCCGCCCGAGGGAGAGCTGCCGCTGGGCGACCTGCCCGACGAGAACCGGGTGATCCACCTCGCCGAACACCGGGTCAGCGGCCAGGGCCCCGCCGCGCTGTTGCCGGAGGGCGGAACGCCGGGCGAGCCGATGCCGGAGGCGACGCACGACGAGGAAAAGCCCGCCAACCTCATCATGGCCGCCGCGCAGGGCGCGCAGACCGGCGTGCGGCTGGCGGTGGCGGTCGGCGCGATGGTGCTGGCGTTCGTCGCGCTGGTGGCGCTGGCCAACGGACTGCTGGGCGGGGTCGGCCGCTGGTTCGGGATCGTCGATCTGTCGTTCCAGGGACTGCTCGGCTACGTCTTCGCGCCCGTCATGTTCCTGCTCAACATCCCGTGGAGCGAGGCGGGGATCGCCGGCGGCCTGTTCGGGCAGAAGATCGTCCTGAACGAATTCGTCGCCTATATCGATCTCGGCAAGCAGGCGGCGGTGCTCAGCCCGCGCACCGTCGCGGTCATCACCTTCGCCCTGTGCGGCTTCGCCAATTTCTCGTCGATCGCCATCCAGATGGCGGTGACGGGCAGTCTGGCCCCCAACCAGCGCCCGATGATCGCCAAGCTCGGCATCCGTGCGCTGATCGCAGGAAGCCTCGCCAACCTGATGTCCGCGGCACTGGCGGGGCTGCTGATCGGCTGACGGATTGCCTGGGCGTAGCATTGTTGCTACATATCCCGGCATGACCCGCCACTTCACCGCCCGCGAGTTCAATCAGGATGTCGCCCGTGCCAAGCGGGCGACATCCGAAGGCCCGGTCATCATCACCGATCGCGGCCACCCCGCGCATGTGCTGCTCAGCTACGACGAATACCGGCGATTGTCGGGGGACATCGGCCAGATCGCCGGGCTGTTCGGCTCGCGCGACACAGTGGATATCGACTTCGAAACAGACCGGCGCCAGCCGTCATCGTTGAAGCCGCTGGACGTCGATTGATCCTCGATACCAACATCCTGTCCGAGCTGCGCAAGATCAAGGCCGGGCGGGCCCATCCCGCCGTGGCGGCATGGGCGGGCGAGCAGGATTTCACCCGCGCCGGCCTGTCGGCGGTGACGATCATGGAGGTCGAGATCGGTATCCTCCGCCTCCATCGCTACGATCCGGTGCAGGCCGCGCATCTGCGCGACTGGTTCGAGGGATCGGTGCTGCCGGGATTTCACGGCCGTATCCTGCCGGTCGACTCCGCGGTGGCCAGACGCTGTGCGGCGCTGCACGTGCCCGTCTCGGTACCGGATCGGGACGCGCTGATCGCCGCCACGGCGCTGGTGCACGACATGACGCTCGCCACCCGCAACACCCGCGACTTCGCCGGCATGGGCGTGCGGCTGGTCGATCCCTTCACCTACCGCGTCGGCACCGGCTCCGCGCCCGAATAGTCGTAGAAGCCACGGCCGGTCTTGCGGCCGTACCAGCCCGCCTCGACATACTTGACCAGCAGCGGTGCCGGCCGGAACTTGGGGTCGCCGGTCCCCTCGAACAGCACGCGCGTGATCTCCAGACAGGTGTCGAGGCCGATGAAATCGGCCAGGGTCAGCGGCCCCATCGGATGGTTCAGTCCCAGCTGGCAGGCGGCATCGATGTCGGGAATCGTCGCCACCCCCTCACCCAGGGCGAAGCACGCCTCGTTCAGCATCGGCATCAGCACGCGGTTGACGATGAAGCCGGGCGCGTCGTTGGCCCGCACGACCCGCTTGCCCAGCGCCTGCGCGTATTCCTCCACCTTTGCGACGGTGGCATCGCTGGTCGCGAGCCCACGGATCAGCTCGATCAGCCCCATCACCGGCACGGGGTTGAAGAAGTGCACGCCGACGAACCGCGCCGCATCGGGCGCCGCCTGCGCCAGCCGGGTGATCGGGATCGACGAGGTGTTCGACGCCAGGATCGCGTCGGTGCCCAGCACCTTGCCGACATCGGCGAAGATCTGGCGTTTGATCGCTTCCCGCTCGGTCGCCGCCTCGATCACCAGCGTGCAGTCGCCCATCGCGGCGACGCCGTCGACCGGCTCGATCAGCGCCAGGGCGGCATCGCGCGCGTCGGCGGCGATCTTCTCCTTGGTTACCAGCCGATCCAGCTGGCGGGCGATGCCCGCCTTGCCCTTCTCCGCCTGGTCGCGCGACACGTCGGCGAGCAACACGCGGAAGCCCGCCTGTGCCGACACCTGCGCGATCCCCGCGCCCATCTGCCCCGCCCCGATCACGCCCACGGTCTGCATCGCTCGTCTCTCCTTGTCGGCCGGTGCTGTAGCGATGCCGGAACGCGCCTGCCAGCATCGCCGTTCATGCCGATGATGCGTATCGCTTTGCCCGCCGCTCCCCTGCTCGCCCTCGTCGCCTGCTCGGGCCCCGCCGCTCCGGACCAGGCCGCCGGGCCATCGCCTTCTCCGGCCGCAACGCCCGCCGTCGCCGCGCCTGCCACGGCAACTACCCCTGCCCCGGTTCCCGCCGCCGCACCGGTGCGGCCTGGTGACCTGAAGACCTTCGGCGACTGGGCGGTCGGCTGCGACAATACCCGGCTGTGCACCATGGCCTCGCTGGGACCGGACAACGCCGTGCCGTCCGGCGTGACGATGGCCGTCCTGCGCCAGCCGGGGCCGGAGGGCGGGTTCGACCTCTCGTTCGATCTGGTCGACGATCGGCCACCGCTGTCCCCGGTAGCGGTCATGGTCGACGGCAGGCGGCTGGCGCTGCCGTCGCTGACCGGCCCCGCCGCTGCCGATACGGTGCGCGTGATGGCGAACGGCCGGTCGCTGGGGGTGCTGGAGGCTGGCGGTCGCCGGCGCGCGACGATCTCGCTCGCCGGCGCGTCGGCGGCGCTCCGCTGGATCGATGCGCAGCAGGGCCGTGCCGGTACCGTCAGCGCGGTGGTCGCGACCGGGCCCCGGCCTGCCTCGATCGTTCCCGAGCGCCAGCCCGCGCCGGTCGTCCGGGCGCTGGTCGCGACCGGTACGGCCGCCACCCCGACCGCAGGCCAGCTGGCGGAGATGCGGCGGCTGGCCGGTTGCGAGGACGAGCGGATGGCGAGCGGCGACATCTGGCGGCCGGAGGCGCACCCGCTCGGCGGCGGCGCGACGCTGGTGCTGCTGCCCTGCTCGGCCGGCGCGTACAACCTGTCATCGGCGCTGTTCGTGCTGCGAGACGGACGGGTCGAGCCTGCGCCCACCGACGCGCCAACCGGGTTCGGCCCGACCCCCGCACGCGGGACCGACCGCCTCGCCAGCGTCGTCAACGG
Organism: Sphingomonas phoenicis; assembly: GCF_047238005.1. Taxonomy (NCBI): domain Bacteria; kingdom Pseudomonadati; phylum Pseudomonadota; class Alphaproteobacteria; order Sphingomonadales; family Sphingomonadaceae; genus Sphingomonas; species Sphingomonas phoenicis. The sequence continues at coordinate 2,507,864 of NZ_JBDFMC010000002.1, read as the reverse complement.
CAGCTGGAAGGATGGCGAGCTGACCAGCTTCGCCAAGGGCCGCGGGCTGGGCGACTGCGGTGTCAACCAGACGATGGTGTGGGACGGCAGCAGCCTGCGCCTGACCGAGCAGGCCGAGATGGGCGAGTGTCGCGGCAACCCCCACTACATCACGACGTGGCGGACGCAGGTGGTGCGGCAATAGCGCCGCCGGTTACGGCGCCGGCCGCTCCGCCTGCGCCTCGGCCAGGTACACCGCGAACAGCCCGTCGGGATCGGTCCATTCGGCCACCGGGGTCCACCCGCCGGCACGCAGCAGGATGCGTGCGTCGCGGGCACCGTATTTGTGGCTGTTCTCGGTGTGGATCGTCTCGCCCGCAGCCATTGCGAAGGGGCGACCGTCGATCGTGAAATCGACGTCCCGCACCGCCTCCAGATGCATCTCGATCCGCGCGCGATCGTCGTTCCAGCGCGCGACATGGCGGAACGCATCGGTCGGCACGGTCCCCGTCAGTTCGCGGTTGATGCGATCGAGCAGGTTTATGTTGAACGCCGCCGTCACCCCGGCGGCATCGTCGTACGCCGGGACCAGCACCTCGGCGCCCTTGATCCGGTCCATGCCGATCAGCAGCATGGCCCGTTCGCCCAGCGAGGCACGCATCGCACGGAGCAGGTCGGTCGCCATCAGCGGCGTCATGTTGCCGATCGTCGATCCGGGAAAGAAGCCCAGCTTCGGCGCCTCCGCGATCGTCCGCGGCAAGGTCAGCGGGCGCATGAAATCCGCCTCGAACGGCAGGACCAGCAGATCGGGAAACGCCGCCGACAATGTCTTCGACGAATGGCGCAGGAAGTCGCCGGAGATGTCGATCGGCACATAGGCCGACGGCGCTACCTGTCGAAGCAGCAGCGGCGTCTTGGCCGAGGAGCCCGAGCCGAACTCGACCACGGCCCGCCCCTCGCCGACCAGCGACCTAACCTCCGGGCCGATCCGTTCCAGGATGCCCACCTCGGTCCGGGTCGGGTAATATTCGGGCAGATCGGTGATCTGCTCGAACAGCTCCGACCCGCGCCGGTCGTAGAACCAGCGTGCCGGAATCGCGCGCGGGCGGCGCTCCAGCCCGGCCAGCACGTCGGCGCGGAACTGCGGGTCGGCGAAGCTGCGCGTGCCGTCCGCCTCTTCCTGCTTCAGCATGCTACAGATCTTTCGCGAGGCGGACGCCGGTGAACTGCCAGCGCTGGTGGGGATAGAAGAAGTTGCGGTAGCTGGGCCGGACATGGCCGCGCGGCGTCGCGCAGCTGCCGCCGCGCAGCACGAACTGGCCGCTCATGAACTTGCCGTTATACTCGCCCACCGCACCCTCGGCAGCGCGGAAACCGGGATAGGGGCGGTACGCGCTGCCGGTCCATTCCCATCCGTCGCCGAAGAAACCGCCGCCCGGCTGCGGCTCCGTCGCGCCGGCCCGGTCCAGCTGGTTGCCGCCCGCCGGATCGCTGCCCGCCGCCGCGGCCTCCCACTCCATTTCGGTCGGCAGGCGGCAACCGGCCCAGGCGGCATAGGCATCCGCCTCGAAGAAGCTGACATGCGTCACCGGCGCGGCGGAAGCGACGGGGCGGCGTCCGTCGAGCCCGAACCGGGTCCAGCCGCCGTCCCGCTCTTCCCAGTACAGCGGCGCGACGATCGACTCCGCCTTCACCCATGCCCAGCCGTCGGCCAGCCACCAGCGCGGCTCGCGATACCCGCCATCGGCGATGAACGCGGCCCATTCGCCATTGGTGATCGTCCGGTCGGCGATCGCGTGCGGATGGAGCAGCACGTCGTGCCGTGGCCCCTCGCAATCGAAGGCGAAGCCGTCACCGTCGTGACCGATGCGGACGATGCCACCGGGATGATCGATCCAGCCGATCGGCGCCGGCAACGCCGACGGACCACCGCGCTCTGCCGCGACCATCGCAGGCTCCAACGGGTTCTCGGCAAACAGATGGATCAGATCGGTGACGAGCAGTTCCTGATGCTGCTCTTCATGATGGCAGCCCAGCAGCACCAGCTCGCGTGCGGCGTCGGGCAGGTCCGGCAACATCGCGGTCAACGCCGCGTCGACGTGCCTGCGATACGCCCGCACCTCGTCCAGCGACGGTCGCGTGATCATCCCGCGCCGGTCGCGTGCATGGCGGCGGCCCTCGGCCTCGTAATAGCTGTTGAACAGGAACGGAAAGCGCGCATCGTGCAGCGTGTATCCAGGCACATGGTCACGCAGGACGAACGTCTCGAAGAACCAGGTGGTATGCGCCAGATGCCACTTCGCCGGGGAGGCATCCGGCATCGACTGGACGGTGGCGTCGGCATCGGACAACGGTTCCGCGATCGCCTCGGTCAGGGTGCGGACGGCGACGAAGCGATCGGTCAACCAATCGGCCTGTACCGGTCCGAAATCGGCCGGCTGGTCCGATACCTTGCTTGCCATGCCCGCTCCTTGTGCCCGATCGCGAAGGAGCCGACCGGCTCAGCGCGTTCCCCCCGGAACCCAAAGAACGTCGCCGGCCCCGTTTTGGTTCAGCGCTCGCGCCGCGACGAACAGGAAATCGGAAAGCCGGTTGATATAGGATAATGCTTCGGGGTTGAGCATGTTGTCGCCTGCCGCCGCCACCATCGCGCGCTCGGCACGGCGGACGATCGCGCGTGCCAGATGGAGCTGCGCGGCGCCGGCGGAACCGCCGGGCAGGATGAAGCTGCGGAGCGGCGACAGATCGGCGTTCACCCGGTCGATCTCGCGTTCCAGCCGCTCCACCTGCGCTGCGACGATGCGCAGGACCAGTTCCCCCGGCGCGAAATCGTCGCCCGGCGTGGCCAGGTCCGCGCCCAGATCGAACAGGTCGTTCTGCACCGCCAGCAGGGCATCGCGGATCGGGCCCTCGCCGATCGAGGTGAGGGCGACGCCCAGCGCGCTGTTCGCCTCATCGACATCGCCGATCGCCGCCATCCAGGGCGTGGCCTTCGACACGCGAGATCCGTCGACAAGCCCGGTCGAGCCGTCGTCGCCGGTCCGCGTGTATATCTTGGTCAGCCGAACCACGTCGCCTTGCCGAAGCAGCGGATCAGGTACGGCCGGCGGCGAACAGGATCAGCACGACGATCAGGATCGCGCCGGCCTGAAAGAAGATGCGCTGCTGCATCATCCGGTTGGATTTCAACGCCCCCTGGCTGGGCCCGTCGCCCTTCACCTCCGCGGTCGATTCCTGGAGGAACGCGATGATGCCGCGGACGAGAGCGACGACGGTCGCGATCATCGCGGCGATCAGCAGGATGACGAGGAACGTGTTCATGTACGCCAATCTAGGGTGCGCTCGCCGAAAAACCAGTGGGCAGGCGCCCCTCACGCAGCGCATCGGCGACGGCGCGTCCATCGATCCCGGCCGCGCGCATCGACGCCAGCGTCGGGCTGCCGTGCCGCTTTGCCAGACGGTGGCCGGCGGCATCGGTCAGCAGCGCATGGTGGCGATACCGCGGCGTCGGCAGGCCGAGCAGCGCCTGGAGCAGGCGGTGGACGTGCGTCGCGTCGAACAGGTCGATCCCGCGCACGACGTCGGTTACCCTCTGCGCGGCATCGTCGACGGTCACCGCCAGGTGATAGCTGGCCGGCGCATCCTTGCGGGACAGGACGACATCGCCCTGTCCCGCGGGCTCCGCCAGAACCCGGCCGGCATCCGCATCATGCCATGCGAGCGGAGCGCCCGCGACTGCGCCCAGCGCCGCCGCCATATCCAGTCGCCAGCAATGCGGCTCGGTCATCCGCGCCGCCGCTTCCCGCCGCGACAATCGCCGGCAAGTCCCCGGATATGCAGCGACGGGACCGTGCGGCGCCGAAAGGCTCGCCGCGATCTCCGCCCGCGTACAGAAACAGGGATAGACCAGCCCGGCCTGCCGCAGATCCGCCAGCGCAGCGTCGTACAGCGGCAGTCGCTGCGACTGGAACACCGGCGGCTCGTGGGCCAGCTCCAGCCATGCCAGATCGTCGAGGATCGTCTCGACATGCTCCGCCCGGCTGCGCGTGCCGTCGATGTCCTCGATCCTCAGCAGGAAGCGGCCGCCCGCTGCCTCGGCTAGGTCGTGTGCCCGGATCGCGGAGAAGGCATGGCCCAGGTGCAACCGTCCCGTCGGGCTCGGCGCGAACCGGCTCACCACCGACCGGTCAGCACCCGCTTCACCGCCAGCCTCTTGACCGCGAATCATCGCCCGTGCTGTCATGCTGCCGTCACGTCGATGGGCGACAGCGCCACCGGCCTTGATTGGGGAAGCGCGTGTTTCATCCCGATTTGATCCGACATCCCGACAGCTGCCCGACGCTCGTCCTGAACGCGGACTATACGCCGCTGTCCTATTACCCGCTCAGCCTGTGGCCGTGGCAGACCGCGGTCAAGGCGGTGTTCCTCGACCGGGTGGACATCGTCGCGCATTACGAACGCGAGGTGCGCAGCGCCAATTTCGCGCTGAAGCTGCCCTCGGTCATCGCGCTGAAGCAGTATGTGAAGCCCTCGCAATTTCCTGCCTTCACCCGGTTCAACCTGTTCCTGCGCGATCGCTTCGCGTGCCAGTATTGCGGCGTGTCGCGCGACCTGACCTTCGATCACGTCGTGCCCCGCGCCCAGGGCGGGCGGACCACGTGGGAGAATGTCGTCACCGCCTGCGCCCCGTGCAACCTGCGCAAGGGCGGGCGGACGCCCAGACAGGCGGCGATGCCGCTGCATGTCGAACCGATCCGGCCGACCAACTGGCATCTCCAGGAACATGGCCGTTCCTTCCCGCCCAACTACCTGCACGACACGTGGCACGACTGGCTCTACTGGGACGTTGTACTGGAAGCGTGAAACAGGGGTCGACGATGAAGGCAGGCGTGGCAGTGGTGGTGATCGGCCTGGCGGTCGCCTCATGCGGACCGGACGGGACGGAAAAGCAGAAGGCCGCCGATGCCCGTGCCGCCGCCTTCACCCCGCCCTCCGTCACCTCGCGCCTCGATTTCGGCAGCAGCGCCTCACGCCGCTTCCGCAACCTCGATCGCGACGGCGATGACGTGCTGACCGCCGAGGAACTGCCCCGCGCCGATTCCCGCCTGCTGGAGCTGGACCGGAACAAGGATGGCCAGATCACCGAGAGCGAGTTCTCGGAGGGCATGCTCAAGCGGTTCGACCAGATGGACCTGAACCAGGACGGCACGGTGACCTCTGAGGAGCGCCGGACCGCGCGGGAACGCCGGCAGGAGCGGTAGGGCGTAACCGTCGCCGTCCTGCCGGCGTCGATCGTTTCCCGGCCGGCAAGCGACATACGTATCCGCAATCCCCACGACATTGACGCGGCCGGCGCCGCAGCGCAGCATCGGCGGCATGGCCACACAGTCTCCCGCCTCGCTTCCGCCGATCGCCAATAATCCGGACATCCGCTTCCTCGGCACGCTGCTCGGCGACGTCATCCGCGACTATGGCGGCCAGGCACTGTTCGAGGCGACCGAGACGATCCGCAGTGCCTCGGTCGAGCGGCACCGCGGTCGCGGCGACGGCAGCACCGTCGATCTCCAGTTGGAAAAGCTCGATCTCGACGAGACGATCGACTTCGTTCGCGGCTTCATGCTGTTCTCCATGCTCGCGAACCTGGCCGAGGATCGCCAGGGCATCGCCGCGGAAGAGGGCGCCGATCTCGCTGCCGCGCTGGACCGGCTGGCGGCTGAGGGGATCGACCGCGACGCCGTCGCCCGGCTGCTCGACCATGCGCTCGTCGCCCCGGTCCTCACCGCCCACCCTACCGAGGTGCGGCGCAAGAGCATGATCGACCATCGCAACCGGATCGCCACGCTGATGGCGTGCCGCGACGCGGGGCAGGCCGAGACCGACGACGGCGACGACGTGGACGAGGCGATCCGCCGCCAGATCGCCCTGCTCTGGCAGACCCGCGTGCTCCGTCAGGAGCGGCTGGGCGTCGCCGACGAGGTCGAGACCGCCCTGTCCTATTTCCACGACGTGTTCCTGCCTACCATCCCCGCGCTCTACCAGCGCTGGGACCGGGCGCTGGGTCGCCGCTGCCCCAGTTTCCTGCGCCCGGGCAGCTGGATCGGCGGCGATCGCGACGGCAACCCGCATGTCGATGCCGCATCGCTCACCTTCGCGCTGTCGCGCTCGGCAGAGGCGGTGCTGGCGCATTACTGCGACACCCTGCACGCACTGGGCGCAGAACTGTCGATATCCTCCGACCGCACGCCGGTGGACGCCGGGGTGGAGGCGCTCGCCGCTGCCAGCGGCGACGATGCCGCCAGTCGCCGCGACGAGCCGTTCCGCCGCGCGATCTCCGGCATCTACGCCCGCGTCGCCGCCACCTATCAGGCGCTGACCGGCAAGACGCCGCCCCGTCCCGGCCGGCTGCGCGGCGAGCCCTATCCCGATCCGCAGGCGTTCCGCGCCGACCTGGTCACGATCGCGCGCGGATTGGCGGCGGGCGGCGGCGGCGCGCTGGGCTCCAGCGGCGCGCTCGGCCGGCTGATCCGCGCGGTCGACGTGTTCGGCTTCCATCTCGCCACGCTCGACCTGCGGCAGAACTCGGCGGTGCACGAACGGGTGGTCGCCGAGCTGCTCGCCGCGGCCGGGGTGGAGGCGGACTATGCCGCGCTCGACGAGGAAGGGCGGATCGCGCTGCTCCGCCGCGAGCTGGCCAATGCCCGCCCGCTGGTCAGCCGCTTCCACGCCTATTCGGACGAGACCGCGTCCGAGCTGGCGATCATCGACGCCGCCGCCGCCGCGCACGACCGCTACGGCCCCGCCGCGATCCGCGTCTACATCGTCTCGATGGCCAAGTCGGTGTCGGACCTGCTCGAGGTCAACCTGCTCCTGAAGGAAGCCGGCCTCTACCGCCCCGGTGCCGGCGACGACGATGCCCATGCCGCGATCATGGCCGTGCCGCTGTTCGAGACGATCGAGGATCTCGATGCCGCGCCCGCGATCATGGCGCGGTGGCTCGCCCTGCCCGAAATCGCCGCGATCGCCCGCGCGCGCGGGCATCAGGAGGTGATGATCGGCTATTCCGATTCGAACAAGGACGGCGGCTATCTCACCTCCACCTGGGGCCTGTCGAAGGGATCGACCGCGCTCGCCCCGGTGTTCGAACAGGCCGGCGTCGGCATGCAGCTGTTCCACGGCCGTGGCGGCGCGGTGGGGCGCGGGGGCGGCTCGGCGTTTGCGGCGATCCGCGCGCAGCCGCCCGGCACCGTGCAGGGCCGCATCCGCATCACCGAGCAGGGCGAGGTGATCGCCGCCAAATACGGCACGCGCGAAACCGCGGCGACCAATCTGGAGGCGATGGCCTCCGCCGCCCTCCTCGCCAGCCTGGAACCGGTGCGCCTGTCCAATGCCGAGAACCGCGCCTTCGCCGATGCGATGGACACGCTGTCGGCCGATGCCTTCCGCACCTATCGCGACCTCGTCTATGGCGACGACGCCTTCCGCACCTTCTTCCGCCAGATGACCCCCATCGCGGAGATCGCGAACCTCAAGATCGGCAGTCGCCCGGCCAGCCGCACCAAGTCCGACCGGATCGAGGATCTGCGCGCCATTCCGTGGGTGTTCAGCTGGGCGCAGTCGCGGGTCATGCTGCCCGGCTGGTACGGCGTCGGCCAGGCGATCGACCGCTTCGCCGACAAAGGGCTGCTGGCCGAGATGGCGGAGGGCTGGCCGCTGTTCGCCGCGACGCTGGCGAACATGGAGATGGTGCTGGCGAAATCCGACATGGCGATCGCCGCCCGCTATGCCGGGCTGGTCGATGCGGAACTGCACCCCTTCTTCGACCGGATCCGCGACGGCTGGCAGCTGACCCATGACGGTCTGCTCGCCGCCACCGGCCAGTCGCGCCTGCTGGAGAAGCACCCGGCGCTCGATGCGTCGATCCGCCTGCGCCTGCCCTATATCGAGCCGCTGAACCTGCTCCAGATCGAGCTGATGAAGCGTCACCGCGCCGGTGACACCGATGCGCGGATCGGCGAGGGCATCCTGCTGTCGATCAACGCGATCGCGACGGCGCTGCGCAACTCGGGGTGATGGCGGAAAGCTCCGCCACAAAAACCAAGGGCGGCGTTCCCGGATGGAACGCCGCCCTCAGCCCGTAGTGACACAAGTGAATGTGTACAGCAGCCGTCGCCGGCCGCAAGCACGCCTTATCCGGTAAATCTTGCCGGATTGTGTCCAACTGTGTCGATCCTGCGGCAATCCGCGGTCAGCGCACCGTCACCGCCTTCGCCAGTGCCCGCGGACGATCGATGTTGCGGCCCAGCTTCACCGCGCAGTGATAGGCGAACAGCTGCCCGGCGACGAGCTGAATCATCGGATCCATGAACTTCGATACGCTCGGCAACTCGACATACGCCTCGAACATCCCGTCTTGGAACGTCGAGGGCAGGTCGTGGCCGAAGCCGATGACGTTTCCGCCGCGCGCGCGGATCTCGTGCAGGCTCGAGACGACGTGCGCGAAGCTGTCGGGATCGTGCGCCGAGTTCGGGATGAAGGCGACGGTGAAGAACTTCTCGTCGATCAGTGAGATGGTGCCGTGCTTCAGGAAACCTGCCGGCATCGCCTCGGCATGGATGTACGACACCTCCTTGAACTTCAGCGCCGATTCCGCCGCCACCGGCCAGTGGATGCCGCGGCCCAGGAAGAACCAGTGCTCGATCCAGCGATAGCGCTCCGCCACCGCCTTGATCTCGGGCGACAGCGACTGGACCAGTACGTCCAGCTGTGCGGCCAGTGCCGACAGGTCGGCCATGTCGGCACCCTCGTCGCCCGCCGCCAGCGCCGCCACCTCGGCCGCCAGTCGCCACACGATCGCGGTCTGGCTGATCACCGACTTGGTCGACAGCACGCACACCTCGCGCCCGGCACGCTGCAGAATCGGGAAGTCCGACATACGCTGCGCCGTCGATCCAGCGACGTTGTTGATCGAGACCAGCGCGGCGCCGTCCGCCTGCGCCTGCTCCATCACGCGCAGCGTGTCGTACGTCTCGCCCGACTGCGACACAGAGATCAGCGCGCCGTCTTCGCCCAGTGACGCCAGGTTCATGAACTCGTCCGCCGAGTGGCAGACGGCACGACACCCGGCGATCTGGTGGAAGAAATACTGCCCCAGCATGCAGACGTAATGCGAGCTGCCCGCCCCGCAGAAGGCGGCGTCCGCATCGGCCAGCCGCGCCGCCGCCGGAGCGAAGACCGCGTGCGGCATCGCCGCGACGGTCCGCACCGCCTCCGACGTCTCGGTGATCTCCTTGATCATGTAGTGCGGATGATCGCCCAGCTCCGCGACCTCGGCCACCGTGGTCAGCGGGATCCGCTCCACCTCGGCGTCGGGGAAGTCGGCGCTCTGGAACGAGGCCACGCGCACCTCGTCGCGCGTGACGAAGGCGATCTGGTCCTCTTCCAGATAGGCGATCCAGCCGTCCTGCCCGGCCACCGCGACCGGATCGGAGCAGATGAAGCCCGCCCCGTCGGCGATGCCGACCGCGATCGGGCTCAGCCGGCGTACCCCGATCAGCAGTTCGGGCCGGTCGATACAGGTGATCGCGAGCCCGAACTCGCCCGACAGCACCGACAGCGTGGCGTGCACCGCCGCGTTCAAGTCGGCGGAGGTGGCGTAGTTGCGCGCCAGCAGGTGGGCGATCACCTCGGTATCGGTCTGCGACGAGAAGGTGACGCCGCCGGCGATCAGGTCCCGCTTCAGCTCCAGGAAATTGTCGATCACGCCGTTATGGACCACCGCGAACTTGCCGTCGTACGAGCGGTGGGGATGCGCGTTGGGTACCGTCACGCCGCCATGCGTCGCCCAGCGGGTATGGCCGATCGCGGCATGCACCCGCGGCAGTCCGCCGGCGATCAGCGCCTTGGCCTGCTCCGACAGCGGCCCGACGCCCCGCACGATCTCGAAACTGCCCGGCGTGACGAAGGCGAAGCCGTAGGAATCGTAACCGCGATACTCCAGCTTCTCCAGCGCATGAACGGTCAGGTCCTGGACCGGCTGGCCGGACGCGAAGGCGACGATGCCGCACATGAGACGAAAACTCCTGAACGAGGGATCGCGCGCGCCATGACAGGCGGGCGGAACGGGGGCAAGCACCGGCACGGCGGCGAGGACCCTGTTGCCCGCGGCGATCTTGCCGGCCGATGACGCGAACCCTACCTTTCTTTCATGCGCGGTTTTCGCTAAGGCGACGCGCCTTTACGACAACCAGAGGATTTTGTTTGGCCAAGGAAGAATTGCTCGAGATGCGCGGCCGCGTGGTGGAATTGCTCCCCAATGCGATGTTCCGCGTACAGCTCGAGAACGATCACGAGATACTGGGCCACACCGCGGGCAAGATGCGCAAGAACCGCATCCGCGTGCTGGTGGGCGACGAGGTGCTCGTCGAGCTGACCCCGTACGACCTGACCAAGGGTCGGATCACCTATCGCTTCAAGTGACGCTTCGGCGGTAAGCCGCCGGCGATGACCGTGTTCCTCGTTCTCGCCTCCTCCTCTCCCCGCCGCCGCGATCTGCTCGCGCGGATCGGTGCCGTGCCCGTGCGCGTGGCATCCCCCGACATCGACGAGAGCCCGCGTCCGGCGGAATTGCCGCGCGACTATGCGCTGCGGCTCGCGGTGGAGAAGGCGCAGGCGGTGGCCCGCGCGCCCGGCGAGATCGTCGTCGCCGGGGACACCACCATCGCCGTCGGCCGCCGCATCCTGCCCCCCGCCACGGACGAGGTGGTACAGCGCAAGCTGCTCGGCCTCCTGTCGGGTCGCCGTCACCACGCCCTGTCGGCGGTGTGCGTGATCGACGCCGATGGCACCGCGCGCACCCGGCTGGCCGACACCATCGTCGCGTTCAAGCCGCTCTCCCCGGCCGAGGTCGACGGGTACGTCGCCTGTGGCGAGGGGTTGGGCAAGGCGGGCGGATACGCCATTCAGGGGCGGGCCGAGGCGTTCGTGCGCTTCCTGGCGGGCAGCCATTCCGGCGTGATCGGCCTGCCGCTGTTCGAGACGCGCGCACTGCTGAAGGCGGCAGGGCTGGATCTTGGCTGACGCGGCGCCCCGGCGTGCAGGCGGGATGACGGAACGACACGTCCATGGCTGAGTGGCTGTTCGAGGCCGGCATCGGCGAGCGGCGTGCCGCGCTGGTCGACGCCGACGACCGCATCCTGATCGCCGCGATCGAGCCGGACGATGCCGGGCCGCTGGTCGGAACGGTGATGCCGGCGCGCCTGGTCGAACTGTTGCCGGCCCGGCGTGGGCGGGTGACGCTGGCGGATGGCGTCGATGCGATGCTGGATGCGGTACCGCCCGGCATGACGCAGGGGGCCGGGGTGACCGTCGCAATCACGCGCGAGCCGATCGTCGAGCCCGGCCGCCACAAGCCGGCGCGCTGCGTCGCCACCGACGCCGCCCCCGCGGCCGGGCCGGACCTGCTCGCCCGCATCGTCGCGACCGGCGATCCGGTCACGACGATGCGCGCGCACGAGCCCGACCGGCTGGAACGGGCCGGCTGGTCGGAGGTGCTGGAGGAGGCGACCGGCGGCACGATCGGCTTCGCGGGCGGCACCCTGCTCCTCTGCCCGACGCCGGCGATGACGGTGTTCGATGTCGATGGCTCGCCACCGGCGGATACGCTCGCGCTGGCCGCGGCGACGGCCGTCGCGGCGGCGATCGTCCGGCACGGTATCGGCGGGTCGATCGGCATCGACTTCCCCACGGTGGAGGGCAAGGCGATCCGCCAGGCGGTGGCGGCGGCGATCGACGCAGGCCTTCCCGCGCCATTCGAGCGAACCGCGGTCAACGGCTTCGGCTTTCTCCAGATCGTCCGCCCGCGGCCGCGGCCGTCGTTGCCGGAGCGGTTGCGCGCCGATCCCGTCGCTGCCGCCGCCCGCGCCGCGCTCCGCCTGCTGGAACGCAGCCCCCCGGGTGCTTCCCGCCGGCACCGCCTGCCCGCGCCGGTGTGGCGGGCATTGACCGCACGGCCGGACTGGCTGGCGGAACTCGCGCGGCGTACCGGTGTCGTCCACGAACTGGAGAGCATGTGATGGCCCGTTCCGGCTGCCCGATCTGCGGCGAACCCGCCGACCCCGACCACGCTCCGTTCTGCTCGTCCCGCCACCGCGACCGCGATCTGCTGCAATGGCTGGGCGAGGGATATCGCATGCCCGCCGGCCCGGCGGAGGATGACGAGCGCGACGGGGTGGACAAGCCCGACGCGCGCGATTAGGGACGCGCTTCCGATCGCTGGATCGGCGATGCCCGAGTAGCTCAGTTGGTAGAGCATGCGACTGAAAATCGCAGTGTCGGTGGTTCGAATCCGCCCTCGGGCACCATTTTTCCGGTGATCCCGCTCCCCTTCAATCTGCAAATGGGCACTTAAAAGTCCTGTTTGCAGCCATGATGCGATTGACACCGGCGCCCGGCACGTATCGGATCGGCCTCGTAACCAGTTTGCAGGATGTGCCGAGCCGATGCAGCGGGTCGAGTCCGACACGACCAGGCGTCTCGATGGATGGAAGGCGATCGCCGGCTATTTCCGCCGCGATCGCTCGACTGTCATGCGCTGGGCCCGCGACCGGCACCTGCCCGTGCGGCGGATGCCGGGCGGCAAGCACGGCTCGGTCTTCGCGCTCGAGGACGAACTGGCCGCCTGGGCGCTGCGCTACGACGACCTCGACAGCGTGGAGCCTGCCCCGCCTCTTCCAGCCTCGCCCGCAGCGACCGTAGCGCCCCGCGCGTTCCGCTGGCTTCCGGTCGCGCTGGCGCTCGGCGGCCTGGGCGCGACCGCTGCGGCGGTGATGATGTGGCGCGATCCGGCGCCGCTCGCCCGCCCGGTGACCGCCGCCATCGCGCTGCCCGCCGATCGCCAGGCCGCCGCCGACTTCGTCGCCGCCCGCGATCACTGGGCGCTGCGGACCGAGGCCGATCTGGACGAGGCGATCCGCCTGCTCGGGCGCGTGATCGCCCGCGCGCCCGATTTCGCCCCCGCCTACGCCGCGCTTGCCGATGTGTGGCTGCTGGAGCGGGAGTACGGTGCCGCGACCGACCAGACCGCCTTCGCCAATGCCAAGCGCGCGGCACGGCAGGCGATCGCGCTCGATCCCAACCTGGCCGCGGCCCACCGCGCGCTGGGCTTCGTCGCCTATTGGGGCGAGAATCGCCGGGACAGCGGCATGGCCGCGTACCGGCGGGCGATGGCGTTGGACGACCGGGACGGCCAGACGCACTTCTGGTTCGCCAATGTCCTCGCCGATGCGGGGTACGACCAGCAGGCGCAGATGGAATATGCCCGCGCCCGCCTGCTGCTGCCGGGATCGTCCGCGATCGAGGTGGAGCATGCATATTCGCACTGGCTCGCCGGTCGTGACCGTCAGGCGCTGGAGGAATTGACCGCCCTTGCCGCGCGTTTCCCGACCGATCCCAACCTGCACCTGTGCCTGTCCTGGGTATATATCTCGCTGGGCGACTTCGGTGCCTTCGTTCGGGAAAATGCCCTGGTCGCCAGGTTCCGCAACGAACCGGGCGCGATCCGGGAGGCGGCGGCGCTGACGGCTGCCTATGCGCGCGATCCGGCCGCCGCCTTGACCCTGCTGCTGCAACAGCGCCGGGCAGCGGCGATGCGCGACTCCGGCTCCACCCGCCAGTCGCCGGCCCTGTTCGCCGCCTCGATGGGCGCGCGTGACGAGACGCTGGCGCTGATGACCGAGGCGGTCGCGGCCGGCGAGCACTGGTACGGCTATGGCGTCCGCCATCGCCTCGCCGCCCGCTACGGCGACGATCCCGCGATCGGACCGTTGATCGATCGGCTCTACGCCCCTCAGGCCTGATCCCGGCCCGCGCCCCGCAAAACCGCCGAATGCCGCAATTTGCCACACGCGCATCCCGGACCTCCCGGTGGATAGTCCGCTCAGGGAACGGACGATTGACGGGGGTCATGATGGAACACGCAGCCGGGGCAGCACCGCATCATCCATCGACGGGGCAGCCGCCCCATGTGCCTGTGCCGCCGCATGTCGCCGAGCCGCGGCGCGCCACCATCTGGCTCGATCGACCCTTCGCCGCTCCCGGCCTTCCGGCCACTCCACCGGTCGTACGCCCGATCGCCCGTCTGGTGCCGGCGTTGCGCCAGCGCCAGACCGAGGCGGCGGCACGGATCGCCGCATTCGACGATCTGGGCCTGGCGGCGATAGTCTGCGACGCGACCGGACGGATGCTCGCCTGCTCGCGCGCCGCCACTGCGGTCCTCCACATGGCAGAGATCCTCGCGGCATCCGCCGACCGGCTGGTCGCCATCGATCCACAATGCCATGCCCGGCTGCGCGCCGCGATCATCCGCTGCGGCACGGCCGAAGAGGACGAGGTCGAGCAGATCACCCTGGCGCTGGTCGGCACGGAAGGCCTGCCCGCTCGCCTCGACATCGCGCCGTTGCGTCAGGCGGGTGGCGGCTGCTGCCTGATCCTGATCACCCCGAACCATCATGGCCGGCAGGCGGTGCAGCAGCTCGTCTCGGCCTTCGGCCTCACCCGTGCCGAGGCGGAGGTCGCCATCGATCTCGCCCACGGCCTCGGCGCCCGCGACATCGCCGCCCGCCGCTCGGCCAGCAGCGACACCGTCCGCAAGCAGACCCAGGCGATCTTCCAGAAGCTCGAGGTGTCGAAGGCGACGCGCCTGTCGTTCATTCTGGGGCCGTTCCTGCGCTGAACCCTATTTCCGCTCCGCCGCCAGGATCGCCGCGTCGATCTTGCGCAGCGTCGCGGTAAAGGCGGCCAGCTCGGCGGCATCGAAGGTCGAGAAGATGCGCCGCTCCAGCTCCAGCGCCTTGGGCGCGACCTGACGGTACAGCTCCCACCCCGCTTCTGTCAGGCGCAACAGGTGCGAGCGCTTGTCGTCGGGATGCGGCACCCGCGCCATCAGCCCGCGCTCGACCAGCGCGATCGCCGCCCGGCTCACGGTCACCTTGTCCATCCGGGTGCGCTGGCCGATGCCCTGCTGCGTCGCGCCGTCCTCTTCCGCGACGACGGTGATCAGGCGCCATTCCGGGATCCGCAGGTCGAACAGCGCGATGTACGTGCCCGCCACCGTGTCGCTGACCAGATTGGATGTGAACGACAGCCGATACGGCAGGAAGTCGTCGAGGCGCAGCAGGACATCGCTCATCGGCGGATGGTAGCATTTGACACCAACTCGGCAACCATGCGATAAAGTATCAGATGATACTGGATCAGGAGGATGCCATGGCGACGACGATGGATCAGGCGGCACCGGCGACCGACAACCCGCTGGGCCTCGACGGGTTCGAGTTCTGCGAGTTCACCTCGCCCGATCCCGACGCGCTCGCCCGCCAGTTCGAGGCGATGGGCTTCGTCGCGGCGCATCGCCATCCGACCAGGGACGTGGTCCGGTACAAGCAGGGTCGCATCAACCTGCTGCTGAACCGCGAGGCGACCGGGCAGGCCGCCGATTTCCGCGCCGCCCACGGCCCCTCGGCCAGCGGCATGGCGTTCCGCGTCGCTGACCCCCGCGCGGCCTACGCGCATGCGATCGAGGAGGGCGCGACCCCCGTCGACGCCGCGCGCGGCACGCTGGGCGACGCGGCCAGCGTCATCGAGGGGATCGGCGGCAGCTACCTCTACCTCGTCCAGGCGGGCGCCGACCTCTATGCCGATTGGCAGCCGGTACCCGGCGCCGCCGAGGCGGAGGCGGCGAACAATGTCGGGCTCGACCTGCTCGATCACCTGACCCACAATGTCCGCCGCGGCGAGATGCGCACCTGGTCCAGCTTCTACGGCCGGCTCTTCGGCTTCCAGGAGCAGAAATATTTCGACATCAAGGGTAAGGCGACCGGCCTGTTCAGCCAGGCGATGATCGCGCCCGACGGCGCGATCCGCATCCCCCTGAACGAGAGCCAGGACGAGAACAGCCAGATCGAGGAGTTCATCCGCGAATATCAGGGAGAGGGGATCCAGCACCTCGCCCTCACCACGCCGGACATCTTCGACACCGTGGAAAAGCTGCGCGCCCGCGGGGTCCGCCTTCAGGACACGATCGAGACCTATTACGAATTGGTCGACAAGCGCGTGCCCTGCCACGGCGAGGATCTGGAGCGCCTGCGCCGCAACCGCATCCTGATCGACGGCAATGTCGGCGACGAGGGGCTGCTGCTCCAGATCTTCACCGAGAACATGGTCGGCCCGATCTTCTTCGAGATCATCCAGCGCAAGGGCAACCAGGGGTTCGGGAACGGGAACTTCCAGGCGTTGTTCGAGTCGATCGAGCTGGACCAGATCCGGCGCGGTGTGATCCAGGTCGACGCGTAAGCGCCGACCGGATGCCGCACGAAGGTGCGGCCCGCGCCCGGCCAGCGCGACGAAGCCGGCCCATGAGGCGCGACTTCGCCGCGACTGACGGGCCGGCGGTGTGGCAGGGCAACGCACGTCCCCCAACCGAGCCCCGGCCCTCGCCGGGATAGAAGGAGAGCGCCGTGAGCACCGACTATATCCCCGGCTTCGGCAACCACGTCTCGACCGAGGCGGTGCCCGGCGCGCTGCCGGTCGGCCGCAATTCGCCGCAGCGCCCCGCCTTCGGCCTCTACGCCGAACAGCTCAGCGGCACCGCCTTCACCGCGCCGCGCCACGAGAACCGGCGCAGCTGGCTCTACCGCATGCGCCCCACGGCCGAGCATCCGGCCTATGTGCGCTACACCGGCGCACCCCGCTTCGCCCCCGGCACCGCCGACGCGCCGCTCGCCCCCAATCGCCTCCGCTGGGACCCGATCGGCGATGCCGCGCCCGGGACCGACCTGATCGACGGCATGACGACGATGCTCGCCAACCGCGATCCGGCCGATCTGGAGGGCGTCGCGATCCATCTCTACGCCGCCGGCCGCGACATGAACGATCGCGTGTTCATGAACGCCGATGGCGAGCTGCTGTTCGTGCCGCAGGCGGGCCGGCTGGAGCTGCTGACCGAACTCGGGCGGATCATGGTCGCGCCCGGCCAGATCGCGCTCGTCCCACGCGGCGTCCGCTTCCGCGCGCTGCTGCCCGACGGTACCGCCCGCGGCTATGTCTGCGAGAATCACGGTGCCCTGTTCCGCCTGCCCGATCTGGGTCCGATCGGCGCCAACGGCCTCGCCAACCCGCGCGATTTCGAAACGCCGGTCGCCTGGTTCGAGGATCGCGACACGCCGACCGAAGTGATCCAGAAGTTCATGGGATCGCTCTGGACGACCACGCTCGACCACAGCCCGCTGGACGTGGTCGCGTGGCACGGCAATCTCGCGCCCTGGCGCTACGACCTGTCGCGCTTCAACGCGATCAACACCGTGTCGTTCGATCATCCCGACCCGTCGATCTTCACCGTCCTGACCAGCCCCAGCGACGTGCCCGGCCGCGCCAATGCCGATTTCGTCGTCTTCCCGCCGCGCTGGATGGTGGCTGAGGACACGTTCCGCCCGCCCTGGTTCCACCGCAACGTGATGTCGGAGGCGATGGGCCTGATCACCGGCGCCTATGACGCCAAGGCGGAGGGTTTCGCGCCCGGCGGCCTGTCGCTGCACAACCTGATGGCCGGCCACGGCCCCGATCTCGCCAGCTGGCAGGGCGCGTCGGCCGCCGATCTGAAGCCCCACCGGATCGACGGGACGATGGCGTTCATGCTGGAAAGCTGCTGGCCCTATCGCCCGACCGCTCATGCCCTCGACCACGGCCAGCCCGATTACGACGCGGTCTGGGCCGATTTCCCGAAAGCCCGCCTGCCATGACGATCGACCATACGCACGACCCCGCGCTGAACAGCTGGGTGGCGGGCGCGGAGGGCCATGCCGACTTTCCCGTGCAGAACCTGCCGCTCGGCATCTTCTCGCCGGCGGGCGGCGCGCCGCGGCCGGGCACCGCGATCGGCGACCATATCCTCGATCTCGGCGGGATTGTCGCGCTGCTGCCGGACGCGGTGGCGCCGACGCTCACCGCCACTACGCTGAACGCGCTGTTCGCGCTGCCCGCCGCCGAGCGGGTGGCGCTGCGCCGGCGCCTGTCGCAGCTGCTGTCCGATCCCGCGCACCGCGCGGCGGTCGAACCGATGCTCCACGCCGCCGCCGATTGCACCATGCACCTGCCCGCCGCGATCGGCGACTACACCGACTTCTATGTCGGCATCCATCACGCCAACAATGTCGGCCGCCAGTTCCGCCCGGATCAGCCGCTGCTCCCCAACTACAAATGGGTGCCGATCGGCTATCACGGCCGCGCCTCCTCGGTCCGCCCGGGCGGCGTGCCGGTGATCCGTCCGAAGGGGCAGCGCAAGCCGCCCCAGGCCGATGTGCCCGATTACGGTCCCAGCCGCCGCCTCGATTACGAGCTGGAGATGGGCGTGTGGATCGGCCGCGGCAACGCGCTGGGCGATCCGATCGCCATCGCCGATGCGGGCGCGCACGTCGCCGGCCTCTCGCTCCTGAACGACTGGTCGGCACGCGACTTCCAGGCATGGGAGTATCAGCCGCTCGGCCCCTTCCTCGCCAAGAACTTCCACACCAGCGTCAGTCCGTGGGTCGTCACCGCCGAGGCGCTGGCCCCGTTCCGCATCGCCCAGCCCGCCCGGCCGGAGGGCGATCCCCGCCCGCTCCCCTATCTGTGGGACGAGGCGGACCAGGCGTCGGGCGCATTCGCCATCGAACTGGAAGTCCATCTGTCGACCGCCGCGATGCAGGCGGCCGGCACCGCGCCGCACCGGCTCAGCCGCGGCGTGGCCAGCAACATGTACTGGACGATCGCGCAGATCGTGACGCACCACGCATCGAACGGCTGCAACCTCGCACCCGGCGACCTGCTCGGCACCGGTACCATCTCCGCCCCCGACGACAGCGGCTATGGCAGCCTGCTCGAGATCTCGCGCGGCGGCAGCCAGCCGGTGACGCTGCCCGGTGGCGAGACCCGCTCCTTCCTCGAGGATGGCGACGAGGTGACGCTGACCGCTCGCGCCGTCGCCGACGGGCATGTCCCGATCGGCTTCGGCACGTGCAGCGCGATCATCCTGCCCGCGCGCCCGTGACGCTGCGCCTCCATGGCTACTGGCGGTCCAGCGCCGCCTATCGCGTCCGCCTCGCGCTGGCGTTGAAGGGTCTCGCCTACGACCAGCAGCCGCACGACCTGCGTACCGGCGCGCAGACGGATGCCGACTACCTCGGGCTCGCCCCGCAGGGCCTCGTCCCGGCGCTGGAGACGGACGACGGCGTGCTGACCCAGAGTCCCGCCATCCTCGAATGGCTGGAGGAGCGCCACCCGCATCCGCCGCTGCTCCCCGCCGGTGCCGGCGACCGCGCCGTCGTCCGCGCGATGGCCGCGGCGATCGGTTGCGACATCCACCCGCTGAACAACCTGCGCGTGCTAAAACGGCTGCGCGGCGACCTGACCGCGGA
This sequence comes from Sphingomonas phoenicis, assembly GCF_047238005.1. NCBI lineage: Bacteria > Pseudomonadati > Pseudomonadota > Alphaproteobacteria > Sphingomonadales > Sphingomonadaceae > Sphingomonas > Sphingomonas phoenicis. The sequence continues at coordinate 2,488,443 of NZ_JBDFMC010000002.1, read as the reverse complement.
CGAGGCGCAGGTGAATGCGTGGATCGGCCACTGGATCGCCACGGGGTTCGCCGCGCTGGAGGTCATGATCGCCCGCCACGGCGACGGCTTCGCCTTCGGCGACACGCCGACCCTCGCCGACTGCTATCTGGTGCCGCAGGTCTATTCGGCCGAGCGGTTCGCGGTCGACCTGTTGCCCTATCCCGCCCTGACCCGTGCCGCCGCGGCGCTCGCCGCCCTACCGCATGTCGCCGCAGCGCATCCGCAGGCCCAGCCAGACGCCGATCCGGCATGAGCGATACGCGCGTCCATGCCACGCCGGCAGGGGTCACGCTCGGCCCGCTGGACCTGATCGCCGACGGCACCGCCCGCGCGTTCGTGTTGCAGATGAAGGCGGGGCGCTTCCACGGTTTCGTCGTCCGCCATGGTGACAGGGTTCATGGCTATGTCGATCGCTGCCCGCACGCCGGCCTGCCGCTGGCGCAGACGCTCGACGACTATCTGACGCCCGATGGCGGCCTCATCGCATGCAGCTGGCACTCGGCCCTGTTCGCGATCGATACCGGCACCTGCGTCGGCGGCCCGTGCATGGGCCAGTCGCTCACCCCCTGGCCGGTCGCGATCGCGGACGGCAGGATCGTGACCGCCTGACCGGCACCGGTCAAACCTTGGCGGCGTAGATCATCCGGCCCGGCCCCAGTCGCGCGAACACCTGCTCCAGATCGCGCTCGCCGACCGCGAAGCAACCCTGGCTGCGGCCCAGCATGCCGTGCGTGCGGATCATGTCGGGGTTCGCGTACCACGCGCCGTGGATCACGATCGCGCGGCCCAGCGCGTTGCAGTTGGTCGGGTCCAGCCCGATCAGCCGCTGCGACTTGCCATGCTTGCCGACATAATAGTCCGACGTCGCGAACGCGCCCTCCGACGAGGCGTTCGACCCGAAATCGTTCGAGAAGCGCTTCAGATAGCCGGTGTGCGACGGATCCGATCCGCTGCCGTGCGACACCAGCAGCGACGTGCTGCGCCCGCTCGCCAGGTCGACGAAGTGGAACCGCGGCTGCGACGAACCGGCGGTGAAGTCGACGATCGCCATCCGGTCGCGCATCGCGACGCGCGATCCCTGCTGGCTCAGCGAGGCGAGCGCGCGGCGCATCAGCTCGGGCCGCACCACATTGGGCGAAACCATCGGCGCCGCCGGCACCTTGGCCGCCGGCGTCAGCTGCGCCGTCGACAACCGCCGCGTCGCCGACGACACCGTTCCCGGCATCGCCACCACCCCCGCCAGTATCAGGCCATTCTTCAACAGCGCGCGGCGACCGCGCGCGACATCGTGATCGTGCATCGACATCCCGGATTACAGTTAACCCCGCAGAGCCTCTCGATAGCATGATTCGGGTGAATATTCTGCTGCAATCCGAATTGGTTGCACGGGCCCCGGCTCATCCTGCCCCGACCGCGCCACGACTGGTCGACACCGCAGCGCGGCACGATCCGGCGCGTCGCGCGTTGATGGTCGCAGAGAGGGGGTTGGGACGAAAGGGACGACGACGATGAAGCAGCTGATCCTCGCCATCGCGGCCATGACGGCACCGATGCTCGCCATCACTCCCGCGCCGGCGATGGCGAACGAGGTCGCCGTCAGTATCGAGGAGGCGGCCGACACGCTGGCCCCCAACGCCTTCGTCTGGAGCGACCCGGCCAATACCGACCCCGTCACCATCGTCGTCAGCCTGACCCAGCAGCGCGCCTTCGTCTATCGCGGCGACGCGTTGGTCGCCGCCTCCAGCGTCTCGACCGGCAAGGACGGCAACGACACGCCCATCGGCATCTATCCGATTCTGCAGAAGAACGAGAAGCACAAGTCGAACCTCTACGACTCGGCCCCGATGCCCTTCATGCAGCGCCTGACCTGGGACGGCATCGCCCTCCACGCCGGTCGCAACCCCGGCTTCCCCGCCTCGCACGGCTGCATCCGCATGCCGACGCAGTTCGCCAAGCGCCTGTTCGGCATCACCGATCTCGGCACCACGGTGGTCGTCACGCATGGCATCGTCGAGGGCCAGAAGCTCGACCGCGAACTGCTGATCACCGAGGAGATGCGCGCCAACCAGGCCCAGCTGGCGATGCTGCCGTAATGCTCGAACGACGCTTCGGGAGGACCTGCCTTCCGGAGCATCGCGCCCGATGCCTGACCTACCACTGCCGTTCGGCCTGAGCGAAGTCGAGGGCCATGCACCGGCGGCCGTGCCGCGGCTCTAGACCGGCAGCCCCAGTTCGCGCAGCCGCGACACCAGATCGTCGACGCCGGTGAACAGGATCGCGTGCATTCCCACTGCCGCTGCACCCGCCACGTTCGCGGCATTGTCGTCGATGAACACCGCGTCCTCCGCCGCCAGCCCGAATCGCGCCAGCGCCAAGCGGTAGATCGCGGCATCGGGCTTCACCAGCTTCTCCGCTCCCGACACGACGATCTCGCGGAAACGGTCGAACAGCGCCGCCTCCTGCGCGCGGAACGGCGGCCAGAACTCGTGGCTGAAATTGGTGATCGCGAACAACGGCACCCCGGCTGCGTCCAGCCGCTCGACCAGTGCGTGCATGCCGGCGACCGGCCCCGGGATCGATTCGAGGAAGCGTGGCCCCCATGCGGCGATCAGCCCGGCATGCTGCGGGTGGAGCGCGATCAGCTCCGCCGATGTCTCGGCGAAGTCGCGTCCGGCGTCGTGCTGGAAATGCCAGTCATGCGTCAGCACGTCGCGCAGGAACGCGTCGAGCGCCTGATCCTCGGGGATCAGGCGCTCGTACAGGAACCGTGGGTCCCAGTCGTACAGAACACGACCGACGTCGAAGACGACGGCGGTCGCCACCTGCTTCAGCCCTGGCGGGCCTTGAAGCGGCGGTTGGTCTTGTTGATGACGTAGGTGCGGCCGCGGCGACGGATCACGCGATTGTCGCGATGGCGATCCTTGAGCGACTTCAGCGAATTGCGGATCTTCATGATGACGGCTTTTCGTTCGGGTGTCTGGAAAGCGCCGGCGCCTAGGGCCAAGGGGGTACGAAGTCAAGCAACGGACCGCCGCGCCGAGCGTTTCGAACCTGAAACATACTGCCCGTACCATCGCCCGTAACGTAGATGAGGTCACCATGCCGTCGCGCCTGTTCGCTGTCGTTCTTCCTCTCGCCGCCATGACCGGGCTGTCCGCCTGTGCGACCGGCCCCTCGCTGCCGCCGACCGATGTGATCCGCTATCACCTGGGCGAACCGCTGGAGCGGGGCACGATCCGCGTCGAGCCGCTGACGACCGAGGGGGCGACGCCCAGCATCGAGTTCAAGACCTATGCCGCCGCGGTGGAGACGCAGCTGCTGCGCAACGGCTACACCCTGCCGGCGGCCGGCGCGCAGCCGCAGCTGCTCGCCACCGTCGGCTTCAACCGCGCCAATCGCGTCGGTCCGCCGCGCTCGTCGGGCGTGTCGATCGGGCTGGGCGGCGGCGGCTTCAGCGGGGGGCGGCGTGGCGGCGGCGTCGGGCTGGGCGGCGGCATCGGCTTCCCGCTGGGCGGCACCCGCAACAGCGCTCTGGTCGAATCGGAACTGGCGGTGACGATCAAGCGCCGGGTCGACCTGTCGCCCGTGTGGGAGGGTCGCGCCCACACCATCACCGACGCGCGCAAGCCGGATGCCGACGTTCCCGCCCAGGCGGCGAAGCTGGCCGCCGCGCTCTTCACGGGCTTCCCCGGCGAATCGGGCCGGACTATCGAGGTACGATGACCCTCAGCATCAACGCCGCCTTCGACAGCGGCAACATCCACCTGGTCGCCATCGACGGCGATCGCATCGACCTGGAAATCGTCGCCGACCACCGGTCGGACTTCTTCCAGTGGTTCTACTTCCGCGTCGCCGGGGCGGAGGCGGGGCGGACGCTCACCTTCCGCATCCTGAATGCGGGGCAATCGGCCTATCCGTTCGGCTGGCCGGGCTACAAGGTCCGCGGCTCGACCGACCGGGCGGCGTGGCGGATGATCGACACCGGCTATGCCGACGGCGTGCTCGAATGGCGCTGGACCGCCGATTCGGCGCTCGGCTGGTTCGCCTATTTCGCGCCGTACACGATGGAGCAGCACGAAGCGCTGGTGGCGCGCACCGCGCTCCTCCCCGGCATGCGCCACCGCGAGCTGGGCCAGAGCCTCGACGGGCAGGCGATCGACTGCTTCACCGTCGGCACCGGGCCCAAACAGGTCTGGATCTACGGCCGCCAGCACCCCGGCGAATCGATGACCGAGTGGTGGATGGAAGGCGCGCTGGAGCGGCTCGGCGATGCCGGCGATCCGGTCACCCGCGACCTGCTGGCCAAGGCGACCGTGCATGTCGTCCCCAACATGAACCCCGACGGCACCCGCCGCGGCCATCTGCGCACCAACGCCGCCGGCGTGAACCTCAACCGCGAGTGGCACACGCCCACCGCGGAACGCAGCCCGGAGGTCCTGTGCGTCCGCAACGCGATGGACGAGACCGGCTGCGCCGTCGCGATGGACATCCACGGCGACGAGGCGATCCCCGCCAACTTCCTCGCCGGATACGAGGGCATTCCGTCCTGGACCGACGATCACGGCGCCAAATTCTACGAATATGGCCGCCGCCTCGCCGCCCACACCCCTGATTTCCAGACCGAGCAGGGCTATACCAAGGCGTCGGCCGGCAATGCCAACCTGTCGATGTCCACCAACCAGCTCGCCGAGCGGTTCGGCGCGGTGTCGATGACGCTGGAGATGCCGTTCAAGGATCATGATCCGAACCCCGATCACGAGTTCGGCTGGAGCCCCGAACGCTCCAGGCGCCTCGCCCATGCGATGCTGGAAACGCTGGCGGACATGATCGACGAGATGTGACGAGGGGGCGGGCGAGCGCATGACGATCGACATCAGGGCGGACGATCCGCGCTCCCCGGCCATCGCCCCGCTGCTCGCCCTCCATCTCGCCGAATTGCGCGGCGTGATGACGCCCGAATTCGCCTTTGCCCTCGATGCCGACGAGCTTGCCGCCCCCGGCATCGCCTTCTTCTCGGCCTGGCGCGACGGCGTGCTGGTCGGCATGGCCGCGCTGAAGCGGCTGGACGACGATGCGGGCGAGGTGAAGTCGATGCGCGCCACCCCCGCCGCCCGCGGCACCGGCGTCGGCCGCGCGCTGATCCGCCACGTCGTCGCGGCCGCCCGCGCCGCCGGCCATCGCCGCCTCCATCTCGAGACCGGCACCGCCGATACCCACGCCGCCGCGGTGGGCCTGTACCACAGCGAAGGCTTCGTGGACGGCGACGCGTTCGCCGACTATGCGCCGAGCCCGCACAACCGCTTCATGGTGCTCCACCTGTAAGGGCGACGCCGCCCGCGAACGAAGGAACCCCGATGCCCCAGCTCGTCCTGATCCGCCACGGCCAGTCCGCCTGGAACCTCGAGAACCGCTTCACCGGCTGGTGGGACGTCGATGTGACCGAGCAGGGCGCGGCAGAGGCGAAGGCGGCCGGCGAGCTGATGGCGGCGAAGGGCCTCGACTTCGACCTGACCTTCACCAGCCTCCAGCTGCGCGCGATCAAGACGCTGAACCTCGCGCTCGAGGCGATGGGCCGCCTGTGGCTGCCGACCGAGAAGAGCTGGCACCTGAACGAGCGTCACTATGGCGGCCTGACCGGCCTCGACAAGGCGGAGACGGTGGCGAAGCACGGCGAGGAGCAGGTGAAGATCTGGCGCCGCAGCTTCGACGTGCCCCCGCCGGTCGCGGAGCCGGGCGGCGCGTTCGACCTGACCAGCGACCGTCGCTACGCCGGCATCGCCATCCCCGCGACCGAGAGCCTGAAGGACACGATCGACCGCGTCCTGCCCTATTGGGACCGGCGCATCGCGCCGGCGCTGAAGGACGGCCAGCGCGTCCTCATCTCCGCCCACGGCAATTCGCTGCGCGCGCTGGTCAAGCACCTGTCGAACATCCCCGACGACGAGATCACCGGGCTGGAGATCCCGACCGGCCAGCCGATCGTCTACGAGCTCGACGCCGATCTGACCCCCACCGACCGCTATTATCTGTCCGAGCGGTAGGGGCAGCGGGCGCCCGCCTGCCAACCGGCCGAAACAGCGGTGTTTTTAGCACCGGCGACACGGTGCTTGCCTTGTCGGTGCAGGGTGGCGACGGACGGGATCGTTCCCCGTATCGGATCGGTGCCCGTCGATGGTGTTCGCCTGCCTGGTGTCGATGGCCGCTGTCGCGGTGCAGGCAACGCCTCCCGCTTCGCCGCGCCCCGTCCCGCCGCCCGCCCCGGCGGCGGCATCGCCGGACGAGATCGTCGTCACCGGCCGGCGCCCCTATGGCTCCGCGATCGGCGAGACGCAGCCGATCGCGGTGCTCGATGCGGATGCGCTGCGCGCCCTCGGCGCCACGACGATGAACGATCTGATGACCCGCCTCGGCCCGCTCGCCCGATCGGCGACGGGGGCGGAGCCCGCGCTGCTCCTGAACGGGCGGCGCATCTCGGGCTTCGACGACCTGCGCGGCATCCCGCCCGAGGCGATGGAGCGGACCGAGATCCTGTCGGAGGCGGATGCCGCCCGCTTCGGCTTCCCACCGACCGTACGGGTGATGAACTTCGTCACCCGGAAGAACTTTCGCGCGGTGACGGTACAGCAGCTCGCCGGCATCACGTCCGAGGGTAGCGGCTCGAGCAACTACGTCGAGCTGGGATCGGCCGCGATCGACGGCGCCCGCCGCACCACGTTCGGCGTCACACACAATCGCCAGAATCCGATCCTGCAAAGCCAGCGTGCCATCGCCCCCGATCCCGCGACGCCGTTCGCGATCGGCGGCAATGTCACCGGTGCGGCGGGGGGCAGCATCGATCCGCGGCTCGACGCACTCGCCGGCCGTACGGTCACGATCGCGGCGGTCCCGGGCCAGGCCGCGGTACGCCGGACGCTTTCGGATTATGCCGGGGGCGCCGGGGCGGTCAGCGACATCGGTCCGTTTCGCACGCTCGTCGGGCGCAGCGACACGATCCGGGTAGAGGGTACGCACGCCAGGCCGCTCTCCGGCGCGCTCGACCTGTCGCTCAACCTCTCGGTGGAGGGATCGCGCAGTGCCGGGCTGAACGGCCTGGCCACCGCGGTCCTGCCGATCGCACCCGGCGGGTTCCTGCCGTTCGCCGACGACGTCGTCCTCTATCGCTACCTGCCCGGCGCCGTGCTTCGCCAGCGCGGCAACCGGCTGGCGCTGCGCGGCGGCGGCACGGTCAACGGCCGCATCGGCCGCTGGAACTGGAACGTCAGCGGCACCTACGACCAGGCACGCGACCGCGGCACGTCGGACCAGGGCGTGGCCATCGACGCGTTGCAGGCGGCGATCGCCGCCGGCGGCGACCCGCTCGCGCCCGTCGATGCCGGCGCCCGGCGGCTGACGGTGCGCAGCCGGACCGATACCGGCACGCTGGTCGGCAAGGCGGTGGCGACCGGCCCGCTCGTGCAGCTGCCCGCCGGTCCCGCCGAACTCACCGTCACCGCCGACTACGCACGGTCGACCAGCACCGGCCGCTTGCCGGGGTCGGGCGGCGACGCCGCGCTCGACCTGCATCGGTCGACCGGCGGTGCCAGCGTCAACGCGACCCTGCCGATCGCCTCGCCCGACCGCGGCATCCTGACCGCGCTCGGCCAGGTCAGCGCGACCGGCATGCTCGGCATCTCCGACGTGTCGGATTACGGGCGGCTGCTCAGCTCCAACCTGGGCCTGAACTGGGTGCCGCTGCGCTGGCTCGACGTCACCGGATCGATCAATCGCACCCAGACGCCGCCCGCCATCACGCTCCTGACGGCGCCCACGCTGATCTATCCCAACACGCCGTTCTTCGATTTCGCGACCGGCACCAGCCTGCTCGTCACCACCGTCGTCGGCGGCAATCCCGCACTCGATCCCGAACGGCGGCGGGTCACCACGGTCGGGCTGGGCGTCGCCCCGATCAAGGGCAAGGAGCTGCGCCTCAACCTCTCCTATGTCGATACGCGCATCCGCAACCAGTCCGCGATCCTGTCGGGCGCGCTGCCGATCATCCAGTCCGCCTTTCCCGGCCGCTTCGTCCGCGATGCCGCCGGCACCCTGACCCGCGTCGATCTCCGCTCGATCAACATCGCCGCCGAACGCGAGCGCAAGCTGCTCCTTTCCACCAACATCTTCATGCAGCTGGGCCCGGAACCGGCCGCTCTTCCCGTCGCGCCCGGCCAGCCCGGCAGGGACACACCGCCACCGCCGCCGCCCAAGCCGCGTCCTGTCCTGTTCGCATCGATGACCACCACCGTCCGGCTCGACAACCACGTCACCCTGCGTCGCGGCATCGCACCCCTCGATCTGCTCGACGGATCGACGCTGGATGGATCGGGCGGACGACCGCGCTGGGAGTGGGAGGGCAATCTCGGCATCGGCATCGGCGGGCTGAACATCAGCATCTTCGCCCACCTGCAGGGGCCGACCCGCATCCGCAGCGAACTGGCGGCGTCCGACCTGCGTTTCTCCGGCCGGACGTCGCTCGCGCTGTTCGGCGGATTCGATGCGGAGCGATTGACGCCTGCCCCGTGGGCGAAGCGGCTGACATTCCAGGTGACGATCGACAACCTGCTGAACGATCGCATCGAGGTGCGCGACCGCACCGGCGCCACGCCCAACCGCTTCCAGCCCGCGCTGCTCGATCCGGTCGGCCGCTCCATCCGCCTCGGCGTGCGCAAGATGTTCTGATCCGGCACCGGCAACGGGTTTCCCCTGTCCTACGCTGCCGCTCCCGGGGTAATCCGGCACCCATGCACGTCACCGCCCACCGCCGCCCGACCGGGATGATTGCGACAGCTTCACTGTCGAAACTTTGCCGTTCGCCACGCGCCGGACGACACCTCGACTCTCGCGCCAGCGATCCCGTGCAAGCCACGGCGAACGCTGGCATCCCACCCCGATCCGCCGATCGGCGGCGATCGGCCGGAGACGCTCGCATGTCGCAACTTCCTCAACATTCGCCGGCAGCCGCCCTCTCCCGATTGCCACGCCGCGTTACCCTCGCTAACCGCCGGCCATGACGCAGGTCGGCATCATCATGGGCTCGACGTCCGATTGGGACACGATGCGGCACGCCGCCGCGACGCTGGACGCGCTGGGTGTCGGCTACGAGACCAAAGTGGTCTCCGCCCACCGCACGCCGCAGCGCCTCTACGACTACGCCACCGGTGCCGCCGATCGCGGGCTGAAGGTGATCGTGGCCGGGGCCGGCGGTGCCGCTCACCTGCCCGGCATGGCCGCATCGATGACCCACCTGCCGGTGCTGGGCGTCCCCGTCGAATCGAAGGCGCTGAAGGGCATGGATAGCCTGCTCTCCATCGTCCAGATGCCCGGCGGCGTGCCCGTCGGCACGCTCGCCATCGGCAAGGCGGGGGCGATCAACGCCGGCCTGCTCGCCGCCGCGATCCTCGCGACGGCCGACGATGCGCTGGCCGACCGGCTGAAGGCATGGCGCGCCGCACAGACCGACGGCGTGGCGACGGACCCCGCCGGATGACACGCTCGCCGCTGCCCCCCGGCTCGACCATCGGCATCCTCGGCGGCGGCCAGCTCGGCCGCATGCTGGGCGTCGCCGCCGCGCAGCTCGGCTACCGCACCCATGTCCTGGCCCCCGACCGGGAGAGCGTGGCCGCGCAGACCGCCTCGGTGATGACCCGCGCCGATTACCACAACCGCATCGTCCTCGCCGATTTCGCCGAGGCGTGCGACGTCGTCACCTACGAGTTCGAGAATGTGGCGTGCGAGCCGGTCGAGTGGCTGGCCGAGCGCGTGCCGGTCCACCCGCACCCCCGCGCCCTCGCCGTCGCGCAGGACCGCGCGGCCGAGAAGCGCTTCGTCGAGGGGCTGGGCGGCCGTCCCGCCCGCTGGGCGCCGGTCCACGATCGCGCCAGCCTTGATGCCGCGCTGGCGCATGTCGGCACGCCGGCGGTGCTCAAGACCGCCCGCTTTGGTTACGACGGCAAGGGTCAGGTGCGGCTCCACACCCCCGCCGATGCCGATGCGGCGTGGGAGGCGATCGGCGGCCCCGCCGTGCTGGAGGCGTTCGTCGCGTTCGAACATGAATTCTCGATCCTCACCGCGCGCGGGATCGACGGCGCCACCCTCCGCTACGACGCGCCGCTGAACGTCCACCGCGACGCGATCCTGCGCACCTCCACCGTCCCCGCGCCGGCACCGGTACTGGCCCAGGTCGCCGCCGCCGCCGATCTCGCCGCACGCATCGTCGCTGAGCTGGATTATGTCGGCGTCCTCGCCTGCGAATTCTTCGCGACCGCCGACGGACCGGTGTTCAACGAGATGGCGCCGCGCGTCCACAATTCCGGCCACTGGACGATCGAGGGTGCGCAGACGTCGCAGTTCGAGAACCATGTCCGCGCGATCTGCGGCCTGCCGCTCGGCTCCACCGCGCTCACCGGCGACCGCGCGACGATGCGCAACCTGATCGGCGACGACGACGGCACGCCCGCACTGACGCAGCCGGGCGCGCATCTCCATCTCTATGGCAAGGGCACCGCACGTCCCGGTCGCAAGATGGGCCATGTCACCACCATCGAACGCACGGTGTCCGCATGATCCACCTCGCCGCCCTCGCGCTCGCCATCCTCGCCGCGCCGGCGCAGGCGCCCGATGCGGCACCCGCCGCCGCGCCTGCTGTCCCTGTGCCTGCTGCCCCTGCGCCCGCGGCCACGCCCGCGCCGGTGGTCCCGCCGGCACCGCGGCCCGGCACGGTGCGGGTGACGATCGTCACCGCGCTCGGTCCGGTGCTGATCGAACTGGAACGTGACAAGGCGCCCGTCACGGTCGCCAATTTCCTGCGCTATGTCGATGCGAAGCGGTTCGACAACACCGCCTTCTACCGCGCGATGAAGCTGGGCGAGACGGCCGGGCTGGTCCAGGGCGGTGTGCGCAACAGAACGAACCTGATCTTCCCGCCGATCCCGCACGAATCGACCGCGAAGACCGGCCTCACCCATGACGACGGCGCCATCTCGCTCGCGCGGGCCGAACCGGGCAGCGGCCGCGGCGATTTCTTCATCGTCATCGGCTCGGTCCCGACGCTCGACGCCAACACCGCGGCCACCGGCGACAAGCTGGGCTACGCGGTTTTCGGTCATGTTATCAGTGGGATGGATATCGTCCGCCGCATCCTTGCCGCCCCCACCTCGCCGACCGCCGGTGGCGCGGCGATGCGCGGGCAGATCCTCACGGCGCCGGTGAAGATCCTGACGGCACGGCGGGTGCGGGCGTCTTGAGCTTGTAGGCGCACAGGTCGACGACCGGGCAGCGCCAGCACTCCGGTCGCCGCGCCTTGCAGATGTAGCGGCCGTGCAGGATCAGCCAGTGGTGGGCATGCAGCCGGAACGGCTGCGGCGTCGCCTTGTCCAGCTTCAGCTCGACCGCCAGCGGCGTCTTGCCCCGCGCCAGCCCGGTCCGGTTGCCGACGCGGAAGATGTGGGTGTCGACCGCGAACGTCTCCGCCCCGAACGCGACGTTCATCACCACGTTCGCCGTCTTCCGCCCCACCCCCGGCAACCGCTCCAGCGCCGCCCGCTCCGGCGGCACCTCGCCGCCATGGTCGTCGATCAGCATGCGGCTCAGCGCGATGACGTTCTTCGCCTTGCTGTTGAACAGGCCGATCGTGCGGATATGCCGCTTCAGCCCCTCCTCCCCCAGCGCGATCATCTTGGCGGGCGTATCGACCTCGTCGAACAGCGCCCGCGTCGCCTTGTTCACCGACGCATCCGTCGCCTGCGCCGACAGCGCCACCGCGACGACCAGCGTGTACGGGTTGCGATACGCCAGCTCGGTTTCCGGATGCGGGTTCGCTTCGGCCAGCCGGCGATAGAATTCGAAGACGTCCGCCTTCTTCACAGGCCCAACACGTCGCCCATCCGGTACCGCCCCACCGGCTGCCCGGCCAGCCAGAGCGCCGCCTTCACCGCCCCGCGTGCGAAGATCGACCGGTCCTGGGCATAATGACCCAGTTCGATCCGCTCCCCCTCGCCCGCCAGGATGACGGTGTGGTCGCCCACCACCGATCCCCCGCGCAGCGCCGCCATGCCGATCGTCCCCTCGCACCGTGCGCCGACCAGTCCGAACCGTTCGTCGACGCGCAGTTCGGACAGGGCGGATCCCCGCCCTGCCGCCGCCGCTTCGCCCAGCAGCAATGCGGTGCCGGACGGCGCGTCCAGCTTGTGGCGGTGATGCATCTCGACGATCTCGATGTCCCAGTCCGTCCCCAGCCGTGCCGCTGCCTCGCGCACCAGCGTCGCGAGCAACGTGACGCCCAGCGAGGTATTGCCGGTCTGCAGGACCGCGATATCCGCCGCCGCCGCGTCGATCAGCGCGTGCTGCGCCGCCGACAGGCCGGTGGTGCCGATCACGATCGGCGTTCCGGCGGCACGTGCCGCGGCCAGATGGGCCTCGACACCCGACGCGGTGGAGAAGTCGAGAAGCACGTCGGCGGACCGTGCGAGCGGCGCCGGATCGTCCCGCGCGTCGGCGCCACCCGCCAGGGTACCGCCCGCGACCGCGATCGCGTCGGCGATGGCGCGCCCCATCCGCCCGCTGCTGCCATAGATGCCGATCGCGGTCATGCGCCCTCTTCCCTCAGCGGTCGCGCCAGCAGGGCGCCGATCACCTCTGTCACCGCCGCTCCCTCCAGCAGCCGGCACACCGCCTCGCACACCGGCATGTCGACGCCAGCGTCGGCCGCGGCCTGGCGCAGGACCGGCGCGGTGAACGCGCCCTCCGCCACCGTGCGCCGATCGGCCATCAGGGTCGTCGCGGACTCGCCGCGGCCCAGCCCGACGCCCAGCGAGAAGTTGCGGCTGCTGGTCGACGAGCAGGTCAGCACCAGGTCGCCCAGCCCAGACAACCCCGCCAGCGTCTCCGCCCGCGCGCCGCGTGCCAGTCCGAACCGGGTCATTTCGGCGAACCCGCGCGCGATCAGTGCGGCGCGCGCATTCTGTCCCAGTCCCGCCCCCTCGACGACACCACAACCGATCGCCAGCACGTTCTTCACCGCTCCGCCGATCTCCGCGCCGATCACGTCGTTGCTGGCATAGGGGCGGAAATGCGGGGCCGCGAGGCGCTCGGCCAGCGCGGCACGGATCGCATCGTCGGCACAGGCCAGGGTGACCGCGGTCGGCAGTCCCCGCGCTACCTCGAACGCGAAGGTCGGCCCCGACAGCACCGCGATCGGCGCGGCCGGATGGATCGCCTGCGCCACCTCTCCCATCAGGCGGCGGGTGCCCGCCTCGATCCCCTTGGCGCACAGCACCAGCGGCTGGGTGCCCAGATCCATCTGCGCGAGGACGGTGCCGACATGCTGCGCCGGCACCACCACCAGCAACGCCGCCACGTCGCGAAGATCGCGCGTGTCGGCCGTGGCGTGGATCGTCGGCGACAGTGCGATGTCCGGCAGGTAGAGCGTGTTGACGTGGTCCCGGTTGATCGCGTCGACGACTTCCGGCTCGCGCGCCCACAGCATGACGTCGCGTCCGCCGAACGCCGCGACCTGCGCCAGCGCCGTACCCCAGGCACCGCCGCCGAGGACCCCGATCTTCATGCCTTCACCCCCGCGCCACGGACCGCTTCCGCAGCCGGATCGAGTGGCCAGCGCGGACGCGCGGCGACATCGAGCGGATCGGTCAAACCCGCGCCGAACCGCTCGACGCCCGCCCAGGCGATCATCGCGGCGTTGTCGGTGCAAAGCCACAGGGGCGGCGCGACGAACCGGCGACCGTGCGCCGTCGCCAACGACCGCAACGCGCCCCGGACAGCGGCATTCGCGGCCACCCCACCGGCAACCACCAGCGTCGCTGCTTGAGGTGCGGCGGCCAGCGCCCGCGCCGTGCGATCGACCAGGCAATCGATCACCGCCTGCTGGAACGAGGCCGACAGATCCTCGGCGGAATGGCTGTCCACCGCCCGCGCCACCGCGCTCTTCAATCCGGCGAAGGAGAAATGCGGCTCAGTCGACCCTTTCAACGGGCGGGGCAGCGCCACGGCAAACGGATCGCCGGCCGCGGCCGCACGCTCCACCGCGGGCCCGCCGGGAAAGCCTAGGCCCAGCAGCTTGGCGGTCTTGTCGAACGCCTCGCCCGCCGCGTCGTCGATCGTCGTCGCCAGCCGGCGATAGCGGCCGACCCCCTCGACCAGCAGCAACTGACAGTGACCGCCGGACACCAGCAGCAGCAGATAGGGGACATCGAGATCGGGATCGGACAGACGCGGGCTGAGCGCGTGCCCTTCCAGATGGTTGACCGCGATCAGCGGCTTGCCCGCCGCATGCGCCAGCGCCTTGCCGGTGACCAGACCGACCATGACGCCGCCGATCAGCCCCGGCCCTGCCGTCGCCGCGATCGCATCCACCTGCCCCAAACTCACGCCCGCATCGGCCAAAGCGGCCTCGACCAGCGGAGCCAGCACCTCGACATGCGCGCGCGCGGCGATTTCCGGCACTACCCCGCCAAAGGGTGCGTGCGCCGCCTCCTGCCCGGCCAGGCGGTGCGCCAGCACCTGCCGGTCGCCGGTTACCAACGCCGCAGCCGTTTCGTCGCACGAGGATTCGAGACCCAGGATCAGCATCCCCGGCTTGTAGGCCGGTTGCTCGCCTTGTCCAAGACGCGCTAGGCAGCGGCATGGCTGTGATGAGGTTGGGAACGCGCGGATCGCCACTGGCGCTGACGCAGGCGAATATGGTGCGGGCGGCATTGTGCGCGGCGCATGGCTGGACGGATGATTCGGTCGATCTCGTCGTGATCCGCACCACCGGCGACCGGGTGCAGGACCGCGCGCTGACGGAAATCGGCGGCAAGGCACTCTGGACCAAGGAACTCGATCGCGCGCTGCTGTCGGGCGAGATCGATGCGGCGGTCCACTCGATGAAGGATGTCGAGACGGTGCGCCCCGCGGCGATCCGCATCGCAGCGATGCTGCCGCGCGCGGATGTGCGCGACCGGCTGATCGGCGCCAGCAGTGTCGCGGCGCTGAAACCAGACGCGGTGATCGGCACCAGCAGCCCCCGTCGCCGCGCGCAACTGCTCGCGGCGCGGCCTGATCTGCGTATCGTGCTGTTGCGCGGCAATGTGGAAACGCGGCTCGCGAAGCTGGCGGCCGGCGATGTCGATGCGACGCTACTGGCGGCTGCCGGGCTCGATCGCCTCGGCCGCGGCGACGTCGGTCATCCCCTCGCCACCGACGTGATGCTGCCGGCGCCGGCACAGGGAGCAGTCGGGATCGAGGTGCGGGCGGACGATGCGGGCACCGGCACGCTGATCGCCGCGATCGACGACGCGCCGACCCATGCCTGCGTTTCGGTGGAGCGATCGCTCCTCGCGGCGTTGCAGGCGGACTGTCACTCTCCCGTCGCCGCGCTGGCCAGCCTTGCCGGCGAGACGCTGGTGCTGCGCGGCGAGCTGCTGGCGGAGGATGGGTCGGCGCGGGTGGAGGGTCTGGTCGAGGGCGTGGTCACCGACGAGCTCGGTGCACGTCTCGCGGCCGATCTGCTCGCGCGAGCACCGGCGTCGGTGCGGCAGCTGTTCGGCGCGTGAGCCGTCCGCTGACGGTGCTGCGGCCCGAACCGGGCAACGCGCGCACCGCCGCGGCGATCGAGGCGACGGGCAGCACGGCGATCCGCCTGCCGCTGTTCGCGGTAGGCCCGGTGCCATGGACACCGCCGCCACTCGACGGGATCGACGCTCTGCTGGTGACAAGCGCCAACACGTTCCGGCAAGGCGGCGAGCGCCTGACCGGGCTGGCCTCGCTTCCCGTCCATGCCGTGGGTGAGGCGACCGCGGTCGCGGCGCGGCGCGCGGGATTCGACGTCGCGACGGTCGGATCCGCCGATGCTGCAACGCTCGTCGCGACGATCCCGCCCGGCATCCGCCTGCTCCATCTCGGCGGGCGCGAGCGGCTGTCGATCGCCGGCGTGGCATCGGTGGCGGTCTATGCCGCCGAGGTGCTGCCGGTCGATCCGGCCACGATCGACCGGCTGGCGGGCAGCGTCGCACTGCTCCATTCCGCACGCGCAGCCCACCGACTGGCCGCGTTGGTCGCCGCAGACACACGAGCGACGATGCGGCTGGCGGCGCTGTCCCCGGCGATCGCGGCGGCAGCCGGCGGCGGTTGGCAGCGGGTCGCCGCCGTCGCCAAACCGGACGACTCGGCGCTCATCATGGTGGCAGTGCAGCTGGCCGATTGACCGCGCCCGCCGGTGCGAGGATAAACGCCGCCGATGAGCAGTCACGCGCCTTACAGCACCCAGCCGCCGCGCCCTCGCCGCTGGGCGATCGTCGCGCTCATGCTGGTCCTGGCCTTTGTCGTCGGCGGCATGGTGGTGGCCTATGCTATGCGGCAGGGTTACGACTGGGGCGGCGCGCTTCACCTGACCGACCGTTCGGCCAAGTCGCCCGCCGGCAGCGAGGCACCCGGCTTCACGCCCGCCCAGCCCCTCGGTGTCGGCGGCGACGCGCCTGCCGTCGATCCGGCGGCGCTCGTCACGCGGGAGGCGGCGCTCGCGGCGCAGCTGGCCGCGCTCGAGGCGCGCGCCGCGGCCGTCGCGACCGATGCCGCGGCAGCGGGAACGCAGGCGACACGGGCGGAGGCGCTGATGGTCGCCTTCGCCGCGCGCCGCGCGATCGATCGCGGAACCGGGCTGGGGTATCTGGAGGAACAGCTGCGCACCCGCTTCGTGACCGCGCAACCCCGTGCCGTCGCGGTGGTGATCCAGGCCGCGCGTACCCCGGTGACGACCGAGGACCTGCGTCAGGGGCTGGATGCCATCGCCCCGGCCCTGCAGGCAGGCGGTGAGAGTGGCTGGCTGACCCAGGTACGTCGCGAACTCGGCCATCTGGTCGTGCTGCGGGAGGAGGGCACCCCCTCCACCGCCCCGGTCGACCGGCTCGCGCGTGCCCGCCGGCTGCTCGACGATGGTCGCGTCGATGCGGCCCGGGCGGAGGTGGCGCGGCTACCCGGTGCCGGGCAGGCGAACGCCTGGCTGGCAGCGGCGAGACGCTATTCGCTGGCGCATCAGGCACTCGACATGATCGAGACCGCGGCGATCCTGGGTCAGGCGCAAGGCACGCAGCAGCCGGCACGCAGCACACCGCCGATCACGACCACACCGACGTCCGACGATCCGTCCGCGGTGATCGACGGCGACGCCGACGATCGCGAGCGGACCGGCCGGACTGTAGCCGATCCGCTGTCGGTCTCGCTCGGCCCGGTCGACGTCTCGCTCGCCCGCGTGCCGTATGTGGCGAGGATCGCGACACTGTGGTCCGCGATGCGCGGGGTGGGGGCGATGCTGCACCCCTGACGCGATCAGCGTTTCAGCCGCTCGATCAGTGCCTGTGCGCCGTGCGGCGCCCGAACCTTGGCGCCGTTGATGAAGAAGACGAAGGTATCGCGCGGCTTCCGGTCCGCCGCATCCGCGACATAGGGCAGTCCGTCGGGTGAGCCGCCGGCAGCCCACTCCCGCGCCCGCTGGGTCCAGTCGTCCAGTGCGGCGGCGGCGTAGCCGGCTGGCTCCTCCTCGACGCCCGCTTCCAGACGCGCATAGACGAAATCGCCGGCGATGTCGGCGATCGCGGGATAGTCGGTCGAGTCGGCGAATACGATCGCCACACCCGCCGCACGGCACAGCGTGACGAAGGCCGGATCGGCGAAGCTGTCGTGTCTCACCTGCACGGCATGGCGCAGCGACACCCCGTCCTGCGCCGCAGGCAGCAGGCGGAGGAAAGCGGCGAAATCGTCCGCCTCGAACCGCTTCGTTGCCACGAACTGCCACAGGATGGGTCCCAGCCGGTCACCCAGCTCGACAATACCCTGACCGACGAACCGCGCGATCGACTCGCCCGCCTCGGCCAGCACCTTGCGGTTCGTGCAATAGCGTGCCGCCTTCAGCGTGAAGACGAAATCGTCTGGTACCTGCTTCGCCCAGCCGGCGAACGTTGCGGGCTTGAAGCTGGAATAATAGGTGCCGTTGACCTCGATCGCAGTCAGGTGGCCGGCGGCATATTCCAGCTCCCGCTTCTGGGTCAGCCCTTCGGGATAGAAGGTGCCGCGCCACGGTTCATAGGTCCAGCCGCCGATGCCGACGCGGATGGTGCCATGCTGCTGTTCGGACTCCGTCATCCGCCCGGTGTACGACCGCTCGGGCCGGCCCGAAAGTGGCATCGATACAGGTAGGCGAAAGAGCTGATTTGAAGAAAATTCGGCAGATCCGTGTGCCGCGATGGGACGGTAAGCGCTTGCGCCTCTTACATACTAACCCGGGTAGGCGCCGCATCGCGGCGACGTGTTCCGTCTCGTCCTGTTTACATTGACTTGCATTAGTGTTTCACCGTCCGTGGGGAAGTAGACCGGTAATCGGGCGGATGGGGTATCGAAACGGGAGGATGACGATGCCAGACATCGATCTTGCCACGCGGCCCGTGATGGTGGGGATGACGGACCGCGTGGATGCAGCGAGGAAGGCGGCCGATAACGATGCGTTGACCCGCTTCGTCGACGGCATCTGTCGCGCGATCGGGGCTGTCGCCGGCTGCCTTGTCGTGGAAGATCAGCAGAGCGACGGTGAGCGCCGGATACACGGCCGGGCCTGGACAGACGCAGCGGCGGATGCTGCCCTGACGCTGTCGCTGGCCGCCGCGCCCGCGCCGGGTAGTCGCGGCCACGCCTGGCTGCGCGATGCAGCAGTCCCGGCCCATCGCTGCCTGGCACTCGACGCGTCGGTTCCCGGTGTCTTGCGCCAGTTGATGCTGGTGTTCGACGCGCGTTCGATCGAGCCTGCCGATGCGACCGACCGGGTCATGGCGATGGCGCCGGGTCTGGCCGCCGCAGCCGGGGCGATGCACGACACCTGGCTGGCCTGCGATGCCACGGCGGAACGACAGCGCTTGCTGGCAGCCGCGATGAACCAGAGCGAGTGCGGGATCATCGTCGTCCGCGCGGATCATAGCGTCCTGTTCAGCAACCCGGCCGCACAGGCGATCCTGGCAACCCGCGACGGTATCGAGTTGCGCCGCGACCAGCTGCGCCCGACCCGCTATCAGGATGCCATCCGCTTCCAGGCCTCGCTGGACCATGTCCTGACCTTGCCGGCAGAAGCGGGACAACCCAGCCGGCACAGCATGATGCTGCTCCTCGACCGTCCGGACCAGCACCGCCCCCTCATCGCCGTCATCGCCCCCGCCGCGGCGGAAAGCGCGGAGGGCGGTGCCGCCGCGATCGTCTACGTCATGCGTCCCGAGCTGAGCGGGCTGCGCGGCGTGGAGGTGATATGCCAGCTACACGGCCTGTCACCGGTGGAGACCCAGCTGGTCGCTCGGCTCGTCGCCGGCGCGACGCTGAGCGAGGCGGCATTCGAGATGCGGATCAAGCCCGATACGGCGCGGGCCTATCTGAAGCAGGTCTTCGCCAAGACCGACACGCATCGACAGGCGGACCTGATCCAGCTCGTCATCCGCTACCAACGCGCGGTACGCGGTGACTTCCTGTTCCACGCCGCCTGACCTGACGGTCAGCGCGGCATCGGCGGCTCCCCCGCGCGAGCAAGGATGGTCCGGGCCTGCTTCAGATGGGGAGCATCCACCATCCGCCCGTCGACCTGCAGTACCCCGGCATCCGGCGCTGCGGCAAAGGCGGCGACGATCGCGCGGGCCTGTGCGATCTGCGCGGCATCGGGCGTGAAGGCAGCATTGATCGCCGCCACCTGCGCCGGATGGATCGCCATCATGCCCGTGAAGCCGTCGCGCGCACCCCGCCGCGCATACGTCTCGAGCCCCTCCTCATCGCGAAAGGCGGGATAGACCGTCTCGATCGCCGCCACTCCTGCCGCATGCGCGCCGAACAGCGTCAGCGATCGCACCATCTCGTAGGGAGCGGTGTAGCGGCCATCCGCCTCGCGCGAGGTGGCGGCGCCGATCGCGGCGGGCAGATCCTCCGCTCCCCAGGTCAGCCCGGCCAGCCGGCATCCGCTTCCACCATAGCTGCCGAGCTGAAACACGGCCGCCGCCGTTTCCGTCGCGATCGGCAGGACCGGTGCGTCGATCGACACGGCTGCCATCCGCTCCGCCAATCGACGGACGCTGGCACCGCCCTCCGCCTTGGGCAACACCACGCCGTCAGGCGACAGGCCGCGTAGCGCGTCGAGATCCTGCTCGCACAATCCCGTATCCAGCGGATTGACCCGGACGAACAGCATCGCGCCGTCCCGCTTGCCTCTCAGGCGATTGGCCACCGCCTCGCGCGCCGCATCCTTCGCCGCCGCGGTGACCGAATCCTCCAGGTCGAGGATCAGCGCGTCCGCGCCGCTGGCGGCGGCCTTGTCGAACCGTTCCGGCCGGTCGCCCGGCACGAACAGCAGCGATCGCAGCATCATGCCGGCGACCGCCTGATCAGCGCGCTGCGCAGGCACTGGCAGACGATCTCGTCGCGCTGGTTCAGCAGGCGATGCGTGAAGGTGACGATCCCCGCCTCGGGACGCGACCGGCTGTCCTTCAGCTCCGCCACCTCCGAAGCGGCGCGCAGCGTGTCGCCCAGGAATACCGGCTTGGGCATCACCAGCTTGTCGTATCCCAAGTTGGCCACCAGCGTGCCCAGCGTCGTGTCGCTCACCGAAAGACCGACCATCAGCGCGAAGGTGAAGGTACCGTTGACCAGGATCTGGCCGAACTCGCTGGCGCGCGCCGCCTCCGCATCAATGTGAAGCGGTTGCGGATTGTGCGTCATCGTCGAGAACAGCAGATTGTCCGTCTCGGTCACCGTGCGGCGGATCTCGTGGACGATCCGATCACCGACCCGCCACTCGTCGAACCAGCGTCCGGCCATCAGCTTTCCCCCCTGGCGATCCGTGCCAGCAGCGTGCCCTCGGGCACCTGCGCACCCTCGCTGACCTTCAGCTCGGCAACTACGCCGTCGAACGGCGCCAGCAACGCCTGTTCCATCTTCATCGCCTCCAGCACCAGCATGCGCTCGCCCTTGGCGACCGTCTGCCCCGCCGCGACGAGCACCGCTAATACGCGGCCCGGCATCGGCGACAGGATCGCGCCATCGCCCTCACCGCCACCGCCGGCATGGTCCGCCCGGCGCGGACCGAATGACCATGCCTCGCCGTCCAGGAACAGCACGTCGTTCGCGATCATCGCGTCCCCGGCCGCTGCGTCGCGGACGAGATAGGGCTTGCCGGAGACCTCCACCTCGACCTGGGGCGACGGATCGGCGTTGGCGCGGAACCCGCGCAGGTCGGTCCACGGATCGCCCGCCATGGCCGGCAGTATCGCCGCCGCCGCTGCCGCCAGCACCGCCGCGGATGGCTCGGCCGCGGGAATCAACGCGTCCGCATGCCGCTCGATAAAACCGGTGTCGACCCGGCCGGCGACGAAGTCGGGGTGCGCCGCCGCCCGCGCCAGAAAGGCGGCGTTGGTCCTGACCGGCCATACCTGCGTCCCACGCGCAGCCGCCGCGAGCTTCGCGGTTGCATGATGTCGTGAGGTGCCGTGGACGATCAGCTTGGCGATCATCGGATCGTAATAGGGCGTCACCTCGCCGCCCTCCTCCACGCCGCTGTCGATCCGAAGCCCGGTGGGAAAGTGCAGCCGGTCGAGCGGCCCGGTGGAGGGCAGAAAGCCGTTGCTCGGGTTCTCGGCATAAAGGCGCGCTTCCATGGCCCAGCCGTCGATCGACAATTCGTCCTGCCGTTTGGGCAATGGCTCGCCAGAGGCGACGCGCAATTGCCATTCGACCAGATCCTGGCCCGTGATCGCCTCGGTCACGGGATGCTCCACCTGCAGCCGCGTGTTCATCTCCATGAACCAGATGCGGTCGGCGCTCAGCCCGTCCGATCCGTCGGCGATGAACTCGATCGTGCCGGCGCCGACATAATCGACCGCTTTCGCGGCGCGAACCGCCGCGTCGCATATCGCCGCGCGCGTCGCCGCGTCCATGCCCGGCGCGGGTGCCTCCTCGATCACCTTCTGATGACGCCGCTGAAGCGAGCAGTCGCGCTCGAACAGGTGGACGGCCTGCCCGTGCATGTCACCGAACACCTGCACCTCGATATGGCGTGGCGACAGGATGTACTTCTCGATCAGCACCTGCGTGTTGCCGAACGAGGCCGCCGCCTCGCGTTGGCAGCTTTCCAGCATGGTGGCGAAATCGGCCGCGGCGTCGACCTTGCGCATGCCCTTGCCACCGCCGCCGGCCACCGCCTTGATCAGCACCGGATAGGCGATCGTGTCGGCCTCCGCCTGCAATCGCTCGGGGGACTGGTCCGCACCCAGATATCCCGGAGTGACCGGCACGCCCGCCGCGATCATGCGCTCCTTCGCCGCATCCTTCAGCCCCATCGCCCGGATGCTGGCGGGCGGCGCGCCGACCCAGATCAGCCCGGCCGCGATCACCGCCTCGGCGAACGTCGCATTCTCCGACAGGAAGCCGTAGCCGGGATGGATCGCCTCCGCGCCGGTGGCCCACGCCGCTTCCAGCAGGCGATCCTGCCGCAGATAGCTGTCGGTCGCCGCTGCCGTGCCGATGCACACCGCCTCGTCCGCCTCCCGGACGAACGGCATGCCCGCATCGACGTCGGAATGGACGGCGATGGTGCGGATGCCGAGCCGCTGCGCGGTGCGGATGATGCGGCGGGCGATTTCGCCGCGATTGGCGATCAAAAGGCTGTTCATCATGGCCGTCACATCCGGAACAGGCCGAACTTCGGCGTTTGAGGGATCGGCGCGTTCAGCGTGGCGGAGAAGGCGAGGCCCAGCACGTCGCGCGTCTGGACAGGATCGATGATGCCATCGTCCCACAGCCGCGCGGTGGCGTAATAGGGATTGCCTTCGTCCTCGTACTTCTGCCGGACCGGTGCCTTGAAGCGTTCGGCCTCCTCCGGCGCCCAGCTGTCTGCATCGCGGTGCACCGTGGCCAGCACGCTGGCCGCCTGCTCGCCGCCCATCACCGAGATGCGGGCGTTGGGCCAGGTGAACAAGAAGCGGGGTGAATAGGCGCGCCCGCACATCCCGTAATTGCCCGCCCCGAAGCTGCCGCCGATCAGCACGGTGATCTTGGGCACCGACGCCGTTGCGACGGCGGTGACCAGCTTGGCCCCGTTCTTGGCGATCCCCTCCGCCTCATACTTGCCGCCGACCATGAAGCCCGAGATGTTCTGGAGGAACAGCAGCGGCACCCGCCGCTGGCATGCCAGCTCGATAAAGTGTGCGCCCTTCAGCGCGCTTTCCGAGAACAGCACGCCGTTATTGGCGAGAATGGCGACGGGCATGCCCCAGATCCGGGCGAACCCGCAGACCAGCGTGGTGCCGTACAGCGGCTTGAACTCGTGGAACTCCGATCCGTCGACGATCCGCCCGATCACCTCGTGTACGTCGTACGGCGCGCGTACGTCCTGCGGCACGATCCCGTACAGCTCCTGCGCATCGAGCTTCGGCGGACGGGGTGGGACGATCTCGATATCGACCATCTTGGGCCGGTTCAGCGTGGCGACGATGTCGCGCACGATCAGCAGCGCATGCTCGTCGTTCTCGGCGACATGGTCGACCACGCCGGACTTGCGCCCGTGCGTCTCGGCTCCGCCCAGTTCCTCGGCGGAGATCACTTCACCCGTCGCCGCCTTCACCAGCGGCGGTCCGGCCAGAAAGATCGTTCCCTGATCGCGCACGATCACCGTCTCGTCCGACATCGCCGGAACATAGGCACCGCCGGCCGTGCAGCTGCCCATCACGCACGCGATCTGGGCGATGCCCTCCGCCGACATCTGCGCCTGGTTGAAGAAGATGCGCCCGAAATGCTCGCGATCGGGAAACACCTCCGCCTGATGCGGCAGGTTGGCGCCGCCACTGTCGACCAGATAGATGCACGGCAGCCGGTTCTCGCGCGCGATCTCCTGCGCGCGCAGGTGTTTCTTCACCGTCATCGGGAAATAGGCGCCGCCCTTCACCGTCGCGTCGTTGGCGACGATCATGCACTCGCGCCCCGATACCCGGCCCGTGCCGGCGATCACGCCGGCTCCGGGCGCCCCGTCATCATACATGCCGTTGGCGGCCAGCGCCCCGATCTCCAGGAACGGCGAGCCGGGATCCAGCAGCCGCTCGACCCGGTCGCGCGGCAACAGTTTGCCCCGCGCGACGTGCCGCGCGCGGTGCTGTTCCGATCCACCCAGCGCAGTCTTTGCCACGGTCGCGCGCAGCGCTTCCGCCAGCGCGCCGTTATGGGCGGCGTTGGCCCGAAAGACGTCGGACCCTGCATCGACATTGGTCGTGATGGTCGCCATCGGCCTTCACTGCGCCTTCGGTGCGTCGTGGCCGATCAGCTCGCGACCGACCAGCATCCGCCGCACCTCGTTGGTGCCCGCCCCGATGTCGAGCAGCTTGGCATCCCGCCAGTACCGCTCGACGGGCCAGTCCTTGGTATAGCCGGCGCCGCCCAGCGCCTGGATCGCCTCGCCCGCTACCTTCACCGCGTTCTCGGAGGCGAGCAGGATGCATCCTGCCGCATCGAACCGGGTGGTGCGGCCGGCGTCGCACGCCTTGGCGACCGCATAGACATAGGCGCGGGACGAATTCAGTGCGACGTACATGTCCGCGACCTTCGCCTGCATCAGCTGGAACTCGCCGATCGGCCGGCCGAATTGCTTGCGCTCGCGGACATAGGGCAGAACGACGTCGAGGCAGGCCTGCATGATCCCCAGCTGGATGCCGGACAGCACGACGCGCTCGTAATCCAGCCCCGACATCAGCACTTTGACACCACCGTTCAGCGGCCCCATCACCTGCTCGTCGGCGACGAAACAGTCGTCGAACACCAGCTCTGCGGTGGGCGAGCCGCGCATGCCGACCTTGTCGATCTTCTGCCCGATCGAGAAGCCGCCGAAATCCTTCTCGATCAGGAAGGCGGTGATCCCCTTCGATCCGCCATCGGCGATGGTCTTGGCATAGACGACGAGCGTGTCCGCATAGGGGGCGTTGGTGATCCAGAACTTGGTGCCGTTCAGTCGCCAGCCGCCATCCACCTTGTCGGCGCGCAGTTTCATCGACACCACGTCCGATCCGGCGCCCGCCTCCGACATCGCCAGGCTGCCGACATGCTCGCCGGAGATCAGCTTCGGCAGATACCGCGCCTTCTGCTCGGCATTACCCCAGCGGCGGATTTGGTTCACGCACAGATTGGAGTGGGCACCATAGCTGAGCCCGACCGACGCCGACGAGCGGCTGATCTCCTCGCACGCGATCAGATGTTCGAGATAACCGAGGCCAAGGCCGCCATCCGCTTCCTCGACGGTGATGCCGTGGAGGCCCAGCGCGCCCATCTCGGGCCACAGGTCGCGCGGAAAGCTGTCCTCGGCATCGACCCGCGCCGCGATCGGCTCGATCCGGTCCAGCGCGAACCGTCGCGTGGTGTCGCGGATCGTGTCCGCCATCTCGCCGAGACAGAAGTCCAGGTCGGCCAATGTCACTCTCCCGTTCGTCGTTGTAACGGGTTCTAGACCGGCACGACCAGCCTGCAAAATTGAAAGGCGCGGAAGAAGTGCATAGAGACCGTCTATGATCGATCGCTATCACCTGCGCTATTTCATGGCCGTGGTGGATACCGGCAACTTCTCGCGAGGGGCGGCGGCCTGCAACGTGTCGCAGCCGACACTCTCCGTCGGGATCGCCAAGCTGGAAAAGTCGCTGGGGCGGCCCCTGTTCAACCGCACCAACCGCCGTGTCGAGCTGACCGATGCGGGCGTTCGGCTTCTGTCCCATGCCCGCCTGATCGAATCTGAATTCGCCGCGGCGGAGCGGGAAGTCATCGACACGGTCCGGTCGCGCACCCTCCGCCTGGGCGTCCTGGCGACCATGGCAGGTCGCTGGATAGAGAATTTTCTTCGTGAACATCGATCCTATCGTACCGGCATGCGCATCGAGATCGTCGAGGGGAAGGAACGCGACCTGCGCAGCCGGCTGGCCCGCGGCCGGATCGATGCCGCGTTGATGATCGTCCGCGACGACGATCCGCCGGCGCTGCGACGTCACATCCTGACCGAAGGCTATTCACTGGCGCTCGCCGCGGCCCATCCGCTCGCCACGCGTGACAGCATCCGCGCAGAGGAACTTGCCGACGATCCCATGATCCTGCGGCGGCATTGCGAGTTGCTGCCCGACACCAGCCGCTTCTTCACGGCACGCGGCATCCGGCCTTTCTTCCCCGCCCGCACCACCAGCGACGACAAGGCGCTTGGTTACGTGCGCGCCGGACTGGGCGTGACGGTCATGCCGGACGGTTTCCATGAGCCGGGCGTGGTGCGCGTGCCGCTGGAGGGTTTCGACTTCACGCGCGACATCGGGCTGGTCTTCGCCGCACACAGCGATCCCGACATTGCGGCCGCCAGCCGGATCGTCGATGCGCTCCTCGCCGCGGCAACGGCGATCCAGGACGATCGGCTCGTCTCGGCTCCATTCTTGACGGCGGAACGCCATTCCTGACAGGGAATGCGCGTGAACGAGCCGAAGCCAGTCAAGCGAGCGACCCGAAAGGCAGAGCAGCGCGCCGAGATGATCGAGCAGATCCTCGATGTCGCGGAGGAGCTCTTTTCGCGACATGGACTGAACGGCGTGACCCTGAACGACGTCGCGGTCCGGGTCGGCGTCCATCGCACTCTCCTGAGTTATTACTTCAAGGACAAGAAGGAGCTGTTCGACAAGGTGTTCGCGCGGCGGGCGATCGTCTCGAGCGAGACCCGGATGCGCGCGCTGGACGAGTATGAACGGGCCAGTGCCGGTTCACCGACCGTGGAGGGCGCTCTGCACGCCTTTCTCGACACCGATCTCGATCTCTACATCCAGGGTGGCGAACGCTGGAAGAACTATGCCGCGCTGGGCGCGCAGGTGGCGAACACGCCCGAATGGGGGGCGGACATGATGGACGATTATTTCGACCCGGTCGTCCTGCGCCTCATCGAGATCCTGCAGAGCGCGATGCCCGACTGCGCGCGCGACGACATCTTCTGGGGGTACCACTTCGTCACGGGGGCCTTGATGCTGACCCTCGCGCGGACGGGCCGCATCGACAAGCTGTCCGGCGGGCTTTGCCGCTCGGACGACTTCGTCGCGGTCAAGCAACGCATGGCGCAGTTCATGGCCGCGGGCTTCAGGGAAATCTGCGGTCGTCCGTGCCGAACATAGCGCCCATCCGACCGCCTCCCGCCGAAGCTCCTTCACGCGTTCCAGTCTGTCCGTACTGCTGATCCACAGCCATCCGCTTGTGCCCGAATTAAAACGTTCACTATTGCGATAGTGAGTGTTGACAGAGGCAATCAAGTCCTGTCAAATCACGATCAGGGAACCGGCGCGAACAGCCGGACCGACAGGAGAGAGAGTATGCGGGGATTGTTGTACGCATCGGTGGGTCTGGTCGCGCTTTCGATCGCCGCCGTGCCGGCCCACGCCCAGGATGGCGGCGCACCGGGGCCGGTCGCTACTCCGCCTGCCGAGACGACCTCCGACCAGTCCGGACAGACCGCGCGGTCAGATCGAGAGCGGGACGGCGACGTGGTGCAGAACGACGAGATCGTGGTCACCGCCACCCGGCGTGAAGAGCGCATCCAGGATGTACCGATCAGCGTCACCGCCTTCCAGCAGGCCGAACTCAGCCGCAAAGGCATCGTCGGTTTCGAGGGTGTCGCGCGCGAGACGCCGGGCGTGATCCTGAATCGCCCGACGCAGAACTTCAACAATTTCACCGTTCGCGGCATCGCCACCAACGGCTACGGCGCCAATCTGCAAAGCACGGTCGCGGTATATCTGGACGAGCTGCCCGTCTCCACGATCGGCAACACCACCGTCGTCGATCCCAACCTGTTCGATGTGGAGCGGGTCGAGTTCCTGCGCGGGCCGCAAGGCACGCTGTTCGGATCGGGATCGCTGTCGGGTGCAATGCGGATCCTGACCAAGAGCCCCGATCTGAACGATTTCGACACCTCGGCGCTGGTCGATCTGGGCCTGACCGGATCGGATTCGTTCCGACAGCGCTACAACGCCATGGTCAACGTGCCGCTGGTGACCGACAAGCTGGCCGTCCGCGCGGTCGGCTTCTACCGTCACGAGGAGGGATATCTCGATAACGTCGGCACCGGCGTGCACAATTCCAATACGCTGGTCGATTACGGCGGCCGGGTCATCGCGTTGTGGAAGCCGACCGACCGCCTGTCGATCCGGCTGCTCGGCTCCTACGAGGACAGCGATCCGAAGGACTCGTCGCTCACCAGCCCGTCGCTCGGCCGCGAGAAGCGGATCTCCGACCAGCCGGACCGGTTCACCGGCAAGCAGACGATCGTCAACGGCACGATCGACTACGACTTCGATTTCGCCAAGCTGACGAGCTCCAGCACCTATTCGCGCTTCAAGCAGCGCTTCTACGCCGATCTGGCCAACACTTTCGGCGGCGCCATCGCCTTCGGCCTCGACGCCAACGGCTATGACAAGGTCTTCGTCGAGGAGGCGCGGCTGACATCAACCTTCGATGGCCCGCTGCAGTTCGTCGTCGGCGGCTTTTACCTGAACCGTCGCCGCGACGTGGACTATTTCTACCGCTCGTCGCTGCCGTTCCTTCAGGCACGCGGCATCACCGGGCTGCCCGATCAATATTACCAAAAACAGTACACCTATCAGAACAGCTCCGAATTGGCCGGATTCGGCGAGGTGACGTTCCGCTTCACGCCCCGTTTCTGGCTGACCGGCGGCCTGCGCTATGGCCGGATCACGGCTCAGGGCTTCACCGAAGCGGGCGGATACAACAGCAACTATTTCGTCGCGGCCCTCACCGGACGTCGCGGTCGGCTGACCCTGACCCCGTACACTGCGGTGACGGGCGTGAAGGCGAAGGGATCGAAGCCGTCCTACAAGGCGAGCGCCAGCTTCAAGCCGGTCGAGCACATCACCACCTACGCTACCTTCGCGACCGGCTATCGCGGGCCGGTGGTGAACGCGTTCGCCGGGCGGGTCAGCACCGTCAACGCCAGCGACATCGTCATTCCCGCCGGCGCCTCGTCGGACGACCTGAAAAGCTATGAGGTGGGCGCCAAGGGCCGCTGGCTCGACGGCCGCGTGACGATCAACGCCGCCGCCTACTGGATCGACTGGAGCAACATCCAGGTCCAGGCGAACCGCATCTCCGACTCGGTACAGTTCGCCACCAACATCGGTGCGGCACGCAGCCGCGGGTTCGAGGTCGAGACGGCGGTCATTCCGGCGACCGGAGTCACGCTCGGCCTGAACGCCGCCTACAACGACGCCAAGATTACCGAGCTGACGGCTGCCGAAGCGGCGATCTCCGGCGCCGTGCTCGGCCACCGGCTGTCGGCGCCGCGTCTCCAGGGATCGTCATATCTGGCCTACGGGTTCGACATCGGCTCCGGTACCCGCGCCACCGCAGCGGTAAACGCCCAGTATGTCGGATCGTACAACAGCTCGTTCCCCAACGTGCCGGGCAATCCCCGCGCGCGCCTGCCGACCTTTGGCGAGACGGACGAGTATGTGAACCTGAACCTCAGCCTCGGCATCGCGCGTGGAGACTGGACGGGCCAGTTGTACGTCGAGAACGTGACCGACAACCACTCGGCCGTGTACATCCATCCCGAGGCGTTCTTCGCCAGCCGCATCGGCACACTCCGCCCGCGGACGGTCGGCATCCGCCTCGCCTACGGGATCTGACCGGTGGCGACCTCATCTCCGCATCCGGCCGACCTGTCCGTGCCGGGCGCCGGGGCGGATACCGGACGGACGACGGCTCGGGCTTGGTTCGTGCTGTCGGTCCTCTGCTTCGTCTACGTGCTCAACTTCCTCGATCGCCAGCTGCTCGCGATCCTGGCGAAGCCGATCCGTGACGAACTCGGCCTGACGCACGGGCAGATCGGGCTGATCAGCGGGCTCTACTTCGCGCTGTTCTACTGCATCATCTCGGTGCCCGTCGCCTGGTTCGCGGATCGGACCAACCGCGTCCGTGTCGTCTCGCTCGCCTGCGCATTGTGGAGCGCGGCCACCGCCGCGTGCGGGCTGGCTGCCAATTACGGCCAGCTGGCGACCGCGCGCATGACGGTCGGCGTCGGCGAGGCCGGCGGAGTGCCGCCATCCTACGCGATCATCTCCGATTATTTCCGGCCGGGCACGCGCGGCACCGCGCTCGGCATCTACAATCTGGGACCGCCGATCGGCAACGCGTTGGGCGTCGCATTCGGCGCCTCGATCGCCGCGGCCTATAGCTGGCGGGACGCGTTCATCGTCCTCGGCATCGTCGGCGTCGCAACCGCGCTGCTCGTCTTCGTGACGGTCCGCGAACCGGTCCGCGGCGGACTGGACGGCGATGCGGCCGCTGCGGTTCCCCACGCGGCACCGGAAAAGGCACCGTTCGTGGCCACGTGCCGGATGTTCTTCGCCCGCCCCGTCCTGCGTCTGACCGCGCTGGCGACCGGGGCCAACCAGTTCATCACCTACGCGACCGCCAACTTCACGACCCTGTTCCTGATGGAGGAAAAGGGCATGACGCTGCGTCAGGTCGCGCTGTGGTATGCGCTGCTGGTGCTCGTCTCGATGGGCGGCGGCATCTTCGCCTCGGGCCGCCTCGTCGATCGCTTCGCCGGTCGGGACAAGCGCGTCTACGCCCTGATCCCGGCGATCGCGTTGATCGTGGCCGCTCCGTTCTTCGTCGGCTTCGTCGCCGCGCCCGGCTGGCGATGGGCCATGGTGCTGCTGGTCCTCCCCATGGCGCTGAACTATTTCTATCTCTCGCCGGCGGTCGCGCTGGTGCAGGAGGAAGTGCGGCCCAACCAGCGCGTGATGGCCGGTGCCCTGCTGCTGTTGGTCATGAACATGATCGGCCTGGGCCTCGGCCCCACCTATCTCGGTGCCGCCAGCGACTGGTTCAAGGTCGCGGGCTACGGCAACCCGCTGCAGATGGCCTTCTACACCATCCTTCCGTTCTACGGTGTCGCGGTGCTGCTGTTCCTCGCCCTCGCGCGAGCCATCCGGCGCGAACATCCTGCAATCGAGGTGCGATGATGCGCAACATCCTGCTCGGTGCGGCGATCGCCGCACTCGTCGCCGGCACGGCACCCGCCGCGACCCGCCCGGTCGTCATGGCCCCGGCTGGCGGGATCGAGGGCGAAAGCGCCGGCGACCTCGACATCTTCCGCGGCGTGCCGTTCGCTGCGCCGCCGACCGGCCCGCTTCGCTGGCGTCCGCCCGCACCCATGCCCGACTGGCAGGGCGTCCGCCAGGCGCGGGAGTTCGGCGCCGCCTGCGTCCAGCCGCTGCCGCGGCCCGGCAGCATCTACGCCGACGCACCGAAGCGCATGGGCGAGGACTGCCTGGTCCTGAACGTCTGGGCACCCAGGAAGCGGGGCAAGCTGCCGGTCTTCGTCTGGATCCATGGCGGCTCCCTGTTCGCGGGATACGGCCACGAGTCCATGTTCGACGGCGCCCGCCTGGCGCGACAGGGCATGATCGTCGTCACGATCAACTATCGCCTCGGTATCCTCGGCTACCTCGCGCATCCCGCCCTCAGTGCCGAGTCCGGCGACAAGGTGTCGGGCAATTACGGCCTGCTCGACCAGATCGCCGCCCTGCGCTGGGTCCGACGCAACATCGCCGCGTTCGGGGGCGATCCCGACAACGTCACGGTCGCTGGTGAGTCGGCCGGCGCGCTCAGCACGACCTATCTGATGGCCGCGCCGCCGGCGCGCGGGCTGTTCCACAAGGCGATCGCGCAGAGCGCCTATATGGTGTCGATGCCGGAGCTGCGCACCACCGCGCACGGCATGCCATCGGCCGAGGCCGAGGGCGTCCGCCTGGCGACCGCCATGGGCGCGCCGGACCTTGCCGCCCTGCGCGCCCTGCCCGCTGAAACGCTGGTGCAGAAGGCGGCCGCCGCCGGATACATCCCGTGGGGAACGGTGGACGGCAAGACGCTGCCGAGGCAGCTCGTCGACACATTCGACCGCGGCGAGCAGGCACCGGTGCCCGTGCTGGCCGGCTTCAACGCCGGCGAGATTCGCTCGCTGCGCTTCCTCCTGCCCCCCGCGCCGGCGAACGCCGCGACGTACGAGGCGACGATCCGGGATCGTTACCGCGACCTCGGCAACGCGTTCCTGGGCCTCTATCCGTCCGCCGACATCGCCAGCAGCATGCTGGCGACGACCCGCGACGCGATGTACGGCTGGACCGCGACACGGCTGGCGATCAAGCAGACCGTCGCCGGCCAACGATCCTATCTCTACTTCTTCGATCATGGCTATCCGGCCGCGGACGACAACGGCCTGCACGCCTTTCATGCCGCCGAGATACCGTATGTCTTCGGGACGGCAGGCGACATGCCGGCCGCCTGGCCGAAGGTGCCCGATACCCCGCGCGAGCGGGCCTTGTCGCGCACCATGATGGGCTATTGGGCATCCTTCGCGCGCACCGGCACGCCGGTGGCGCCCGGCGCCCCGGACTGGCAGCCCTATGGCGATCAGGCCAACTACATGGCCTTCGCGCAGGAGCCGCGGCCCGGCACCTATCTGCTCCCCAACATGTACGCGCTCCACGAAGCCGCCACCTGTCGCCGGCGCGCGGCGGGGGACCAGCCATGGAACTGGAACACCGGCGTCGCTTCCCCGATCCTGGTCAGGGCGGGATCGTGTCGATGATCGACGGCAGCATGCAGGATTACCCGCTGACGCTGGATCGCTTCCTGCATCACGCGGCCAAATGGCATCCCGCCGCGGAGGTGGTCACCGCAGGGGCGGCGGGCACGGCCGGGCGGACCGGCTACGCATCACTCGAACGGCGGGCGCGGCTCGTCTCGGCCCTGCTCGCCGATTACGGGGTCGGGGTCGGGGATCGTGTCGCGACGCTCGCCTGGAACACGCAGGCGCATGTCGAGGCATGGTATGCGATCATGGGGATCGGGGCCGCCTGTCATACCCTGAACCCCCGCCTGACGGCCGTGCAACTCGCGGCGATGATCCGGCAGTCCGAAGCCCGCATCCTGATCGTCGGCGGCGACCTTCTTCCCCTCGCCCGCGAGATCGCGGCGCTGGCGGCGACCGTCGATCGGCTGCTCGTGATCGATGGCCCGGTGCCACCGGCAGAATCCGGCACGCTGGTCATCCAGGTGCTCGACGATCTGCTGGACCATGATCGCCCGACGCCGGCATGGGGCAATTTCGACGAGCGTACGCCGTCGGGGCTGTGCTTCACCTCGGGCACCACGGGCGCGCCCAAGGGCGTCACCTACACGCATCGTTCCAGCTTCCTGCACACGCTCCGCATGCTGCAGGCGGATGTCATGGCGATCTCGCACGCCGATGCGGTGCTCGCGGCGGTACCGATGTTCCATGCCAATGCATGGGGCCTGCCGTTCGCCGTGCCCGCTGTCGGCGGCAAGCTGGTGCTGCCTGGCCGACAGATCGACGGCGCCAGTCTCGCGCGGCTGATCCGGGAAGAGGCGGTCACCATCGCGGTCGGCGTACCGACGGTATGGCTGGGTCTGGTGGAGCATCTGGATGCAACCGGCGAGGACGTGCCCGGCCTGAAGCGGATCATCGTTGGCGGTGCCCCGATGGCGCCGGCGCTGATGGACCGGCTGGAGCAGCGGCTGGGCGCTACCGTCCAGACCAGTTGGGGCATGACCGAACTTTCCCCCTCGGGAACCTTCGCGGTGCCGGGTGACCCTGCGCGGTCCGCGGCGTCGGCCGGGCGCCCCGCGATCGGCGTCGACCTGCTGCTGACGGACATCGACGGCGCGGCCCTGCTCGAACAACGCGGCGTCGAGGGGCATCTGCGCGTCCGCGGCGCTGCCGTGGTCGAGCGATATTTCGGCCATGACGACGCGGCGACCGATGCCGCGGGCTGGTTCCCGACCGGCGATCTGGCGCGCATCGACGATGCCGGAAACCTGTTCATCACCGGCCGCGCCAAGGACCTGATCAAGTCGGGCGGGGAATGGATCAACCCCGCCGAGATCGAGGGCGTGGTCAGTGCCATGCCGCAGGTGTCGCTCGCCGCCGTCATCGCGCGCGCCGACGTGAAATGGGGAGAGCGCCCGATCCTGGTCGTCGAGCTGCGCGAGGGCGAGGATGTCGCCGACGAAACGCTGCTGGCGGCGCTGCGCGGCCGGGTGGCGTCGTGGTGGATCCCCGACGCGATCGTCCGTCTCGCCGCGATGCCGCTCGCGGCGACCGGAAAGATCGACAAGCTGCGGCTGCGCGACGAACATGGTCGTGCGCCGATGGCCTGACGGCCACTTTCCCGCCTGTCGATCATTCCCACCGCTTCACGCCCGAAGGACCGTTCATGAACCTCGACAACCGTACCGCGATCGTCACCGGAGCAGGCGGCGGCCTGGGCCGCGCGCATGCGCTCTTCCTGGCCGGCCGGGGCGCCCGCGTCGCGATCAACGACGTATCGCTCGACCAGGCCGAGGCCGTCGCCGGCGAGATCAGGAGCGCCGGCGGAGAGGCGATCGCGATCGCTGCGTCGGTCACCGACGAAGCCGCCGTTACCGACATGGTCGGTCGCGTCCATGCCGCATGGGGCCGGATCGACATACTGGTCAACAATGCCGGCATCCTGCGCGACAAGAGCTTCGCCAAGATGTCGATGGACGAGTTCCGCCAGGTGGTGGATGTCCACCTTTTCGGCGCCGCCATCTGCTCGCGGGCGGTGTGGGAGACGATGCGCACCCAGCATTACGGCCGCATCGTCATGACCACGTCCTCGTCGGGCCTGTACGGAAATTTCGGCCAGGCGAACTATGCCGCGGCCAAGATGGCGCTGGTCGGGCTGATGCAGACGCTGGCGATCGAGGGCGAGAAATATGGCATCCGCGTCAACGCGCTGGCGCCGACGGCGGCCACCCAGATGACGCATGGCGTACTCAGCGAGGACAATTTGACCCGCCTCGACCCCGCCCTCGTCAGCCCCGGGCTGCTCGCCCTGGTCGGCGACGATGCACCCACGCGGACCATCCTGTGCGCCGGTGCCGGTCATTTCGCCACCGCCAACATCACCCTGACGCAGGGGCTCTTCATCGGCGGCGGACAGCAGGCAGCCGATCGGCTGATCCAGGAATGGGCGACGGTGACCGACCGTACCGACGAAGTGGTCCCGCGCTACGGCTTCACCCAGGCAGAACGCGAAGTCGCCAGCGCGGGCCGGACGTCCGGCTGATCCTCGACCATGCCTGCGCGTCGGCCCGGAAGGCACCGGCGCGCTGGTCCTGGCGAATACCGGCGCGACCGCCGGTACGGCGGCCCCCACCGGCTGGACGGGTCCGGTCCCGGTTTTCGGTCAGCGCGTCTGCGCGTCGGGGCGGACGGATTCGGGGATGGCGATGGCGCCCTTCGATACCTGCATCATCCGCTATCGCCGGAAGATGTGACGGCTGGGCCGTGTGAAGCGATCCGCCTCGCCTCATCGGCCTATGGCACGTCGCGCGCGGCCGACCGCCACATCCCCTCGAAGCTCTGCTTATCGATCTGCAAGCAACCGTTTCTCCTAATCCCTTGTCAATGGTAGAGATTACGCGGCAAGCACAAGCCGCGGCTGCCAAAGGGAATTTACGTGATCGACGCTCGCCACCTGCTCCTTGCGAGCGCATCTCTATTGATGCCCGCCCTCGCCACGCCGGCATACGCCCAGAGCGCCGTCGCTGCCGGGGCGGAGCCCGCCGT
This sequence comes from Sphingomonas phoenicis, assembly GCF_047238005.1. Classification (NCBI taxonomy): domain Bacteria; kingdom Pseudomonadati; phylum Pseudomonadota; class Alphaproteobacteria; order Sphingomonadales; family Sphingomonadaceae; genus Sphingomonas; species Sphingomonas phoenicis. The sequence goes on along the minus strand of NZ_JBDFMC010000002.1, from coordinate 2,452,685 downwards.
CGCACCGCCTGCCGACGATGAGATCGTCGTCACCGGCACCCGTGCGCCCGGTCGCAGCCGGCTGGACAGCGTCTCGCCGGTCGACGTCCTCGGCGGCGAGGCGCTGCGGGCGCAAGGTACGACCGAACTGGCGGACGCGCTCGCGACGATCGCGCCGTCGATCGACTTTCCCCGCCAGGCGGCGGTGGACGGCACCGATGCGATCCGGCCGGCTACCTTGCGCGGCCTGTCGCCCGACCAGACGCTGGTCCTGATCAACGGCACCCGCGCCCACCCATCGGCGTTGCTCAACATCAACGGCTCGGTCGGCCGCGGCTCGGCGGCAGTCGACCTGAACACCATCCCGACGATCGCCCTCGACCGGGTCGAGGTCCTGCGGGAGGGCGCGTCCGCCCAATATGGCTCTGACGCGATCGCCGGCGTGGTCAACCTGCGCCTGCGCGAGGCGCGGTCCGGTGGCGGCGCCGCCGTCACCTTCGGCCGCTTCGTCACCGAATATGACGCCGCCCGCACATCCCGCAGCGCTCGCGACGGCGAGGCACTGACGGTCAGCGGCTGGCAGGGCTTCGGCATCGGCGCCGACGGCTTCCTGACGGTGTCGGGCGAATATGTCACCCGCCAGCCGATCAACCGCGCCGACATCGATCCGCGCGGCCCGGCGCCGCAACGCATCCGCGCCCGCTTCGGCGACCCGGAGGTCGAGCAGGGTACGGTCTACGTCAACGCCGCCGTGCCGCTGGGCGATGCCGGCTGGACGGCCTATGCCAATGGCGGATTTCAGCAGCGCGACAGCGAGAGCGCCGCCTTTCCCCGCGTCGCCGGCGCCGGCAACCTCAATGCGGAGGCGGTTCGGGGTGTGTACCCGGACGGGTTCCTTCCTCTGATCGGCACCCGGTCGCGGGATTACAACGCGACCGGTGGTATCCGTGGCGAGCTGGGCGGCTGGAACACCGACCTGACCGTCAGCTACGGCCGCAACACGATCGATTTCGCCACCCGCAACTCGGCCAACGCCACCTATGGCAATGCGACGCTGACCGACTTCGATTCAGGCCGCCTGACCTATGATCAGCTCGTGACCGGACTGGACGTTGCCCGCGAATACAGCTTCGGCGCCGCGGTCATCAACGTCGCCGCCGGCGGCGAATATCGTCGCGAGGGGTTCAAGATCGGCGCCGGCCAGCCGGAAAGCTACAATCGCGCACCCGGTGCCGCCGCCACGCTCGGCTCGGGCGCTCAGGGTTTTCTGGGTTTCCAGCCCGCCAACGAGGTCGACGTTCACCGCAGCAACGGCAGCATCTACGCCGATGTCGAGGCGCGGCTTTGGGACCGGCTGATCATCGGTGTCGCAGCGCGCGGCGAAACCTATTCCGATTTCGGCGAGACCGCGACGGCAAAGCTGTCCGCGCGCTACGACGTCGCGCCCTGGCTGGCGTTTCGCGGTTCGGTGTCGACCGGTTTCCGCGCTCCCTCGCTGCAGCAGCAATACTATACCTCCACCCAGACGCTGGTCACCGGCAACCAGATCCTGGAGACGGGCCTCTATCCGGTGTCGAGCGACATCGCCCGGGCGCTGGGCGCCGTGCCGCTGGATGCGGAAAAGTCCCGCAACTACTCGCTCGGCACCGTCATCCGGGCGGGTGGGTTCAGCCTGACCGTCGATGCCTATCGCATCCGCATCCGCGATCAGATCGCCCTGTCGGAAAACATCCAGTCGACCGCCAGCCCCGCCGTCGCTGCCCTGCTCGCACCGTTCGGCGTTCAGGCCGCACGCTTCTTCATCAACGGCATCACCACCACGACCAAGGGACTGGACGTGGTCGCCGCCTATACGTTGCGGACCGACGCGCTGGGCAGCTTCAACCTGAGCGCGGCGGCCAATCTGAACGACATCAAGGTCATCCGCATCCCGACATCGACCGCGACGCTGAACCCGGCGCCCAGCCTGTTCGGCCGCAACCGCATCCTGACGATCGAGGACGGTACGCCGGCCACGAAGCTGGTCGGCTCGGTCGATTGGCGGCTCGAGGGATTCGGCGCCACCATGCGCGCCATCCACTATGGCAATGTCCTCCAGCCGGGGACCACGGCGGCCAGCGACATCGACACCGGCCGACACACGCTGATCGATCTCGAAGCTCGCTACAGGTTCAACGACCAGGTATCCCTGGCGATCGGTGCCGACAACCTGTTCGATGTCTATCCCGCCATCAGCCCCGCCACGTTGAACAACAACGGCGTCACCGCCTTCCCCTATTACTCGCCCTTCGGCTTCAATGGCCGTCAGATCTACGGACGCTTGAACCTGGCCTGGTAGGCGATGCCCGAGCGGGCGGGAGGGGAAATCGGCAGCGGTCCCACGATCGGCCTCCCTCCTCGTTCGTGTCGCCCGGCCATGATGCAGGGCCACTCCCCCAACTGTGCCCGTACCGACATCGAAGGCTCCTGCGCTGTGGCTTGCCGATGATCGGACTGGCCACTGCTCAACGCGCTTCTTCCCGCGGACCCCGCGTCCGCGTCGCGGCTTCCTCACTCTCGCCTGAGAACAGCGAACCCTAGCCCGGTTCCGGCGTTCCACTCCGGTAACGATAGGAGATGCCGATGTTGCGTTCGCTTCTGATGGGGCTGGTCGCCGGCCAGCGCGCCATGACGCCCTTGTCCGCTCTTGCAGGGGCGGCGCAGCGCGGCACGCTGCCAGAGGATAATGCACCGGCACGGCTGATGGAGCATCCGCTGATCTCCGCCGGCGGGGTCGTCATGGCGGCAGCCGAGATGGCCGGCGACAAGATGAAGACCGCGCCCGACCGCACCGTCTTCCTCGGCCTCCTCGCCCGGACGATCACCAGCGGCTTTGCAGGCGCGACGCTCGCTCCGCCGAAGCGGCAGCTGGCCGGCGCGGCGGTTGGCATCACCGCGGCGATCGCCTCCTCCTACGCCGGGCTCGCAGCGCGCAAATGGGCGATGCGCCGCTGGGGCCAGACCGCGACAGGCTTCGTCGAGGATGCGATCGTCTTCACCGCCGCCAACGCGATCGCCAACGCCAAACCCGCCAAGGCCTGACGACCGCCGGGGCTGCGACGATCCGCAGTCCCGTCCGTCACGCTCCTCGCGACAGCGAAGGCCATGGTGGAGTAGCCGTAGCGCATGCCCACCACGCCGTGCCTACCCGCGACGATAACGACATCACGACGGCGCTACCTTGCAAGATCGCGATGACATCTTCGCCGTAACTCACTCGGCTGCCGACACAAGGTGATCGTTCCGCATTCGGGCATGCCAGCTGCACCTGACGCCGGCTGACAACTCCGATGGCATTGCTCTCGTGCTTGTTCTTCTGGTCAGGCGTCAGCCACACTGGATCGTTCGTCATGGTGCCTTCTGCAGCGACCATGACCTTCGATCTATCGGCCACCCGCTAGACTATCCCAACAGGCTGTCGGCACTATCCAGGAGGGTATGTGAAGCTTGCTGCACCCGCTTGACCATGAACGAGCGGACCGGGCTGGACCTGTGCGAAGCCTTCTATATCCTCCGCCTCGGGGGGAGAAACATGAGCCTGAAACTGTATCTGAGCGCGGCTGCGTCGATGGTCGTCGTGCAATCGTCGGCGGTGGCTGCACAGGAGGGCGCCGAGAAGGTGTCCGCTGCCAGCGCATTTGGCGCGAGGGAGGACATCATGGATGTCAGCCTGTCACCCGACGGCCAACGGCTGGCGATCGTTCGAGCTGTTCCCACACGTGGCCAGGCAGTGATGGTCGTCGGAATCGACGGAACGAACAGTAAGGTGATCCTCGCGGCGAATGGCAACCCAGACCGTTTGCGGGGTTGTCGCTGGTCCGCTGCCTCTCGTCTGGTATGCACCTATGTGCTGCGTAACGATGGCGGCGATGGTCCGCTGTTGTTCTCGCGCATGGTCGCGATCGATGCCGACGGCGGCAACATGAAATTGCTGAGCGCGCGAACGAACATCCGCGCGCTTGGCGTCGCGCAGAACGGCGGGGAGGTCATTGATTGGCTTGGCGGGGATGCCGGCAAAGCTGACGGTCGCAATGTCCTCATGACGCGGATGCTCGTGCCCGAACAGACAACCGGCACGCACACGGCGGACAGTCGCGAGGGAGTAGCGGTAGAGCGGGTCGACACCCTCACTTTGAAGAGAACCTTGGTAGAGCCACCGCGCGGGCGGTCGGCAGAGTTCATCACGGACGGCCATGGCGTGGTGAGGGTCATGGGTGTTCAGCCGCCCGGCAGTTACGGCTACAATGCGAGCCGCATCTCCTATTCCTATCGCAAGGCCGGCACGCGAGACTGGACCCCGCTATCGACGCTGATGCTCGTCGCAAGCGGTACCACCGGCTTCAACCCCGTCGCGGTCGATCCGGACCTCGACGTCGTGTACGGGTTCGAGCCAAAGGACGGCCGACAGGCGCTCTATCGCATCTTGCTGGATGGATCGATGAAGCGCGAACTGGTCTACGCGAACCCTGATGTCGACGTGGACGGATTGATCCGGATCGGACGACAGAATCGCGTCGTCGGTGCAAGCTACGCGACCGACAAGCGTTACACGATCTTCTTCGATCCCGAGCTGAAAACGCTTGCCAGGTCGCTGTCCCGAGCAATTCCCAACCTGCCGCTCATCACTTTCGTCGATGCCAGCGCAGACGAGAAGAAGCTGGTTCTGTTTGCCGGTTCCGATGTCGATCCCGGTAAATATTACATTTATGACAAGACAAGCCGGGAGATGGCGGAGATCCTGCCGGTCAGGCCGCAACTCGGCAAGACGACGTTGTCGCCTGTAAAGCCGGTCAGCTACGCGGCAGCGGATGGGACGCAGGTCCCGGGTTATCTGACGTTGCCGGCAGGAAGCTCGGGCAAAGGCCTGCCCGCCATCGTGCTGCCACATGGTGGACCCGGAGCACGGGACGAATGGGGCTTCGATTGGCTGGCTCAGTATTTCGCGAGCCGCGGCTATGCCGTGCTCCAGCCGAACTTCCGCGGCTCGGCGGGTTATGGCGACGCGTGGTTCCAGAACAACGGCTTTCAATCCTGGCGTGTCGCGGTCGGAGATGTGAACGATGGCGGTCGGTGGCTTCTCTCCCAAGGCATCGCAGCTCCAGGGAAACTGGCAGTGCTGGGCTGGTCGTACGGCGGCTATGCTGCATTGCAGTCTCCGGCGCTAGATCCCGACCTTTTCAAAGCGATCGTCGCGATCGCGCCAGTTACCGATCTCGAAACGCTACGGTCGGAAGCGCGCAACTTTACCAACTTTCCGCAGGTCGACGCGTTTATCGGCCATGGTGATCATGTTCGCGCGGGGTCGCCTGCACAGAATGTTACGGCGATCCGCGCACCTGTCTTGCTGTTCCACGGCGATTGGGATGCCAATGTCGGCGTCGGTGAGTCGCGCATGATGGCATCGCGGCTACGCGGCGCAGGCAAGTCGGTCGAGTATGTCGAACTGCCGAAGTTGGACCATCAACTCGCCGACGATGCAGCGCGCGCCGACATGCTCGAGCGATCCGATGCATTCATCGCAAGAGCGATCGGCAAATAGCTTCGCCGATTCAGTGGAAGCTGGAATACGAAAGCGGCTTACGCGCACTTGCGAACACTTCGAAGTGCGTTGAAGCTGATCTGATGGAGTATGTCATCAGACGTTAGACGCGGCTCACCGCCATTCGACCAATCGCCGGGTGGAGTGGATCGAAGCGCTGCTGTCCGGTCTCTTTCCTGTACAACGACGGACGGCAGCAGCCACCAGAGCGCGAGGGACGGGGACCGAGCGCACCGCCGATCGCGAGCTTGCGCCGCGGAGTCGGTGCGCGGCGCCGCTGCTCGGGAAGGACGGAAGAGGATCGAGATGGGTGATCCATGAACCCGGACATGGACAGGCGCTGTCCGCTTCCGGCCAGCGCCTGTGTGATCGATCAGCCGGCCGAGACATCGGCGAGCCCGGCGTCGCGGCGTGCCTGCGTCACGGCGTTGCGGCGGCAGGCCGTCTCGGCAGAAGCCCTGTCGCGCGACTGCTCGGCGCAGACGATGCGGGCGGCGGCACCGATCCGGCGTTCGAATGTCGCCTGACCGGCGGAATTCCCGAGGTCGAGGTCGGCCGTGAGGACGGTCGCCTGACGAACGCCGTCCACCTCGGCGGCGTTCGCGGGGTTGGAGAACGACACGAGCCCGATGGTCCCTACGATGCTGAGGCAGGAGAAGGCGACGTGATTGCGAAACGAGGTCATGGGATGATCCTTTCTGTCGACGTACATGTCGACGGATCAATAAGCATCAACCGTGCCAAACCCGCTATGCACCTGCAATTAAACGACATACCTCGTTCAGACCGTCTCGTCCCCGGCGTCGCCGCGTCCGATTGCGGGCGACCGGCGTCCGGAAACGGTCACTGGCACGCGTCTGAATTGTTGGCGCGGCATGATGACCGATATGCCCGTGGCCGCGCCCCGCGACCCTTGCCTGATCGTCGACGACGACGAGGACATCCTGCTTGCTGCCCGGTTGCTGTTCTCGCCGCTCTTTGCGGGGGTGATCAGTCGTGAGTGCCTGGCGTTGATCGTATCACGCGAAGCCAGCCAGGAACGCCGCCACGTTGTTGCCCAGCTCGGCGGTCGCGTACCCCCCCTCCATGACGATCACGGTCGGCAGGTCCGTCGCGGCCAGCCGGCGTGCCATCCGCGTGAAATCCGGCCGTTGCAACGCGAAGTGCGAGATCGGGTCGTCGGCGAAGGTGTCTGCACCGAACGACACGACCAGGAACCGGGTGCCATAGGCCGCGATCGCCGCCAGTGCGTGATCGAGCGCGGGTTCGTACGCGGCCCAGTCGGTGCCGCGGGGAAGCGGCAGGTTCAGCGTGCTGCCCTCCCCTGCGCCGGTCCCGCCCTCGTCCGCGTGCCCCCAATAGAAGGGGTAGTCCATCGCAGGGTCGGCATGAAGCGAGACGAACAACATGGCAGGATCACCGGCGAAGATGTCCTGCGTGCCGTTGCCGTGATGGTAATCGACATCGAGGATCGCGACCGGGCCCAGCCCCCGCCGCCGGGCCTCGGCGGCCACGATCGCCGCATTGTTCAGGAAGCAATAGCCGCCCAGGTAATCGCGGCCGGCATGATGACCGGGCGGGCGGCACAGCGCGAAGGCGGCGCGCCGGGGGTCGCTCTCCACCTCGTCCAGCGCGGTCAGCGCGGTCTGCGCCGACCAGTAGGCCGCGGACCAGCTGTTGGCGCTGATGGGCGTGGCGGCGTCATAGCTGTAGCGGCCCAGCCGGGCGTCGATCCGCGTCAGGTCGAGTGCGCGCCGCGCCACCACCGGCCAGGTATAGCCGATCGCATCGCCCTTCCGGCCCGCCGCCAGCCAGTCGCGATGCGCGACCTGCAGAAAGTCGAGATAGTCGGGATCGTGCACCGCCTCGAGCGGCGCCATCCCTGCGTCGCGCGCCGGTATCGCAGAGCCGATCGCCGTCAGGATGGTCTCGGCCCGATCCGGACTTTCGTGATAGGGGGTCCAGCCGCCATTGTGCAGTTCGCGGACGGGGGCGTGTGCCAGCTGGCGCGGATCGAATACGCGGATCATGCGAACCTCCCGTCCACGCACCCCTGCGCGAAGGCGTAGAACCGGGCCATCTTGCGGTTCTGGTCGTCGCGTCCCCCGCTGCCCTGATGCCCTGCGGCCATGTCGGTCAACAGCATCGCCGGCCGGTCGGCGGTCGAACGCGCGCGGACCTCGGCGACCAGCTTGGCCGGTTCCCAATAGCCGACACGGTCGTCCATCAGGCCGGCAGTGGTCAGTAGCGGCGGATAGGGAACGCGCTTCACATTCTCGTAGGGGGAGATGCTCGCCATGTAATCGTAATCCTCCTCGCTCGACAGCGGGTCGCCCCAGTCGGGACGGAACAGCGGCACCAGCGGATGATCGGCATCGCTCATCGTATTGAGCATGTCGACGAACGGCACCGATGCGATCACGCCGGCCCACAGGTCGGGCGCGGCATTCATCGACCCGCCCACCAGCAGCCCGCCTGCCGACAGGCCATAGGAGACAAGCTTGCCGCGCGCGGCATGGCCGGTGGCGAGCAGGTGACGTGCACAGGCGACGAAATCGCCGAAGCTGTTGTGCTTGCGGTGACGTCGTCCATCCAGAAACCAGCGGCGCCCCTTCTCCGAGCCGCCGCGGACATGCGCGATCGCATAGTTCCAGCCGCGCTCGACCAGCACGGTCGGCGCGATGTCGAACACCGCCTCGCTCGACACGCCATAGGCGCCATAGCCATAGAGGAGGAGCGGGGTGGTGCCGTCCGCCGCCGATCCCCGGCGGGTCAGCAGCGTGATCGGCACCTTTTCGCCGTCCGGCGCCGTCGCGAACAGCCGCCGCACCTCGAACCGCCGAGGATCGAACTCGGCGATCCGCTGGGCGGCGACGGTCGTCATGGCGCCCGTGGTCAGGTCGACGTCGATCCAGGTCGGCGGGGTCGACGGGGTCTCCAGCGTCGCACGGCAGGTCGCGCTGCCATGGTCCTGTCCGGGCGGCATCGTCAGGGTATAGGCTTCGCCGGCGATCGCGACTTGCGTCTGCTTGCCGGCAGGCGTGGTCAGCACCAGCTGCGGCAGCGTATCGCGCCGCTCGAGCCGCACGAGCGCGGTCCGGAACGAGGCCATTTGCAGGATCTGGATGCCGGGACGATGGGGGACGAGATCGCCCCGCTCGGCAAAGCCGGTACGATCGACCAGGGCGATCCGGCCGTCCAGTGCGTCGGCGTCCTCGATCAATGCGACGAGGCCTCCGTTCCACTCCTCGATCGAGTAACGCCGGCCGGTAGCGCGCGGCCAGACGAGCGCGGGCGCGCGCTCCTCCGCGTTCGCGGGGATCAACCGCACTTCGCTGGTGTCCGGCCCCGCCAGGGTGATCGCGACGAAGCCGTCGGCGGCGGTGCGGCCGATCTGCATGAAGATCGCGGGATCGGCTTCCTCGTACACCGGCACCTTCGCGCCACCGGTGACGGGGGTGCGATAGACCCTTGTCGGCCGGTTGCGCGCATCGCGCCAGATCCAGAACAGCCACCGCGAGGAGGGCGAGAAGACGACGCCGCCATAGCCATACGCATCGGTGTCGACGACGATGCGCACCTCGCCGCTGGCGATGTCGCGGACGCAGACCCGGTGGCGGTCGTTGCCGCCGACATCCTCGGCCCAGGCATAGAAGCGGCCGTCGGGGCTGACCTGGTGCGCGGTGGCACGGTAGTAGGCGTGCCCCTTCGCACGTTCCGCTTCGTCCAGCAGCGTCTGCGTCTCCGACGATCCCTCGCGGCGACGCGAATAGACCGGGTGCGATCCATCGGGATATGCGATGCGATAGGACCAGCCGTCGCGGATCAGGTCGGGTTCGGCCGCACCGACCGGCGCGCGCGCGTGCATCGCATCGAAGAATACGCGCTCGTCCGCCGCCACGCGGGCGAGGACGGCTCCGGCATACTCGTTCTCCGCCAGAAGGTGCGCGCGGATGGGAGCGGGCAGCGTTGCGACGCTGCGTTGCCCCGTCTTCGGTACGTATTTCAGCCACGCATAAGGATCGGTACGCGTCCGCCCGAGCTGCGTGCGAACCAGCGGGATGCGCGGCGTGACCGGCGGCGTCGGCAGCCCTGCAGCGCCGGCGGCGGCACCCACCGGGGCGGGAAAGGCAACGCCGCTCATCATCGCGGCGATGCCGGCCTTCGTCAGAAAGCGGCGCCGGGCGATCGGAGGGCTGGTCAGTGTCATCGCTATCGACATCCTGTGCTGGCGGCGGGCCACAGGGTAGGTCCTCGCCGGCGCGATCGGCAATCGCCGTGCCGGGGTGCAAGCCCGCTTTGGCCCGATCGCAACAACCATCGGCCCTGCTAGCGCAATCATGGCGCTCGAAAGAGAGTCAAATAACCGTAACCTTGGCCCCAGACAGAATATAGGGGGCAGCATTGCGCAACAATGTTTCATTCACCTGCCGGGTGAGCCGGATCGCCTTGGCTTTGATAATGTTGTCTCCTTCGCTCGCCGCCGCGCAGTCGGGGCCGGCGGCGGACAGCGACGACGGCGAGATCGTCGTGACCGCGACGAAGCGTGACGAAGCGGCGAGCGACGTTGCCGGGTCGGTCTCGGCGGTGACGCAACAGGACCTCCAGCGGCTGAATGCGCAAAGCCTGTCGGACTATATCACCCGCGTGCCAGGCGTCGTGTTCAACGACTACCAGCCCGGCGTATCGGAGGTGGTGATCCGCGGGGTCGCGTCGACGACCTATCACGAGGCCAATCAGGCCACGACCGGGTATTACATCAACCAGATCCCGCTGGTGGAGCCGGGCTTCCCGCTGGTGATCCCCGACATCGATTCGTTCGACGTGAAGCAGGTCGAAGTGCTGCGCGGTCCGCAGGGGACGCTGTTCGGATCGTCGTCGCTGGGCGGCGCGATCAACTATGTCGTCAACGAGGCCGATCCGTCGGCCATTGATGTGGGCGGAGAGGGGATCGTGTCGTCGACCCGTCGATCCGGCGCGGCGAGCTATGCGGCCAAGGCGATGTTCAACCTGCCGATCGTGCAGGACAAGCTGGCGGTGCGCGTCGTCGCCCTGCAGCGATACGACGCGGGATATCTGACCAATATCGGCACCGGGGAAAAGGGCAGCAACGACCTGCGGGTCCGCGGCCTGCGCGGCTCGATCGTCTTCACCCCGACCGAGACGACCAGGATCTCCGCCCTGGGCATGTACCAGGAATATGATCTGGACGATCAGACCTACGTCCTGTTCGGCACGGATCCGAAGACCTATGATCGCAACACCAATGTCGACGAGTTCCAGGACACCGAGATCCAGCTGTACAGCCTCCGCCTAGACCAGGAGCTTGGTTTCGCCAATTTCACCGCCGTCGGCAGTCACACCATCAAGAAGGCGGATCTCGCCTTCGACGATTCGATCTTCGGCGGCAACGATCCGCGGACCGATACGCCGCAACTGTCCAGCTCGGTCGGCAAGTCGACCACCGACTATGGCGAGTTGCGCTTGGCGTCGAGCGGGGATGGTCCGTTCACCTGGCTGATCGGCGGCAACTATACGCGGTTGCGTTCGACATCGACCGATGGCGCCTTCGTCGAGGGCATCGGCGCCTATATCGATGCCAATCCGGGGTTGTTTGGGGGCCAGCCGGGCAGCCTGCTCGCGCCCGGCGATCTGCTGCGCCGCACCAGGGGCACCAGCCGCGTCCGCGAACTCGCCGCCTTTGGCGAACTGTCGTACACGGTGGCCGACACGGTCACCCTCACCGTCGGCGGTCGGCTGTTCGAGTACAAGTCGCGGCCCCGGCTCCAGTTCCTGCCGAACGCCGCGTTGATCGCGCCGTTCGACTATCAGCCGGGTGCCCGAAAGGAATCCGGCTTCATCCCCAAGGTGTCGTTGCGGTACAAGCCGAACGACCGGTTCACGGTGTACGGCCTGTATTCGGAGGGATTCCGGATCGGCGGCATCAACACCTATGCCGTTGCGACGGGTGTTCCGCTCGACTTCGACAGCGACTCGACCCAGAACTATGAAGTAGGTGCACGCTTCGATCTGGTGCCGGGCACGATGTCGTTCGACGTCGCGGCATTCCACATCAAATGGAACGACATCCAGTCGCGCCTGTTCACGCCCAACGACTTCAACGCCTACACCGTGAACGGCGGCGGCGCGAAGATCGACGGCATCGAACTGTCGATGACCTTCCGCCCGTCACGCAATCTCACCTACACCGCCAACCTCACCTACAATGATGCCCGTCTGTCCAGCCTGCTGCCCGACAGCTTCGCCCCCGGTGGTGGCTATGCGGCAGGGACGCAGCTGCCGGGCGCATCCGACTGGATCATCGCCAACCAGCTCGATTTCGAATTGCGCGATTCACCGCTGCGCCCGCGCATCGGCATCGCCCATCGTTATCTGTCGAAGGCGCCGGTGGCCTTCGGTGCGACCTTGCAGAAGGGCGATTACAGCCTGATCGACCTGAATGCCTCTATCCGGGTAACCGACGGCATCGAGGCGGGAGTGTTCGCCAAGAACCTGTTCGACGAATACGGCATCCTCAACGCCCCCTTCTCGTTCGCCGGCAGCGTCACTCGCCCTCGCACCATCGGCGCCAGCCTGCGGTTCGGGCTTCGCTGATCCCCGGGCCCGGAGAATGATTGCCGTTGGTGCTTAAAGATGGCAGTTTCGCAACGATCACGACCACATCCGGGGGATCGGGGCCATGCAGCATTCCGGCAGCTTCGAAAGGTGCGGGCTGCCGGTATGCGGCCTGACCGACGAGTACCCGGCCGGGTTCGTCGATCCGGTCCATGCCCACGACCGGATCCAGGTGCTCTATGCCTGTTCGGGCGTGATGTCCGTCGTGACCCCGGCGACCAGTTTCGTCGTGCCACCGCAACGGGCGGTGTGGCTGCCTGCGGGGATGCCACACGAGGTGTCGTGCCGTGGCGCGGTGTCGTTGCGGACCCTCTACGTCGATCCGGCGCGGTATGTGCAGGCGCCCGAGTGCCGGGTGATCGAGGTCAGCGACTTCCTGCGGGCTCTGATCCTGAAGGTGGTGTCGTTCGGCCACGACTACGATATCGACGGCCAGCCGGGCCGCATCGTCGAGGTACTGCTGAACGAGATCGCGACGATGCCGATCGCCCCCTATGGCGCGGCGATGCCGGCCGACCCGCGGCTGCTGCGGGTCTGCAAGGAAATCCTGGCCGATCCGGCCGACAATCGCGATGTCGACCAGTTGGCGCGAATAGCGGGAATGGCGCGCCGCACCTTCACCCGTGCCTTCAAGCGAGAGACGGGAATGGGGCTCGCCGTCTGGCGTCAGCAGGTGCGCCTGATGGAGGCGCTGTCGCTGATGGCCACGGGCCGGCCCGTCACGACGATCGCCTTCGATGTCGGGTACGACAGTCCCAGCGCTTTCACCGCCATGTTCCGCCGCGCCTATGGCGTGCCGCCGAGCATGTACGCTTTGCCATAGGCGTTGGCCGACGTTCGTCGGGCAGCCACGCCATGCCCCGTCGGCTCGCTCGGGTGCCGGCGCCATCCCCGTCAACAGGACACGGGCCGCCAGTGCCCGGACAAGGAGCAGGATCAATCCATGGATCTCACGGTTGAGGCGCTGGCCGAGCATGACGATGTCGATCCCGAAATCCGCCGTTTCGTCGTCGCCCTGAACCACGGCTACGGGCAGTTCTCCGACTTCGACGCGCTGCCCCTGCCCGCACGGCGGGCGGCGGCGGAAACGGTGCGCGAACGGTGGCGGGCCGGTGGACCGGTGATGGCGGAAACGCGGGAGACGGTGATCGCAGGCTGCCGTGCCCGGCTCCATTATCCGGTGGCGCCGGGCGCCGATGAGGCGGCGCTGCCGGCGATGCTGTACATCCATGGCGGCGGCTGGACGATGTTCAGCATCGACACGCACGACCGGTTGATGCGCGAATACGCCGCCCGCGCCGGCGTGGTGGTGATCGGCATCGACTACAGCCTGTCGCCCGAGGCGAAATACCCCGCCGCGCTGAACGAGGTGGTGGAGGCTCTGCGCGTGCTCCGCCGGGATGCCGCCGCCTATGGCATCGATGCGGAGGCGCTGGCGGTGGGCGGCGACTCGGCCGGCGCGAACCTGTCGGTCGCGGCGTGCCTCGCGCTGCGCGACCGCGGGGAGCAGCTGCCGCGTGCGATGCTCCTGAACTATGGGGCGTTCGATCCCGTCGAGCAGCCCAGCTACGCTTGCTACGACGGCCCTGCCTATATGCTGACGATCGCCGAGATGGACCGATTCTGGATGAATTACGTCCCCGGGGCGGAGGCGCTGGACGACCCCTATGTCGTTCCTGCCAGGGCGATGTTGGCGGGCCTGCCCGCGACGTTTCTGGCGGTCGCGGAGTGCGACATTCTCGCGGACGCCAATCGGGCGATGGCATCGCGCCTGGCCGAGGCAGGCGTGCCGGTGACGATGCAGGTCTATGCGGGCGCCACCCACAGCTTCCTGGAGGCGGTGTCGGTGTCGACCCTCGCCGACCGGGCGTTCGACGATGCCGCCCGCTGGCTGACGCAGCGCCTGCACGCGCAGCCCGCATGAGCTTCGCACCCCGCTCGCCGCAAGACGTGGTCGCGTTGATTGCCGCATATCCGCTGGCATGGGTGGTATCGCGCGATTTCGAGGCGACGCCGCTCCCGTTGCTGGCGGAATGCGATGCGGAGGGTCGGCTGATCTCGCTATTAGGCCATTATGCACGCCGCAATCCGCAGGTCGCGATGTTCGAGCGCGATCCCGCCGCCCTGATCCTGTTCGCCGGGCCGCAGGGCTACGTCTCGCCGACGCTGGTGTCGAGGCCGCGATGGGGCGCGACCTGGAACTATGCCGCCGTACGTATCATCGCGGATATCGCGTTCGTACCCGCCGAGAACGATGCCGCCCTGCGCCGGCTGGCCGCCCATCTCGAGCCGGAGGGGGCATGGCAGGTCGAGGCGATGGGGGACCGTTACGCCACGTTGATCGAGCACATCGTCGCGTTCCGCGCCACGGTGACGGCGTGCGAGGCGACGTTCAAACTGGGCCAGGACGAGGCGGACGACACCTTCGCGGAAATCGTCCGCGGGCACCCCGATCGGCGATTGGCGCGTGCGATGCTGGACCAGGGCAGCGCGCGCGCCATGATGGATCCGGCGCAGTGATGCCGGTCCGCACACACCATGGGCCGTTCGTGCCGGCGGGATCGTTGTGAGGGCCGGGTCATGTCGCTGACACGGCGTATCCTGGCTGCGCTGGTCGCAGGGCTCGTCGTCGGCCTCGTCGTGACGCGGTTCGGTGGCGTCCGGGAAATCGTGATTCCGGTTGCCGAACTGATCGGCAAGGCGTGGGTCGGCGGATTGCGGGTCACGATCGTGCCGCTGGTGTTCGCCCTGATCGTGACCGGCGTCGGCTCGGCTGCCGATGCGGCACGCGCGGGCGGCGTCGCTGGCCGGACGCTGCTGTTCATCGCCATCGGTCTCACCGCCTCCGCGCTCGTGTCGGGGCTGGTGGTGCAGGGATTGCTGTCGGTCTGGCCGGTCGCACCGGGAGCGATGGGTAATCTGGGACTGGCGTCCACCCTGTCCCCCCAGGCTACCGCGATCACGGGAGAATGGCTGCTGAGCTTCATTCCCACCAATCCCGTGAAATCCGCGGCGGAGGGCGAAATGGTGCCCGTGGTCGTGTTCGCGCTGCTGTTCGGATTCGCCGCTACCCGGATCGAGCGGGATCGTCGCACCGGGCTGGTCGACTGGTTCCAGGGCGTGACCGACACCTTGATGGTCATCGTCCATTGGGTCCTGTGGCTGGCCCCTGCCGGAGTCTTTGCGCTGGCGACCGTTGCCGGTGCCCGGGCGGGCATGGCCGCGGCAGGCACGCTGATCCACTACGTCGCGATCGTGGTCGCTGCCTGCGTTGCCGTAACGCTGCTGGTTTACCCGGTCGTGGGGATTGCCGGCAGGATCGGTATCGGCCGCTTCGCGCGCGCGATCGCACCCGCGCAGGCCATCGCGTTCAGCACCCAGTCGTCGATCGCCTCCCTTCCCGCGATGATCGAGGCGGCCGGCGGCCCGCTCTCCGTCGGCGAGCCGGTGCGCAACATGGTGCTGCCGATGGCGGTATCGATCTTTCGCATCACCAGTGCGGCCGCCAACTTTGCGGTCGCGCTCTACGTCGCGGCGCTCCACGGAATAGCGATCGGTCCTGGCCTGTTCCTCGTCGGCATGGTCGTCGCGACCGTCGTCAGCCTGGCCGCTGTCGGGCTTCCCAGCCAGGTGTCGTTCTTCACGACGATCGGGCCGGTCTGCCTGGCGATGGGCGTCCCGGTCGAGTTGCTGCCCCTGTTACTCGCGGTGGAAACCCTGCCCGACATCTTCCGCACGGTCGGGAACGTTACCGCAGATGTCGGCCTCACCGTGATCGTCAACCGCCGGGTTCAATCACCCGAGTAGGCGGCCCCGCCGAGCCTTGGAGGCCTTGCCGCGAAGCAAAATCGACCAGCCGGATGAGGCAATTTGCCACGTACAGAGGCTTGCTGCGGCTGAACGGTCGTGGAGATAATTCATGTGAGATCTCATGCGGCCATTCAGCGCCGGAGGACGATTATCCCGAACCGACTGCTGGTCCATATGAATGAACCAGCCGCCTCCCTGCCCCCTCAGCGGAGCTGGAGTCGGCTCGTGGGATCCATTGCAAAGGTGGGGCATCCGCCACTGCCCGCGAAACCTTGCGCGCGACCTCCTCGAGCGTCGCAAGCAGCCTGTTCATCTGCGACGCGGTGGAGAGGCAGTCGGGCCCGTACCTGGTGACGGGATATTCGCGGTCTCGCGCGACGGCCGAACGAACTGTCCGGATACTTCGAGCGCGGCTTGTGTCCGCCCTGTCGGCAAGACTGCTTCATCAGTAATCCACAAACTCCGGCATGGCGGGCGCATCGCCACCACGGACGACAAACGCGACCAAATCGACTGACGCCGTATTTCGCAGTGCATGCGGTAAGCCGATCGGCACGCTCAGCGTATCGCCCGCACCCATGACGATCGCGCCGCCGTCCCAGCTGACCTCCAGCGTCCCGGCGTGGACGAAGATTACCTCAACCTCGCGTCGGGCGTGCTGCGGCACATAAGCGCCGGACGTCAGGGTCAGGCGGCGAAGGTTGAAGCCGTGTGGCCACCAGCCAACGATCGGACCGGCGACAAAGCCGTCGCCTGTTGATTCCGGAATGATGACTGGCGCCTCGGCAACGCCGTTGGCCGCCAGCGGCGAGTTCGGATTACCCTCCATTGCATCGGCCGCAACGACGCACTCGCGCAGCTTGTCCATCGGCGGCGTCTTCAGCTCGCCAGCGGCGTCGGTGTCCGTGGCCTCGGCCAGCTCGACATCTTGTAGCGTATATTCGCCCTGCGACGTGTCGATCAGCCGCCCGCCCTTGGCCAGCTTCAAGCCATGGCCGGCTGCCGCTTCGAACACCGCTGGTGCCCACGTTACCTTGCCGGGATCGTCCTCGCCCAGCACAGTCCACAGAAAACCGACGCCCTCGTCCAGCTTCTCGAAGCCGCGGAACATGTGGATCGGCACCGATGCAACGTCGCCTGGCCCAATATCAATCGACCCATCTTCCTTGTTGGGACCGAACGGAAGCCGCCAATGGCCGGAATGGACGACGAACACCTCGGCGGTGTCGTGGCTGTGCTGAGAGTTGACGCAGCCGAACGGCTGGCGCGCGGCACCGATGTTGAAGCCGTGTCGCTCGGTGATATGGACATGCTGGTCGGCGCTCTCCGAAACGCCGGCGCCGATGATTGTGAAGTTTTCCTTCTCCGTCGAGCCCGGGGTGCGGGTGTCGATGAACGCGGTGCGGCATGGCACCAGGTCCGCGTAGCGCACCAGTCTCGCCTTCATGGCTTCCTCAGTCCAGTTCACGTCCATCTCCGGGTCTCGGGAAACGCTCTTGCATCCGAATGCAGAACAGCTAGACCAACTGCGATCCGCATGCAAGGCGACAGGCCAACCTCCAGTGACTTCCCCGATCCGGCCACCCCTGACAATGCCGCACGACGTCGCCGCCGTGCCGCTGGTAATGCTGCCCGGTACGCTCTGCGATTCGCGGCTGTTCGCGCCGCTGCTGGACCGGCTCGCACCGCGGGACGTGCTGGTACTCGCGGTCGACGGCGATGATCCGGAAGCGCTGGCCCGCACGCTGCTGGACAAGGCACCGCCTCGCTTCGCGCTGCTCGGCTTTTCGCTCGGCGGGCTGGTGGCGCTGGAAATGGCATTGCTGGCGCCCGCACGCGTGGCCGGGCTGGCGCTGCTCGACAGCAATGCCCGCGCGCGCGCCGCCGATGCGCCGCCAAATCCCGGGCCGCCTGCCGCCGCGGTGGCAGCGGCATGGCCGCGATCGATCGCGCCGGCGCGGGCCGACGATGCCGACCTGCGTCGGCTGCTGACGGCAATGGCCGAAGACGTCGGTGCCGTCGTCCATGCCGCGCAGGAGCGGCTGGCCGGCGCGCGCAGCGACAAGCGCGACCGGCTGGCACGGCTTGCCATGCCCGCGCTGGTGCTGGCGGGTGCCGAGGACGCGATCTGCCCGCCGTCATTTCAGCGGGAACTGGCCGACGGCCTGTCCGACGCCACGCTCGCGCTGATCGACGGCGCCGGCCACTTCGCGCCGCTGGAAGCGCCGGACGCGGTCGCCGGCCATGTCGCTGGCTGGCTGGCGCGGGTCGACCACGCCGCTACACCTTTCCCCACATTCCCGATCCGCACAGGAGATCCCATGACCAAGACCACGCCGCCGGCAGAAACCGGCACCGTCCTGCAGGTCGAGCGCCGCGATTTTACCCAGCTGGTTCCGACCGACCGTGAGCGAGTGCAGGGCATGCGCGGCTTCGACCCGATCTACACCGACATTGTCGACTATATCGTCCGCTGCACGCACCGCATCTGGGACGAGCGTGACGTCGGGCTGATCTACAGCCACTACACGCACAATTGTGTCGCCTACACGACGATGGGCACGATGTACGATCGCGAGACACACATCCGCGACACCATCCAGCGGCTGGTAGAATTTCCCGACCGCCGCGGCCTCGCGCAGCAGGTCATCTGGCGCGGCGACGATCAGGAGGGTTTCTACACTAGCCACATGACGCACGGGCAGGGCCGACACAGCCAATATGGTATGTACGGCAAGCCGACTGGCCGCACCTTCCTGACGCGCACCGTCGCCGACTGTATGATCGTCGAGAACAAGATCTACAAAGAGTGGATCGTCCGCGACAACATGGGGCCGGTGATCCAGCTGGGCCTCGATCCGCATGCCTATGCGCAGGACATCGCCGTCCGCAAGTTCGAGGCGGGCGAACCGATCATGGAAGTGGTGGAGAATCGCCGGCTGCTCGGCCAGTACCCGCCGGAAACCGAAGCCGACTTGTCGATCGCGCACAATGACGGCGAGGCGCAACTGCTGCGCGACCTGCACCACGTCTACAACAAGCGGATGTTCGGCCGCATCCACGATCTCTATGCGCCTAACTGCCAGTGGCACGGGCCGCTGATGCGCGAATATTATGGCGTTGCGGCGGTGCTGCAGCAGACGATGCGGCTCGTCGCGCTGATCCCCGACGGCTATTTCGTGCCGCAACACATTTGCTCGGTCGACAGCGAAGAGGGCGGCACCAAATATGCCGTGCGCTGGACGCTGGACGGCCACCATCTCGGCTATGGCCCGCTGGGCGCGCCGACCGGGCATCCGCTGTTCGTGATGGGCGTCAACCACTACCATGTCCGTGACGGCAAGATCGTCGACGAATGGGCGGTATATGACGAGCTGTCGATGCTGGCGCAGGTGAAGCTGGCCGCGCTGCAACGCGCGGCAGGCTGACCGGCACCGCCGCCGATGTCGCTTGTTCGCTCGTATGTTGCTGCCTGCAATGCGGGCACGGCGAGCGCGGAGGCAACGATGCGCGACGGCCTCGCCCGCATTGCCGCGCATGACGGGACGCTGGCGGCGATGCTGCGCGTGCTGCCCGGCGCGGCCGAGGCGGCACGGGCGTGCGACCATGCTACCGGCCCGCGAGGCCCGCTGCACGGTGTGCCGATCGTCCTGAAGGACAATATCGACCTTCATGGCACCCCGACCACTTCGGGGTGCCGGGCGCTGGCGGGGGCGATGCCGCGGCGGACGGCACCGGTGGTCGAGATGCTGACGGCGGCAGGTGCGGTGATCGTCGGCAAGGCCAATCTGTCCGAATTCTCGTTCGAGATCCGCTCGCGCAGTTCGCTGGGCGGCGATACCCGCAACCCCTTCGCACCGGACGTGACTTCTGGCGGATCCAGCGGCGGCACCGCCGTCGCGGTTGCCGCCGGCTTCGCGCTGGTGGGGATCGGCACCGATACCGGCGGGTCGATTCGCGTCCCGGCCGCCTATACCGGGCTGGCAGGCCTGCGGCCGACGTGGAACACCGTACCGACCGAGGGTGTGGCCCCGCTCGCTCCGTCAACGGACACGGTTGGCGCGATCGCGCGCTATGTCGAGGATGTCGCGCTACTGTTCGCCGTCCTGAACCCCGATCAGCCGATGCAATTCGCTACGGTCGCGGGCTTGCGGGTCGGCGTGGTCCGACAGCTGTTCGGCACGATGCCAGAGATCGCAGACGGCGTGGCGGCGGCGATCGAAGCGCTGCGATCGGCCGGAGCCGCGGTGGCCGACGCTCCTACCCTACCCGATACGGTCATCCCAGCCGGCGACCATATCGTCGACGAGGAGTTCGGTCCGGCGTTCGACCGCTATCTGCGCGACAACTTCCTGCCCGGCACCGCGCCCGGTTCGCTGGCCGAGCTGATCGCCAGCGGGCAGTTTCTGCCCGATTACGACGCCACACTGCGCGCCCGAGTAAATCGCCGCGACCCGGCGGTGCGCAGCGCCATCCTGGACCGCCATAACTGGTTGCGCGAGGCGCTCGACCGGATGATGGCGGAGCACCGGTTCGACGCGCTGCTCTACCCGCCCTCGGCCGTTCTGCCGGTATCGCTGGCCAATCCGAAAGGTGGCTGGGCGCCGGAGCTGGCGGCGTGTAGCGGCTGGCCGGCGCTGGTCGTGCCGACCGGATCCACCGCGGGCGGTATGCCGCTGTCTGTCGAACTGCTCGGCCGGTCCCATGCCGAGCCGATCCTGTTCGCGCTCGGCCGCGCGATCGAGGTAGGCACCGGCCCACGGCCGATCCCCCGGTTGCAGTGAAATCCCGACCGGCCCTGCGGCCGGCCGGGATGTCCGATCAGAACTTCACGCCGGCGCGGATGCCATAAGTTGCGGGCGGGCCATAGGACACCTGCACGCGCTGCGCACGACCGACCACCGCGCTCAGCAGCACCGCCTTGTCGGTAACGTTGTTGCCATAGCCCTCGACGTAGAACTTGCCCTTCGCCTCGGTCCAGCGCAGTGACACGTCGAACTTGTCGTACGCGCGCTGATAATCGAGCACGGTGTTATAGTCGGTCGTGAAATAGCTGCTCGAATGCAGCCAATTCGCATAAGGGGCGAGCGTGCCGGCGCTGCCCAGGTCGATGTCGTAATAGACCGCCAGCGTGGTCTTCAGCCGTGGCGACTGAGGCACGCGCTTGCCAGCCAGATCGAGCGACACCGGATCCGCCCCATTCGACGCGCCGAAAAAGTTGTTGCCGCTGATGTAGCGAGTGTACTCGGCGTTGAGATACGCGAGTGTCGCGTCGACGTGCAGATTCTGGAGCGGCAGCGTCCGCAGGGTCACTTCACCGCCATAGCTGCGCGCGCGGCCGGCGCTGCCAAAGTATGAGACCTGGGGCGTATAGACGTTGATCTGCAGGTTAGAATAGCGGTTGTAATAGAGCGCCAGCTCGGTCTGCACGCGGCCGTTCAGGAACTGGTTCTTGATACCCGCCTCGTACGCGTCGACCTTTTGCGGAGCATAGGAATTGGGGATCGCCGTGCTGCCGCCGGTGTCGTTGACGCCGCCCGACGCAAATCCGGTCGAGGCGGTGGCATAGACCATCGTCGCACGGGTCGGCGTGAACTGCAGACCGGCGCGCCAGGTGACGCTGTCGAACGACGGCGCGCCCGACGTCACGCTGTACGGCGTGGTGAAAGTATAGGTATTGGGAATGCCATCGGCAAAATCGGCGAAGTCGAACGACTTCTTCTCGTGTGAATAGCGGATGCCGCCGATGATGCGCAACGTATCGGGGATCACCGCATAGGTGCCCTGCGCATATGCCGCATACGCGTTGGTCTTCAGTGCGGCATCGGCGCGAAAGCCGGGCACGGTTGATCCCGGCGCGTCGATTTTCTGCTGGTACGTCTCAAAGATGTCGTCGTTCAGATAGTAGGCGCCAACGATCCATTGGAACGGCGTCGTGCTGTTCGACACCAGCTGAAGTTCCTGGGTGAAGGTCTTCGCACGGGTGTTCGGTTCCTGCTGGCCAGAACCGAAGCCTTGGGCAGGCGCCTGGAAGATCACGCTGCTCTGGTCGTTGTCGGCGCTGCGATGCGCACGAAAGAAGGTGTAGCCGGTGATCGAGCGTACTGTCGCCGCGCCAAGATCATAGCTGACCGTGCCGGACACGTAATTCTCGCGGATGCGCTCGAACGGCTGATAGTCCCAGTCATTCGTGTAGGCGCCCGGCGTTACCGCGACGCCGATGTCGACCCCGTTGACCAACACCGAGCCGTTCTTCACCGATGGGTTCACCGCATAGGGCACTCCGTTGATTGACTGGTACCCGGTCTGCGGGTTGATGAGCGTGCCCGCCACCTTGTACCCGTACGACCCTGCGCCGGCATCGTCGCGGCGCCAGAAGCCGCCATGCAGCTCGACCTCAAGCCGACTGTCGGGCGTCCAGCGCAGCGAGGCGCGGCCGGCATATTCCTTCAGATCGACCATCTCGACGCCGGAGGTGCTGCGGACATAGCCGTCATGATCCTGATAGACGCCCGCGACGCGCAGCGCGAGTGTATCGGAGAGCGGCGTGTTGACGAAGCCGTCGATCCGTTGGGAATTGTAGTTGCCGAAATCGACGTTCAGACCGCCTTCGTAGCGGTTGGTCGGAGAGGCGGTCACGACGCTGAGATTGCCGCCGAACGTGTTGCGCCCGTACAGCGTGCCCTGCGGACCGCGCTGCACCTCAACCCGCGCGATATCGAACAGCGGGATGCTCTGCTGCTGGGTGCGGCTCTGATAGACGCCGTCGATGTAAAAGCCGATGACCGGATCGTTCTGCGCGCTGACCAGGCTGGTGCGCACGCCGCGGATCGCAGGGAAGGAATCCGACCCCTGGCTGCCCCAGGTGAACCCCGGCGCGATGAATTCCAATCGGCTGACATTGTCGGCATGCAGGCGCTGGAGATCGGCGCCGCTGACCGCGGTGATCGAGATCGGCACGTCCTGCAGCCGCTCGGCACGACGCTGGGCGGTGACGACGATGTCGCCGGGCAGCACGTCGCCGGTCTGGTCGGTCGAGGACGAGGATTGCTGTGTCGCGTCAGTGTTCCCCGATGCCGGGATCGGCGCCTCTTGCGCCAGCGCGGGAGCGCTCGCCGCTGCGGTAAGAACGATCGCGAGAACCGATGCGGTTCGTAGCCAGTGCGTGCCGATCATTAAAGCCTCCCTGTGAACAGTTACGGGCCACATCACCCGACCCCCCTATGACTGTGCAGGAATGCATGCGAATGCATTCCTGCACAAGCCGACAAACTATGAATCTTACGTCATTTACGCCGCAAATGATGCCTTTGTGTCTACGAAGCCACATCTCACCACTTTACCGCCCATCGATGAGGCACTTTACATCCGCATGCGAATGCAATCTAAGCGGTCAGAAGGAGCAGGGTCATGGGTGTCGACGCAGCCGCCGCAACGGGAACTGCCGTACCGCTGACGCGGCAACGGCGCCTGCTGATCTTCGCTGCGCTGATGGTCGGCGAATTCCTGTATGGCTGGGCATGGAACAGCGTCGACGTACTGCGCCCCTTCCAGCGCAGCGCGCTGGGGCTCAGTCTGGTGCAGGCTGGCTCGACCTATTCCGCGCAAGGCGCGGGCGCCCTTGTCGGTGCGGTGCTGATCGGACAACTCGCCGACCGGTTCGGCCGACGCCGCGTCTGGGCGACGATCATCTTCGGTTATGGGCTGGCGCTGCTATCGGGGCTGCTCGTGACGAGCTACCCGCAATTGCTCGCACAGCGGTTCGTGCTGGGGGTATTCACCGGGGGCGTGTTCCCGGTCGGGGTCAGCATTTATGTCAACCTGTTCGAGGAGCGGGTGCGCGGGCGGGTCGCGGGCACGCTGAACGCCTGTTTCAGCTTTTCGATCGTAGCGCTGGGCATGGCGCTGGGCTGGCTTGGCGGGCACGACTGGCATCTGCTGCTGTGGCTGGGCGGCATTCCGCCGCTGCTGCTCGCCGGCGTCGTGCTGCTACTGATCCCGGCCGAGTCCAGCGTTGATCGCCACCATGTACGCGGCGAGACCCTGCCGGTACGCGAACTGTTCCACCCCAGCGTGCGCCGCCAGACGCTGCTACTGGCAGCGATGACCGGTTTGAACTTCTTCGGTTATCAGGCCTATAGCGGGTGGCTGACGACCTATCTGACAGAAACGCGCGGCCTGACCGCGGCGGTTGCGGGCGAGCTGGTAGCGTGGCAGTTCGCCGGCAACATCGCCGGCGGCTTCGTCTGGGGCTGGGCCGCGGACCGTTTCGGACGACGGTTCAACGCGATCGGCTTCCTGATCGCCTCAGCCGCGATCCTGACCTATCTCGCAATGCCGGGCAGCGTGCTGCTGTTTCGGGTCGTCGGCCTGATATATGGTGCGACATTGTGCTCCAGCGTGATCTGGGGCCCGTGGCTGGCGGAGCTGTACCCGGCACACCTGCGATCGACCGCTGCGTCGATCTTCAACTGGGGGCGGATCATCAGCTTCTTTGCGCCGCTGATCACCGGCTTCTTGGCGGAACAGTATGGATTGACCGCGGCGATGGCCTCCGCCGCGGTGGCGTTCACGCTAGCGGCAGTGATTTGGTTGAGTCAGCGCGAGACCCTGCCGGGTCGTTCGGTGGACGAAATTCCGGCGCCTGCGTCGATCGACCCATCCTTCGTGACGTCGCCGAAGGAGTGAGAGTGTGACGATGTCGGGCTGACGCCTCCCGGTCGTGCCGGCATGGTCCCGCCGTGACGAATAATGACGGTCAGGAAGGGAGCTTCGCGCCAATCCCCTTCGGAACATCTTGGCCCGGCTTCATATCATCTTGGTTCAGACGGCGGGGCGATCCGGCTGGATCGCCCCGGACGTCGTCAGGCGGTCGCGGCCTGGTGCAGCCGGTCGACACGCACCTGCGCGGCTTTCATGTGCCCGTCCAGACCCTCACTGGCGCTCTGGCGGGAGGCGGGGGGGCCGACCTTCAGCACCGCCTCGTCGTCGAGCCACTGGTGCGTCGCGATCTTCACGTAGCTTCCGACCCACAGTCCGCCGGTATAGCGACCCGCGCCCATCGTCGGCAGCGTATGGTTCGTGCCGACCGTTTTATCCGAATAGACCACGCTCGCATTTTCTCCGATGAACAGAGAGCCATAGTTGCGGAGCTTCGCGGCCAGGCCGTGCGCGTCGCTGGTATGGATCTGGAGATGCTCAGCCGCGACATGATCCGAATAGGCGATCATCGCCGCCTCGTCCGCACACAGCACGATCTCGCCGTAATCGGCCCAGCTTTGCCCGGCGATACTGGCCGTCTCCAGTGTCTCCAGCTGGCGCTTCACCTCGGCGGCGGTCTGCTCGGCGACGGCGCGGTCAGTGGTGATGAGGCCCACGCGGGTACGCACGTCATGCTCGGCCTGCGCCAGCAGGTCGGTGGCGATCAGGCGCGGATCGCCGCTGGCATCAGCCAGCACGAAGATCTCCGACGGGCCGGCGAGCTGGTCGATCCCGACCGGGCCGAACACCTGGCGCTTCGCCTCGTTGACGAAGGCGTTGCCAGGGCCGACGATCTTGTTGACTTGCGGCACGCTCCCAGTGCCGAACGCCATCGCCGCGATCGCCTGTGCGCCGCCGATGCGGAAGATGCGGTCCGCGCCCGACAAGTGGCAGCCCGCGATCATCGCGCGGTGCGCGTTGGGCGGCAGACAGGCAACGACCTCGCGACAGCCAGCGACCTTGCCCGGCACGATCGTCATGATCGGCGCGGATAGCAGCGGGAAACGGCCGCCCGGCACGTAGCAGCCGACCCGGTCGATCGGAATGACGCGGTGGCCCAGATGCAGGCCGGGCAGTGGCTCAACCTCCAGCGGCAGGATCGTCGCCAGCTGCGCCTCGGCGAAGCGGCGAACATTGTCGATCGCGAATTCGGTATCGGCACGGGTCTGCGGATCGAGCTCGGCAACTGCGGCCTCGCGATCGGCCATCGACACCTCGAAAACGTCGACATCGGCTCGGTCGAACTTCACCGAATATTCGCGGACCGCGGCGTCGCCCCGCGCACGTACCTCGGCCAGGATGGTTTCGACCAGCCCCGCGACGTCCTGCTGGTCTCCAATCGAGTCGCGGGCCGGCGCCTTGACATAGACGGTGGTCTGCTCGAACCCCTTGGGTGTCACGTCGGTCATTCAAATCCTCCTTTGCAATGCCACGACGTGGCGTCGGCAGACGCATATTGAATTCGAATGCAAATGTCACGGGGGTGAAGTGGCGAAGTCTGGCAAGAAGAGCGACACGGACATGGGCACGGCAGCGCCAATAGCCTTCGGCGGCATCCGCCGGGCGACCTCCTACGACGTCGCCAAGCTGGCCGGAGTGTCCCAATCCGCCGTGTCGCGATGCTTCGCACCCGGTGGCAGCATCGCCCCGGCCACGCGCGAGAAGGTGATGAAGGCGGCGACCGAGCTGGGCTACCGACCCAACGCGTTGGCGCAGGCACTGATAACCCGGCGAACGAATCTGGTCGCAGTGTTCATCTCGCGCCTCACCAACCTCCATTATCCCGAGGTGCTGGCCGAGCTGAGCCGCCAGCTGACCGACCGCGACATCCGCGTGCTGTTGTTCGCACTGACCGCGGAGAGCGAGATTGATCAGCTGCTGGAACAGGTATGGCGCCACGATGTCGACGGCATCATCTCTGCCGCGCGACTGGACGATGAACAGATCGCCGGTATCCGGCGACATGGCATACCGATCGTTCTCTACAATCGGACAGCCGGCGAACACCTGACCCCCAGCGTATGGTGCGATTCGGCGGCGGGCGAGCGCGAGCTGGTCGATCGGTTGCTTGCCGCCGGGCATCGCCGGTTCGCGATCGTCGCCGGCCCGGCAGATAGCGCCGTCGGCGAGGAGCGCCGCCTAGCTACGCTCGCCCGACTTGCTGAGGCTGGCATTCACGACGTGCCGGTCACTCGCGGCGATTTCAGCTACGCCAGCGGGCGCGATGCGGTGGCGACGCTGGCACGCGCTTCGACGCATACCGACGCGTTTGTCTGCGTAAGCGACGTGATGGCGATCGGCGCGATCGACGGCTGTCGTTTCGACCTCGGGTTGAAGGTGCCGGAGGACGTATCGGTGGTCGGGTTCGACGGGTCGGAGCCTGCCGGCTGGATGAGCTATCAGGTCACCTCGATACGCCAGCCGGTGCGCCGAATGACGGCAGCGGCGGTACAGATGCTCATGGAACGGATCGAGGATCCCAATCTGCCGGCCGAGCGTCGCTCGTTCGTCGGCGCGTTCGTACCGGGGCAATCGGCTCGGGTTTGACGCGACTGCGCACTCATCTCAGGCCTCCAGATTGGCGATCAGCAACCGGTCAAAGGCGTCGCACTATGCGCTGAAGCTCAATAAATCCGGCCATCCGGCAACATGAACTTTTACTGCATTCGGATGCAATTATTGCTGGACAGTGACACCAGCGGTGGATAGCCAAGGCGTCTTCACGGGCGGAACAGCCCGAAACGTTAAGGGGTCGGGCATGAGCAAGCGGGATCTGGGCAGCGTTTCCTTGACCATTTTGGCGGCATTGCTCGCAACGCCGGGTACGGCGCAGACCGCGCCGGTCGACGCTCCCGCTGGCTCCGCCGAACAGTCCCCCGCCGCCGCCGATCAGGCCGCCAGCGCACCGACCGAAAGCGACACCGGTGGGCTGGGCGACATCGTCGTCACGGCGCAGCGCCGCACCGAACGTTTGCAGGATGTGCCGCTGTCGGTCACCGCGGTCAGCGCCGAGGATCTGAACCGCATCCGCATCACCGACGCCAGCCGGCTGCAGCTGCTGGCCCCGGGCCTGACGTGGGGACAGCAGGGATCGGACTCCTTCCCCGCGATCCGCGGCGTCCGTACCCAGCTGGTCAGCGCGCAGAGCGATCCCGTCATCGGCTTCTACCTTGATGGCATCTACCAGAGCCGCACCCAGCAACAGAGCATCCCGCTGTTCGACGTCGCCCGGGTCGAAGTGCAGCGCGGGCCGCAGGGTACGCTCTATGGCCGCAATACCTTCGGGGGCAACCTGAGCGTCACCACCAACGCGCCGTCCAAGCGGTTCGAGGCGGGTGCGAACGGAACGCTGGGCAATTATGACCTGCGCCAGTTCGACGGCTATCTGAACCTGCCCGTCAGCGATTCCGTGCAGCTGCGGGTCGCCGGCTATCACAGCCAGCATGACGGCTATGTCCGCTCGACCGCTGGCTTCCGCCTGCTCGACGAGGATCAGACGGCGCTGCGCGGTGCGATCGCCATCACGCTGACACCGCAGATCCAGATCGACATGCGTGGCGGCTATTGGGAGCGGGACAATACCGGCGGCGGCGCCTATGGCTACCGCGTCGGCGGCACGCTCATCAATCCGGCGACGGGCCTGCGCTCGATTAATGGCCAGCCCTATGCGGTCAACCCCAGCGCGCGCAACGGCAGCAACTTCGTCAACGGCGTCGACATCGGTGTGTCGGTGACCGACGATCCCTATACAAATTCCTGGGACTACAAGCCGTTCGAGCGCCTGAAGCAGGCCTATGGCAGCGGTTCGATCGCGTTCGATCTGGGCTTTGCGACCCTGCGCTCGATCACCGGCTATACCGACTTCGAAGCGTATCGCAGCGCGGATCTCGACCAGACCAGCGTCGTCTTCCCGGCCACTGGCACTGCGGGCGGATTCGCCGCGTCCGGCCTGCAGGCGGCGCACACCTACACTACCTCGGTCACGCAGGAGGTGCAGCTGGCCTCGGCCGGATCGTCGGCGTTCGAGTGGATCGTCGGCGGCTATTACTTCCACGACAAGATCACCGAATATTACCAGCAGGTCTACACGACCGGCACGACCCGCGGCACCGAGTCGCGGACTGATATTAATACCAAGGCCTATGCCGCCTACGGTCAGGCCAGCCTGGCGATCGTGCCCGACACGCTGAAGATCATCGGCGGCGTCCGCTATTCGGACGAGAGCAAGGGCTATCTCATCACCAACTTCACCGCGCCGGCGGGGACGTTCAACTTCAACACGCGGACGGCCGCGCGCGCGACCGGCGAGCCAAGCTTCAACAAGGTCACGTGGAAGGGCGGGGTCGAGTTCACCCCCACCCGCCGGATGATGCTGTACGGCACCGTGTCGACCGGCTTCTCGTCGGGCGGGATCAACAACAATTCCTCTAACGCGGCGATCCCGTTCAGCTATGCGCCGCAGACCGTCACCGCCTATGAGGTCGGCAGCAAGAACACGCTGCTGGGCGGACGCATGATCCTGAACCTGTCGGCCTTCTACAACGACTACAAGAACCTGCAGATCACCATCCTCGATCAGCGGACCAACCTGTCCTACTATGCCAGTGCCGGCGCAGCGCGCAGCTATGGCGCCGAGGTCGAGCTGCGCACGCTGCCGTTTCAGGGGCTGCACGTAGACCTGACGGGCGCGCTGCTGGATGCGCAGTTCACCGCCTATACCCGTCCCAACCCCTTCTACACCGCAACCAACGGCGATCCGCTGACGGTGAACCTGGCGGGCAAGGACGTGCCGATGTCGCCGACGTTCAAGGGCACGGCAAGCGTCTATTACGACCTGGAGCTGGGCGGCGGGTCGCGGATCACGCCGGCGGCGAACATACTGTACTCGACGTCCTATTACTCGACCGACTATAATACCCGGATCGACAAGCAGGATGCCTATGCTCTGCTCGATGCAAACCTGCGCTGGACCTCGGCATCGTCCAGCCTCTATGTCGAGGCGTTCGGCACCAACCTGACCAAGAAGGCGGTGCTGTACAGCTCCACGGTCGGCAACAACCAGCGCATCCAGCAATCCTATGGCCCGCCCCGCGTCTACGGCCTGCGGGTCGGCGTCCGGTACTGAGCTGATGTCGTCCGCCATACTCCCGGTGGCGGACGCAAGCCGCGACACGCTGGTCGAGCCATCTGCGCTGCACGAAGACGCGACCGGCCGGCCGCCACTGCCACGGGCCGTGGTGGCCTTCGCCTTCCTGATGGTGGCGGAATTCTTCTACAGCTGGGCGTGGAACAGCGTCGACGTGCTGCGCCCCTTCATGCGCGAAACGCTCGGGCTGACGCTGACCCAGGCGGGGTCCGGCTATTCCGCGCAGGGTGCCGGCGCGCTGGTCGGCGCGGTGGTAATCGGGCAGCTGGCCGACCGGCTCGGACGGCGCGCAATGCTGGCGCTGGTGATGGTCGGCTATGGCGCGACGCTGATCGCGGGAAGCTTCGTCACCGGCTACCCGGCCTATCTGGCG
Organism: Sphingomonas phoenicis; assembly: GCF_047238005.1. Taxonomy (NCBI): domain Bacteria; kingdom Pseudomonadati; phylum Pseudomonadota; class Alphaproteobacteria; order Sphingomonadales; family Sphingomonadaceae; genus Sphingomonas; species Sphingomonas phoenicis. Next base: position 2,422,403 of record NZ_JBDFMC010000002.1, on the reverse strand, counting down.
CAGCGGGTGGTGCTGGGCTTGTTCATGGGTGGCATCTTCCCGATCGTCGTCGGGATCTATGTCGGCCTGTTCTCGCGCAGCGTGCGCGGCCGGCTGGCCAGCCTCATCAACGCGATCTTCTCCAGCGCGATCACCATGCTGGGGCTGGCGAGCGGCTGGGTGAACGGCGACTGGCGGACCTTGCTGCTCGCGGGGGGATTGCCGCCGATCCTGCTCGCCGGCCTCGCCTTCGTCCTCATCCCGAAATCGGCGGACGTGCGTGCACGTGTCACGGAGAAGACCGCGAGCCTGCCGGTGCTGGAACTGTTCGCCCCCGGCCTGCGCGGCCGCACCGTCCTGCTTGCGGCGCTGACCGGCCTCAATTTCTTCGGCTATCAGGCCTATAGCGGCTGGCTGTCGACCTATTTGCGCGACGTTCGGGGGCTGGATCCGACCGCGATGGGAAACCTGGTCGCATGGCAGTTCGGCGCCAATATCGTCGGCGGCTTCGTCTGGGGTTGGGCGGGCGACCGGTTCGGGCGGCGGTTCAACGCGCTCGGCTTTCTGGCGGCGGCGGCGGCGATCCTGTTGTACCTGCATGTTGAGACCGACGCGCTGCTGCTGGGTTCGATCGGCGTCGTCTATGGCTTCATGCTCTCTGCCAGCGTCATCTGGGGGCCGTGGCTGACCGAGCTGTTTCCCGCCCATCTGAAATCTACTGCGGCGTCGATCTTCAACTGGGGCCGTCTGGTCTCGTTCTTCGCGCCGCTGATTACCGGCACACTGGCGACCCGTTTCGGACTGGGTGTGACGATGGGGACGGCCGCCGCCGCCTTTACCGCCGCCGCTCTGATCTGGCTATGGCTGCCGGAAACGCACCCGAACCCGCTGCTGCCCGGACGGCGCGTCTAGCTTCGCGCCGCCGCGACCAGCGCCGCGGCGCCGGCAAGCATGAAGCCATGATCCGACCCCAGCAGGAACAGCGTCGCTCCGCGTGCCCGCCATTGGGGAATATCAGCCGTGCGCGCCAGGAACATGCCGACCGGCACGCCGTGGCGCTGTCCCGCCGCGCACACCGCCTCGACCGCGGCGACGACGCGTGGATCGTCCTGCGTCTCGACCCCATAGGCGACGGTCAGGTCGACGCGGCCGACAAACAGCGCGTCCAAGCCTGGCACTGCCGCGATCGCATCGATCGCATCGATCGCCTCCGGGTCCTCGATCTGCGCGATCACGACCGTCCGTTCGGCCGAGGCGGCCAGATGCGCGGCCATCGTTCGCGTCGTATAGCCAGCAGCGCGCGACGATCCGGCATAGCCTCGCCCGCCATGGCCATAGCGGCTCATCGCCACCAGCGCAGCCGCCTCCTCCGCCGACCGGATATGCGGCGCGACGATACCGGTCGCGCCGCAGTCGAGCGCATTCAGCACATGATCCGGGGTGACGGCAGGAATGCGCACCAGCACATCCATACCCCCTGCCCGCGCCGCCATGATGCAGCCGTCGATCGCCATCCGGTCGAACGGCGCATGTTCGGCGTCGAGGCACAAACAGTCGAGATCGGTCAGCGCCAGCACCTCGACAACGATCGGCGACGGCGTCTTCACGAACGTGCCGACAATCGCCTCGGCGGCGGCAAGCCGCTGCTTCAATTCGCTCATGCGCGCCACAGCCGCTCGCTGGCCCGCGCCGCGCCCTCGGCCAGCGTTGCGAGCTTAGCATAGACGATCTCGGGATCGACCGCGCCGAACCCTGCGAAAGTCGAGAAGCCGCAGTCGGTGCCGGCGATCACGCGGTCGCGCCCGACCAGATCGGCGAACTGCGCGATCCGCTGCGCCACCACCTCGGGATGCTCGATGAAGTTGGTGGTCGAATCGATTACGCCGGGGATCAGAACGCGATCGTCCGGGATAAGGACGGCAAGGTCTCGGAACGCTTGCCAATCATGCTGGTGGCGCGGGTTGGACGTTTCGAACAACAGGCCCTGCGGCTTTGCCTTCATCAGCACCGGCAGGATCGTCCGCATCTCGACGTCGCAATGATGCGGCCCTTCGTAATTGCCCCAGCAGACGTGCATGCGGACGCGATCGGCGGGCACGTTGCGCAGTGCGTAGTTGAGCACCTCAACATGGCGCGCGATCAGGACGAGATAATCGTCGTCGCTGCGGTCCTTGTACATCATGTGCCGGCCCAGCCCCAGATCGGGGCTGTCGAGTTGCAGGATATAGCCGGCCGCGACGATAGCCTCATATTCCGGCCGCATCGCCTCGGCCAGCGCCTCCAGATACGCGTCTTGCGAACCGTAATGGCGATCCGGCTGGAACAGCGCGATCACGCCGGGCGATGCGGCGTTCATGAAGCCGTCCGCGGGCCGGTGTGCCGCGATCGCGGCGTCAAAGCGGGCCAGATCCTCCCTCAGTGGCACCAGCGTCTTGGGCGCGATCGGCCCGACGCAGCATGGTCGGCGATAGGTCGGTGTACCGCCACTGGTCGCCTGGCGCTTCAGGAAGGAGGGGAAGGCTTCCAGATCGGCGGGCGGCGTACGCTCGCTGTCGCCGTCGAAGCCGGTGATGCGATCCTTGATGTACGTGGCGTACGAGATCTTGGCCATCTCGCCGTCCGATACCAGGTCGATGCCGCAGGCGACCTGCCGCGCGACGCACGCATCAACTGCTTCGGTCAACACCGCGTCGAAGCGCACGGCATCTACTGGTTCGCCCCGCTCATGCGCAAAGATCAGCTCGGTAACCTCCGCGCTGCGGGGAAGCGAGCCGACATGGGTCGTCAGGATATGGTCGGGCATGGCGGTGCTTTCGTTCGGGAAAAGGTCAGTCGGCGGTCCAGCCGCCATCGACGATCAGGCTGGTTCCCGTCACCATCGCGGATGCGTCGCAGGCGAGATACACGGCGGCACCCATCAGGTCCTCGACCTGGCCGAGCCGCCCGAGCTTGATCTTGGCGAGCACGCTCGCCTTGAACGCCGCATCCTCAAAAAAGGGGCGGGTCATCGGCGTCTCAATGAAGGTCGGCGCGATCGTGTTGGAGCGGATGCCATGCGGTGCCAGGTCAAGCGCGAAGGCTTTGCTCATTCCCTCCAGCGCCCATTTTGATGCGCAGTAGAGCGAGCGGTTGGGCCCGCCGACATGCCCCATCTGGCTGCCGATATGGATCAGCGACCCACGGATGCCTGCCGCCAGCATCGCCCGCACACAGGCTTGCGACACGAAGAAGGCTGCGCGAACGTTCAGGTCGAGCACCGCGTCGTAATCCGCCGCGGTAACCTCCTGCATCGGCTTGGGCCGGTTGGTGCCGGCATTGTTGACCAGCACGTCGAACGGGGCGGCGTTGTCGAAAAAGGCGGCGACCGCGGCCGCATCGCCGACGTCGAGCACCACCGCCCCGGCCCGTCCGCCGGATGCCCGGATCGCCGCCGCGCCCGCTTCGATCTCATCCGTCGTCCGGGCGGCGAGCACTAATTCCGCCCCCGCCTCCGCCAGCGCCGACGCGAGCGCCAGGCCGATGCCCCGCCCCGCGCCGGTAACCAGAGCGCGCCGACCGTCGAGCCGGAACGAGGGCGTCCGCGGCAGGATCACGCCGGTTCGGCGACCGGCTCGGCCCGGCCGGCATAAGGAACGTTGCGGCCGCCATAGCGGCGCACGCGGACATTGGCCTGCTCGCCGTGGCCGGCAAAGCCCTCCAGAGCGCACAGCCGGCTGCAATACTCGCCGATCATTGCCGACGCTGCGTCGCTGGTCACCCGCTGATAGGTGCAGGTCTTCAGGAACTTGCCCACCCAAAGTCCACCAGTATAGCGCGCCGCCTTCTTGGTCGGTAGCGTGTGGTTGGTCCCGATCACCTTGTCGCCATACGCCACGTTGGTGCGCGGGCCCAGGAACAGCGCACCGTAATTGGTCATGTTGGCCAGGAAGTAATCGGGTTCGCGGGTCATCACCTGGACATGCTCCGACGCGATCTCGTCGGCGATCTGCAGCATTTCCTCGTCGGAATCGGCGACGATCACCTCGCCATAGGTTTCCCACGCCTTGCGGGCATGGTCGGCGGTCGGCAGGATGGTCAGCAGTCGGTCGATCTCCGCCAAGGTTTCGCGCGCCAGCTTTTCCGAGGTGGTCAGCAGGATCGCCGGGCTGTCGGGCCCATGTTCTGCCTGGCCGAGCAGGTCGGTCGCGCAAAGCTCGCCATCGGCCCCGATCTCGTCGGCGATGACCAGCGTCTCGGTCGGACCCGCGAACAGGTCGATGCCGACGCGGCCGAACAGCTGGCGCTTGGCCTCCGCGACGAAGGCGTTGCCGGGACCGACCAGGATGTCGACCGGCGCGATCGACTGGGTACCGAGCCCCATCGCCGCCACCGCCTGGATACCGCCCAGGCAGTAGATCTCGTCCGCGCCCGCCATCGCCTGCGCCGCGACGATTGCAGGGGCAGGTGCGCCATTGAACGGCGGCGCACAGGTCGCCACCCGCTTCACGCCGGCGACCTTGGCGGTGATGACGCTCATGTGCGCGCTGGCGAGCAGCGGGTATTTGCCGCCGGGCACGTAGCAGCCGGCGGCGTTGAGTGGGATGTTCTTGTGGCCCAGCACCACGCCAGGCAGCGTCTCCACCTCGACATCGGTCATGCTGGCGCGCTGGATCTGCGCAAAGTTGCGCACCTGAGTCTGCGCAAACTCGATATCGCGCAGATCCTGCGGGTTGAGCTGATCGATGCACCCCTGGATTTCGGCATCGGTCAGGCGATAGGTGTCGCGGTCCCAGCGATCGAACTTGACCGAAAGCTCGCGCACTGCGGCGTCGCCGCGCGCCTCGATATCGGCGAGAATGCCCTCCACCGTGTCGCGAACCGACCGATTCTGCTCGACACGCGCGTCCTGTGCCAGGCCCCGCTTAAGATGGCGCACACTCGTCCTCCTCTTTGCATCCGAATGCAACATAGAACGAGGTTTTCTCTTTTGCAACGCGCCGACGTACGCCAAATGGGCGCGGTCAGTCGAAAGCGGATCACTGTCTACATCATTTCACTTTGGTCTGTGAGGCAGCTGCCCAAGACCCATATCGCCGCGCAGCGCCTCCAAGGCCTGGGCAAGGTCGGTGGCGGGGCTGCCGGCGTCGCAGTTCGTGTCCATGGCCTTGACGACTACAGCGCAATCCCGCGCGAACGCGAGAGGTCGAGACTGCGCTGGAGGCTCTGGGACAGCGATGGCCCATGCGCGACGTCGATCACCAACTCTTTCGTTCGGTTGCGGAGCAGCGACTCGACCTTATGCCACGCCCGCGCCGCCTGTTCGAATGTCATGACCGCTGCCGGCGCATCCTTGGCACCGGGGATCCTGTCCTGTCCGGGCGCCACCTTCGCCTCGGCACGCCGCAGCCGTGCAGCAGCAAGGCTGCGGCGGGATAGACGCCAAAGGCGAGCAGCTTCTCCTTGCCGGCAAACCAGTACTTGAAGCGCCACAGCTTCGAGCCGCTGGCGCGGACGAGCAGGTACAGCCCCTCGGCAAGCTTGTAATCCTTTGCGCGTTTTCGTGGCGTAACGGGCTTCGAGTTCCTTCAGGGCCATGGGGGTACTCCGGCGGTGATGCCGGGCAGTACCCCTGAAAACACCCCCGAATGCAAGCCGACCTCCTGGCATTCCGGGGGTGCGGATGGGACAAACGGAGGTGCCCTGAACCGGGCACAAGCCGCGGAGAAAAGGCACAAAAAAACCGCCGCAGGATGTCCCGGGCGGTTGTGGCATTCTGAGGTTTGGTTGCGGGGACAGGGTTTGGCCGCTGCAAAACTCGGATCGTTCTGCAGAAAGGAGGCTATTGGCTCTCAGTAAACGACATCCCACCATCATGACTGACAATTGAACGTGCCACCTATGTTACTCCACTGAAGGCGCCGCTTTCGCTAGGTTCAGCACCCGGACGGACATCTCCCGATGCGCTTTAGCCGACTGTGCGCGTCGCATACCGTCATCGAAGCGGACGGTAGCGGCAGTCATTCGGCGCCACGAAGCAGCAACTAAAGGGGCGGCACAAGTCAGCCTCGTGGATCGTCCGCGGACGCTATTCAGCGCCCGAAAACCGAAGCGGCCATCGGCTACCATCGACTGCGGACGCCGACCTTGAAGAAGCGACCGATAGGATCGAAGTTCAGAGGATTGCCGATTAACCGCAGCTGCCGGGGCTCATCCTTGTCGAACACATTGTTGATCGTTCCGTAGAACTCCCAACGATCCGCGCTGTCGCTGTCTTGTATCTTTATGCGCGCTGTCAGGTCGAGATAGAAACGATCATCGATCCTGTTGGTCGTAATGCTGTTCGGATTGTTGATGTCGTAGCCGTCGTCCTCCGGTCCGATCTTGGTCGAGTCGAGCATACCTTGCGGTATGTATCGGCCGTGGGCGGTCAGAGAGAATGCGCGTTGAGAGTATGTCAGGACGCCGTCAAGCTTATAGCGGGGAACACCTTGGACGTTCGTCACCGTTCCAGCGTTGCCCGTCACATTGTCCAGCTGCGTGATCAGCCCGGTACCGCCGGTGGTCGACAGATCAATGACGTAATTCACGTTACCCTGGAAGTCGATGTTCCCTGCACCGACCGGTAGGCGGTAGTCCACGACCAGTTCCACCCCCTTGGCGCGCAGCTGGTTCAGGTTCTGGAAGTTCGAGAAGACGGTGTTGATGGAGCCGTTCGGATTGAAGGACAGCAGATCGCACAACAGGTTCTGCGTACGACATGCGGTGGCGATCGCGGGACCCGTCAGCGAGTCGATCGCCCCGCTGACCCGGATGTTGTAATAGTCTGCGGACAGGTTGAAGCGCGGGACGAAGCGGGGCTTGAGTACGACGCCGGCGGTGAAGGTGTTTGCGCGTTCGAGCCGGAGGTCCGGGTTCCCACCGGTCACGACCAGCTGCTGCGTGGTGCTGCCGATGAAAGGATCCGGCAGGGGAATGACGTTGGTTGTCGAGTTCGGGCTCGATTCCGCGGGAGTTGGCGCGCGGATGTCGCGAGAGCGCGTAACGCGGAAGGTGATGTCGCTCACCGGCGTGTAGACGCCGCCCACCTTCCAAGTCGTCGCATTGCCGAAGCTGTTGTAGTGCGTCCGACGGACCGCGCCGTCGACGTCCAGGGATCTGCCGAGCGGCGAGTCCTTCAGCAGCGGAACTCCGACTTCGAGATATCCTTCCGTTACCGTCGTCTTGGTGAACGGCAGCGCCGAAGTCGTTGCGTTTATGTAATTGCCGGCCAGAGTGTTGGCGTCGGTACCGCCGACCGCCGTGTCCCGCCGATACTCGCCTCCGATCGCCACGTTGACGTCACCTGCCCATGTACTGAATGGAGAACCGCGCAGATTTGCGGCGATCACATGCTGCCGGTACCGACGATCCTGCGTGGCGGTGGCGAAGTAGGCGGCCTGCTGCTCCGGGGTGACCGGCTGCACGCCGAACAGGTTGAGCGGGATACAGCCATTACCGGGGTTCGACAGTGTCGTGCGGCACGCGATGCTGCCGATCGCCAGGCCCGAGTTGCCGCGGTTCGCCGCGGTGACCCGCACAGCGTCGATAGCGTTGTTCCAGAGCTTGAGACGCACGTTGCCGACGGTCACGTCGGAATCGACCCGGCCGTAGGTGTAATAGGCGTCCCAAGCCCAACCGTCGCCGAACGCACCCTTGATCGATACGGCGGCGCGATAGGTGTCGTTGACACTTCTGCCCTGCGACACGGCACCGAAGAGTGTGGCACCATGATTGACCAGCAGGCGCGTGATTGCGGGGTCGGCTGCCCGCACAGCAGCGACCGTGTCAGCCGACAGGTAAGGATTGTCCAGCCCGACGGAGGTAGAGTCGACCGGCGCGCCGGCCTGGGTCGGTCCGCCGACCACCCTTGAGTACAGCAACTCGGCCGAGACGGAGATCGTGTCGCTCAGCTCATAGTCCGCACGGGTGAGTGCCGAGTGGTGCCTCACCGGCACCAGCAGCGGAGTCGGACTGAAGCCGAGCAGGAAGGGCTGCGTGGGGTCGCCGCCGGGAACCTGCTGAAACGTGCCGCTTAGGAAATTGCCGAAAGCGTAGGGCACCAGGTTGCCCGCGGCGTCGAATTGCCGGTTGCGCAACGCGGCAGGGAGTGACGTCGCGCCCACGTTCAGCAGCTGCTGGCCAAGCGTGATCGTCGATCCTGGCGTCGCTCCCGGCTTCGTCGCTCCGGTGAGGATACCGTTCTCGTTGTACACGAACATCACGTCGTCGAGTACCAAGGTGGCCGGAAGACCGTTGGTGCTGGTGCGGGTTGCGGCATTGTACCCGGGATTGGCGACGTAGTTGGTGTATTTCCGACACCAGGACCGTTCCTCGCACGCGCCGATGCCGGTTTCTTTCTGATATTCTGCACCAAAGACGATGTGGCCGCGACCACCCGCGAAATCGGTGCCCGCCGCAGCGGCAAGGTAGGTCTGCCGTGCATCACCCCGCTGGCTGATGCCGCTGCTCGCCTCGGCCTTGATGCCGTTCAGCTTGCTATCGACGATCAGGTTGACCACGCCGGAGACGGCATTGGCTCCATAGGCTGCCGAAGCGCCGCCGGTGACGACCTCCGACCGCTGAATGAGGATGGAGGGGATGGCATTCAGGTCGACCGTGCTCTGATCGCTGCTGCCGATGAAGCGGCGTCCGTCCAGCAGGACCAGCGTGCGCGTCGCACCCAGGCCGCGTAGATCGAGCACCCGCCCGCCGATATTGCCGGATACCCGGAATGAGTTGTTCGCGGGTGTGTTGGTGGCCCTGAACGAGGGAATTTGGTTCAGCGCGTCGCCAATGTTGTTGATGCCGAGCTGCTGCAGGCGCTGCTCACCCACCACGTTGACCGGGGTCGGTGCGTCGTATCCGGCCCGAGCCAGACGTGAACCGGTGACGATGATGTCCGCCGACGCATCGCTGCCGGCCGGCTCCGCGCTGGCCGGCGGGGATGGGTCAGAAGCCGCGTTGCCGCTATCCTGCCCGGGATTGGCCGGGGTGGTACCGCCACCCACGGGAGCCTGTGGGCGGTCCTGCGCCTGAAGTGCAGCCGTCGCAGCAGTCGCGTCCTGCGGCATTCGGTCGGTCAGTCGGGTCGATCCCGATGCACTGGTCGGCACCTGCGTCAACGCGGTCATGGTCAGGACCATGACAGACGTCGAGCAGCGCATCTTCTGAGACATGTTGGTCATGGAACTCTCCCTAAGTCGGCCGACTGCCCTGACTCCACGTGGAAGTTCGGCGTCGATGCTCGTGTGTCTTTGCGGTTCGTTGCGCGCGTCGCGCCGAGTGCTCGGCAGAACGGAGGTGCTTCTGGCCTACCCGTCGGCCCACCGGAGCATCACACGGCGTCCAGTGTCGTGGAGCACCTTTCGACGCTCCTCGTCGTTCAGCATTCTGGTCGACGCTATCGCCCGCCCGATCATCTCGTTGTAGGAACCAGACGACGTGCCGATGTCGGATCCCCACATCACCTTGTCGGAGCCAAAGAAGTCGACGGCGCGACGCAGCACGGCCTCGGGAGCAACGCCCGCCTCGCGGATCACGTCCATGTTGAGCGACGTGAACTTGACAGAAATGTTCTTTCGCGTGGCGAACCCGGCGAACCGCTCGCCGATGCCGAAGTCCGGATCGGTGACCGTTGGCAGAAAGATGTGGTCGAGTACGATGCGCAGGTCCGGGTATCGATCCGCCATGTTTTCAATCACTGGGATGAGCACCTGCGCGCCCAGCGCGGGAGCTTCGATATCGACAACGAGATCGAGTTCGGCCGCCAACGCCCAGACCTGTTGAGCTGCCAGAGAGCTCAACCAGACGCTCTTGTCCTTCACGCCGACGCCGAAGAATCGAATGCCGACGATCCCGCGCTCGGCATAGGCGCGCACCATCTGCGGCGTCTCTGGCGATTGCGGATCGACGATGATGATCGCGCGCATTTGATCGGGGAACGCGTCTGCCGCATCGACGATGTAGCTGTTGTCCGTGCCGTAGATCATCCCCTTCTGCACGGCGGTAATGCCGACGACGTTTTCCTCCGCCATCCAAGCGTGCATCTGCTCGGCCGTCGGCTTCTCGTTGATCGGATCAGGTCCGTGCATGCCCCCCGGCTTGCCGATGGTGCCAGGCCCGAAGGGCGAGTTCGGCGGGGTGGCCCCGTCCGAACGCATCGGATTGCGCGGATAGCGCACGGGATCGTCGGAGATCAGGTGTGCATGTGCGTCGTAGATGCGGGGCCGTGCTAGCGCCGACGATCCTGCCTCTGGCGATAGTTCGGGAACGGGTGTGTCTTGCATATGCCTCTGCCTATCGAGTTGGAGATTGGGCCGGGGAGCGGGCGTTGCTCACCGCTCGCCCGACGCCGGGTGAGGTGACCTCATCACCTCGTTGAAATCGCGGAGTGCAGCGCCAGCCGCCTGCCGGAGGAAGCCGAGGTCGGAGGCGACCACCATCGCCTTCACGCCAAGGTCGATTAGCCACCGGGCTTCGTCGCCGGTCATCGTTTGAGTCAGGGCGGCGAGCGGCTTTCCGGCACGTCTGCATGCCTCGACGACCTTGGATACTGCCTCGTCGACGGTCGGTGCCGGACCGGTGGCGTTGCTCAGCGAGAGTCCGAGATCCCCGCGGCCGAGGAAGATCGCATCCACACCGTCGACGGCAACGATTTCGTCGATGGCGTCGAGCGCCTGGCGGTCCTCAATCATACAGATGACCGCGGCAGTCTCGTCCGAGAGGTCGAAGTTCCTGGCGCCGTTTCTACCGTACTCGCCACCCCGGCTCGCGCCGGCGCCTCGCGTGCCACCGCGATACCTTGCCCAAGAGACGACGCTGCGCGCCTTCTCGGCGGAGTCGACATGCGGCACCATGACCCCCATCGCGCCATCGTCGAGCACCGCCAAAATGCTGTTCGCGTCCGGGCGCGCAACCCGAACGACACCGGCGATTTGGAAGGCGCGGCAGGCCAGCAGCGCCGCGTCGAGCGTCCCCCGGTTCCAGGGAGCGTGCTCCTCATCGAGGATGACGAAGTCGAAGCCGTCCAGTCCCAGCACTTCAGTGTTCTGAGGAGCCGGCACTTTCATGAACGTTCCGATCATGGGCTCGCCCGCCTTGAGGCGCGCACGGAAACGACGGGGTTCGGGACGTGACGAAGACATGCTCATTCCTTCAGCTTTGCCCCTTGCGAGAGTGGTCGTGACCAGCGTTCCACAGCATCTCGGAGCCGATTCGAGTGATGGAGCGCCGGATCAGGACGGCGCGAACACGAACATCTTTTCATCGCCCGCCGTGTCGACGAACTGGACCTTCACGGGCATGTCGACTGCGATCACACCGGGATTGTCGGTGACGATGTTGGTCATGATCGTGGGGCCCTCTGTGAGGGTGACGAGCGCGAGCACGTAGTTCCCGTCGCGTGCGGTCACAGCGGTATAGGAGTAAATGCTGCCCGAGCCCGATGCTTCTATCCAAGAGCTCTCGGAAAGACAGAACGGGCAGAGGTCGCGCGGCTGGAAGAACGCTTCCTCGCAGACGTCGCATTTCTTGATGAGCAGCCTGCCCTCAAGGGCTGCATCGAAGAAGGGCGCGTTATCGGCATCGCGGACCGGCGAAGCATGCTTGAAGGTGTCGCCCATGTCAGATTGCCTCCAAGATCATCGTGCCACTGCTGTGGCGGGTCGCGAGTTGGGCACCCATGCCCTGCACCAGGGCAATGTCGCAGTTCGGAACCTGCACCGCGGGATGAGCTTCACGGCGCAGCTGGCGGACGGCCTCGAACACCTTGGTTGCGCCGCCGCGATTGTTGGGATGGTTGTTGCACAGACCGCCGCCATCGGTGTTGAACGGCAGCCTGCCCACGCCGGCGATGAGGTTGCCGTCAGAGACGAACCGGCCCCCTTCGCCCTTAGGGCAGAAGCCCAGATCCTCGAGCTGGAGCAGCACGGTGATGGTGAAGCTGTCGTAGATCGACGCGTATTTGACGTCGGCATGGGTCACCCCCGCGTCTGCGAAGGCGACTTTACCCGACTGGGCGGCTGCCGTGTTGGTGATGTCGACCCGCCCGCCCTTGTTGGTCTTGACGGATTCGCCTGCACCTCGAACGAGCACGCCGGGGCGGGAGAGTGAGCGGGCGATTTCGGGCCGCGCGACGATGATGGCACCGGCACCGTCGCTTACGACGCAGCAGTCGAGCAGATGAAGCGGATCGGCGACCATGCGGGAGGCGATCACGTCTTCGACAGTGACGACGTCGCGCAGCACCGCATTCGGATTATGCTGGGCATGGTGCGAGGCTGCGACCTTGATCCACGCAAGCTGCTCGCTGGTGGTGCCGTATTCATGCATGTGCCGTCGTGCGCAGAGTGCATATTGCGCGGGCGTGATGGGCCGATACGGCAGCTCGAACGCGCTTTCGGGCGTCGATCCCATGGTCGGTGGAGAACCGCCCAGCCCCGATCGCGGCATGCCCGCGAACGTTATGAGCACGACATCGCACTTGCCTGCCATGATGGCCTGTGTCGCGTGCGCCACGTGGTTGACGTAGGAGGAACCGCCCGTGTCAGTCGTTTCGGCGTAGCGTACGTCCAGCCCGAGATAGTCGATCATCGACAGCGGGCCGAGCCCCGGCGCCACGCTGTCGGTGATGTAGCCATCGACGTCGCCGCTGCTGAGCCCGGCATCGGCCAGCGCGCCGCGTGCGACCTCGGCATGCAGCTGTGCGAGCGTCCTGTTCACGATCTTCCGATCGGGATGTTCGTAGATGCCGACGATCTGCGCCTTGCCGTTGATGCTCATCGCACTGCCTCTCGTTGTATTCGCGGGGATAGTTGGGCCGACGAGGAGCCGCGATGCAGCTCCACCCCGGTCTTCGCCTGCAGTTCCTCGAAGCTGAGTCCGGGGGCAATTTCGAGCACCGTCATGCCCATCCGCCTGTCGACGTCGATGATGGCGAGGCTGGTATAGACCCGCGTCACGGCGCCGAGCGCAGTCAACGGATAGGTGCACTCCTCCACCAGCTTCGGCTCGCCCGACTTCGTGGTGTGTTCGGTGATGATCCAGACGCGCTTGGCGCCAACCACGAGATCCATCGCGCCACCAACCCCGGGAGCGACTCCGATGTCGTCGGTTGCCCAGTTGGCGAGATCACCTCTGCCCGACACTTGATACGCACCGAGCACGCACAGATCGAGATGCCCTCCGCGGATGAGAGCGAAGCTGTCGGCGTGATGCACCAGCGCGCCGCCTGGCTGGATGGTGACGTGCTGCTTGCCCGCGTTCACGATCCAGGGATCAAGTGATTTTGGAACGGGCTTGGGCCCCATCCCGATCAGGCCGTTCTCAGAGTGGAACATGACCTGCCGCCCGGCGGGAATGTAGTCGGAGACCAGAAGCGGGATGCCGATCCCGAGATTGACGTACCAGCCGTCCCGTATGTCCTCGGCGACGCGACGGGCCAGCTCGGTGCGGCTGAACGGCTTATAATTGTCAGGAGGATGCGACATGAGCTTCCCTCAGAAGGTCGGAGCGGCGACAGGAACGTGGACGATACGGTCGACGTAGATGCTGGGAGTGACGACGGTTTCGGGATCGATCTCGCCGGCTGCCACCAGATCGCTCGTCTGGGCGACGGTGAGCTCGGCCGCGGTCGCCATCACCGGATTGAAGTTCCGGCCGGTGCCCCGATAGGTGAGGTTGCCGACCGCATCGGCCGTCCACGCCTGCACCAAGGCGACGTCGGCGAACAACGGCAGCTCGAGCACTTGGCTGACGCCGTTGTATTCCCGGGTTTCCTTGCCTTCGCCGAGCCGCGTGCCGGCGCCCGTCGGCGTGAAGAAGGCGCCGATCCCCGCACCTGCGGCACGTATGCGCTCTGCAAGCGTCCCCTGTGGAACCAGCTCCAGTTCGATCCTGCTGTTCGCATAGAGCTCGCTGAAGAGGTTGCAGTCGGAACTGCGCGGAAAGCTGCAGATCATCTTGCGGACCTGCCCCCGTTCGAGCAGTCGCGAGACGGTGCGCCCCGGCGTCGTGCCCGCGCCGTTCATCACGAGCGTGAGATCCCGAACGCCGAGTTCGATGAGTGCCTCGACCAGCATGTCAGGTTGTCCGACAAGGCCGAAGCCGCCGATCATGACCTGGGCGCCGTTCTTCACGTCCGAGAGCGCCTCGGCGGCGGTCGCAACGATCTTGTTGTGCACGGACCCTCAGCTCCTTTCCGAATAGCTTCTCTGCGACCGTTGGGTCGTCTTGGTGCGTGCGCCCTGTAGTCGGATGGCATGGCCCGTAAGCCGGCGCGGCACGGGCCGGCGGGACAATGTAATCGTCTGCGAGGCGCCCGCCTCCGGCACGCGTCACCCGCCGCGGTCGGGCCGCCTTTAGGTGCCCGACCGCGTCCGACGATCAATCCTTCGCGGACAAATCGCATCCGGCCGAGGATTGTGAGCCTCGGCGGGGCGTCGCCTTGTTCAAGGCATCGGATAATCTTGCGCGTTCAAGACCCACCCAGGCTTCAGCGAGAAGTCGGCGCGCGGCGGGCTGAAGATGTCGATCAGCTGACAGGGAGGATCAGGCAGCGCCTGCGAGGTATGGATCGCTGGCGGCGGGATCACGGTCATCGACGGCGCCGAGCACCGGATCTTGGCATCGTCGCGCCAGATCGACTTGTTGCTCGTCCAAGGCCAACGAATGTAGTGCATGTAATCGCCATGCAGGGTCAACGAGCACTGCTCGAAGTCGTCATGGTAATGCGGCGACATCTTGTTCGGGTCACGCGGCACCATTGTCACGGCGAGAAGATTTATCATCAGGTTCGTCGATCGGTAGAGGCGGCCGAACCGTCCGGGCTCGTCGGGCGGATCCATTGGGTAGAGCCGGAGTCTGAAGCCTGCAGGCGGATCGGGCCAGGACTGGAACGGTGGAATGTTTGGATGCGGCTGCTCGTAGCTCCCCGCGTTGTAGGACTTCGTGCAAAGATCATTGGAAGCCGCGCTGAACAGACGCAGCACTCTTCCTCCCGCCTTGACGACGATGCTGCTGGTGCCGGGTGGTACGATCGCGAGCTTGTAGTTTACGTCAGCGGCGCTGCCGGCTTCGCTCTCGATGTCCGCTATGACTTCCTTGTCGGGAAAGAAGACCATGTACTCGTCGGGATGATTCTCGCGTCGCAAGACAGTGCCAGGTTCAGCTTCGGTGTACGAGAGAACAAAATTCTGACCACGGCCGTACCAGGTCCGATATCCTAGCCCCACCTCCGACGGTGGAACCTTGTGGAACTCAATCAACTCGGCGTCGGCATAATCGAGAACGGGAGCCTTGGCCTCATCCGTCGCAGCCGAACTCAGAGTGGATCGAGGATCATTAACGTCGTACATGACTCATCCTCCTGTTGTGCTCATTATGAACGCAACGGGATTGCTGTCAAGAATGATATTCGCTATGGAGAATATATGCTGCTCGCACACGAACAAAGAGCCGAGATCGCTGCCGGCAAGCCGGTGGGCGCGGTCATGTCCGCGATCCAGATCCTGCGGCATCTGGGAGAGCAGTCCGGGCCGGTGACCAACATCCAGATTGCGCGCAGCCTGAACCTCAACATCAGCACGAGCTTCAACATCCTGCGTACGCTTGCCAGCGAGAGCCTCGTGACATTCGATCCGGCGGCGAAGGCGTATACGCTCGGCTACGCGCTCCTCGAACTGGCCAACAGCGCTCTCGACCAGATCGGTCACGTGCGCTTGATCCATCCGGAACTCGAGCGCCTGACGCAGCGCTGGGAGGTTACCACCGCCTTGTGGCTCCGGGTGAGCCAGTCACAGGTGTTCCTGGTTGACAGAGTGCAGCCAAACTCAATGGTGCGGGTCGAGATGCAAGTCGGTCAGCGCATGTCCGCTCTGGCGGGAGCATTGGGTCGGTGCCTCGCTGGATACGGCGGATTCGGCAAGGACGAGATGGCGGAACTCTACTCGTCCACGCGAAGCGACGATCCACTGCCCTTTGACGAGTTCATGGCCGAGGCAGTCGAAGCAAAGCGCCGCGGCTATGGCGTCGACAGGGACCGCCTCTGGCGTGGGCTTACATCGCTGTCGAGCTGCATCGTGGAACCCTCGGGGCGACCCATGTTCGCCTTCTCCGTCGTGACGCTGACCGCGCGATGCTCTGAGGAGCAGGAGGCGGCGATCGGCGTCGACTTGCAGGAGACTACCACGCGGATCAGCCGCCTTCTGCTTCGTCCACATATTGAAGGCGAGGAACGCGGCAGAGAGGGAGCGCCATGAGGTCCGACGCAGATTCTGACAGAGGACCGGCATCATTTCCCCAAGCGCATGGGCGGCTTGTCTGCTATCCGCACGCGACCACATCCGCTGGGTTGAATCTGTGCCAAGCGGGTTTCGGCGCACCAGCGAAACTGCGTTCCGAGTGAATAGCCGCATTCTTGACGAAGCGGAGTGCGTCGCCTCGGTCCTCCTCTCGATCACCGTCGCCCATCTGGTCGGCGCGAACAACGTGGCATGGGCAGCGTTCGCCGGCCTACTGGTCATGCGCGGTCACGCCGCTGACACGCTGCAACGCGGCCTGTTGCGGATGGTGGGCACGGTTGCGGGTGGCGCGACGGCCTTTCTTCTGGTGCCGGTGTTGACCGGCGGCGCGGCGCTCGGTGCGACGGGCTTGCTCGTGGTCGGAACACTGACCATCTACACGGCGCTGACGGTGCGCCACGCGTATGCATGGCTGATCTCCGGCCTGACCTTCCTGATGGTCATGCTCGACAAGATCGAACATCCGCAAGCCGAGCTTGCCGACTTCGTCCAGACGAGGCTTCTGGAGAACGTGACCGGTACGGGCGTGTGCATGTTGGTCAGCGTTGCCTCGACGCTGACGCTACGCCGCTGGTGGCCAGCGATCCGAACGCCGGCTCCGACGCCGCTCGGCTGGCATCGCGACGCCTTCAGGCACGCCCTTCAGGGCGGCATAGCCCTCGCACTTCTGGTCCTACTCGCCTACCGGCTGCCGGTGCCTGCGCTCGCGCAGGGTGCCATCGCAATCGTCGCGGTCATGTTGGTACCCGCGTCCGAACTGCGTAAGTCGACTCTCTCCCCTGTGACCATCCGGCTATTCTATCGTCTCATCGGCTGCGCCGCCGGAGGAGCTTTCGCGGGTCTCTTCGTCTTCGTCGCCAGTGGCTCAGCGGCGATCCTGATGGTGGGAACGGCGCTCGGCGTGATCGTCGGTCGTCACTGGGAGACGGGAGATCACGCGCATCGCTATGCAGGGACGCAGTTCACCTTCGCCGTGCTGATCACGCTAGTTCCGGACAGCTTCATGGAAGCCAGCATCGTGCCGGGTTGGCAGCGGCTGGTCGCGGTTTTCACTGGCATGGCGCTGATCGAGCCTGTGCTGATTACATTTCATGCGATCAACCGACTGGCTCGCCGAACGAGCGTTGGGGGTAGGCGGCAGGAGTCGCCTGACCCAGGATCCTGCAGCCTCCGTCGGGTCGACGCGCCACACCTCCTTGGCCGACAGGTCGCTGCTCATCAGGAAGAGTGCAGAAAGCCTCACGAACGACCACCCACATCGTCGGGAACACAGAACGTTTCGCCAGCAGCATGATCGAGCTGGGAAAGGCTTCTGCGGTCGATCACTCCTTCTCGAACGCCTCATGGTGTCGTGCCTGCCGCCAGAGATCTCGACCGAAGTACGAGCAGTAACGTGACAGAAAGAGGATGACAGCATGGCGAACATGAGCATCGACAATGATCTGCTGATCCGGCGGGGACCGGCCGCAGTTGCCAACCCGGATGCCAGCCATGGCAGCATCACGGACCGAACCCCTCCTTCTCCGTCGCTCTTGCGTCGGATCGACGCAGCCACGGTATGTCGGTCATGAGTGGCATGGCACCCGCTGCGGAGGGGCTCCGAACCGCCTCGGGCGAGGCGATCTCGAATTCGCTCGATGCCGACTTCACGTGGCGAAGTCGATCGCTCCCACCGATCCTGCTGGGAACCCTGCTGCTGTTCGATTCCTGGGACATCGGACTGGTATCGTACGTCGCGCCGGTTCTCGCCAAGGAGTGGCACCTGGGTTCGTTCTTTCTGGGGACGGTGCTCTCGGCGGGCTATGCAGGCCAGTTCGTTGGCGCCCTGCTTTGCGGCGCACTTGCGGAGCGGTGGGGAAGGATCCCCGTGCTCTACGTTGCCATAATCACGATGTCGGTGCTCAGTCTTATATGCTCATCTTTGCATAACGCCGAGGCGATGATCGCTCTTCGCTTTCTTCAGGGCATAGCGATCGGCGGCGCGCTCCCGGTTGCCGTGTCGTACATCAACGAAATCGCTCCATCCGAGCAGCGCGGGCGCTACTTCTCACTTTTCCAGTCGATCACGATGTCGGGCTACGTGTGGGCGGCGTTGTTCAGTGTTCTGATCATTCCCCATCTGGGATGGCGCTGGATGTTCATCATCGGCGGGCTTCCCCTGCTGGGTCTCCCGCTCGTGTGGGCAAGACTGCCCGAGTCGCCTCGCTGGCTCGCGCGCAAAGGGCGCTTCCAGGACGTGGACCGCGCATTGATGAAGCTCGGTGCCCGTACGTTGCCGCCTTCGTCTGCAACTTCGGAGATCGAAGAGGGTCGGTCCTTCGCAGGACCGCGGATCTCAGCGCTCTTCACGGCCGAGGTTAGGGGAAGAACCTTGACGGTGATGAGCCTGTGGTTCCTCGTGTCGTTCGTGAGCTTCGGCCTCGTAACGTGGGTGCCGACGCTGCTCACCACCGTCTTCGGGATGCGCCTTCAGGACGCACTCGCCGTGGGCGCCGCTAACAGCGTCCTGTTCCTGATTGCAGCACCGATGGCGGCGCTGGTGATCGACCGCTACGGGCGGCGTCCACCTGCGATCGTCGCAGCCCTCCTGTCGGTTGGCGCGCTCGTCACGCTCGCCTTCCTAGATGCCCAGTACCTGCCGCTGGTCATTGCCATGCTGATTCTCGGCAAGCTTTCGTCGGCGGTCGGATCGGTGATCTTGTGGCCCTACTCGGCCGAAGCCTTTCCCACCCGTGTTCGGGCTCTCGGTCTAGGTGTTGCGAGCAGCCTTGGCCGGGCTGCATCGATGATGACGCCGATCGTGGTCGGCGCGATCCTGTCCTTCCAGCGCTCGCCGGTCGCGGTTTTCCTTGTGCTTGCAGCCTGCGGGACGGCCGCAACGCTGCTGTGGTGGCTCGCCGCGGAGGAGACTGCAGGAGAACCGCTAAGAGAAGAGTAGTGGATAGCGCGTCACGAAGAGGGCTTGCCATGACTTCCTGGCATCTTGTCTCCGGTCGCCGCACGGAGAAGTTATAATCAATGTGACGTCTCAAACGTACGCCGCACGGCATCAAGGTTCGAGAAAAAGGAAAACACACGGCTTATCGGCTGCATCAAAGGTGGTATTAACATCAAGCTGCAAGTCGTCAGCGATACCAACGAGTTGAGTTTCAAGCTTTTATAATCGTCGGGCAGGTCATCACTTATATCTACGCGACAGCCCCGCTCGACGACTTATTCAAGGCGCAGTCGCTCGTTTATGATCGCGACTATGTTATCCCTATTAAGAGATTCTTCGGCCGCAAGAGCATTAAAAGCATCCTTAATTGCAGATCGCTTAACGAGTCAGTTAAATGCGATAAGTCCTGCTCCCGACGTCACAATCGCACCGAAATCATGATTAGCTGCCTAAAGGCTTGGCGGTGTGTCGCAATGCGCTACAATCAACCTCTATGCACAATAGCTAACGATGCTAAGTCCATCATCGAATGACGTTGTTTCATAACAGCGGATATGTGATGATCTCGTTTATCATAACTGCCGCTTACCGCAATTCGAGCCACCTCCTGCATACCTCATCTACAATCAACTGCAGGAGCCTAATACGTTCCGTCAGCCACCTGATCTCCTCATCGCTGATCCGGTAATGCGGTGAGTAGCGTGCGTCGACATAGGCACGACGCAAGAGCTCGAACGAGCGCTGCGCAAACCGCGTGTCACGCGGCCAAGCCTCGATCAGCGCAGGCGCAAGCCGCTCGGCCTGCGAACGCAGGAAGTTCAGCTTGTGGCTCTTGGGGCTGTACAGTGTCAGGACCAGCAGCGTGCAATGGTATAGCCGCTCGGTTGCCTGGTGGAGTAAGAAGGCTGCTTCCCTCGGCATTGAAGCCGCATGGGCCTGCTGGGCCAAGGTCAGGAAATTAGCTGCGCTGGGCGCCCAAGTTTCCCAGAACTCGCGCGCTTCCTCGCGTGCGGCCGCAGGCGAGAGTGGCGTCGCCGGGTCAAGCGGATGGTCGGGCGCCTCGTAGAGCGCGATCCCGTCGCGAGCGATGTCGGTGAAGAAAGGCCGGCCACGCCGGAGCTGCCGATTGATGTCGGCCAAGCTGTGGACGATCAGGTTCACCGGCGTGCGGATACGCCCTGCTACCGCCTGCTCCCGCAGCAGATGATCCTCCGCCGCCGTCCAGTACTCGGACAGGTCGGCGAGCTCGTCATGGTTGACCACGACGAGGATGTCATAGTCGGAGAAGTAGCCGCCGACCGCGTCCACCACCCAGTCGCCCCGCGCGTACGAGCCGAACAACACGACTTTGAGGATCCGGCCTGCCTTCCGGTGCGGGGCATTGCGCCCGGCAAGCGCATCCTCGAACTCGGCGAACAGGATCCGCACGATCTCAGCCAGTTCATGGCGCTTGGCCAAGGGCAGATGATCGAGGTCGGTGCGCAGCATCTGTGCGATGCTAGCCGATCCGCCCGGTCGATGCGACCGTCGCCGTGGATCCAGCATCCCGACGTGGTCTGCCAGAACAGGGCACGGTCATGCACCCTCCCCTTGCGGCAAGACGAGCTCCCGCCCGGCTCCGGCAAGGTCGGTGCCGGACGGGAGCTCGCCTGCTGGCGTCCCTACCAGCCCGAACGGGCGCGAGCACAGGCACGCACCACCTGTGCCGCCGCGCGCTCCAGACCTTCGCTGCGTTCGTCGAACGTGTCCCAGGGCGCGACCAGCAGCACGTCGAGGCCGTGTCCGGCCAACGTCACGAACAGGTCGCGCCGTTCGGGCACGAGATGCAGCGTGCCATCGGCGCCCCGCCAGAGGCTGAGGTCGGGCACGAGGATGGCGCCACCGAAGGAGGCGCGCAGCGCCACGTCGATCCGCACCGGATCGAGCGTCTCCGGGTGCAGGCCCGAGCGCACCAGCACCACGTCGCGGCGATGTGCCTCGGCGTAGCGGGTGAGAGCGGCATCGAAGACGCGGCCGGTGATCGGGGTCGTGGCGAACACGAGGTTGTGCTCGAGGCAGTCGACGGCGTGGGCGGGCAGGCCGTTGTTGCCGCCAAGCGGCAGCGGATCGGGGGCGTCGAGGCCGCCGAGCAGCAGATCGAGGAGCGCCAGCGACGAGGGCAGCGGTTCAGAGAGCATCTGGGACATGGAATTTTCCTGCGGTCGTTTTCCCCGGACCGGCCGGTCCGGATCAGCCCCTTCGTTTTTCATCTCACTCGAGGGCTTCGCGTCCGCCTCGCCTTCCCCATCCATCCCTGCCCCGAGCTCCCGGCCCTGCCGGCTTGCTCGCCCTTCTCTTGCCGCGGTCGGCGAGCGTCAGGGTCGCCAGCCGGGCACGTGAGCCAGCAGCCGCAGCTGATCGACGCGGCTCAGCGCGCCGCAGGCGAGCAGCGGCGCCAGATCGGCCGCTGTCAGGTACGACAGCGACGGCTCAACGCCGGGCGGCGTGTCACACGTCTTAAGGGCGGCGATAATCGCACCCGCGCTCCAGCCGGCCATCTCGGCGGTGATCACGTGGACGCCTGCGAACAGCGTGATCCGCGACGTCGTCACGTCGAACACGGCTCCCTGCAGACCGTCGGAGGTGAGGCGCAGCCCGCGGATTGTCGTCCAGCCGGGCGGCAGTGCCAGCAAGCGGTGACGCCGGCTCATCGCCCAGCCCTCCTGCCAGCGCGCGCGGCACCGCGGCGCAGGTCTTCGTGGCAGCGGTCGCGACCATCGCGAAAGACGATGGCGGCGATTGCGGCATAACCCACCCGGTCGAGGGCGCGAGCGGTGTCGGCGACGGTCGGCTCGTGGGTGAGAGGTGCCGCCGCCGGGCAGCTCTGAGCGATGGCGGTCAGCATGCCTGCGCCGGCCGCGCCGAGGGGGCGGCGTTGCCAGTACTGGCCGATGAGGACAGCGCTCAGCATCAGGGTCGCCGCCAGGCGCAGCACGAGTGGCGGTTTGGAACGGATCATCTTTCTTCAGCAGGCTTGTTGCCAGCCGGCGTCCATCCCCTCCCCGCCGGTCGGCCGAAGCCGACCGGTTCGCCCTTCAACCGGTATCGAGGTCACGCCATCCCTCGTTGAACCGTGACCAGTCCTCCGCCCAGCGCCGGTGGGCATGCTCCTCGATGAGCGGGTGAACCGGCCCCCAGGTGCCGCCGGCAACGTGCGTGCGGGCGAGTACCAGGAGGTGCCCGTGCGGCGCCTCGTGGCTCAGCTGGTCGCCCGGCGCGTGCAGGACAGCGAGGCTGGTCAATCGCAGGCTGCGGGCGACATGGGTCATCGCAAAGGCGACGAGCGCGTCGAACTGGCCGTTGAGCGGCCGGTCACGGTCGAACGTCACCGTCAGCACCGCCGCCAGCACCCGCTGGTGCTCGACCACTGCTGCGTCATAGTCGGAGAACACTCCCGCCATCGTGGCCGGATCAGCGACCCCGCCGGCGAGCACCAGCCGGTGATCGCGCGCGGTCGCCGGCCAGCCGCAGCGCGTGCGTGGACTGGACGAGGTCGGTTCGACGGGGTTCAGCTTGGCATAGGCGAGCGTCGCCACGCTGTTGGCCCGGTCGTTCCGGCGCGGTCGCAGCAGCGCGAAGCCCGCGGCCGTCACGCCGTCGCTGCGTACGTCGAAAACCATGTTGGCCGCGTCGCCCGGACCGACCCAGATCCCGGACGCCATGTCAGGCGCTCCCGAGCACGTCGGCGAGCAGGCAGTTGCCCAGCAGCAGCCCGGCGGCTCTATCCGCCTCGCTGGACCAGGGCGCGACCTCGCACCCGCGCAGACCGGCACGCAGCAGCGCAAACGCGGTGTCCTCCCGCTCGTCGGCGATGAAGTGCGCCGGCGCATCACCACCGATCCACAGCCGCAGCGGCGCCGACCAGAAGGTCGTCGGTTGGGAGAGCCCGACCTGGAAGCGGATATCCTGTGGTCGGCGACCGCCCGCGCGCACCATCAGCGCATCGTGGCCGAGCTGGTGCATGGCGGCGCGAACCGCGTCGGCGTCGGTGTTGCTCTCGCCTACCGAGGGGACCAGCAGGAGCCGGGCATCGTCGGCGAGGAGGTAATTGCCCAGCGGCAGGGTCGGTCCGTCCGGCTGGCGGTCGAACCGCAGTCGAGCGAGGCGGGCCACCATCAGCGCGGCCGCAATCGCGGCCGCTTCCCGGGTCTGTCGTGAAGTCGTCATGATGTACTCTGGGGTCGGGCAGGACGCGGGCTGTCGCGTCACCTGCCGGGATCTTTTCACCTTTCGGCTCAGCCGAACGGCGCTCCCCTCCCCTCCACCATGGTCGTCTGCGACCATGGCCTGTTCACCTCCTCACTCGCGACAGCGGTGGCTACCCGCAGTCGATCGACCTCGAAGCATTGGATCAGCGCTCGTGGGAACCACGTCGATGCATACCGAGATCGGCGGCAGCCGACGCACCGCCTTCCGGACGCTCCAGCATGATCCAGCCATGTGCAGGATCATGCCTGGTTTCGTCGGGCGAGGAATAAGCGACCGCACGCAGCAGGTTCCAGCCACCGGACAGATCGCGCAGCGAGCGGACGCTGTCGCAGACCGCTTCCGAGCTGAAGCCAAGCTGCAGGCGCTCGCCGTCGCAGATGACCGTGGCCAGTCCGGCTTCGAGGTAGCGGAGCGGCATGCCGGCCGCCTCTTCCAGGCGCAGGCGATCTGTAGGCGGCAGGGTCAGGTACTCCTCGCTCCGCCTGAACGCCTGCAGCAGACTGGAACTGCCGGGCGCAGCCTGTGCCTGGGTGGCTGCTGGTCCCTTCGACGCCGGCTCTGCACGTGATGCCGCGACCCACTCGCCGCCGGCGTGCGACGTCGTTGCTGGTTTTATGCTGACTGGCGTCACTCGCCGGGCAGCAGCGGCGCGGCGGGCGACGTCCGTAGATGACCTTGTCCGAGCATTTTTCCCGGTTGCGGGTGCGGACCGACGATTATCGCGCGCAGGTTTCTCTTCCTCCCGTGCAGCCACGGCCTCGTTCGAGACTTCTGCCGTCTTGCCACCGTTGGACTCTCTGCCAGCGGACGAAGCCACATCAGGGGCGCCAACACGTAGCGGCTTGCTTTCGATAGGTCTCTCGACCTTGCCTGCCGCTGATGGAGCCGGCGTTGCTCCATCATCCTTGCTCGTGGCGTCTGCCCCCCTGAACTCTGGCCTGTCGTTGATCATCGGGCGTTCGCTCGACAAGAATGCGGAGACCATACCGGCCTCGTCATCGGGCAGCTCCAAGCTTGGGCGACCGACAGCCTCGTCTTGAGGATCGGCTATTGGCATCAGATCACTCACAGGCGGGGTCACATACACTGGATCGGCATACTCCGGCTGGGCATGCTCGAACTCGGCAGACGCCTCCACGGCAGCCGGCTGCGATGGCGGTGGACCTAGATCAGCATCGGTGTGGCGCGACGGCGCGATCGAGCCGAGCGATCCGTCGTCCTCACCATCCAGGCGCGGGTAGAAGCCCGCAGCGCCGAGCACGGCATCGGCATCATCGTCGAGATCGGTCCAGTTGGCCAGCGGAGGGCCGCCGGCCGTCGCCGAGCCAGCAGCGATAAGACCAATGACAGCCTCGACCGCGCTGGCGGGAGTGGGTGGTTCGGCCGCAGGGGAGCCAATCGCCTGCGTCTCGCCTGGCTGCCCAGCTCGATCCTCCTCACCCCACCCTGCCCGGCTGGCGAACGCCACCTCGGCGTCGTAGCGTCCGCGCACGAACAATGGGTGGGAGCTGTATCGTTCGGCCAGCGTCCGCACCGCATCGGCTGCTCTACCTTCCTCGCCAAGGCGGGCGTCGAGCCCCTCCAGACCATGTCGTTCAACGAAGCGAAGAAGCCGGCCGACACCGTAAGCCTGAGTGTCGGCTGCTCTGGAGAGGGCACGCTGGGCGCGGGATGCAAAGCGTGGGTCGGCGATGAGGGCGAGGTCCAGATCGCCGAGGCCCCGGATGCGAATGATCCCGTCATCACGCCAGAGCTGGACATGCAGCGCGGTGCCACCGGCGGTCCGTTGCTGCTCGTAGATGTAGCCGACGAGCTGGTCGAAGTGCTGCTCCGGCGAGGGTCGCGCTGCCTGCTGCCGCGCCAGGACCGAGCCGGTATGCCACGCCTGCTGCAGCGCGATCTGCCCGCGCAGGCTCGAGGCCTCTGCCTCCCATCGCTCGATCTCCTTCTCGTAATGCTGCACGCTCATTTGGTACGGCGCGACGGCGCGCTCGATCTCGCGCAGGTGCGCCAGCGCGAGCTGATGCCGGGCGGCGATCCGGTCCCGCTCGCGAACATCGGCTGCCCTGGCTCGCCCGGCATCGATATGCTCGAGCAGCCGCGCGCAATTGTCGGCCAGCCGCTCTGCCGCCGAGCGTGCCATCGCCTGCTGGAGCATCAATTCATCGAGCGCATCGCGGCCCTCCTCGATGCGCCGAAACGTGCTGGCGAGTGCCTCGATCAGCGCCGCCGACCGCCGGTCGCCCCCGCTCGCCTGAGTCGTGCGGAAGCGGCCGAGGAGTTCGAGGTGATGGTCCCGCCGCTCACGGGCGCGGTTCGCCTGGTCGAGCTTGCGGGCGGACCAGTAGGTCTGCGCATTGTCGCGGTCCATGGCCACGTCGATGCCAGCCTTCACCAGAGCGGATGCCGCTTTGCCGAGCGGCACGGTCGGCGCTGCCGCCAGGCCCATCTCCTCGTACCTCCGTGGATCATACCGGCGCCGGGAACGCGCTTGCTCGAGATGGACGTTGCAGATCTGGGCGACGCGTGTCCGCAGAGCAGTGGCATCCGCGCTGGCGCAAGCCCGGTGATGGGTGTTCTCGCGTCTCTCCCGTGTCCAGCCGGCCAGCTCCCCCGGCCTGAGCTTGCGTCCCGAGGCAAGGTCGAACCGCCCATGGGCATCACGCTCGCAGACCGCCGGATAGAAGATGATATGAGGGTGGTGATTGGCGTGGTGGTTGTACCCGTCGGGTGCGTGAAGCGCCGCGGTGAAGGGGATGCCCAAAGCGTCGAGTTCGGCGCAGAAGGCTGTGACGATGTCCCGGTGAGCGGCCGCATCCAGTTCGGCTGGGAGCGCCGCGACGAACTGCTTTTGCACCTGTCCCAACCGGGGGGCGACGAAGTGCACGCCGCGCGTCGCCGGGTCGCTGCCGAAGCGCGTACCGATCTGCCGTGCCCAGCCGAGATCCGCGTCACCGAGTTCGAGCTCGAGGAAGCGGGCACCCTTGCGGACAAAGCGTCGACCATCTGTCGATTGCCCGCCGGACCGCAGCGATGCCGCCACGCTCCTGACCGTCGAAGGAGCATGCGGATCGGCGAGCAGCGCGTTCCAGTCCTTCTCGCTCATCGTGGTCAGGTTGAGCCGCAGGCGTGGTGCACCGGCCCTGCGGTCGAGTGCCCATGCCCTCTCCCAGAACGCGATACGTTCGGCACCGTCGTCGGCGATGTTGGAGTGGATGAAGACTACCCGCGAGTTCGGGTCGCCGACCGCATCCTCGCCGGTGCCGCTGTCGGCGACATAGCGCTCGGCGCCGGCAGCCCGCGACAACTCGCGCGCCCAGTTGTCGGTGAGGTAGCGCTCCTGCCCGACCGCCGGATTGCCCGCGCTGTCGCTGCGCGATCCGCTTGCGCTGCCGCTCTTGCCGATGGTCGAGAGCCGGGTGTGGAAGCCGGTCCGCCCATCGGCCGTCATCGGCCGCGCACCGGGCGCTGGGCGTTGCAGGTTGATCGTGCCGAGCCAGCGCGACTTCCGGCTCGACACCCCCTCTCCTCCCCGCTGGCGACCGGGTCGGATCGTGCCGACCAGCGCCTCACGCTCCTGCCAGTCGATACGCCGGCGCAGCGCTTCGGTCATGCAGGTCACATCGGCAGGCACGGGCATGGCAGGCATCCAGGATCGGGGCGGCCATCAGCATGGCGCATGATCCTGGCGCGGTCGTGGGTACCTAAAGATCTCGCGGAAACCCCTCGCGCTGCCCCAGCCTTCCGGAAGGCTACGCCGGAGGACCCCCCGCCTGTGCACCAGGTGGGCCCAGCCTGTTCCCGTTCTTCTTCGGCGAGCCTGGTCCGGGCGGCCAGGCTCCGCGCAAAGGACGGCTCTCGCCGTTGTTTGCAGCTTTGCACAAAAACCTGTCCCCTCTCCTGTTTCCTCCTCCTCGCGTACATGTGCACGCGAGCACGCATGTGCCCGAGGGGCACGTCATGCGTGGAGGCGGGCACATCCGCGCCTGCGCGAGCGCTGAAGATCTAGCTACCCTGTAGGGCACCCGTCGGCCCCCTTAACTCCTGTCCGGTGACATGATGTGCCGATGCAGGGAGCCCGAACGATGACCGACAGGATCGACCCCGCCACCAGCAGCGTGATGGCGCATCTCGCCGCCGAACTGGGGATGACGGCCCGGCGCGAGCCATGGGACATGGACCGCATCGCAGCGCTGGTCGATGCGCCCGCGCGGCGTGATCTCGTGACCGATCTGCTCTGCGGGATCATGCCGGCGACCCTCGACGGCGAGCAGTGGGTCGCCTGGGTTCAGGGTGGCCAGCCGCCACTTCCGGTCAGGCTGCAGGACCCCGACAAGGGTGACCGCCCGTCCGCGCGCGGCGCGATGCAGGCGGCCTCGGCCCGACACCAGGCGGTAGCGGCCAAGGTCGCCCGGCTGGAAGCGCAGCTGACCCAAGCCAGGCAGGAGCTCGCGCTTGCCGAGGCCGACCTTCAGCGTGCCGGTGATCAGGTCCGCACCGTCGTCGCGTACCGGCTCATGGTCGAGATCGGACGCCAGGCATCCGGAATCGCGCTGGGTCCGCTCTACGCGGTCGCCCGCGCGATCTCACCCTATCTGCAGCACGACATCGCGTTCGAGAACGGCCTCGACGATGAGGGTCGCGCGCGGCTGGGCGAGCGCCGCGCGAGCCGCGAGGAGGACAGCCGCGAGATGCTCGACCGGCTCGACCGCTATGCGGGCGAACCCGGGCTCGAGTTGAAGCTTCACCGTGCCATGCTGAAGGTGATCAGGGCCTTTCACGACGAGCGAGAGGTGGAGAACGCCGCCGCCCGCAAGGCTGGTCGCCGGCTTCCCGGGACGAGGAAGCAGCAGGCCGTGCGCCGCTCCATCGAGGCGCAGCAGCGCAGTGTCCACCCCGCCGCGCCGTGCGCCGACGTCGTCGACGTCTTCAACGCCTTTCCAGGCTTCGAGGCAGGGTCGGCCGACGAACCTGAAGCCTCCGATCCGGCGCGTCGGTGAGTGATCGTTCCTGTGCCCGCTCCTACGACGGGAGCGTCTCACGATTGCTTAGGGCTACGCCTCTCGATCACGCGGTTAGCTATGGCAACGCGGGGATGCAGCGGCAGTCCGAGAACCCCGACGACGCCGCCTGTACCTTGCCTGCCCCGCAGCCTTCAGCCGGCCCGGGGAAGGCGCGGCTTGTAGCGCAGGAGCGCCTCAGGCGGCGTCAGCACCCAAAGCGGCCGATCGCGGTCGACCTCCCCTGGTAGAGCGATGCCCGCGCGTTCCAGCGCACGATCCGGGACGGGGCCGAGCGTCCGCATCGGCACGCCGAGCGTCAGATCGACATGCGTGACCGGATCGTTCTCGAGCGACAGCGGATGCGGGGCCAGGATGTGCAATTTCGCGATGGGGTAACGGGCCAGAGCGCGGGCAAGTTCGCCGTCCGCCTCGCAGACCGAGCCGAGCGTCTGGCCGACGAGTTCCCCAGGGTCCGCCGCCGGCAACAGCGACAGGGGAAGCTGCAGCGTAGCGCCTTGCAGGTACTCGTAATAGAACAGCTCGCCCTCATGCCAGCTCATGTACATGCCGGTACCGTGGCGTTGCACGACACAATCGTCGGGAAGAGCGTTGCGTGGATCGCTGGCGCGCCGGCCTGCCTCGCATGTGCTGAACGACGGACGATCGATCCAGCCGTCCTCGTCGATGTTCACGCCCGAGTTCCAGATGCGGGCAGGCGAGACGTGGTGCTCGCAAACCCGCTTTGCGAGAACGTCACTGGCGGTCACCGCCCACTGCGGCAGCTCTTCGCCCGGCAGCCAGCGGTCGAGACGCAGCATCCGCTCCTGCGCCACGCCGGCGGCAACGGACGAGAAGACGATGTCCAGCTCGTCCCGGCATGACCCGAGCTCGTCATCGATGATCTGGACGGAGCCTCGGTCGGTCCACACCTGCAGCCCGCTGGGTCCTTCGCCGATCGAAGCGTCGCGCTGATCGAGACCGTACCCCGCGAGGATCGACAGGAGCTCGCAGCCGAGCGTCGTCCGGGTCCATTCATCCCGCAGCCGCCCGCCGCCTTCGAACCGGCGCGGACCCAGATCATGGACCATGTACGCGGCCGGACCATCCATAACCTTCATATCCACTTTTCATCTCCCTGATTGTACCGCAACCACCTCCGATCTCATCAATCTCTACGGCGTCGATCAGCGACGGCGGACGTCCAACGTGACATGGCACGCTGCTTCTGAAAGGCTTTACCCACAGCGGTGAGGTGCAGCAGCGCCGGTGCAGGAACCTGCGCTAGACCTGTTGCCCTTCTACAATCTGTAGCCCAGGTTCATCGCTGTAAGAGGCAGGCGGGCGAAAAGCGCGTCGACCGCTGCCCTGCACTGTTTGCGAGCGGCATCAGTGTCTCGTCTGCGGCCATCACGTTGCCTTCCGTACCCGCTCCTGCGTAAGCCTCGTCGCAGGTCGTTGCGCTATCGGGAACATCGCCCCCCAGACCACGACCCGGCTCAGCTGCGCGTTGCAGCACCATGAAGACTGTAGCTCTGCCCGACGGCACGACGGTTGCCGCGCTCGGCCAAGGAACCTGGATGGCAGAGGACCCCGCCGCCTGAAGGAACGAGATCACTGCGCTGCGCGTCGGGATCGATTCGGCATGACCCTGATCGACACGGCGGGGATGTATGCGGACGGGAAGTTCGAGCGGCTCATCGGCGACGCGATCAGCGGACGGCGTGTAGATGGCAGCAGCGGCAACGACGCTAACTGTGACGCTTCGTGGGACGGTTCCGCCGTTCTGGGCATAGCCGATGGGAGCGTACTGCCCGGTCTCGCTGGGTAACGTCGCCCGGGCACTATCACCTAGTCGGCGCGCCACTCGGTAGGAGTCAGGCGTACAAAGGTAGGCCGCGGTCCGGACGTGAACCACAGCTGTCCCCGCCGTAGCAGGCGCAGCTCGCGAAGGCGGCCCTTTCCGCCGCCGATGCGTGTGCGCACCATTACATGCTCGGGTGCTGTTGAGATCGGCTGCCAGTTCTGCATTGTCGTGCGTGCCTTGAGGTGAGGATTAACTGCGTCCCGGTCGACAAGCGGTTAGAGCCGCCGGGACGCAGAGTCGCCCTGTAAGGACACGGCAATACATACGGCTTCTGCCGCCTCGCGGATGCATTGTGTCACACCGCTTATCGGTGATCCTGTTCGATTGCGGGACACATCCCACAGTCGCAGGATCGCTCACGCACCAGCCTTGTCGTCGGGTTGATCGAGTCCTGGCCGTTAGAGGCAGGCTATCGACTCCCCGACCCCGGTCGTCCGTTCATCTCAATAAAATGCTGGCATCGCGTGCCTGCGAGTTGAGGCTCGGTGAGACACCCCTTGCACCGACGCTACTTGCTGGCGAGTGCGGGGCGAGACCCTGCTTGACGGCCAGGATTGCATCTGCCGCTGTCGCGTATCGGATGCTATTAAGGCGTCATGCTCAAGACACGAAGAAGGCGCTTCGACCAGCGGATCGACGCGGCGATACAGCGCCTGGCCACAATCGAAGCCTCTATCACGTCGCTGGCGAACGAGGACCTGCTCGATATCGCCGACATCTTCAAAGCCGAGCCACACACACCGTTAGCGGAGACAGCGTTCGCGGAAATGGCTCGCCGAGGCATCAGTCTTTAACAACCCATCGTTCTCAGCATCTCCATCATTGGAAGATCACACGCCATGCAGATTATCGTTCGCGACAACAACGTCGACCAGGCTCTCCGTGCGCTCAAGAAGAAGCTGCAGCGCGAGGGCGTCTATCGTGAGATGAAGCTCCGCCGCCACTATGAGAAGCCGTCGGAGCGCCGTGCCCGCGAGCACGCCGCTGCGGTCAGCCGCGCCCGCAAAGCCGATCGCAAGCGCGCCGAGCGCGACAAGTAATCAACGAGGCAGGAATGACTGCGATTGGCACGCGGATCGATGAAACCGGAACGCTGATCCGCGACAGCGGAGCCTTCTACCTTCGCCGCGACCTTGGCGGCCGCTACGAGCTGGAGCTCCAGCGCACGCCGATTGATCTGGTGGAGAAGCGTGTGCGGCTTGTCGGCACGCTGGTGGCATCTGCCATCGTCGCTGCCGACGGGGTAGCGCCTGCCTGATCCCCGCACCCGTCGCCTTACGCCGCGGGCAGCGCGTCGAGCGTTTCTGTCACGCGCCGACGCAGCCTCGGGTCGCGCGTGATCTCCAGCATCGCACCCAGACTGGCCCGCGCCGCAGCGAACTCATGGTCGACGAGTTCGAGTCGGGCCCGTTCCCACCACGCGTGAGGGTAGGCCGGCGCCATCGTCGTCATGCGGACGTAAAGCTCAAGTGCGCGGCGCCCCCTCCCGGCCAGCTCGGCGCGCGATGCCTGGTTCTGGAGGAGCCGGATGAGCACAGCACGGTTCGGCATCGCCGCGAGGTGTGTCTCGGCTTTCCCAAGCCCGGTGACCGCTTCGACCAGCGCCGCCAGCCGCTCGGCTCCGACGCGAACACCGCCCATGAACGGGTCGACGATCACCGGTGTCGCCTCGGCGCCGATCAGGACGAGGACGTGGCCGGGTACGTCGAGCACGTCGGCGCTCCAGCCGAGCCGCCGCGCGATTGCCACCCAGATGATCGAAAGGCTGACCGGCAGACCACGACGGCGATCGAGGACGCTGAGGAGATCGGCGTTGGCGGGATCGTCATAGGTGTCGGCGTCACCCGCGAAGCCGAATTCGCCGGCAAGGACCCCGCCGAGGGCGCCAGCACGCTCCGCCGGCGTCCCGGCATCGCCACCGACCACCTTCAAACGCGTCTCGATCATGTCGAGCAGATCTTGGTAGGCTGCGAGGTCGGTACCGGGATGGTCTAGTGCCGCCAGCGATAGAGCGGCTTCGTCCAACGCGATATCCTCCTCGTCGATCAGCCCGAGGTGGTTGAGTTCTTCATGCATGCCTTATCAGATGGGGAGCGGAGGCGATCATGGAAATGGGCGGCTGGTCAGCCGTGGCTTGCGTCAGCGTCAGCGGCCACCCTCGACTTAGCCCTCCCGGTGCTCCGGTTGGACAGACAGGCACCATGTCTGCTGCCGCTCTGCTAAGGCTGATTGGATTTACTTCCGGTCGTTCAGCCTCGTCGCTCCTTCATCCGGCACCAGACGTTCGTACAGCAGCCGGCGGATCTACAGCATAGCAAGCGGCACGCGACCGCTCGGCAGTGGAAACATGGCGTTGAGCCGGGCCGTAATTTCTGGCGACAGCGCGAGGTCGGCGGCGGCGCGGTTTTCCCGTACATGCTCGACAGTACCGGCTTTGGGGATCGCGATCGCGCCATCGCGCGCCAGCAGCCAGGCGAGCGCCACCTGTGTCGGCCTGACGCCAAGCTCGCTCGCCAGAGAGCACAGCCCTTCATCCGCGACGAGCCGGCCCTGTTCGACCGGGCTATACGCCATCACCGGCATCCCCCGCGCCGCCAACCAGGGTAGCAGGTCGTGCTCGGGGCCGCGGCGTGTCAGGTTGTAGAGGATCTGGTCGGTTGCGCATGCCTTGCCGCCCGCCGCTACGAGTTCTTCCATGTCGCCGGTATCGAGATTGCTGACGCCCCAGCGCAGGATCTTGCCGGCGTCCACCAGCCGCTCCATCGCCTCCACCGTCTCGCCGAGTGGCACCCTGCTGCGCCAATGGAGGAGATACAGGTCGAGCCGATCGGTACCGAGCCGTTCCAGACTCGCCTCGCACGCATGCGGCAGTCCACTGCGGGAGGCGTTCTGGGGATAGGCCTTGCTGACCAGAAAGACATCGTCGCGACGGCCAGCCACTGCCTCGCCGACCAGCCGCTCGGACTCGCCATCCGCATACATCTCTGCGGTGTCGATCAGCGTCATGCCGAGGTCGATCCCGGCACGCAGGGCCGCGATCTCGTCGCCCCGACGCTGCGGGTCTTCAGCCATCATCCAGGTACCCTGACCCAGCGCGGGCACATCGGTGCCATCAGGCAAGCGAACGGTTTTCATCGACGGCTAACGCGCGATGTGCGGATCCGGTGCCTCGCCAATCGTTATGCCCCCGACGCCGGCCCCTGTCGGCGGCACGGGAGAACGATCATGGGCACGACTCTGACCGCCACCTTCGAGACGCGGCGCGAGGCCGAGATGACGGTTGAGCGTCCGGTGCAGGAGCACGGTGTCGAGCGAACGGACATGTTTGTCGCCGCAGACGGCAGCGAAAACAGCGCAGGCGAGGAACTGGCGGGCTCCGACGCGGAGGCAGGTGAGCCCAGTCCCGAGCCGCGCAGCGACGCACCGCTGAACGGAGCCGTTAGCGTATCGGTCGACATCGAGGACGACGCGAAGGCCGCCAAGGTCCGCGAAGCCTTCGCCGAGTTCCATGCCGACGATGTGAGCGAGGCCTAAATGGAGAGCAACGCCTTTGCATCGACGGACGAGCACTGGATGCGCCGCGCGATCGAGGTCGCGCGATCCAGGGGCTCCGATCCGTCGACTTCCCCGCTAGGCTGCGTGATCGTGCTCAACGGGCGCGAGATCGTGGCTGAGCGCAAACCAGACCCAGGAATTACCGGACGCCACCGCACATGCGGAGATGATGGCGATCCGCCGGACGTGTGAGGGCACCAGCGAGATGGAACTGCGCGGCGCGACGCTCTACTCGACGCTCCAGCCGTGCGGCATGTGCACCATGGCCTCGATCTGGTCCAAGGTAGGGCGCGTGGTTTACGGCGCGGGGCGCGACGACGTGCATCCAATGTGTTTTGAGGCACGGCACGTCGACACGCTGTCGTTCATCGCTGACGCCTACCGCGACGACATAACGATCGAGGGCGGTTGCCTGCGTGGGGAATGCGCGACGCTCTACTACCCGCCGGACGCCGACTTGCCGCACGACGAGCAGGCGAACCTGTGAGCGCGGCCGACAGCATCGACGTCAACGTCGCCACCGCGGACGAAATCGACGCACTCCCCGCGCTGAAGGGGCACGGCTTTGAGATCGTCTGCTACCGCAAAGAGCGTGGCCGCTTCGACGAACTGCGGCAGCTGGAGGAGGTGCCCGGCCTTGCGGGCAAGGTTGCAGGATTGGACGGGATGGTGCGCTTCGGCTGACATGAGGCCCGCCCGGTAACCGCCACTAGTTGTTACGACCCAAAGCACGAAGCCGCTGCGCGGCAGTGGTGTTAGCGGTGAGGTAGCGCGCATCCGCTGAGGTTTGGTCCCGCGGCAGCGGAGGCGGACGATGGAGTTCCTTCAACGAGAGGAACTCTGTCATGGCAACTCTACCGACCCAACGTCCCGTTACCCCGCTGCGCCAGCGGATGCTTGACGACATGGCGATGCGCTCGATGGGTGCGCGAACCCGGCACGACTATGTCCGCCACGTCCGTGCCTTCGCAGCGTTCCTGGGCCGTTCGCCCGATACGGCGACCGCCGAGGACGTCCGGCGCTTCCAGGTCCGCCAGCGCGAGCACGGCATCAGCGAGTCCGTCATCGGCACCACGGTGTCGGCGCTGCGCTTCCTGTTCACGGTGACGCTCGACCGGCCGGACCTGTCACGCAAGCTGGTGCTGGCGCCTCGCCCCAGGAAGCTGCCCGACGTGCTCAGCGTCGACGAGGTGGCCAAGCTGCTCGAGGCGGCACCGGGCATCAAGTACCGGGCGGCGCTGGGCGTGGCGTATGGCGCCGGTCTGCGGGTGTCGGAGGTCGCACACCTCAAGGCCGACGACATCGACAGCAAGCGCATGCTCATCCGCATCGAGGAGGGCAAGGGACGCAAGGACCGCAACGCGATGCTGTCGCCGCAGCTGCTCGAGCTGCTGCGGCTGTGGTGGCGTGAGGGCAAGCGGCGCAGCGTCCTGCTGCCCCATGGCTGGCTGTTCCCCGGTCGCAGCTACACCGACCCCGTCTCGACCCGGCAGCTCCACCGTGCCGTCCACGAGGCCGCCGACGCTGCCGGCATCCGCAAGCGCGTCAGCCCGCACACGCTGCGTCACAGCTTCGCGACGCACCTGCTCGAACAGGACGTCGACATCCGCGTGATCCAGGTGCTGCTCGGGCACAGCAAGCTGGAGACCACCGCGCTCTACACCAAGGTGGCGACACGCACGATCCGCGCGGTCACCGGTCCGCTCGACCGGTTGATGGCGCTGATGGAGGGCAAGACGCCTGCCGGTTGAGCGGGCGTGCGCACCTCCATCGAGGTCGCCGACATCTTCCGCGCCGCAGGCCCTGCATACCGGACCGCCCATGCCGGACACCTGAGCCTGCACCAGTTGAAGGTCATGTCGGCAATCGAGCATTGCCGCACCGCCATCATGGGCGGGCACGTCGAGGCCTGCACCGACTGCGGGCACTGGCGGGTCGCCTATAACAGCTGTCGCAACCGGCACTGCCCGCGGTGCCAGGGCGCTGCGGCACGCGCCTGGCTCGCCGAGCGCGAGGCCGACCTGCTCCCGGTGGGCTACTTCCACGTCGTGTTCACGCTGCCCGCCGAGGTTGCCGACATCGCCTTCCAGAACAAGGCCGCGGCGTACGGCCTGCTGTTCCAGGCGGCGTCCGAGACGATGACCACCATCGCCGCCGACCCGAAGCATCTTGGTGCCCGCATCGGCATCACCGCGGTCCTGCACACCTGGGGCTCGGCGATGACCCACCATCCGCACATCCACATGATCGTGCCGGGCGGCGGACTGTCGTCAGACGGGCAACGCTGGATGTCGTCACGCCCCGCGTTCCTGCTGCCGGTGCGCGTGCTCGGCAAGCTGTTCCGTCGGCTGTTCCTGACCCGGCTGATGGCACTCCATGATGCCGGGCGGCTCGGCTTCTTCGGCAGCATGGCGCACCTTGCCGACCGCCGTGCCTTCCTGCGCCACCTGGCGCGGGTCCGGAAGAAGCGCTGGGTGGTCTACGCCAAGCCGCCGTTCGCAGGCCCCGAGACGGTGCTGGCCTACCTGTCACGTTACACCCACCGCGTCGCCATCTCGAACAGCCGCCTCCTCCGGTTCGACGAGGCGGGGGTGACGTTCCGCTACAAGGATTATCGCCGGGGCGGCGCCGACCGGCAGCAGGTCATGACCCTCACCGCCGGCGAGTTCATCCGTCGCTTCCTGCTCCACGTCCTGCCCAAGGGCTTCCACCGCATCCGTCACTACGGCCTGCTTGCCGGCGCCACCCGCAAGGCCCGTCTCGACCATGTCCGCCAGCTGCTCGGGGTGGCGCCGCCCGCCACCACCGACGCGCAGATCGAGGCGGATAACAGCCGTCCGCCATGCCCATGCTGCGGCGGCCACATGCTCGTCATCGAAACCTTCGAACGCTGGCGACAACCCCGCGCACCGCCGCATGGCACCAGCGCGACCGGGACCACGACGCCATGACCCGGCATGGCCCGTTCCAGTCCCGCCACGCGGTTACCGCGCTTCCGGCGTTCAAGCCGCTCGCGCCGGCAACACCGTCAACTACATCGACGCTCGCCCAGATCGCCGGTCTTGCCCGACATCCATCGCCAAGGTTCTTTCCAAGTGCCGCGTCGCAGCCCGCTACGATACCCTGCTCGTCGTCGCACCGACCGGCCAACCACCCGAAAACCGCTTTCCCCATAGGTCAACGCCCGTGGCCCGCGGCTTCATGCTTTGGAGGATATCGTACGCCTGCCGGCGCCCGATTTCCTTCACAATCCCGGCCATTCAGAGCGCTCTGCCACTCTCCCGACTTCCGCCATTCGTTCACGTCGATGCTTGAGATCCCTTTCCAGCTTGCAAACACGTGTGGCGGCCGATGACGGCAACCGGATGGCGGATACTCAAATCGCGGCATGACCCTAGGCCATCCGCGCACGATGCCTTCGAAGGTTTGTTGCTCGACTGTTTTCGTCCGCCCGCCCCGTCGCAAAGAGTGACGCGGATCGACCATTTTCGCTTGGTCGATCGATGTAGCGTCAAGCAGACAGTCTGACGGCGCCGCCGCCGCTGCATAAGATTTCGCAACCAGGGGTCATCGAACCAATCGCGCCAGCGGCAGTCCAGACGAGCAACTCATACATTCACTCAGCCTGCAGCACTCAAACGGCAGAGAGCGGGCAACATGCCGAGAAGTTTCGTCGCACTGACAGTCCTTCCAGTGTAGCTACTGAACTACAAGGCACTCGAAACCGGTCACCCCGGCGTCTTTTGCGCTTGGCTTGACAGCACTTTCCGGCGTCGTGGGTCGCGCCATCGAGCTACCGACGCCGTATTTGGTCCGCTTTGTTCCATCCTGCAACCTTCGCACGAGTCGAGGAAAGCATGGCATCGAGCCCAGCGCGGTCGTACATCCGCCCTCGCAGCACTACGGTCTGGATTTGCCTCGTGGCGGAGATCGACCGTAACGGGTTCCCGTCGAGAAGCACCAAGTCCGCGGCCTTACCTGGCGCGATGGCTCCATAGCGACCCAATTCGCCGAACCACGCAGGACCGGCGCGTGTCGCCGATGCCAACGCCTGCGCCGGCGTCAGGCCGTACTTGACGTACAGCGCCAGCTCGTCGTGGAGACCGACGCCGGGATAGTCGAAGCTGTTGAGAAAGCCGGCATCGGTGCCGGCCATGATCGTCACCCCGGCCCTGCGCAGCATCGGCAAGATCGCGGCGACGCGATCGAAGCGGGCATGGCGGCGGTCGATCTCACCCGGCGTTGCACCGGCGGCGCGCTTCACGCGCCAGTCGTAGGTTCTGCGCAGACCGGGCCCGATATAGGCGAGATACGGGTCGTCCTCGTGCCTCTTCTCGTCGAGATGGGCGGTAATCTCGCTAATGTTGAGCGTCGGCGTGACGAAGACGTTGCTGGCCGCCAGGCGTCGGTACGCCCTCATCGCCGTCGCTGGATCGAAGCCGACGTCGATCCTGCGATTGGCCTCTGTCCTGTCGATGCGTCCCGCAGCGAAGTCGGCGGCGATCGCCGCCTCGTCCTTGACGCCCGCCTTGTACGCATAGTCGAGATGCTCGATCGAACTGATGCCGGCGTCGACCGCCTGGCCGACTGTGAGCTGCATTGGAATGTGGCCGGACACGCGCAGGTCGGCGGCACGGGCACGGGAGACCGCATACAGAAAGAGCTCCGGATCCAGCGTGCTGTCGGTAATCTTAACGAAGTCGACGCCGACCCGCTTCTCGTGCGCAATGGCGGCGTCGACGTCGGCCTTCGTGCCGACCTCGATCGTACCCTTCCAGATCGGCCTCAGGCCCTCCAGCTTGGCGCCCGAGGTCAGCAGCCGGGGACCGAACAGGGTGCCGCGCGCGATCGCGTCGCGCCACGCCAGCACCTGTTCCGGCAGGTCGCCAGAGCAGTCGCGGATCGTGGTGATGCCGTTTGCGACGTAGAGCGGGAGCAGGGCCTCGTTCTCTTGGACGAGATCGGGCCCTCCACCGAAGTGAACGTGCATGTCCCACAGACCCGGGATGAGGTAGCGGCCTCTGCCCTCGACGACCTTCGCCGTCTGCCAGCGCCGGGCGATCGCGGCATCGGCACCGACGGCGACGATGGTTCCGTCGCGCCACGCCACGGCCTGATCGGCCTTGTCACGCCCACGTTCAACGTCGACCACCGTAACGTGCCGGACGATCCCGTCGGCGAGGTCGGACGCCGCAATCGGAGCAGCCGTGACCGTGCCGATGGCCGTGATCATGATGACGCCCGTGCAGCAAGCCCGCTTGACGATCCTCATGCTCCAGCACCTCTTGTTGCAGCGACATGGTCCGCGATCGCACCGGCAGTCGTCCACCAGATACGACGATCATTCGCTTCACGCAGGCGCATTAGCACCCGTTCGAGATGCAGCGCCCGATGGGGCTGTCCCATGATGTAGGGATGGAGCGCGATCCCCAACACGGACGGGCGACGATCGCTCTCGCTCAGCAGCTGCTCGACCGTGTCCTCGATCATGCCGGCGAAGGTCGCCGCTTCCTGATGGCGGGCGATGATCGCCGGGATGTCGTTGACCTCCTGCGAGTAGGGGATCGACAGGATCCCCTTGCCACTGCGCGTGTTCAGCCGGGTTGGCTGATCATCGTTCGCCCAGTCGAGCACATAGTCAAAGCCGGCCTCCTCCAGCAGGTCCGGTGTCCGGCGGCTCTCCGATATCCACGGGCCGAGCCAACCCTGAGGACGGACGCCGATTGCCGCGAACTCGTCGAGCGTTCGCGCGATCATTGCGCGCTCTTCGTCCTCGCTCTGCGCCTGCGCGTTGGTACGACCGTGCGCGGCGATCTCATCGCCTCGATCGCGGCAGGCTTGGGCGAGCCCCGGACAGTGCGTGATGATGGCGCTGTTGACCAGCGCCGTCGTCGTGAGTTCGAGCCGGTCGAACATTTCCATGAATCGCCACGCACCGACCCGATTGCCATAATCGCGCCACGCGAAGTTCATGACGTCCGGTTTGGTCTTGGCCGGGGCCAAGGTGGCGCCCATGCCGTCGCCGAAGGCGAACACTTCGTGGTTGACCCCGAGATAGATCGCCATACGACGATCCCCGGGCCATGAATAGTCGTCACGTCCCACGATTGGCAGATAGTCATAGCGCCCATGGTGCGGCAGCTCGCTCATCGTGGCGCGTCTCCTGATCCGAGAACCTGTGCGATCGCCTGCGTCGCGCAGCGCTCATCGTTGGCCGCGCCACCCGATCCGGCGACGCCGATGCCGCCGATCACATCGCTGCCCACGGTCAGCGGCATCCCACCGCCCAGCAGAAGCAGCTCCGGCATCGTCACGAGGTTACGGGAGGTCGCATCGGTCGACGCCCGCTGCGCCAGCACGGCCGTGCTCGACTTGGTCGACAGTGCCGTGAACGCCTTGCGCTGCGCCGCGATCGTGTTGTGGGGGCCGACGTCGTCACCCCGCTGGAGCGCGACGAGGTTGCCGCCACGGTCCACGACGGCGACCACCGCCTCCCGGCCGATGGCGCGGCAAGAGGCGATCGCCGCGCCTGCCAGCTTGTCGGCCATCGCGAGCGATACCGTCCTGCGTTCCAGCGGTACCGCCGACATGGAGGCGCTCGCAGCTATCGGCAGGAGGGAGAGGATGCTCAGCATGGTAACGTGACTTTTCAGGGAGCAGTGGCGGTCGATCACGCGAGGCCTGCCGCGATCAGCGTGGCCCAGCCGACGAGAAACGCGAGGACCAGCCACGTCAGGATCGCGCCGCCCGCCCGGGGCAGGTTTGAACGGCGCAGGTCCATCCCCATTGGGTGCGCGATCCGCGCGATCACGAACAACGACGCCGTCGTGGCCAGGACCACACCGCCGCCCCGCGCAAGCTCGATCAGAGCCAGCAGCACTAGTACGAACGGCGCATACTCGACGAGATTGGCATGGGCCCGCATCCGCCCGGCGAGCAGATCGTCGCCGCCGTCGCCGATCAGCACCTCGTCCCGCAACCGCATGCGGACGATCCGCTGGGCGAGCCACAGGTTGATGGCGCCCAGCGCGGCGGCGGAGGCCAGCGTGATGGGAAGAGTGACGGGGGCCATGCTCAGTTTCCTCGATAGGTCGAATAGCCGAAGGGGCTGACGACCACCGGTACATGATAGTGACCCGCCTTGTCCGCGACGCGGAACGTCAGCGTGATCTCGGGGAAGAACGGTGACGCCGATGCGTCGGGATAGCCCGACATGTCGAACTGAAGCCGGTAGATGCCTGTATCGAACGAGTTGGCGTTTCCGAAGACGCGAACGCGACCGTCGCCGTCCGTGGTGGCCGACGCGACCGTCCGCCAGTTCCCGTCGGCGCTGCGCTTCGAGAGCGTCACGGGCACGCCCTTGCCGCCAACGCCCCGCGCGAGATCGAGGACGTGGGTCGAGATGTCGGCCGCCATGGCGGGCGTGGCGATGGTGCCGACGGACAATGCAAGGGCGAGCGCGATGGTCTTCATGGGCGATGTCCTGACGTGTCGAAGGAGGAGAGAGTGGTTTGCAATCGGGATGCGGGCGCCGCGACGATCTCACCACGCTGAACGAGGTGTCGCTCGCGGGGTGGCGCGGCGACGGCGGCTGAGGCATTGTCCGCATCGACGATGACGAAGGTCGCATCGTCACCGGGCTCCATGCCATAACGCTCGAGGCCGAGCACGGCCGCGGCATCCGTCGTCGCCATGGCGAGCGCGATCGCGAGATCGTCGTCGGTGAAAAAGCCCGACCGGTAGCCGATCATCATCGCGCGGCCGAGCATGTCGGCATCGCCGTAGGGCCACCAGGCGTCGCGGATGTTGTCGTTGCCGGCGAACACCCGCACGCCTGCCTCGCGCAGCAGCCTGACCGGCGGGAAGGCTCGGTTGCCGGGGGCGTTGGTCATGATGGCGACACCCGCCTCCGCCAGAACATCGGCGGTGCGACGCGCCTCGTTGTGGTCGACGTCGCCCAGCGCATAGGCGTGGCTGACCACGACCTTTCCCTGCATCGACGTACCGGCGGCGCGGGACGCGATGCGACGGAGTTGCTCGATCCCCTGCGGTCCGGGTTCGTGAAGATGGATGTCGATGCCAACGCCGTGTCGCTCGGCCGTGCCGAAGACGACGTCAAGGTGAGCGTCGGCGTCGCCATCGAACGCCGAGGGGTCGAGACCGCCCACCACGTTGGCCCCTTCCCGGATTGCGGCATCCATAAGATCGGCGGTGCCGGGCGAGGCGAGAATGCCGGCTTGAGGGAAGGCGACGAGCTCGACGTCCACCCGGCCGCGCCACGGCTCGCAGGCGGCCATGACGGCGTGGAAGTGGTCGAGACCCAGCGAGGCATCAATGTCGACGTGGCTGCGCATCGCGACGGTGGCAAGGCGATGCGCCTGCGCAAGCAGGGCATCCGCTCGTGCTCGCACCGGCAATGCCTCCGCCAGCAGCCGCTTCTCGATGGCCAATCGCTCGGGAAGGCTGTCCGCGGGGTGATGGGGTCGCCAGACATCGCCCACGAAGCTCTTGTCGAGATGGATATGCCCCTCGACGAGGGCGGGGAGCGCTAGCAGGCCGCCCAGCTCGATGATCTCGGCATCGTCGCCGAGTTCGCCGGGGTCGACGAAACGACCCTCAAGGACCGCCAGATCCCGCGTCCTGCCGTCTCGGCATCGCACGTTGCGAAAAAGGCGTCGGGCAGGAGCAAACACGGGGAACCTCGAGATCGTGGAAACCCTAGATGACTGTCGCTGCAGGTATTTGCGAATGATATATCTCGATGAACATCATCCAGAATCGGAATGTTAGATGCTCGATCCCAGGCTGCTCCGCACGTTTGTCGCGATCGCCGACACTGCGAGCTTCACGCGTGCCGCGAAGCGGCTCAATTCCACCCAGTCGACCGTCAGCCAGCATCTCGGCCGACTGGAGGCTGGGCTGGGTCAATCGCTGATCGACCGATCGTCACGACCGATCGCGACGACAGCGTCGGGCGAGCGCCTGCTCGGCTATGCTCGCAGGCTGCTGTCGCTGCAGGACGAGGCGCAGGCCCTGCTGGCCGACCCTTGGGGCACGAGCACGATCCGCATCGGCGTACCTGACGATGTCGTGACATCGGCGATGAGCCAGTGCTTCGCGCGGTTCGCCGCGCGACATCGTGAAATCCGACTAGACGTCACGACCGGCCTCAGCCGTGATTTGAAGAAGCGGTTCCGTGCCGGGGAATTTGACATCGCCATCGTCAAGGAGGCGGTGACAGACGGTGATGCCCGGAACAGTTTTCCCGAGCCGCTGGCCTGGTTCGGACCAGCCGGGAGCGAAGTCCTGCGAGACCCCGTCCCGCTCGTGACGTTCCCGCCGGGCGGGTTGTATCGTGACGTAATGATCGCCCGCATGGAGCGCGAACGTCGCCGATGGTACATCGCCTTTACTGGCAGCAGCCTCGGCAGCGTCCTGTCGGCAGTCGAGGCGGGGCTCGGGCTCGCGGTGTTGCCGGTCAGCACAACTGGAGCGCACGCCGTCAGCGTCAGCACGATGTTCGGACCCGAGGTGCCGCTATCGCTCTCGATCTACGCTTGGGAGGCAAGCGGCGCGACCGGCGACCTCCTCCACGACATGATGAACGTGACGGCCGTGCGATCGAACGATCAAGGTCACGTCTGATGAGGCAGCTGCCGGATCAGCATTTGAGGTCGCGAGGACCCAGAGGCGGTCATTGAGCGATGCCGGGCGCCTGCCGGACTCGGACATCTGTTCACCTAAGTGTGCCGTTCGTCAAAACGACGCGGATGGTGCAACCCGAGACGGCGCAGACGGCCTGGATTGGTCACCAGTCTAGGCTGCCACGCCCTCATGGGAGTGGTCGAAGGCGCGCTTGTAGGCATCGCGGCCCGTGGTGCGGGCGAGGTAGGCCTGTTCGGCGTCGCTGAGGACGAACCCGGCGTGGTTGGCGCCAAGGTTCAGCGCATAGGTCACCGAAATGTCGGCGGCCGTGAACCTGTCCCCGACCATGTAGAGCGCGCCAGCG
The DNA here is from genome assembly GCF_047238005.1 of Sphingomonas phoenicis. Classification (NCBI taxonomy): domain Bacteria; kingdom Pseudomonadati; phylum Pseudomonadota; class Alphaproteobacteria; order Sphingomonadales; family Sphingomonadaceae; genus Sphingomonas; species Sphingomonas phoenicis. The sequence goes on along the minus strand of NZ_JBDFMC010000002.1, from coordinate 2,378,491 downwards.
AGTTGCCGCCTCACGAGCAGCAGCCGTCGCTCAACGCACTCGCGCCCCCCAGTTACCCCGTTCCGCCTGTGGCACGATGAAGCCGCTCACCAGCGGAACCATGATTAACGTCGCCAGGCCAGCTTCGCCCATGTGGAGAACTGCTGATAGGTCGGAAAGGCAGGGTCGTTGGGAAAGGGGTGCAGCGGCGTCGGCCCGTAGCGACCCATCAGATATTCCATGATCGCCACGGACTCGACCATGGTGACGTCTCCGTCCTGGATCGCGGGCAGGAAGTCGCCCGGATTGACTTCGAGCCAAGCCGGATCCTTCTCCGTGGCCAACATGTCCACGTGCCGCACGCAGTAAGGCAGGCCCTGACGTGCTCCCCAAAGCCCTACCAGTCATAACTGGAGTCCGGGGTTGGTATGGTGCCCCTCGGGGCGGTGTTGCACAACCCGCCTGGCAGCATCGGCGGGCGTCAGCCCGCCAACACCACTATGCGGCCGCACATGGTTGTAGTCGTCGCGCCAGAGCCGCAGCACCGAGCGGGCATGGCCGAGCGATACGAACAGCGTCTCGTTGAGGCATTCGTCGCGCAGACGACCGTTGAAGCTCTCGACGTAGCCGTTCTGCTGCGGCTTGCCCGGCGCGATGTAGTGCCACTCGAGAGGCCGTTCCTGCGTCCATCTCAGGATCGCCAGGCTGGTCAGCTCGGTGCCGTTATCGCTGACAATCATCAGCGGCGGTACGCCCCTGAGCGCGATGATGGCGTCGAGCTCACGAGCGACACGCGCGCCTGACAGCGAGGTGTCCGCCACCAGCGCGAGGCACTCGCGCGTGAAGTCGTCGACCACCGCCAGGATACGGATGCGCCGGCCGCTGATCAGCGTGTCGCTGACGAAGTCGAGGCTCCAGCGCTGGTTCGGTCCCTGTGGCAGCGTCATGGGTGCTCGGGTGCCTATCGCTCGCTTGCGGCCACGCCGACGCCTGACCCGCAGGTTCTCCTCGCGGTAAAGCCGCAGCAGCTTCTTGTGGTTCATGACCAGACCCTCGCGAGCCAGCATGATCCCCAGCCGCCGGTAGCCGAAGCGCCGACGTTCCGCCGCGATCTCGCGCAGCCGCGACCGAAGGTCGCCATCATCACTACGCCGGGGCGCGTAGCGCACCGACGTCCTGTCCACGCTGAAGATGGTACACGCCCGACGCTCGCTGATGCCGAACAACTGCCGAGCATGCTCGACAGCCTTCCGTTGAGCGGCGGGCTTTACCAGTTTTTTGCCGCGACTTCCTTCAGCACGGCATTGTCGAGCATGGCGTCGGCCAGCAGCCGTTTGAGCCGGCCGTTCTCCTCCTCGAGCACCTTCAGCTTGCGCGCCTGCGACACGTCCATGCCGCCATACTTGGCCTTCCACGCGTACAGCGTCGCGCTGCTGATCCCGTGCTTGCGACACACATCGGCGGTCTTCATCCCACCTTCCTGCTCGCGCAGCACCGCGATGATCTGCTCCTCGCTGAACCTGGTCTTCTTCACGTCCGTCTCCTCACGAAGGCGGACTCTAGCTCAAACTGGCAGAGTTTCAGGGGAGCACGTCACTTCCGGTAAACAACCTACAACCAGGCGTGGAGTACGTCGCTCGAATGAACAGCGGCGCTCTAGCTCCGCGCAGCAGCTTGCCGACCCACTCACACCGGCGGCAACAGCAGGCCTCGACCTGCTCCCTAACGCCGATGCCGCCGTGCTGGCACGCGCAACCGAACTCGGCGCTGTTTCCGGTCTCAAGCGTGCCGTCCAGGCGCTCTTCACTACCGTGCGGAGCCAGGAGAGCCGGATCGAGATTGAGTGCGCCACTGCTGCGCTCGCAGCAGCGCTCCCGCTCAAACCGACGCCGACACGCCTGCGACCATTACCCTCACCGCCGAGGTACGGCTGACCCGCTCGGGGAAGTGCTGCGGCTGGTACAGGCATGACGCCGATTGCCAGTGCCATGCTAACTCACCTGCTCATCAAGGCACGCAGCTGGTGGACGACGCTATATGGTGAGGGCGAGCTCGACACCCTGCTCTGCCAGCCCCATTGCAGACGAGGCCGCGCAGATCACCACCGCCCGTCATGTCTTACCCTCCCGCCAACTATCGGCGGCCGCATGGCGCCCTTACTGCACATCGGTCTCGCCATGATGATGCGCCTTCCACCGCATGCCCATCAGGATGCGCGTTCGGCCCGACGGGTGATCGAAGAACACGATCTCCTCTAGCGCGCCGGGCTCCAGCTTGCGGTACTCGCCCAGCTTCAGCGCCACCCTTGCCCAGCCGTCCGGTGCCCGCGACGTGTTGATCCCGAAGTAGTCTGCCTGCGTTTCGTGGAAGCGGATCAGGCTGTTGGTCACGGGAGTCAGCAGGACCGCCAATACGCTCGCCACGATCGTCGCCGGTGCCAGGATCGCCGGATCATCCCGCTCCCCGATGCCCCACCTCACGCCATGGCGCCGCACCAGCCACGGCGTCGCGCGGTCCAGAACCAGCAGGAACAGCCCGGCGATCAGGGTGAAGCCGATCAGCAGCGATACGGTATGGCCCAGCACGTAATGGCCCAGCTCATGTCCCATCACCGCCCGCACCTCCGCCGGCGAGGTGCGGTTCAGCAGATTGTCGTTTAGCGCCACCCGCACCGTCGGTCCGACCCCGGCGACGTTGGCGGAGATCCGCTTGGTCTGACGCGAGGCGTCGACCACCAGCACATTGTCGGTCGGCACGCCGTTCGCCTGCGCCATCTGCAGGATCTGCGTGCGTAGAGACGAGACTGGCATCGGCGTGTAGCGGTTGAACAACGGCTCTAGGAAAACCGGGCCGATCAGCAGCCCGACGAGCAGGAAGACCCCGCTCGCCAGCGTCCCCCAAGCCCACCAGCTGCGCGGCAGCTTGCGATACAGGGTCAACAGCGCGAGCAGCGCCAGCCCGCCCAGGATCGTGCCGACGGCGGTGCCGGTGAACCACTCGGCCAGCCACGCCGGCAGCGCCTGGTTCGACATGCCGTACTGTTGTTCGCGTAACCAGCCGACATAGATTGACCAAGGCAGCGTCACGATGCTGGTCACGACGAGATAGAAGGCCGCGAACAGAAAGGCACGCCCGGCCTTACGCCCACGTGCCCATGCACTCGCCTTTGCCGACAGGCGAGCCACCACGCCCAGCTGCAGCAAGACCCAGGCCACCCCAATCCCGGCCAGCGCATTCCACAGGATCAGCCAGTATCCGCCCTCGAAATAGGCGTCCGAGCGTGCCCGCGCCGCGCCGCTTACGCTGGCGAGATAGGCGTTGGTCGCCGCTACCGGATCAAACGCCTGCGATGCAGGTGCCGTCTGCGCCATCGTCGACACGATCAAGGACATTGTCATCGCCGCCACCCCCATCTGGAGGTTCAGGCTAGCCACGCATCGGCTGGGACACCAGAGCGTTTGGTCCGTCGATGATCGGCAGCAATGGTTCGCAGGTCGCCTGTCTCGCCTGTCCGGACCAATGCCGCCCGGATCGTCGTTGCAAGTGTCTCTCCGGCACGGTTCTCGCTGGCCGGTTACCGCTGACGGGCTGGACACGGCCATGAGCCGCGCCATGCAGGTGGCAGCCCGGCGGCCTAGCGCAGCATCTGCGCGTCAGGGCTCAATCGAACGGCGCGTCCGGTTTCCGCCGCGGCATAGATGGCCTCAATCAGCCGGATGTCGCGCCGACCCATTTCGCCGGGCGTCCGGATGGCCGTGCCCTCGCGAACCGCATCCGAGAAGTTGTCGAGCTGCCGCGCGAACTGCACCGTTGGATCACCGAGGGAGATATCGCGGGGCTCGCGACCCTCGATCCGCATTCTGTGCCCGTCATAGCCAGTCGCCGGATCCATGAGCAGCGTGCCGGTGCTGCCGCGGACGTGCGCGATGTTCGAACCGCTGGAGTCGTACGACGTCATCAGCTGCGCCATCGCGCCCGAGGGAAAGCGCAGCTGCGACGCGACCGAGGCAAATACCTGCTCGAAACGCCGGTCGTTTGCAGGGCGGAAGGTCGAGGCGGTGATGGTTTCAGGCATTTCATTCGTGAGATAGAGCGCAGCCTGCAAACCGTATATCCCGTAGTCCTCCAGCGGTCCCCCGCCAGCCAGTGAGCGGTCAAGCCGCCAGTTCCTGTCTGCCGTCGATGATGGGTCGGTACGCGACAGCTGCTCGGTCCGGATAAAGCGGATGTCGCCCACGGCTCGGCGCCGCATCAGTGCCATCGCTTCCATGTTGTGCGGCTCGAAGTGCACGCGATAGGCGACCATCAGTCGCCGGTCGGCCCGGCGTCCGGCGGCAATCATCCGATCGCAGTCAGCACTCGTAAGCGCCATCGGCTTCTCGCACAGGACGTGCTTGCCCGCCGCGAAGGCGCGAACGGCGTATTCGGCGTGGAGACCACTCGGCAGCGCGATGTACACCGCGTCGATGCGCCGGTCGGCGCCGATGCGATCCCATTGCTCGTATGAATAGCGGGCATCTGCCGGGACGCCGTAAGCGTCGCCGACGCGGCGCAGCTTGTCGGGGTTGCCCGACACCAGCGCCGCGATGTGCGACCGCGCGGAACGCGGGAATCGCGGCATCATCTGCTTGAGCGCATAGCTGCCCAATCCGACGATCGCGTAGCCGACGCTGTCGGGCCGCCGCGCACTTGCCGGAGAAGACGGCAGGCTGACATCGTCGGGCATCGGCCGACCACGCGCGCTCGGGCGTCCGCCAGGTTGTGCCAGCAGCGGAGTTGAAACGGCTACGGAGGCGAGGCTGACGGTTGCGGCATCGCGTCCCATTTCGATGAAACGCCGTCGCGACATGCCCGTCGTGTCCATCTCCGCTCCTCCTCGTCTCTTCAAGACCAGCAAACGTTGCAAACGCCCGAACGGCTCCGATGAACGGCAGTGTGGAACGGTGCGCCCGCTGGCACGGGGGAGGCAAGGCCGGCCGTTCGACCCGGCGCAACACCGAACGGCGACGATCATGCCCGCGATCCGGGGGGGCACAAGCGGTAGTCGCGCCGCGTCGAGTGGCTGCCGGACGGAGCATGTCGTGGTGATACCCGCCCCGGTGATGATCTGCGCACTTGCTTTGACAGCGCCGACCGTCGGCTTCTAAGCGCGCGAACGGCACTGCCGTCGAAATTATACCATCCCCTATCGGAGCGAGCTGATGCGATTATCTGTTTTTGCCTGCATGACGCTCATGGCGATCGCCTCCGGCGCGACTGCGCGCGAGGCCATGCTCGATCAGCGACAGGCAACGTACGAACTGCGCATTTACTACCCCGCTCCTGGTAAACTCGCGGCGCTGAATGCTCGGTTTCGCAACAACACCGTTAGGCTCTTCACCAAACACGGCATGCGCAACGTCGCGTATTGGAACGAGCAACCGACGGCGACTGCTCCTGATGGACGCGTGATCTACGTGCTGGCTTATCCCAGCCGTGCCGCACGAGAGGAGTCCTGGAAGATGTTCGCGCAAGACCCAGAATGGCGCAAGGTCGTCACGCAGAGCGAAGCGGGTGGCAAGCTGGTAGCCAAGGTTGATAGCACATTCATGTCAATGACAGACTACTCTCCAGTGCTGAAGCTCGCGGACTGAACAGGCAGCTCTTCCGATCTTTCGCTGAGTGGCTGCTTTAGGTCACGAACTTGGTTACCGGATCAGGCTTGCAGGCAGGTACATCGTTAAACGTCGATCTTTGCTCGACTTCCCCTCGCACCAGAGCGACAGCAGCACGACTCGAGGGCCAGCGGGCTGGCCGGGTCAGCCCTGCTCGGTGTGACCGACAGGGCTGTGGGTGGTGGCAGCGTCAATGACGCTGGCTGCCATCGGAGACCACCCCATGGCCAAACTCAGCGACACGCAAGGCGTCATCCTCGTTCACGCCGCCCAGCGGGACAGCGGCAGCCTCTACCCGCTGCCAGAGACACTCCGCCGCGGCGGTGGCACCGCCAAGGCGCTCACCGCTCTGGTTAATGCAGCCTTTGCCGAAGAGCGCGAGACCAGCGACGGGAGCGCGGTCCAGCGCAGCGATGGTGATCTGCGCTACGGCCTGTTCATCACCGCTGCCGGGCTTGCCGCCATCGGGGTGAACGACGGTGCCGGTGAGGCTGGCGCTGCATCCGCCGCTCTGGCAGCTCCGCCTGCGGCAACACCAGCTCGCACCACCAAGGCCAGCACGGTGGTGACGCTGCTCACGCGTGCGGGTGGTGCGACGCTGCCCGAGCTGATCGAGGCAACCGGCTGGCTGCCGCACACCACCCGAGCGGCACTGACCGGCTTGCGCAAGAAGGGCCACGCCATCGTGCGGTGTACCCGCGAGGGTGTGACCTGCTACCGGATCGAGGTCGCAGCATGAGCGTCGCTGACGCGGTCGCCGCGCTGGAGGCGATGTCGTCAGCAGCACTGCGGGAGCGCTGGTCGGCGCTGGTCGGCAGCCCGGTGCCGCGGATCAGCCCCAAGCTGCTCCGCCTGGCGCTTGCCTGGGAGATCCAGGCACGCGCGCATGGCGGGCTGTCGCGGGCGACCACCCGCACGCTCGATCAGCTGGCAGCGGGCACGACGCGGACCGCCCGCGCGCGGCCAGGCATGCGGCTGGTGCGCGAGTGGCAGGGCCGGGTGCATGTGGTCACCGTCGGCGAGGACCAGGTGATCCGCTGGGACGAGCGCGAGTGGCGCTCCTTGAGCGAGGTCGCCCGCGCGATCACCGGCACCCGCTGGTCGGGGCCGGCGTTCTTTGGGCTGAAGAAGAAGGTGGCAGCGTGAAGCCGGCGGTGGTTCGCTGTGCGATCTACACGCGCAAGTCGAGCGAGGAGGGGCTGGAGCAGGACTTCAACTCGCTCGATGCGCAAGCCGAGGCGTGTGCCGCCTACATCCTCAGCCAGGCCAGTGAGGGCTGGACGCTGCTGCCGGAGCGCTACGACGATGGTGGCATCTCCGGTGGCACGCTGGCCCGCCCTGCCCTGCAGCGGCTGCTGGCGGATGTGAAGGCGGGCAAGATCGACACCATCGTCGTCTACAAGGTCGACCGGCTCACCCGCTCGCTCCTCGACTTCTCCAGGCTGGTCGAGGCATTCGATGCGAGCAACACCAGCTTTGTCTCGGTCACCCAGTCGTTCAACACCACCACCAGCATGGGCCGGCTCACCCTCAACATGCTGCTGTCCTTTGCCCAGTTCGAACGCGAGGTCACCGCCGAGCGCATCCGCGACAAGATCGCCGCCTCCAAGGCACGCGGCATGTGGATGGGTGGTACCCCGCCCTTGGGCTATGCGCCCGAGGGTCGCAGCCTCAGCATCGTTCCTGACCATGCCGCGGTCATCACCCGCATCTTCCAGCGCTACCTGGCGCTTGGCTGCGTCCGCCTGCTCGCTGATGAGCTGGAGCGTGACGGCGTCCGAGCACCGGTGCGTACCACTGGCAAGGGCAAGAGCTTCGGTGGTGGTGCCTTCTCGCGTGGGCAGCTCTACACCTTCCTGCGCTGTCCGACCTATGTGGGCGAGATCCATCATCAGGGTCGTGTCCATGCCGGCCTCCACACCGCCATCATCGACCGGGCAAGTTGGGACGCGGTACAGGCGCTCCTTGCCCATAACCGCCAGGGAGAGCAGCGACGCGGCAGCAGGGCCACGACCAGCCTCCTGGCGGGCAAGGTCGTCGACAGTGCGGGTGAGCCGCTGATTGCAACACACGCGTCCAAGGGACCAGCACGCTACCGCTACTATGTCAGCCGGTCCTTGCATCACGGTACCCACAACAGCGGGATGCGCGTGCCCGCAGGCGAGCTGGAGGCAGCGGTCAGCCAGGCAGTGGCGCAGCAGCTCGCTGACCCGCTCACCCTGATGGCCACAGCGGGCCTCCCGTTGCCATCTGACGCCTATGCTGCGGTGGTTGCACGCGCAGCCGAGCTCGGTGCCGGTTCAGGTCTGAAGCGAGCCGTGCAGGCCATCGTCACCACCGTGCGCATCCAGGAAAGCCGGGTCGAGATCGACTGCGCCACGACCGCGCTTGCAGCAGCGCTCCAGCTCACCCGCGACGCGGCAACGCTCGAAACCATTACCCTCACCGCCGAGGTAAGGCTGACCCGCTCGGGACGGGTCATGCGGCTGGTGCAGGCAAGCGGGGCAGGTGTGACGCCGAGCGCCAGTGCTGCCCTCACTCGGCTGCTACTCAAGGCACGCGGCTGGTGGGCGACGCTACGTGAGGGTGAGCTCGACATCTCAACGCTGGCAGCACGCGAAGGCGTTCAGCCGGCTTACCTCACCCGGGTGCTGCGGCTTGCCTTCCTCGCACCTGCGGTCACCGAGGCGATCCTCGCCGGCAAGGTCCGCCCCGAAGTGGATGTTGGCATGCTGACGCTGCGAGGCACCGTTGAGCCGCTTTGGACGGAGCAAGTGGCGAGATTGTTACCGCAATTGCGATAGCTATCGGTCTTACAACACGGACAACGCCGCTTCTTCCAAGCTACTACTTCAACATACGCGCTGGGCTGTCTCCCGTAGAAACGGCAAAGGCCGAACACCGACGTACCCCATTAGTCAGGCGTCGGTGGTAAAGGCACAGTCCGCTGCTCCCCCAAGTCGACGAATGCGCCGACGCAAGAACTGCAAGACCGGGCAGCGCCGCCTCTATCTGCGCTGGGTCTCGGCAATAATGTCGACATGTTCCACAGCCTCCTTTACCGGTTGCGAAGGCTGCACGAACGGCTGACCATTTGGACAAGAGCGTCACTGGCCAAGCGTCGCCCAGTGCCATCCAAAGACGTGAACGGATAAGACATATCCGAGCAGAACGTTTACTGCCACTCCCGCCGTAAAGGCGATCAGCGGTTTGCGCCCTGCCGCCGCCAGGTCGCGGAAGCGTGTGGTGAGTCCGATCGAAAGGAAGCAAAAGATAAAGCACCAGGTGCGCAGATCCTTGACCGGTGCGATGAACCCGGGCGATGCCACCGTATTATACTGTGCAAGCGAGTAGCTTGCGGTCGCTGCGGTGACGAGTGCGGAGGTGACGAAGAAACCCAGCACGAACTTGGGGAAGCGCCGCCAGATCTCCCGTGCATCCGGTGCGCTGCCAACTGACTGCCTCTCCCAGCGTGTCGTCGACACGATAGCGAGCGCGACAGCCCAAATCCCAATCCACACGTCACGGCCGACTACCTTCACCAACGTGAAAGCCTGAACCGCCTGATCTGCCGTGCCGGCGATGCCAGGGAATTTGCCCGCAAAGCCGCCATATGCCTGGGCCGCGGCAATACCGGCTGCATCGGCGAATTCCGAGGTTCCGATCCAGGCTCCCGCAACCCCAGTCGGCAGGCCCAGTGCGCGCGACACGAAGGGCAATACGAAGATCATCACGATGGCCCAGAGCACCACTGTCGAGATGGTGACAGCTGTTTCTTCCTTTTTCGCTCCCACAGCGGCTGCTACCGCAATGGCAGCGGAGACCCCGCAGACTGCACCGCCAACCCCCAGCGTTGCGGCAAAGGGACGCTCAAGACCGAGCCGCCTCGCAACGACGAAGATAACACTGAAAGTAACTACCGAGACGATTGACGCCTGAACGACGGCGATCGGTCCAGCCAGAGCAATGAGCGACAGCGGCACGGTGGCACCTAGCAGCACGATGCCTGTCTTGACGTAGAGCTCGCCCCGGAAACCTGCATCGAGCCAACGTGGTATTCGCAGCAGATTGGCTGCAACCAAGCCGATGAAGAGAGCAAGCAGCGGGGGCTCGAGATTATAAGCCGTGGCCTGCTCCCATTGCCCGGCAACGAAAACGGCCCATGCAGTTGCATAGAGCAGCGCAAAGGCAAGAACGAAGTTTTGTAACTTAAAGCCCAGCGCCTTAAGAGGAATAGAGAACGCTAGCAGCCAAAATCCAAACTGCGCCAGATAACGATGCCAACTGGTCGCCATATCGGAGCGAATTTGTACGAAGCTTGCCCATTTCGGTGGTGTGACCGCCAGCCAGCGCAGACTTGCCCCACCGGAGAACAGCGCGATCGCCATTGCTACCACTGCAACGCCGATCCAGATCGCCCACCAGTCTTCCTTCCGCCACAGCTCGGCCCATGGTGTAGGGTGAGTTTCGGCGGCAGTGTCGGTCATGGTGTCCCTCCGAAATAGCTGACCTCAGCGTATGCGCTATGAAGCCCTTACTCGAAGACAAGGCTAACGGTGTCTAGCATGTCCATCCCGCGTAGCCGACGGGGTCCTTCACCTGCACAGCAACGGTCATTTTAGAGCCTTCATCGTCCCAGACGCTCATTGCGCCGCTGACGAGGTCGCAGCTATCGTCGAGCGGGCTACAGCGGACCAGGTATCTGTGACCAATCTTCCAGAGGATCTGCGGTTCGGCCCCATGCTTTGAACGAGCTGACAGATCGCACATGCTTACTCGAGGACAGCGTAGCGCATGGAGCACTCCGCTGTCGTGGTGTTCAAAAAGTAGTGTCTGGTTTCTGCCGCAACCTTACAACCTCACGCGGCGCGGACCCGAGCACGACGTGCTGCCCTGGCTAGCCACGCGCGCAATATCGGTGATGGCGTACAGCCCGGTCGAACAAGGACGGCTAGTCGCAGATGCAAAACTGAACTCGCTTGCTGCCGATCAGCGCGGGTCGCGTTGGCGTGGCTGCTCGCGCAGGACAAAGTTAATGCGGGCCGCAGCGCACACGTCCAGGACAATCGTGTCGCTGCCGAGGTGGTACTCCCTCCAGACACACTCGCACTGCTTGAACCATTGTACCGACGTCCGGGCGGTCGCGTTCCGCTCGAGTTGCCCTAGCCGAAACCGTAGACGCCGCCCGCTTCCGCGGCGACGAAGCGGTTAGGTGCGATGCCGGCCGACTGCAATGCCGCGCCAAGCCCTTCCGCCGGGGCATCGCGCGCCTCATCGGTCAGCTGGAACGTGCCCCAGTGGATACCGAGCGCACTCGTTGCGTCGACGTCGGTGAAGATGCGTACCGCCTCCGCCGGGTCGACGTGCTGCGCGGCCATGAACCAGCGGGGTTCATAGGCCCCTATGGGGATCAACGCGACTTTCGGCGCTCCCAGGCGGCTCCGCACGTCGGCGAAGATCCGGCCGTCGCCATAGCCGGTGTCGCCGACGAACCAGACCGAGCCTGCTGGCGTGTCGAGGTAGTGACCGCTCCACAGCATCATGCGAGTGTCGCTCGGCCAGCGGTTTGACCAATGATTGGCTGGCGTCAGCGTCGTCGCGATGTGCGGTCCGAGTGGCAGTCGATCCCACCAGTCTCCGCTCACGCAGCGTGCCTGAGGCACGACGGCACGGACGATGACATCGTTGCCGAGCGGCATCGCCATGAGCGGGTCGTGGATGGCATGCAGTCGGCTCAGCGTATCGATATCGAGGTGGTCATAGTGTCCGTGGCTCATCAGCACGACATCAATCGGCGGCAGGTCGGTGAACGCGACGCCCGGCGCGGTCACCCGCTTCGGTCCAAAGCGCCGGAAGGGACTTGCCCGCTCCGACCAGACAGGATCGGTGAGGATGTTGACGCCCGCGACCTGGATCAGCAGCGAGGCATGGCCGATCATGGTGACGCAGAGCCCCTCGACCCGCGCCTCTGGCTTGGCCGGCAAGACCGGCACAGACTTCGGCCATTTGGCTGCCGCCCCTGCCAGCTTCCAGCGCAGCATGGCGCCGAGGCCCCGATCGGTGCTCTCCTGCCCGGGATTGAAGAAGCGAGTGCCGTCGTAATGGTCGCTCGGCGGGCCATCGTAATAGCGGTTCGAGGCCATGATCAGGCGACGCTCATCAGCTGTGACGGGTAGGCGGTGAGCAGTGTCACCGCCTCGTCGACCGGGGCGGTCAGCCAGCGTTCCTGATCCTCGGCCAGCAGGATCACCGGCATGGCCTTGGGGTGCTTGGGCGCGACCAGCGGGTTGGGCTCGGTGGTGCAGAAGGCGTAGACCCGGTCGTGGTCGGCATCGATCTTCCAAAGGCCGGCGAAGCACGGCACAGGCTGGTTCTCGACGGTGAACCACCAGTTTGTGTCGCCCGGCTCCTGCCTGTCCGCCACCGCTCTCGGTTCGGAAAAGCGGGTGAAGGGCACCAGGCAGCGGTGCTCGGTGCGCAGCAGCCACGGCTTCCACATGTTGCTCTGCATGTTCCGCGCGTTGGTCCACCAGTCGTAGAGAAACGGCAGTTCGCCCTCACGCGCCGGCCGCTTGCGGGGTTTGCGCGTCGGGAAGCCCCAGCGCATCGTGCTGAGCAGCCGCTGACCCTCCTCGAGGCGCACGACGTAGCCGGGCTTGCCGGGGGCGGCGTAGTCCTTCTCGACGCCGAGCACGTTGGCGGCATCGTCAACCGCGGCGAGCGCGTCAAAGTAGCTGCGCGGATCGACCTTAATGTTGTAGAGGTTGCACATGCCGTCTTCGATCACGAGCGATAGCGGGAGACAAGCCTCTTCCACGTCGCCTCATCCGGGTATGGTAGCGGCTCGCCCGTGGGCGCTTCACGACCGACCGTGATGCGCGGGCGGACCGTGGCGCCCTGCGCCTTGCAGGCGGTGCAGCACAGACGGGAAACAGCTGAAGGCAGGCCCCCGTCCCAGCCTCGTCGCGTAAACATCCACCATAGGCACACGGCGTCGAGCACCCGAACATGACCGCATCGCGGGCAGGTCAGCCGCAGCGTCCGCTTGTGCAGCGCGCAGTGTTCGAGCGTACGGAGCCGACGCCCGACATGGTCGAACTCGGCGCTTGCCGGCATTGCTGGACCCGTGTCGTTCGCGGCTTCGATCCCGGTTCGGTTCATCGACTCCGCTCCACAACGCCTTGACCCTTCGTCAACAATTCTGGAACATATAGCGAACACATGAGTCGCCGCAACTATGTCCATCAACCCCCAACGCCATGATGCCCTGGCCCTCCTTCGCGAAAGCATGGGTGAGGTGCGTGGAGCTGACACGGCCGTTCTACCGTTCGGGATCGACGCGCTGGACGATCGACTCGCCGAGGGTGGACTGGTACTCGGTGGCCTGCACGAGGTGTCAGCTGCGACACCGACGCTAAGCGATGATGCCGCGGCTACTCTCTTCTCTGTCGGCATTGCCGCTCGGGCGGCGGCGGGCAGCGGACGCCGTGTGCTGTGGGCGCTTACCCGATTCGACCTCTACGCGCCGGGATTGGAGCAGGCAGGCCTCGATCCCGCGACACTGCTCTTCGTCGAGGCCAAGGAGGACAAGGACGTACTCGCGGTCATGGAGGACGGGCTGCGTCATGGCGGTCTCGCCGCCGTGGTCGGCGAGGTGAAGCGCGCCGACATGGTCGCCACCCGCCGACTGCAGCTCGCCGCGATGAGCGGCGGCACGCCTGCCCTGCTGGCACGCCGCTGGCGCAAGGCGGGCATCAGTCCACTCTCCGAGTTGTCCGCTGCGATGACGCGGTGGCGCATCGCCTGCGCGCCGTCCGAACGCCTGCCCGCACCGGGTGTCGGCCGGGCGCGCTGGACCGTCGAGCTTGCCCGCCAGCGCGGCGGTCCCCCCTTCACCCTGGAATTGGAGGCGTGCGATGACACGGGTCGCCTCGCTCTACCTGCCGCACCTCGCCATCGAGCGACTGCGCCGGCTAGAGCGACCGCGCGCGCTGCCTGAACCGCAGCGCGCACCAGAGCTTCCGGTCGACGACGACCCCGGCGCCTGCTCGGTGCCGCGGGGCGGCGGCTGGCGTCCCGGTGCGCGCTGGGCCCGTGACGACGGCGCACGCGCTGTGATCGAGGAGCAGGCGGCGGCGTTGCCGCTCCACCAGCAGCCGACCATGCGGGAACTCGGCCGGCGTTCGGAGGCGGCGGAGCACCCGTTCAAGCGCTCGCCGTCGATCGCGGGAGGTCGCGTAGCTGCACCCCACCCGATGCCCGTGCCCACCGCGCACATGGTTCCGATGATCCTTGCGGAGCAGGCTGGCCAGCGGCACGTGATCACGGCCGCCTGCCCTGCCGCGTTGTCGCTCGGCCTGTCACCGGGCATGGCGGTGACGCAGGCCCGCGCCCTGGTGCCCGACCTCGATGTCCGACCTGCCGATCCATCGGCCGACCGGTCGGTCCTCGATGGCCTCGCGCTTCATGCGGTGCGACACTGGACACCCACGGCGTCGCCAAGCGGCGCGGACGGTCTATGGATCGAGCTGACCGGCGCGGCGCATCTCCACGGTGGCGAGGAGCGGTTCTGCCGCCGCCTGATCCGCTTCTGCCGACGCTGCGGTTATTCCGCGAGTGTCGCGGTCGCCGGAACGCCAGGCGCTGCGCATGCGCTGGCGCGGTTCGGCCGAGACGGCATCAGCGTGGTTCCGAGCGGCGGAGAGGCGCAGGCGCTCGCCGGCTTACCTCCAGCTGCGTTGCGCCTGACGCCGGAGGCGCTGACCGCTGCCGGTCGCTTCGGGCTCGATCGCATCGCCGACCTCCTGCCCCTACCCCGCGGGCCCCTCGCACGGCGGCTCGGCCTCGCCAGCGTGCGCCGCCTCGACGAGGCGCTAGGGCGCGTTCCAGAGCCGATCGTACCGGTGGTACCCGAAGAGACGCCGATGGCACGGCGGCGCCTGTTGGAGCCGATCGGCACCGCCGAGGCCATCGAGCATGTCATCCACGATCTCCTGGCCGACATGATCCTGCTTCTGCAGGAGAGGGGAGTGGGCGCACGCGCGCTGCTGCTGATCATGGAGCGGATCGACGGCAGCGAGCAGCGCTTGGCCATCGGCACCTCGCGTCCGACACGCGACGCCGCACATTTCGCGCGGCTCTTCCACCTCAGGATCGAGAAGATCGATCCCGGTGACGGCATCGAGGCGATGCGCCTTGCCGCCACCCGCACCGATCCGCTCGGGGCCACCACGTTCGCAGCAAGCCTCGCGGGCGATGACGCGCCGCCGGACGTTGCGACCCTCGTCGATCAGCTCGCCGGCCGGGTCGGCGACGATGCGCTGTTCACGGCCGCACCGGTCGAGAGCGACGTGCCCGAGCGCGCCGTCCGCCGCGCCTCGCCGCTCGCCGCGCCAACGGGATGGCCGGCGTGGCGCCGCCCCGTGCGTCTGCTTCGCCGTCCGGAACCACTGGTGGGCGTGCTGGCACTGCTACCCGATGCGCCACCCCGCCGCTTTACCTGGCGCGGGCAGGTTCATGCCGTGGTCGCCGGCGATGGCCCCGAGCGCATCCACGGCGAGTGGTGGCGCCGCGATGGCGAGGTCTGGGCCGTGCGTGACTATTTTCTCGTCGAGGACGACACCGGTGCGCGGTTCTGGCTGTTCCGCCGCGGCGACGGCGTCGATGGCGCAACCGGTGACCTCAGCTGGTATCTGCACGGGCTGTTCGGCTGATGGCGGTGCAGACGACCTATGTCGAGCTTCAGGTCACCAGCCACTTCTCCTTCCTGCGCGGCGCCTCCAGTCCGGAGGAGCTCTTCTCGGCGGCTGCGCTGCTGGGCCATGCCGCGCTCGGCCTAACCGATCTCGGCAGCGTCGCCGGGGTGGTACGTGGCTGGGAGGGGCAGAAAGCAACAGGCGTGCGCATGATCGCTGGCGCGCGCGTGCGTCTCGACGACGGCCGCATGCTGCTACTCTACCCGACCGACAAGCCTGCCTGGTCCCGCCTCACCCGGCTGCTTACGCTCGGCAAGTCCCGTGCCGGCAAAGGGGGCTGCGCCTTGGCATGGGAGGATGTCGTAGCCTGGAATATAGGCCTCATCGCCATCCTCATCCCCGACCTGCCGGGAGACCTTACCCGCAGCGATCTCGGCGACCTGCATGAGGTATTTGGCAATCGTGGCTATTGCGCTCTCGCGTTCCATCGTCGTCCCGGCGACGCCATCCGTCTGCACGACCTCGCCCAGCAGGCTGCAAGCGCTGGCGTGGCGACCGTAGCGGTTGGCGACATCCTCTACCATGCACCCGAAGCACGGCTGCTGCAGGACGTGGTCACCGCGATTCGTGAGAAGTGCACCGTCGACACCCTGGGCTACCGCCGGGAACGGCATGCCGATCGGCATCTGAAGTCTCCGCAAGAGATGGAGCGCCGCTTCGCAGCCTTCCCCGACGCGATCCAGGCGACTGCTGAGATCGCCCGCCGCTGCACGTTCGATCTCGGTGAGCTCAGCTACCAGTACCCGGATGAACGCGTCGTTGAAGGGCTAAGCGCGCAACAAGCGCTGGAGCAGCTCACGCAGGCTGCCGTTAAGCGCCGCTTCCCCGACGGCCTGCCGCAGCAGTATCGGACCCAGATCGATCACGAGCTGCGGCTGATCGCCGAGCTGGAATATGCCCCCTACTTCCTGACCGTGAACAGCATCGTGGCCGAAAGTCGGCGCCGCGGCATCCTGTGCCAGGGGCGCGGCTCGGCGGCGAACAGCTGCGTCTGCTTCATGCTCGGGATCACCTCGATAGACCCCATCAAGCACGAGCTCCTGTTCGAACGCTTCATCTCTGGCGAGCGCCGCGAACCACCGGACATCGACGTCGACTTCGAACACGAGCGGCGGGAAGAGATCATCCAGTGGATCTACGACACCTACGGCCGCAACCATGCCGCGCTGACGGCGGTCGTCACCCGCTATCGTGCCCGCGGTGCCGTCCGTGAGGTCGGCAAGGCTCTGGGCCTGCCCGAGGATCTCACCAAGGCACTCGCGGGACTGGTATGGGGCTGGAGCCAGGAGGGCGTTGGCGAGAAGCAGGTCGCCCAGCTCAACCTCAACATGGAGGACCGCCGGCTGCGGCTGGCGCTTGATCTCGCGAGGCGGCTGATCGGCACGCCGCGCCACCTGTCGCAGCATCCCGGCGGCTTCGTGCTGACCCACGACCGGCTCGACGACCTCGTCCCGATCGAACCCGCCGCCATGGTCGACCGGCAGGTGATCGAATGGGACAAGGACGACATCGACGCGCTGAAGTTCATGAAGGTCGACGTGCTAGGCCTCGGCATGCTCGGCTGCATGAACCGCGCCTTCAACATGCTGGAGGAGGCCAAGGGCATCCGCGTCGGTATGGCCGACCTGCAGGACGACGATCCCAACGTCTACGCGATGATCCAGAAGGCCGACACGCTCGGCACCTTCCAGATCGAGTCCCGCGCGCAGATGTCGATGCTGCCGCGGATGAAACCGCGCGAGTTCTACGACCTCGTCATCGAGGTGGCGATCGTGCGGCCGGGGCCGATCCAGGGCGACATGGTCCACCCCTATCTCCGCCGCCGCGAGGGGCGTGAGAAGCCGGACTATCCCCGGCCAGAACTACGCGCGGTGTTGGAGAAGACGCTAGGCGTGCCGCTGTTTCAGGAACAGGCGATGAAGGTCGCTATCGTCGGTGCGGGCTTCACTCCCGCCGAAGCGGACCAGCTGCGCCGTGCCATGGCGACGTTCAAGTTCACCGGTGGCGTCAGCCATTTCTTCGACAAGCTGGTCGGCGGCATGGTCGAGCGCGGCTATCCGCGCGAGTTCGCCGAGCGCACCTTCAAGCAGATCGAGGGGTTCGGGTCATACGGCTTTCCCGAGAGCCATGCCGCCAGTTTCGCCAAGATCGCCTACGCCAGCTGCTGGATGAAGCACCATCATCCCGACGTATTCTGCGCTGCCCTGCTCAATGCGCAACCGATGGGGTTCTACGCACCGGCACAGGTTGTGCGGGATGCGCGCGATCACGGCGTGAAGGTGCGGCCCGCCTGCATCAACGCCAGCCGCTGGGACTGCACGCTCGAGCCGACGCGAGGGCGGCATCTCGCGGTGCGGCTCGGATTGCGACAGGTGCGAGGCCTCGCCAACGCGCATGGCGCGGCGATCGTCGCCGCGCGCGGGGATGTGCCGTTCGGCTCGGTGGAGGAGGTATGGCGTCGTGCCGGGGTGCCCCGCGCCGCAATCGAGCGGTTGGCCGAGGCGGACGCGTTCCATGGTCTAGGCGAGGACCGGCGCCAGGGGCTTTGGAAGGTGAAGGGTCTAAGCGACGCACCTCTTCCTCTGTTCGCCGCCGCCGACGAGCGGGAGTCGCTGTTCAGCCCGGAGGGGCTGGAGCCGGAAGTCGGCTTGCGGCCGCTGTCGGACGGCCGAGAGGTCGTCGAAGACTACCGGGCATTGCAACTCTCGCTGCGCGCGCATCCGCTCGCCTTCCTACGTCAGGACCTCACGCGTCGCGGCATAGTGCGCTGCGCCGACCTCGAGCACATCAAGGATGGTCGCCATGTGGAAGTCGCAGGCATCATCCTGGTCCGACAGAAGCCCGGTTCGGCCAAGGGCGTCCTGTTCATCACCATCGAGGACGAGAGCGGCATCGCTAACGGCATCCTGTGGCCCGACCGCTTCGAGGCGCAGCGGCGCACGGTCATGTCCGCGGCGATGATTGGGATGAAGGGGCGTGTGCAGAAGGAGGGTCAGGTGATCCACGTCATCTGCGACCGCATCGTCGATCACGGACCGCTGCTCGCAGAGGTCGGGCAGATGGACTTCCCGCACGCGACGGGGCGCGGCGACGGCGCGCGGCATGGCGGCTCGCCCGATCGAGGCGATGTCGATTGGAAGCCAAATCCGCGCGACAGCTATTGGCCGCCGCACAGCGCCGGGATGGATCCCGAGGACGTCGTGCGCGTGAAGTCCCGCGACTTCCACTAGTCGCATGTCTCGGCACCAGCAGATCATTATCGACCTGTCATTGCACATCCTGCGGGCGGCAGTTGCGCGGTCGGGGAAGGCGAAGGTTGACACGATCGAAGTGCGGCTCGCTCTTCGCTGCCTGCTTACACACTGCCCGGAACGGTGGCCACTCGACATGTTCTGGAGTTCGGCCGCTACCGACCGCGACATCGGACGCTCGCAGGGTTGCACCGCGGCGTTCAACGGGATCGTTCGGCAGGTCGAACGCCGGAGCGCTACCTGACACGTCTCTAACGCAACTAGACTCACAACCTGCCGGATCACGCCTCTTCGTCATTGCCCAAAACTGGCCACCTGTTTATTTAAATTTGAACCGCTTATTCCGTCAGCCTGACAGGCTTTTGAATAACTGTGAGAGAGCAAGCGGTTGCAGCCCTTCGCCGGGTCCTCAACGATCCTCGACGACCTGCAGGCGGTAGCCATCTGTAGCCGCCTTCTGGTGTAGATCGGCCAGGCTTTGATGCACTGCTTTGGCGGTGGCGTCGGCAGTCAAGGTGGCTAAACGACGTTCCTGGGTTGCACGCCTTAGATGCCAGTTCCGGGGAACGCCGAGCTGCCCTGTCTTCACGCTCATACCGATCACCCGAGGCTATTTTCGTTTACAACCCGTACCGTAGCTGCCGACGGATCAACTGGATCCATGATGAAGCTACCTGCGTCGCGCTGGCCGATCAGCCATGCCACGTGTGCCGGGGTAATGCGTTGACCCGGTACGAGGCGCGGCACTCCGGGCGGAGCGGGCGCGATCATCTCCGCGGCGACGCGGCCTGCGGCGTCTTCGTAGCGAACCATCGTCGCCGGCCCGTTGAGCGCGGTCGGGCCCGCCATGACCATCTCGACCGACAATGTATCGATGCGCGGCATGACAGGCGCTCGCGGCAGCACGGACGAGTCCGCCGCGAGTTGGCGGATCAGGTCGCCAAGGGCGCGCACGAGGCGCCGCAGGTCGGAACGTCTCGTGCCCAGCGACAGGACGACCAACAAATGTCGGCCGTCCGACAGGCCGACGCTGATCCGGTGGTGGGCATAGAGCCAGTCGTCGATGGCGAACCCTGAGACACCCAGACCTGACACGTCGATCAACACCTTGGTCGCATCCAGATCGCAACCGGACGGCAGATCATTGCGATCAAAGATGCGGAGCGGCGTCATGCCGGACAGCTGGCCACGCAGCCAGGCTGCTTCCGCTACGACCTTGCTCCACATCTGCTCGCCACCGAGCGCATGGTCGCGCCGGGTGGCATCCAGGGTCGCCAGGATCGGAACGGAAGGGCTGGTCGTCTCGAAGAGTTCGTATGCCATCCACAGCCGCTGGCGATCGATCAGATTGCCTTTCGCGACGATCACCGATGCTTGTGCGAGCGCACCCATTGTCTTGTGGGCGCTATAGACAGCGACATCGGCACCCTTGGTCAGGGGGTCGTCGGGTAACGCCTCGCAGAAGGCGTACGCTCCGCCCCATGCGGCATCGACGATCAAGGGGATGCCGTGCGCATGACAGATGTCCGCCAGCGCGGCGACATCGCTGGTGACCCCGTAATAGGTAGGGCTAATGAGGATGAACGCCCTTGCCGCGGGATGGTCGGCCAGCACGGAACGCAGCGTGTTTGGCGTGACGCCGTGTTCGATATCCCATGCCGGATCCACTGCGACCGGCACGACGACGGCGTTCAGGCCAGCTGCCAGTGCATAAGTGCGCTCCGCCTTGTGTGCGTTGGCGGCGATCAGGATCGTGTCGCCCGGTGCGGCTACGGCCGCCATGACCGTGTGCAGGCTCTGGGTAGAGCCGCCCGTCACGAACCGGCAGAAGTCCGCGTTCCACGCCTCCGCGGCGATCTCATGGGCTCGCTGCAAGGCCAGCTTGCCCTCCGTACGATCGTCGAGCCCCTTGGGCGTGAGCACATCGGCCTGGAATACCCGTTTGCCGAGCAGCGCCTTCATACCGGAGGGGATAGCCGTCCCCTGATTGTGCCCCGGCGCGCCGAAGCCGATCACCGGTCTCTTCTCGATTGCCGCCAGAGCCTCCGCGAGTGGTGCGCTCTTCTGATCCATGCCCTGCCTGTTCGTAGCCGAGCAGGCAGAACGATCGTGGACTCAATCTGTCCGAATCTGCCGGTAACGCAGATTGCATCCGGGGCAATCTCGGTAGGTTGCCGCGCAAAGCCGATCGTCGGCCCGGCGCTTTTCCGCGGTTAGCGGCGTTGGACGGTGCGAAACGCGAGGGATGCATATGCGCGCAGACGATGACGAAAAGTGGATGCGGATGGCCATCGAGATCGCCCGTTCGAAGGGCTCCGATCCTTCTACGTCGCCGCTCGGCTGCGTCATCGTCAGGGATGGCCAGGTCATCGCCGCGGAGCGCAACCAGACGCAAGAGCTGCCCGATGCCACCGCCCATGCGGAGATGATGGCAATCCGCCGAGCCTGTGAGAGCACCGGCGAGCAGGAACTCCGTGGCGCGACGCTCTACTCGACATTGCAGCCGTGCGGCATGTGCACAATGGCTTCGATCTGGTCGAAAGTCGGTCGCGTGGTCTACGGCGCCAGGCGGGAGGACGTACACCCGATGTACTTCGAGGCAAGGCACGTCGACACCTTGTCCTTCATCGCCGACGCCTACCGCGACGACATCACGATCGAGGGTGGTTGTTTGCGCAAGGGATGCGCCGTCCTCTACTATCGCCCGGATGCCAACCTGACGACAGAGGAGCAGGCCAACCTGTGAAGATCGGCAGACTTCATGGTCGAAGCGACATGCGCGCGGCGGCGCGAACCGCCATGGCTGACGCGCTCGCCACCTTCGATCGCAACGGTATGATCGTCGTACTTAGCCATTTCGATGCCGACGGTCTCAGCGCCGCCGCAATCCTCGTCCGTGCACTTCGTCTGGCTGGGTGGCGCGTTGAACCAGTAGTCGTCGGAAAGACCGGGTCGCCCTGGGAGGCTGACACGCGCAGCCGTATCGCTTCAATGGAACCGGCGGGGCTCATTGTTGCCGATCTGGGCACCCGGGCCGAGCCCGTCATGCCGGGCTGCCCGACGCTCGTCATCGATCATCACGTGCCGACGGGTGAACCGCGAGGCGCCGTCTCGGTCAGCGGCAACGGTCTTGATCCCGAGCCGACAACGTCGCTGCTGGCTTGGTGGGCGGCAGGAGCACTCGGCGACCAGGCCGACCTGTTATGGCTCGCGGCGATAGGCCTCATCGGGGACATGGCGGACGGGCTCGGCTTTCCGGA
Source organism: Sphingomonas phoenicis (assembly GCF_047238005.1). Lineage (NCBI taxonomy): Bacteria > Pseudomonadati > Pseudomonadota > Alphaproteobacteria > Sphingomonadales > Sphingomonadaceae > Sphingomonas > Sphingomonas phoenicis. The sequence goes on along the minus strand of NZ_JBDFMC010000002.1, from coordinate 2,356,592 downwards.
ACTGGAGCAGGCACAGGCCCGCTGGGGTAAGACGGCATTGCGGGACGCAACCTCGCTGATCAATGCGCCTCGCCGGACTGCCGCCGCTGACGCAGGGCCGGCTCTGCGCATGCTGCTCGACGCGGATGGCCCCAAGCGGATCACTAAAGGTGACAGTGCCGACGCGAAGGCCTTGCACGCGGCGAAGGCGGAAGTGCGCATCGCGATGGACGAAGCCAAGCGCGCGCCGCCCCTAATGGTAGGCGACGTGGCGCTGATCCAATTGGACTCCGGGTGCCAGATACACCCGTTGATCGCGCAGCAGTGGCGCGGCCGTCTCAAGGACAAGATCGTGATCGCCGCCAATCGCGGGTACCGGCCGGGCTGGGTGCATTTCGCCGCCCGGTCCGCAAGCGGCCGCGACCTCATCGCCTTCCTCTCAGCGCACCGGCCCGCCGGTGCGGACGGCCGATACGGCAACGGCCATGCTCAAGCCACGGGTGGCGCGCTTTCGGCAGCGGGGTGGAACGAGTTCATCGCGGGTCTCGGCCTGCCTCAGGCACAGGTAGAAGCATGACCAGTACCGACCGACCACTCCGTCTTGGCTTCCCCGTCAAAGTGATGGGCAGGCCCGACCTCAAAAGCCAGGACACCCGGCGTTGGCAGAAGGACCCGCATCTAAAATGCTCGCTCGAGTTGCTCGACAAGGTGCTCGACTATCTCAAATCCAAGAAGCTGGACATGTACCGGCTTTCGTCGGACATCGCGCCCTACGCCACCCATCCGGACATGCCGCAGTTCCACTCGATGGTCGCGGACAGCGACTCTGAACTGCACGCCTTCGGCGTCAAGGCGAAGGAGTACGACATCCGCCTGTCGTTCCATCCGTCCCAATACGTTCTGCTGAACTCGCCGAATCCGGAGTTGACGAAGAAGAGCATCTGGGATCTGTCAAGCCAGGCCGAGATGCTCGACCGGATGGAGCTGGATGACGAAGCGGTGATGATCACCCATGTCGGGGGCGTGTATGACGATCACGTGGCGAGCCGCGCCCGCTGGATCGAAGGGTGGGAGCAATGTCCCGAGCACGTTCGGCGCCGCCTAGTTCTAGAAAATGACGACATCCGCTTCTCGGCTGCTGACGTTCTGTGGATCCACGAACGCACCGGCGTGCGGCTGATCTTCGATTACCAGCACATGTGGTGCCTCAATCCCGAGCGGCTGGACATGCGTGAGACGCTGGAGCGTTTCCTGGCGACCTGGCCCACCGGGGTACGACCGAAGATCCACTTTTCCTCGCCGCGCACGGAGTTGCGCGAGATCAAGCAGAAGATCACGCCAAAGGCGCGGGCCGCGGCAAAGGCGGGCGCGGCAAAGACCAAGAAGGACGAACTGCTGAAGGCGCCGGTCAAGGCCACTGCCCGCGTGAAGACTGTTCTGCGTCCGCCGATTTGGACGGGACATGCCGACTTCACCAACCCGTTCGAGTTCGCGACTTTCATGCGCATGGCCGACGGATTGGTGTTCGACGTGATGATGGAAGGCAAATCCAAGGACCTCAGCCTGCTGCGCCTGCGGCCGGATTTGCTACGCTTTGCGCCTGATGTCGCAGCCAGGTTCGGTATCACGGATCAGGATGCTGGTGCCTTGGCCGCCGACGAAGCAAGGCTGGAGCACGGAGTTGATGCGGAGGTCGAAGCGGACGTCGATGAAGGAGAACCCGCCGGGGGTGGCTTAGCGTAAGTGAACGGTGCAGAAGGCGCATCAATTCACCAGAAAGAGGTCACGCCTTCTTGCTTGACCCAGGCCCAGTCATTTGACTGTGCGTACGTGCAATCATGAACTCGGTCGCTCTGCTCATCTTACGCGGCAGTCGTGTGACCGCGTTATGGCTAGCCAACAGAAGGAAGCGGCGGCCTTGCAATGCTCGACCTGACTGCACAGCATTAATACGAATATTGTTAACCCACTATACTAATTAGCCGCGCTGCTTGTCCGAGGAGCCCTGGACTTACACCTACCTGACAACAGCTTCATCAGCTAAACGGTTGTGAAAAGGAATGAACAGCCTCCGCGATCCGGTGAGCTACAACATCAGGTTGTTCATAGGGCAGCAGATGTGCCGCGGCGGTCACGACTGAAACGCTCGCGCGGGAGTAATGCGGCAGGTTGAAGAGCCGCTGATTGCTCTCCCCCAGATCGCCGTCCTCTTGGCCGGCTACGATCATGCAAGGGACATCCAACACGCCGACGCGATCACTCCAATCCTCGTGCGCTCCTCGCTCCAACCAATCGATCCAAGCATGCGGCGAAGATCGCCGCACATCGGCCACTGCCTGTTCCATAAGTTCAGGCGGCAATGGCGCGGCGATGTTGTTCTCGATGAACCGGCGTGCATCTGCCTCGCCGGGCGTGCCATCCTTGAACCAGCTGATCATTTCCTTGCGCCGGGCCTCGTCCATCGGTTCGGGTGCTGGAGGCGAGGCGGCAAGGAGCATGATACCGGACAGGCCAGCGAGGCCCGGCTGCCCGGCAGCCGCGCGGGCGGCCAGTAACGTTGCGAACTTGCCGCCCATGCTGTGGCCTACCAACATGTAGGGGGCGGGCGATCTGTGGGCGATCTCCGTTGTCAACCTGTCGAGTGTCGCGACAATGCTTGTATCGACCGCATCATGCTCGCCGAAACCGGGAAGATCCGGTGCCACACACCTGAAGCGGTCCCCCAATCGGTCACTCACGTCTGCCCAGGATCTTCCACTAGCTCCCAGAGCATGGAGGAAGAAGAGCATCGGTTTAATCGTGGAGTCGGATCGCATGACCGGGCAACGCGGCATGCGCCAATTTGGCCCAACGCGGAACACCCGAGCCCTGCGGCGTTTATGCGGGCACGGTCAGCGGAGAATGGCAAATGGATCTGGGCATCACGGGACGCGTGGCGCTGGTTAGCGGCGGCGACAGCGGCATGGGACGGGAAAGCGCGCGCATGCTGCTGGAGGCTGGTGTCCGCGTCGCCATCACCGATCAGCCGGGCGGATCGCTGGCGGAAAGCTTGGATGACCTGAAATCGTCTGGTGAGGTGATCGCGATCGAAGCGGATGTGACACAGCCGGGCAGCATCAGCGCTCTGTTCGCCGATGTGACCCAGCAGCTCGGCGCGCCCGACATTCTGGTAAATGGCGCAGGTGTCACTGGCGCCACCGGCGACTTCCTGGATGTGGACGACAAGGGCTGGTTGGAGACGCTCGACATCAATCTGCTGGGCGCAGTCCGGATGTGCCGCGCCGCGATTCCGGCGATGCGGTCACGCCAATGGGGTCGCATCGTCCTGTTTTCCTCCGAAGATGCGGTTCAGCCTTATGTCGACGAGCTTGCCTACTGCGCGTCCAAAGCCGCGATCCAGAACCTGACCAAGGGGCTGTCCAAGGCATACGGGTGCGACAACGTGCTGGTGAATGTCGTCATGCCCGCTTTCATCGCAACGCCAATGACTGACAAGATGATGGAGAAGCGCGCAAACGATTTGGACGTCAGCGTCGACGAGGCCATCGACAGCTTTCTGGAAGAAGAACGTCCGGGCATGACCCTTAAGCGCCGCGGCCGCGCCGATGAGGTTGCCGCAGCGGTCGCCTTTCTCTGTTCCGAGCGGGCAAGCTTCATCAATGGCGCGGCACTCCGCGTGGATTCCGGCTCGGTGCAGACTATGGCTATTTAGGCGATAATCTGCCTGGATCTGTACCTTCCGCGTTCAAACACGTGTCCATGAAGATGCGTCAGACACCCGCGACATTTACAGCTGATCAAGAGCGCTGCGACCCGGTCGCACTGTGTCCCTGAGGTCACATCGAACCGCTAAGTCGATGTACCAGCAACACAATCCTTGCCGGGTTTGATCATCCCCATAAGATCAACGCGAGAGTGGCAGGGGAGCCACTCGGATCAGGGGACATCTATGACTCGGAGCAGTCTGCTCGCCGGTGTGGCGCTAACGGTATCGACAATGGCGCAGGTCGCGCCGGTTGAGGCACAGACGGTACAGTCTGCGCCCAGCCAGGAAACGGCCGTCGACACGGCAACCGCGTCCGAAGACGAAGCAGGCAATCAGATCGTCGTCATCGGTAGCCGCGTTGCCAATCGCACCGTGTCGGACAGCCCCGTACCGATCGACGTCATTACCGACAGTGCGCTGCAAGCCTCCGGCAGCGGCGAGATCAACAAGACGCTCAATCAGCTGGTCCCGTCGTTCAACTTCCCGCAGCCGTCCATCGCTGACGGCTCCGACGTTACTCGTCCGGCTACGCTACGCGGCCTCAATCCCGATCAGACGCTGGTACTCGTCAATGGCAAGCGCCGCCATGTCTCGGCGCTCCTCAACATCAACGGCACCGTCGGTCGAGGCGCTGCGGCGGTCGACATGAACATGATCCCGGCACTCGCGATCCAGCGGATCGAGGTTTTGCGCGACGGCGCGTCGTCGCAGTACGGATCGGATGCGATCGCCGGCGTCATCAACGTCCAGCTGAAGACTGCCTCGTCGGGCGGCCGTGCGCAGGTCAGCTATGGCAAGTACGTCACGACGCTGGATGGCGTGTCCAACTTCGGCGGTCTTGTCACCACCGGCGGGCAGCCGGTGCTGGATTCCGCCGATCCGCGCTACTTGCAGGCGAACGGCGATGGTGAGCGCAGGGCCCGGGACGGCATCTTCACCACCTTTGGCGTCAATGTCGGCCTGCCCGTCGGCGACGGCGGCTATTTCAACTTCACGGGCGAATACCGCGACCGCAACTTCACCAACCGTCAGGGCTTCGACCTGCGCCCCAACTATATCAGGCCGAGTTCGACCAGCTTCGACCCGCGCGAGTCGACCTTCGATCGGCTGAACTTCCGCTACGGCGACGCCAAGACGGAGGATTTCAACTTCCTCGTCAACACGGCCGTGCCGCTCGGATCGGCCGAGTTCTACGGCTTCTTCACGTATGGCCATCGCGACGGCCTGTCGGCCGCGAACTTCCGGCAGCAATCGGCCGCGACCAATCGCGACTTCTCGGCTATCGCGCCGGGCGCCACACCAACCTCGGCCAATTTCGTCGGGCTGACCGCCAACGGCTATCTGCCCAAGATCCAGTCGAACATCGACGACGTGTCGGCTACCGGCGGCCTGCGCGCCGACATTGCCGGGTTCAAGGGCGACTTCTCCCTTGGCTTCGGCCGCAACGAGCTGAACTACCGGACGGAAGACAGCGTCAACGTGTCGTTCGGCCCGCAGAGCCAACGTTCCTTCGACGCAGGCGGACTCACCTTTTCTCAGATCCTCGCCAATGCCGACCTCGCCCGTCAGTTCGACGTCGGCCTTGCCGGGCCGCTGTCGTTCGCGTTCGGTGGCGAATACCGACATGAAATCTATCAGATCCGCCCCGGCGATCCCCAGTCCTACCAGACCGGCCCGCTATTCACCCCATCCCGGCCGACGACGGCTGCCAATTGCACCGTTCTGGGCGGCTTCTACACGACCGCGACCGGCATCTGCTCTTTCCCGGGCCGCGCGGCCGCCGCCGGTGCGCAAGGGTTCGGCGGCCTGCCGGCATCGGCACGGACGAACGTCGACCGCGACAGCTTCGCCGGCTATATCGAGTTCGACGCCGACCTGTTCACCGGCCTGACCGCCACGGCAGCAGGCCGGTACGAGCACTACAGCGACTTCGGGGACACGCTGAACGGCAAGCTGGCGCTGCGGTACGAATTCACCGAAGGGTTCGCGATACGCGGGTCGGTATCGAACGGCTTCCGCGCGCCGTCGCTGCACCAGCAGTTCTTCACCACCACCTCGACTAACTTCCTCGCCGGCGTGCCGGTCGATGTGTCGACGGTGCCCGTCAGCAGTCCCGTCGCACGCGCCCTCGGTTCGCAGCCGCTCGATCCCGAGCGGTCGCTGAACCTGTCGGGTGGTATTACCCTCAACCCGTTCCGCAGCTTCAACGTCACGGTCGATTACTTCTACATCAAGATCAAGGACCGCATCGTGCTGTCCGAGAACCTCGGCGCGGCCGGCGTCGGCACGGCGGCACAGAACAGTGCGGTGCAGACGATTCTCGCCGCCAACGGCTTCAGCAACGTCGGCGCGGCGCGGTTCTTCATCAACGGTCTCGATACCACGACGCAAGGTGTCGATGCGGTCGCTACCTATCGCGCCAACCTGGGCGGACTGGGTACGTGGAACCTGTCGGCCGCGTACAACTACACCCGCAACCAGATCGACGAGCGGCTCAACAATCTGGGTCCGCTGGCGCAGATCCCGGGCCTCGTCCTGTTTGGCCGTGTAGAGGGTATCCGGTTCGAACGGGGGCAGCCTCGCAGCAAAGTCGTGCTGGCGACCGACGGGAAGATCGCCGGCATCGGCATCGCGGCTCGCACCACGCGGTATGGATCGGTGATTTCACCGGAGACGACCGCCCCGCTCGGCGCCAACGCGAGCAGCCTCACCGCTCTCGGACCGGACGATCAGGTTCTGCGGCCCAAATGGATCACCGACCTGTCGCTCAGCTACGAATTGCGCGGGGTGCAGTTGACGGTGGGTGCGGACAACGTGTTCGACATCTATCCCGACCGGCGTCCGTTTGGCTTGCGCCCGGCAGGGGTCGGCGGCAGCTATCCGGCGACCTACCAGTTCCTTCCATATAGCAACTTCTCGCCGTTCGGATTCAATGGCCGCTTCCTCTACGCACGCGCAGCCATCAACTTCTGACGACCTTGTAGGAGGGGTCCCCAGCCCCTCCTACTCTCGAGCGATTCTTAGACCCAATCCCGGTCACTCAGACGGGGCTCGCTGTGCTCCAGAACAAGCTGTCTGTTCAGGTCAGTGCCGAAGTATTTAGTCAGATGGCCAGCCACGGCCAGGTCTCCGTGGCTGGCTTTGCTGTGGACCTGCTCAGGCGGCGATCGCCTTGATTTTCTGAGCGGCGCTCGCCATCGCGGCCTTATCCTGCTCCGGTCCGTAAGCGATGCCTTCCGCCCGGATCACCTCGATGTCCAGGATGCCGAGGAAGTTAAAGATGGCCTCAAGGTAGGTCGATAGATGATCGTACGCAGCAAATGCCCCCTCCGAGTAGATTCCGCCCGATGAGAGGACGAGGTACACCTTGCCGCTCAGCAATCCGCGTGGCCCCTCGGCCGTGTAGCTGAAGGTTTGCCCGGCAATCGCTACATGGTCGATCCACGCCTTTAATGTCGAGGGCACCGTAAAGTTGTACATGGGTGAGCCGACCACCACGACGTCCGCCGCCTTGAGCTCGTCAACCAGAACCTTGGAACGGCTCATGGTCTCGGCAAGCTTGATGTCGCCGGTGTTCTCGGCCGTCCAGGCATGCCGGATTGTCATGTCCACGTGAGGAAGCGGGTTGGCGACGAGATCGCGGTACACGATCGTCGCACCGGGATTGTCGGTTTTGAGCCGCTCAACGAGTTCGCTGGAGAGGCGACGTGTATGCGAGGCAGCGCTGTCGCTTGCACTGGCATCGATGTGCAGGATGTTCATAGGTCAGCTCCGGTCTGGAAAAGTGACCTGGCCCAGCTATGTGACCGTCAGCGCCCCGCCAAGAAGGCATTTTTGCAGGACCTAGTCACATGGAGCTGACCACCCCCGAGCCAGTCCACGTCGAATGCAAGCGGTTCAGCGGTATTCTCAGTCTAATCGGCGACAAATGGACTGTCATGATCGTGATGACGCTCGCGGAGCGGCCACGGCGTTTCAACGACATAAAGCGCACCATCGGCGGCATTAGCCAACAAATGCTCGCCCGAACGCTGCGTGCGCTTGAACGCGATGGCATGGTGGACCGAACTGTTCACCCAACCGTGCCGCCTCAGGTGGAGTACGCCCTCACCGCTCTTGGCCGGTCGCTAGCCGATCCGATCCGCGAACTAGGATACTGGGCTGGCGCGCACATCGTGGAAATCGAAAGCAACCGGTCGGCGTTTGACGAGGCGAGAGACAGCTAAAAGCCCGCCTGTATCCGCAAGAGCTTAGCCTTGCGCCGAAGCAAGACCCTCTAGCCGTCGATTAATCGTTGGAGGATCGGTATTTGAGGCCAGCTAAAGGCCCGATTGACAGTTCCGGAACATTGCCAATGTTGCGCTGGATACCTCGTGCGACTTTAGCCGTTCAGGTCACGGCACATCGTCCATGTAGCCGATTTCACATGAGGTTCTCCATGACTACCCCAGCCAGTGGCTACGCCGCTCAGTCGGCCGACACGCCGCTCGTCCCGTTTGCATTCGAGCGGCGTGACCCTCAGGCCAGCGATGTCGCGATCGACATCCTGTTCTGCGGCGTCTGCCATTCCGACCTGCACACCGCCCGCGGCGAGTGGGCAGGAACCCTGTATCCCTGCGTTCCCGGCCACGAGATCGTCGGCCGCGTCACTGCGATCGGCGATGCGGTGACGAAGTTCGCAGTCGGCGATGTCGTCGGCGTCGGCTGCATGGTCGACAGCTGCGGCCATTGCCCCTCGTGCACCGACGGCGAAGAGCAATATTGCGAGACGACCGGGTTCGTCGGCACGTACAACGGCCCCGATCCCGTTCTTGGCGGTCATACCTTCGGCGGCTATTCGGACCATATCGTCGTCGACGAGGGCTTCGTGCTGCGGGTCGGCCACGACGAGAAGGATCTGGCCGCGGTCGCCCCGCTGCTCTGTGCCGGAATCACCACGTACTCGCCCCTAAAGCATTGGAAGGTCGGCCCCGGGCAGAAGGTCGGCATCGTCGGCCTGGGCGGGCTTGGCCATATGGGCGTCAAGATCGCCGCGGCGCTGGGGGCGGAGGTGTATGTCTTCTCCACGTCGCCCAACAAGCGAGACGACGCGATCCGCCTGGGCGCTACCGATCTGATCGTGTCGAGGGACGAGGAAGCCATGGCGGCGCACGCCAACAGCTTCGACTTCATCCTCAACACCGTCGCCGCGAGCCACGATCTCGACAGCTTTACCGCCCTGCTGAAGCGGGACGGAACCATGACGCTGGTCGGTGTGCCGGAACATCCGCATCCCTCGCCGTCGGTCGGCGCGCTGATCTTCAAGCGCCGCGCGATCGCCGGCTCTCTGATCGGCGGGATCGCCGAGACGCAGGAGATGCTCGACTTCTGCAAGGAGCATGGTCTGACCGCGGATGTAGAGCTCATCGACATCGCCGATATCGAGACCGGTTACGACCGGATGGCGAGAAGTGACGTCAAATATCGCTTCGTCATCGACATGGCCTCGCTCGACAAGGCGGCATAACCAGGCAGGAGAGGTGGTGGCGATCAGGCCGTGTCTGAAGCCACCACCTTTATGCGTCATGCTGTAAACCGGCCGGGGGTCGGAGTGTTGCCGCATCACCCATAGGCCGCCCGTTCAGCTGACCGTTTCGCCATCTGGGCCGCAACCGTCATTGCGGCGCCTCCGGAAGTATCAGGCGGTCTACGGCCGCCGCCAGACGCTCGTCGAGCAGCGGCAGGAGGTCCGTCCAGCCGCCCACGCCATCAAGCTCGCCCGGACCGTCCGAAACGCCACGCAGACCGATCATCCGCACGCCGAAGCGCTGGCACGCGCGCAGCACCGCAAAGGTCTCCATGTCGACCAGATCGGCATCGATCGCTGCGTATCTGTCGCCGACGACGATATCGCTGCCGGTGGAGAGGCTGGCTCTCGGTATGCCGGCCAGCGGCGTCGGCAGAACCATGAGCGCGGGATGGCCGGCGAACGGCGTGATGCCGGGCGGAAACCCGATCGGCGATGCGTCCATGTCACGCCAGGACACGGATTCGATCTGATACACACCACCGACCTCGCAGCGGCGCGAGCCAGCGGAACCGAGGGAGACCACGAGGTCGGGCAACTCGTCCATAACCAGCAGCTGCTCGAGCCGGACCGCTGTACCGATCGCCGCCTCTATCGGGCCGACGCCGGTGATCAGCGGTCGTATGCGCGCGCGCAGATGCTCCCGATACTCGTGGTCCGTCGCCATCACGAACAGGGTGCGCTGGTGCGGCGCCGTTCGACTCCTGAGCAGCTCCCCCATGTTGTCCACCTCGACGAACTCCCCTTGGGCGACCGGCTCCTCGCCAATGCGGGCGATCGAGTGCCCGCAATGGCGTCGACCACCGGCAGCCGTTCCATTGGTGGAACGAGAACGCCTCGATCTTGTTTCGCAAGGGCAAGGGAGAACACATGAACGCCAGTTCGCGCCTGACTGCCCTGACCCGGATCGGGTTCGCGACGCGCGGCCTGCTCTACATCGTCATCGCGCTGCTCATCCTTCGCACGGGCAGAGCGGAAGATCCAGGTGGAGCGATCGAGTATCTCGGCCGGGGCGGCGGCCAGTTCCTTCTTGGCGTGATGGCCGCCGGATTGACGGCCTACGGCATCTGGCGCCTGACCGATGCGACACTCGACATCGAACGTCACGGTTCCGATCGCAAAGGTATGATGGAGCGAGTGGGTGCGGGCTTCAGCGGCGCCATCCACCTCCTGCTGGCGTGGCAATCGATCCAGTTGATGCGTGGCGCGGCATTGTCCGGAGACGGCACCCGGGAAGGAGCACGGACGGCCCTGCAACTGCCCGGCGGATGGGCGCTGGTCCTGGCTGGCGCAGCGGTTTTGGTAGTGCTCGGTGCGGTCCAGCTCGCGAAGGCGGCGAAGGGCAGTTTCCTTCGCTACCTGGACCCGACGGTGGCGAAGCAGCCCTGGGTGCAGTGGAGCGGGCGCCTGGGCTACGCGGCCCGTGGTGTGGTGTTCCTCGTCAGCAGCTACCTTCTCGCCAGGGCCGGGATCGAAGAGCAAGCGAGCGAAGCAGGCGGCATGGTGCGCGTGCTTTCCTGGCTGACCGATCCTTTCGATGTGATCGTCGGCGCGGGGCTGCTGGCATTCGGTCTCTTCAGCTTGGTGGAGTCCCGCTATCGGCGACTGCACGATGTACCGGTTGACGGTGCCATCCGGCGTGCGACCAGTTGGCGCTAGAGAGCTTCTTCTCTTCACTGCAAACCGAGCCGATCGGACGTAGAACCTACCCTACGCGTAATCACGGAAAGGCAGACGTGTTCGACTACATGGAGCGCTTCTACAATCCGACACGACGCCACTCGACCCTGAGCTATCTCAGTCCCAAGGACTTTGAGCGGAAGGCGCAGGTAGCTTAACTTCGTGTCCATCGAACCGGCAGCAGCTCATTGTTCACCGGCTCATGCGGGCGGCCTTACGCTCCACAATGCCATTCAATTTCGTCCAACCGGAGCGTGATCGCCCTGCTAGGCAGATGGATAGTTAGCCTCTGTCGTTCATTTTCGTTGAAACGAGCGGCCTTGATCAGCAGGTCACGAATGGCTGCGCGACCGACGACCTTGTCACCTCCGAGCCATCCACTGCCAAGGGCTATCTCGGGTGCCAGGATGAGGAGGCCATAGGCGTCAGGAGAAAAATGCTCGCTTATGACGGTGGTGCCCTTATCGCTCCGATCGCAGCATTCTTCTAACCTGAGGATCTCGGATTGGCGACCGGCGACCGGTTGGACCCACATTCGGCCGTTCAGGAGATATGTTCGCCTTCCTGAGAGCGGCCGTTCGTTCATCGCAAGCTGGCAGAGTTAAGCCGCTTCGAGTGCCTCTCGCCAGAGTAGCTCAACCAACGGCCCGGCTTGCATGGGCCGCTGGAGCGGCGCCCCCTGACCAGCCCACTGCGCTCCGAACCCGCCCTCTCCGGCGGCCTTCGCGATCGCGTTCAGGGCCTTTCCGGCATCGTATGCGATGGGGTAGTCTGGTGGCTCATACGGCACCCCAGCGCTCCAACGAGTGAACAGGTTTGCCAGGCACCGCGCTGGCCTGCCGGAGATGGCTCGGGTCATGACAGTGTGGTTCGCATCTTCGCCGGCCAGGGCCGCGCGGTAGGCCGCATCAGCCCCGCTCTCCGGACAGGAGACGAAAGCGGTGCCAAGCTGTGCGGCGGTGGCGCCTAACGCCAGCGCTGCGCGGATGCCAGCACCGTCCATGATCCCGCCCGCCGAAATTACCGGCAGACCGGCCCTGAGGACCAGCAACCGCGTCAGCGCCATGGTGCCGAGTTGGTCGTCAGGCGCGGCGGGGTCGAACACGCCTCGGTGGCCGCCTGCCTCCCAGCCCTGAGCCACCACCATGTCGATCCCGGCGTCGGCGACCAGCTTCGCCTCGCCAACGCTGGTCGCGGATGCGAGCAGCGCGCAGCCGGCTTGCTTGAGCGCAGCGATCCGCTCAGCCGACGGAACGCCGAAGTGGAAGCTGACGACTGGCGGGGCCTTTTCCACCAGCATCGCAAGCATGTCATCGTCGTTAGCAAAGCTAGTGTAGATCGTCCTCAACGTGGCAGGTGGCTCGGCATTGAACCGCTGGAACACTGGTTCAAGCGCCTTGAGCCATCGCTCCTCTCGCGCGGCGTCCGCCTGCGCCGTCGAATGAACGAAAAGGTTCACGTTGAAGGGGCGCGAGGTCCGGGCGCGTACCGCGTCGATCATTGCACGGCCCCCGGCGGCATCCGTCGCTCCGATCCCGATCGAGCCGAGGCCGCCCGCCTCCGATACGGCGACAGCCAACTCCGGCGTCGACACGCCTGCCATCGGTGCTTGCACGATTGGCAGACTCACACCGAGCTTCTGAAGTAAGGTCATTTAGGACCAGTGCCCGTGATGCCGCGCGGGGACAACACAAGGCTGACCACGTTTGCACGGGAAGACCCAGACCCGGACGCTCAGCGAAGCATCTGCGCTCCCCGAAAGCGGTCCTTCGTTCATTGACGGCTCAAGCTACGGTCGTGGCTGCCGACATCTTTTTGCCGCATGACGGGCGACGTGGGTGCTTTCGCCCAAAATCGGCGTCGCCCTAGCGGACGCCGTCGCTCCACCCGACCGCCAGGCCGCCGATCGCGGAATGGACGAGCCCAGCCGCCTGCGCACGGGTGTCCGGCCTCGCCAGGTCGAGGGTCGCCGTGATCAGCTCGTCGTCGCTGCCAACCACGCGGTATCGACCAGTCTCGCCCGCCTCCGATAGCCGGCCATGATGGGGGTAGAGCAGCATCAGGCTCGGGCATCCGTAGAGCCTGCCGTAGGCCATCATCTGATAAACGTCAGCCTGGCTCACGCCCTGCTTCGGATCGTCGATGCGCGCAGCGATGCGCTTCCACTTGGTGTCGATCACCATCACCGCCTCCGCCCCCCGGCGGACGACGATGTCGGGACGGACCTGAAGCCGGCGGGCGCCGGCAGGGTCCGTCAGGCAGTAGAGGCGCCGGTCCTGCGCGACCACCTGGAGCTCGCTGCCGCGCAGCTCCCTCGCCAGCACACGCGCGACATACGCCTCGAACAGGTCGTTCATGGCGAACAGCAGCGAGAAGCCCGGCGCCCGCCCGTGCGAGGTCGTCTGGTAGTCGCCGCGCAGCAGGAGCCGAGCGAGATCGCGCAGCGCGCGCCAGCGGTGGTTCGTGCGGTCGAGGACGATCGCGTCCCAGCGCAGGGCTTCCACCGGCACCGCGGCAACGTCGGCGTAGAGATGCATCAGCTCGCGCAGCCTGCGCTGGTTCGCGGGCGACACGCTCAGCTGCGAGAGCCTGGCCACCGTCGCCCGCATCACCTGATTCAGCGCGATGTCCTCGGAGAAGGACTCGTAACGGCACGCGAGCCGCTGCGGGCTGGCGGCGAGCACCGTGAACTGCCGATGCCCGTCCAGCCGCCCGCGCAGCGCCGGGAGATCGTCCTCGCGGTCGACGTAGCGGCGCGGGATGCCGTGCCTCAGCACGTTCGTCAGCCGCGTGCAGAAGATGCCGATCAGGATCTCGAGCAGCGTGCTGCGCTGGGTATCCAGCTGCGTCTGCTCGCCGACGGCCAGGTCGAGATCGTGGGCCACCGCGAGCATGTGCACCAGGCGTCCCCGTATCCGCGTGCGGCTGGCCTCGTCGTCCCCGTCGCCCAGCCCCTCGATCTTGGGCAGGATCTCCAGAGTGCAGCCGGGAGCAGCGACCACCCCCACCACCTGCTGGGCGCGGAGCCGCCGGTGGTGGTCGGTCAGCACGCCGGCGCCATCCTCGCCACCAAGGGAGGTCGCCCGCGCCACCGCGATGACGCGGTCGGCATGCGCGCGCGTGAAGGCGCCCCGCCCCTCCGGCTCGACGGGTAGGTAGCCCCACTCGCTGACGCTGCGGTGGATCACTGCAGACCCGCGTAGGCGTCCTCGCCGAACTCCTCCCGGACATGCCAGCGGTACCGCTCGCCGCCATACTCGCTCTCGAACCCGGGAGGCGCCACCAGCGCCTCACGGCTCAGGAACCGGTCGCCACCGGCATCGCCCAGCACCGCCGCGATCTTGCCCCAGTCCTCGTGGAAGTACTCGGCCAGCAGCGGGATGACCCGGTGCCGCATGACCTCGTCGAGGCCGGCCCGGTCCGTGCAGCCCATGAGGTAGGCGTGGCCGATCTGGTGCTCGCGGTCGAACAGGTACTCGATGCGGTCGTTCAGCCTCGTCAAGAGCTTCCCCAGGTCGATCCCTCCGGCGCTGCCGAGCAGGTCGGGGCGCGGCATCACCTCCTTGAAGGTGAATCGGCGCCGCAGCGCGGTGTCCAGCAGCGCGATCGACCGGTCGGCCGTGTTCATGGTGCCGACGATGTGGAGGTTGGACGGCACGCCGAACGAGTGCTTCGAATAGGGCAGCGTGAGCCTGAGCTCGTAGTTCCCGCCGATCCGCTTGTCCGGCTCGATCAGGGTAATCAGCTCCCCGAAGACCTTGGAGATGTTGGCCCGGTTGATCTCGTCGCAGATCAGCACGAACTGCGCGGGCCCCGCCGCCGACCGGCCGCCGCCGCTGCCGGGCAGCAGCAGCGATAGCGCCTCGCGGTTGAGCTGGTCGTCGCGCAGCAGGTAGCACGAGCGCATCGTGAACGGCTTGTCGTAGAAGGTGATCGGCAGCGGCTCGTCCGGCACGAAGAGCCACCTCACCGCCCGCCGATGGTTGTAGTCCTGCTCGCCGGTCGTGTCGAACTCGTAGGGACCGATCACCTCCCCGATGGCCCGGAACCTGCTGTTGCCGTAAGACACCACGACAATGTCACCCTCGCGCATGTCCGCACGAAAGCGGGCCGTCTGCACGATGTTCGCGTCATTGCCGTTGATGCCGGGATTGAGATCGTTCCACTTGGCGTGGATCGCCTCGTAGGTCTCGTACGGCGTCCAGTCGATGTCGCCGCCCCACCCCAGCACGACGTAGTCACCCTCGATCGCGGCATCGAAGATGTGGTCCTCGGATCCCGCACGGCCAAGCGACATCTTGAACACCTTGCGGCCGGCCATGTCGAACGGCGCGCCCGAACCGCCGGAGCGCAGAGCCTGCTCCGCGATGCTCGCGATCTCGCGGAAGACCCCGGGCACCGGCTCCAGCCGGAAACCGCCGGACGATCCATCCGAGCCCGCCTCGCCGGTCGTGGGCCGCAACCCCTCCACGAAGTCCTCGTAGGAGTAGGACTGGTGGAACGTGACGAAGCGCACCTGCCCCGCCGCCACGAGCTCGGCGTAGCGGATCCGCACACCGAGCTCGTCCGCGGGCACCTGGCCGTCGCACAGCCCGACGGCCTCGCGGGCCGTCGCGAAGGTCTTGCCGGTGCCCGGCGGGCCGTAGAGTATCAGGTTGGTCGGCATTGGCGTTTCCTCCGGCCGTCCGGCCTCGATCAGTTTTCCATCCCCCGGCAGCTCGGGCTGGTCGGCGCGGTTCACCGCCCAGACAAACCCCTGCACGTCCCACAGGTCGCGCGGCGCCCATCCCCAGTCGTCGCGCATGATCCGGTCAATCTCCCCGGTCAGCGCGAGCACGGACGCGTATTCGTCCGGCGTCATCGCGTTCCAGCCCAGCAGCTTGCGGCCGAGCAGCGCCTGCGCCGTCTGCTGCACGGGATCGGTGTTGATGCCGTAGGCCCCGTCCGGCCGGACGAGCGCCGCGAGCATCGTCGGGAGGTTGCGGCTCTCGCTGTAGGGCTTGCTCTTCTGCCCCTCGGCGAGGACCGGCCACGCCTCGTCCACGAAGGCGGCGACCGCGGCATCGGCCCCGCCCGCCGCCGCCAGCGCGGCGGCGGCGCGCTCCAGGACGCCGGGCTGCTCCGCGCGCAGCTGGGCGAGCCTGCCATCCGTCCGCCAGCCGAGCAGTCCGCTCGGCATGCCGGCACGCCCCGCGAGGATGTCGAGCAGGCGGCCGCCGAGCGCCTCTCCGTCAAGGTCGCGCACAGCCTCGGACGCGGCGGCGATCAGCCGGTCCTTGTAGGCCCGCTCCTCCTCGAAGTAGCCACCATCCGTCCGCCCGAAATCCTCGAAGTCGGGGTAGCGGGCGACGAACAGTGCGCGGTACCGCTCCAGCGCCGCGACATCCAGGCCACCCACCCCCGCCTCATACCAGTCGAGCACCACGCGCAGGGCGGGCAGGTCCGGCAGCGTGACCAGCGAGACGCGACGCGCCGGGGTTCCACCCGGTGGTTGGTGGCGGAGCCTCGGCGGCAGGTTGGAGTGCCTGGCCTGGTCCGCCAGATAGTGACGGACCTGGTCGGCGGGTAGCGAAGGGCGCGCCGGATCATCCTCCAGCCAGATCTGCACGGCGCGGCCGTCGCGCTGCAGCGCCACCTGCCGCGCGTCGGTCAGCGCGAATCCCAGCATCTTCGCGGTGTCGACGATCGGGGTGCCGTACCTGCGGCGGAGCTCGGTCTCGGCCCAGTCCGCGCCTGCCGGTGTGTCGAGGGCATAGCGCAGTCTGACCGTCGCGCCGTTGGCCGGGCCCTGCCGGTCGACGATCCGGACGTTGGCCAACCGCTCGAACCGCTCTCCGCCCAAGGCCGAGCAGACCGCCGGCATGGCGTTCTCCAGCCCCATGGCGCGGTGGATCTCGCCGGAAACTAGCTCGACCTCGGCATCGCCCCGCTGCCGCGCGGGCACGACGACCGTGTCGAGCGCGAACCGCCGGATGCGGTCGGCCTGCGACGGGTCCGCCGGCCCCTCGCCGGCGAAGAGGCCGTACGCCTTCAGCGCGGCCCGGTAGCTCGCCAGGCTGTCGTAAAGATCGCCGTCTATCGGCAGTCGGCTCGGGTTCGGGCGGCCAGCCGCGCGGTCCGCCGCCCCATAGGCCAGCGTCGCCAATATCGCCTCAAGGCCATCCTGCTCGAACGCCGCATCGAGGTCGCCATAGTGGGTCTCGACCCGCCGGGCGTCCGACACGCGCGTCGAGACACTCGATCGAGCCTGACCCTGCGCCGACAGCCATGCCTTGAATCCATCCGCCCGCATCAGCCGAGCCGCGCCCCGAAACTCCGCTGGAACGACTTCATCATGGCGATCGCCCAGCCGTGCTGGGCGTCCCAATCCGGGTCGTCGTAGCCGCTGGCCATGGTCGCGCGCAACGCCGTCTTCTGACGTCTGTCCTTCTTCTCCCAGGTCAGCCCCTCGCGGACCTCGCCCTCGACCGCTGCGCGGTCGGCATGAAGCCGGTCGAACTTCGCACGATCGGCATCGTCCTCATTGTTGAGGTTCACCTGGATCTGGTTCCTCGCGACGCTCAGGCTGACGTGCGACCCCCGAACGAGGGGCTGGAGCGGCGCCCAATTGCCACCGGGCTTCCTCACCGGAAGCCCGGCCGCCGACGCCTTCGCTACGAACACGTCCAGGTAGCGCTGCAACTCGTCGCTCATTATTCCCCTCTTCCCACTTGATGTTACGACGATCGCTCGCGGGCGCTGCCCTGTTCGACTTGAGTAGCGGCCGCAAGCTCGCTCGTACGGCGTTGATCGTCGCTTGGTACGTCCAATCCCGGTAATCCTGGCGATTCAACTCACTACTCGGCTGCTGCCTCCGCGGTTTCAAGGTCACCGGCCACCAACTCGAACAGTGCCGGCGCGTCTGGTGCGTCCAGCGTCTCGACCTCGCGAAGACTTCTTGTGACCGCTCGCGTGCGCCGCCCAGCCTCATCGACAGTGCGCTTGGCCGTATCTAGTTGCTTGCCCAGCTTATCCCATACATCACCGTACTTGACGAACTCGGCCTTCGCGAGGCCGAGCACCTGCCAAACCTCGCTCGACCGCTTCTCGATGGCGAGGGTGCGAAAGCCCATCTGCAGGCTGGTAAGGAGGGCGGCGAGTGTTGTCGGTCCTTGGATCATAACCCGGTGCTTGGCCTGGAGCTCGCTGGCGAGGCCAGGGCGGCGGATCACCTCGGCGAACAGGCCCTCGGTCGGCAGATACATGATGCCGAAATCAGTCGAGTGCGGCGGATGGACGTATTTTTCGCAAATCAGCTTGGCTTGAACCCGGATGGCGCGTTCGAGCGCAGCGCCGGCCTTCTCGATCTCGTCCGCGGAGCCGCCGTCCTGAGCGACCAACAGCCGGTCGTAGTCCTCGTGCGGGAACTTGGCGTCGATCGGCAGCCAGAGTGGCGCGTCCCCGTGTCCAGGCAACCGGACGGCGAACTCGACGATCTCGCCCGAGTCAGGTCGGATGCGGACGTTGCTGGCGAACTGGTCGGCCGTTAGCATGTCGCCCAACAGCATACCGAGCTGCATCTCGCCCCAGCCGCCACGCGACTTGACGTTGCTGAGCACGCGCTTGAGATCGCCGACGCCGGTCGCGAGGGTCTGCATCTCGCCCAAGCCCTTGTGGACCTGCTCTAGCCGGTCGCTGACAAGCTGGAAGGATTCGCCGAGGCGCTTGTCCAGCGTGCCCTGCAACTTCTCCTCAACGGTGGCGCGCATCCGCTCGAGCTTGTCGGCATTATCGACCCGCAGCTTCTCGAGCCCGTCCGCGACGGTGCCGCGCAGTGCCTCCTGTTTAGTCTCGTTGCTCTCGATGAGCTGACCCACCTTGAGGGTGACGCCCTCGAGCGCAAGGCGCTGCTCGTCGCGACCGTCCCGCTGCGCCGCGAGGAGCCGGTCCGAGAGGCTCGTCACGGCGTCGTTGGTCTCCTTCAGCCGTTCGGCCTGCGCGGCCGTAAAGCCGTCTGCGTTGCGCTGCACCGCCTTCTCGAGCCTGTCCCGTCCGTCGGCGGCCTCGGCGCGCATCGCGTCGAGTCGGTCGGCTTGGCCTTTCTCCAGCTTGTCCCTCCCGTCGGCGGCCTCGATGCGCATCGCGTCGAGCCGGTCGACCAGCGACTTCTCGAGCTTGTCGCGTCCGTCGGCTGCCTCCCGCCGCATCTCGGCGAGTTGGTCGGCTTGCGCCTTGCCGGCTTCGCCGAGCCTCGTTTCCAGGCCAGCGAGGCGCTGGTCGATTGTCTCACCCTGACCCGATACCGCGGATCGCACGTCCTCGCGAGAGATGCGCGCCTCGTCTCGGAACGCAGCAGCCAGGCCAGCAGCCACCTGTTCAAGAACCGCGATGCGGGTGGAGAGTTCGGGCGGCAGGGCGGCGGGCCTGCCAGTCCTCATCAACAAGAGCGCCGTCATGATCGCAATCGCGACCAGCAGGACGAGGCATGCGTAGACTGCTAACTCCACCGATAGGCTCCCTCTTCAGGTGGCGGGCCGCCGCAAGAGACGGCCCGCCAGTCTCACTTCTCGAACACGGTCGTACCGGGACTCGCCTTGCCGTGCTTCGTCGTTACGTAGCGCCCGCTGCTGGCGCTTCGGTAGTGCCCACCCGAGCTGCCGCTTTTGCCGGCCGCCTCTTTCACCGTCGTCCCGGGGTTTGAGCGACCGCTCGCGCCGCTGACGTAGCGGCCGGTGCCCGCGCTGCGATATCCGCCACCCTTCGCCATCATCCGTTCCTTTCCGTTCAGCGGGTCGAGTCGCCGCCCGCACGTCCATGCTGCCCCTCGACCGCGACAAAAGCTGTCACCTTGCTCCCTTCACGCCGCCAGCAGCTGCGGCTCGGTCCAGCGGCGCGTGTCCGCCGATGCCGTCTCGAAGAACAGCACGGCGTCTTCAGAGAGGCGGATCGCCTGCCGAGCCCCGATCGCGATCCGCTCCCCGGCGCGCACGAGCCACAACTGGCTTCCGGCCGGACGCTTGGCGCTGGCGAGCAGCGTTGCGGGGTCGACCACCTCCGCATCAATGCCGAGCAGCTGGCCGTCGACGTCAACGATGTGGCGCAGTTCAATGTTCGAGATGTTCATGTCCGTGGCTCCTCCATTGATGGAGGCACTTTCGCGCACGTGGGTGTCAGAACTGGTCACCCCCATGTTCGCGCAACATGCAGAGCGCGTTGACGAGCGCCATCTCCTCGACGGTTCGACACGGCGTCTCGAGCAGGAGGGGGCTAGCGAACACCATCGCCGCTGCCTGCGCTCGCGAGACGGCCACGTTGATGCGGTTGATCGAGAACAAGAACGCGATGTCGCGCGGCAGCTCCTCGACGCTTGAGGTCGTCATCGAGACGAGGCAGACGGGCGCCTCCTGACCCTGGAACCGGTCGACGGTGCCGACCCGTACCGCGGGCGGCAGCGCCGCCCTTAGGGCGTTCACCTGCGCGTTGTAGGGAGCGACGACGAGCACGTCCCCGAGACCCACGACTCGCTCGATCCCGGCGCGGTCGCGGTAGGTGGCGCCGACCACTTGGTCGATGCGGGCGCGGATAGCGGCGATCTCCTCGGGGCTAGTCTGGGAGCGCCCGTAGTGCTCGACCGCGCGCATGCCGGCGCCAACCAGGTCGGTGCCGTCGGGAGCTGTCAACGTCTGCGACCCAGCCGCCTCGTCACTATCGAGCCTTCCCTCGTACACCGCCGTCGAGACGTAGCGGCAGACACCCGGATGCATTCGCCGGCTGATCGGCATGAACACTCCTCGATCGGACGCGACGACGCGCTCGCCGTCGACGAGGTATTCGAGGCATGAGCGGCCGCTGTCACCGGGGTGCGTTCCCTGAATCGGCTGCGGTAGCTGCATCGGATCGCCGACGAGGACAATGTTGCGCGCCGCCCGTGCCATCGCGAGGATGTTGGCGAGCGACACCTGACCCGCCTCGTCGACGACGAGGTGATCGAACGCGGGCGCAGCGTAGCGGGCGAAGTGCCAAGCGGTCGCGCCGACGACGTCGGCGTCGGCGATCTCAGGAGCGTCGTTATCGGCCACCAGGATGACGCCAGCGCGCTCGTCGTTGTCGTCGTCCTCGGAGGTCTTCTGGACGACACTGCACTCGACCCCCTCGGCGCCTGCCCGCGTCGCGACGGCGGCGAGCAGGTTGCCGATCGCCTTGTGGCTGTTGGACGAGACCGCGACGCGGCGACCCGAGCGGACGAGATCAACAATCGCGAGCGCGCTGACGTAGGTCTTGCCGGTGCCGGGCGGCCCTTGGATGGCGAGAGTGGTGTCGGCCATCGCCGCGATGGCGCGGCTCGTCTCGGCGGGCAGGTCGCCGTCGGCATCGACGACGCAGTGGCGCTGGCCGTCGGTGAAGGTGGGCGCGGCGCGCGCGAGCAGATGCTCAACCGCCTGGACGCCGCCGCCGCCCGCGATGATCGCCTCCGTGACGGCCGCGACCGCCTCGCGCAGCGCCTTCTTGTTGATCGGCTGCGGCGGCAGCAGGTCGAGCCGGTCGGGCAGTGGCCCCTTCTTCGTGGATCGCCTGAGCGTAAGCATGAACGTCGGGTGGTCGATCTCGCGCAGCGAGGCGTCCTCGAGACCTGCCGCAGGTTTGATGCTGGGTGTCTTACCGGCGCGCAGCTTTGTCTCCTGCGGCGGGTAGCGGTAGGTTCGCTCCCAAGATTGGGCGGTGACCTTCACCGGCGGGCCGACCGCCTCGCACAGCGCGACGCACTCGAGGTCGTCGACTAGCTCGGCGCTCTCCTGGGCAAGACGGTCAAAGATGCCCCAGTAGGTTGGCTTGTCCTCCCGCTTAAAGAACCCACTGAGGTCGACGAGCAGGTCGGCGACGCGCTCGCCGAGGCGAGCGCGAACAGGTGCGAGCCGGGTCCGGAGCACCTCGAGCTCGGCGTCCTCCTCGTCGATGTTCGACAGCGTGCCGGCGTCGGGTATCTGGCCGAGCACGGGCCACGGCATGCCTTCCGGCCGCACGCCAGTGACCAGCCAGTCGCGCAGCAGCTGGGTCGAGACGCAGTCAGTCCGGTTGTAGTCGTGGATGCGGTCGAGCAGCGTTGCATCAGCGGTCTCGCGCCACTTCTCGTAAAAGACCACGCTCGCGCCGGCGGTGGCGACGTCACCGTCGCGCTTGTCCATGTAGAAGGCTTCGAGATCCTTGATCGAATAGCCCCTCTCAGACGCAATCATGGCGCCCGAGACGACCTTAAACAGGTCGACGAAGCGGCGCTCGCGCTGCAGCTGGTCCATCGCCGCTTCCGCGACGCGGTGGTAGGCGGTCAGGCGTCGCAGCGCCGCGATCTCGTAATTGGCGTAGTGGTAGACGTGCGCGCGCGGGTGGCGGCGCAGGTGGTCGACGAGGAACCTCAGCAGATCGGCGACAGCGCGCCCCTCGGCGTCCCGGTCGTGCGCCCAGAAGGCACAAAACGTCCATTCGTCGTCCTGCCTAAGCCAGAGCCCATGCAAATATTCAAGACCGCCCGGATAGTAGGGATCGCCCTCGATGTCGTAGAACACGTCGCCGTCGTCCGCGGCAGGCAGCATGCCAAACCCTTTGCCAGGCTCGGCATCGCGTATCTCGAACGCGGGCGGCCCGCCTGCGCGGCGAGCAGTCTGCAGCCGCGCCTGGGCGGTGAGCCGGGTCTGGGTCTCGGCCGCCATCCGCGGCACCCGGTCGGCCCGCGACGCGAGCCCCGCCATTGTAGCGACGCCCGCTGCCTCGAGCTTCTGCCGCTGCGACCGGCTGATGCCGGCGACGAGCGACAGGCTGTCCTCGCGCTCCCACTGTGCGCCGCAGCGATCGCGCCAGCGGCACAGCGGGCAGGCGGCGACCGGCTCGGGTCGCGTCTCGGGTCGTTCGACCAGGAACGCCTCAAGCATGCGGCGCGCGTGGCGGGCGTAGGCCGAAACGTCGGCGAGCCGCACAGTGAACCGGCTGCCATCGCCTAACTGGAGGTGCGCCGCTTCGGGCGCGACGCCCTGCACCTCGGCCAGCAGGTCGGAGTAGAGGCACAACTGGAGGACGTGCTTGGGGTCGGGCTTCCGCTTCAGCTTGGTGTCGACCACCTCGTAGGACCAGTCGCCGAGCGACGACGGCAGCTCGACGCGCTCGAGGAAGTCCGAGTAGCCGCCCCACGCGCCGCCGAGCAGCGCGCCCTGGAACACGACGTCGGGGCCCGCTGCCATCGCCTCATGGGTTAGTTCGACCGAAACCTGAAGCGGCAGGCCGTCCTTGGGAATCTCGATAACCGATCGGCCCTTCCCCTTCAGCTCATGCAGGAACGCGAGTTCGTGCGCGTCCCCTTGGCGCTGGAGCAGTTCGGCCTCGGCGCCGTCGTCAGTGGGCGCGAGGTCGCCGACCTCCGTCATGCGCAGGTCGAGCGTGGTGGCGTGGCGGCAGCCCTTGAACCGCATCAGGTCCGAGGCCGAGAGGCGCAGGGCGCCGTCCATCATCCGCATGCGCATTCCCCTTTCCTTGCCTATAGCAGTCAAGGACGACAAAAGCTGTCGTGGGAGTGGACCGATGTCGTTCGCGAAAGCGCAGGAGCTGCTGAAGCTCGCAATGATGGCGACGCGCAGCGGCGGGGTGACGCTCGACGAGATCGTCGAGGAGTTCGGCTGCGTCCACCGGTCGGCGCAGCGAATGACGGTCGCGCTCGAGGCCGCGTTCCCGCAGACCCGTGCCGACCATGGCGACGACCGACGACGCCGCTGGCGTATCGAAGCGAAGCACATCGCGCCGCTGCTCACCCCAACGGCGGAGGAGATGGCGGCGTTGGGCGCGGCGATCGACGTCCTGGACGCCGCAGGCTCGCGGGCCGAGGCGTTGCAGGTGCGAGGGCTCCGACAGAAGGTGCGTGCGCTTGTGCCGCCCGCCGCCGGCAGAAAGCTGGCTGTCGACGAAGAGGCGCTCGCCGAAGCGCTGGGCCACGCCGCCCGCCCGGGGCCGCGTCCGGCGGTGAACGGGGAAGTCGACGCTGCGCTTTACGAGGCATTGAAGGGGCCCTTCCTCCTGCGCTTCCCATATCGGGCGCGCGGTCAGGCGAAGCCGAAGGAGCGCACCGTGAAGCCGCACGGGCTACTACTTGGCACCCGCCGCTACCTCGTCGCGCGGGATACGGCCAAGCCGGTCTCGGCACCGCTTCAGCACTTCCGCGTGGAGGAGATTGAGCGTGCCGAGGTGTTGCCCGAGAGCTTTAGTCTCGACGCGGGCTTCGACATCCGCCGCCATGCCGAGAAGGGCTTCGGGTCGTTTGAGAGTGCGGCCGAGCACGGCGACGTGGTATGGCGCTTTTCGCCCGCGGCGGCGCCGCACGCACGGCGTTTCATCTTTCATCCCAGCCAGACCGTTGAGGAGGAGGCGAACGGGTCGCTGCTCATCCGCTTCCGCGCCTCCGGGCACCTCGAGATGTGCTGGCACCTTTATGCATGGGGAACGTCGGTAGAGGTGCTACAGCCCGCGGGGCTGCGCGAATTGGTGAAAGGGCACCAGCGCCAGTTTAACGCGCTGCCCTGAGCGGCGACTCGGCACCGCCCCCCTGACCCAATGCACGAAGCCGCTGCGCGGCAGTGGTGTTAGCGGTGAGGTAGCGCGCATCCGCTGAGGTTTGGTCCCGCGGCAGCGGAGGCGGACGATGGAGTTCCTTCAACGAGAGGAACTCTGTCATGGCAACTCTACCGACCCAACGTCCCGTTACCCCGCTGCGCCAGCGGATGCTTGACGACATGGCGATGCGCTCGATGGGTGCGCGAACCCGGCACGACTATGTCCGCCACGTCCGTGCCTTCGCAGCGTTCCTGGGCCGTTCGCCCGATACGGCGACCGCCGAGGACGTCCGGCGCTTCCAGGTCCGCCAGCGCGAGCACGGCATCAGCGAGTCCGTCATCGGCACCACGGTGTCGGCGCTGCGCTTCCTGTTCACGGTGACGCTCGACCGGCCGGACCTGTCACGCAAGCTGGTGCTGGCGCCTCGCCCCAGGAAGCTGCCCGACGTGCTCAGCGTCGACGAGGTGGCCAAGCTGCTCGAGGCGGCACCGGGCATCAAGTACCGGGCGGCGCTGGGCGTGGCGTATGGCGCCGGTCTGCGGGTGTCGGAGGTCGCACACCTCAAGGCCGACGACATCGACAGCAAGCGCATGCTCATCCGCATCGAGGAGGGCAAGGGACGCAAGGACCGCAACGCGATGCTGTCGCCGCAGCTGCTCGAGCTGCTGCGGCTGTGGTGGCGTGAGGGCAAGCGGCGCAGCGTCCTGCTGCCCCATGGCTGGCTGTTCCCCGGTCGCAGCTACACCGACCCCGTCTCGACCCGGCAGCTCCACCGTGCCGTCCACGAGGCCGCCGACGCTGCCGGCATCCGCAAGCGCGTCAGCCCGCACACGCTGCGTCACAGCTTCGCGACGCACCTGCTCGAACAGGACGTCGACATCCGCGTGATCCAGGTGCTGCTCGGGCACAGCAAGCTGGAGACCACCGCGCTCTACACCAAGGTGGCGACACGCACGATCCGCGCGGTCACCGGTCCGCTCGACCGGTTGATGGCGCTGATGGAGGGCAAGACGCCTGCCGGTTGAGCGGGCGTGCGCACCTCCATCGAGGTCGCCGACATCTTCCGCGCCGCAGGCCCTGCATACCGGACCGCCCATGCCGGACACCTGAGCCTGCACCAGTTGAAGGTCATGTCGGCAATCGAGCATTGCCGCACCGCCATCATGGGCGGGCACGTCGAGGCCTGCACCGACTGCGGGCACTGGCGGGTCGCCTATAACAGCTGTCGCAACCGGCACTGCCCGCGGTGCCAGGGCGCTGCGGCACGCGCCTGGCTCGCCGAGCGCGAGGCCGACCTGCTCCCGGTGGGCTACTTCCACGTCGTGTTCACGCTGCCCGCCGAGGTTGCCGACATCGCCTTCCAGAACAAGGCCGCGGCGTACGGCCTGCTGTTCCAGGCGGCGTCCGAGACGATGACCACCATCGCCGCCGACCCGAAGCATCTTGGTGCCCGCATCGGCATCACCGCGGTCCTGCACACCTGGGGCTCGGCGATGACCCACCATCCGCACATCCACATGATCGTGCCGGGCGGCGGACTGTCGTCAGACGGGCAACGCTGGATGTCGTCACGCCCCGCGTTCCTGCTGCCGGTGCGCGTGCTCGGCAAGCTGTTCCGTCGGCTGTTCCTGACCCGGCTGATGGCACTCCATGATGCCGGGCGGCTCGGCTTCTTCGGCAGCATGGCGCACCTTGCCGACCGCCGTGCCTTCCTGCGCCACCTGGCGCGGGTCCGGAAGAAGCGCTGGGTGGTCTACGCCAAGCCGCCGTTCGCAGGCCCCGAGACGGTGCTGGCCTACCTGTCACGTTACACCCACCGCGTCGCCATCTCGAACAGCCGCCTCCTCCGGTTCGACGAGGCGGGGGTGACGTTCCGCTACAAGGATTATCGCCGGGGCGGCGCCGACCGGCAGCAGGTCATGACCCTCACCGCCGGCGAGTTCATCCGTCGCTTCCTGCTCCACGTCCTGCCCAAGGGCTTCCACCGCATCCGTCACTACGGCCTGCTTGCCGGCGCCACCCGCAAGGCCCGTCTCGACCATGTCCGCCAGCTGCTCGGGGTGGCGCCGCCCGCCACCACCGACGCGCAGATCGAGGCGGATAACAGCCGTCCGCCATGCCCATGCTGCGGCGGCCACATGCTCGTCATCGAAACCTTCGAACGCTGGCGACAACCCCGCGCACCGCCGCATGGCACCAGCGCGACCGGGACCACGACGCCATGACCCGGCATGGCCCGTTCCAGTCCCGCCACGCGGTTACCGCGCTTCCGGCGTTCAAGCCGCTCGCGCCGGCAACACCGTCAACTACATCGACGCTCGCCCAGATCGCCGGTCTTGCCCGACATCCATCGCCAAGGTTCTTTCCAAGTGCCGCGTCGCAGCCCGCTACGATACCCTGCTCGTCGTCGCACCGACCGGCCAACCACCCGAAAACCGCTTTCCCCATAGGTCAACGCCCGTGGCCCGCGGCTTCATGCTTTGGAGGATATCGTACGCCTGCCGGCGCCCGATTTCCTTCACACATGCGGTCATTCAGAACAACGTGAGCGCTGCCCGAGAGCGGACATCCGTTCAGTTTCGGATCTTAGGATGCGGGTTGGCTTTGGCTCCGACCGGTCGGCCCTCGCTCGTCGGTCATCCGCCCTGCCCCGCGGTACCGACACCGCGACATTCGAGTACTTACGGCAAACATCGCGATGAGGCTGTGGTACGCGTCAGGCAGGCTGATTGGCGAGCACCACGTCAAGCAAGCCAGGAAAGCGCCGGTCAAAATCGGAGCGGCGCAGCGTATTTATCATTTCGCGCCCAGCCTGGGTCGTCTCGATTAACCCCGCAGCGCGCAGCACCTTGAGGTGGTTAGATAGCGTGCTCTTGGGGATCGACTCGCAGGGTGCCGCGTCGGTGCAGCTGAGCCGCTCGGTCGCGGCCAGGCGCGCCACCATGCCCAGACGATTGGGATCGGCCAGCGCATGGAGCGCTAAATCGAGCGGAACGTCCTCCAGCCTAGGATGGGTGAAACGGGGCATCCGCCAGATGTAAGACGACTCACGTAAATTTAATAGTTCGGGAATGTTGAACTGTAAGGCGAAAGCCCCATCTCGCGATCTGCCGACAGCGCACGATGCCGTGATCGCGGGCCACATCTCGGAGAACTCTTATGTCACTTAAGGGCAAGAAGGCGCTCGTCACCGGTGGATCGCGCGGCATCGGCGCAGCGATAGCCAAGCGGCTGGCGGCTGATGGTGCCGCCGTTGCGATCACCTATGCCGGCAACAAGGCCGCTGCTGACGCTACTGTGTCGGCGATCGAGAGCGCAGGCGGCACCGCCTTTGCGTTTCAAGCGGACGCTTCCGATCCAGCGTCACAACGCGCGGGCGTCGAACAGGCCGCTGCGGCGCTGGGCGCGGTCGACATCCTGGTCCACAATGCCGGCGTGGCCGAATTCTCCGCTGTCGCCGACGATACCGACGAGACCTTCGATCGCCAATTCGGCGTCAACGTGAAGGGCCTGCATGTCGGCACGCGCGCGGCGCTGCCTCACCTGAGCGATGGCGGGCGGATCATCCTCATAGGTAGTGTGTCGGGCGAACTCGCCTTCCCAGCGACTGCGGTCTACAGCGCGACCAAGGCGGCGGTTGCGGCACTGGCCCGTGGTTGGGCAAAAGACCTCGCTTCGCGCAATATTTTGGTCAACACCGTGCAGCCAGGGCCGATCGATACCGACATGAACCCCGCCAACGGCGAGTTCGCTCAGCAGATGATCGGTTTCATCCCGCTCGGCCGCTACGGCAAAGTCGAGGAGATCGCGGGCGCGGTCTCGTTCCTCGCCGGGCCGGATGCGAGCTACATCACGGGCACTACCCTCAACATTGATGGGGGCGCGGCTGCCTAAGCGACAGCGATCGGCCCCTTCGCGCAATGGAGGGGTCGATGGCGCTTAGTCGCCGGCGTAGAAGACCCACAAGATGCCGTTCAATCCGGCTTTTGCGATCCCGAGCTTCGGACATCCGTTCATCTCGACTGAACGAGAAGTCGCACTGGCGTTAAGCGGGGCGATAACCGGCAAACCGCCGCTGACGCTTATGTCCCCGCGCAAATCCTGCTCGGCCGCGTCGGGCAGCCCGAGGAGATCGCGCGCGCGGTGCGGTTCCTCGTGTCCGACCAGGCAAGCTTGGTCAACTGCGTGGAGCTATTCGCAGATGGCGGCTAGGTGCATATCTGAACGGGCGGCCGCGTTGTGGGAAAGGCGCTCAGCCGCTTCCCCACGGAGCGCTCGCCAGTTCGCGCGCGAGATAGTCGATCAGCATCTGCACCCGCAGCGGCCTCAAGGGGCTTGGCGGCATAACGAGGTAGAGCCCGAGCGGCGTCACCGTCCAGTCCGGCATCGGGATCGTCAGCCTGCCGTCGCGCAACTCCTGCCAGACCAGGAACTCGGGCTGGATGGCGAGGCCCTGTCCGACGATCAGCGCCGGATTCAGGAGGTCGGCATTGTCGGTCCAGACGCGCACCGGCGGCTCCACCGTCTCCTCTCCAAAGGTCGGGTGCGTGAAGCGCCACATGCCGCGCGACGCGCCGCCGGTATAGGCCAGCGCGCAATGGCGGGCGAGCTCGGCGGGGTGCGTCGGCGCGCCATGCCGGGCGAAATAGTCTGGCGATCCGACCAGCAGCAGCCGCACCGTGCACAGCCGGCGCGACCGCAGCGACGAGTCGTCTAGGCTCGTGATCCGCAGTGCGAGGTCGAACCCTTCCGCCACCAAGTCGACCTTGCGGTCGCTCAGCGCAAAGTCGACCGTGATCTCCGGATAGTCATCGAGGAACGTCGGCAGCGTGGCGCCAAGATAGGCGATGCCGAACGACAAGGGCGCGCTGATCCGCACGCGTCCGCGCGGCACCTTGGACTGCTCGCCCGCCTCCTCCTCGACCGCCTCGCCTTCGCGCAGGATGCGCGAGGCGCGTGCGAGCGTGGCGCGGCCGGCATCGGTGAGCGCGATCCGGCGCGACGTGCGCGCGATCAGCGTCAGGCCGAGCCGCGCTTCCAGCCGCGCGATCGCCTTGGACACGGTGGGATCGGATAGGCCGAGCTCACGCGCGGCGCGCGAGAAGGAGCCGTGTTCAGCGACCTTGGCGAAGATCGCCCAAGCTTCGAGATCGGGAAGCCGCTTCACCATTTCAGGAAAGGATGAGATGCCAACCTTGCCGTTTCGTCAAGATGCGAGCCGTTGCAATTTAGGGTCATTGGAGCAACGCCGCTCCCCAGGAGACCCGACATGATCGATCGTCGCCCCTTCGCCAGCCTCGGTGGCGCCAACCATGGCTGGCTCGATGCCAAGCACCATTTTTCGTTCGCCGGCTATCATGACCAGACCCGCATGGGTTGGGGCGACCTGCGCGTCTGGAACGACGACACGATTGCCGCCGGCACCGGCTTCCCGCCGCATCCGCACAACGACATGGAGATCATCACCTATGTCCGCGAAGGCGCGATCACCCACCAGGACTCGCTCGGCAACGCCGGCCGCACCGAGGCGGGCGACGTGCAGGTAATGAGCGCCGGATCGGGCGTCCGCCATTCCGAGTATAATCGCGAACCCGGCACCACCCGCATCTTCCAGATCTGGATCGAGCCGAAGACGCGTGGGCAAGCGCCGTCCTGGGGTGCCAAGCCCTTCCCCAAGGGCGATCGCTCCGGCCGGTTCGTGACGCTTGCGAGCGGCTTCGCCAATGACGACGATGCGCTCCCGATCCGCACCGACGCTCGCGTCGTCGCCGCGACGCTGAAGGCCGGCGAGACGGCGGAATACCCGCTTGGGCCTGACCGCCACGGCTATCTCGTGCCCGCGATCGGCACCGTCGAGGTCAACGGCACCCGGCTAGAGGCCCGCGACGGGGCCGCCATCACCAACGAGGCGGTTCTGCGCGTCACGGCGATCGAGGACGCCGAGATCGTCCTCGTCGACGCTGCCTAACCATCCTTCCCTGCTTGTACCCGCGTACCACTCGAACCACGGAGACAGAACATGCCGTTCATCACCACCGCCGACGGGACCGAGATCTTCTACAAGGACTGGGGGCCGCGCACCGCGCAGGTCATCCACTTCCATCATGGCTGGCCGCTCAGCTCGGACGACTGGGACGCGCAGATGATGTACTTTTTGCAGAAGGGCTACCGCGTCGTGGCGCATGACCGCCGCGGGCACGGCCGCTCCAGCCAGTCGGCGGACGGTCATGACATGGATACCTATGTCGCCGACGTGATCGCGCTGACCGATCACCTCTATCACAAGGACGCGATCCATGTCGGCCACTCGACCGGCGGCGGCGAGGTGGCGCGCTACGTTGCCCGCGCCAAGCCCAGCCGCGTCGCCAAGGCGGTGCTGGTCAGCGCAGTCGCGCCCATCATGGTCAGGAACGACACCAACCCCAACGGCGTGCCGATCGACGTGTTCGACATGGTGCGTGAGCAGACCGCGACCAACCGGGCGCAATTCTACTACGACTTCACCTTGCCCTTCTTCGGCTACAACCGCGAGGGCGCCGAGGTGAAGGAGGGCGTGCGCCGCAACTGGTGGCGTCAGGGCATGCAGGGCAGCGTGCTGGCGCACACGCTCGGCATCAAGGCATTCTCCGAGACCGACTTTACCGCGGATCTGAAGGCGATCGCTGTGCCGACGCTGGTGATGCACGGTGAGGACGATCAGGTCGTGCCGTTCCCGACGACGGGCAAGGTGTCGGCGGACATCGTTAAGGGCGCGGTGCTCAAATCCTACCCGGGCTATCCGCACGGGATGCCGACCACCCATGCCGATGTCATCAACGCCGACCTGCTCGCCTTCGTGGCCGGATAAGCGCTACGACGGGGCACGGCGGACGATTGCCGCCGTGCCCAACCTCTTGGGAGATCGCCTGTGGCCGACCGCATCCTCGTCTTCTACGGTTCCTACCGGTCGGACCGGCTGGGCATCCGGCTGGCCGACTTCCTGGTTCGCTCGCTGAGGGGGCGGGGCACCAACGCCGAACTGATCGACGCCAGGGCGATCGGGCTGCCGATGCTCGACCGCATGTACAAGGAATATCCGGCCGGCGAGGCGCCTGCAGCGATGGAGGAACTCGCGGGCAAGATCCGCACTGCGGACGCGTTCGTCTTTGTCACGGGTGAGTATAATTGGGGACAGCAGCCGGGGCTGAAGAATCTCACCGACCATTTCCTCGAGGAATGGTACTGGCGCCCTGCCGCGATCGCCAGCTACTCGGCCGGCCGCCTCGCCGGCGCCCATGCCAGCGTTGCTTGGCACGGCACGCTGAGCGAGATGGGTATGGTGGTTATCTCGAGCACGCTGACCGTCGGCGGGATCGGCAACGCGCTCAATGAAGCGGCAGAGCCGACCGGTGACGGCGGCGCGGCGCTCGCGCGCGCGTTCCCCAGATTTGCCGACGATCTCGCATGGTGGAGCGAGGCTGCGCGCGAGCAGCGCGCGAGGGTCGATCCGCCCTACTGACAATCAGAACCAGCTGCGGTCATTCAGCCTATGCCCCGCCGGTCCCCAAACCCGCCGCTCGTTCGTGGCGGCGCGCGTGCGGCTTGATGAAGGCAGGGATCATTGGCGACAGCTTTCGGCTTGGTCTGCAATTTGGCCGCAGCTAAACGACGTCAGCGCCATGGCGATGATCATGGTGCGGCAGACAGGAGGACGAATGACGACCTGCAGCCACGCCGACGCGATCCGCGAGGTGACGCCGAGCGCGCGCGGATGTGAGGAGTGCCTTAAGATCGGCAGCGAGTGGCTGCACCTTCGCCTATGTCGCACGTGCGGGCACGTCGGTTGCTGCGACCAGTCGCCGCATCGCCATGCCACCACCCATTTCCGTGCGACCCAGCACCCGATCGTCGAAGGGTACGATCCGTCAGAGGAATGGGGCTGGTGCTACGTCGATGAGGCATTCATCGATCTGCCCGACCAGACGCCTCAGCAGGGGCCGATGCCGCGCTATTACTGAACAGGACGAACCCGATGTCCGGACCCCAGCTTTTCCAGCCATTCTCCATCGGTGGCCTGACGCTCGCCAACCGCATCGTCATTGCACCCATGTGCCAATATTCGGCGGTCGACGGATGCATGACCGATTGGCACCTGATCCATCTCGGTCACCTGGCTCTGTCAGGCGCCGGGCTTCTGACGATCGAGGCAACGGCTGTGATCCCTGAAGGGCGGATCTCCTTCGGCGACGTGGGGCTGTTCGACGATGCGTCCGAGGCGGCGATGGAACGGGTCCTGACCGGCGTGCGAGCTCATGCGGACATGCCCATCGCAATCCAGCTCAGCCACGCCGGGCGTAAGGCATCGACCGATCTGCCGTGGCTTGGCGGCAAGCAGATCGCGCCTGACGCCGAGAACGGCTGGCAGACCGTAGCTCCTTCCCCATGGCCCTTCGCCGACGGCGATCATGCCCCGATGGCGCTGGATGCCGCGGCACTCGACGGCCTGGTCGAGGCGTTTGCGGCGGCGGCACGACGAGCGGCGCGTCTGGGTCTCGATGCCGTGCAGATCCACGGCGCCCACGGCTACCTGCTCCACCAATTCCTGTCGCCGCTCTCGAATCGTCGCGACGACGAATATGGCGGCAGTTTGGAAAACCGGATGCGCTTTCCGCTGGCCGTGTTCGACGCCGTGCGGCGGGCGTTCCCGGCGGACCGACCCGTAACCATGCGCGTCTCCGGCACCGATTGGGTCGACGGCGGCTGGGACGCCGAGCAGACGATCGCCTTCGCGCAGGCCCTTGAAGAGCGCGGCTGTGCAGCGATCCACGTTTCGAGCGGCGGCCTCGATCCGCGTCAGCAGATCCCTGTCGGCCCTGGTTACCAGGTACCGCTGGCACGCGCGGTGAAGCAGGCCACGACGATGTCCGTGGTCGCTGTCGGTCTCATCACCGAGCCTGAGCATGCCGAGGCGATCGTCAGCACCGGCGACGCTGATCTCGTCGCGCTGGCTCGCGCCATCCTGTACGATCCCCGTTGGCCGTGGCACGCTGCGGCAGGGCTCGGCGCTCAGGTCACCGCTCCCAATCAATATCTACGCTCGCAACCACGACGCTTCCGAGATCTGCTGAAGAAGCGCTGATTGAACTGTCACCGATAGGATCTGGCAAGGGGTCGTCGTTGACCCAATTGCGGTCGTTCGCGCCCTCATTCCCGCGCCCCAAATCCGGTCATTCGTTCAGGAGAGCGAGACGTGCTCCCACCAGCGTTTTCGCAGGACCGGCCGATCTCGCGGCATTGAAGACGGGCGACGCTGATCGCGCGGTCTAGCCGATCCACGCGTCAGGCGCCGCCCGTTCATCTGCCTACACCTGTCGCATACCTCCATCGACGCAGAGTTCGGCGCCGGTGATAAAGCTGGCTTCGGCACTGAGCAGGAAGATGGCAGCTGCCGCAACCTCGTCGGCGCGCGCCATGCGGCCGAGCGGAATCGGCGCGATGAGCATGTGCCGCATCTCCTCGGATACCGCAGCCATCATGTCCGTATCGGTCGGTCCCGGCGCGACGACATTGACGCGGATGCGACGCGGCGCGAGCTCGGCCGCCCAGCTGCGCGCGTAGGAGCGCAGTGCCGCCTTGGTCGCTCCATACGTACTGAAGGGCGTCACGCCCATCACGTCGGCGATTGAGCCGACCAGCACCACCGACGCTCCGTCGCTCAGCACCGGCAGCGCCGCCTGGATCCCAAACAGCGCGCCGCGCACATTGACGGCGAAGTGCCGGTCGAAATGCTCGCCGGTCTCCTCGACGATCGTTGCCGGTTCCGACAATCCGGCGTTGAGCACCAGCGCGTCGATGCGACCATGCAGGCGCTTGGCCTCCGCCACGACCTGCTCAAGATCGCCTTGGGAGGCCGCATCGGCTTCGATGCCGTGCGCCGAGGGACCGATGCTCTCAGCCGCAGCTGCAACCTCGTGTGACCGACGTCCGGTCAGAAGGACCGTAGCCCCTTCCTTCGCGAGCCCGCGGGCGGTCGCGAGACCGATTCCCTTCGCTCCACCCACCACCAGCGCGACCTTGCCTGCCATCCTTGCCATCGTCAGCCCTTTCGTTCGAGATGGCAAACCAGATATACGAAGCATATCTGCTATCAAGAACGCACCTGGAGTAGCGTAGATATGGCGAGCGATACCGACCTGCACGCCCTGTCGTGCAAGGCGATGATGGACGTGCCTCGCATCCGTCCCGTGCTGGAAAAGATCGCCGACAAATGGACGATCATGATCCTGACCGTGCTGTGTCCTCAGCCGGCGCGGTTCAACGAGATCAAGCGACGGCTAGACGGCATCACACACAAGTCGCTCGCCGATGCCCTGAAGCGCCTCGAGCGTCATGGACTGATAACGCGCACGGTGATCCCGACCACTCCGATCAGCGTCGTCTATACGATTACGTCGCTAGGTCACTCGCTTCGCGAACCCTTCGAAGCGCTCTGCTTGTGGGCCCTGGATCAGGAGCAGGCGATGGCGGAGGCAGTGATTGCGTACGACGAAGCGCGGGCCTCGTCGATCTCTTGACCTACATCCCGCCATTCGCGGCAAGGCAGGTGCTGCCCGAAAGACGTCGTCCTTTCATATAGCGCGCAATGGTCGTCGAGTTGCCGAAGGTCAGCACCGATCCTCCAGATAGGCGGCGAGTTCCTCGGCCGTCCCGTTCGGAAAGGACTGCCGCAGGTAATCCAAAAACGCCGACACCCGAGCGTTCAACATGCGCCGCGAGGGGTATAGCGCCCATAGCGCGATCGGTGAGGTCGGGACATCACCCCACGCGATCAGCCGCCCTCTTGCGACGTCTCCGCTGACCAGCGAGAGGGGCAGGCGTGCGACGCCGGCACCAAGACGCGCCGCATCCCGGATCATCACCAGCGAAGACAAGCGGAGCACCGGATCGATCGCGATCGCGCGTTGCCCATCGGCGGTGTCGATCGTCCAGCTGCTCTCGACGTCGCGGTCGCGCACCACGGCAGGAAAGATGCGGCTCGCAAGCGGAGCCATGTCAGGTGCAGCAACAACGACCAGTCGGTCGTGGAGAAAGGGTCTTCCCACCAGCGCATCGTCCGCCGCCGGGTTCACGCGGATGACCAGATCATAGCCTTCCTCGATCATATCAACCGCACGATCGTCGGTCGTGACCTCCAGCCGGACATCGGGATGGCACTGCGCGAATACGGCCGCCAGCCGCCCCATCGCGGTCTGGGAGAAGAGTAGCGGCGCGCTGATCCGCAGGCGTCCACGCACCGCCGCGCTGCCTGATGCGATCTCGATCGTCGTCTCCTCAAGCTCGGCGAGCAGAGCGCCGGCTCTTTCGGCCAGCGCCCGCCCCTCCTCGGTCAGCTTGAGGTCGCGCTGGCTGCGCTCGAACAGGCGCAGGCCGAGTGCGGCCTCCAGCTCCGAGACGCGGCGCGACAGCGTCGCCTTCGGCCTGCGTGCGGCGCGCGCGGCTTTGCCGAAGCCGCCATGGCGAGCGACGAGCGTGAAGTCCGCAAGCGCGAGTAGGTCCATGTCGTTCCACCCATGAGACGGCGCGTCCAGATTACGCGTCTAGTTGTCGTACCATGGATCACGCATCTTGCTCGGGTCAGCAAGACCTAAGGAGAAGCCTCATGACCATCCTCGTAATCGGCGCCACCGGACGTGTCGGCCGCCATGTCGTCGAACAGCTCGTCGCTCGCGACGCCTCTGTCCGCGTCCTCACCCGTGACCCTGCCAAGGCGGCTTTTCCGACCGGCGTCGAGGTCGCCAAAGGTGATCTTCTCGATATCGACGCCCTGCGCGCGGCCTTTGTCGGCGTACGGACGCTGTTCCTGCTCAATGCGGTGACGGGTGACGAATTCACCCAGGCGATCGTCGCGCTGAACGTCGCCCGAGAGGCGGGTGTCGATCGCGTCGTCTACCTGTCGGTGTTCGATGCCGACCGCGCCGTCAACGTACCTCACTTTGCGGTGAAATCGGGGGCCGAGCGGATGCTCGAGGCGATGGGCTTCGGCGCCACCATTCTGCGCCCGACCTATTTCATCGACAACGAGGCGATGGTGAAGGACGTGATCCTTCAGCACGGTGTCTATCCGATGCCGATCGGTGGCAAGGGCGTGGCCATGGTCGATGCGCGCGACATCGCCGAGGTCGCGGCGATCGAATTGATCCGGCGTGACCGGGCGCCCGACAAGCTTCCGATCGAGACGATCAACGTGGTTGGTCCAGAGGCCCTGACCGGCGAGGATGTGGCAGCGATATGGTCCGACGTCCTCCGGCGCCCCGTCGCCTATGGCGGCGACGATCCCAGCGGTTTCGAACAGAACATGGCGACGTTCATGCCGCGCTGGATGGCTTATGAGATGCGGCTGATGGCCGAGCGCTACGTCAGCGACGGGATGATCCCGGAGGCAGGCGACCGCGAGCGCCTAGCGAGCCTGCTCGGCCGGCCCCTGCACGACTATCGCGAGACGGCAGTCCGGCTCGCTTCCGCCTGACCTTCGGGCTGCGGCCCGGCGGCCGGCGGGGTGGGGCACCCGCTGGCCGCCGGATTCGCGCGTCAGGCCGCGTCCGCCATCCAGGCGATCGCATCTGCGCCGGCGGGTATCTTGAGCGGTGCGGACGGGTTGGTCGCGGCCTCGAACACGGCAGCTGCAACGTCCTGAGCATGAGTGATCGGTCCCGTGTCCTCCTGGAACTGTTTGATCATGCCCTCAATCAGCGGCTTGTAATCGGGATCGTCGAGACCGCGCAGGTGCGGCATCGCATTTGCGCCGAATTGCGTCGTCGGGGAACGGCCGGGCAGCACAATGTGGACGCGTACGCCGAACGGCTGCATCTCGACCGCCAGGCTTTCGGTGAGGGCATTCACCGCGGCCTTGCTGGCGCGATAGGTGCTGACTAGCGGCAGCGGCTTCAGCGTGACGGTCGAGGTCACGTTGATGATGACGCCGGATCGCCGCTCGCGAAAAGCCGGCAGGAACGCCTGCATCATCGCCAGCGTGCCGAGCGTATTGGTCTCGAAGAGTTGGCGCGCAGTCTCGAACTCAATGAGTTCGATCGGGACCGCGGCGCCGAAACCGGCATTGTTGACCAGCACGTCCACGGGCCCCGCCTGCGCGACCGCGCTGGCGATGCTATCGCGATCCGTGACGTCGAGCGGCAGGATGGTGAGCCGGTCAGACGACGGCAGGAGGCCCGGGTCAGGCGTGCGCATCGTCGCGACGACACGCCACCCGCGGTCGAGGAACAGTTGCGCGGTTTCGAGACCGAAGCCCGAGGAACAGCCGGTGATGAGGACGTTGGGCATGTCTTGCTCCATTGACGAGTACGGGAGCGCCGAAGATGGTTTCCGCGATCAAGACTGCCTATGGTCGGCAATCCTGACTTCATTGGCGATCGTCCTGATATGACCATCGATCCGCTTGCCGAGGTTGTGACCCTGCTGCGGCCCTCCGCCAGCTTCTCGAAACTGGTCGAATATGCCGGGCGTTGGCGCATCCGCCGCGACGTCGAAGGCAAGCCTGTCTATTTCGCGGTACTGGAAGGCGAATGCCGAGTGGTGAACGCCGGACAAGCCTCGATCGTCATTCGGGCCGGCGACTTCGTGCTGCTGCCGGCTACGGGCGATCGGGCCATAGACGGCATCGAGAGCATGGACCCACCGCCCCCCGGCGCCGTCATGACCCCGACCGAGATCGGCGAGGGCCGGTTTCGCATCGGACAGGTCGATCAATCCATCAACCTGCGCATGCAGGTCGGAATTTGCAGTTTCGCTTCGCCGGACGCCGCTCTGCTCGTGTCGTTGCTACCGGCGATGGTGGTGGCACGTGGCGAGCCGAGGCTGGCCACGTTAATGGACCTGGTCGGGGACGAGACCCGTAAGGCAAGGCCCGGGCGTGAATTGGTGCTGGAGCGCTTGCTCGAGGTTCTCCTGATCGAGGCGTTGCGCTGCAGCTCCAGTCCCGCCGCGATGCCGAGCCTCGCCCGGGGCATGTCCGACGAACGACTGGTTGCCGCGTTGCGGGCTATGCACGCGCGCCCCGCGCATCCGTGGACGGTCACGGACTTGGCAGCCGAAGCGGCCATGTCGCGCTCTGCCTTCTTCGCACGCTTCACCAGCACCGTCGGTATTCCGCCAATCGAGTATCTGCTCACCTGGCGGATGGCGTTGGCGAAGCGCCTGTTGCGAACGCGCGGTCTCGCGATCGGTCACGTCGCCGCCGAGGTCGGCTATGGATCGGCCAGCACGTTCAGCACAGCCTTCACCCGACATGTCGGCATGCCGCCCATGCGCTATGCGCGAGTGTCGGAGACGGCCTAACTACGCGAAAGGCGTCTTGACATGGAGCAGCGCTTTCGACCCAACAGCGGACGTTCAGCGCAGCTGAGCGGCATTCCAGAACCGGACACTCGTTCATTGCAGTCGGCGACGCAGACGGGAGGCGATTCGTTGCCTGCGGCGACGCTCGTCTGTTAGCTTATGGGTATGGCAACGCAGCAACGCACAGTCGATTATCTGCTCGAGCAGGCGACGAGCGCCGGCGCGGTGTCGACCAAGCCGGTGATCCTAGAGCCGGCAGCGGTGCTGGGGTCTGGCATTGACCGACTGGTAGCGGCCGGGGACCTCGGCGAGCGGTCCGGCCTGCTGACGAGGTCCTGAGGCGATGGCGATCAGGTTCGAGGATCGCCCCGGGCGGGGCGTGATCCTGGAATATGAGCCCGAGAGCTGGGACGCTCGGTGGGTTTGGACGAAGCTGCGGACCGAGGGTCGGGTTAGGATCGCGAAGGTCTTCCATTTCGAAAGGGCCGATCTCCTCGGCGAGCTGCCCAACGATGACGATTTCGAGAACGTCGACGGCTTCGTTTACCGATTCCGCTTCGGCTCGCGGCGCGCCGGGTTCCGCCTCATCGAGGGTAGGCGCCTCGGGATCAACCATGCCGTGCGCGTAGCGGACGCTCTGCCGCTGGAGCGGCGGCTTTTCGTCGCCCACCGCGACATGTCCATCTTCCGCGGCCTCGCCGCGGTCATGCCGAACGGTGGCGAGATCGTGATCGGCGGTGACGAGGATGGCTCCATTCCGATCGTCGAGTTCGAGCGGCTGCTCAGCAAGTTTCCGACGACGACCGAGTTGAACCGTTACGCCCGAGCGCGCGTCGCGGACGTGGTCGGCCAGTACGTTGACGGCATGGCTGATGCCCGGCGGCACTACGAAGAGTACATGAACCGCCACAAGGCGATCGGCGCGACCGGCTCGTTCGACACCGAGGAGCTGCTCGAGGCGGAGCTCGCGAAGTATGAGTTGATCCGCGGCACGCTGCGCGGCTGGCTCGCCGCCGCCGAGGTCAGGGTGGAGCGCGACTGGCAGCAGCTCCTGATGAAGTTCCTGCTGCTGATCTTCCCGAAGTACGTCGCGATACTCGAGAACGTGCAGATCGCCGACGTGTACTCCACATCGGGTCGAGCGCGCAGGCGCTTCATCGACATTGCGCTGGTGGACGCCGCCGGGAACCTAGACGTCATCGAGATCAAGCGGCCTCGCGGGGGCCTGCTGGCGGGTGGCGATTACCGCGAGAACGGCTTTCCGAGCCGGGAGCTCTCCGGGACGATCATGCAGGCGGAGAAGTACCTGTTCCACTTGTCCAAGTGGGGGCTGGACGGCGAGCGTGCGCTGACGGAGCGGTACGCCGCGAAGCTGCCTCTCGGGATGTCGATACGGGTCACGAACCCGAAGGCCATCGTGATCCTCGGGCGGGATCCGACGGGTGGGGTCGGTGGCGAGCAGGCGGTAGATCTCGAGGTGGTCAGGCGGAAGTACGCGAACGTGATGGACATCATGTCCTATGACGACCTTCTGCGCCGCCTCGACAACGTCATCGCCTCGCTTCGCAGGCGGATCGACGAAGAGGCGGACATCTGAGCGGCGCGGAAGGCGCTGCCTAGGCGGCCTAGCCCTCAGCCACCGCCGTTCCTGCCGCCTCGAACGACACGATGTTCGCTAGACCCCGCGCCGCCAGCGGCGCTGCGAGATCGCGCACGCTCCGGTGGTGCGTGAACAGCAGCACCTGGTTGCGCCGGCCGAACTCGGCGAGCAGCTCGAGGGTCGCGGCGCTGCGGTCGTCATCGAAGTGGACGAGGACGTCGTCTGCGATGAAGGGCAGCGGTTCGGTCGCACCGCCGTAGTTCTCGAGACTGGCCAGGCGGAACGCCAGGAAGAGCTGGTCCCGGGTGCCGTCGCTCATCGTGCCGACCGACGCGGTGCCGCCGCCGGCCCGACGCCCAACGACAACCGGGTTGCCCCTATCGTCGATATCTGTTTCCACGCCGAGGAACTCGCCGCGCGTCGAGCCCGCGAAGAGTGCGCTGGCGCGCCGGATGAGGGGATCCTGCTGCTCGGCGCGGATCGTCGCCATCGCCGCCGTGACGAGGTCTCGCGCCATCTTCAGCTCTAGATATCGCTCCAGCGCCTGGTGCATCTGGGTGGCGGCGCCCTCTCGCCTCACGACCGCGCCGGCGACTCCACTCTCGGCGACGAAGCCGGCGAGCGTGTCGCGGGCCTTCTTCTCCGCGAGCACTGCCTCCTCGACCTCGGTCTCCAGCGCTGCTGCCCGGGAACGGTCCTCCGTCAGCGTGGCCCGCAGGTCGTCCAGGTCGGCATCTCCCCACTCCGCGCGCAGCGCCTCGACGCTGACGCCGCCGCCAAGGTCGGCGAGGCTCCGTCCGACCCGGGCCATCTCGACCACCAGGGCGTTGCGCTCATCGTGGCGTGTGGCCTTGCCCGAAAGCTCATCTCCTGTGTCCGGACAGGCCGCCAGATGGGCCAGGGCGGTGCGACCGGCGACCGCGCGCTCGACCGCCGCGGCAGCCTGCTCGACCGCGAGCTTCGCTTCCTCGACATCCGGAAGGAGTCCGTCGCGTTGCGTCCTGAGCGTCGCGTTGGCGTCCCACCTGGCCTTCAGCAGCTGCGCCCCCGCGACGCAGTCCACGCCCGCCTCGATGCCGAGCTCGCTGAGAAGCGCCGCCACGTTGGCGGCGAGGCGGGCCTCGTCCTCGTCCATGCGGCGGACGCGCTGGCGTGTCTGGGCGATCGCCGACAGGACGCCGCGGGCGCTCGCCCACTCGCCGAGCAGCTCGTCCGCCTGCACTAGGCTGACCGGACCTGTCGACCCCAGGAGGACGAGCGCGGGAGCCCACTGGGTCTCGAACGCGGCCTCCTCGGCGTCCAT
The DNA here is from genome assembly GCF_047238005.1 of Sphingomonas phoenicis. Taxonomy (NCBI): domain Bacteria; kingdom Pseudomonadati; phylum Pseudomonadota; class Alphaproteobacteria; order Sphingomonadales; family Sphingomonadaceae; genus Sphingomonas; species Sphingomonas phoenicis. Next base: position 2,314,798 of record NZ_JBDFMC010000002.1, on the reverse strand, counting down.
GCGGTCGAGTGCGGTCTGGATGTTCGCAGCGTGCGACCTCAGCGCCTTCAGTTCGCCGACGTTTCGCTGGTGCTCGGCGTGGAGCAGTTCGTGCCGACCGTGTGCCGCTACAAGAGCCTGCATCCTTGTCGCGAACGCCGGCGCGGGCTCGATGCCGAGCCGGCGCTCCGCCGCGCCGGCTAGCTCGACGGTCGGCTCCAGCAGGGCGGCGTCCCGTGCCAGGGCGGCGTCCTGCGATCGGGCCGTCGCCGTCTGCTCCATAAGCTGTGTACGCCGCTCGGCGAACGCGAGCAGCGCCGCAAGTGTAGGATGGCACGCGTCCGCGTCGGGAAAGGCCTCACGGAACGTGGCGACCCTGTTCTCCAGGGCGAGCGACAGGGTAGCCAGCTCCTCCTCGGCGGCGTGCAGCGTGCGCGTCGCCTCCGTGATCCGTCGTCGGGCCTGGACGAGGGAGGCGGCACGCTCCGCCTCGTCGGCCCTGCGGTCGGCCAGCCCGTCGGCTCCGGCGAGCGTCGCCTCGTAGGCCTCCGCTGACCGGATCCTGTCCGGCTCGGTCCCCGGCGCCGTTCCCGCCACGAAGGCGGCTCGGATGGGAGACCAGTGGAGGGTCCGCGACGCCCGCGCCTCGCGCACGGCCTCGTCGCTCGCGACGGTGCCCGACGCTTCCAGCGCCTCGATGTCGGTCTGACCTGTCGCGAGGTCGCGCGCGGCCTGTCGCTTTAGCCTCTCCTGTTCGACGCGCTGGTTCTCGAGCGCGTCCCGGGCGGCCTGTTCGGCGCGCACGAGGTTGGGCGTGGGGCAGGCGAGCGCCTCCAGCGCGTCCATCGTGGCGAACCCGAGGGCGGTCGCGCCCTCCGCGATCCTGCGGAGATCGCCGTCGAGGCTCCTGCGGCGCGCGTCGACGCCCGCCTGCTGCGCCGCGGCCCCGCTGAACTGCGAGGACGTGGTCTCCAGGGCTCTGTGGAAGCCGCCACCCTCGAGCTCCGTGAGGCGCGCTTGCGTCGTCTCGATCGTGTCGGCAAGTTCAGCCGCTCGCGTGCGCGCGGCGGAGTGGGCCGGTCGGCGTTCGTTCGCTGCGGTCAGCAGCGCCCGGACGTTGTCGATCGCATCCCTCGCGGGAAGGATGCCGGCGAGGTCGGCGTCAGTCGGGATGCCGAGCATCCTGCGCAGGGCGACGAGCTGCCCCTCCCCCTGGTCGATCTCGATCTGCCTGTTCGGCCGATCCCCCCGGGCCTTCGAGACATGGATCGAGAGCTCGGCCGCGTCGCGGATCCTGGTCTCCGCCGCGGACAGCTCGGGCGAGACAGCGAGCCCGTCGATGCGCACCTGCAGGCGGTCGCGCCGGTCGGTGGCGGACTGGAGCCCGCCTTCCGCAACGGTCAGCGCGGTTGCTGCTGCACGCACCCGCGCGGCGAAGTCGGGGGGCAGGTCGGCGACGTCGGCGAACGCGTCGAGGGAGCTCGTCTGTTCGTCAAGTTCGCGCAGGCGCGGTGCGACGCGGATGGTCCTGTCGGTGCGGGCGATGCGCGCCGCGAGCGTCAGCCTCTCGTCGCGCAGGCCCTTCAGCTTTGCCGTTGCGACATCGGCCTGCTTGCGGGATTGCTCAAAGGTCTCGCGCGTGAACTGGCCCTCGCGGACCGCCCGGTCCGCCGCGTCGAACGCGTCGAGGTGCTGGTAGAACGCCCGTGCCGACGAGCGGCGGCCGTCGAAGAGGCGACCGGCCTCGTCGTCGATAGCGTCGAGTCGCGCGAGGAGGGTGCGCAGCCCACCGCCAGCCTCGACGATGAGACGGCCGATGTCGCCGTCGGCCTGCAGGAGCCGCTCGCCGCCCGCGCGCAGGGTGTCGTGGTTCAGGCCGAACAGCGTCCCGAACCGGTCGCGCGTGATCGCACCCAAGACTGGCGCGAGCGCCGCCTCGTCCAAAGCCGTTCCGTCGGCGTCCGAGAGCGTCCTGCCTCTGCCCTTGCGGCGTTTCAGGGAGATCAGCCGGTCGTCCGCCATGCGCATTGAGGCGCTGATCCGCATTCCGTCGTAGCCGAAGAGGCTGCCCCGGGCGGTGTTTGGGGGAATCGAGAAGAGGAAGTCGCTGATCGCCTCCAGGCAGGTGCTCTTGCCGGCCTCGTTGGGTCCGTAGATCACCGACAGCCCCGCTCCTTCGGGAATGGCGAGGCTGCGGGCGGCGTATCCGCCGTAGTTGTCGATCCTGAGCTCAGTCAGCCGCATGGCCCACCTCGCTGACCAGCGACCGCGCCAGCTCGGCGGCGCGGGTCGGGATGTCGGAGCGCATCTGCTCGATGAAGGCGTCCGCGTGCGCGCCGGCCGGCAGCTTGGCGCGGATCTCAGCGAGCCGCGCCTCCAGGGTTCCCTCGACCCCTTCGCCCACCAGCCTGTCGATCTCGGCCGCAAGCCGCCCCCCGATGCTGGGGTCGAAGGTGTCCGCGGCCGGCGGCAGGGTCGTCGCGAGCACTAGCTTCTCCAGCCAATGGTCCCCGGAGAGAGTGGCGAGGAGGGTCTCGATGTCCTCGCGCAGCGCGGCCCGGTTCAGCGTCAGGTGGGGATGGAGCGGGGTTGCCCCGCGGATCGTGAGGCGCAGCGCGACTGGGCGGCCGTCGGCGGTGTCCGCCACCTGCGCGAGGTCGTCGCGGAGCGCCGTGAGCATCTCCGTCTGGTCGTCGTGCGCGCAGGCGTCGAATGAGGCCGCGTGCCAGCGCACCACGTCGAGCGCGCGGTGCTCGACCGTCGCGATGCGGCCGTCCTCCACCGCGACCAGCATCGCCCCTTTGGGCCCGGTCTCGCGCGCATGCCTGCCCTGGAGATTGCCTGGATAGACGATGTGGGGGTGCTCGGACAGGATCGCGCGCTCGTGGACGTGGCCGAGCGCCCAATAGTCGTACCCGTGATTGGCGAGCTGCTCGGGCGTGCACGGCGCATACCGCGCGTGGTCCCCTTCCGATCCGGCGCAGGCGGTGTGCAGCACGCCGATGTTCAGCGTCCCGGCGGTGGCTGGCGGGTAGTCGCGCGCTATGTCCTCGGAAAGGTCCCAGCGGGGGTAGCTGCGCCCGTGTACCGTGACCGCAACGTCGTCCAGCGACCGCGAGGTGGCGGCCGCCTTGGGGAACACGTGCACGTTCTGCGTCATCGACAGCTTGTCGGCGAACCGGTTCTGCGAGTCATGGTTGCCGAGGATCATCAGGACGTCGATACCGGCATCGCCGAGGCGCCGCATGCCCTCGACGAAGTAGAGGCCGGTTTGGAAGTTGCGCAGGTCGCCGTCGAATATGTCTCCGGCCAGCAGCACGAAGCGGCAGCCCTCCGCGATCGCAAGCTCGACGAGGTTGTCGAACGCCTCGCGAGAGGCCGCCTCGATACGTGAGGCGAAGTCCGCCGACTTGCCGGCCAGGCCCAGCAGCGGACTGTCGAGGTGCAGGTCCGCTGCATGGATGAACTTGAAGTCGGGCACTGTTCCTCCCCCGTGCGGCGCACGTCTGGCGATGGTGTAGCCGATCTCCCGGCGCGGTCTAAGCGTCCTGAACGCGCGGCTACCTGTCGGTCAGCCCCAGCCAAGACAGCAGCCGTGTCCACCATCTACCGAGCGCGGTGATGCGCTCGCCGGCGTGCAGCCGGCTAGCGCGTTCGTCGAGCCGTCGCGCGCGCTGCGTCTGGGCGGGCGTCATGTCCGGGCACCATTCGACGACGCCGCGCTTGATCCAGTAGTGCGAGCGGCAGGCGAAGGTGCCGAGCCCGACGGAAGGGGAGAGTGTGACGCTGTCGCCATGGTCGGTCAGGCGCCACTTGGCCGCGTTGAGCGGCGTCACCACGCGGCCGCCGCATCCGCAGCAGCAGAGGTGCGACGCCGTGCGGAAGCGTTCCGACACGTAGAGGACGCCCTCCTCCAGCTCCTTCGGGATGAACTCGACGCGCCGGTGCGCGATGGTGCGGCGCCGCGTCACGCCGCCTCCGCAGCCTCGACCACCATCTCACCGGTCGCGATCTGGTATCCCGAGTAATGCTCGCGTCCGGCGTCGCGGTAGAAGCCGAGCAGCCGCTTCCAGCGAATGACCGCCATGGCAGCGTTCAGGGCGTTGAGTTCGGCGATCTGGATGTTCGTGGCGTAGATGTTCTCCGCTTCGTCGGCGTCGCCGCACGACAGGTGCGGCTCCGCGTCGGCGTAGTGGCCCGGCGCCCCCGTGACGACCCGGACGATCCCCTGCAGGCCCTGCGGTCCGCGCGTGACCCCCATGCCGACGTCGGTGAACGGGATACTGCGTTCTTTCAGCCAGTCGATGATCGCGCGCTTCTCTCGCCCCTCGTCCAGACAGAGGAACACGAACGTTAGACCCTCGAGGAGTTCGAGGTTGGCCGAGGTGACCTTGGTCTCGTGCATGGAGAGGCCGTGGCGCCGCAGCTTGCCGTAAAGATCGGCGTACGTCTGGACCTTCGAACGCTTGGTCTGCAGCTCCTGCAGCGACCAAGCGCCGGGTGCGCGGAAGGCGTTGTGGGTGTCGAAGCCGTCGGCGTCGAACGCCCGGATCTCCGCGACGTGCGTCTTGACCACGAGGTCGAGGACGTAGGACCCGGTGCCGCCGAGGCCGATGATGCCCAGCCGCTCCGCCTGGAGCTTGTCGTTGTCTCCGCCGATCCCGACCCGGCTCGACGCGGTGTCGATGTAGTGGAACGGGTCGTCGTCGTGCTCGTCGGTCGCGTAGACCGGGTGGGTCTCGGCCGTCGCATTGGGATCGAGCTTCTGCGCCTCGCCCACAATCCAGCCGAGGTATGCGCGCATCTTGTGCCCGTAGTCGCGGTAGTCGGCCTTGGCGGAGAACAGGTGGTTGGTGACGAGACCCTGCCCGAGGTCCTGGGAGGTGCCCGGGTGCTCGAAGCTCCGGATCTTGGATCCGTCCGCGTGGCAGGGGTGCTCGCCGATCCAATGGACCTGGTGCTGCACCGGCCTAGCGCTAACCTCGACCCCGTCGACCACCTGGGTGTCGAGCGTCGAGATCAGCACGCCGTCGGTGCGCACCTGGCGGCTGGCGGTGACGTAGGGCACGTCCCTCACGACCAGGTGTCCGCCGCGGACCTCGAGATGGAGGCCGTCGTCGCGGAGCGCCCGCAGGTCGGGGCTATGAGCGATTAGCCGGTGTGACATCGAACTCCATCCCCTTCTTCGCCTGCACGGTCTCGCCCTCGATGAGCGTGCCGGTCGGCTTCTTCCCCTGCCCCTTGCTGTACTGCACCGAGTAGCGCTGGCCCTCGGGCAGCGTCGGCGCGCCGATCAGCTCCAGCAGCTCCTCGTAGGAGATGCTTTCCTTAGGGACGTCGTATTCGGTCCCGTTGACGACGATGGTGACCGGCTTCGGCCCCTTGTCCTTCTTGTCCTCGGCCTTGTCGGTCATTCCGGTTCTCCGTTGGCCGGGCGGCGGCGGGCGCCGCGCGGCGGTTGATCAGCCCTTCGGCGGGAAGGGGTCGTTGCCGTAAGAGTTCGAGTTCCGGATGCGGCCGTCCGGGCGGTGGATGATCACCTCGCCGCGCTCGCGGATCGCGGTGCTGCGGGCGGCGTCGTTGGCACACGACTGCGTGGGGTGCGTCGAGCCGACGCGGCTCGCGCCCTCACGCCTGGTCGCCCAGCCATCTCCGTGCGGTACGACATGGATCCTCTTCGACATGGCCTTCTCCTCGACCTTTCCGCCGAGTCGATTCTCGGCACAGCCACGATATGCCGACGACGACGAATGATGTCAATAGTCACAATACAGTGTTACTGATGATCACATTGTGTGTGTGACGTTGACAAAGGCGCGTGTCTGGAACAAACGGGTAACGTGGTTCAGCCAAATCCCATCAACGCTGCCTTCGGCGCTGCCGTGGCCAAGCGGCGCGAAGAGTTGAAGATGACCCAAGCCGAACTTTCGGGCCTCACTGGTCTGTCGCGGGCGTCCATCGCGAGCATTGAGAAGGGTCGTCAGAACGTGTTGCTGCATCACGTCTACGACCTCGCCCAGGCACTTCGCTTCCGTCACGTCGGTGACCTCCTGCCTGCCCGGCCTCCCGCGCAACGTAGGGAGGTTGAGGTGAGGGTCACGCGAGGGGCGATCTCGGATCGTGAAGCCGCCGACGTCCTGGAGCTCATCGGGCGCTTCGTCCGCACGGACGACGCGGAAATCCGCTCGTGAGAAAGCCCGACACGGCGGGGGCGAGGCAGGCCGCGTTACAGCTTCTCTCTGATGCGGGAGTGCGGTCGGCACCTGTCCCGGTCGAGCGGCTCGTCAAGTCGAGAGGTATCACCCTCCAGTTCGCGCCCCTCGGGGACGAGCTTTCCGGTATGGCCTACATCAAGGACGGCCTGAAGATCATCGGCGTCAACGCGCTGCACCATCCCAACCGCCAGCGGTTCTCGGTAGCGCACGAGTTCGCGCACCACGTTTTGCACGTCCGCGAGATCACCGAGGCCGTGCACGTCGATCGCGGATTCCGCGTGCTGCACCGGGACAAGGTCTCGGCGGAGGGGATCGATCCCTTGGAGGTGGAGGCCAACGCGTTCGCCTCCGAGCTCCTGATGCCTGAAACGTTCCTGGCCGAGGCGGTGGGCGACGCCGGGCTTGACCTGGACGACGACGAGGCCGTCGAGGCGCTCGCCCGAAGGTTCAGGGTTAGCGCGTCGGCGATGCGCAACCGGCTCAGCTACTCCTGGTAGCGGCGTCGGGGTGGGCTACGTCTTCTTCGACACAGAGACCACCGGCCTCTCACCGGCATTCGACCAGATTCTGCACTTCGCCGCGATTCACGCCGACCATGAGCTCAAGGTGATCGATAGTTTCGAGCTGAGGTCGCGACTGCAGCCCCACGTCGTTCCGCATCCCGCCGCCATGCTCACCAACCGGCTGCCGATCGAACGGTTGGTCGACCGTGCCCTGATGACCCACGCGGCGATGGTATCGGAGCTGCGGGCCAGACTGCTGGCGTGGTCGCCTGCGATCTTCGCGGGCTTCAACTCGATTCGCTTCGACGAGCACATGCTGCGCAACGCCCTGTTCCAGACATTATTCCCTCCGTATCTGACTAGCGGCAACGGGTGCGGACGCGCCGATGCCTATGGCTTGGTCCAGGCGGCCTGCGCGCTCTCGCCTGGATGCATTGTCGTTCCGCTGAAGCCGGATGGTCGCCGTGACTTCAGGCTCGCGTCGCTGCTGGTGGCCAACGGCCTTGGGACGGGCGGCGCCCATGACGCGATGTCCGACGTCGCAGGCACGCTGGACCTGTGCCGGTTGGTCAGGGAGCGCTCGCCCGCGGCGTGGGAACGGTTTGTCCGTCTCTCGAACAGGGTCGCCGTGGCGGAGATGGTCGACGAGCAGGAGGGTTTCGTCCTCACCGAGTTCTTCGGAGCGGAGGCTTTTCACCGGGCGGTGGTCTGCATCGGGCAGATCCCGGGCGACCGGAACGGTCGCTTCTGCATAGACCTCGAGCGCGATCCTGACGATTGGCGCCTGATGTCAGATGGCCAGGTTCACGCCGAGGTCGCCCGCAAGGGAACACCGGTCAGACGCGTGAGGGTCAACGGCGCCCCGACACTCACCCCGCTCGAGGAGGCTGACGACCTGATGCCGGGCCTCGATGAGGCGAGGTTGCGTGACCGCGCACGACGCTACCGGGCGGCCACGGACGTCTGTTCTCGTCTGGTCACCATCTACACGGCAAGTTGGGGGATTCCGGAGGTGTCCCCGCTCCCGGAGGCGTGTCTCTATTCGGGCGGTTTCGTGAACGACGACGACCTCTACGTCTGCGAGGAATTTCATGACGCTACGTGGGCGGAGCGGGCGGGGATCGCCTCCCGGCTCCGGGACCCAAGACTCCGGTCGCTGGCGGAGCGACTCATCTACTCCGAAAACCGCGCGGCGCTCTCCGGGGATCAGCTCGCCCGCGCCGACTGGGCTCTGGCGGACCGTCTGCTGGATCGCGTAGAAGGGGGTCCCCTGACGATCGGCGCCGCCATCGATGAGATCGACCGCTTAGTGTTGCAGGCGGACGCGGCGTCGCTGCCGCTGCTCGCCGGCTATCGGACATACCTCACGAATCGCGCGGCTCGCGCGAACGCTTTCCGGAACGGCTCCTTATCGAGCCGCTGACACGAGTGTAGGATCCTCCCGTCGGCCCGGGCGTAGCGAACGCGGTGGCGCGAGCTACCCGACCGTTGAACGCACCGTATCGAGGAGTCGCCGGAACTCGCCGTCGGGTGCCGCACCCTTCCACATGTTGGCGAACCGGCACACGACCTGGAGGTTGCCGTCCGAGTAGTGGCCGGCGCTGTCGATCCTGTCGAGCGACGCCAGCATTGCCGGATCCTCGGACTCGCCGTGCCATTGGAGCGGCAGCGAGGTGAGTGCGCAGATGCCGTCCTGCTCGGCGATGAGCCGCTCGATGATTGCCTCCAGCTCGCGCTGGTGATGGTGCATCTCCTTATCCTTGCGCGTCGTCGTGGACTGCCGGCCCGACTGCGCCGCGGCCGAGGCGGCGTTGACCGCCATGTCCACGATCGAGCGCCGCTTCGCGCTCGCGTATCGTACGGCCCCAGGCGCCTTCTCGCCGCCTGGCCGCTCGTCCTCCATCCGCACCAGCATCCAGCAGAACGAGTGCGCGTCGATGTGACGCGCGTCGGCGAGTCCCGGCTTGGACGCCAGTCGCTCTCGCACGTCGTCGAGTGCGTCGTTGAACGCGGCGTAGTTGTCCCACGAGCAGCGTCCGCTGGTCCCGAGGCCGATCCCGAGGCGGCGGAACGCCTCGTCAAACGTGCGCGGCGCGATCGGCGCGAAGCGGTCGACGTCCACCAGGAAAAAGAGGTACGCTGCGAGCGGGTAGCCGTCACCCGCGAGGCCCCGCAGCCTCTCGAACAGCTGGCCATGGTCGTGCTCCCCGCGGAACGCGTCCATCATCCAGCGCTCGAGGGCGCGTCGCCGCGCGGGATCGTTCCGAGCCGCCAGCAGTGTGGCGTGCCCTGCGCTTCCGGGCCCGTAGCGTCCCTCCCAGGAGACAAGGTTGTTGCGGGTCTGGTCGTTGCCCGGGATCTCGACGGCATGGATCGCGCGCTCCAGGATCGCCCCGGTGCCCACGTCCGCTTCGGTCCACGACTGCGGCCCGAGGGTGGCGAGCGCGCTCTCCCGCAGTAGCGGCTTGTAGCCTTCCCACCCCTTGGCCGCTCCGCTGCGGAAGCTGGTGAACGGCCCGTCGTTGAACCGTCGGTAGACGATCTCGCTGAACCGGCCAAACTCGCGCTCGAAGTGGGGGACAGTCATGCTGGACTACGGTTTTCGTACAGTACTTCGCGGATGAACACGCTCGCGGGGCGTTGTTGACCTTGGTCCTGGGCAGGATCGGGCATCTTCCTCTCCGCTGACGCGCTTTTAATGCCGCAACATCGCAGCCGGGCTTGCTCAGCTCAACCCTAGACCAGCTCATCTTTGCAGACGGTCGCATCCTCGGCCCAGGCGAGTTCACATGCCATTGGGTGGACGTGTCGTCTCGCATCTAACGAAACAGCGGCAAGTTTGATCGTCTCGGATGAACAAACGGTCGTAAACAACCGCTCAACGCTCAAAAGCGGACAGGCAGCTATCCTGAAGAGTTTCGCATGCCGGCAGGCGTACGAAAGTCTTGGAAGCCCGAACCCGCGGGCCGCAGTCGGTGCGCTATGGGGTTTTCGGTTTCCGGCTTGCTGGGGTGCGCAGCAACACGGCGGATGCGGGCACGAGCCTGAATGCGGACTGGCCGGTTTCAGGTGGGCGTGATGGGTTCGCCAGCGCGGGTAGCTCGGCTCTCCTTGTTGTGATTGCCCCTCTGGCGCCGGTCAGCGCAAACGACATCGTCTCCGCACGCACCGGCGCTGCGGGGTATGTTGCCCTCTGGCCGTGCCGGGTCACGACGTCTGCATCCCGGATAGTGGTGCACGAGCCGGTGGTGCGCGCGGCTGGCACTGGCGCTCGAAGGTTTCGACGACGACCATGCGGCCGCCGCAGCATGGGCATGGCGGCCTGATGTCGTCCGGTTCAACAGATGCATCGGGCGCAGCGGGCGGTGCGACGCGGAGCAGTTCGCGGGCGCGTTCGAGATGCGCCTTGCGGGTGGCGCCGGCGAGCAGGCCATAGTGGCGGATGCGGTGAAAGCCCTTCGGCAGGACGTGGAGCAGGAAGCGGCGGATGAACTCGTCGGCGGCCAGCGTCATGACCTGCTGGCGGTCGGCGTTACCCCGGCGATAGTCCTTATAACGGAAGGTGACGCCGGTCTGGTCGAAGCGCAGGAGGCGGCTGTTCGAGATGGCAACGCGGTGCGTGTAGCGCGACAGATAGGCGAGCACCGTCCTGGATCCGGCAAACGGCGGTTTGGCATAGACCACCCAGCGTTTCTTCCGGACCGGGGCCAGGTGCCGCAGGAGGGCGCGGCGGTCGATGAGATGGCCGAGGCTGCCATAGAAGGCTAGCCGCCCGGCATCGTGCAGCGCCACCAGCCGCGTCAGGAACAGGCGGCGGAACAGCTTGCCGAGGACGCGCACGGGCAGCAGGAACGCCGGGCGCGACGACACCCAGCGCTTGCCGTCCGGCGACATTCCGCCGCCCGGCACGATCATGTGAATGTGCGGATGGTGGGTCATCGCCGAGCCCCATGTGTGCAGCACCGCGGTGATGCCGATGCGGGCGCCGAGATGCTTCGGGTCGGCGGCGATGGTCGTCATCGTCTCCCACGCCGTCTGGAACAGCAAGCCGTACACCGCCGCCTTGTTCTGGAACGCGACGTCGGCCACCTCAGCGGGCAGCGTGAAGACGACGTGGAAGTAGCCGACCGGCAGGAGGTCGGCCTCGCGCTCGGCCAGCCATGTACGCGCGGCCGCGCCCTGGCACCGCGGGCAGTGCCGGTTGCGGCAACTGTTATAGGCGACCCGCCAGTGCCCGCAGTCGGTGCAGGCCTCAACGTGCCCGCCCATGACGGCGGTGCGGCAGGTTTCTATCGCCGACATGACCTTGAGCTGGTCGAGGCTCAGATGTCCCGCATGGGCGGCCCGGTATGCAGGACCGGCAGCGCTGAAGATGTCGGCGACCTCGATGGAGGCGCGCATCCTCGCTCAACCGCTGGACGTCCTCGCTTCTCTGGCGGCCGTGGCGAGCCGGTCGAACGGGCTGGTGACGTTGCGCAGCACCCGGGTGGCGACCTGGGTGTAATAGGCGGTGGTCTCCAGCTTGGCATGCCCCAGCAGCGCCTGGATGATGCGGACGTCGATCCCGTCCTCAAGCAGATGGGTGGCGAAACAGTGTCGCAGCGTGTGGGGTCCGACCCGCTTGCCGATGCCCGCCGCTTGCCCCGCCTCGACCACTACCCGGTAGATCTGCCGCGTGCTGAGCGGCTTGAGGTAGTGCTGGCCGGGGAACAGCCAGCCATCGACGTGCAGCACGCCCTCCCGCCGGCCGACCCGCCACCATTCCCGCAGCAGCGCCAGCAGCCCGACCGGGAGCATCGCGTTGCGATATCGCCCGCCCTTGCCTCGCTCGACCCGCAGCAGCATGCGCTCGCTGTCGATGTCGCGCACCTTGAGGGCGGCGACCTCAGCCGCGCGCAGACCCGCACCATAGGCGACCGACAGCGCCGCCTGATGCTTCAGGCACGTGGTCGCCTCCAGCAGCCGTGCCACCTCGTCCTGGCTCAGCACCACCGGCAGCTTGCGCTCGTACCGCATCCGGACCAGCTTGCGCGCCAGATCCGGCCGGTCGAGCGTCTGGATGAAGAAGAACCGCAGGGCCGACACGATGGCGTTCATGGTCGGTGCCGGCACGGCCAGTTCACACTGCTCGATTTGGAAGCGCCGCACGTCCTCCGCCGTTGCCGTGTCAGGCGGACGCCTCAAAAACGTCGCGAACCGCCCGACGTCTCGGATGTAGTTCCGCTGCGTCTCGGGGCCGAACCGGCGTATGTCCATCTCGTCGATGAGACGCTGGCGTAACGGGCTGACGGCGACTGGAATGAGGGTGGTCATGGCAGAGCTCCTTTCGTGGAGCTTGAATGCTCTGCCTGCCTCCCGCAGCGCTCAACTGCCGCACGGCACCCGTTACATCACCTCAACCGCGCCCCGCACGCCCCTCCCGCGCAGCGGGTTCGTGCTCCCACCAGAAGTGGCCGTTCGATTGGCTTGCGAGACTGCAGAAGGCGATGTGCGGTTAACGCCTACTTGCGGCGACCATGCCGCCCGTGCACAACAAAAGGATGCTGACCGTTCTCCTGATAGTCGTTGCTAGTGCTACGGGTGTCGTACTGACCGCCGGCGTGATGACCGCCGTTATCCGCGCTATTACCAAGAACGATGCTTTGTCGTTGGCGTCCGGAACGCTCGCCTTACCACTTCTGATCTGCGGCGCAGTTGGCTACTGGCTTGCAGTGGGCCAGGCAGACGACATCGCCACTGAAAGAATCTTGGCGAGCGCCTTCCTTAATCTTGCGCTAGTCACACCCATCACGTTTTTGGCCAGTCAGACCATGGTGAGGTTCCTAGTTCGTCGCGCGTTACCCAACAGCCGCTGATCACCGCAAACGCCCGCCTGCTCTTGCAGCCAGGAGCGACCGCCTGCTCTGCGGGGTGACCTCGAAGACGGTGATACGCCAGCTCTGCGCAACCTTGGCATTGATCGCAAGGTAGACGCGCCCCACCTCGAAGGGTATATAGAGAACGCCTCGTGTTGAGATGCGCGGACGGGGTACAGGTAATCGGCCGCTGCTCGGAGCGGTTGCACGCAGGTCGCCGGGGCGCGCACGCAACCCCGCCTTTCCGTTCCCCGCCGCTGCGAGTGCGGGTCAGCAAGGACCGAGAGGTCCGGTTTGTACGGTGCCGGGAGCCGTACCGCTGACCTGAGTACGCACCATGCCGAACATCGTCCTGCCGACGCCGCCCCGGTCGCGCCAACTGCGCGCTTCGCACCTGGCAACGCATGCCGTCTTCCACTCCGGCGTTGCGCCAACGCAGGTCGAGGAGCTGGCGGTCGGCTATATCCGCTCGGTCCTGGCCGGCGATGCCGATGAGCCGAGACCCGCTCCTCCGCCCATCCTGCCGCCCCCACCGAAACTCACCCCCAGCCTGGTATGGGATGGTCTGCAGACCGACCTGCGCCGCGTCGCGCTCGACACGCTCCTGGCACCGCTGACGGTACCGCGCCCTTATCGCCCGCGTGGCAGCCTGGAGCGGTGGGTGACCCGGCTGCTGCTCGGCGGCCGCACCATCGCCGAGCCTGAGCAGCTGCAGAAGGACCTCGGCCTGGATCTTGCCCGCCATGCCGCCAATCTGCATGCGCTGCGGGGCTCCTGCCCGCAAGGATGGCGGCTGCTGGTGCGCGCGGAGCTGCTCGCCCTCTACCGGGTGGCGGGTACGACGCCGGAGCTGGCAGGCCTCATCCGGGCCGTCGTGCACGACCAGATCATCCTCACTGGGGTCGTCCGCGCCCGGATGCTGGCCGAGTATCTGCGCCGGCTGGCGACCGAGCCGATGGGGCCGCGCTTCGATGTGGACGATCCGCTTTGGGCGAAGCGCGGGGCGCTGTTCGTCGACCGGCTCGCCAGACCCGCCCGGAGCATCGACCGGCTGCTGTCCATGCCCGGCAGGAGCTCGGTCCGGGAGACCCTGGGGCAGGCGGTGGCATCGGGAGGTCTGGCCTATGACCCACGACTGCTGCCAATGGCCCGGCGGATCTACCAGCAGGTCGGCGCTACCGAACGGGCGGCCAGCACCATCGCCACGGCCAGCCGCGCCATGCGCGCCGCACTCGCACCGCTGACCGCCATCACCCCGGCAATGCTGCGCGACGATGGCCTCGGTCGCGAGAGCTTCGCCGACGCACGGCTCGGCCTGTCCGTACCCGAGGCGGTAGCCGTGCTCGCCATCAACCTGGTCGCCCTCGACCGCCAGGCCAACGAGGCACTCGCGGCGCTCGACGCCGGCCACGTCCCGCTGGCCTACCCGCGCGTGCCTCCCCTCCCCGCCGGCGTCGGCGGGAAGGTGCGCCGTACCGCCAATGCGCTGAAGGCTATCAGCGGCTGCGACCGCCACGTCGGCGATACGAGCACCGACCCGGACAACAAGGCCGGACGCATTCTGCTGCGCCGGGTCAAGCGCCGCCTGACCGCGCCGATGCCACCGCACGGCCTCGCGCTGCTGCGGCTGTTGCCGCCGGAGTGGTCGCTGTGAAGCAAATTCTAGCTACCCTGTGCGCACTGGCCAGCAGGCGTCATTCCGGCATGGATGACACCCGCAGCCCAGCCCCTTCATGCGCATGCCCGACAAGCCGCCAACCCGGCCTCTGCCGAGGGTCTGACGGCGCTTGTTCGGCTGCTCGCGCGACAGGCCGCGGCCGAACACCACCAGGTAGCGACCCGCAAGACTCGGGACAGGTGAGGATGCGGAGGCATCGTCAGCCATGCTGATGCGCCCTGCCCCTCGCATCGCGCTCTATGGCCGTCACTCGACGGCAATGCAGAGCGCCACCTCGAGCAGTGACCAGACCGCGGCATGCATGAAGCTGGTCGACTATCTGGGCGGTACGGTCATCGCGACCTATCACGACCCAGAACAGTCGGGCTATCGCCGCGACCGGCCGGGGCTGAAGCAGTTGCTCCGCGATGTCGAGACCGGGATGGTCGACATCGTCGTGTGCGAGGCACTCGACCGGCTGGCGCGCGACGCCGAGGACGTCGCGTTCCTCGGCAAGAAGCTGATGTACCACCGGGTAGCACTCCACACGGTGTCGGAGGGCCATGTCGACGAGATCAAGTTCGCCGTCGCCGGGCTGCTGGGGGCAATCTTCCTGAAGCACCTGGTCGACAAGACGGTGCGCGGCATGGAAGCGGCGGTGCTGGCCGGGCGGTTCGCAGGCGGACGCGCCTATGGCTATAAGCGCGTCGTGCGGCTGGACATACGAGGCGAGCCCATCCGCGGGCTCCTCGAGATCGACGCGGGTCAGGCCGACATCGTCAGGCGCATCTTCGCCGAGTTCGCCGCGGGCGCTTCTTCCATCCAGATCGCCACCCGCCTCAACGCCGATGGCATCCCCGGCCCGCGTGGCGGCCAGTGGAACGCCTCGACGATCCGCGGCGACCCGAAAAAGGCGACGGGTATCCTCAACAATCCGCTCTATGTCGGCCGGTTGGTCTGGGGAAGACGCCAGTGGCGGCGCAACCCCGACAGCGAGAGGCGCGAGCGCCGCTACCGGCTGCGTGACCCCTCCGAGTGGGTCGAGGTCGCGGTGCCGGATCTGCGCATCATCGCCGACGACCAGTGGCGCGCGGTGCAGGCGCAGATTGCACGGCGGCAGTGCAGTCAGGCGCAGGTCTCGCCCGCCCGGCAGCACCGCAGGAAGCACCTGCTGTCGGGTCTTATCCGGTGCAGCACCTGCGGCTCCAACTATACCATCTCGGGCAAGGACTATTACCGGTGCGCCGGGCAGAAGGAGCGCGGAACCTGCACAAACACCCTCTCGGTCCGCAAAGGGCCGCTGGAGACAGCGACGCTCACGGTCCTGCAGCACCAGCTGTTGACCGAGGAGCATGCCCGGCTGTTCGCCGACGAGTTTCGCCGCGAGACGATGCGCCTGAGCAACACGGCAGCCAGTCGGGATCAGCAATCCACCGAGCGACTGGCCACGGTGACCCGCGAAATCGATAATCTCGCCGCCAACATGCTCACCGGGGTTGCGAGTCCGACATTGCTGAGGCTCCTCGCCGACCGGGAAGCGGAGAAAGCACGTCTCGAACAGAGGCTGAGCGCCCAGGCAACCAGCCGGCCTATGGCTACCATTATCCCGCATCCGGAACTGCGCCGCCTGTTCAGGGAGAAGGTAGCCCGCCTGCGCGAGACGCTGGACGACGCGGCTGTCCGCGGTGAAGCGGCCGAGATCCTGTCGACACTCATCGAGAGTGTGACGATCTACCCGGAGGGCGAGCGAGGCCCTGAAGCGGAGATCGTCGCTAGGGTAGCCGATCTGCTCGGCTGGGCCACAAACGACAACGCCGCCCCGAGGGGCGGCGTTTGTAGTTCTAAGGCGGTGGTTGCGGGGACAGGATTTGAACCTGTGACCTTCAGGTTATGAGCCTGACGAGCTACCGGGCTGCTCCACCCCGCGACATTGTTGCTGCGGCGTGGGGGCGGCAGCGGCTTGCCCCTCCTTGGGGGAGGGGAGACATGTGGATGGGTTCTTCTGTCCGTGTCATGCGCACGGGCTTCAATGCCTGGCGACGACCTACTCTTCCACTGCTTGAGCAGTAGTACCATTGGCGCAGTCGGGTTTCACGGCCGAGTTCGGGATGGGATCGGGTGGGACACCGACGCTATGGTCACCAGGCAATGGAGCCGGTGCGCATGGGTCAGGGACAGATGGGTTAAAATCGATGCGTGCACTGGTTGGGATCATTCATCCCACCCTTGTCCCCGTTGGGGGCATCAGCAGCGCTGATGTTGGGGGTGTGGACTCTTCAGGCGCGAATAGAGCGATTAGTATCGGTTAGCTTCACGCGTCACCGCGCTTCCACATCCGATCTATCAAGGTCGTGGTCTTCGACCGCTCTGAGAAATCTTATCTCGAGGGAGGCTTCCCGCTTAGATGCTTTCAGCGGTTATCCCGTCCGTACATAGCTACCCTGCTGCGCCGTTGGCACGACGACAGGTACACCAGAGGTACGTTCAACCCGGTCCTCTCGTACTAGGGTCAACTCCTCTCAAATTTCGACGCCCACGGCAGATAGGGACCAAACTGTCTCGCGACGTTCTGAACCCAGCTCACGTACCACTTTAATTGGCGAACAGCCAAACCCTTGGGACCTGCTCCAGCCCCAGGATGTGATGAGCCGACATCGAGGTGCCAAACAACCCCGTCGATATGAGCTCTTGGGGGTTATCAGCCTGTTATCCCCGGCGTACCTTTTATCCGTTGAGCGATGGCCCTTCCACGAGGGACCACCGGATCACTATGACCGACTTTCGTCTCTGCTCGACTTGTCAGTCTCGCAGTCAGGCGGGCTTATGCCATTGCACTCTTGCAGCCGGTTTCCAACCGGCCTGAGCCCACCATCGCGCGCCTCCGTTACTCTTTAGGAGGCGACCGCCCCAGTCAAACTACCCGCCACAGAGGGTCCCCGATCCAGTTTCATGGATCTGGGTTAGACATCAGAAAACAACAGGGTGGTATTTCACCTATGGCTCCACGACAGCTGGCGCCGTCGCTTCAAAGCCTCCCACCTATGCTACACAGTTCCTTCCTAATGCCACTCTGAAGCTGCAGTAAAGGT